>CAVQFQ010000028.1:0-7792 GCA_963711835.1 uncultured delta proteobacterium | reverse complement strand
CCGGCCGTATAGCTCTCCATTGATGAAGTTGGCCAGTCGTCCCAGTCCCAAACCGATGGGAGCGGGCAGGACCAACAAATCCCCGAGTGCTAAAGGGAAATTCGATTTTTACGACAATAAAAGGCCGTTCCCAGGAACACACCCAGGAGTCCGCCGTGAAAAGACATCCCCGCCGTGCGAAAAGGCGGCCATTTCAAGGGGGTGTAGAAGGTAATACCCAAAGTTATAGAAAAGAGCATATCCAAGACGGGCGCCAAGAATCAAGCCCGTTGCCATGTAAAAAAAAAGATCGGATAACCGGTCAAGGCTTAAGAGCGGAGGCTTATGCCGGGCCAGTTGAAATCGAATCAAGAAGTAAGCCGACAAAAATCCCAACACGTAAGCCAGCCCATACCATCGTATTTGAAGGGGACCAAGAGAGATAAGCACCGGATTGATGTTGGGGAAAAGTATGCTAAACATGCCGGTAGACTTTAAGGTATAATTGGGATGGGATGTCCCGAAAATCCAAGTTCCGCAACACGTCTTTCAAGCGGCTGATTCAGGAATTAAAAAAAGGATTTACCATGAAATAGATCCCCAGTAGCCCAATAAGGGTCCCGGCCCCGCGGCGAAACCATTGGCCGCCGGTCTGCCAGGACTGGTTTTCAACCACTTTACGGACGGCAGCCGTAGAACTGCCGGCAATCACGATAGGCAGGCAATGGCCGACAGCGAACAGCAGGATCATAATAATACCATTGACCACCATTTTTTGAATGGTGATGATGGCCAGGATAGGGGCGATGAAACCGAAGGTGCAGGACCCGGAGAGGACGCCGTAAGCCAGACCGAGGATCAAGGCCCCGCCGATTCCTTTGAGATTAAGACGATATAACAGACTGCCGGACATGGAGCATTTCTCCACCCCCAGCATGCCCAGGGCCACCCAGATCAGGACCAGCCCGACCAGGACCTGCCAGTAATTTCCAACGTCCCCGAGCATCCGGCCCAGAAGGGCGCAGAGTACACCGATCAAGGCGATGGTGACAAAAAGGCCGCTGGTAAAGGCCACCGAATAAGTGACGGCCTGCCGGGCCTGAACCATCTTTTCCTGGCCGCCTACATAGGCGACGATCAGAGGAATGGAGGCCAGATGGCAGGGGCTGAAGACCACGCTGATCATGCCCCAGAGGAATGACCCCGCAAAGGCGATAGATGTGCCGCCGATGAGCCAATCATTAATGGTCAAGAAGAAGGATTCAATCATAACCGATTAAATAACCCCCATTTTTTTCAGTTGGGCCACGATATCCTCTCGCTCAGGAAGCCTTCATGGCGATAGACCTCTTTCCCCTTTTTGTCGAAAAAGATTTGAGTGGGGATCACCCGGATATTGAAGCGGTCGGCCCCACCGGATTTTTCCAGACATCGATAAAAACGACGGCCGCTTTGCCCTGATAGACTTTTTCCAGTTTTTCCAAGAATGGGCGCCATCATCTTGCAGGGGATACAGGCGTTGGCCCCCAGGTCCACTAAAGTTACCATCCCTTTGACCGGGATTTCCGGGGACGTCCCGGCCCAGACGGTAAAGATAATCCCGGATCCGAAAAAGATCAGGATCAGGCCGATGATTGTTTTTTTAAGGTGGTTCATGGATGGCACCTGTCCTCCTAAGGCAACTGGAACTGCGCTAATTTTTTTTCAAGCTCCGCTTCCGGGGAAAAGCCGGTATGGCGGAAAACTTCGGTTCCGTTTTTATCAAAAAAGACCTGGACCGGGATGGAACGGATGCCGTAGCGGGCGCCCAGTATCTGCTCCTGCCCGACATGGACAAAGAGTACGTTCAACTTGTCCTTATACTTCTTTTCCAGATTGGCCAGTATCGGGGTCATCATATCGCAGGGACCACAGCCGGTGGCCCCAAAATCAACCAGACTCGGTTTCCCGGACAGGCGCATTTTGTCCACGGGATTATCGAGGGCCAGGAGACTTTGTTTTTTTACCCAGTCTTCGTCCACCTGGATAGCCTGCCTCTGCCCCAGGGTGCGAATATAGTGCAGAACGGCCTCCTGCTTTTTCTGCTGCATCAGATAATCTTTGAGAGGTCCTTGGACTTGTTCAAAGGGGGCGTTCCCGAACAGGTCCTTATTCTGAGTATAGAAGGCCTTTAATTCTTCCACGGAAACGGGTTTTATTTTTACTTCTTGGTTCAAATATTCCCCGATCACCTTATTCTCATCACCTGCTCTTTTGAAGCCGGCCCTGACGGCCTCCTGAAGCAACAACCGCTTGGCAGCGGTACTTTCGAGGATGAAAAAGGCGTTTTTCTCCAGTTGTTTCCGAATAGCCGGATTGGCCTTTTTTATGTCCGAAAGCACTTCAGACTCTCGGATGACCAAGTTGCCGGCGGTCAAGAGCGTCCCTTTTCCCAGTTTGGCCAGGGTGGCGAATTTCAGGATATCCGTGGCCAGCCCGGGATAAACGGAGTCGATCGTCGGCCCTGCCGAGGCCTTCACTGCCGGTGTGGAAAAGACCGCGATCAGAATGAAAAGCATCACTGAGGCGGTCCAAGATTTAATGAATTTCACGTTGGTTAACCGGCTCCTCTTTTATGAAATTTTTATCCGCGGAGCGGACGGGTTGTTTTTATTTGCCGCCCCGCCATCGGGGTCACCGCCAAATAAAAATAATTTTCTCTGCGTTGTTAGCGTCTCCGCGGTGAATAACATGGCTATTTTACTGAAAAATATCTAAAAATTAACTAAATGCGTTCTGGAAGAACTGCTGGGCCGGCGGCCATGGGCAGGATGACCTCCTGGACCCGATTCCCGGACCAGGTTCAGGATTTCCCCTCGCTGAGCTTGGACTTGACGGCCTGTTTGGTTTTCTCAATATCCTCCCGGGCCAGAACAAAGTTTTTGTTCTTCTCGATACCGATATCGGTCAAGACCAGGTAATTTTTAAGAGGGACTTCCGCCTGGGCCAGAATTCCCCGGCTGCAGCCGACGTCGCAGCCGTCGATCACGATTAAGTTTGGGACATCTTTGGCCGACTGGACAAAACCGGACAAATGGGCTCCGATGCCGGCCAGACAATATATCTTGCCAAAACCCTCCTGGGTCAATTCAACGGCGGCCTGGTTGGCCAGTTGACCGACGTTGGAACCCCCCGAACAGGGCAGGAGCATAATGTCTCCTGAAGGTGCGCAGCAATCTTCAGCCATATTTCAATCCTTTAATTCCTGGAATATTGTTTGTACTTATTTCTTTATCCAGTTAATACGTCTTCTTTATTTGGTATTTTTCCCACGGATTTGACCTCACCGTCCACCACTACGGCCGGGGTCCCCAAAACCCCATAGCGGGCAATATCCATTACGTTGGTGACTTTTTCAACCTGAGCCGCTACACCGCTTTCGGCCACGGCTTCTTTAACTACTTTTTCGGTTTGCTGGCATTTGGGACAACCGGGTCCCAGTACTTTAATGTCCATAGGTTGACCTCCCTTATGATTTCGGATTACACAAATGACATAACAGATCTGCCGGTTGATAGGTCGAGGTTTCAAATTGCAGAATCGGATGGTCAATGTTGAAGTTAGAAAGGAGCAAACCCCTGACCTTTTTCGCAAGTTCGTCCACCTGGCCCAACATCTGATCCGGTACCCTCACATGAGCGGCCAGGGCGATGGTTTCGGAAGAAGGATTCCAGACATGGAGATGATGAAGGCCTTCGATACCCTCCAGGGCCTCGACTTCCTGCCGGATGGCCTCCAGGTCTATACCCGGCGGGGTGGCGTTCATTAAAATGAGCAGGGCTCTTTTCAAAATACCCCAACAGGTGTACAGGATCAAGGCCACGATGGCCCAGGAGACGATCGGGTCCAGCCAATACCAGGGACGAAATATCCAGACCAGCCCCAGCATAGCCACTCCTAAGGAGGTCAGGGCATCGGCCGCCATATGCAGAAAGGCGCTGTGCATATTAAGGTTTTCTTTGGCCCCGGCATGGAGCATCCAGGTGGAGATGCCGTTGGCGAAAAATCCCAGGAGGGCCATCCAGATGACTATGCTCCCCTGGATGGCCACCGGATGGCGCAAACGGACCCAGCCCTCGAAGGCAACAAAAAGGGCGGCCCCAAAAAGAAGGGCCACATTGAAAACAGCCGCCATGACCTCCACTCGCCGGTAGCCAAATGTTTGGGAAGGTGAGGGGCCTCGTTTTCCGATTTTCAGGGCCAGATAACTGATCAGGATGGAAACGAAATCGCTCAGATTATGAAGGGCATCGCTGATCAGGGCCATACTGCCGGCCATGATCCCGGCCACAATCTGAACGGCCGGGATGATCAGGTTCATCACCATGGTGATGAAGAGCTGTTTGCCCCAGGAGGCTTCGGAATGAGGATGGTGATTAGGTCCCATAGGAAAATTTTACGGCGCTGATCGCTCTTCGGCTTCTCAGGCCACCAGGATGCCGTAGATCATTCCGGCGAATAGAGGCAGGACGGTATAGGAGCAAACGGCCAGGATGGTTCCCGACACGGAGGCCAGGCTATAGGACAAGAATTTGTTGGCGGCGGCCCCGAAATATTTCAGGACGGCGGACTGGGAGACGAAGACAGAAATGGCCCCGGCAATAAACAGGGCCGGCACCAGCAGGTAGTAACGTTCTTTCACGGGAATATCATCTCCTAGGCAACATATTTCCTCATTAATTATATGACTAACCAGTTGTCAAACAATGAAAAAAAATTATAGCTGGGCCATCAATCTCCTTTGCTCCTGGGCCTGCGCCTTCAGAATCCTGGAAACACCTTTTAACAGGCCCAGGACTTCCTGGTTTTTAAGGCGGTAAATAATACGAAGCCCGTCCTTCCGGGATTCCAGGATGCCGGCCTGTTTCAGGATGGATAAATGCTTGGAGACATTGGCCTGCTCCTGGTTGATAGCCGGGAAGATTTCGCAGACACAGCGTTCCCCGTCTTTGAGCAGGTCCAGAATTTGGAGTCTCGTAGGCTGCCCCAAGGCCTTTAAGACCGATGCTTGACTTTCGAAGAGTATTTTTTCCATTGGTTAAGGAAATAAATTTAGTTGATTATATGGTAATTTAGTTTTTTTCATCCCCTGGTGTCAAGAGATTTTTATTGGGCTTCAGGTTGCCTCTTAGTTCCTTGTTTCTCGGACGACCGCCAGGGCGACTCCGGCCAAAGCTGCCAGGGAAAGTCCATACAAACCATAAAAAGAGGCATAGCCCACGGAGGAGATTATCTTTCCTCCGATAGCGGTCCCAACACCGCCGCCGCCCATAAAGCAGAAAGCCACCAGGGACATGGCCGTGCCGCGGGCCATTTTGGCAAATTCGGTGGCAATGGTCAGCAGGCTGGAATGGGCCAGCATGAATCCCACCCCTAAGGCGGCTACTCCGATAATAAGCACAATCGGGCTGGTTTCAACGCTGTAAAGAAGAAGATCGGCGGCTACGGCCATAAGCAGGCCCAGACTAAGGACCCGCAACCGGCCGAGGCGAGGCACGATCTTCCCCACCAAACGGCCGGTTATGACTGCCCCGGCGCCAAAAGCCGTCATAATCAATCCAATGGCCAGATAATTGTATTGGAACAGGTGTTCGGTGTAAGCCCCCAGAAAGGAAAAAGAACCTATGATCAGAATGCCCTCAATCAGAATCACCAGATAGACCATGAGACTGTTTCGGTCGCTTAATAGATTAACATAGGGTTTCAGGAACCGGCTCTCAGGATTCTTTTTTGACGGTACCTCTCGCCGGGAGTAGAAAAGGAGGAAAGTGGATAGGGCTGAAAGCACGGCATAGGTCAAGAATACCCCCCGCCAACTGACAAAATAGGCGATGGACCCGCCAACCGCCATGCTTAAGCCCTGCCCTAAAAAGGCGATACCCATGAAGGTCCCGATGGCCTGTTGCCGGCGTTCCATAGGCACCAGATCGCCGATCAGGGCCAGGGAAATGGGCATGACGGAGGCGGCAAAAACGCCGGTGACGGCCCGGTAAAAGGCCAAATCAAATAAGGCCATTCCAAAACCGCAGAGGGCCGTTCCAATAGTGAAGAAGATCATGGAAAAGGCAATGATTTGCTGCTTTCCATAGCGATCGGCCAGAGGCCCGAAGATGAGCTGGAAGAGCCCGAAGGGGATCATATAGGCGCTGATCAACAGGCCGGCCTGGATCGGTGAGACTTTGAGGGAGCGGGCAATAGCCGGCAGTATCGGTGAAACCACCCAGTTGTCGGCCATAACCACGAAGCCGGCCAGACCGAGGATCAAAATGAGGCGACTTTCTTTCATCATGGTATCTTTCTGTTCTTTTTAAAGCATGGCATTGAAGAGGAAGCCTACGGTCAGGATGCCCAGGGTCACCACTCCAATAAAGACGGCAATCAATCTCATTTTTAAAACCTTTCTCAGGATGATGGTTTCCGGCAAAGACAAGCCGATGACGGCCATCATGAAGGCCAAGACCGTACCCAAGGCCGCTCCCTTTTCCAGAAGGGCTTGGACCACCGGGATAATCCCGGCTGCGTTGGAATACATGGGCACCCCGATGATCACGGCCAGGGGCACGGACCACCAGGCCTCCTTGCCCATGATTGAGGCCATGAAGCCCACCGGAACATACCCGTGGATGGCTGCTCCCACTGCTATACCGGCCACCACATAAATCCAGACTTTCCCGACGATATCTTTGACCGCCTGCCAGGCATAATCGATTCGGCCGGACCAGTTCATACCCCCCAGGAGCAGGGGCGTACCATTGGATCTGATCTCACGAACCCAGTCTTCGATATAATTTTCCATATGGAGCCGGCCGATGACCCAGCCGCTGACCATGGCGATCATTAATCCGGTGGTCAGATAAAGGGCCGCGACCTTCCAGCCGAACAGGCCGAATAAAAGCACCAGGGCTATTTCGTTGACCATAGGGGCGGAGATTAGAAAGGACAGAGTAACCCCTAAAGGGACCCCGGCTTCAACAAATCCGATAAAAAGAGGGATCGCCGAGCAGGTACAAAAGGGGGTAGCAATACCCAAAAGGGAGGCCAAAACATTACCTACGGATTCCTTTTTGCCGGCCAGTATGGCTCGGGTTTTTTCCGGAGTAAAGAAAGAACGCAGAAGCCCCACCCCGAAAACCACCAACATGAGGAGCATCAGGACCTTAGGGACGTCATAAAGAAAAAAGGCTACCGCTTCTCCAATCTGGGAGCCTCTCCTTAGGCTGAATAAATCAAACGTCAACCACCCGGTTGCCTCCGGTAATTGTTGATAAATAACCCACCAGGCCATAAAAGCCACCGGAAGAAGGATTAGCTTGGTCCTTAAACTAACTTCCGGTGATCTTTCAACAGCAGTTTGTAGGCATTCGCATGATTCCCGTTCGCTCATTTTAGTTCTCCAATCCATTTTTTCCTTCCCCACCGTCCAAAAAAAGAAAAGTGGACAAAATTAAACTTCTTTCTAAATAACTATATACTAATATAGTTTTTTGGCTGCCCTATGTCAAGCAGAAAAATTCAGACAGGAGAGTTTAGCGGGGGAAAATGACGGGAGGTTTGAAATCCGACTACTTTCCAAACCTATTATTTTACTTTTTCTCTATAAAATCAAGTTGTTATGACTATAAAGAACCAAGATAAAGGATTAAGCATTGATTCCATTATTAAGTAACTGATAGAATTTAGGTAGAAAAAAGGCAGGAGGGGTTAAAGGCAACCCCTCCTGAAAATAGTCCGGACGATTATTTATATTCAACAAATTCTCGATATTGGACCGGGC
>CAVQFQ010000027.1:0-9801 GCA_963711835.1 uncultured delta proteobacterium | reverse complement strand
AATAGTACAGTTGATAGTTTAAGGGGTTTACGAAAAAGGAACCCCGATCCCGGGCCACAGAAATAAGAAAATCATCTTTACATTTCAGCCCCGCTCATTTATCTTTTGGCCAAACCAATTTAAAAGGAGGGTGAAAAGATGAAGAGAGTGCTTTTAAGCATGGTAGCGGTTCTCTTGTTTGCCGTTTGGGCCTGGGCCGGGGCACCCAAGGGTTACCAGGTTACCGGGACCGGTGCTGGACATCAAGGACGACGTCATCACCGTAAAAAAAGGGGAGGAGAGATGGGAAATCGCCAAAGACAAGGAGACCAAAGTCAGCGGCGATCTGAAAGTGGGGTCTAAGGTTACGATCCAGTATCAAATGAAGGCTACGGCCATTGAGTCAAGGATGGAAAGAAGAAAGAAGAACCCAAGAAAGAAGAGCCAAAAAGAAGAGCCCAAGAAGAAAAAATAAGTCCAATGTTTAAGGGGCAGCGGCCTTGTAGTTCATAGAGGCCGTTGCCCCTTTTACCGCTTTCCCCTCCAAAGGTCCATTCCGAATTCATCTCTTTCTGTCTTATTTATGATAAGATCCCTGGGCATCTTGGATGTGGGCGATAAGTTCGGCCACCATGTTTTTCAAGGGTTCAGGATTGAGAAAATCCCCGGCCCAGGCATAGGCCTGAAGGAGACGGAATACGCCGCTCCAGAGGCTTTCAAATCCTTCCCGGCTGGATTGACAAACCTGACCGATGGGGCAGAGATTGCAGGCATTGCGGGATTCCAGATCCAGACAGAAGGGAATCGGGACCTGGGCGGCTTCCAGGATGCTGACAAAATCCTCCTGGGAAAAGGCCTGGCCAGGAAGGATTGAATGCGGAACCATTTGTCCAAAACCAGCCGGAAGGGATCTTCCCGCCTTTGGTGTCGAGCATGCATCTCTTCAGAGGTCATCAGTTTTACTTCTTTGATCATAGGGTGAATCCTGTTAGGCTATGGTTTCAGAATGATGGCCGGGAAGGCCGCCTGCAGCCAACCTTTTTATCTTAGCACGACCCCCATTTCTTTAAAACAAAAATGGAGTTTGTCCCAACGTTACGTGATTTTTAAGCTATCCATTCATAGAGGGCTTCGGGGGTCTTGATTTCAAGGTTGTCCGAAAGGTAATCCGTAGCCCCAACCCGGCCCGAATTTCTAAGTTGGTAGGGAGCCGGGCATTCACCCAGGACGATAAATCGCTTTGGTGTTGGCCTGTTTCTAAACCCCATTATAAACTTCCTGCCCGGGTTCAGGCTGCCAGTGTTTTGGCGGACAATCCTTGAAATCAAGACCCCTGAAGCCCTTTAAGGTGATCTTATATTTTAAGGCGCTAGCCCTTCGGTTTGAGAATCACGTAACTTTGGGACTAGCCGCAAAAATGATAGGACGAAACAGGGGCGCGGCGCTCTAAGGGAGCACCCGCCGGGAATTATTACCGTCTTACCATAGGATAGAAAGTTTGATATACTATAAAAAGAGAGGGTTGTTTCGTTGGGCTGCGGCCCATTCAAGAAAATGGTTAAGAGGAGGACGTGATGTCTAAACGGTTTAAACTTGGCTTGCTTTGCTTTTTGGTGCTTTTGATGTTTTCAGGCTGCGGGTATAATACCATTCAAACCAACGAGGAGGGGGTCAAGGCCGCCTGGGGGGATGTGGAGGCGACCTATCAAAGGAGGAATGATTTGATACCCAATCTGGTGGAAGTCGTTAAGGCCTATGCCAAACACGAGAAAGAGACGCTGATGGCTGTTACGGAAGCCAGGGCCAAGGTCGGAACTATTCAGGCGGGTAAGGAGCTCCTGAACAACCCCAATGCCTTCAAGCAGTTTCAGGAGGCCCAGTCCGGCATGAGCAGCGCCCTTTCCCGTTTGCTGGTGGTGGCGGAAAACTATCCGGATCTCAAGGCTAATCAGAATTTTCGCGATCTTCAGCATCAACTGGAAGGGACGGAAAACCGGATCAATGTGGCCCGGGGCCGCTATAACAAAGCCGTCGAGGTGTTCAATTCCTCCATCCGGATTTTCCCCAATAGCCTGACCAATAAGTTTTTATTGGGTTTGAAACTTAAGGAACCTTTTAAGGCCGAAGCCGGGGCCGAAAAGGCGCCGCAGGTGAAATTTTGATCCAACCCTCCCCTCAATTCCGCCTCGGCGGATATTCGACCCCTCCCATCCAGGCCTTTCCCCCGGCCTTTCTGCCTGGACTTCCGAAGCAGGCGGGAGAGGGAAGAGAGGGGGGAAAGGAATAATGAAAACAAGAGCTGCCCTACTGATTTTTCTTATTTTTTGCCAACCTCTCTTTTCCTTTGCCTTGGAAGTTCCCAAACTCCAGGGCCATATCAATGATTATGCCGGGATGATTTCCCCGGCGACCGAAAGCCGCCTGGCGGAGGAATTAAAGGCCTTTGAAGAGAGCGATTCCACCCAGATCGTAATTCTGACCGTCCCCTCGTTGGAAGGGGAAAATATCGAAAGCTTCGGGATCAAGGTAGCCGAAGCCTGGAAGATCGGGCAAAAAAATAAAGACAACGGCCTGATCCTGATTGTGGCTAAAGAAGACCGCAAGATCCGGATCGAGGTGGGAAAAGGATTGGAAGGGCGCCTGACGGATTTGCTGGCCGGGAGGATCATTGACCTATCCATAAAGCCCAGATTCAAAAGGGGGGATTTTGAGGGCGGATTCACGGCCGGTGTTTCCTCTCTGATTGACGCCGCTCGGGGAGAATTTAACGCCGGGGATCATCCAGGCGCGAAAAAAGAAAAAGACCTGCCTTCCTTCTTTACCCTGTTCATTGTATTGGGGGTCGCCCTGTTGGTCCTGGGAAGCCTTTCACGTGTTTTGGGAGGGGCGGTCGGGGCCTTGGGGCTGCCTCTGATTATGCAGGGTATCCTCCCTTTGAAGCTTCTAACCCTCATCCTGTTCGGCCTGCTGGGTCTGGCCATTGGGATTATATTGCCGGCCCTTTTTTCATTGGGCGGCCTCCAGGGCCGAGGCGGCTTATGGTCCGGTGGAGGTTTTTTCGGATCCGGCGGCGGAGGGAGCAGCGGGGATTGGGGCGGGGGGTTCAGCGGTGGAGGAGGGGACTTCGGAGGCGGAGGCGCTTCCGGGGACTGGTAATCAACTAAAGGGTTCAAGGGTCCAAGGATTCGAGAGGTCGAGGGAAAATCAGGCTGCCGGCGTTTTGGCGGATAATCCTCGAAATCAAGACCCCGTAAACCCTCTATACTACTAATGTGTATTTTCTCTAAATTTTATTAAACTTTTTTGTGATAGGTCTTCAACCTGTTTGGATCATTCGAATTTTGGTCATTTGAATTTGTTTCGTATTTCGAATTTCGTGCTTCGGACTTGATTGCGGCTTTGCCGCGCTGAGAATGGATAGCTTAAAAATTAGGTAATGTTGGGATAAACTCTAAAGTTATGAACGCTGAAAATTTTTTTAGCCGGGAAGAAAAGGATATTATAAAAAAAACAACCCGAGAGGTTGAGACCCGAACCATGGGAGAGGTCGCGGTCATGGTAGTCGATCGCAGCGACCCTTACCTGGAGGCTGAAATAGGCGGCGGTGTTCTTCTGGGAAGTCTCCTGAGCATAGCGGTGACCCTATTATTTTTTCATTCCTCCCTCTGGACCTATATCCCCTTGAGTCTGGTGTTATTCTTTCCCTTTCGCTGGATTATAGCCGGAACCCCCGGTCTCAAAAGGATTTTTATCCTTCCCTTAAAAAAAGAGGAGTCTGTTCGAAAAAGAGCCCTGCTGGCTTTTTATGAAAAAGGCCTGTACCGGACCCGGTCCAATACAGGGGTCTTGTTTTTCATTTCCTTATTGGAGAAGAAGGTCTGGGTCCTGGCGGATAAGGGCATTTACGAGAAAATTCAGCAGGAGACCCTGAACCGATTCGCCGATAACGTATCGCAGGGAATCAGACTGGGGCGGGCCTGTGAGACCTTGTGTCAGGCCATAGAGGAGATGGGGGAACGGCTGGCCGAACATTTTCCACTAATAGAAGGGGATATAGATGAGTTGCCGGATGAAGTCTTAACCGAGTAAATGAATGAGTCCTATCTCCCACCCCCCAGAACACCTGTTCACTTGCCTATTGCTAACCTGCCCAACCCGTTGCGATGGTGAAAGATACAGAACTTAAAATAAAATCCAAGAAGCGGGTGATCCTGTTTACCCGCTACCCGATTCCGGGAAAGACCAAAACCCGTCTTATCCCTGCCCTGGGGCCGGAGGGTTCTTGTGATCTGCACCGTCACCTGGTTCATCACCTGCTCCGGATGCTTAAGCCTTATACGGATTCAAGCCAGATTTCCCTGGAAATTCGTTTCGAAGGGGGGACCTGTTCCCTGATGGAACAATGGCTGGGAGTCGGCCTTTTGTATGTCCCCCAGGGAGAGGGTGATTTGGGTCTGCGCATGGAGCGGGCTTTTGATGAGGCTTTTAACAAAGGCGATGAACGGGTGGTCCTGATCGGCAGTGATTGTCCGGCCCTGACCGGAAGGCAATTGGATGAAGCCCTGGCCGGACTCAACCAGAAGGATCTCGTCCTGGGTCCGGCCCAAGATGGAGGTTATTATCTTGTCGGCCTGCGACAACCGGCGCCGGGCTTATTTCAGAATATGCCCTGGGGGACTGATCAGGTGCTGACAGAAACCCGGCAGGCGGCTGAAAGACAGGGCCTTCAAATCCTGTTATTGGAAAGTCTTTCGGATGTGGATCGCCCTGAGGATCTTTTTTGCTGCCCAAAGACCTTTTTCTCCCGGACAGCCCCGCAGGCTAAGATCTCGATTATCATCCCGGCCTTGAATGAAGAGGCTTTTCTCGACGACACCTTGGCCGGCATTCCCAATGACCCGGACTTGGAAGTGATCGTCGTTGACGGCGGCAGCCGGGACAGGACCAGGGAAGTGGCCTCGGCAGCCGGAGCCGGTCTCGTTTCAAGCCTGCCGGGACGGGCCAGGCAGATGAATACCGGGGCCAGGGCGGCCCGGGGCAGGGTCCTGCTTTTCCTTCATGCCGATACCCGTCTGCCCCCGGGATTCCGGGATCATGTCGGCCGGGCGCTGTCCGGTCCGGGGGTGGCGGCCGGGGCCTTTCAATTATCGCTTACCCCCTCCCTTCCGGGCTTAAAAACCATCGAGCGCTTGGCCAACTGGCGTTCCAAGGTCCTCCAGTTGCCCTATGGGGACCAGGCCCTGTTCCTGGAGGCAGCTCTATTTCACAGTCTTGGGGGATACGCCGAATTGCCTATCATGGAGGACCTGGAACTGATTCAACGGCTGCGCCGATGCGGCCGTATTGCCATAGCCCCGATTCCCGTTGTTTCATCGTCCCGCCGCTGGCAGGCTGAGGGGATCTGGAAAAGGACCTGGAAAAATCAGGTGGTCCTGATCGGTTATTTTGGGGGAGTTTCCACCGGCCGTTTGGCCCGCTGGTATCACCGAAAATAGACCGGCCATTTCTTTAGAAAACAACGATCTGCCTATCGATCCCAGGTTGAACCGTAATGCCCGTAATAAGCCTTTTTTGAATGGAGATTGCATTTTCTTCCCGATGAATTATAATAATAAAACTTTTGGGATAGTCCCAAAGTTACGTGATTCTCAAACCGAAGGAGTAGCCTCTTAAAATATTAAGTTACCCCAAAGGGCTTCAGGGGTCTTGATTGCAAGGATTGTCCGCCAAAACGCCGGCAGTCTGAACCCGGGCAGGAAGTTTATAATGGGGTTTAGAAACAGGCCGACACCAAAGTCCCGCCTTTGGCGGGATGAATGCTTGGCTCCCAACCAACTTAGTCCGCCGCGGCGGACGGGCCGGGTTCTTCGCATCCAAAACAATGCTCAGTCCCACTCCTGCGGAGTGGATCCCAGTTTGGGGCTACGGATTACCGTTCGGACAACCTTGCAATCAAGACCCCTGAAGCCCTCAGCGAATGGTTGCTTAAAAATCACGTGACCTTGGGACAGCCTCAAACTTTTTGATTCAGAAAGGACACGCCATGCCGCCCGTCAAAATGTATACTTTAAGTACCTGCAGCCACTGTAGAAATACAAAAAAATTTTTGAATGACTGCGGGGTGGCCTATGATTTTGTGGATGTGGACCTCCTCCAGGGAGAGGAACGGGCCGCCATGATCGAAGAGGTCAAAAAATATAATCCCAATTGTTCTTTTCCCACTCTGCTGATCGGAGATAAAGTCATCGTCGGCCACCGGGAAGACGAAATCAAGGAGGCCCTGGGTCTATGAACGAGGTGGAACAACTCCAGGCCATGCTGAAGAAAGTCCAGGAACCCAAGGGCTATTTTTTCAACCAGGATAGAGAAAGGGTTATTGATCTCCTGGCCGCTCTCCTGGAAAATAAAAGGCGCTACGGATATATGTGCTGTCCCTGCCGTCTGGCCTCCGGAGACAGAAAACTGGATGAAGACATCATCTGCCCCTGCCGCTACCGGGAGGAAGATGTAAAGGAATATGGGAGTTGTTACTGTAATCTTTATGTATCTCAGGATTGGAATCAGGGCCGGACAGCCCATGTCTATGTCCCGGAGCGGCGGCCTTTATCCAAACTGCCCTATTGAGGAGGTCCTCTATCAAAGGTCCAACCGGCGGCAACCGAGAATTTTTTCAACATACCTTTACAAAGATAGCCCGAATGCTTAGTATAAAAATGCTAATTAGAAAGGGAGGTTAGCTTTTTTATTAGATCAGGAACCGGTAAGGATTCGTTGAAAAGAAAAAGCGATCCTGCCCCGCTGTCCCGGTCAACCTCGAAGTTGCATAAAAATTGATCGATAAAGGGTTTTTTCTAAATTAAAACGGTGTGTCCTAACGATTTCAGAGTTGAGATCGAAATTCACTCCAGGTGAGGTTTGGCGTCCTAAAAAGTATCGATCAATTTTTACCCTTCGGGAAAGTCTGGGAAGCCGCATCTCCTTTGTTGTCCAGGGCTCGCGGTATGCATATACAGCTTCGCCCTGGACGCCTCGGATCTGCAACTTCCGAAACTTTTGCAACATCGAGGTCAAGAGGATTTCAGGGGATCATCAATTTTATTCGGAGGAGGCGACCATGTATTCCAGCACCGTAATGGATCATTTTAAGAACCCTCGCAATGTGGGGGAAATTGAGAAGGCCGATGGGATCGGGGAAGTGGGAAATCCTCTCTGCGGGGATATGATGACCATTTACCTCAAGATCGAAGAGGAAAAAATCAAGGATATAAAATTCAAAACCTTCGGCTGCGGAGCCGCCATTGCCGTTTCCAGCATGTTGACTGAAATGGCCAAGGGAAAAACCCTGGATGACGCCAAGAAGATTACCAACAAATCGGTGGCCGAAGCCCTGGAGGGATTGCCCAAAAACAAGCTCCATTGCTCCAACCTGGGGGCCGACGCCTTACATATGGCGATTCAGGATTATGAAGACAAAAAAGCCGGCATTGTCAGGCCTAAACCCAAAGGGAAGATAAGCTTGAGCATATCCATGTTCACAAAGAGGGTGAGAAGTGTTATTGTCCCTACTGTAATATAGAGGTCACGGAACAATCGGCCGTATGTGTCGGATGCGGCGCCACCTTAAAGCCGGTTTAACCTGATCGGCCGAGGAAACGGAATAATGAAGATGATCAACTTAGATTATATTTCAGCCAATCCCCTCCTGCCCGAAGTCCAGGAAGCCATGATCGAGGCCATCCGGAACAATTACGGAAATCCCTCCAGCCCTCACCAGGTAGGGGACTTGGCGGCCGAAGCCCTTGAAAAGGCCCGGGCTTCCGTAGCCTGTTTACTAAACTGCCCAGAATCCAAGGAGATCGTTTTTACCTCGGGGGGTACGGAAGCGATCAATCAGGCCGTCAAGGGAGTCGCCTTGGCCAACGCCAAAAAGGGAAAGCATATCGTCACCTCCAACATCGAACACAATGCCGTGCTGCGTACGCTGCGCCGCCTGCGAATGATGGACTATAAAGTTTCCTCGGTGGAAGTGGATCAAAACGGGCGGGTAAATCCGGCTGATGTGGCCAAGGCTATTACCGACCAGACCATTCTGGTGACCATTATGCACAGTAATAATGAAATCGGCACCATCCAACCCATCGAGGAAATCGCCCAAATCACCCGCGAGAAAAAAATTCCCCTGCATTGTGACGGCGTGACTTCCGTGGGGGTGGTTCCCATGGATGTTCAAAAGCTGGGGGTGGATCTGCTCAGTTTTTCAGCCAACCAGTTCTATGGTCCTTCCGGGGTCGGGGCCCTTTATATAAGGCAAGGCACGGTTCTCTGGCCTCTGCTGGATGGGGGGGTCCAGGAAAATAATAAACGGGCCGGGACCGAAAACCTGATCGGGATCATCGGCCTGGGGGTGGCCGCCGATTTGGCGGTCCGTGACCTGGAGATCCGCACCCGGCAGACCCTTAAGCTGAAGAAGAAATTGATTCAGGGCTTAACCGAAAAAGTTGAAGATATCTTTATCAATGGGCACCCGGACCTTTCGTTGCCCAATCTGGTATCCGTTTCCATAAAATATATCGAAGGGGAAGGGATTGTCCTAATGCTGGACGAGGAAAAAATCCTGGTTTCCACCCGTTCGGCCTGTGCGGCCGGGGCCCTGCAGGCCTCACATGTATTGCTGGCTATCGGAAGAGAGTTTGCCGACGCCCAGGGAACCCTGGTCATTACCTTCGGCCAGGAGACCTCCGAGGCCGATATCGATCGTTTTCTGGACGTCTTCAACATCGGTGGTCCAGACCTTGCGGGAAATGTCCCCGCTTTACAAAAAAGGGAACAAATAAAATTGATGGATTCGTAAAAAGTAACCAAAGCCGTCGCCCCGGCGAAAGCCGGGGTCCAGAACTACTTGAATTTACTCAATTTAGTTTTACGGGAATGACGTAAATGGGCTTTCGATGATTTTTTCTGCAACGTTTAGGATAACATTGGGAAGAAAAGGAGAACGTCATATGACCCGGGTTAAAATCACAGGCATGAGCTGTAACCACTGCGTTATGGCCGTGTCCAAAGCTTTAAAAGAAATCGAGGGCCTTGAGGAGGTCAACGTGGATCTGGCCAAAGGGGAGGCAACCTTTACCGAAGCGAAGCCGTTCTACCGCTGTTAATCAAGGAACGGATTAAGAAAGCAGGCTATAGTAGGCCTGAAAGACAACGAAAGGAGAGAAGAATGGATCGATATGTTTGTTCGGTTTGCGGCTATATTTACGATCCGGCCAACGGGGATCCCGACAGCGGGATAAAGGCCGGGACCCGATTCGAGGACCTGCCCGAGATTGGACCTGCCCGTCCGGGGCGACCAAAGATAAGTTTGAAAAGGAATAAAGGGGACAAGGCCGAGGCCGAACGCTTCATGAGAAAAAAAGGCCATTCCCCTGAATCCGATCGCGAATGGGTGATCCTCAAGGGGGCTATTGAAAATACCAATGAAGGCTTCGTCACCATCGGCGAAGACCATCAGGTGATCATTTTTAATAAAGCCGCCGAGAAGATCTTGGAGTCAGCCGCGAGGAGGTGCTCGGCAAGGATTTGGGCCTCCTTTTAACCTCGGAGTGCAATCAGGGCCATAAGGAAGCGGTTTCCCGTTATTTTCGCCAACCGAAAACCTAAACTGATCGGCCATCAAGACGAGTTCCAGACGGCCCGGCCCAATGGGGAGGTTTTCCCCTTATCCATTTCCTTTCGGTCTCGGAAGTGTCCGGTAAATTATATTTCACTGGTCTGATCCAAGACTTGACCGAGACCAAGGCCCTTCAGGAACAGGTGGCCCGA
>CAVQFQ010000026.1:0-31761 GCA_963711835.1 uncultured delta proteobacterium | reverse complement strand
CTCAGGAAAAATGCCGGAAGCCTATGAAGCGATTTTAAAAAGAAAAAGCATCCGCAGTTTCACCGATGAACCGGTAGCCGATGAAATAATAGAAGCCGTTTTGCGGGCGGGGCAGCGCGCCCCCTCGGGAAAAACAATCAGCCCTGGTGCTTTGTCATTGTCAAGGACAAGGATACCCGAATGGTCATTGCCGGAGAGACCCATTATGGCTCTATCGTGGCCCATGCCCCGGTTATCATCCCTGTCTTCATCGACCGCCAAAACGTCTATGATACGCTTAAAGACCACCAGGCCATCGGGGCCTGCCTGGAGAACATGCTCCTGGCGGCCCAAGCTTTGGGGTTGGGAGCCGTCTGGCTGGGCGAGATTCTAAAAAATAAGGAAGCGGTCCGCAAACACCTGGGGCTGAAAAAAAGATACGAACTGATGGCCGTCCTGGCTATCGGGCATCCTAAAGAAAAAGAGCGCGAATCCCGCACCAGCCGCAAACCCCTCGAAGAGGCAATCCTCAAGAGATTTGACTAAAGAGCTGCCTCCACTTCTTTAATAAGCAAGACTTTTTTCAGGTCCTGGGGGGAAATTTCCACCAGGAATCCCCTTTTCCCTCCGTTGATAAAAATGCTTTCCAGGTGGAAGAAGCGGATTGATTTTAAAGGATGATTCGTAGATTATCCCTAGCGGCCTGGGTTTTTGGGAATATCTTCCTGGCCACTCGCTCGGCCTTGGCCCGGTGCTGAAGGGTTTTATAAAGGCTGGCATCGAAATGAAGGAGAACCAGCTTCTTTGCCTTGGCCTCCTTGGCCACCTGGGCGGCGCTTTCGGGATTAAGATGGGGCCAGCCCGGTTTTGATTGCCCGCTCAAATAGCCGCATTCGGCGATCAGCAGATCCGCTTCCCTGGCCAGCAGATACAGGTTTTTGCATATCCCGGTATCGGTACAAAAGGCGATTGTCTTATTTTCCAATTTAAATCGGTATCCATAGCAGGGGGACGCATGGAGCAGTTTTTTATAAGTAACCGGGAAGGGCAGGGACATCTTGGGCTGGAGTTCATGAAGCCTGACCGGAGTCTTAAGGGCCTTAAAAGGGGCCGTAAAAGGCTGGCGGATTATGGCTGTCAAATATTTTTTTAAGCCCCTAACGCCATAAATATCGATCCCTTGAGGAAAGTGGAATTTATTTAAAATGTGCAGGCCGACGATATGATCCAGATGAAAATGGCTTAAAAAAAGATGGATCGGCTTGCGGGTGGTGATGTGTCGGTCAATCTTATAAAAGCCATTGCCGGCATCGAGGATCAGATATTCCGTTTCGGTTTCGACCAGGACACAAACGGTATCCCCGGTTTCCGTGTCATACCAGCCATTCGTACCTAAGAAGGTGATTTTCATCGGGGAGTCTTGTCAATCATTGGCTGAAACAGTCTGAGTTGGGATACTCTTACCACTCCTTCATAAACTCTTCGGCAGTCATAATGCGCATAAGGGGATAAAGGGGATTGCGGCGGTAGTTGTCCAGGGTCCGCTGGTGGATCTCCGGGGTGGGGGCGGCGCAGCAGTCCTCAAGGATGATGGTCTTTAGGTCATTGCAGAGGGCGTCCATGGCTGTAGCCAGGACGCAGATGTGGGTAACAATTCCTGCCACCGCTACGGTGTCCACCTGGAGCCCCCGCAGGGTCATATCGAGGTCGGTCTTGAAAAAGGCGCTGAAACGTCTTTTAGGGACAAGAATGTCAGTTGGTTCCTGGATCAAATCTTTCACTACCTCGGCGCCGGGAGTACCCCTAAGGGAATGGGGTTTCATTTTCCCCTGAAAGATAAAGTCGTTCGGCAAAAAGCTGTCGCAGGAAAAGATCACAGGAAAGCCGCGCCGCCGTGCCTCTTTCAAGAGATCGTTGATGCCGGGGATAATCGCCCGGGCGTTGGAGGTAATGGGCAGGTGATGTTCATCCCTGAAATTATCCTGAAGCATATCAACCACAATAATCGCCGGTTTCATTTTCCCAATATACCCAAGACGTCGCTGAAGTTGATTTCCAGCATCTTGGTGCTGGCCAGGATGCGGGCGGCGTTGCAATCAATGGCCTGCACTCCCCCGGATATTTTTTTCAATCGTAGGGCCGCTTTTTTTATGGTTTGAATCTGTTGGTCGATTTTTTTAAGGTGATCATAGTCGCTTTGTTTCATTATCTGCTCCTGTTTGACGGATGAAGTTTGCCTGATACTCGATACTGGATACTGGATGAAAGCCGATCGAACTTTAACCCTGTTATAAGATACTGGCCAATTCTTGTGTAAAAGAGGACGGTTTTGTTCAATCCAGTATCAAGCATCCAGTATCTAGTATCTGTCTCAATGTTTTCTCAGATCCTTAAACCGCCGGGCCTTACCCTCCGGGCGGGGCAGGCTTTGAAAAGCATGGAATTCCAATTGGTAATTCAGATTGGTTTTCAGCCTTAATTGATCTTTCAACCGTTCCTGGATGGCCTTTTGCTTAGCTTCCTGACCCGGCAGGAGTTCTATTTTCAAGCTTATCTCATCGGTATCGCCTTTCTTGGTAACAATAACCGCGTATTCATCGGCCAGTTCCGGAAAACTCCGTACTACCTCTTCAATGGCCGAAGGCGAGAGCAGAACTCCCTTGACCTTGGTGATATCATCCGCCCGTCCCGAGACGCCCCCTTTAAACGACCGGAAAGTCCGGCCGCAGGCACAAGGTTCCTCCGCCCATTCCACCAAATCCTTGGAATCAAACCGGATGCAGGGTTGAGCCAAACGGTCCAAGGCCGTGATGACCATCTTTCCTTTTTTACCCGGTTCGGTGATGGGTTCGCCGGTGACCAGGTCTTCCACTTCCACCAAAAACAGGGCTTCGTTGATATGCAATCCGGCCTGTTCCTGACACTCAAATCCCCAGGCCCCGATCTCGGTAGCCCCCACATGATCGAAGACCTTAGCCCCCCAGGCTTCCTCCATCCTTTTGCGGGTGCCGGGGATGCCGGCCCCCGGTTCGCCGGCGCAGACGATGCGCCTGATGGTGAGATCCCTGGCCGGGTCGATTCCCATTTTATTCCGGGCCGTATCGGCCATGGTCAGTACATAGCTGGGGGTGGCCATCAGGGCCGTGGCTCTCAGTTCCTGGATTTTTAATATCCGGGCCGAGGTATCCAGAACCCCTCCGGGAACCACTTCGCAGCCGATCTTCTCGGCGGCATAATGGCCCGCCCAGAAAGCAACAAAGACGTTATAGCCAAAGGGAATAAATACCCGGTCGGTCTTACGAAACCCCTGGGCATAGAGGATGGTTGACCAGGCCTCGGCCCACCACTCCCAGTCCTGCCAGGTATCAGCCTGATACACCGGTTGCCCGGTTGTCCCGCTGGTTTGTCTGAATTCGGTGACCTCTTCCAAAGGGACGCACAGGGCGTCTCCATAGGGAAAGGGGTCCTTGCGCTGGATCCCCCTCATCATGGACTTTTCCACCTTGGGAACCTTCCGGATATCGGTATAGGTCTTGATATCCCCCGGCTCAAAACCGGCTTCCTGGTAGATGCGGCGATGGAACCGGGAATGGGTGTAAGCGTAGTCGACCAATTTTTTAAATTTTTTAAGCTGAAGTTTTTGGAGCAGCTCGCAAGGGAGGGTCTCCATGAGGGGGTTCCAATAGCGGGAGGTCTTACGGAAATTGACCGGAGTCATAGTCGTCTTCCTCGTTATTTATGAGTTTGTCCCAAAGTTACGTGATTATCAAGCTACCCATTCATAGAGGGCTTCGGGGTGATTTAATATTATAAGAGGCTACTCCTTCGGTTTGATAATCACGTAACTTTGGGACTATCCCTAACTTATAGTCTTCGTATAAAGCAACCAGGGTCTTTTTTCAAGGAGAATATTCCGCTTTACAGTTCAGGCAAAGCACCCTAAGATTATAGGAAACCATGATAGGGAGGAAAGTCGAAAAGGCCGTAATAAAATATTTCGAAACGAAGGAAAAATCGGGAAAGGAGCAAAAGGATGACGATGACCTACGAACAAGATGAATCCATCGGAATCCCCAGACCCATGACGCTGGGTATGGACATAAAAGATCTCGATGGGTCTCTGCTGGCTGAAAAGGGCGCGATTTTTTCCAATGAATTTCTGAACCATCTTCAGTCGTTCAATCCAACCCCAAAACCTTTTATTGCCATGAATACCATCTCCTCGTTGCAGCGGGATTTAAAGCAGACCTTAAATGATCCCCCTTACTCCCATATCTTCCAGGCCAAACCGGTGCAAGACCGGCTGAAGAAGGTAATGGGAGAAACCCGGCTCTGCCCTTTCGTCATCGAGGCCTTAAACTACTTTCAGGAAAAGGATCCCTACACCTACTGGCATTCTCTTCATGTCTTTTTACTTACCTCCCATATGGCCCTCGAGCTTATCGGGCCCAGGGAAGGAAAAATTAAAATCGCTTCCTTAGGTCCCCTGCACGATATCGGCAAGCTGGCCATCCCCTTGGAAACGCTCCAAAAAAAAACCTATTTAAACTGGGAGGAGCTGCGCTGCATTAAGCACCATGTCTTTGCCGGGGCCGTATTCCTTTATTACCACCAGGGATCCAAAGAACCCCTCGGCCCCAAAGTAGCCTTAGAGCATCACGAAAGGGTGGACGGTTCCGGATATCCCTTTAGCTTTCCTTTGGCCAATCGGACCGTGGAAATGATTGCCATCTGCGACGTCTATGACGCCTTGATCTCTCCCCGCCCCTATCGCAGCCGCGCCTTTGACCCGCGGGCAGCCCTGGAACTGCTGACCGAGATGGCCTTGGGAGGAATTTTTTCTCTGGACCTTTTACGGTTTATGATAGCCATCCACCGCCGGGAAAAAGGGGATTACCACTCCCTGTCCATCTCTTTGGAGAAACGGGGCATCCCGCCCGAGAAAAGCTGTTACGGCCAGGTCCGGTCTTAATCCCTCATAGGCTTAAAAGTTGGTATCGTTCAAAAGTTGTTACATTATATTTCTGATACCCGATGGAAGGGGACCGGGGGTCTTGATTTCAAGGCTTGTCCAAAGGGTGATCCTTCCCACCAATCCGGCCCAAATTTCTAAGATTGTTTTAGAGCCGGGCATTCACCCAACCGAACCAACAGCTTTGGGGATGGCCTGCTTAAGGCAGTAACGTCACCCTTCCAGTCCCGCTAAAAGCGGGATTTCAAGGTGAGGCGTTTAGGATGGACAACCTTGAAATCAAGACCCCCGGTCCCCTGTCAGGCAATAATGCGCCAATGCCAAAACTTTTGAACGATACCTAATAGCTACGGCTTAAAATAGTCTCTTGCCGGGCGCCTGTAGGGTTCAAGGACCTGGGCATTCAGATCCTCCGTCTCAATAAAGAGCGTTTTAGGGGTGGAAAATTCGATCAGGGCGTTATCGTCGGTGTTGATGATTCCCCCCCGGGTCAGGACGGCTATTTCGTTCGGCCCCATGGTAAAACGGGACATCAATTCCTCCAGATCAGGGACATTAATACGCTTAAGATCTGCAGCCACTTTATCCCAGTTCATCCGCTCCTGAAGCTTGGCCAGGGATAAAACCGGTTTTTTCTTAAACCCGACCATGACCAGGTCTTTATCCTGCGGTTGAAAGACATAGACAAAAGGAAAAACCGAATGGAAGGTGGAGAGAACCGTCTTAAAGCTCTCCGGCGAGATTTTGTAAAGCTGGAGCCACTGGCAAAAGATCCCCTCCGGTTTCAATTTTCGGTGGCCTAACTGAAAAAATTCCCGGGTAAAGACGTTGGCGATCCCGGCCATCCAGGGGTTGGACGGCTCCGATATGATAACATCGTATTGATCCGGGGTGACTAACAGATAATTCCGGGCATCGGCTATCCGCAGGATCAAACGGGAGTCTTCCAAGGGCCGGCAGTTGACCTCATTAAAAAACCGGGAGCCTTCAATGACCGCCTCTTCCAATTCAACCAGGGTTATTTTCTTGGCCGGAAAGGTGGTCACGGAACCGACCGTTACGCCGCTGCCCATACCGACCACCAGGACTTCATCCAATTTGGGGGCCAGGAGCATGGGGATCTGCCCTACCAGGACCTGGGTCGGCATATCCCCCTTGCTGGAGGCTTCCACCTTGCTGTTGGACTTCATGTAAATCGTCCCGGTATATCGTGATTTGTGGACACTGATGGTGCAGGTATGGCCTTCCTTGTAATAGAGGAGCGGTTCGTTCTTGGGATCGTACATCTCCAGCAATTCCTGGCGTGAGGTCTTTTCAAAGTTATGGGCGTAGATATAGACCCCGCTGACCATCAAAGGGGCTTTCCAGACCGGGGGGTGCCAAAGGATAAGGGCCGTGAAAAACAGGATGGCCGGCGCGGCCATCCATTTTAACGAGGCTCGGGGAGAAGGCGACAGGACCAGGATCGTCAGCCCCAAGAGCAGATTGAGGATAATCCCCATGAGAATAGTGTTCCGAATGCCGAGGAGCGGGATGAGGAAAAATCCCCCCGCAAAAGAACCCAGGATGCAGCCGACGGTATTTATAGTGTAAATGTTGCCTACAAAGCGGCCGATCTGGTTCAGATTGGCGGCGTAGATCTTAACGGTTAAGGGGAAGAGGGCCCCCATAAACAGGGTCGGAGCGAGCATGATAAAAAAGGCCAGCAAAAACTTCCCCGTCAACAGCAAATTGATCGAATTTCCCAGGGACTGGTAGAGAAGAAGATAGAAATAAGGCAGTTCCTGAAAGAAGAGCAGGCTGATAAAGGCGAAGAGTCCAATGCCCATTTGGAGCCAGGCCCAGATAAAACCGGGGAAGCGGAGTCGATCCACCCAGCGGGAGAAAAAAAAGGAACCCACCGCAATCCCGACCAAGAACGTGGTCAGCATGATGCTGAAGCCGTAGACGGAAGAATCCACCAAAAGGGAGAGGGTCCGGCTCCAGGCCACTTCGTAGATCATGGAAACAAAGCCGGATAAAGCCACTCCGAATACTACCGACCAGATGACGTTTTTAGGCAAGACAGCGGATGAGGGTTTCGCCGCCGGTCTGGTGGCTGGGCCGGCGCCGGAGGCTTCTTCAGCCGGGGCCGGGACGGATGGCCGGACCCGGCGGATCAGTAACAGGATGCCTAGGGCCACCAAAATATTTATGGATACGGCGATCCAGAGGGTGGTCCGGACCCCCAAATTGGGCAGCAGGAAAAAACCGCTCAGAGCGGTGCCCAGGACCGCTCCAAAGGTATTGAGGGCATAAAGACGGCCGATGGTTACACCCAGAGTAAATTCCTGTTGAACGGCCCATTTACTTAAGATCGGCAAGGTAGCTCCCATGCAGGTGGTGGGGACTACCAGAACCACCGAGACCAGCAAAAATTGCAAGAAGGTAAAACTGGAAAGGTTAAGATGAAAGGTTTGCCAGATCAGTTGGTAGACGGGAATTAGAAGGGTAAAGAGCCAGGGGATGAGCAGGGCGTAAAGCCCGATGACACCTTCCAGGAGGCCGTAAACCAGCAGCGGACGCTTCCAACGGTCCATGAGGTGCCCGAAAAGATAACTCCCCAGGGCCAAGCCGCCCATGAAAGAGGTCAGGACCGTACTGATGGCCAAGGTAGTGGAGCCAAAAATCAGAATAAGCATCCGTAACCAGAGGACTTCATAAAGCAGTCCGCTGAATCCGGAAAAAAAGAAGCATATTAGAACAAGAGGTCTAATCATGAAATACTCTCCAAGGAATAGGATTCTTACATCTTTTAGTCTGAGAATTTATCTCTAACTTTCCAAAATCAGGTGTAGGGGGGGTCCCCCTACACCATTTCTTCAGGACTTTAAAAAAATTTCAAATATCTTTGGTTAGAATTGAGAAGCCAGAGTAGTAACGACATCAGGAAAAACCGGATTCGTTGCCCAAGGGTCTTGATGGGTTCTTTGGGCTAATTTTTTAGTCTTAATACAGCGCGATTGCAAGAACAAACTGTATTAGGTTACAATAGAAAAATGGCTGCTTTTCGAAAACCTTACCGTTTAATAAAGCATACCGGTGATCTGGGGATGGTGGTTCGAGGGAATGACCTGAAGGATCTTTTCTCCCAGGCGGCCCGGGCTTTTTTTGATATTATACTGGATGTGGAAGGTATTACCCCGGTCCTGGAAAGGAAGATCAGCGTCCAGGCCCCGGATCAGGAAGCCCTCCTGGTGGCCTGGTTGGGCGAACTGCTTTATCTCTTTGAGACCAAACAACTGGTTTTTTCCAAATTTTTAGTAAACGATCTGAAAGAGCAATCCCTTTCCGTACAGGCCTGGGGAGAAGCCTTTAACACGGAAAAACATAAAGTGAAAGAAATCTTCAAGGCCGTCACCTATCATCAGCTGCGGATTTGGGAGGATAAGGGGGTTTGGCGAGCCAGGATCATATTTGATTTATAACAAATCGCATTTATTGCCAAAAGTCAGGGGACCGTCTCCGCCAAGGCGGAGACTCGAGGTTTGAGGCAGCCGGCCTCCAACCTCCAACCTTGCCCCTCAACCGGTTACTAAGGAGGTCGCTTATGACGGATAAAATTAAACTTGAAAAAATTGACGAGTACCGCTTCCGCATTCCCCGGGAAGGAAAAATGGGGACCGAGGGTTTGGTCTTTGTTTCCGAGGCGATGCTGCCCGAAATCAGCAAAGACCAGAGCCTGCAGCAGGTGGCCAATGTGGCCTGGCTGCCGGGTATTGTCGGCCCTTCGTTGGCCATGCCCGACATTCATTGGGGATACGGATTCCCCATAGGGGGGGTAGCGGCCTTTGATCTTCAGGAAGGAGTGGTCTCCCCAGGAGGGGTGGGCTATGATATTAATTGAGGGGTCCGGCTCCTGCGCTCCGGGTTGAGCCGTCAGGATCTGCAAGGTCGGACCAAAGAAGTAGTCGAGGCCTTGTTTCGAAATATCCCTTCCGGGCTGGGATCCCATCGCCGGGATTTTTGTCTGTCCGCTAAAGAGCAGGAAAAGGTCTTGTCGGGAGGGGCCCGCTGGGCCGTTAAACAGGGCTTCGGGTCTTTAAAAGATCTGGAACATATCGAAGAAGGCGGTTGTCTGGAAGGGGCCCGCTCTGATCTGGTTTCGGCCCGGGCCTATGAACGGGGAAAGGACCAGTTGGGTACCCTGGGGTCCGGAAACCATTTTGTGGAAGTGGGCTATGTGGAAACCATTTATGATCCGGAGGCGGCCGCAGGGTTGGGACTATATGATCAACAAGTCACGGTGATTGTCCACACCGGCTCCCGGGGTCTCGGGCATCAGGTCTGCGATGACCATATAAAAAGATTATTGAATGCTGCCGCCAAATACGGTATTGAATTACCGGATCGCCAATTGTGTTGCGCGCCCATCCAATCTCCGGAGGGTCAGGATTATCTCGGGGCCATGGCCGCGGCGGCCAACTTTGCCTTTGCCAACCGCCAGATTATCGCCTACTGGGTGCAGGAAACCCTGGAACAAGTCTTAGGGCTGGGACCCAAGGCCTTGAGAATGGAACTTATCTATGATGTCTGCCATAATATCGCCAAGTTTGAAGACCATGAATGGGAAGGCCGAAAGGTGAGGCTCTGCATTCATCGCAAAGGGGCCACTCGAGCCTTTCCGCCCCATCATCCTCAGATCCCTCCTGATTTTAGGGAATTGGGGCAGCCGGTCTTAATTCCCGGAGATATGGGCCGTTATTCCTATGTCCTCCTGGGAACCGATGGGGCCATGAGAGAAACCTTCGGCAGCACCTGTCACGGGGCCGGAAGGATTATGAGTCGCCAGGCGGCCAAAAAAGCGGCCCGGGGCCGGGCGATTATCAGGGAGATGGAGGATCGGGGGATTTTTGTTCGCGGAGCCGGCTTGGGGACGATCGTGGAAGAGATCTCGGAGGCTTATAAAGATGTGAGCCAGGTCGTGGATGTGGTTCACGGGGCCGGCCTTTCCAAAAAGGTGGCCCGATTAAAACCTCTCGGAGTAGTCAAGGGATAGAGGCTTTCATAGCCTGCCTCGAGTTATATAAGAATTGATCGAGAGTGAGTTTTCTTAAATTTCGGGATAGTCCCAAAGTTACGTGGTTTTTAAGCTATCCATTCTTAGAGGGCTTCGGGGGTCTTGATTTCAAGGTTGTCCGAAAGGGCATCCGTAGCCCCAATCCGGCCCGAATTTCTAAGTTGGTTGGGAGCCGGGCATTCACCCAAGACGATAAATTGCTTTGGTGTTGGCCTGTTTCTAAACCCACTTATAAAATTCCTGCCCGGGTTCAAACTGCCGGCGTTTTGGCGGACAATCCTTGAAATCAAGACCCCTGAAGCCCTTTGGGGTGATTTGATATTTTAAGAGACTATCCCTTCGGTTTGAGAATCACGTAACTTTGGGACAAACCCTAAATTTCAAATAGCTTTGGCTAGATTTTATGACTCCTGTTGAAGTGCTCCCCTTAAAACTAACGGCCAAAGGGACCACCTTTGGGCAACGGTTTATTCCCTTAACTCCGGAGCAGATCCATCTGGAGAAGCTCTGGCGCCAATTTTTAAAGGAAACCTTAGGACCGGAGCTGCGCAAGGAAGAACGGGAAGCCCTGGAGAGGGTCATAAAAAAGTTTAAAGGGGTAACCGATCAGAAGGTTGAAAATCCCTTTTTCTGGGAAAGCTGGGGGCCTACCTGGGCTGAATACTCCCGCAGGAATCTCAACCGGGGTTTTTTACTTTTAAACCGATTGGCCGGGATAACAAAAGACCAGAGGATAATCAGCCTGGGGGCAGGGTCCGGCTGGCAAGAGGTTTTTTTGGCCCAGGTCCTCTGCCCCCAGGGCGGCGTCATTGGAGTGGATTATTCCTTTCACATGATTAAACAAGGGGTCCTTTTGGCCGAGAAAAAGGGGGTCCGAAATGTCTGTTTTACCTTGGCCAAGGTAGAAAGAATTCCCCTTCCGGAGGGGACGGCGGACCTGGTCATCAGCCTCCATCTCCTGGATCTAATCCCTGATGTCCTGGAAGTCCTCAAAGAGGTAAAAAGAGTTCTTAAGAATACCGGCCGGGCCGGCTACTTTTTTGTCTTCCCTCTTAGTCCGGGAGACCGGTTGCCGGAGAAGGCCGCTGTCTGGCAAACCCGCTTAATCGAATCAGGCCTTAGACCGCCCCATTGTTTCAGCCTGTCCGGTCAAAATTATAAAGGCCGATCCATCCGGCTTTTAGGCCTGACCAATCTCCCTCTCCAGGCCGGCGGGGTAATCTTTTAACTCAATCGCCATTCATGAACAGTGATGGCTACCAGGGTCGGAAAGGGGCGGGGGGATCCATCCGGTTTCCGGGGGGTTACCCGGCGTTTAGAGGGGAAAGGGAGACCCTCCCAACAACTATGTTCCAGAACCACGTGGGCTGCTTTGGCCCAAGAGCCTACGACCTCGGCCGTATAATTATGTTGTTTCAATAGACCGGTAGAAGGATCAAAGAAAAATTGCTGTTCCGGACAGTGGGTGGGTATCTCGGGTGGGAATTGGGCGGTAAGGGTCCCTGGTGATGGTTCCTGCCATCTGATATCCTTTCTTATAAGCAAGGCCGGAAAAGTCAGATAGTTCCACAAGGCATAACCTGAAAAATAGGCATGATCCAGATTGTCCCAGTAAAATAGCCGTCTTCCTTTGGCAAAAAACCTTCGTGCCTCAGGACGTTCCTGGAGCACTCGGTCCCTTGAATCCTCAATTCTAACGGTCTGCCCCTCCAGAACCGCGGTATTTCCAGACCGATCGATAGGCCGGAATCGAACCCGGGACCTTTGGATTTCCATCTGAACGGAAAGCCTTCGAAAAGGTCGGTGCCCCTTCATCCAAAACAACAAGCCACTCGCCGAAACGACCGCCTCAACTGCAGAAGCTTTTTCCCAGCGGTCTTCACCTCCATAGGCGGTCAGGGCCTTTTGAGCTGTAAGGGATAAACTCATCTTAATATAACGGAAGTCTGGGTATTCATTCTCCCACCTTTTCTTTCCTGAACCAGCTACTAAATTTCTCCATATAAATGTAAAAGACGGGTGTGATGTAGAGAGTCAGGAGCTGGGAGAAGATCAGCCCGCCCACGACCGCTAATCCAAGGGGCCGACGCGACTCAGCACCGGCTCCGAAGCCCAGGGCGATCGGCAGGGTGCCCATCAGGGCGGCCATGGAGGTCATCATGATCGGCCGAAAACGTATCAGGCAACCCTGATAGATGGCCTCGGCCGGCTTTTTTCCTTCCTCCCGCTGGGCTGCCAGGGCGAAGTCGATCATCATGATGGCATTCTTCTTGACGATGCCGATCAACATCATAATGCCTACGAAGGCATAAATACTCAGTTCCTGACCGAAGATGAGCAAGGTCAAGAGTGCCCCGATGGCCGCCGAGGGCAGACCGGAGAGTATGGTTAGGGGATGGATAAAGCTTTCGTAGAGGATGCCCAGGATAATATAAATCAGCAGAATGGCCAGAATCAGGAGCAACCAGAGCCCCTTCATGGAAGCCTGAAAGGCTTGGGCCGTACCTTGAAAGCTGGTGCTTAGAGTCGAAGGCAGGACATTTCGGGCCATTTTTTCCACAACAGCTACCGCATCACCCAGGGCCGTCCCCGGTTTGAGATTGAACGACACGGTAACCGAGGGAAGCTGGCCCAAATGGTTGACCGTAAGGGGCCCAACGCCTCGGGTTATTTTAGCTACTGAGTCGATGGGAACCAACTGGTTGGTGGAGGACCGGATATAGAGCAGGGACAGGGCCGCCGGATCCTCTTGATACTCCGGCTCCAGCTCCATGATGACCTGATAGGAATTATTGGGGGCAAAAATCGTTGAAATCTGCCGTGAGCCGTAGGCCGTATAGAGGGCGTCTTCGATTTGCTGGGCCGAAACACCTAAAGCCGTGGCCTTATCCCGATCGATGTCAATAGTGATTTGGGGGTTTTTTAGCTGGATATCGCTGGTCACATCTTGGAGTTCCGGCAAGGCCCTCAACCGGGATTCAAAAAGAGCGCCATAGCGGTATAATTCCTGGGTGTTGGGGCTCTGCAAGGTAAATTGATAAAGGGCCTTGGTTAACGTGCCACCGACATTGATTACCGGCGGATTTCGTAAAAACATTTGAATCCCGGGAACTTTGGCTACCTTGGGACGCAAGGCCTGAATAACCTCATCGGCACTCAATTTCCGTTCGGAGCGGGGTTTGAGGCGGATGAACATGCGACCTGAATTACCGGTTATGTTTGGGCCGCCGGATCCAACAGTTGAATTATAGGCTTCCACATTGGGGTCCTCCCGGACGATCTTGGCCAGGGCCTGCTGGTGCCGGATCATATCGTCAAAGGAAATGCCCTGACCGGCCTCAGTGACGGCAAATATCTGGCCCGTGTCTTCGCTGGGGATGAATCCCTTGGGCACGGCCCGGAAAAGAAACAGAGTGGCCAGCAGGGTGATCAGGGTAACCAGCATCGTGGTCCTGGGGTGGCTTAAGACCTTTTTCAAGCTCCAGTCATAGAATTTAAGCATGCCGTTAAAAAATTGTTCCGAACCGGGGAAATAACGGCGCTGTCTCTCCGGATCCGGCGGACGCAGAAAGCGGCTGCAGAGCATGGGTGTCAGGGTCAGGGAAACAAAACCTGAAACCAGGATGGCCACGGCAATAACCACAGCGAACTCATGAAGCAGCCGTCCCAGAATCCCACCCATGAAAAGGACCGGGACAAAGACCGTGGCCAGGGAAAGGGTCATGGAGAGGATAGTAAAACTGATTTCCTTAGATCCGTTGAGGGCGGCTTCAAGCCGCGATTCTCCTTTCTCCATGTGGCGGACATTGTTCTCCAGCATTACGATGGCGTCGTCGACCACGAAACCCACGCATAGAATCAAGGCCATCAGAGAAAGGTTGTCCAGACTGTAATCGAGCAGGCGCATGACCGCAAAGGTGGCCACAATGGACATGGGCAGGGCCAGGCTGGGAATGATGGTAGCCGAGACATTGCGAAGAAAGAAAAAGATCACCAGGACCACCAGGAAAATGGTCAGGATGAGGGTAAACTTGATGTCGTCCACTGAGTTTCGAATCGATTCGGAGCGGTCGTAGAGAACATCTATGTTTACGGCGGCCGGAATCTGGGTCCGAAAATTCGGCAGCAGCTTCTTGATGGAATCCACTACCTCGATGGTGTTGGTTCCCGGCTGGCGCTGGATAGCCAGAACAATGGCCCTGCGGTCATTATACCAACTGGCGATCTTGCTATTCTCCACGCTGTCAATGGCCCGCCCGATTTCCTGCAGACGCACCGGGGAACCGTTGCGGTAAGCCACGATGATAGGATTATAAGCCGCGGCCGTGTTCAACTGTCCGGTAGCCTGGACCGTATAGGCCTGGTAATTTCCATACAAGGTGCCGGTAGGCAGGTTGACGTTGCTTTTTTGAATGGCGCTGGAGAGCTCGTCAATGCCGATGCCCCGGGAGGCCAAGGCCTGGGGGTTGACCTGGATCCGAACCGCATATTTCTGGGACCCATAAACCAGGACCTGGGCTACGCCGCTGATCATGGAAATACGCTGAGCCATGACCGTCTGCCCGTACTCGTCGACAGTAGATAAGGGCAGAAGGGTCGAGTTGAGCGACAAATAAAGCACCGGCTGATCAGCCGGGTTGACCTTGCGATAGTAAGGCGGAATAGGCAAGTCCTGGGGGAGCACACGAGCAGCCCGGGAAATGGCCGCCTGAACATCCTGGGCCGCCGCATCGATATTGCGGTCCAGGGTGAACTGAAGGGTTATCTGGCTGATTCCCAGGGCATTGCCGGAGTTCATGGAGTCCAGGCCGGCAATGGTGGAAAACTCTTTTTCCAGGGGGGTGGCCACAGCCGAGGCCATGGTTTCCGGGGAGGCTCCCGGCAGTTGGGCCGTTACCAGGATGGTCGGAAAGTCCACATTGGGCAGGTCGCTGACCGGCAGGCGCAGGTAGCCCATGATCCCGAAGAGCAGGATGCCCATCATAATCAGAGTGGTCATGATGGGCCGGCGGATAAAGGTCTCGGAAATATTCATGGGCGAGTCGCCCCTTTACTCTCGGGGCTGCCTTTTATCTGAACTTTGGCACCGGAGACCAGTTGGAATTGTCCATCGGTCACTACGTTTTCTCCGGCCTGCAAGCCTTTCTCGATTACGGTCTGGCCGTCAAACGATCTTCCGAGAACCACCGGCCGGGCTTCGGCCGTCAAATTGGGCCGAATGATATAAACATATTGGCCTTCGATACCCGTTTGGACTGCCTGGGAAGGGACCACGACGGCATTGGATTGGACAGTCAGGTCCAGGACTAGGTTAACGAATTGGCCCGGCCAAAGCTTCTTTTCTTTATTGTCAAAGGTCCCTTTCATGCGGATCGTACCGGTGGCTTTGTCAACGGTATTGTCAATGAAGGTCAGGGTACCCTCCTCCGAAAATTGTCCGTCTTTGGAGATGAGGGCCTTCAGTTTTAATTTTCCGGCTGCGGCATGCTTTTTAATATCCGGCAGATTCTGCTCCGGGACGGCAAAGGAAACAGTGATGGGCTGAATCTGGTTGATGACCACCAGGGACTTATTGTCATCCTGGGCTTTGATCATATTCCCCTTGTCCGCCAGGAGCTCGCCTGTACGACCCGCAATAGGGGCCCGGATAGTACAGTAACTGACCAGGAGCCGGGCATTGTCAATGGCGGCCTGGTCGGCCTTGATTTGAGCCTTGAGGGCATCCACATTGGTACGGGCCTGGTCGTACTGTTCCTGACTGATGTATTCCTTTTGCACCAGATCGAAATAGCGCTTCACATCCTCTTCGGCCTTTTTTAACAGGGCCATATTTCGGGCCATGTTGGCCTGGGCCTGTTTGAGTGCCGCATCATAGGTATCCGGATCAATAGTAAAAAGGAGATCGCCTTGCTTGACATCCTGGCCTTCCCGAAAGTGGACCTCTTTTAATTCTCCCCCGACCCGGGATTTAATCGACACCGTCCTTAAGGCTTCAGCATTTCCGATAGCCCTTATCTGAACCGGGACGGTCTTTTCCATCACCTGGGCGACGGTTACCGGAACGGTCCGATCCTTTTTCATATTTTTGGGGTCTTGTTTTTTATCAGAGCAGGAGGAAACCAGGGAAAGGGCTATCAGGCCTGCCAGGAAAAAAGAGAAGGCCTTGAGCCGAACAATCTTTTTCATAATAGTCCTTATAGATAGAAAATTGGCCTTTTAGTTCTATTAGTTATTTATAAGTTCTGCCGGGGGTTGTCAAAAGAATTTTTGATTTGAGGGAATTGGGCAGCGGTGTTATATTTCTTCTGATCCAGGCCCAACATAACGAAATAATCTCCCTAGTAACTTTGAAATAAAATTTTATGATTTTTTCGGAGAATATTTGTTGAATAACCATAACCATCTGCCAGGCTTGGTTCTACGCAGAATGAATGGCTGTTAAACTTTTTTTGCCACAGACACACGCGGACAAAGGCGGACGGTTTTTTAGCCGGGCGACTTGCCCGGCTAAAAGCGGCATCGCTGGCGCGAACAGACATGCTCGTTAAGTTGATATTGCTCGTTGGCCCAAGTCTTTAGTGCCCGAAGGGCCTGCCGGGAGCCTGGCGGCAGGTCGCCGCCAGGCTGTCTGTGTGTGTCGGTGGCAAAGATCTTCTCCGAATTTTTCAGGTTAGGATTATGGAACGCCAAAAGGGATTGATCAAGATTTCCAATCGGCTCAGCCTACCCGCGGAAGAATTGGAATTCACCCATTCCCGGAGCAGCGGCCCGGGGGGCCAGAACGTCAACAAGGTCAGCACCCGGGTTACTCTCCGCTTTGATGTGGCCCATTCCCCCAGCCTTTCCGAGGAAGAGAAACGGCACCTTTTCCAAAGACTTTCCACCCGCATCAACAAAAAAGGGATTCTTTGGATTGCGGCGCAACAAAGCCGCAGCCAGGCGGCCAACCGCGATCTGGCGTTGGCCCGCTTTGCGGCTATGCTCCGGGAGGCACTGAAACGTCCCCGTCGGAGGATAAAAACCCGAATACCCCTGCCGGTCAAAGAACAGCGCCTGGCCGAGAAAAAACATCGGAGTCGATTGAAGGAGCAGCGATCCGAAAGAGACCAGGGGGATTAACCGGTTGAGAGGGGCAAGGAATCTTCGGGACTTTCCAGAAAACGGCTTTCCAGGGTTTCCAATTCCAGGGCCGCCTCTTCCCAGCGGGCATTGAGGGCCTCAATTTCTTTCTGGATTTGCCCGTAGGCCTGGGTGAGGGTCTGGATACTGGTGCCGCCCTGGTAGGTGACCGGATCGGCCAGGGCCTGTTCGGTCCGGGCTTTTTCTTCCGTCAACTCCGTTAATTTTAATTCCAGTCCCTGGATTTCCTTTTTAAGCGGGGTCTTCAATCGAAAGAGGGCATTTCTTCGCTCAGCCTCCAGACGTTTTTCTTCCTGGGATTTGCGGCCTCCGATTTTTGCTTCCGTAGTGGAGGTTTTATCCGGAAAGCGGTCCGTTCCGCTGCCCTTCTCAAGGGCCAGACGGGATTTCCAGATTTCTTCGAAGTCGGAGTAATTCCCAGGAAAGAGATCCAGTTTTCCATCGCGAATGTAAATAATCTTATTGGCCAATCGGTTGATGAGATGGCGGTCGTGGGTAATGAAGGCCAGGGTTCCTGAAAACGATCGCAGGGCCTCTTCCAGGACATCCCGGGAAGGGATATCCAGGTGATTGGTAGGTTCGTCGAAGAGCAGGAAATTGGCTCCGGAGAGCAACATCATCAGGATGACCAGCCGGCTCTTTTCTCCCCCGGAAAGGACCGAGACTTTTTTTTCAATGTCCTCCTCACGAAAGAGAAAAGCCGCCAGCAGATTGCGGAGGGTCCCATAGGTACGATCCCCGGCCACCGAGGCCGCTTCCTGCCAGACCGTATGCTCGCCCTGCAGTTGATCCAGTTGATGCTGGGCGAAAAAACCGAGACTGATTTTATGGCCCGCTTGCCTCCGGCCTGAATCGGGCTGAACGCTTCCGGCCAAAATTTTTAAGAGGGTGGTTTTGCCGGCCCCGTTCGGCCCCAGGATGGCCACTCGATCCCCCCGGGAAATGGTCAAATCAAGGTCCTGATAAAGGGTCTGGGAGCCATAGGATTTCCCGATGCCCTGCAACTCCAAGGCTACCCGGCCGGATCGTTCGGGTTCGGGAAAGTGAAAAGATATTTTCTGCTGGGAGACAGGAGAGGGAATTTTCACCATCTGGTTCAGCATCTTGATCCTGGACTGGACCTGCTTGGCCCGGTCCTTCCGGGTGCGATTACGGGCCACAAAATCCTCAATCTGGCGGATCTTTTCCTGCTGATTTTGATAGGCCGCCTCCTGGAGGAGAAGACGTTTGCCTTTTTCAGCCATATAGGTGCTGTAGTTTCCCGGGAAAGAGATTATGGCCGCCTTCTCCAGTTCAAAGGTCTTCTGGACCACGCGGTCCATAAAGGCCCGGTCATGAGAGATGAGCAGGAGGGCCGAAGACGTGTTGGTCAGAAAGTTCTCCAACCAGAGCAGGGAATCCAGGTCCAGATGATTGGTCGGCTCATCCAGGAGCAAAAGGTCCGGTTGGCTCAGAAGCAGGCGGGCCAGGGCTACCCGCATAATCCAGCCCCCGCTCAGGGTCTCGATCGGAGACTGAAAGGATTCTTCCTTAAAGCCCAATCCGGCCAAGACCCTTTTAGCCCGGGATTCCAGGTCATAGGCCCCCAGGCGTTCAAGTTCCTCCTGGAGAAGGCTTTGTCGATTGGCCAAAGCGATGGTTTGCTGAGGATCCTTGGATTTTTCCAGAGACCGGCTGACCGTTTGGTATTCAGCCAGGGCCTCTTTGACCCCCGAGTCCACCTCTATCACCTGCCGGAGGACCGTCTTGCCTCTGAGTTCTACGACATCCTGTGGGAGATAGCCCAGGCGGGTCCCTTTTTTTCGGTGCACCTGGCCGCTGTCCGGTTCCAGTTCGCCCAGCAGGATTTTAAGGAGGGTGGTCTTGCCGGCCCCGTTGACGCCCACCAGGGCAATCCGTTCCCCGGGATGGATGGAAAGGGATACATCCCTGAGCAGGTCCTGCTTGCCGTAGAATTTACTGACGTGGTTTAAGGAAATCATTTTAATAACGCCGATGCTGGTCGCTGGTTACTGGATACTGGATGAAAAAGACCTGATACTGGATGCTTGATACTGGATGAAGAAAAAGCCAGACAAGAGGCAGTGATGATAGATAATAGAAACCTGATAGTGTTGGATACTGCTTGCTGGAATCATCCGTATAATCTAAGTCTTTATCCAGTATCAAGTATCGCTTTTTGTTTCTATCCAGTATCCAGTATCGACTTATTCTGTTTTCCCGCTCAAATAATCTCCCAGCAGCTCCCGGGAATGCATATCTTCGTGGCAGTAGATGCAGAGGTTCTCCCAGTTGCTGCCGTCGGGGGGATTGTTGAGGTGGTTCCCGTCCTTATGGTGTACCGTCAGCAGTTGTCGTTGGGCCGGGGTGAACTCCCGGCCGCAGCGGGCGCAGATCAAACCGTGAAGAGATAAAGATCGGTCCCGGTAACTTTCTTTGGGTTGGGCCTTCGCCTTTAATTCCCGGACCAACTCGGAAACATCCTTTTGGCTGCCTGGACCAGGACGCGCAGGTGGTCGAGATTTTCTACCAGGTCCAAAACTCATCCGTCCCATAGAGTATTTCCATTTCCAACCGTATTAAAATCATTGTCTTTGGTATACCAAAAAGGGAGTAAGATGAAAAGGTCCTTTTATTAGGGGTAGGTCCGATAAAAAGAATTTCAAGCACTGAATTTGTAGTGATTTAAGGCAGGTTGACAGGGCCAGGGCATGTTGATAGAATTTTCTCATAATACTTTTTGTGATCCCGGGGAGGCAAATGGCCATGCTTAAAAAAGGCAAGACTTATGAAGAGGTCATGAAGGCGTTTCAATGGAAAGTGCCTGCCTTTTACAACATCGGGGTTGATGTCTGCGACAAGTGGGCCGGGCAGCGCTACCGGCTGGCCCTGATCTATGAAGATGAAAAAGGGGCGGTTGAGAAATATACCTTCTGGGATTTAATGCGGTTGTCCAACCGATTGGCCAACGCCTTAAAGGCTTCAGGAATAGGCCCCGGTGACCGGGTAGGGATCCTGCTTCCCCAATGTCCGGAAACGGCCCTGGCCCATATCGCCATCTATAAAATCGGCGGCATCGCCATTCCCCTGTTCACCCTCTTCGGCCCGGAGGCCCTGGAGTACCGCCTCGGCAACAGCGGGGCCAAGGCCGTAATAACCGACGGAAGCAACCTGGGGAAGATTTGGGAGATCAAAGAGCACCTTCCGGAATTGAAACTGCTCATCGTCACCCGCGGCGAGGCCATGGAAGGCGTGGTTGATTTCTGGCAGGCGGTCGAGAAGGGCTCTCCTCATTTTACCCCGGTCAGGACCCGGGCCGATGACCCGGCCCTGATCATCTATACCTCGGGCACCACCGGGCCTCCCAAAGGGGCCCTCCATGCCCACCGGGTGGTCCTGGGACATCTGCCCGGCGTAGAATTTTTTCATAATTTTTTCCCGAAGAAGGATGACCTTTACTGGACCCCGGCCGACTGGGCCTGGATCGGGGGCCTGATCGACGTCCTGCTCCCGAGCTGGCACCACGGGGTCCCGGTAGTGGCCTTCAGGGCCAAGAAATTCGATCCGGAACAGGCCTTTCACTTCATCGCTAAATACGGCATCCGCAACGCCTTTATGCCGCCCACGGCCCTGAAGATCATGCGCCAGGTCAAGGAACCGAGGACCCGTTACGATTTTGAGATGCGCACCATCGGCTGCGGCGGCGAAACATTAGGGGAAGAACTCCTGCAATGGGGCAAGGAGGTCATGGGCCTGACCATCAACGAATTTTACGGCCAGACCGAGGTGAATTTGGTGGTGGGCAACTGCTCCGAGATTATGGAAAACAAACAGGGCTCCATGGGCCGGGCCATCCCCGGGCATCGGGTAGAGGTGGTGGATGAAAACGGGCAGGTGGCCCCTATCGGGCAGGTGGGCGAAGTGGCCATACTGCGTCCGGACCCGGTTATGTTTTTAGAGTATTGGGGAAACTCCAAGGCCACGGAAGAAAAATTTATTGGAGACTGGTCGTTGACCGGGGATCTGGCCCGCAAGGATGAGCATGGCTATTTCTGGTATGTAGGCCGCAAGGACGACCTGATTTCCAGCGCCGGCTACCGCATCGGACCGGCCGAGATCGAGGACTGCCTGATCAAGCATCCGGCCGTGTTTATGGCCGGGGTCATCGGTGCCCCCGATCCTGTTCGCGGGGAGATCGTCAAGGCCTTTATTGTCTTGAAACCGGACTTTTCTCCGGAGCAGGCCCTCAAGCAAGAGATCCAGCAGTTCATCAAGACCCGCCTGGCCGCCCATGAATACCCCCGGGAAATTGAGTTCCTCAGCGAACTGCCCCTGACCGCCACCGGCAAGATCATGCGCAAGGATTTGCGGAAGATGGAAATGGAACGTAAGCAGGGAAAATAAAAAAGGCCTCCCCGGGAGGAAGGCCTTTTGGGGGATCAAATTTTGATGAACGCGTAAAAAGTCGTCGAAAGCCCCCTACGTCATTCCCGTGCGGGAGGGGATCCGGTTTCGGGAGCTCTGGACCCCGGCTGGCAGATCCGGAGTCGCCGGGGTGACGGCTTTGGTAACTTTCTACAAATCTCGTCAAATTTTATTGCTTGATTATCAGAGGCAAAAAGAGGGCCGAGCCGGTCCCGGTGCCGCTGAGCAGCACGTCCCAGACGGGCGTATCCGGATCGTTGGAAAGCACCCGCAAGGTGGTGGATTTGGCCCCCGACGAAGTCGGCGCAAAGGCGGCATAGAAGGTGCAGCTTTCCCCGGGTCCAGATTCAGGTATGGGCAATTACCACCGTTAGTGGAAACATAGCCGCCTGCCCGCCGTAATTTTGGGGCGTCTCCGTCAGGATCAGCGGGCGTTGCTGGAGATGGGGTTGGCTACCGTGAACAATCGGGGTGTCGAGGTCTGATTGACCGGGACATCGCCAAAAGGAGGACACGGAGAAGGGGTAACGGAAATGTCCGGGGCGCAGGTCAGGTTGACCGGCGGATTGGCCGACGTTGGGGTGGTTGGGAAGTCGGATACCACCATGATTCCCGAGTTGAGGCAAAAGCTGTATTGGGCGCAGTTAAACAATGAAGACTAATTGATGGGACTTCATTTAAAGTAAGTCTGGGGGTGGTCTGGTAAAAACAGGAATAGTTGCTCTCCCCGCTGGAGGGAAGAACCGTGAACAGGGCATCAGTGTCGATGCCGCCTGATTTACCTCCGGCCAGCAGGTCGCCTGGAAACTGCTTCTCTCCAGGGCGAAAAAGCCCCCTGAGGATAACGAATAAGTTGTCCCGGAGATGGTATAAGGGGAATAGACCTTCTGCCACAGAATGGAGCTGAAATCCGAATTTAATTTCACCAGAAAAGCGCCGGGATAGATGGCCGGATTTTGTCAGGTAATCTTCGGTATTCCCTCCAAGAAGCAAATTGCCGTCCGCCAATTTCATGAGACTGCTGCCCCCGTAAGGTCCGGCAATCATGTCGTTAGCCGGGCTATCGATATACCTGTAACCCGGTAAGCGCTGTTCCATCGGAAGTAAAGGAAACAAGCAGAACAGACTTTCCAATAGGTGTTGACCCCGGGATCGGCATCTAGGGTTGGTTCCAAAGGACTGGGTATAGGCGGCCACTGCCAGATCGCCGTTGTTTAACTGGACAAGTCTTGGAGGCCGCAGGAGTAAAAGACCTCTCCAATTTGGTAATTCCCATCGAAATAATCCCCGCCCATTGCCAAATTGCCAAAGAGGATCGGAGCCCCCTGTCCCATCTTTATTGATGGCCCCGAAATAGAGATCCCAGTCATTTACCCCTAGGTCAACGCAGGATGCCGCCGAAGATGACATAGGCATTGGCGATTTCAAGAATGGAAAAGGCATCGGTCTGAACCGGGCTGATAATCCTCCTCTGCCAATCAACGGTGCCGTTGGCATTTAATTTTAAGGATTCCGAAAAAGGGCTGAGCGGTATGAAAGGGTCTATTTGTTGACCCTTTAAAAGGACCACGAATTTTCCATCCGAGGACTGGATGGCTCCGCCGGCCCACATGTCAAGGGTCGGGACTGTTATGGGTGATGATTTTCCCCCATTGATAATTAAGGCTGGAATCCAACTTAATCACAAAGGCCCTCTGGGGACGAGGTGATCGATCAAGACCGCAAATGAAGTAGCCGTTGTCGCTGGTTTTAACAACCGAATGGGGCCAGCCCCTGGTAGCCCCTGTAGACCACCTGGGCCAGATCCAGGTAATCCTTGCTGAATACCAACTTCCCATTGAGATCAAACTTGGTCACATTTTGTTTGGTGGAGCGGGAGGTAAAGACCAGGTAGCCATCCGCTTCAGGAAAAACCGCGTTGGCCTCGGTAGATTGATCGTTGATCCTGAAGACCTTGCCGATGGGGTTGGCGATGGGGGCGCCGATCCTTCCTGAATTCGGGATGGATTCACGACCTGGAGCTTGGAAGGGAGTACCTCCAAGGGGAAGACCTACATTTCGAGTAGCCACCGGGAAACCCGGTGTTCCAGCCTTTAATTTTTGGAGATACTCTTGATTCAGGGTAATAGGTATGCCCGCTGCCTGGGCAAAGGGAAGGCAAAAAAGGAATCCGGCTAAAAGAAAAATACAAAGAATGAATAAGCTCCTTCGATTCAATGCAATCATTTTCCACCTCCATGCTCTAAGAAATACCTTCCCCCCATGAGGGAACTATAATGGCTTATTAATTTTAAGGTCAAGGAAAAACCATATTTAATCGCGCAGGAGGACCGGAAGGTAAAATTCATAGAGGGCAACGGCTAACTTAAGATCCTCCGCGGTTCGATCAAAGTAGCTGATGCGGGGCTTCCCGTTTTTGTCCAGGGCCAGGGAAGAAAATTCACCGATCTGGTTGCCGCTGGGGTCCACTGTTTGAATCACCCAGGGGGCCTGCACACTGCTTCGAAAGGCATATTTAAGTTTGCCGTTGAGGGCGTCGAAGTAACTGATATGAACACCATTGCCGGCGTCCAGGGCCAGCGAGGTCCCGGCAACCCCGGCGCTATCTACCGAAGCAACAATCTCCCAGTCGGTCCCGTTATGATAAGCATATTTCAGCAAGCCCTGGGTAGCATCCAGGTAGCTGATGTGCGGCCTTCCCTGGGTATCTAAGGCAATGGATGACCCTCGGCCCAGATCCATTCCCGCGGCAGCATCCACCACCAGGGGCCACCAGGTATCATTGGTCTTAAAAATCATCCTGAGTTGCCCGGTCCCAGTGGTCATTTTGTCATAATAACTGATGTAAGGTACTCCCGAATCGGACAAGACCAGGGAGGTGTCCGCCCCGGCTTCAAGACCATAGCCGGCTTTACCCAAGATCTGGATAACCCAGCGGCCATTCCTACGAAAGGCATATTTCAGCTTGCTGTTGGTAAAATCATAATAGCTGATGTGCGGCTCTCCCTGGTTGTCCAGGGCTAAGGAACTGTTCCAGCCCACCCCCTGGTTGTCCACGAGATCAATCCACCACATATTGTTGGGACCGCCGTAATTAAAGGCATACTTGAGAGCCTGGTTGCTGAAATCGTAGTAACTTATATGGGGCGTCCCCGAGGCGTCCAGCACTAAGGAGGGTTCCCGCCCGTCCGCTGTTTCGTCTATGGCCTGAAACTCCCAGGAACTTCCCATCCAGCGGGCATATTTAAGATAGCCATTGGCGGCATCGTAATAAACGATATGAGGTCGGCCCGTGCTGTCCAGGGCCAGGGAACTGTTCCAGCCCACACGGTCGAGCCCATCAACGGTTTGGATCCTCCAATTCAAAGCCTGGGCTATACCGTTATCTAAGGCCCCCGATATAAAAAGGATCAAGAAAAAAGAGCACCACGGTAACCGCCGGGGGGTAATTCCCGATAATCTCATAATAAGTTCCTTGACCTGGAGATTTTATAGAGATTAGCCAAGGGAACTTTCCATAAGGCTGAAAACTTCTTCAAGCGCTGAAAGGGTTTTTTCCAGATCCTGCCTGGTATGGGCCAGGGAAAGGAAGAGGGCCTCAAAGGCCGAAGGAGCGAAAGTGATGCCGCGATGGCGCATCTCCCGGTAAAACCATCCGTACTTTTCGGAAGAAGCTTTCATGACGGTTTCGAAGTCTTTGACCGGTTCACGGCTGAAAAAGAGGCTGCCCATGGAACCCACCCGGGTGGTTATCAGGGAAATCCCTTTGGACCGGGCCAGGCCATTCAGTGCGTCGAAAAAATAGGCCGATTTTTCTTCCAGTTGCTCGTAAATCCCTTTCTGGGAAAGAACCTCCAGGGTGGCCAGGCCGGCCGCTGTGGCCAAAGGATTACCTGAAAGGGTGCCGGCCTGATAGACCGGGCCTTCCGGGGCCATGTGCGACATGATTTCTTTTTTGCCTCCATAAGCGCCTACCGGAAGTCCTCCGCCGATAATCTTCCCCAGGCAGGTCAGGTCGGGCCTGACTTGATAGAGGGTCTGGGCCCCGCCCAGGGCGACTCGAAACCCGGTGATGACTTCATCGAAGATCAACAGGGCCTGATAGCGGCTGGTTACCCGGCGAAGCCCTTCCAAAAAACCCGGCTCCGGCAAAACCACTCCCATGTTCCCGGCCACCGGTTCCACGATCAGGGCAGCCACCTGGTCGCCAACCTGTTCAAAGGTCGCCTGAACCTTTTCAAGGTTGTTATAGGGCAACGAGAGGGTCAGGGAGGCGATCTCACCGGGAACCCCGGGGCTGCCCGGAATCCCGAGGGTGGCCACCCCTGAACCGGCTTTGATCAAAAAGCTGTCCCCGTGGCCGTGGTAGCAGCCGTCAAACTTGACGACCAGGGACCGGTTGGTATAAGCCCGAGCCAGGCGGATGGCGCTCATGGTGGCCTCTGTTCCGGAATTGACCAGCCGGACCATATCGATGGAAGGGACCAGGGCGACGATCCGTTCCGCCAGCTGGATCTCGGCCTCGGTCGGGGCACCGAAACTGGTGCCTTTTAAGGCGGCCTGTCTAATCGCTTCGATGATGCGAGGATGGGCATGGCCGAGAATCAGGGGTCCCCAGGAGCCGACATAATCGATATACTCTTGTCCGTCGGCATCATAAATCTTAGAACCCTCGGCTCGTTCGATAAACAAGGGGAAGGTACCGACTCCCTTGGCGGCCCGGACCGGACTATTGACGCCGCCCGGTATCACCTTTTGACCCCGGCTGAAAAGAAGTTCGGATTGGGTAGGGCTATTACTCATGGAAATACCTCATGGTCGTCTTCTTCAGTTCCCTCCGGCTGAAGAGCAGTTTATAATCGGACATCCCGGTGGCCCGGGAAATTTCCCGGGCAATCCGCTGACAGGCCTCTTCAGTGGCCCCGTGAATCATGGTAAACAGATTATAGCGCCATTTTCCCTGAGGTCGGCGGTGGTAACAATGGGTTACTTCCCGGAAAGAGGCCATGGTCCGGCCGACCGCATCGATCCGTTCTTCCGGAATCAACCAGACCACCATGGCGTTAGCGGCAAATCCGGAATTCCGGTGTCTTAGGGTGGCTCCAAAACGGCGTATGTACCCTTCTTCCTTTAAGCGGCGGACAATCGTCAAGAGCCTTCCTTGAGAAATCCCTACCTTTTGGGCGATAGAGGCAAAGGGCTGGGGGATTACCTCCAGGTCCCCGGTCAACTCCCGGATAACGGCCTTTTCAAGATCAGTCAAGGGAGTCGGGGTCTTCGGTTTCAAAAGAGTTTTTTCTCCAGGTCCTTGACCAGTGATTCCACGGCCAGGTGGATGGTCGTGTACTTTTTGAGAAGCAGTTTGCCCTCCGGGGTCAGGTGCAGTCCTCCTTTTTTCCCCTGGTCCAAGTCCTTTCGAGCCAAGGGGAATCCCAGGCGGTCTTCGGAGGCCTTTAAACGCCCCCAGGCGGCCCGGTAGGACATAGTCATCTTTTCAGCCGCCTTGGCCAGGGAACCTTGATCCTCAATGGCCTGGAGAAGCAGGCTACGGCCTTCTCCAAAAAGGACTCTTTTATCCTTTTCCAGCCAGACCTTGAAATGGATTTCCATCACAAACCCTCCCTCCCGATAATGGGACTAACGAGCGGTAATTTTTTATAGCCTTTTTTTTGGGCCCAGAGGTCCAAATGAGTGGTCAGGAGATCATCCAGGACAGGCAGGGTTTCCATTTCCTTTTTCCTGAGGTCAATGGTTTTCAGGTAATGCCGGCAGGATTCACAGACCTCGATCCGACTCCCTTCATCCCCTTGGTCATAAAAATAACGCAATTGGTGCTGTTCCGTAGTTGCGCAGTGCGGACAAAAAATGCGATTAAGGGGGTAATTGGTTTCGCAGGTCGAACATACAGCAACCCGTTTCCCGTCATTTTTCAAATACGAAATCAGGGGCATGGACCCGCAGACCGGACAATAACCCCTGGCCCATTGTTCAAAAGGGGCAGACCCGGCCTCCCCGATTCCCATCGCCCGGGCCTTCAAGAAGGGTTTCCAGGCGGCATAAAACAAGAAAAGCATAAGATCGCCATCCAGCCCGTGATCCTTGGCTTTCTGGATAAAAGGCTGTTCTTCTTTCCGGATAAAAAGTGTAATCCACTTGGAGAAGTCATTTTTTTTGTTTTGAAGCCATGTTTCTATCTTGGGGATTTCCTGTCGCAGGTTCCGGTTGGCCTCCTTGGTCGCCCGGCAGAGATCCTGGAGAAGTTCCTTCATCAGGGCTTCATCTACCGCTACGTCTTCCCAGGCAATCAGGGGGAAGCCTTCCTGGAGCTTCAGGTCCCTCAGGGCTGGGGATAGCTCCCGGCCCTCTGAGGAAATTTTTTGGGAGTACGCTTCCTGAAGGGACAGGATCTTTTCCCAAAAGTTTAAAAAGGGTTCGTACTGGGGATGTTCCTTCTTTCCCTCTTGGACCCTCCGGTTGATTTTTTCCTGGACGGGGACGGCGGCAGCCATAAGGCAGATTCCTTTCCGGGTTTAGATTCTTACATCTTTTAGTCTGAGAATTTATCTCTAACTTTCCAAAATCAGGTATTGGGGGGGACCCCACAATACCATTTCTTCAAGACATAAAAAAATTTCAAATATCTTTGTTTAGGATTACCGCTGGCAGGCGGGTTGGACCTGAAACCAGATCACTCGTTGGGGCTATCATGGCAGTTTTGAGCAATTATTTCAAGTCTTCCTCTTTTTTTAAATAGAAGCCTTTAAATCCGTCTATTTTTCTTGACCCCCGGCTCTATTTTTACTATTTTTCTTCTGAATCAGCCTTGGGCCGGCCGGCAGGTTTTTCCTCGGCCGCTAATGTTTTAATCCTTTTCCCCCTTTGGTTGGGAGAACCCCCCTCTTTATGATAACTAACCTGTCCGCTAAAGAAACTTTTTCGGAACTATCCAAAACGATTGAGGAGATATCCGCCTGGGGATACGCCGAACTGGCTGCCCATCTTCCGAAGGACCGTGTTCCGATCGGTTATTTCTGCCCCTTTGTGCCGGAGGAACTACTATACGCCGCCCAGGCCTTTCCGGTTCGGCTTATGGGCTTCCCGGTCAAGATTTCCCATGCCCAGGCCCACCTCCCTTCCTATTGTTGTCATCTGGTCAAAAGCTCCCTTGAAAGTCTGCTGAGAGGGGAACTGACCTTTTTAAAGGGGATCATTTTCAGTCAGACCTGCGATTCCATGAAAGGCCTCTCAGATATCTGGGCCCTTGAGAAACGATCTCATTTCCAATTTAATTTCATGGTCCCGTCCCGGCTTGATGGGGAACTGCCTCGACTATTTTTTAGGGATGAACTAAAACGGTTGACGGAATTCTTAGGCCGGGAAGTCAACCCTGTTACGGCGGAAGATCTCAGCCGATCTATCCATCTTTTCAATCAAGTCCGGGCAGGTCTCGGTGAATGTTACCGCCGCTTCCGAAGCGATTCCCCTCTGTTGACCAATAAACTGCTGGCGCAGATCATCCAGGTTGGCTTCTTTATCGACCGGGCCGACTATCTTGGACTTCTTCAGAACCTGCTGAGGGCCATACCCGAGGCCGGAGATGATGGGAAAAGGACCCCTTTGTACCTTACGGGCAACATGACCCATTCCCCGGATTGGCTTGCCTTGCTGGATGAGGCCGGGGCCGTCGTGGTGGGAGACGATCTCTGCAGCGGCGGGAGAACCCTCCGCCTTATGACCGATGAAACCGGGGATCCCTGGAACGCTTTGATCGACCGCTATTTTCGCACCTTCTTCTGTCCTACCAAATACATGGGACCCTGGGGGCGGCGGGAGGTTTTGCTTAAAGAGGTTCAGGAATCAGGGGCCAAAGGGGTCATATTTTTGTTCTATAAATTCTGCGAACCCCATTATTTTGACTATCCCGATGTCAAGCAATGGTTGGAGTCCCGGGGCATCCCAACCCTCCTTTTGGATATTGAAGGCCCCTCGCAAGGCCGGGAGCAGCTCAAGATCCGGATACAGGCCTTTATGGAGATGTTAGCCTAAAGCCCGCAAGGCGTTAGGCGCAAGGCGAAAAAAAACTATCTCGCCTTGCGGATCGCGGATCCCGTATCAGAACTTTCATAATGGTAGTCCAGCAAAGGATATTTTATGGCAGAGGAAAAACAAAAATCGTATCGGGAGATCCAGTCGGTTAAAGACTATCGCCGCCTGATGAAGACCTATTACCTGGTGGTCAAAAATGCCAAATGGTTCGGGAAGAAGGTGGCCTGGATTACCAGCGGCGGACCGGTGGAATTCCTGTACGCCATGGGGGTCATTCCTTTTTATCCGGAAAATTACGGGGCCATGTGCGGGGCCTCGCGGACTTCGGTAGCCTTGTGCGAGGAAGCCGAGGCTCACGGCTATTCCCGGGATCTATGCTCCTATGCCCGTTGCGATATCGGGAGCTTTTTCAGCAACCAGGGGCCCCTGGGGAAATTGCCCAAACCGGACTTTTTGGTCTGCGGGAACAATATCTGCGGAACCGTTATCAAATGGTATGAGATTCAGGCCCGGGCCTTGAATGTCCCGATTTTTTTCCTGGATACCCCCTACCTGGACAACCAGATTCCGGACCATGTCCTGAAATATGTTACCGGGCAGATGGAGGAGTACATCGGCTTTTTGGAAAAGCAGCTCCACCGGCGCTTTGATGAAAAAAAGTTCCAGAAGGTCGGGGCTCAGTCATTGGCGGCCATTACCTTGTGGAAAGAGATCCTGGAACTTTCCCGGAACCGTCCGGCTCCTTTTGCCGCTTTTGACGCCTTTATCCACATGGCCCCTATCGTCACCCTGCGGGGCAGCCGCTGGGCCGTCTGGTATTACCGGAAACTGAAAAAGGAACTGGAGGAGAGGGTCAAAAAAGGGCAAGGGGCCTTTGCCCAGGAGAAGATCCGTCTGGTCTGGGACAACATCCCCATCTGGTATGATATCCGCAACCTTTCCAAGATGCTGTCCAGCCGGGGCGCGGTACTGGTAGCCGATACCTACACGGCGGCCTGGACCTTAAGCCGGTTGGATTTGGCCCGGCCCCTGGAAAGCCTGGCCAGGTCCTATATCAGCGTTCACCTCAATATGGGCCTGGACTATAAAATTGAGAGAATGGTGGATATGGTCACTGATTACCAGGCGGACGGCTTTATCATGCATTCCAACCGCAGTTGCAAGACCTACTCTTTGAATCAATACGATTTAAAAAGAAGGGTCTCGGAAATTACCGGCAAGCCCGGCCTGATCATCGAGGCCGATCACACCGACGCCCGCAGCTATGCCCCCCAGCAGGTGGAGAAACAGATGCAGACCTTCCTGGAAATGGTGCGAAAGGATTCATAAATAAAACTGCCTTAGAATGTTTTTTCTCGTCCATCGTCCATCATCCATTTTTTACTCATTAATCAGATCCGCTTCAGCTTCCAGATAAATCTTTATCCACTTTCCGGCGACCAGGCCTCCATTTTCCATGTCATAATTCCAGTTGACATCAAAGTCCATCCGATTGATCTCGGTCGTCGCGGTAAAGCCCATGGTGGTTTCCCCTCCGAAGGGGCTGGTGACCGGTCCGAAGAAGGCCACCTCCAGGGTGACCGGACGGGTGATGCCGCGAATGGTCAGATCGCCGTATACCTTTCTTAAGGTGGTCCCGGCCAGTTCAACCTTGGTGCTTTTAAAGGTGATGGCGGGATATTTTTCCACATCCAGGAACTCCGGGCTGCGCAGGTGCTCATCCCTTTTAGGAATGCCGGTGTAAAGACCGGTGGCGTCAATGGTGGCTTCCACCGAACAAAGCGACATATCGACCGGATCGAAGTGGATCTGGCCGCTCAGGCGATTAAATTGGCCCCGCACAATAGTAATCATAAAATGGCGGGCCTCAAAAGCGGCTACGCTATGGTCAGAATCAATTTTCCAGGTGCTCATAAATGGCCTCCTTTTTGGGTTTAAAGATGACTCTGTTTATCACCGCCCACTCGTCCCGCTTTTAGCGGGACTCGTTCGAGCCGCAAAGATCACCAAGAGACAACTATTCTTCTTTGCATCCCTTGTGTCTTTGCGGTGAAATTAAACAGTTGTGGGCTCTGATTTGTAATACCTTCTTCGCCAAAGCCGACTGCCTGGGATCCATTTAACCTATTTTGCGGAGGGG
>CAVQFQ010000025.1:0-113441 GCA_963711835.1 uncultured delta proteobacterium | reverse complement strand
CACGTACCCATTTTTTTCTTGACAACCGTTTATTGTTTAATTACATTAAACGACCATGAAGCATAAAACCTTTGGCGACAAACTGCGGGAGCTTCGGCTTCAACGGGAGGAATATGCCAGCCTGCGGAACTTTTGCCTCCAAGGTGGGCCTCTCCCCTACCTATATGAGCCATCTGGAAAACAACAAGGTCCCGCCGCCCTCCGAGGGGGTCATCGAGCGTCTGGCCGAAGCCCTTCAGGCCGACAAATATGAGCTGTTCAGCCTGGCCGGGAAGATGCCCCCGGAGTTCCTGGCGGCCTTTCAGAAGAATCCCCGGGGCATGGCCGATTTTTTACGAAAAGCGGAAGAATCAGGCCTCCAATCCAGGCAGGACTGGGAGCGGCTGGGCCAGATGATCCCCAAATTATTTCAGAATAAAAAAACAAGGTAAAACCCATGGAATGGCTGAATCAGGTCCCCTGGCTGGACCGTTCGACTATCGGCTGGAAGGCCCAATCCCTTTGGGACGATTACCGGGAGAGCACCCGAAAAAATCCTGAAGCCCCCTACCCGGTGGAAGCTCTGATCGAAAAGCACCTGGGGCTGAGCCTGGAGTATGACGACCTCGATGCAATCCTGGGTGAATCAGACGTGCTGGGGGCCACCTGGGTGAACGAGGGTCGGGTGATCATTCATGAGGGTCTATCCGAGGGAATCGAGGGGCGGATCGCCTTCACCTGCGCCCATGAGGTAGGCCACTGGGTCCTTCATAAGGAATTCTTAGAGAGAAATAATAGCTCAGTCCGCCAAAGCAACCGGAAAGTCCCGGTGGTGGTCTGCCGGAAGCAGGATGCCAAGCTGCGGGGTGAGTGGCAGGCCGATTACTTTGCCGCCTGCCTGCTCATGCCCGAAGAAGAAGTCCGGGTTTCTTTCGAAAAATGCTTCGGGCCTGATCCTTTGGTCATGTACAACCGGAAATCCTGCTTCAGCCGAATTTCCCGGGCGGTTATGCCGGTCTTGGACCCCTGCCTGGAGACGGCCAAGGAAATCGCCCAGCAGGTCATCACCGCCGGGGGTTTTACGAATTGCTCGAAAGAAGCCATGCGCTACCGTCTGGAAGACCTTGGGATGCTGATAAACAAAACCGGGATACTGAAGAAGTGACGGCTTCGCAAATCGGAAAGGTATCAAGGAGGCAAACAACCTGTTTTTTTGACTCAATGTGTTTAATGTTTAAAAACATAATACATTTTTTTAATAAATCCCTAAATGGTAGAAAAAAATGGATCCTCAAATCGAAATTGAAATCGTCGTTGCCGAAGACGGGCTGGTAGTCTGGTGGGGCAGCAGCCCCGATTTGGAAGGGATTTCCGAGACCCTCGGCCAGGAGCTGTTTCCCACGGCCTCGGGCTACTGCGGATGAGGCGATGATCCCCCGGGAAAGGATAGCCGAACTCATCAAGGCCCGAACCCCGGTGTTTTACCTGGGGGCCGACGAACTCCGCCGAGCCCAGGAAGAAATCTCCGGGGTCGCTGCTGAAATCGGGGCCGAGGTCCGGGTCTATTCCAGCGGGACCAATACCCTGACCGTCGGGAAAAAAAAGAGAGCCTGCCGACCCCCTGTCGGTCCTGGACAGCATCCAGAAAAGGGGAACCGAGGGTTTGTTCCGCGGGAACCAGGTGGTCTGGATCTTACGATTATTTTCACCTCTTTCTTCATCCCCCGATCCCCTGATCCTGGGACGGCTGCGGGAGATTATCGAGTTCAGCCGGTTCACCGATACAGTGGTCATAGTCGGAGGACCGGATATTAATCTGCCCGACGAACTGGCCGATATCCCGGTCCTGCGGTCCCGCCGCCCTGACCGCAGGGAACTCGGTGAGATTTTCGATTTTGGGCTTCCTCCGGAAGAAAAAGAAAAGGCCATTCTGGCCTGCTCGGGCATGAGCCCCAGGGAAATAGAACATTTTATAGCCCTGGCCCTGGTCCGCTTCGGAAAAATAGATCACCGCGGGCTGGAAGAACTGCGGTCGGAATGGCTGGAATCCCGCTCGGGGGAGATCCTGATCGTCGAACATCCCCGGGGTGATTTTAATCAAATCGGGGGATTAAAACCTCTCAAGAACTGGCTCCAGGTCCGGGGCCGTGTCTTTTGCGACCCCCAGTCCGCTTCCGAGGCGGGGTTGTGTCCTCCCAAAGGGGTCTTGTTGACCGGGGTCCCAGGCTGCGGCAAGAGCCTGTTGGTCCAGTTCCTCGCAAAAGAATGGGGACTGCCCCTTTTCAGGCTCGACCCGTCAAGGATCTACCGCTCGGGTGTGGGGGAGAGCGAACGTCGGATCCAACAGGCATTGACGACCGTTATCCAATACGCCCCCTGCCTGCTCTGGATTGATGAACTGGAAAAAATTTTCCCCCGGACCGATTCCCGCACCGATGGGGGGGTTTCCCACCGCATCCTCGGGACCTTTCTCCATTTCCTCCAGGACAGGTCGGCCCCGGTTTTTTTGGCGGCTACGGCCAATGATCCCACGGCCCTCCCGCCTGAATTCGTTCGCAAAGGACGATGGGATGAGATTTTTTTCATCGATCTACCCGGTTGGGAGGAACGAGAGGAGATCTTTAAGATTCTTCTGGAAGGCAGACGACTCGATCTCCCTCTTGAAACCGAATGGGTAAACTCGACTGAGGGGTTTTCCGGGGCTGAAATTCAACAGGCCTTTGAGGACGCCGGGTACGAATCTTTTTACCGGGGTGTGAAGCTCTCCTCGCTGGGCCTCTTAAAGGCCATCCGGGAGACCCGCCCTCTTTCAAGCCTGATGAAAGAAAAGATTGAGGCTATTAGAACCTGGGGACTTTTTCATGCCCGGCCGGCCAACCGGACCGGGGGACAAAGCGGCTCCCCCAGTTCAAACAAGGTAAAACAATTCACCCAAAGGGGACGGGAAAGGTGAACATTTTCAAGGAAGGAATGCGGTTTATCGAACAGGAACCCGCCCTGGATTCGGAGCAGAAACAGGCCCTCCTTCAGGAGGTCCGCCGGGCCAAATCCCCGACTCAGGTCCTGCGCTGGATATGGACTTGTTTGACTTTCCGGAGGCCCGATTTTGGGAGCCGGACCATTCTGGAGAAAGAGGAGACCCTAAAGGGTCTGATCCAGGGATTAACGAAGGGGCCGAGGCAGGGCGATTTTTTTAAAATCCTCGAGATCTTCTTCCCTACCAATAGAAATATTCCAAAAGGAATCGATCTAGAGGACTTTTTTACCTTGCTTACGGAGCGGGTCCGCCAAGAGACCCAATTACGCTTCAAGACCCGATTGGTTGAGATCATGGTTCGCTTTTCCAAGACTCCCCCAGCGAGGGTTCAGCCGGAAGACCTGATGCCGGGTCTCTATCATCCGGATATAACCATTCGCTGTCGCTGCCTTTTATTTATTTATAAGCATTTTAGGACCGAAGGTTTAAGGGCGGTTATTCGAGCCATTAAAACCCAAAGTCCCCCGCATTCCCTCTTTTTTTGCGAGACCCTGCGCTCGCTGATTACTCAGGATCAGGAGATCTACCATGAAATCAAACAGGGAATTTTAGATCTGAACGCCCTCTGGCTTCTCCTGAGAGCGAAGCCTGAACCAGGGGAAGAAGCCTTCCCTTTCAATCACAAGGTCCGGGGATGGGATTTGAGACTGCGTTTGGATCTGATAACCGGACATGACAATCCCTTGCCCAAGCACTTCCACCCGGGGCCTCCAGCTCCTCCGGTCGGTAAGCCTAAGGGAAATTGGTTACGAAAAGAACGGTTGGAATTGATCGGCATTAGGCCGGAAAGGAGAACCTAAATGTCACATATCACGACTATCCGTACCGAGTTTTATGATCGAGAGGTATTATTGGAAACCCTCCGGGGGCTGAATCTCACCGTGCAAGAAGGGGGAAGGATCCAGGGGTTTGGGGGGTCTGGAAAAACCATCGATTTGATAGTAGGAGATAAAGGGGGCGCCAGGTGGGGATTCCAAAAAGATAACGCTAAAGGTGCCTACCAAATTGAAGGGATATGGGAGGAACTGAATCGGCGGGAGGTAAAAGGTTTAATATCCCAAATTCATCAGGGATATGCCCAGAGGAAGGTTATCAAGGAGGCCAGGGTCAGGGGCTTCAGCCTGGTTAATCAGGTCCGGACCGAGACCGGGGCGATCAAATTAATCCTTCGAAAAGTGGCCGGGTTTTAGTGTTTATTGGCATCATAAAAATTTAAGGGGAAAACAGATTATGGCCGAAGAATTGGAAATACTCATCCAAAAAGATGGTAAGATAGAAATCCAGGTGCGGGGAGTCAAGGGAAAGACCTGCCTGAACCTGACCCAAAAGATCGAGCATCAATTGGGACTGGTTGAAAAGAAACAATTAAGTTCCGATTACTCACTGAACCCTGGACTGATTAATAAACAGCAGATAAGGAGTTTCTATGATGACGCTAATGACAAAAACAGATATTGAGAAATTTTTAAAGATTAAAATATCCGGACCAGTTTGGGCTGCCAAAAGGAGGGAACTCTCCTATCTTGCTGAAGGGCTGTGGTATAAGTGGGAAACCCTTCGAGAATTAATAAAAAAGTATTCGGAAGACATAAATTATCGCCCGGGGGAAGAGATCCAGTTCAGTCATTCTCAAATCCTTGTGGCCCAGTAGGGTTTGAACGGTTCTTAGGTTGGCCCCTCCCATAGTCAGGTGACTTGCGAAGGTATGCCAGAGGTCATGGAATCGGTTTAGGGTCCACTTTTAAAAGCGGTCCTTAAAAGTTGAGAGGTTTTTATTTTCGATAAACTCCTTTCCGGTGGCCTATTTTGATTATAATGAGGGCCTTTTCCTGAACCTCATAGACAACTCGAAAATCCCCCTTGCGGAGGCGGAAAACGTTTTCCTCCAACTTTTTTATCTTAGACGGGTAGGGATTGGACGATAAAGAATCAATGGCAGGTTTTAAAGCGATCTGGATATCTCGAGAAAGTTTCCTGAATTGGCGGTCTGCTCGGGGGGAGAACTCTATGTGATAGGACATGGCTACAAGGCCAGATCAGATTTAATTTTATCCCAGGAAATGGTTCCCTTCTTTTTTATCTCTTGTCGTATCTTTTTTATTTCATCCCGGTCAAGCCGATCTTCCAAATCTTCCAACATTTTTAGATCTTCAATAGGTATAATGGCGGCCAATTCCTTGCCATGCCTTTTAAGGATTATCCGCTCCCCTTTATAAAAGACTCGGCTTACAGTATCCGAAAAGCCTTCTCTTGCCTCACTGGTGGATAACTCAGCCATTCTCTTTTTCCTTTTTGAACATTTTGGTAATTTTGTCCAATTTTAACCTCACCCTAATCCGGTGTCAACTCTTTTTTTAACTTTAATGACACATTGACATCTGATGCGATTTATATTAGCATCAAAACATCATGCGAACGACTGTCGATATCGAAGCTACCATTTTGAAGGATCTGAAAAAAATCCAGCAGCAGGAGGGCCAATCACTTGGCCGGCTGATCTCCAACCTGCTGGCCCAGGCGCTCAGGGAGCGCAAATTGGCCGCAGGTTCAGCTAAACCGCAACGCTGGATCGCCAAACCAATGGGGGCTCGCATTAACCTGGCAGACCGTGAGGCCTTAGTCACCGTTTATTGATTTGCTTTTTATACCGCCCGCATAAGGGAAAATCCCCAGGAAGGGCCTAAGGCAAGTGGATACCACCAACGAATCTCCCGCCGGCATAGAGAAACGGAAATTCCAGCGCCTGGCCCTGGGGGTTCCCATCCTCATCCCTCATCTCCAAAAAACCTGCCTTTGCACCAATCTCTCCATTAAAGGATGCTTTCTTCCTGAAAGCAACCTGGCCCGGCCGGGCACACATTTTCCACTCTTGATTGATTTGCCTGGGATGGGCAAAATTACCGTTGAAGGGCAGGTCATTCATTCCGGGAAGGATGAAGTGGGAACCGGGATCGATTTCATTAAAATCGATCCCCGGGATGAAGCCTTTCTCTCAAATTTTTTGGAGATCTTTTTAACCTAAGGCACATCAAACCAGGAAAAGATGGGTTAAGGGCTTATAGCTTGCCCTCCTTCTCAATCTTGGCCCAGGTATCTTTCAGGGGTACCGTCCGGTTGAAGACCGGTCTCCCGGGATGGGATGCCTTGGGATCAACGAAAAAATAACCCTGCCTTTCAAACTGGAAGCGGCTCCCGGGAACGGCGGTTGCCAAACCGGGTTCCACCCGGCAGCCCGCCAGGGTCTCCAGGGAGTCTGGATTCAGGACCGTCAGAAAATCTTCCACTTCTTCGGGTATCGGCTTGAGAAAGAGATGATCGTAAAGACGCACCTCGGCCTCAAGGGCCTGATTGGCTGCAACCCAGTGCAGGGTGGCCTTGACCTTCCGGCCGTCAGGGGAATCCCCGCCCCGGGTCTGGGGATCAAAGGTACAATGCAATTCCATGATCTCGCCGGTTTGATCGTTCTTCACCACCCCGACACAGGTAATGAAATAGGCATAGCGCAGACCGGACCTCCCGGCCCGGAGCCAGTCGGAAGAATTTTTTAGGCGGATCTTCACGAAAGTCGTCCTGCTCGATGAAAATCTCTCTGGAAAAGGGAACCTTCCGGGTGCCCATGGCGGGGTCTTCGGGGTTGTTGACGGCCTCCAGCTCTTCCATTTGGCCTTCGGGATAATTCACGATAACCACCTTCAAAGGCCTTAACACGGCCATGACCCGTGGGGCCCTCTTGTTGAGGTCCTCCCGAAGACAATGTTCCAGCAGGGCGATATCCACCAGGCTGTTGCCCTTGGACACCCCGATACGATCGCAGAAGGACCGGATAGCCTCCGGGGTATATCCCCGGCGCCTCAGACCCGACAGGGTGGGCATCCTGGGATCATCCCATCCGGAAACCCGGTCTTCCTGAACCAGCCGGAGCAATTTTCGTTTACTCATGACCGTATAGGTCAGGTTGAGACGGGCGAATTCGATCTGCCGGGGGTGATAGATTTCCAGGGCCTCCAAACACCAATCATAGAGAGGCCGGTGGTCTTCAAATTCCAGGGTGCAGATGGAATGGGTGATGCCCTCCAGGGAGTCGGACTGGCCGTGGGCCCAGTCATACATAGGATAGAGGCACCAGGCCTTCCCGGTACGGTGATGATCGGCGTGCAGGATGCGGTACAGGACCGGGTCCCGCAGATTGAGATTGGGGGCGGTCATGTCAATCTTGGCCCGCAAGGTTCTGGCCCCATCCTGGAATTCTCCGGCCCGCATTTTTTGAAAGAGATCCAGATTTTCCTCTATCGAGCGGTTGCGATAAGGGCTGTCCTTTCCCGGCTCGGTCAGGGTGCCTCGATAGGTCCGGGTTTCTTCCGCGCTGAGGTCGCAGACATAAGCCTTTCCTTTCCGAATCAATTGGAGGGCGAAGGCATATAACCGTTCAAAGTAATCGGAGGCATAGTATTCCCGGTCATCCCAACTGAAACCCAGCCAGCGCACGTCTTCCTTGATGGAATCCACGTATTCCACTTCCTCTTTAGTGGGATTGGTATCGTCGAAGCGAAGATTGCAGCGACCGCCGAATTCAGCCGCCAGGCCGAAATTCAGACAGATGGATTTGGCATGCCCGATATGCAGATACCCGTTGGGTTCCGGGGGAAAACGGGTCTGAACCCTGCCCTGGTATTTGTTGGTCTTTAAGTCATCCATAATGATTTCTTTGATAAAATGGGAAACAAGGGTGGGATCTTTTGTCGCCATTTCGGCAACCTCCTCCTGGGTCCGGTGTGATTTTTTTTGGTGTAACCCTATAATTTTGTTATAATGACCCAACTTCTTCTATTTCTCAATCAAAAACTGGGGGATTGTCCCAAAGTTACGTGATTCTCAAACCAAAGAGGGTGTCTCTTAAAATATTAATCACCCCAAAGGGCTTCAGGGGTCTTGATTTCAAGGATTGTCCGCCAAAACACCGGCAGCCTGAACCCGGGCAGGAAGAGACCCCCGAAGCCCTCGACGAATGGAGTGCTTAAAAATCACGTAACGTTGGGACAAACTTAAAAATTTTTTCATAGGAAATGGCTGCCATGGACCCTTCAGTCTCTCAACTTGCCGAATGGATTAACCATTCCATCAGGACCGTTATTCTGACCGGGGCCGGTTTAAGCACCGAGTCGGGTATACCCGATTTTCGAAGTCCCGGCGGAATCTGGGACCGTTATAACCCGGAAGACTTTGATTACCGGAATTTCATGACCCGGGAATCGGCCCGGGAGAAGTACTGGGAGATGGCAACTGAAATGTACCTGACTCTGAAACCGGCCCAACCCAACCCGGCCCATCTGGCCATTGCCGAGCTGGAAAGGCTGGGCAAGCTGGATGCCCTGATTACCCAGAATATCGACGGGCTTCATTTAAAGGCCGGAAACTCACCTGAAAAAATCATTGAGATTCACGGGTCGGCCCTGTCCGTAACCTGCCAGGGATGCGGCCGGGTTTACGACCGGGACGAAATTCAAAGACGTCTGCAGGAGGGATTAAAAGTGCCGTATTGCGATGCCTGCGGGAAGCCCCTTAAGCCCAGCACCATCTCTTTCGGCCAGGCCATGCCGGAAAGAGAAACCAGTGAGGCCTTCAGGCGGGCCTCCCTGGCGGACCTGTTTATGGTGATCGGATCTTCCCTGGTCGTGCACCCGGCCGCCGCCCTCCCGGGGGAGGCCAAACGCCATAAGTCCCGCCTGGTTATTATCAACCGGGACCACACCCCCATGGATCATTTGGCCGACCTGATCCTTCGGGGGCAAGCCGGCTCGATTATGGCCGCCGTCATCGAAGAAGTAAAAAAAGGGCAACCTGCCTGAGGAGGAGGCGTAACCGGTTTTGCTCCAGCCCGGTTAGCTCCCTCGCCGGGCTATAACAATCCCGATCAAGACCAGCACCCCGCCCAGGGCCTGAAAAACCCCCAATCCTTCCGAAAGGATAAACCAGGCCAGGAAGGCAGCCAGGACCGGCTGGACCAGCAAACCCACCGAAGAAAAGGAAGCCGGCAGATGGGCCAGGGCAAAGGCGATCAGGCTTTGCCCGCCTACATGAGAAATGATGGCCAGGCCGATCAGGACCAGCCAGCCGGAACCGGTCAGGGGAAGAAGCTTTTCTCCAAATAAAAGGGTTACCGGCAATAAGGCGGCGGCGGTTACCGCCCCGCTCCAGGCCATAATATGGGCCGTGGAAAAATCGTTCCTTAACTGCTTTACCGAGAGAATATAGCCGGCATAAAAGAAGGCCGTGGTCAGCCCGAAAAGATCACCTAAAAAGGTATTCCAACTCACCTGGAAGCTTCGCCCGACGATCAGGATCATCCCGGCCAGGGCCAGGCTCATCCCAACCATAAAAAGAGCCCGGACTTTTTGACCGAAAATAAACCGGCCCCCCAGGGTCACAAAAACCGGAGCAAAATTGGCCAGGAGGGTGGCATTGGCCACCGAGGTAAGCTTGATGGACCAGTGCCAGACCGCCAAATCCCCGGCAAAAAAAATGCCGGCCATGATCAACCCCAGATAATCCTTTAAAGAATCAGGCCTTCTTTCTGAGGACGATCCTTGGCCTTCAAGAGAGAGCCAGAGCCACAAGGGAGGAATGGCCAAAGCCACCCGCCAGAAGGCCGTGGCCACCGGACCCACTTGGCTGAGCCGAACAAAAATCGGGGCAAAGGCAATGCCGGCTGCCCCGCCTAACAGGGCCATTAAAGCCAAACGGTCCCCCCGGTCGCCCGGTGCAGGATTAATGGCCTTCATATCGAACGAATCACGCCGGGGCCTGACGAGTGGGCGGTGAGAAGAAGGCTTTTCGACTGGTTTTCCAGTACGGCAATCCGTTCTGCCAGGGGCGGATGGGAATAGTGAAACCAGACATAAAAGGGGTGTGGGAAAAGGTTACTCAGGTTGTCGGCGGCCATCCTTTTGAAGACACTGACCAGGTTTTCAGGAGATTTCAGTACATGCAGGGCAAACCGGTCGGCCTGGCGTTCAAATCTCCGGGACAGGGCCATAGAAAAAGGAACCAGGAAAAAGCCTGTTTTAGACCCCAAAACGCCTATCAGGAATAAACCCACATAAGGCACAGCCGCCTTAAAACCAAAGGTTTCATACAAAAGAGGCCAGTCCAATAAAAGGCTGGTCAGGTATAGACCGGCCAGCAGGGAAAATTCCATTAGCCCGAGTTGTTTAAGGATGTGTTTCTTTTTAAAATGACCCAATTCGTGGGCCAGGACGGCCAGGATTTCTTCCTGGGGGTGCGTTTGGATCAGGGTATCGAAGAGGACGACCCGCTTGGTGGTTCCCAACCCGGTAAAATAGGCATTGGTATGCCCGCTGCGCCGCCCGGCATCCATCTGCACGATTTCCTTGAGGTGCAGTCCCGCTCCTTCCACCAGACGGGTAATCTTTTCGGCTAAGGCTTGATCCTGAAGGGGCTGGAATTTATTGAAGAGGGGAGCGATCAGGATCGGGTAGAGCACCGTTAAAAGGATCTGGATGGCGGAAAGAAGAAAAAAACCCCATAACCACCAGAAACGCGGGGAGAGGTGAATCATCCAGAGGACCAGGGATAGGATCAGCGAAAACAGGACCAGGGATAAAAGGGCCGACTTGAGTTGATCGCCGATCCAGGTCCGGAGGCTGGACCGATTAAAGCCATATTTCTCCTCCAGGACAAAGGTCTGGTAGTATGCGAAGGGAATGGCGCTTAGCGAGGACAATATGGTCAACATCAACAGGAAGATAAACCCCGAGACCATCGAAGGAAATCCCCAGACCGAGATCCAATCGTTTAGGCCGGGGAGAATCCCGGAAAGCAGGAAAGCCAGGAGCAGCACATCCGAAAAAATATGGTCCAGCGAGGAAAAGCGGCTTTTGTCCCAACCATAGGCTACCATTTGGGCCAGTTTCCGGCTGTCTATGAATCCAGCGAATACTACCGGTACCTGTTGCCCATGTTTTCGCAAATAGTTCCGATTCATCTGCTCCATCCGGAGGAAAAAGATTAGCTGGAGGAAGGTTAAGGCCAGGAAGGCAACGAGGAGCCCGTTGAATTGGATCATGAGGGTCAGATGTTTAAGAGATCTTTAAATTGTGACCTATTATTATATAGTCATCCCGAAGAGATGTCCAGGGCAGGTAATCCTCATTTTCTGCAGCCTGCTGAACCTCCTGGGAGCCCAGGACGCTTTGTTCTATTTTGGTGTTGGATCTGACAAGCGATCGTCAAAAAATATAATGAGGTTGAATCGGATTCCGTTTCCGTTCATAATTCCCGAATGAATGGCCTAAAAGCAGGAGGTCTAAAACGATCTAAGCGAAAGGAACCACTTTGAATCCCTTGATTCAAAAACTTCAGGAGGAAATCTGCCTGTTGCAGCAGGAAAAAGCGGAACGGGAAGCCGCCCTTCCGGCCCATTCCATCCGACCCTATCAACTGGTGCTCATTGAGGAATTGGAGGAAAAAATTGCCCAAAAAGAAAAGGAACTCCAGTCCCTGACCGGTCCCAGATAATTTTTTTACCCCTCGGTCCGTTAGGGTATCCGCATCAATAAAAAACCGGCTATCCGGGCAGCCGGTCATGGGAAACAGGATAATTGCCGGGTTGGTTCGGCTTATTAAGGGACCCATAATAGTCTTGACATGAGATTGAGGAGCTTGCATTAAAGGGGACCGGGGGGGTCTTCTTTTCCTGGGTTGTCCAAAGGGTAACTCATCGCCCTATCCCGGCCCGGACGGCTAAGTGGGTTAGGTGCAGGGCATTCACCCAAGTCCGTTTCGGGCATTAGTGTAGGCCTATCTCTGAATTAGATTCAAAATTTGGCCCGGCAAAGAAGCTTTGGGCTATGAAGGTGGACAACCCAGAAAAAAAGACCCCCCGGTCCCTGTTGGTCACTATTATTTTGAGACCCTTAATAATTCGGACCTTTACCGGGCGGGGCTTTTTCAATCTTGCCGGTCAATGATTTTATCTCCCTTTCAAGTAGTTCCTTTTTTCTCTCATCCTGTTCGCTGTATTTTAAGGCCAGTCTGAAATGAAAGAGGGCTTTTTCCGTATCCCCTTTGATCTGGAAGGATTTCCCAAAATGGAAATGGGCCTGCCCCAGATCTTTTAGGTTGCCATAGGCAATTCCTAAGTAATAGTGGGTTTCCCCATCATGGGGGTTAAGCTGAAATACCCGATTGAAATTATCCAGGGCCAGTTGCGCCTCGCCTTTTTCCTGATAGGCCCGGGCCAACAAAAAGGCAATAGACCCTTCCTGGGGATTGATTAAGGCAGCCTGCCCTAATTTTTGTATGGCCAGATCGTATTGACCTTTGGAGAAATAGGCTTGTCCCAAATCTCTAAGGAAATAAGGATCACGGGGTCGTTGGGCCAGGGTTTTTTCAAAAGCCTCGATGGCCGAATCAAATTTTCCTTCCCGTAAATACAACCAGCCCAGGCCAAAATGAAACCAGGGGTTGGAGGAAGAATCCTTTTCCCAGACCTGGAAGCGGTTGCGGGCCTTCTGAATATCCCCGTATTTGGCCAGGATAATAACCTGGAAGCGTCGGAAATCTTCCGAACTGGTTCGCGACCAGGGACCTTGGTCAAGATACCGGTGGCGCAGTTGGTCAATCTGAGACATCCGATCGCCCGTTATGGGATGGGTCTGCAGATAGGCCGGGATGGTTTCGGAACCATAGGACCCCCAACGTCTTATCTTATCCAGCAGGTCGACCATCCCTTTAGGATCGAAACCCTCACGGGCCATGTATTTAAAACCGAAGTTGTCGGCCTCATCTTCATCTTCCCGGCTGTATTTCAGGGACATGGAAATAGCGGTTGCGATGGAGCCGGTAATGGCGGCACTGGCAATTCTGGGGTCTCCGGCAAAAACGCTGGCCAGGGCAATGGCCATCGTAGCCAGATTGATTTTCTTCTCCTGTTCCATTCTCCTGGAAATATGATGATTGGTCACATGGGCAATTTCATGACCGAGAAGACCGGCCAGTTCGGCCTCCGAGTCCATGATCTCGATGATGCCGGTGGTAAGAAAAATATGTCCCCCCGGTACGGAAAAGGCGTTTAATTGAGAGTCTTTTAGTAAGTAAAACCGGAAAGGATAAGGCTGGGGACCGGCCTGTTTCAGGGTCTCCTGTCCAAGGCGGTTCAGGTAGCCTAAGAGCACCGGATCCTGGATCAGGGTAAACTTGGCCGAAACCTCCTTAAGCACCTGATCCCCTAAATTCCGTTCCTCCTCGATGGTCAGGGCCTGGAGGGTCCCCAGGAAAGAATAGCCCATTAAGAAGGATAACAACAAGACCGGAAGGGCTATAATCCTGAAAAAAGAGCCTGCTTTTATTGTTCTCAAGGTCTTCCCCCTTATCGGGATCCTTTTTTCAACTCGCCTAATCAATAAGTATCGTTCAAAAGTTTTGGCATTGGCGCATTATTGCCTAACTGGGGACCGGGGGTCTTGATTTCAAGGCTTGTCCAAAGGGTGATCCTTCCCGCCAATCCGGCCCAGATTTCTAAGGTTGGTTTAGAGCCGGGCATTCACCCAACCGGACAAACAGCTTTGGTGAAGGCCTGCTTAAGGCATTATCGTCAACCTTCCAGCCCGGTTTCAAAGTGAGGAGTTTATGGTGGACAACCTTGAAATCAAGACCCCCGGTCCTCTTTCAACGGGTATCAGAAATAGTAATGCCACAACTTTTGAACGATACCAATCAATAAGACTATGTTGACCTGTCCCAGGTTAAATCCTGGGATCATTTTAAAAAAAATCAAGGCCAAGGATGGAAGGAAGGCCTTAATTAGGCAAAGTCAGGGATTCGGCCGCCGGATCAAGGCGGGGGGCATCCAGCCACAATCCCTCCAAATCATAAAAAGGCCGCACCGGCTCGAAAAAAATATGAGCAATCACATCGCCATAGTCCAGTAAGATCCAATGGCCCAATTCCCGACCCTCCACCCCCAGGGTCCGGAACCCTTGTTGCTCCATAGACGCCTCAATATGAGCGGCCAGAGCCTGGGTCTGGCGAGTGGACGTCCCGCTGAGAATCAAAAAATAATCGGCAAAGGAGCACTGCTCCTTGACCTCCAGGAGCAGAGGATCCAGCGGTTTTCTTTGGAGTGCGGCCCGGGCAATCAGAAGGGCTTTTTCCAAAGTTGGGCGATTTTTCGAAGCCTTAGTTTTCATAAAATTTTTTTCCCAAAATATAGTCTTCCACAGCCTGGGGTAAAAGATAGTGAATCGACCGCCCCCGCTTCCTGAGATTCCGGATCAGAGTGGAGGAGATATCCATTAAGGTGATGGAGAAAAAATAAACCGAATGACCGCTGGGATGGAGAAACCGGCTCTCCTTGGGGAGGAAAACAAAGTCGGAAGAGATCTCCTGCCGGAGGAATTCCTTCAGATGACTCCGGCGGTAACCGGGGCGGTCCATGACCACAAAATGGCTTAAGGGAAATAACTGCTGATAATCCTTCCAGGTATTAATCTCCCCGAAAGCGTCCAGGCCCAGGATAAAAAACAGGTCTACCTTCCGCCCGTAAACCTTATGGAAATAGCGCAGGGTTCGGATGGAATAGGATTTCCCCTTTCTTCTTTGCTCCACATCCGAGACCCGGAAAGAGGGATGGCCGGCTATGGCCAGACGGACCATCCGAGAGCGCCGGGAGAAAGGAAGTACATTTTCAGGGGTCTTGTGAGGTGGAACGGCTGCCGGGATAAAAAGGATCCGGTCTAAGGAAAAGGCTTCCTCAATTTCCATCGCCGCCCTCAGATGTCCCAAATGAATGGGATTAAAGGTGCCGCCGAACAAACCCAGGCGTAAAGGTTCAGGTGCAAGGCGCAAGGCAGCATCCGGTTGGAGGTTGGAGGTTGGAGGCTTTTTGGTTCTGGCCTCCGGCCTCAAACCTCCCGCCTCCAACAAGACTTTTGGAAAATGAACCAAATAGGTTACCTCTTAACCTTTCAATCCCCTCTGTGTAAAATCAGTTGCGGATCTGGCCCTGGCCAAACACGATAAATTTGGTGGTCGTCAGTTCGGTCAAACCCATCGGACCAAAGGCATGCAATTTGGAAGTGCTGATCCCTATTTCCGCCCCTAATCCCAACTGATGGCCGTCATTAAAACGAGTCGAGGCATTTACCAGGACCACCGACGAATCCACGGAATTCAGGAATTCACGGGCGCGGTCGTAATCCCGGGTAAGAATGGCTTCGGTATGCCGGGAACCGTATTTATGAATATGGGCCATGGCTTCCTTAATCCCGGCCACCACCCGGACCGACAGAATAAGGTCCAGGTATTCCGCAAACCAGTCCTCCTCGGCGGCCGGTCGGATAGCCTTGCCGGTCCCGATAATCTTTAAGGTTTGAGGACAGCCGCGAATTTCGACTTTTTCTTTGCGGAACAATCTAACCATGGCCGGTAAAAAGGTTTTAGCTATGGATTGATGGACCAAAAGGGTTTCCATGGCATTGCAGACCCCGGGTCGCTGGACCTTGGCATTCAGGCAGATAACCTGGGCCTGAGCAATATCAGCCCCTTCATCCACAAAGATATGGCAAACGCCTTTATAGTGCTTCAGGACCGGCATCCGGGCCTGGGCCGTGACCATGCGGATCAACTCTTCTCCACCCCGGGGGATGACCAAGTCGATGAACTCCTCTAATTTCAAAAGTTCGACAATGGCCTCACGATCGGTGGTCGGAATCAGTTGGATGGCTGCCCGGGGCAGGCCTTCCCGGACCAGGCATTCCTGCATGAGTCGGGTCAACACCAGGTTGGAACAAAAAGCTTCGCTTCCCCCTTTCAGGATTACCGCATTTCCGGCTTTCAGGCAAAGAGCGGCGGCATCCACCGTCACATTCGGGCGCGACTCGTAAATGAAACCTATCACGCCTAAAGGAATCCGCATCCGGCCCACCTGAAGACCGTTGGGCCGGGTCCACATCCCGGTCACCTCGCCCACCGGGTCAGGCAACTGAGCCACTTCTCTAAGGCCCTGGGCCATTTCCTTCAAGGTGGATTCTTTTAAGCTCAGGCGATCCAAGAAAGCGGCCCCCTGACCGGCTTTCCGGGCCGACTTCAGGTCTTTTTGATTTTCCCGGATGATTAGTCTGGAGTGTTTCAAGAGACTGTCGGCCGTCTGCTCCAGGACCCGGTTTTTTTGGGTTGTCTTGAGCCGGGTCAGAGCCGGGCCGGCCTCTTTGGCCTTTTTAGCCATCTGGCGTATTTCTGTTTTCAGGTCCATAACCGATCTCCTTAAAATAAAAGGGGAGCCAGGTTCAGAACGGTTCGCCTTAACCGTTCTTTTGCCTTGGGCCTTTGGCCTTACCTTAAGCCTCCTTCAGAATCACCATATTGTTCCGGTGAACCACTTCATCGGAATGTTTAGTCCCCAAGCGATTTTCAATATCCGAAGTCTTTATCCCTTGGATTTTGGCGATATCGGAAGAAGAGTAGTTGACCAGTCCTTTTCCGACTATCAGCCCCCCCGGATCCAGAAGCCGGACGCAGGCCCCAATTCCAAATCGTCCCCGTACTCCCGTCACCCCTGAAGGCAATAAACTTTTCCCTTTTTCCACCAGAGCGGCCATGGCCCCTTCATCGACCGTGATTTCCCCTTTGGGTTTAAGGGTATAGGCGATCCAATGTTTTTTCCGGCTCAATTGGGGAACCTGAGGAGAAAAAAGCGTTCCCAAGGCCTTTCCTTTCATCAAGTCCTTTAATATCCCCATCTTGCGGCCATTGGCCACGATGACCGGGATTCCGCCGGCCGTAACCTTTCTGGCTGCCGCGATCTTAGAGCGCATCCCCCCCGATCCCCAACGCCCCGAATCCTTGGAGGTGTATCCTTCGACCTGCCGGTCTATCCTTTCAACGATCGGTATGAGTCGGGCCTGGGGATCCTCCCGGGGATCCCGGTCATAGAGTCCTTCGGTGTCGGTCAAAGCGATCAATAAATCCCCATCAATCAAGTGGGTAATCAAGGCCGATAAATTGTCATTGTCGCCGAATTTGATTTCTTCGACCGCCACGGTATCATTTTCATTGATAATGGGAATGATGCCCCAATCCAGGAGGGTTAAAAGGGTATTGCGGGCATTCAGATAACGCTGCCGATGGGTTAAATCTTCCCGGGTCAGGAGGATCTGGGCTACCAGAAGCCGGTAATGTTCAAAAGCCTCCTCATAGGCCTTGATCAGACTGCCCTGGCCGACGGCGGCCACGGCCTGTTTTTGAGGAATGGTCTCCGGTTTTCGGGCCAATCCCATTTTACCTACGCCCGAGGCTATCGCTCCCGACGATACCAGCGCCACCTGAAAGCCTTTCTTCTTTAAAAAAGCGACCTCATCGGCCAGTCGAGCGATGGTGGGTTGATGCAATACCCCGTTTTCGGTCAGGACGGCACTGCCGATTTTAACGACGATCCTTTTGACATCCTTAAGTACGCTTTTCCTCAGATCGGTTGAGCCCGTTCGAATCTCCATAGTCTCCTGACCCAATTTTTAAGAAAAGGTGCTCGATCAAAAGAGGCAACCCCTGGCCGGTCTTGGCTGACAGGGGTATTATAGGCAATCCAAAAGGTTTTAAGGCCGCTTTGGTCTTCCCATATTTGATCTGAGAACCAGGCAGATCCATTTTATTGACCCCAATCAAGCCCGGCTTATCCACCAGCTTGGGGTTAAAGGCCTTCATTTCTTCCCATAAGGTCTGGAAAGACTCTCTCGGACCTTCCCCTTCCAGAGACCCATCGATCAAAAAAACCAAAAGTTGGGTCCTCTCAATGTGGCGAAGGAATTTTATTCCCAAACCGGCTCCGGCGCTGGCGCCTGCGATAATCCCCGGAATGTCGGCCAGGGTCAGGCGGCGACCTTGTTGATCCTCGATGACCCCCAGGTTGGGGCTTAAGGTGGTGAAAGGATAGTCGGAGATTTTAGGTCTGGCGGCTGAAAGTCTGGAAAGAAGGGTGGATTTGCCGGCATTGGGGAGGCCGATGAGCCCTACCTGGGCCAAGAGTTTCAACTCCAGATGCAAGGTCAGCTCCACCCCGGGCTCACCTTTCTGAGCGAATCGCGGAGTACGGTGGGTGGAGGTGGCAAAATGCCTGTTCCCCTTCCCTCCTCTTCCTCCCCTAGCCGCCACGATGGTTTGGCCGTCTTCAATCAGGTCGCCCATAATCAGGCCGGTTTCCACCTCCCGGATGAGGGTGCCCCGGGGTACCAGCAGGCGCACATCCAGTCCGTTCTTACCATGGCGGTCATTGCCCTGGCCATGGGCCCCCTTGGAGGCCTTAAAAAGCCTCTGGTAGTGGAAATCTAAAAGCGAATGGATCTTGGCCGAGGCGGTTATAAGGACATCCCCACCCTTGCCCCCGTCGCCCCCATCCGGCCCGCCGTGCGGCCTGAAGGCCTCCCGGCGGAAACTGAGGCAACCGTTGCCTCCGTCTCCGGAACGCGCGACGATTTTGGCTTCATCAATAAATTTCAATAGGGGCTGGAAAGAACCTCCCCAGGCCGTGAGGGGGAGGGTGGGATCGAGAGTTGGATGATTAGGGGCACTCGGAGTTGGGAATCTCAGCAGATAACCCGAAAAAAGCGTTTAATGCACGCTGACCCTTTTTCGGTCTTTTCCCCAACGTTCGAAGGCCACTACCCCGTCTTTTTTGGCAAAAAGGGTGTAGTCCTTTCCCAATCCGACATTTTCGCCGGGATGGAATCGGGTCCCTATTTGCCGCACCAGAATGTTGCCGGCCTTGACAATCTGACCGGCAAACCGTTTCACTCCAAAACGCTGCCCGGCGCTATCCCGGCCGTTTCTGGAACTTCCACCGGCTTTTTTATGTGCCATGACTGAACTCCTTACAGACCTTGAATTTCTTTTATTTTCAGGGAGGTAAAGGGCTGCCGATGACCGACCAGCTTACGGTACCCCTTTCTCCTTTTATGCTTAAAAATCAATATCTTTCGGTGACGGCCCTGATGAAGAATCTCTCCCAGGACCGAAATCCCTTCCAGGTAAGGCCGTCCCACCTGGATGTCCTGCTCCCGGGCGACGAACAGGACCTGGGGCAGGGTTACGGCATCCCCCTTGGCCCCTTCCAGGGATTCCACCTGGATCACATCTCCCGGGGCGACCTGATACTGTTTCCCCCCGGTTTGAATAATGGCATACATGGTTATACCCTCTCAAAAAAATTAAAATTTTTATTTAAGCAGATTTTTAATTTTTGTCAACTATAAATTTTAAACTGCTCCAAGTGCATCGCTTCCTTGGATTCGACCGAAATCCTCTTCCCGATCCGTTGTTCCAGCTCCTCCATGGCCGTCTGCTCCTCATCCAGAAGCAGGCCGGCGATATCGGGGTGGACCTGTAAGATCAGGTTATCCGCCGGGATCTCCCAGACTTCCCGCTCGATCTGCCTGAAAATTTGATAACAGATGGAATTCTTGGATTTCAGCCAGCCTTCTCCTTCACAATAAAAGCAGGGTTCCCGAAAAAGCCGGTTCAGGTTTTCCCGGGTCCTTTTACGAGTCATTTCGATCAGACCGAGTTCCGACATTTTCAGGACATTGGTTTTGCTCTTGTCTCTTTTTAAGGCCTCCTTCAGGGCGTTAAAGACCTTTTCCCGGTCCCCCTTTTTTTCCATATCAATAAAATCGATCACCACCAGCCCTCCGATATTTCGGAGCCGCAACTGGTAGGCAATCTCCTTGACCGCCTCCAGGTTCGTTTTCAGGATGGTCTCTTCCAGGTTTCTTTTCCCCACGTAGCGGCCGGTATTGATATCAATCGAGGTCAGGGCTTCGGTCGTTTCAATGACGATATAGCCTCCCGATTTCAGCCAGACCTTTTTCCCTAAAGCCCGGCCCACCTCCACTTCGATCCCATAGGCATCGAAAAGGGGTTCTTTCTCCTCATAGAAATGAACCAACTGTTTCAGTTTGGGCATGAAGGTATCAATAAAGGTCAGGATCTGCTCGTATTCGGAGCGGGAGTCGATCACCAACCGGTCCACCTCCTTGGTAAAAAGGTCCCGGACCGCCCGGAGGGTAATATTCAAATCTTCGTGGATCAGGCTGGGTAAGGGTGCCCGGTTCATTTTTTGCTGGATATTGTTCCAGAGCTTAATCAAAAAATCCATCTCGGTTTTGATCTTGTCTTTGGGGACCCCTTCGCTGGCGGTTCTGGCAATCAACCCGAAACCGCTTGGTTTGAGGTTGGCCAGCAGATCCCGCTGCTTTTTCCGCTCGTTTTCATCCTCAATCCGGCGGGAAACCCCGATATGATCCATGGTCGGCATAAGAACCAGATGACGTCCGGGCAAGGAAATGTGGGTGGTGATCCTGGCCCCTTTGGACCCTATGGGTTCCCGGGCCACCTGAACCAGGAGTTCCTGTCCTTCGGATAACAGATCTTCAATATTGAAATAAGGCTGCCCTGCCAGGGGCTTTTCCTCCGCATCCCCCTCTATCTCAACAAGGCCCTCCCGTTCCTCTTCCTCCTCCTTCATCATGGCTTCGAATTCCTCAAAATTATCAGTTACATCACTGACATACAGAAAAGCCGCTCGTTCTAGACCGATATCCACAAAAGCCGCCTGCATCCCCGGCAGGACCCTGACCACCTGCCCTTTATAGATATTGCCGGCCAGGCTGTGCCTGTTCGGCCTTTCCACATGGAGTTCGGCCAAAATATTATTTTCAATAACGGCCACCCGGGTTTCATAGGAACGGGCATTTATCAATAATTCCGTGGCCATGCCAGCTCTTCTCCCACTTCAGCAAAATTATTTCGACACATCTTAGGTTTGGGGACCCCAGTCCTTTAATATAAAAAGTCTCTTTTTATTACTTGTTTCCTTTTTACACTATCAAATTCTGATTAGCAACCGGTAAGGCAAAGGGAAACAGGGGCAAACTCCTATTTATTATCCAAAGCCTCCAAAATTGCCCCGGCACTCATTGGCAACCGCCGGAGGCGAATTCCGGCTGCAGCAAAAAGGGCATTTGCTACGGCCGGGGCGATGGGGGGCAGGCCCGGTTCGCCGATACCGCCCGGCGGATCGTTGCTTTTAATAATGTGGACCTCGATTTCAGGAATCTCTTTCATTCGGATCAGGGGGTATTCATCAAAATTTGCCGTTTTAACACCCCCTTTGATAAATTCGACCTTCTCCTTTAAGGCGGCGCTCAAGCCCATTATGATCGCCCCTTCCATTTGGGCCATGACCGTATTCGGATTTACCACCAGGCCGCAATCCAGGACGCAGACAACCCTATGAACCTGGATGGCCCCTTCTTTTTTGTCTAAAGAGATCTCGGCCACCTGGGCCACATAGCTGCCAAAAGAATGGTGCTGGGCTATCCCTCGGCCCTGCCCTCTGGTTAATGGTTTCCCCCAACCGGCCTTTTCGGCCGCCACTTCCAGGACCCTGGCCGCTCTCTTATGACTTTTAAGAAGGCCCAATCGAAATTCCAAAGGATCCCTCTGAGCCAGATGAGCCATTTCATCCATAAAACACTCCATAGTAAAGGCATTATGAGAATTACCCACGGAGCGCCAAAATCCAACCGGTATCGGCAAATCAACCTCGGTGTACTCCACGTTAAGATTCGGGATTTCATAAGGGGTGTCTTCGATCCCTTCCACGGCCGCCGGGTCAATCCCATTTTTCATCATGGAAGGGAAAACCCGGGTGAAGATCGAAGGGGTCACGACCTTATGGGACCAGGCCAGCAATCGCCCTGCTTCATCAAGGCCGGCAGTTATCAGGCAGCAATTCCCGGGGCGGTAAAAATCATATTGAATATCCTCCTCCCGGGTCCAGATGACCTTGATCGGTTTCTTAACCTGGTGTGAAATTTGAACCGCTTCCTCCACCACATCGACTTCGGACCGCCGCCCGAACCCGCCTCCGAGAAAGGTCGTATGAACGAAAACACGGTCCGGTTTCAGACCGGTCAGTTTGGCGCCCATTTGTTGAGCCGCCGTTTGGAACTGGGTTGGGACCCAGATATCACAGCGTTCCTTTTGGACATGGGCCGTACAATTCATAGGTTCCATGGTAGTATGGGCCAGGTAGGGCAGTTGATAAACAGCCTCGGCTTTTTTAGCGGCCTGGTCCAGGACTTTTTTGGCATCTCCTTTATTTTTTGCATTTATGCCGGCCTTAGCCAAAGATTCCAAAAAAATCTTCTCCACAGCTCCGGTATCCAACTTTGGATGGGATCCATCACCCCACTTGAGGTTCAGGGCCTCCCGACCCCTCCAGGCCTGCCAAGGAGTCTTTGCACAAACCGCGATCCCCCGATTAATCGTTACGATCCGGGTCACTCCCGGAACTTTTTGGGGAACTTTTTGATTGAAGGAAACAACCTTGGCCCCATAAACCGGCGGCCTGGCTACGACCGCATAGAGCAGGTCCGGCATTTGGACATCCAGGCCAAAACGGGCCAATCCCTGGACCTTGACCGGGGTGTCCAAACGGGGCAAGGGCTGTCCAATCAACCGGAACTGGTTCTCCTTTTTCAAGGGTGGATCTTGCGGAACCGGAAGGGTGGCGGCCTTTTTGACCAGTTGCCCGAAGGTCAGGCTTCGGCCGCTGGCCTTATGCCGTATTGTTCCCTGGAAGGCCTCACACTCCTCTCTGGCCGTTTTCCAGGTCTCGGCCGCAGCCATCAGAAGCATCTCCCGGGCCGCTGCCCCGGCTTTGCGCAACTGTTCCAACCGGTGTCTAACGCTGGTGCTTCCACCGGTAAGCTGCATCTTGAAAATAGGATTCTTATACTCGTCCCGGGCTGGGGCGGGATGAGAGCGAACCTGCTTCCAGTCCGCTTCCAATTCATCGGCTACAATCATAGGCATGGAGGTATAGACCCCTTGCCCCATCTCCGATTGGGAGACGATTATGACAATGCGGTTATCCGGGGTTATTTCAATCCAGCTTCCAAGCCGGATATTTTGAGAACTATTTTTTTTCAGCTCTCCGGCTTGGACCAGTCGGAATCCGCGCGGAGTCATTAAGACCGCCACTATGAGACTGAGGCCGCCCAGGGATCCCTCCAAAAAACTACGACGTGAAAGTGAGGTCCTCATGATATCTTGCCCTCCTTTCTCATCAGATCGGCCGCTGTTTTAACGGCCTTTTTTATACGGGGATAAGTGCCGCAGCGGCAGAGGATGTCTTCCATGGCCTTGACTATGGCCTCCTCCTTGGGATTGGGATTTTTGGCCAGGAAGGCGACCGCCTGCATGATTTGACCTGGCTGGCAGTAGCCGCATTGGGGGACCTCCTCCTCGATCCAGGCCTTCTTTACCGGGTGGTTTTCCGGAAGCCCTTCTATGGTGGTAATGGCCTTGCCCTGGGCCTTTTCTACAGGCACCTGGCAGGACCGGACGGCTTGGCCATCCAGGTGGACCGTACAGGACCCACACTCCCCGATGCCGCAGCCAAACTTGGTCCCGGTCAGCTTTAACTCCTCCCGGATGACCCAGAGCAGGGGGGTATCCGGAGGGACTTCTACCTGGTATTTCTTCCCGTTGATCTTAAGTGTAACCATGGGCACCTCCTTTTTACTTTTACGAACCGAAACGCTCAGCCATCCTTTCCCGGCAGGGCATGCAGGCCTTTTGGCGCTCCCGCTGCTCGGCCTCGGTCAAAGACAAGCCGATTTCGGAGCCAATCAGTTTCAGAAATCCCTCGTCAAAGCCTAAAGGTTTCACTCCCTTAACATGGACAAGTTTCCACCCAACAGGACCCCTCTCCAGGGTGAGCACGAGGCTGTTGAATCCTTTTGAATCCCCCAGCAGATAATTGGATCGTGTCTGATAGGTTGCGCTCAAACGAACCGCGAGCTGCACCAGCGCCCGATTACCCTCCAACTGGATAACAGGCTCTTCGAATACTTCCAGACGGGGATTAGAAAACTCTTTATAGGCCCGCTTTAAGAAGGCCTCAATGAGTTTTGCATTATACCCCCAGGGGTCTTGATATCGAGACGAGAGAAACCGGAGGCTTTCATAGAAATCCTCTTTTTCAATAGCAACCCTGCCGGCCTCCAGGACCAATTGGATCAGTTGCTTGTCATCAATCCCGGCAACAGGTGATACGGCCTGATTTTCACTGATACTTTGAGGGTTGACAATGACGAAATCACCCGGTCGCAAGGATGCGTTTTTGATCTTAATACCGGCATCCGAATCTTGAAGCAGAGCAACCTGCACTTTTCGAGCCCGGAGGTTCTTTACCTGATACAGGGACCCTTCCGAAGCGGAGATTTTTCCAACCAGGGCCTTTTTAGGGAGAAGCCAGGTGTCTGATCCAAGGGAGATGACTCCTGTGACCGCAACGGGAAGCTCCTGGGGTGGTTGGCGGGTAACGTTGACATAAAAATAGGCACCCACAACGATCAGGGTTAGCGAAATAAGAGCTGAGAAAAAAAATAGGATTTTATGTCTTGTTAACATCCTGTCTTGACACCCCCTAAGGCCCTATTTTATACTCCCCCCCATAAACGTCAAACAATTAAGATAAAGGGGGAATCAAAATGCGTCTGCTTACCCGCTCCGATTTTGATGGCTTGGCCTGCGCCGTTCTTTTGGTGGAAAAAGGGGTCGTTGATCAGTATAAATTTGTCCACCCCAAGGATGTCCAGGACGGCAAGGTAGAAGTTACCGCCAACGATGTGCTGGCTAATGTTCCCTTTGCCCCTGGCTGCGGCCTCTGGTTCGACCACCATATCAGTGAAGAGGAACGCCTCGGCCCTGATAGACCCCGTTTCGAAGGCGCCTCCAACCGGGCCCCCAGTGCCGCCCAGGTGGTTTGGGAATATTACGGCGGGGGAAAGGCCTTCGGATCCCAACTGCTGCCCCTGCTGCAGGCCGTCAACAAGAGCGATTCCGGAAATTTAAGCCAAGAGGAGATTTTAAATCCCCAGGGGTGGGTCCTGTTGTCTTTTCTGATGGACCCGCGCACCGGGCTGGGGCGTTTCAAGGACTACCGGATCAGCAACTATCAATTGATGGAAGATATGATCCAGTATTGCCGCACCCTGACCGTCGAACAGATCCTGGAGGTTCCGGATGTACAGGAGCGGATAGAACGCTACCTCGAACAGCAGACCCATTTTAAGGAGATGTTGACCCGGTGCTGTCGCGTTGAAGGCCAGGCCATCATCACCAATTTGATCGATGAGGAGGTCGTCTACATCGGTAATCGCTTTTTGGTCTATGCTCTCTGGTCTGAGCAGAATGTCGAAGTCCGGGTCCTCTGGGGCCGGGAGAAACAGAACGTCGTCATCACGGCCGGGCACAGCATCTTGAACCGAACCTGTAAAAGAAACCTGGGCGGTCTTCTGCTTCGTTACGGCGGCGGGGGACACGAGCGGGTCGCTACCTGCCAGGTGCCAACCCGGTACTGGCAGAAAGCGCTATCGGAGATTGTATTAATCCTCCAATAGAAGGGTCCCTGGCCACCCGAACTCAAACTGTGAGATAGGATCATTCAGGCCTGGCTGGGGGTTCCTTTTCGGGGAAAATCGTTTTCTAAGGGAACAGGTTTTTCTTTATGCTCAAGCACCCTTCCAAAAAATTTTGGGCTATGGGTCTCGCCCTTTCCTGCTGTCTTTTTTTCCCCCCGGCCCGCGCCCAGGATATTCCGGACCATCCGGCCCTTTTTTTTCTTATGGGCGATGGACGGATTCATATTCGCAACCTGCATAACGGTCTGGAAGCCCGGGTGCATCTCCTGAACCCTGACGGCTCTCTCTGTGACCCCTCCTTTGATGCCCTTGATCAGGTCTTTGGATTACCCACCAGGGACCAGGGCGAGCATATCTCTCAGCGGTTGATTTTCATGCTGGATTACTTTTCGGATTTGGCAGCCCCGGGCAAACCCATCCTCTTACACTCCGGATTCCGCAACCCCGAGTACAACCAAAAATTGAAAAATGCCGGAGGGAATGTAGCCAGGACCAGCACCCACATCGACGGCCTGGCCATCGATTTTTCCATTGACGGCGTCAAAGGAAAAGATCTTTGGGAGCTTATTCGCCGAAACAACTGTTGCGGCGTCGGCCATTACGGAGGCGAAGTGATTCACCTGGACTCGGCCAGACCTCGATTCTGGGAGGCGGCTACCTCCAAGGTGACAACCGGGGAAAGCGACTATAATCGCCGGATGACCCTGTCCACTGAATACGACCGATACCGGCCCGGTCAAAGGATCCGCCTCTCTTTCGCCTCCGTCAGCGATTTCGGATTCGGCGTTAAAGGAAAAGCGGTTTTATGGAAGGCGGCGGAAAGTTCCCTGCAGCCCAAAGAGCTGGAAATCGAAAATCCGGATCGCTCGAAATGTATCCTGATCCCGGACCGAAAGGCATCCCGATTCATCTATCTGAACCTTCCGGAGAATCTGGATCCCGGGAATTACCGTATTCAACTGGACTTCTGCCAACGGCCTTCTGAACACATGCCGACCCATTCCCTTTCCAACCCGATCGAGATTTTAAAGCCCATCCGGTAAATCGGTATTCCGGTCGTCGCACCGATAAGGGCGACCATTGATCCGGTTTCTCCTAAGCCTTCATTGCCGGACGAGAAGAATAATCCTCAGGAAGATAAGCCTCGAAGGAAATAATAGGCCATTACTCCCGAGAGGCCCAATTTTAACCCCAGGCCGACCAAGGTTCCCACCAGGATTCCCCAACTGGCCCGGAAGGCCGCCTTCTTTTCTTTCTGCATCATCAGTTCCACAACCAAGGCCCCGGCCATGGCCCCCAGGATCAGACCCAGAGGAGAGTAAAACATCCCGATGATCATTCCCGCCACCGATCCCCAGAGCCCCCACTTGGAGGCCCCGTATCGTTTGGCGCCTATCAGGGGGAGGACATGGTCGGCCACGGCTGATAGAATAGTCAGCACGATCATGATCCCCATCAAGGTCGGAGTCAGAGGAGGCGCGAAGCCGCGAACCAGGGCCAAGAGCAGCAGCCCCATAAAACTCAAAGGCGGCCCCGGTAGAATCGGCAGGAGGCTCCCGGCAACCCCTAATAAAACCAAAATCCCACCGAAAATGATCACCACGGTATCCAGCATGGCCGTCTTTTCTGCTTTCCGATTAAGGGAAAAAACCTACCCTTTATTTAACAAGGCTTCAATACGATTTCGATAATCCCGGCTTTGATCATCAGCCGCCAGCAGAGCTATTTCTTCCGCCGAGGCAACCCCCAGGCCCAGTTGAACCGCCCGGGCAATCTGCTCCTGCTCGAATATCTTAGTTTCCATGATGGCGGCATTGCTTCCCAAGGACTTTAACACCGCCAGGCCGACGGCGTCGATGGCTACACGATCGCCGGAAGCCAAAAAAACTTCTCCCCGGGCCTGCTTGCCGGTCATCGGCCCACCGTCGACAAAGGCTTCCACCCCATCCAGGACGACCAGAGAAGGCCTGAAGGGCTGGTTGATCTCGGCAATCATTTTTCGCTGGTGTGGCGAACCGTGCAGTTCACTCATATACGCGAATCCCTGCCGGGCCGTAGGCACCACCCCCACATGAAGCTTCAAGGATAGGGTGAAAACCCCGCCGTACTGATGGGTTTTTAGACAACAGGTGGAAACCAGACACTCCGATTCCAGCACGGGTCGGGCGATGCGAAAGCCGTCCTTCCAGTGGCTGTCCTTAGGCCGGACCTCGATCCAGTCGTTCCGGTCCAGGGCATCAAAGTTGATCACCTGAACCTGTAATTTCTTCAGGTGAGGCAAAATTCCTTTTTGCTCCATGACCTCCTGAGTGGGGGGATAGCTTCTTTCCCCCAGGCTGATCGATTTAGCTCCCATGGCCCAGATCTCCTCCACCAGGGCCAACAGGGTATCCTTGTGGGTTGATCCCGGGGGGACATCCGCGGTATTGAAATTGGGCTTGATCAGGACCTCTTTCCCTTTGACCGGATTAAGGCCCAGTGTTTTCAAAGAGGCTTTTACCCCTTCTTTTCGGTTATCGGTCTTGACCAAGGCGACATTGGTTTTGGGTGTACCCATAACGGCCTCTCCTTTTAATCCGGACCATAGGGCGGCCCCGGCCGCCCCTGAAATCTTTAAAAAATCACGGCGATTCAATCGGCCCCTCAGGCTTTAAAAAAAACGCCTTCACCCTTCTATTTTCCATTTGAAAAAAAGACCATCCAAAACCCCAGGAGGATGAACAGACCCCCGGCCCCCATTTTAATCACCTGGGGCGGGATCCACTTATGAACCACCCCCCCGAGAAGCACGCCAAGAAAAGAAGTCAAGACCAGGGCCCCGGCCGACCCCAGAAAGACCGAAAGCCGGGAGGAACTATTGGCGGAAAAAGCGAAGGTGGCCAGTTGCGTTTTATCACCCAAGTTCGGCCAGAAAGATCATTCCGAAGGTAGTCAGCAGGGTCTTGAAGTCCATGGGCAAAACCTCCTGTCAGGTTTAATCGGCCTTTCCAATCCAAACCGGGTTAACCTGGGGTTAGATGGGAGAATCTTTTTTTTGGGGCTTGGCCCTTTTCTTAAGCCATTGATAGAGGCGCTGGCGATACATAAAAAGGGCGAAGGCCAGCAGGATGTAGATAACGCTCAGGACAATGACGTGATGGTATTCTCCTTTATAGACCTGAGCCCCCTGTAAGGCGAACATCAGGGCCCCCGGCAGGCGGCCGATGATTATAACAAACAAGAAAAGGGATAACGACATCTCGCTTATCCCTAGGAGGAAACAAAAATAATCTTTGGGGAAATAAGGCAGGACGAAAATGATCAGAGAGATAACCAGACCTTTGGTTTCGGCCAAATGATGGAACCGCTCCATAATTTGGTGTGGAACCCATTTGACGACAAAACGGTGTTCCAACCAATTGCCCAATAAAAAAGCCACCACGGATCCGCATATCAGTCCGATCAGGGAGTAAAGGGTCCCCCAAAAGACTCCGAAGAAATAGCCGGCCACGAATCCCCCGGTCGCCTCCCCGGGTAACGGGGCAATCAGAACCTGGGCCGCCTGAAAAATAACGTAAATCAAAGGAGCCCAGGGACCCCAGGATTTTAACAGGGTTTTTATGGCCTCTTTATCGGAAAAAACCAGGTAATAGTGACTTAATCCACCCCTAAGGATCTCCCAATAAAGCCCGATAAAAATCCCGACAGCCGCCAGGCTGAGGATCCCGATGATTATCAAATAGGTATACCTTTGAACTTTATCTTGTGGATGCATTTTGGGGATGGCGTTTTTAGAAAAAGGTCACGAGCCAGTCTCTAACTTCCGGGGGAAGGGGATGAACCCCTTTGGAATAATCGCAACAAGGCCAGAATCTGCCAGGCAGCTCCATCTCGTAAAGGGTTTCCGGCCCGTCCTTGGTCATCTTCTGCAGCCGAACCAAGAAGGGTTCCTGCCAGGTATCAATGGAAAAATAAAAGGATTCTTTCTCCGGATCGCCGTAATGGCCGCCATAGCCGGTATTGCCCCATTCCAGGTGAAGGGCCACGGCATCGGCCGGCCCCATCTCCCAATTGATCGGCAAGTCCTTGAACTTTGTTAATTCACCCATAAAAGGTCACTCGCATCCAGCTTAAGAAGCCTACTCCAAGCGGTCTGTAATGGGCTCGTTTCCGGCGTTCAGGTAGCGGGCGATGATTTCTTCGGAAAGCGTATAGGGATCGGTTTTTTTTTGGACCAGTTCCTGGACAAAGTGATCCCAGCGGCCGGTCTGGGTCAAATGATCCATGATAACCTGAATAACATCCTGCTTGACCAGATCAAACAGCTCCATACGGGCCCGGGAATACTGGAACTCCGATAAATAAGCAGGGTCTTTTTTGAATAGGAAGCCCCGGTGTTCCTCAATACCGGCCATTAAGGCCTCCAAGCCATCGTTTTTGACCGCCTCGGTCATAAAAATGAGAGGCTTCCAGCCGCCCTTGGCTTTACGGTCCTTACCCATCTCGATCATCATCTGAAGCTCCTGGCGGGTCTTCTGGGCCCCTTCCCGCTCGCACTTGTTGATGACGAAGACGTCCCCGACCTCCAAGATGCCGGCCTTGATGGCCTGGATGTCGTCCCCCATGCCCGGGATCAGAACGATCAGGGTAGTGTGGGCGGACCGGACAATCTCGATCTCGTCCTGCCCTACCCCGACCGTTTCCACCAGGATATAATCCTTGCCCATGGCATCCAACACGGCAATGGCCCCCCGGGTGGAAGGGGTCAGGCCTCCGAAATGACCCCGGGTGGCCATACTGCGGATAAAGACCCCTTCGTCGGTGCTGTGCCGCTGCATGCGGATGCGGTCCCCCAGGATGGCCCCGCCGCTGAAGGGGCTGGTGGGATCCACGGCCAGGATGCCTACGGTCTTGCCCCGGGCCCTGAGATGTTGGATCATCCGGTCCACCAGGGTGCTTTTTCCCACCCCGGGCGAACCGGTGATGCCGATGACGTAAGCCCGTCCGGTATGGGGGTACAACTCCTTCAAGACGGACCGGGCCTCCGGAATCCCGTCATCAATATCTCGGATTAACCGGGCTACGGAGCGGAGATCCCCGGCTAAGATTTTTTGAGTCCAGTTCATAATGATCTCGGCTTGATGTTTTCCCTGACCCAGTTGGTGATATCATCCAGGGTTGCCCCAGGGGTAAATAACTCTTTGACCCCCATCTGCTTTAAGGTAATAATATCTGCATCCGGGAAGATTCCTCCGCCGACCAGGGCGATATCTTCGGCCTTATTTTCCTTGAGGAGTTCCAGGACCCGGGGCAATAAATAGTTATGGGCGCCGGCCAGGCTGGATAACCCGATCATATCGACATCTTCCTGAAGGGCGGCTTGGACGATCTCCTCCGGGGTCTGATGCAGCCCGGTATAAACCACCTCAAATCCCGCATCCCGGAAGGCCCGGGCAATGATACGGGCCCCACGATCGTGTCCGTCTAATCCTGGTTTGCCAACCAGTACACGTAATTTTCTTTCCCCTGCCATAGGTCATCCTCCATCAAAAAATCCCGGGATCCCGGTATCGCCCGAATACCTTCCGGTAAACATCACAGCATTCCTGCAAGCTGGCATATTCCTTAACCGCCTGGATCAGGAAAGGCATGACATTCTCATTGTTCACACAGGCCTCACCTAAGCGTTCCAGGCATTCCCGGACCTTCTTATTGTTCCGATCGTTTTTCACCTGATGGAGGCGGGCAATCTGCTTAGCCTCCAATTCAGGGTCAATTTTCAGGATCTCAACCGGTGGCGGCTCTCCGGTGGCGTATTTATTGACCCCGACCATGGTCTTTTCCCCGCGATCGATCTGTTGTTGAAATTTATAGGCGGAATCGGCTATCTCCATTTGAGGATAATGTCGATCCAGGGCCTCAACCATACCCCCCATTTCATCGATCTTTCGGATGTAGGCCAGGGCCTCTTCTTCCATCTGGTTGGTCAAGGCCTCGATAAAATAAGACCCCCCCAAGGGATCAATGGTATGGGTCACCCCCGATTCCTCGGCAAGGATCTGCTGGGTGCGCAGGGCAATAGTCGCCGCTTCGGCGGTCGGGATGGCCAATACCTCGTCTAACGAGTTGGTGTGCAAGGATTGCGTCCCGCCCAATATGGCCGCCAAGGCCTCTAAAGCGGTCCGGACCACGTTATTATAGGGCTGCTGGGCCGTTAAGGAGCATCCGGCGGTCTGGGTATGGAAGCGCAGCCACCAGGACCTGGGGTTTTTGGCCTTAAACCGCTCCTTCATAAACCGGGCCCACATCCGACGGGCCGCCCGGTATTTGGCAATCTCCTCAAAAAAGTCAATGTGGGCATTAAAGAAAAAAGACAGGCGGGGGGCAAAATCATCAACATCCAGGCCCCTGTTCATGGCGTCCTCCACATAAGCCAACCCATCGGCCAGGGTAAAGGCCAGTTCCTGAACAGCCGTGGAACCGGCCTCCCGAATGTGATAACCGCTGATACTGATGGTATTCCAACGCGGCACCTCCTTAGTCCCGAATTCAACCGTGTCGGTTACCACCCGGAGTGAAGGGCGAATCGGACACATGAAGGTCTTCTGGGCGGCAAATTCCTTTAACATATCGTTTTGAATAGTCCCGCCCAACTTGCTTCGGAGGATCCCTCTTTTTTCCCCCATGGCCAGGTACATAGCCCAGATGACCGAGGCCGGGGGATTGATCGTCATCGAGGTGGTGATCCGATCAATCGGAAGACCGTCAAAGAGGATCTCCATATCTTTTAAGGTATCGATGGCCACCCCGCATTTGCCACATTCCCCTCTGGCCAGGGGAGAATCGCTATCGTAGCCCATCAAGGTGGGCATATGAAAGGCGGTACTCAAGCCAGTCTGGCCCTGTTGGACCAGATAGTGGAAGCGTTGATTGGTATCCTCAGCCGAGCCCAGTCCGGCAAACATCCGCATCGTCCAGAGCTGGCCCCGATACATAGAGGTCTGCACCCCCCGGGTATAGGGATATTGGCTTGGGAAACCCAGGTCTTGTTCATAATCCAGGTGGGCAATGTCCTCCGGGGAATAAATGGACTTGATCTCCAGGTCGGATACGGTCGAGAAGCGGGCCTTTCGATCCGGTTTTTGGACCAGCTTCCCGGCCAGGTCCTTTTCCCAGGCTTCTCGCCCGACCCGCACCTTTTCCAATTGCTTTTTGTTAAACAGGCTGCTCATACACCATCCTCTCTCGGTATGATGGATTAAAGAATAGAATTTAAAACCGGTGCCGGATGAAATAAGGTTTGAGTTTGTCCCAACGTTACGTGATTTTTAAGCCATCCATTCGTCGAGGGCTTCGGGGGTCTCTTCCTGCCCGGGTTCAGGCTGCCGGCGTTTTGGCGGACAATCCTTGAAATCAAGACCCCTGAAGCCCTTTGGGGTGATTTACTATTTTAAGAGACACCCCCTTCAGTTTGAGAATCACGTAACTTTGGGACTATCCCTAAGATTTCATTTCCAGTGGATGGAAAGAATTTAAATATTAAGTCCTTAGGTCGATTTTTGTCAATCTTTTTCTTGATTTTCCAGAATCCCGGATCAGGGGTTAAAGGGGAGTAATCATGCCGGAAGAGAATGGCCCTCAAGCCGATAAGATGAAGGAGTGAATGGTTTATTTCCTCCTAACCTTTGTTTGCCTTTTGATCTTTGAGGCCTACCTCCTGGAATTCAATGGCGGCCTCCTTTTTCAGGGCCAGTTCAAGCTCAACTTCAGCGGCTTTTAAGACCCCGCAGGGCACCGGGCAACCGGGATGTAATCCGCATTGCCCGGCTTTTTCATAGACCGGGTTTTTATCGATGGGGCTCTTGAGCACCTCCATCATGGTCAGGTCCGGCAATTCCTTGGCCAGGCAGCTTACCTGGGGGCAGTTACTGCTTATCGTGACCGATACTTTTCTTCTCTCCGTTTTTTGAACGTGTATGTGAGCCTCAAAGCCGCAGCCGCCGGATTTGACCCGGACTCTTGTCATAGGCCTGTTGCTCCCCTATAGGTACTTATAAAACCTGTTCCGCGAATTTACCTCTAACGGTCAAGGTGGTTGGCCTTTTCATCCCCTTCCCGGGCCAAGAGCCCGGGTCCTGCTTTAATACGAAATGGGTCCGATGTTTCCCCTTAGGAGCGCTGTCCGTATTTCAAGGCGGCCGCCATCATGGCCTGCATATTTTCTTTCTTAACATCCGGCCAAAGATCACATCCGGGCCAGACGGCATCGGCACCGTCTTCCAGACACTTCTTAATGACCGGGTCCACTTCCGAGGCCTCCATGAGAACCAAGGTATCATAAGGGCTGAAATTCCCAAACAGCAGCAGATCCTTGCCGATCTTCTTTCGGGTTTCCGCCAGGGTATTCTTTTGGTCCACGCTGATGGCCTCCGCCCCGCACTGGGCCATTTGCTCAATGATCGTGTCCGTGCTGCCGCAAATATGCAGGATCTTGGGCGATTGCAAACCGGCAAAGACCTTTTCCAGGGGAGACTGAATCAGGGCCTTGAACATCCGAGGACTTAAGATATCCGGACCGGCTCCCATTTCCCGAATGGTGATGTAATCCGCCCCGGCCTGGCGGTAAATCTTGGAAATGGCAATAATGACATCGGCCAATTGGTTGAGGACCTCCTGGACTTGAGCCGTTTTCTTGAACGCGGACTTGGCCAGATCGCCGATATCGGTCAACTGGCCGGCCAAGGTATAAGGACCCAGCACCCAGGCGCCGATAGCAATTTTATCCCCTACCTGTTCTTTCAGGATGCGAATGGCCTCGGCCACCAAGGGGATCCTCCCGGCTTTGGATAAATCCGGGACCTGGATCTTCAAATCCTGAAACTTGTCGGCCGCCTTCTTGATAATGGTCGGATAAACGATATCGGTGTGACCGGCATAGAAATTAACGCCGGCCCCTAAAGCCTCGGCTTCCACGCCCATATCAAAAGGGACTACGGCAGATTCAAAGCCGAAAAGCTGGGCGGTTGAGGCGGCCATTTTGGCCATTTTTCCGGCATCCACGTGTAGTTCCGCAAACCGCCAGTTGGTCCCCTCCAGTCCTTGGACGGTGATGTTTCCCATACCGCTGAAAATGGGCAGACGATCGACCTTTTCCTTGTTGAATAATTTCAGCACCCTTTCTCTGGAACTCATTTCCGTTCCCATCATGATTAGCCTCCTTAATTAACGAATGATGCCTATCAAAAAAAAGAACACTTCGTCATTCGAAATTTCATGTTCGATGTTCGTTTTGAATTTTCTTCACACGCAATTCTTTTTTGCACTCCAACACCTATTTCTTGGCCGGGAGATACTCCTGCAAGTTCGGAAAAGGGTCCTTCATATGGGGAAACCACATCGATTGGGCAAATATCTTTTCGAATCTCGGGGAGATGGTGAGCTCGATATACTCCACCTTTCTGGCATACTCATCGGCCTCTCTCCGTTTATCGACATTGAGCAAAGCCATCCGAGCCCCGTCCCCGGCCGCATTGCCTACCGAATACACATTTTTGGGATCACAATCCGGGAACATCCCCAGAATCGCGGCCGACAGCTTGTCAATGTAACTTCCGAAGGCCCCGGCTAAAATCACCTTGTCCAGCTTTTCAATCCCCAGGGTCTCCATCAGGATTTTGCTGCCGGCGTACATGGCGGCCTTACCCAACTGGATGGCCCGGATATCATCCTGGCAGACGACCACATCCTGGCCGATGGAGGTCTCGTGGGCCCAGGCAATAATGTATTCGTATTGACCCTCCACTTGCCGCAACCGGGGATGCTGGAGTTCTTTAACGAACTTTCCCGTTTTATCAATAATACCGGCTAAGAAGAGTTGCGGGATGGCATCAATGATACCGGAGCCGCAGATGCCCTTGGCCTTTATCTCTTCCGGTTTCATTTCGGTATTCCAGCGGGTCTCGTCAATAACCTTGAAACGGACCTCCTGGGTCTCTTTATCAATTTCAATTTTTTCAATGGCCCCAGGGGCGGCCCGCATACCGAAACGCAACTGGGCCCCCTCAAAGGCCGGTCCCGTGGCGCAGGAAGCGGAAATCAACCTCTTCCGGTTGCCCAGAATGATTTCCCCGTTGGTGCCGATATCGATAACCAGCTCGAGGCTATCCTGGTTATAGGGTGCTTCGGCAATCAGCACGCCCACATTATCGGCCCCTACAAAACCGGCCTCAATCGGCAGACAATGGATGTACGCCCCGGGGGCGATTTTGATACCCCAGCCCCGGGCCTCTTCACCATCGGAGACGTCCTTCTGGGCATACACCGCGCAGTGGAGACAGCGGAGCGATTCTTGAACCACCTGGGATTCCTCAAAGCCCAATTCCACCTCATCAAAACCCTGACGCTGATCCAGGGGCCGTTCCGGAACCTCCTGGCGGGCTTCTTTCCTGACCCCTTCTTTGGGTACATCTTCGACAGCCTTTAAAGGTTTAGGCCGGTCTTCCTTCATATCCATCCCGGCCAGATAAAGCTCGATGGAAATAGCGGCCTCTTTTCCGGCCCGAACGGCCTTGATCACATTGGCGGGGCCGGTAGCTACATCACCACCGGCAAAAACCCCCTTTTGGTTTGTTTCGAGAGTAATTTCATCAACCTGGATGATCCCCGAAGAGTGCCGATTGATTTCCGAGAAAACGTTATCCTCGGCCCTCTGGCCTACGGCCACAATCACGGTATCTACGGAAATCGAGGGAGCGGGCTCTTTGGAAAACTGCGGGTCAAACCGGCCTTCGGCATCATAAACCGACACACAACCGACTGTGTCGACCGCCTTGACCTTGCCCTCTTCGGAGATAATTTTCCCAACGCCCAGGGAAGGATGGATAATAATCCCTTCTTGGCGGGCTTGTTCGATTTCCAGATCCTGGGCCGGCATCCGATCCCGGCAGGTCAGGTCGGTGGATTCCAGACAGATCAGGTGAATTTCCCGGGCGCCCAGACGCTTGGATAGCCGGGCTGCATCCACAGCCACACTGCCTCCGCCGATAACCGCCACCCGGCCGCCCAGTCCGACTTTCTCGCCTGAATTCACCTCTCTTAGAAAATCGAGGGCATAGATTACATCCGGGCTGTCTTCCCCCGGTAGGTTCAATTTCTGGCTTTTCCAGGTCCCGGTCGCCAGGAAGATAGCTTGATATCCCTCGTTGAAGATATCCTCCACGTTTTTCACGGCGGTATTGGTCTTTATCTCCACACCCAACTCTTCCAGGTAATGGATTTCATCTTCCAGAATACCTTTCGGCAGCCGGTATTCCGGAATGCCGTAGCGCAGCATACCTCCGGCCTGGGCCTTGGCCTCAAAAACGGTTATAGGGTGTCCCCGGCGAATCAAATCATAAGCACAGGCCAGACCGGCCGGCCCGGAACCTACGATAGCGATCCGGGAGGCCTTTTTCAATTCCACGGGAGCGGCCTTTTCCCTTCCCTGGGTCAATTCATAATCAGCCAGAAAACGATGGGCCGCCCGGATGGAAATGGGCGCATCCACTTTACCCCTTTCGCATATCCCTTCGCAGGGATGGGTACAGACCCGACCGCAGACGCCGGAAAAGGGATAGGATAATCGGACCAGTTCCAGGGCCTCTTTAAACTTATGCTGCGCCATGAGATATAAGAAATCATCGACGTTAACCCCCGCCGGACATTCCACCCGGCAGGGGGCATACTTCCCTTTGTCTTCCCTTTCTTTTTCCTGGGGAATCTTGAAGCCGAAATCACGGGCCTTGATATCCATCGAATGGTGTAAACTCGGCGCAAAGGGAGAACGCCCGATGTACTTGGGATCGATGTTCAAATAGATATGGTGCATACAGGTGTTGCCTACGATGCTCATATCCAGGATATCCTGGCGCTTGATACCGGCGGTTTCCGCTACTTCGGCCACGATACCGTTCAGACCGTCCACGATAGCCTGGTTCAGGATCTCCAAGCCGTCCGAATTGGTCATGGTGTAACTGATCCGGGACATGACATCTTCCCCATAGACAATCTGGGGATTCATCATGGAGGCGGTGGCGATCACCGTCCCATCGCTTATATCGCACAAGTAACCGGCTACCGTGGAAGTGCCCACATCGACCGCCAGCCCATAGCCCTTTTCCTTGATTCCGGGTTCGACCCGGATCACTTCCCGGCCCTGCCAGACCGTAACCGTAATCTTCCACTCCCCCTGGCGGACGATGGTCTGTAAATCCATGAGCACTTCGTAGTCTAAGGTCAACTGCTTCAGGCCGTATTTTTCCTCCAGGGCCGCCGTCAATCGTTCCCAATCACCGATATTGTCTTCCAGGGTGGCTTTGATCAGCTCGACCGGATATTTTCTGACCGCCGGTTTGATTTCAATCGGCCGCGCGGTAGGCGCCTTTCGGACCACCTGCTTACCCATCCGGCTTTCTTCCGGGACGAAGATAACCACATCGCCCAGGATCTGGGCCTGACAGGCCAGCCGGTAGCCCTCGTCGACCTGCCGCAGGTTAAAGAATTTTCTCTCCGAAGGCCCCATAGCGGAAAGATGATCTCGGGTGGAGCGGATACCGTATTTTTCGAATTCCCCTTCCTCGACCCGAACCTTGCAGGTCCCGCAAATAGCCTGTTCCCCGCAGACCCCTTCAATATCCACGCCTAAGGCCACGGAGGCCTGTTTGAGGGTCTTTCCTGGTTCGATGTGCCCTCGACATCCTGAGGGTTGAAAAATGACTAAAACTTTTTCAATTTCCCCACTCGGCATAATACGGCTCCTTTCTCTATCCCGATAACGAGTTAATGCTCAGCTCAGAGTAAGACTGAGAAAACAAAAAAGGGTGTTATTTTTTGCCCGCCGGATCGCTCAAAGGAAAAGGGAAATCACCCTTGAAAAGGCTTTGATTTACTTTGCCTTTTCTTCTTCCCGGAGCATCTTAATCAATTTAATGGCCTCGTCTACGGCCGTCCCGGCATCCCGGGCGTAGCCGTCGGCGCCGTACTTTTCCACCACTTCCGGGGTAATGGGGGCGCCGCCCAACATAACCCGAACCTTGGGATTTTTCTCCTTCAGCTTCTTGACGATCTCGGGCATACTGATCATGCTGGTAGTCATCAAGGCCGAAAGCCCGACGATATCCGAGTCCGTCCTCAACTGTTCCTCCAAGAACCGGTCCAAAGGCACGTCTTTACCCAAGTCATAAACGGTCCAGCCGGCCACCTCAAACATCATCTTGATCAGGTTTTTACCGATGTCGTGGACATCGCCTTCGACCACCCCGAGCACGATAGAACCCTTGGATTCGCTTTTTCTCCCGGAAGCCTCAATGGCGGGCTTCAGAAGGTCCAGTCCTGCATACAGGGCATCGGCGCACATCAGGAGCTCGGGGACGAAGTATTCCTTTTTATTATAAAGATCCCCAACCTGAATCATCCCTTCAGCCAAACCGTCCATGGTAGCCGTAAAGGGATCCGCCCCTTCATCGATAACGGCCTGAGACAATTCCTTGACCTTGTCCTCATCGTAGTTGACTACCGCCTCCTGAAGGGCTTTCATTAGTTCTTTTGTTCTTTCTTCTGAAGCCATGCCTGTCCCTCCTTTTTCTTTTTATTTCCGGGGATTCCCTCGGCGAAAGGCCTCGGCCGGCCACCCGCTGCCGGTTTAGAATTGGAACCTTAGCTTATTAAATCTTTTTGAGTTGCTCCACAAATTCCGGAAAGAGCTTAAATAGCGGATGGTTCGGATCCTGGGGCAACCGCTTGCTCTCGGCAAAAACCGCCGTGGCTAAAAAGGCATCGGCCATGGCCACGGCCGGAAAGATTCTCGGGGCACCGGCCATGGGACCGGAAAAGATGATGTCATGGTATAGAAAGGAGGCCAGGGACTCCAAACCGGCATCGACCGCCGACCAGCCCGTGAACCCCCACATTTCCCGGGCCTTTTTCCACATATACGATCCGTTACTCGGAGCGCTTCCGGTGGGGAAGCCCCATTTTTCCTTAATCAGACGGTTGGCCAGGCCACAAAAAGCCGTGGCCGGTCCGTTCATGACCGAAGTGTCAACAAATAGGCTTTCAAAGGATGCCCCCACCTTATCAATGGCATCAAGTAGTTTTTGGGTGCCGGCGATTCTCCCACTGGGTAATTGATCCGCCATATCAAAGGCCACCAGGAGCACGTGTTTTACGCCGATTTGGGCAATTTCCTTGATTTCGGTCTCCAAATCCTTTTCCCAGACCGTCAGGCTGTTATAAAACATCCGGTCCAGCAGGCCTTTTTCGGCACAATAGGCCGCCCCCTCCAGTTTGGGTTTCATAGTCCAGGCATCGATACAAAAGGGCATATTACTCACTGAGGTCACAAAATCAATATAAGTCTTAAATTCACTGCCGGTATTGGCCACGATATCGGCCATGCCCGGCACCCCGGTCTCCTGCCAGAGCTTGTCCTGGGTCTTAAGGAGTTCCGCGGCCCGCTTTTCATCAAAGCCCTCCTGCCTTTTTCCCAGAAATAATTTGTCTCCTTTTTGGAAGATGGAGGAACAGACCACGGTAGGATATTCTCCAGGTTGCCCCCCGAACTTCACCCCTCCGACCTGGCACACTTTTTGTGCTGTTTCTATCTGGAACACGAGTCAGCCTCCTTATAAAAAAGATAAAAACGCGTTAAAAAAATTATTTCTGTAATAGCCTCTATGAAACAATACCTTAAAAAAGAAACTAAATCTATCGTCCGAGAGATGATTTTTGGGAGGCAACGAGACTATTTTGAAGGGATTCCGGGTGGAAAAGTCTATTGCTGGATTTCCACTAGGTTCAAGGAAATGGCAAACTGGATGAGCTGGCTAAGGTTTTCTATCTGCAGTTTTTCCAGGATATTGGCGCGATGGGACTTTACCGTACTTTGGCTGACATAAAGAATATCGGCAATTTCTTTCGTGGAACGCCCCTCGGCGATCATCTGGAACACTTCCCGCTCCCGGTTTGAAAGTTGACTGTAAAGTTCTTCCTGGGAGGATTTATTTTTTTTCAAGGAAACATAGTTTTCTATAACCCGCCGGGAAATGGAAGGACTCAAGTAGGTATCTCCCCTGACGGCGGCCTGAATCGCCCGAATGATGTCCTGGCCTGTAGAATCCTTCAGAAGATAGCCCGAGGCCCCCAGAGAAAAAAGTTCATTGATAAAACGATCGTGTGAATGCATGGATAGGATGATGACTTTGCTTTGAGGGCGGATTTTTTTGATCTGACGGGTGGCCTCAATGCCGTTTAAAATGGGCATGGCGATGTCCATCACGATCACATCGGGTTTTAATTCCTCCACCTTATTGACGGCCTCCCGCCCGTTGTGCGCTTCCCCCACCACCCGGATGTTCGGTTCCCCTTCCAATAACTTGGCCAAGCCTTGGAGGACAATGGTATGGTCGTCGGCCAACAGTACGGTAACCGCTTTATCGGCCATTAGAGGCCTCCCGGATGGGCATTTCAATTCGTATCCTGGTCCCTTGCCCGGGGTTCGACCGGATCGAGAAGTTTCCCCCCAACATGGAGGCCCTTTCCCGCATGCCCAATAGACCCAGGGATTGTTTGGGCTTGGTTCTTGAAGGGCTGCTGAAACCCACCCCGTCATCCTCGGCAACAAAGATAATACGGGGATAACTCTTGATGATCGAAAGCTTAATATGTTTTGCCCCGGAGTGTTTCAGAGAGTTGGTTATCGCCTCCTGCGAAAGGCGGTATAAGACGGTCTCCATTTCCGTGTCCAGGCGCTTTTCGAAACCGATCATTTTGAAATCGATTTCAATTTCCCGAAGCAGGGAAAGATTGGCCACATAGGAATCCAAGGCCGGTTCCAGGCCTAAATCACTTAAAATGGCCGGGTGCAGGCTATACGAAATATTGCGCATTTCCTGATAAGTGCGGTTGATCTGCCGTTTCACCTCGGCAATAAGTTCCCGGGTCTGGATCGATTCGGAGGAAATGCCCTTCTCAATCGTTTCCAGGGTAAAATGAATCCCGGTCAGGGCTTGCCCGGCCTCGTCATGCAATTCCTGGGCAATCCGTTTTCTTTCTCCCTCCTGGGAATGAAACAGGTTCGCCGTCAACCCTTTGAGCTCTTCCCGGTGCTCCTGAATCGTTTCGAGAAGTTGGGCGTTTTCAATAGCCCCGCCTAAAAAGTTCCCTAAAGAACCCAGGAGATGGTAATCTTCCCCGGAGGTAAGATCCCTGTTTGCGGGAACCACAAAGGCCATAAACCCGCAGGCCTTCTCCTTGGCGGTAATCAGGAAGCAGGTAAACTCCAAAGCCGGAGCCTCGTTTTCGCCCCGCAGGACGGCCTTGAAAGGAGGGAAAATGGGTTCCGGGGCAAGATGAAGATTTTTTTTGAGGAGCCCCTCCATAAGGAGTTGGTCCGTGAGGAAAATGCGGTTGCCGGTATCGGCCCCGATATCCGGGAGTCCCTGTTGGGCCCGGAGCAGGTAGGCCGCTTTATCATGGTCGATTAAGAAGATCCCCCCCGAGGTCAGGTTTAAAGCATTTAGAACCTTGGTCAGGGCAATTTTGAGGATGTCATTTAAATCCTGGGTGGTGTTCATGGCCAGAGCAACGGAGGTCAGTACCTGTAAGTCGCTATGCCGCTGTTGTAAAATCCGATGGGCGTCCATGCGGGCGGTGATATCTTTGGCTATCGCCTCATAGCCTACAATCTCTCCGATCCAGTTGCGAACCGCATTTCCGCTCAGCAGACAATGAATAAAGGCGCCATCCTTCCTCTTGAATCCGGCTTCGAAGTCTTTTATGGAACCGTGGCGGTCGATTTGTTTCCGGAATACCGCCCAATGTATGGGATTTCGAAATATCTTCTCCACCGATTCCAGGTCCAATAATTCCGGCTTATGGCGGTATTTCAGCAAGTCCAACCCGGCTTGATTGACATCTTTAATCCTCCCCTCCTTGGAGGTAATAAAAATCAAATCCCTGGATCCCTCAAAAATCTGCCGGTATTGGTTCTCGGAAAGCTGCCAATCATCCTCCAGGGCCTTGCTGCGGGAAACATCCCTCAAGATCCCCATTTGGCCGATCGTCTTTCCGGCCCGATCCGTTAAGACCGACAGGGTGCGATAGAGTGGAATTTTTTTTCCGTCGCCCTTCAGGGACAAACATTTTTGATGAAGAATCGAATCCGTCGTTTCCGGGCCTTCGGGGGGGAAAGGGCCCTGCTCAACAGTCAGGCTTTCGAATACTTCGCTGCAGGGGCGGCCTGCCGCCTCGGAGGATGAAAGGCCGGTTATTTCCTCGGCCGCCGGATTCAGATAGGTAATTTTTCCCCCGCTGTCGACGATAAAAAGACCGTCATTCAGTCGGGCCATGACCTGGAAAAGAACTTCCTCCGCCGGACCAGTGGGTATCAAAGGGGTTGCAGATAAGATTTTTGCTTGCCCAGACATGGGCCAACTATAACAAAATCCGGCCGCCGGAACCAGACATTTTTTATCCGGCCGATTCCCGTATGTTCCTTTGATTGACGGGATTTCCCATCTTTAAAAGGGTGGGATGGCCCCTATGCGCTGCAAAGATTAGGGCAGTACAATTAGAAAGGGTATTGGGTTGACGTTACCAACTCTTCAAAATCAGGTGGGAGGAGGCATTCCAAGAAAGAATATAACCATTTTTTATGATACACATCCTCTCTGAAACGGCATTCCCGAAAGCCGACCCCCTCAGACCACAAGGCTTTAAATCTTAATCCAGCAAGACCATGGTGTACCAGACGGGAAGGAGCAGGCCTTCCTTGTCGAATTCCACCTTAAAGCCCAGAGGCTCCAGGGTCTTGCCCACGTCTACGCCTAAGGCATCCAAGGCCGGCCTGGCCAGGTGAGGGTAACGGCAGGGCTCCGGATAAGCGCACTCTTCACACTGAACACAGAGGGCCAGGGCCAGGGCAAAGGAGCAGCCATATTGTAACATGGCCTCTTTTTCCAAAGATAGGGCCACCTCTTGCCCGGATTTGGGATCGCTGGTTTTGATAACCAAAGCCGTCTGGTATCGAGCAAAGGCTTTATCAAAAGTGGACTGCGGGAGAGCAAGATGGGGTGGGCAGGTCCAATACTTGCCCCAGCGCCCGCAGCCAAAGCGGCACTTGAGATGGGCACGAGGATCAAAAACCACCTGATCCGTCCTCAAAGGCTTGGCTTCATTCGCCCCCAATTCGAGGGCTCTTTGGACCAGTGAAATCAGTGAGGCTGGCTTTATCTTATTACGGGAATGCCTTTTGTTTTCCACGCAGCTCCTTTCATCACAGGTACAAACAATCCGTTTAACCGACATGATCGATCGGGAGGTATTATTTTATATTTGAAAAATAAGATATCCGCCTCAGTAGGTGAAAATTCACCGGTTTATTTTTTATGGGCTCAAGACCTTTTTCGCCTTAGAAAGGATCTCCTGTATAATCATCATATTGGAAACAGAGCCGACTCGAAGTTTTTCAATAACCCCGAAAAAATTCAAGCAGGTACCGCAGCTCAGCACCTCGACACCCATGCTCTTCAGATTTTCTATTTGCTCAAGAACTGAAGAGCCCTCCACTGCCAACTTGACCCCACTATTCATAAAAATCAGGTGAGAGATCTCTCGGGCAAATTGGGAGAGGGTATCCAGGTAGGCGGCCATTAGAATACGGCCCAATTCATCATCTCCCCTTCCAACCCCTTCGGAAGCAATATAAATCACAAGGCTCTTTTCCTGAGCTTCCTGGGAAACTTCGGTTAACCTATCCGAGGCAATTGAAGCATTTCTTTTCTCAATCTCCAAAAAATAATTTCCTTCCTTTTCCTCAACTTGAACCAGATGCCCCTGGCTCTCGGCGTAACGCCTGACATTGATGCAGGAGGAATCATTATCGGCTATAACTTGAAGACAGCCGGCTGAGAACTTTTCAAGGGCCTCCTTAGTTTGAATTACCGGTTGAGGGCAGGCAAGGCCTCGACAATCAATGATCCTTTTCTCTTTCATTTCTCAGCCTCTCTATTTTGATTCAACTTAATTGCGCATACAGATTGTGCTGAACTAGGAATCTAAATGTTGTTCTATTATTATGGTTAAGGCGATAGATCAAATAGAAAATTTGGATGCAAATTTATTTTTAAATAGATATTTCCGATAATATATTTTTTCTTCTAGCTCATTCTTATAACTTGGTTGAAATATTAATGCCGATATGAAAAAAAATTCTTCCTGAAGGGATTTAATAGTGGAATGACGAAAGGGAATTGAACGACCCTGATTGAAAAATTTATCCTTTCTGGGGATAGGATAGAAATCTCCGCCCCCCAGAAAGGACACGAACCTTATGAGAGTACGTATAGGTTACTATAACCTGTTTTCTTCTTGATATTTTCCATCAAGGTCTCTTCGTTGGTTTGATTTGAATTAAATTTCACCCGTGTTTGCAGTGTTGCAATACTTGTTTCATACTCAAGAACGCCGACGGACTCATCCAGAGCCGCGTTAACCATCACCTCTCAAGTAGTTCAAGTTAAGCTGGGGATCTTAATGATAATCTCTTTTATGTCTTCCATAAGTTACACCTCCTATCTAAGGTAATGGATGTTGCCCATATTTTCTCGCGGCATCCATCATGGCAAAGATATTCTCCGGAGGCGTTTCACTGGGCACTTCGCACCCCGAAGCCAGCACAAAACCGCAGGGATTTTTCCCAGCTTTTTCCATAATATCCTTTACCTCGGCATCGACCGCTTCCGGGGAACCCATAAAGAGCGTCTTCCCGGGATTGACATTCCCACACAATCCCACCTTATCTCCAAACTTTTTTGAGATCTCCCCGATATCCACCCGATCCACACTAATGACCGTCGGGCCGGTCCGGAGCCAAGGTTCCATGATCGGCAGGGAATTCCCACAGATATGATTTAGCGCGGGGAGACCTTTAGATTTTACAAAATCGTTTAATTCTTTCTGATACGGTTCTACAAATTCAGCAAAGGCTTTGGGATTCAGGATGCTTCCCGTACCTACCGGCTCACACAAAAACGGAACGCCCCCTCTTTTGATGACTTCATCTAAAAAAGGTATGGTGACGTCGGTTGCCCATCTCACCAGATGATGGACCATTTCTTTATCTTTATAGATATCTTTCAAAAGGGCCTCAGTGCCTCTCAAACAGGCTGCGGTGGTAAAGGCGCCGGCAAAGAGGGTCCCGACAAACACCTCGTTGCCTACTTCTGAAACGCAATACTCCGTGGCTATCAGGTAATTGTTGAGGCGGCCATCCTTGGTGGGGTCCAGTGGACGCAGCTTTTTTAAATCGTCCCTGGACTTGATCAAGGGGTCTTCCACAAAAGCAGGCATCTCATCCGGATAATTCAGTTTGGTTCCCGCTGCCTCGGCTGTGGTACCCGTGGCATCAAGCAGACAAATCATATCATGGCCGTATTTTTTATAAGTGGCTACATTAGCCTTACCGAACTTCTCTCCGTCCAGGGTCATTTCCTTGATGGTATAGCCTGCCACTCTGGCACAACCGTTAAGGATAACCGGAATGCAAGGGACTCTGTCAATGGGTTTTCCTTGAAGTAGGGAGCCCATTCTTTCCTTGGGGGTCATTTTGTCTTTTGGAATGCTCATGTTTGCCCTCCTTTCAGGCTTGTCTTAACTTACAGGAAAACAATCTTTTCCTGCTTTGGTTACTATGGCGGCCAACTGATCAGCAGAAACCTTAGCCGGATCATGCCATACGGTGGCATATTGAATATCGACCTCGGCCTTTTCAACCCCTTCAGTCCCTTCCAGGGCTATTTTAATAATCGGTATTCAGTTCCCCGTATTGGCAATAATCTGCAACTTGCTTGTCTTTATTTCGTTCGCCACCTTCTCTCGCCCCCTTTCTTTTTCGAGTTTAATTTATGGTATTTTTTTTGCTATAGTCCGTTTGCCTCTAAAATGGAAACGGCCTTTATGTAGGCTTTAAGTACGATCGGTCCGCAGGTCTCGCTGGAAGGTTTAGCTACACCGGCTCTTTCCAGGATCCCATCACAGTCAATGATTCCCTTGTTTTCCCCTATCTCCGACTCAAACCATTCAACGAATTCCTGGACCATGGGCCACAGCTTAGGGTGCTCTTTCTCATCAGCCCGCCCCCTACCGGCATACAAAGTGATCAGGCAAGTACCCCCGGTGAGGGCACCGCAAATCTTGCCGCTGTAGCCGACCCCGACGATCAAACCGCCCATGGCTCGAATCAGATCCGGGTTTTCCTTGCCCTGGCGTTTGAGTCCCAAGGCCAGCATAATTTGGCTGCAGCGAAATCCCTCCTGCGCTAAGGCCAGCATACCTTTTTGAATAGACTCCTTATCCACGGCCCAATCCCCTTTCTGATATCCAAACACTTTTGGAAAGTCCTTCCTTCATGATCACTTGCCCTCCAGGCAAGCTGCCAGATCGGCCTTAAGGGCCTCCGTATCCATATTCCAGCCGATAAAGACCAATTGGGAGCCACTTTTGTTTTCAGATTCGATCCATTGGCTCCTGCCTCCGACATGGTTCAGCAGAAAAGCCTTTCCCGAAAACCTTACTTGCCCCTTAATACGAAAAATGTGGGGAGGGATTTTATCAAGGAACTCTTTGAAACAAGCCTCGGAGAGCGAGCCCTCCTCCTGAAAAAGAAAAGTCGCAAAACCGATGGGCTTCTCCAGATTAGAATTAAAGTCTGGCAGCCCATTCACTGTGTCGAGGCGCAGGGGGCGATCTCGTTCTTCCCCATCCAAAAGCAGATCCAGGTCTATCCTGCAGTAATAAGTAGGGATGACCAGACTGTCGGGATTTATCTTTTGTATCTCTTCCATAAAGGGAACCACCTGACCTTTTTCGACGAGATCGACTTTATTGAGAAGGATCAGATCGGCAGCCTTTATTTGATTTAAAAAAACCAGCCCAAAATTATCTCTTCCCGGCCAGAGGTCGGCATCCAGGACGCAAATAATCTTTTTCAGGGCAACACGTTCCGAGACCTTGGATTCTTTCAGAACCGAAATAAGTTCCAAGGTATCGGCCACGCCCGTTGTCTCAACAAAAATTCTGGTAATCGTAAAATTATCTAAAACATTCTCCAAACTCTTGATAAATTCCCCTCTCATGGAGCAGCAGATGCATCCGCTGGCCAATTCCACAAGCTGGCTACCTTTCGAATCCAGGAGCATCCCGTCAACCGAGATTTCCCCAAATTCGTTAACCATAACAGCGGTGGAGGAAAGATCGCCCTGCCAATCCAACAGGGTTTGCAAAAAAGTGGTCTTCCCGGAACCAAGGAAACCGCCTATGATATACATAGTTACTGGAGGCATTCTGTTTTTCAGAACCATGAATCAAAAAGGAAAGGAGGCCGTTTTTGATTCGGGTAGTTTACACTCGCCTTTATCCTTCACGTCTCTGACAAATTTTTCAGCCGATATGGCCGCAATGGCCCCATCGCCAACGGCTGTGGATACCTGTCTCAAAGGGGTGTCTCTGATATCACCAGCCGCAAAGATACCTGGATAGGAAGTCTCCATCCTGGAATTTACCAGGACAAACCCTTGTTCATCCATAGCCACCAGGTTTTTAATGAAGCCGGTGTAGGGACGAGATCCAATGGCAACGAAAAAACCCTCCACATCCAGCCTGGTTTCGTTTCCGGTCTTCAGATCCCTCAAAACCAGCCCCTCCAACACCGTGTCCCCAACCAGACTCTGGACGACATGGCTCCACAAGACGGTGATCTTTTCATTGCAGGAAACGGCTTCTTGTAATATTTTTGCCGCCCGCAACTCGTCCCTTCTGTGGACAATAAAAACCTGTGAGGCAAATTTGGACAGGTACAAGGCATCTTCAGCCGCGGTGTCCCCGCCCCCGACGACCACAACTTTCTTTCCGACAAAAAAATTAGCATCACAAACGGCACAATACGACAGGCCTTTGCCCCTGAAATAATCTTCTTTTTCAAGATTTAATTCCGATGTCTTAAGGCCGGTGGCTAAGATAAGCGCCTCGCAGGGATAAAGATCATTTCCGGCATAGACTTCTTTGAGCAACCCGTCTCCCATGATCTGGGTCACCGTTTTGAACGTTTGTATCTCAAGACCGAACTTCCTGGCCTGCCTTTCCATAGTATTAATTAATTCAGGGCCGCTTTCGCCGGTGTACCCCGGGTAATTTTCAATCTTGTCCGTCATAGCCACCTGACCACCAAGGCTGGCCCCTTCCAATAAGATGGTTTTCAGCCTGGCGCGAGCACAATAGATACCTGCCGTCAATCCGGCCGGGCCGCCGCCAATGATCACCACGTCGAACTTTTCGTGTACCTCAATCTTTCCGGCTGCTTTTTCCTTTCCTCCGATAGCTTCCTGAATATACTGAACGAATTTCTCTTCCTCCAGCCAGGTGTTTAGGGGAAGCAGTTCCCCATTTACAAAGACATTGGTTGAGGTGGTGACTTTAAAGGCCTTTCCTTCTTCCGAAGCAATGGTAAAGGCTTCGAATCGGATGGCATTGCCAAAACGATCCTTTATCTTTTGAGCCGCATCCAGCGCCCGCTCGCAGGGCTTTCAATTTGAATCTCCACTATGAACGACTACCAGATGGATAGGTTTTGAAATCATTTTTTACCTTTCCGCAATAAATTTAAATTATTTCATGACCTCGAATTCAATCTTGACCTCTTGCGGCAGGGCTGTCCCCATGGCCACTTCGGTCGCTTTAACCGCCGCTACCGGAACCGCGCAGGAAGGGTGACAACCCGCTTGTTCAGCCGAAAGATAAAGAGGATTCCGGGTTATAGGCAAAAACAAATCCTTGACCGTAATATCCTTCAAGAGGTTAGAAAGGTTCTGGATCTGCTCACAGCCGGAATTAATTTCCAGTTGCACTGACCAGCGTTCCTTTATCCTGGCCTTGATCGTACAAGAAAAGCCGCAAATACCCGGTTCCACGGATACTTGGACGCCTCTCTTCTCTGGTTGGTCTTTCTGCATTTAAACCCTGCTTATTTCTGGTGAAGAATTTCAGCTCTTACCAATCCTTCCAAATGGAGAAAGGCATCCTTCATATGGGGTATCTGCATGGCCTCCATAAATTGAACCTGGAAATCCTTTTCCACCGTCAATTCAATATATTCCACATTGCGGGAGACCCAGTTGGCCTCAATCCGTTTTTCCCGGTTCAACAGGGCCGCCCTAGCTCCATCCCCGGCGGCGTTTCCTATGGAAACAATCTTGTCGATCGCACAATCCGGGAATAGACCCATGATCAAGGCCTTTTCTCGGTCTACGTGGGTACCAAAAGCCCCGGCAATCTTTACTATCTCCACCTTATCAATACCCATACGCCGCATCATCAATTTACATCCGCAATATAGGGCTCCTTTGGCCAGTTGGATTTGTCTGATATCCTTTTGGGAAATTACCACATCCCGCCCGATACTAGTCTCATTTGCCCAGGCAATCACAAATTCAGGTTGCTTGGTTTCCGGATTAATACGGGAGCGGTTCGATTTTTGATTCTTACTGAACACACCGCTCTTCATAATAACCCCGGAACGATAAAGTTCGGCCAAGACATCCAGGATCCCCGATCCGCAGATTCCCTTGGTCTTCATCTCCTTGGGTTCGGAGTACTGCCGCCAGGCATCCCGCCCGATCACCTTGTAATCCACTTCATGGGTCTCCGGATCAATTTTGATCCGTTCAATGGCCCCCGGGGCGGCCCGCATGCCGAATTGAAGCTGGGCCCCTTCCAGGGCCGGGCCCGTAGCACATGAGGAGGATATCAGCTTGTGCCTGTTGCCCAGAACCAGCTCGCCGTTTGTCCCGATATCAATGATAAGCTGGGTCTCATCGGACTTATAGGGTTCCTCTGCGATAAGCACCCCCACATTATCGGCCCCCACGAAACCTGCCTCATTTGGCAGGACGAAGACATAGGATCCGCGGTTAATATTGAGACCGATATCCCGGGTCTTGACATCCAGGCTGTGATGAATCACCGGAGGAAAGGGGGCCATCCCCACAAATTCCGGGTTGAGCTGGAGCAGGATATGATGCATGGCTGTATTCCCGCCAATGGTTACATCCTCGACATCATCCAAGGTAAGCCGGAGATAGGTCTTCCCTTCTTCCGGCACCTCCACCCATTCCTCAGGGCCTTCCTCCCCGTCAGATCTTTTTACCTTTTTCTTGGGAGGAAAGGTGTTCTTAACGGCCTCACCGATGATCCAGTTCAGGCCCTCGATAATGTCGTCGCTCATCCGTTTGAGGCCGTCCGGGTTCGTCATATGACAGGTAATTCGGGCCATGACGTCTTCCCCGTATTTACACTGAGGATTCATCAGGGTGACGGTATCTACAACCTCCATGGTGTTGAGATTGCAAAAATACCCGGCCACGGTGGTAGTCCCCACATCAATGGCGATTCCATAAGCAGCCTCGGCCTTGCCGGGCCGCACCCGGATGATCTCAAGGTCATTCCAGATGCTCACGGTCACTTTCCAGTCTCCATCGCGAAGGGCCATGGGGAGTTGCCGAAGGGTGAAGAAGTCGATCGTTAACTTGCCAAGCCCATATTGTTTTTCCAGCTCCCTACAGATTCGTTCAAAATCGCCGGTAGGGTCCTCAAAAGTAGGCGGGTCCACTTCGACATAATAGATCCTGACGGCCGGGTTATGCTCGATGTAGATGTCCCGGGCCTTTTTACTCACCACCTGTTTGCCGGCCCGGGATTCTTCCGGTACGAAGACCAAAAGATCCCCCTCAACATTGGCAACACATCCCAGGCGATAACCGGTGTTCTTCTCCTGTTCATTGACATACTTATCTTCCTCTTCCAACCAGGGAGACGTATGGGACAGGCTGGATTGAATACCGAACTTTTCAAAAAAACCCTCTTCAATCCGAATCTTGCATTTGCCGCACTTCTTTTTCTCCCCACATAAGGCCTCGATGTCTACACCCAACCTTCGGGAAGCCTCAATTAAAGAAATCCCTTTCTCAACAAGCCCTCTGCGGCCAGAAGGTTGGAAAATCACAGTCGCGTTGTTATCCTTCAAACTTTCCCTCCCTTATTGGATTCTCTTGCCCAACTCACAAATTCCGTCACTACGGCGAAAGCCGGAAGCCCGAACCATATCAAACGACTGGGTTTCGGCCTTCGGCTGAATGAAAAAGGAGATAATTACAGGAGGCCCTTTTTACGCCTTCTTAAGTTCCCGGAGACGGCCGATCATTTTTATGGCCTCTTCAACGGCATTACCTGCCGATTCGGCATAGCCATCCGCACCGAACAACTTGGTTACATCCTGAGAAACCGGTGCCCCACCCAGCATAATGGCTACGTTGGGATTTTTTTCCTTGATCATCTGGATTACTTTTTTCATGCCCAGCATGGTTGTACTCATCATCGCCGACAGGGCGACGATTTCGGAATCGGTGCGCATCTGTTCCGCCACGAACTTCTCCACGGGGACATCCCGACCCAGATCATGAACCTGGAAACCGCTTACATCAAACATCATCTTAATTAGGTTCTTACCGATATCATGGACATCCCCCTGAACGGTCCCGATAACGACCTGCCCCTTGATATTGCCTTCCTTTTTCGGGATATGGGGTCTTAAAATGTCCAACCCGGCATACAGGGCATCGGCGCACATGAGCACCTCGGGAACGAAATACTCGTTGCGTTCATAAAGATCTCCCACGACCAGCATCCCGGCAGCGAGCCCATCCATGACCGCTTCCAGAGGATCGTACCCTTCCGCCAGAATCTTTTGAGCCCCCTCCCTGACTTCCTCTTCCTGAAAGTTAATTACTCCCTCCTTTAAGACCTTGTGCAATTCGTCCTTGCTTGCCATGTTTTTTCTCCTTTCATAAAATTTATTAGAGCCTTCCGACTGCGGGACTCGGCTTGCGACCATAAGTCTTTATGGTATTTAAAGCAACTTTCAGATTTTCTTCATTCACATCAGGCCACAAGTCACATCCTGGCCAGACCGCATCCGCACCGTCATCGATACACTTCTTAATAATCGACTCCACCTGAGAAGGGTCCATATGCACTAGAGTACGGTAGGGATCGAAATTACCTAAAAGCAGCACTTCATTCCCCAACTTTTTTCGAGATAAGGCTAAATTGTTTTTCTGATCCACACTAAGGGCATCGGCCCCGCAGTTATTCATCATTTCGATAATCAGGTCGGTGGAACCGCAGATATGGAGAATCTTGGGTGATTGGATAGCGGCAAAAAGCCTTTTTAGGTTGGGTTCAATGATGGTCGTCCACATACGCGGGGAAAGGAGATCCGTCCCTGAACCCATTTCCCTGATCGTGATATAATCAAGTCCCAGGGCCTGATAATGTCGTGCTACTTCAATCACCAGATCAGTCATGGTGGCCAGAAAAGCTTCGATACGTTCTTTATCCTTTCTAATTCCTTTTAAGAGAAAATCCAGTTCCAGGAGTTGTCCGGCCATGGTAAAAGGTCCCAAGACCCATCCCCCGATGGCCAACCCCTGATCCGACTGGGCCTTTAAAAGACCGAATGCCTTGTCCACCAAAGGCATCCGACCCAAAGAAAGATAATTCGGGGGAATTTCCACTGCCTCCAGGCTTTCCCATTTGGTTGGAACGGTAGGGTAAAGGATATCCTCAGAGTCCTCATAAAGGCTCACCCCACGGCCCAGGGCTTCGGGAACGGTACACATATCATAAGGGATAACCACGGCATCAAAACCGAAGATTTCAGCCGAAGTCAAGGCCGCCCGGGCCATGTATTCCGCCGATTTATGGACCTGGGGAAAAGGGATCCCCATCTTACGAATAGCCTGGATAGTAACCATACCCATCCCACTAAACACGGGCATGGTATCCAACGGTTCACGACGAAAAAGTCGAAGGACTCTTTCTCTTGAGTTGAAGACCGACATGAAGTCACTCCTTTCGAATTAATATCAATTAGTTCTTTTTATTCATTGAGCAATATCCTCAATTGCTCCCGGACCAAGAAATCCGGTGGGGTCTTGGAGAATCGTCCATCCTCCGCTATATAAAATCGTCAACCCATACCGATCTTTGGGTGCTCTCGGGCCTCAGGCTCCAAATCCAATCCATTGATCTGGATGGTCGGAGAACCCTGGAAATGCTTGGCTGTAGCTTCAGCTTCATCCCGGATTAAAATCAAATCAATAGGTATGCTTATCTCTTCTTCTTTTAGAATCGTTCGAAGCGCTTCCAGCGCCTCATCACGGGAGGGTCAACTTTGTGTATAAAGGATTGCCTAGGGAGTGCTGTGGCCTGAGCAGGAAGCTCATAATTCTCTGTCTGACCTCGGATTAGGGTTAATCGGTATGGTTTGTATCGACCCAACAAAAAAGAAATCAGCCAGTTCACCTTTTTGAATTTTAACAAATATACAACAAACTTGATCGTAAGGTAAATCGTCTTGGGGATGTTTTTTATCAACAAAAGGATGTTTTTTAATCAACAAAAAGATGATCCTTAGGCAACAAAAGGATGATCCTTATAATCTCTGGAGATGAGAAGGATGGAGAGGAAAGAGGGGGGCTAAAGTTCCTGCTCAACCAAACCGAGCTGAATAGCAAAATATATTAATTGGGGTGTGGTGCGCAATTCCAGTTTTTCCATAACCTTGGCCCGATGGGTTTTAATCGTGCTAATGCTGATACAGAGTAGATCGGCAATCTTTTTGGTCGAATGCCCTCGGCAATGAGCTGTAAGACCTCCCTTTCCCGATCGGATAGCTGATTGAAGCGTTCTTCCTTGGGAGAACTTTTTCGGAGTGAGAGATACCGATCCACCAACAATTTGGACACGGACGGGCTTAGGGAGGTTTCACCCTTCATGGCCGCTTCAATAGCATGAACAATATCAGGACCGCTGGAGGTGTCTTTTAATAAATATCCCGATATCCCGGCTTCTAAAAGTTCGTGAATATAATTTTCTTGAGAATACATGGATAGAATCAGTATCTTGGTATTGGGGAGGAGCTTGCGTATTCTTTTGGCGGCTTCAATGCCGTTTAAAGAAGGCATGGCGATATCCATTATAATGACATCCGGTTTTAGTGATTGTGCCTTTTCAACGGCAATCCTACCATTCACCGCTTCCCCCACCACTTTAAAACCAGGTTGATCCTCCAATAAGCGAGCCAGTCCCTGCCTGACAATGGTATGGTCGTCAACCAGTAGAATTTTAATCGTTTGTGCCATGGCTCTGCACCTCGTTTAAGGGAATTTCAATACGAATTCGGGTACCCTGGTTATGGGTTGGCTTCGGATTTGGAAGGTTCCTCCTAAAAGGGAAGCCCGCTCCCGCATACCCAGTAACCCCAAACTCCTCTTGTTGTTTCCTATGATCCGGCCATCGAATCCAATCCCATCATCCTCAGCTAAAAAAATAATTTTTGGTGACCCCTTGATGATTGAGAGGTGAAAGTTTTCCGCTCCGGAATGTTTTAGCGTGTTGGTCAAGGCCTCTTGGCTGAAGCGATAGAGCACGGTTTCAATATCAGCGTCCAGGCGGTGGTCAAATCCCACCATGCGAAAGTCGATGTTCATTTTCGACTGGTTGGCCACGCTCTTTAAATAGAGGTCCAGAGCCGGCTCCAGGCCAAGGTCGCTCAGTAGCGTAGGATGGAGTCGATAGGAGAGCTGTCTGATTTCCGAAGAAGTGCGGGTCACCATCTTCCTGATTTGATCTATTTCTTCTTTAAGAATTTGGTTATCATCCGGCACAGCCCCTTCCAGCCTATCCAACCCCAATTTAATCCCCGTCATGGCCTGGCCAGCTTCGTCATGCAATTCCCGAGCGATACGACGTCGTTCCTCTTCCTGGCTCTGGAATAGCTTCTCAGTTAGTTTTCGCAGCTCTTGTCGATGGCGCCTTATGGTTTCAACGAGTTGAGTATTTTCTATGGCTCCACCTAAAAAATTGCCCAAAGAAGAGAGCAAATGCACTTCATGGGGGCTTAGCATTTTTGTGAGCGGAAGATCCAGGCCAAAGAATCCCAGGCATTTGCCCCGTGAGGTTATAAGAAAACTAAACAACCAAGGAACCGGCCTCCCACCTTCTCCCGGGTAAGTTACCTGAAAGGGAGGAAACTTTGGTTTTGGTGGAAGCTTCCCATCCTCGTCTAAAAGGAAATTCATCAAGGGGATATCCTTAAAGAAAACTTCGCCCAGGCGCCCGGGTTCCTGGACGGGTAATCCATATCCCCCTTGGAGCAAGACCTTTTTCTTTTCCCGGTCAATCAGAAACAGGGCCCCGCTTTGTATTCGCAGCATCTTAATAATATTTTTTAGAGTCATTCTCAAGAGTTGATCCAAATCCATGGTAATATTCAAACCCAAAGCAATCGTATTGAGAATGGAGAGATCCCGGTTTCGTTGTTTGAGGGCTTGCTCTGCCTTTTTGCGCTGAGTAATATCTTTAATAATTCCCTCGAACTCGATTTCTTCTGTTTCGGGATTTATATGGCGCCGGCTGGAAATGAGCACATGGACAAGCGATTTGTCTTTCCGCTTCAAATCTACTTCGAAATCTTTGACGTACCCGTCTCGATTGATCCGTTCCATGAAAAGATCACGATCTCGGGTACTTCGGTACAGTTGTCTTACCGATCTGATGCCCATCAACTCCTCTTTGCTGCGGTATCCGAGCATATCCACCCCAGCCTGGTTTACATTCAGAATTGCGCCTCCCTGATTAGAAATATAAATCATGTCATTACTGCTTTCAAAGATGCGCCGGTACTTTCTTTCCCTTCTTAAAATTTCCTCCTGGAGATTTCTCAGTTCCGTAATATCTTTGAATATCTCAATGCCCCCGGTAATTCGCCTTTCGTTATCTAAAAAGACGGAGGTTGAACAGATAATCGGAATCTTTTTCCCTTCAATATTGGTTATCATCTGCTCCTGATGATAGGTGTAGGTACCGTTAGCCACAGCTCGTTTCAGAGCACAATCGGTCTCACAAATCGTGTTTTTTAAAACGTCCTTGCAATACATCCCTACCGCATCGTGGGTTGAAAAACCGGTGATTTTTTCGGCCGCCGGATTAAAGTAAGTGATCCTCCATTCCTGATCGATGGTAAAAAGCCCATCGGGGATGCGATCCAAGATTTCGATAAAGCTTTCTTCCTTTTGATAGATCTGCCCCAAGGCCTTAAAATTATATTGGCGGATCTGCTCAGCCAGAAAATAATTCCATCCGCTTGGGTCCTGGTCACCTATTTTTTTGAAGTATGGGCAAACCACACAGGCCGCTATTTTTTTAAAGAAATCATCACTGACCTCTTCGCTGCAATGAGTTTTAGAAACGGTCCAGCAGGTCAGGTTTCTTTTATCGTATGCCGGACAGAACACCTTGGAACAGGCCAAGTATTCCCAACAAGTTGGCCCGGTAACGAGGTTGGCTTCCCTTTGAAAACCTTTAGGATTTTTTATGGACTTCGAACTCACAATGAACATCTCCCTTGGCCCGGCAGAGAGGCTCTTCTGCTAAAAATGTGAAGCAGCCGTCCGGATAGTCTTCTCCGTAGAGGACATCCATAAAGGCTCCCGTTACCCCGCGAAGCATAAAACATTTTCCTGAACCGGCACGACCGTGGGATTGGAGGTAGCCTGTGGCCTCATAGGATTCATTTACATAGACAACGAGCTTTTCCCCAGGAATGAGGCTTCTTATGCTCAAATCACCCCACCCGGCAGCCAAAGCCACAGCGGTGAATCCAAGAAGCTTATCTTCTTCCTTCTCAATCATAGGTTTAACGAGGTTTTCCCATTCCCAGGAATTGAGTAGCCCATGAAACGTGGCATAGCCACATTCTTGAGCGGCTTGAATCAGATAAGCTTCTGCCTCCGCTTGTCGCTCTTCACCCAGCCTTCTTTCAAAATCAAAGGAAAGGCGATTATAATATTGGACAAAAAAAAGGGAAAGATATACCCCAAAGATAGGAATAATCCCCTTTTCATCCCGAATCCGACTTCCTTCCATGAAAGCTTGAATTATTTTATTTCCATCAATGGCCACTTAACGCTCCTTCACCTCGAAAATACATTTCTCTTTTCGCATCATCTTACAGGCCCGCTCATTCACAGCAAAATATCCAATGGGTCGATCGTAAATGACTTCCAGAACCCCAGCGATCCAGCCTCGGGAAAAATGGCAACCCGGAGTTGATCGAATGCCATGCTTGGCCAACCATCCGGTGACATGATAACTGGAGGTACTGACTACCCGACCTTTCTTGGGATCTATTTGTTGGAAATGGATAACGCCTAATCCGCAGTTTTGATAAACCGAAGCGGCCAATTCCAATTTCGATTTTGTGGTCTTAATCCGATCATACCAACCTAAAATGGCTTTAAATCCCATATGGCTGGCCTCTTCAGCGGCCCGGAAGAGGAGTTCAATCCCTTCCGCTCCCAAAATGTCTTCCGCTGTTTTTTGGAGATTAATATTGTAGTGGTGGCAATGCAAGGCAATGGGAAGTCCAAAAAAAGTGACCCGGTTGCCATCACGGACAAGGGCACTCCGTAAGTCTAAGTACATAGTTTTAGACCTTTCTCAAATAAATGGAGGGTCTGGTCAGATGTCGATAACGTGAGACCCGGACACCAGAAAATTATCCGTCAGATGAGGTCCCAATGCAAATGAGATGGACAAGAAGTATAGCAAAGAGGAAATTTATAGTCGAGTTATTAAATCATTTGAAAACGGTGGTATTTTAGTTTAAGCTAATTAAAAAGGAAATTATTCATTTTTTTAAATATAAGGAGGCCCAAGATGGAAGAATTGAGTTTAAAAAAAAGGTTTTTAAACCAACTGCAGGGGAAAGAGGTCGACAAGACCCCGGTAGGCTCGTACAACAACCTATGGCGTAGTCGATTTTATGAAGAAATGCGGCTATGAGAGGCCCCTGGCGGATGACGATCCGAAGGCCATGACCGAGTTGGCCATGGCGGGACATGTCTATGGGCACTTTGAATGGGTCAAGGCCATGGGCTGGGATATCATTCCTTTAAGCCAGGCTATGGGGTGCGGCATGGGCAAGCCGGAGATCGATCGCCAGTATTTTATCAAGGAACACCCCTATGCCGAAGGCGTTGAAAATTTGGCATTCCCGGCCGACTTTTTAAGCCGGGGTCGTTTTCCGGTTTATAAAGAAAATTTCAGGCTGCTCGAAGAAAGAGTCGGAGAGACGATGGTTATCTTCGGCGAATCGGAGGGGGCCTTTACCTGCGCCGCCAACCTGGTGGGGACCGAGCTCTTCATGAAATGGGTCTTTAAAAAACCGGATGCCCTGCTGAAGACCTTTGAAGTCACCAAACAGGCCGCCATAGCGGCCGCCAATTTCGCCTTTGACCTGGGGGCCGATTTCTATGTCTTTGCCGAACCCACTTCCGGTCCGGCCCTCCTCAGCCCAAAAATTTATGAAAAATTTGTTTTACCTTTGGAAAAGGAAATCATCAGCAGCATCAAGGGGCCGGTGGTTTTACACGTCTGTGCCGATACCGATCCGATTATCGAATTGATGTGCGCCACGGGAGCGGTCGGGATTAGCATCGAAGAAAAAGCGGACCTAAAGCGGGCGGTGGAGATCGCCCACAAAAGCGGAGTTAAAGTCTTTGGAAATGTAGCCACGGCCACCACTCTCTTCAGCGGAACACCGGAGGAGGTCTATAAGGAATCCATCCAGGCCCTCGAAAACGGCACGGATTTTCTTTGCCCGGGCTGCGGGATCGCCCCCCGGTCCCCCCTGGAGAATATTCAGCAGCTCAAAAAGGCCCGGGACGATTATTTTAAATAAGCAGAAAAAATCCAGGCCCTTCGGGCGCCCATCCGGAACCAATCCTTTCCGGATGGGCGCTATGGCAGATGCCGGAGCCCAGGAAGGACCCGGGGAAGGCCGTCCGGGAGGACCGCCCTGAATTCCCTAACGCTCGATACTCTCCCGGTGGGGAACACCCTTCTCGTAATAATGCTTGATGTTTTTCATTTCCGTTACCAAATCGGCCCTCTCCAAAAATTCGGCGGGGGCATATCTCCCGGTTAGGACCAATTCCATTCCGGGCGGTTTTTTATTGATTAATTGCAAAACCTCCTGGACGGAGATCAATCCAAAAGACACGGCCACGTTGATTTCATCCAAAATCAGGATATCGTGGGCGCCGTTTCTGATCACTTCCCGGGCCAGATCCATCCCTTCCTGGGCCCAATGGAGATCGATGGGATCAATATGATCCTTAACAATAAAACCCTCCCTCCCCATGGGCTTGATGGTCAGATAGGGGGATAGCTTTTCGGCAGTCAGCAACTCGCCTGTCTTCTCCTCCCCTTTCATAAATTGAATAATGAACACCTTCTGGCCATATCCGATGGCCCGCATGGCCAAACCCAGGGCTGCCGTAGTCTTGCCTTTTCCTGTTCCGGTATAGATCTGGATCATCCCTTTGACACGGGCATCAGTCATTTAACTGGCTCCCAGCAATTCCCTGGCAATAACCAGCCGTTGTATTTCGGAAGTCCCCTCATAAAGCGTGGTCACCCGAACGTCCCGGGCCAGTCTTTCCACCGGATAGTCGGCGGTATAACCGTAGCCGCCCAGAATCTGAACCGCCTTGTAACAGGCCCGGTTGGCTGCTTCGGAAGCCAGAACCTTTCCCATGGCCGCCTCACGTGTAAAGCCCTTGCCGGTTTCCTTCAGGAAAGCCGCCCGCAGGATCAGCAATTGGGCAGCCTCCAACTCGGTATAGGCATCGGCTATCATCCATTGGATGGCCTGAAAAGCGGAAATAGGTTGGCCGAACTGCTCCCGGTTTTTGGCGTAGTCCAGGGCAAAATCCATGGCTGCCCGCCCAATCCCAACGGACATGGAGCCGATCCCAATCCGTCCTCCGGCCAGCTCCATCAAGGCGATCCGAAGGCCGTCATCTGCCGATCCTAACAGATTTTCCTTGGGGATGCGGCAGTTGTCAAAAATCAACTGATTGGTGCTGGAGCCTTTTTGTCCCATTTTCTTCTCATCAGCCCCAACCAGATAGCCCGGCGTCCCCTGTTCGACCACAAAGGCGCTGATCCCCCGCCCTTTGGGGGCGTTTTTATCGGTAACCGCCCAAGCAATGACCAAACCGGCGTATTCGGCGCTGGTAATAAAAATCTTCTGGCCGTTCAGAACCCATTCGTTGCCGTCCAGCACGGCCGTGGTCCTCATCCCGGCCGGATCCGAGCCGGCCCCCGGTTCCGTAAGTCCAAAGGCCCCGGCCGGATACTCTCCGGAGCAGATCCGGGGGATGTGCCTGCGTTTTACTTCTTCGGTCCCGAACTCCAGGAGAACTTCCGCCACCATATTGGTAACCGACATGGTAACCGCTGTTGAGGCACAGCCGGCCCCGATCTCGGTCATGGCCAGGCTATAGGCCACCACCCCCACCTGGGGCCCCCCATAGTTCTCCGGAATAGTCATGCCCATCAGCCCCAACTCGGCCATCTTTTTTAGATTTTTGAGGAGGATGGTCCGGTCTTTGGTCTCATCCAGCCGGGCGGCCTGGGGGGCCAGTTCCGTCCGGGCGAAATCCCGGCACGTTTCCTGGATCATTTTCTGTTCTTCCGTTAGGGCAAAGTTCATGAAAAAAACCTCTAAGAGGGTTCAAGGGGCCGAGGGGTCAAAGTGGTGATCCAAATTAATTCCCGGGCAACGTTTATAATAGTTGTTCGGTTAGTATTTCTTGAATTTTAATGCTTCCCTTTTTCGCTTGAATCCTTGACCCCTTGAACCCTTTTTTTATTTGCCTTTCAGGATATTATTGGCAATTACGATCCGCATGATCTCGTTGGTGCCTTCGTAGATCTGGGTGATCTTGGCATCCCGCATGTGCCGCTCCATGGGGTATTCCCGGCAGTAGCCGTAGCCGCCCAGGATCTGAACACCTTCTATGGCCGCCTGCATGGCCGAATCGGAAGCGAACATTTTGGCCATGGCAGCTGCTTTTTCGTAATGCAGATGGTGGTCTTCCATCCAGGCCGCCCGAAGGGTCAGCAGTTCCGCCGCGTCCAATTGGGTGGCCATATCGGCCAGCTTCCACTGGATGGCCTGGAAGGTGGAGATGGCTTTGCCGAATTGCTCGCGGCTCTTGGCGTAATCCAAGGATTCTTCCAAAACGGCCCGGCCGATTCCGATGGCCTGGGAAGCGATCCCGATCCGCCCCCCATCCAGGGTGGTCAGCATCTGTTTAAACCCGTCTCCGGGATTGCCCAGCAAGGCATCTTTGGGGACCCGGGCATTGTCAAAAACCAGTTCCGCCGTTCCCGAGGCGTTGATGCCCAGTTTTTCTTCGACCCGCCCCAGAGAAAAACCCGGCGTGTTTTCAAAGTCCACCACAAACGAGCTGATTCCCTTATAGCCTTTTCCTTTTTCGGTGACGGCCGCCAGCACGCCATAGCGGGAGACATTGCCGTTGGTGATAAATTTTTTTTCGCCGTTAATGACCCATTGCTGGCCATCCAGGACGGCCGTGGTCCGCATACCGGACGGATCGGACCCGGCCCCGGCCTCGGTCAAACCAAAGCATCCCAGGTATTGGCCGCTGGCTACCGGGGTTAAATACTTTACTTTCTGTTCATGGGTCCCAAAGGCCATGACCGGGAAACAATACAACGAGTTGTTGACCGACATGATGACCCCGGTGGAGGCGCAGGCCTTGGAGATTTCAATCAGAGCCACCGCGTAGCTGACATAGTCCATACCCCCGCCGCCGTATTCCTCGGGAACGGCGATGCCCAGAAATTTCAATTCCGCCAACTTCTTGCAGATCTCGGCCGGATGGTCATGCGTGGCATCCAGTTTGGCGGCCACGGGTTTGATTTCGGCCTCGGCAAACCGCCGGGCCATTTCCCGGACCATCTGCTGTTCTTCCGTTAAATTAAAATCCATAATTACTATCTCCTTAGTGATTAAAGGGTTCAAGGGGCCGCGGATTCAAGGGTTCCGGGGAGAAAGTCTCCTTAGTTAAACCTCTAATCCGTTGGCCTTCGAACCTCGATCTTTTTTCTTTCCTAATCCGCTGTCAAAAAAAGTTTTTCGTCTTTATCCAGCAACCAATATCCAGTACCAGTACGGCAGTTAAATTTCTCCCTTAAAATCCGGCTTTCTTTTTTCCAGAAAGGCCGTCAAGCCCTCTTTGGCATCGGGGCTGGTGAAAGCGATGGCAAAGGCATCCACTTCCATGGCGCAGCCGTTGCGCAGATCCACATCAAAGCCCCGATTGACGGCCTGTTTGACGGCCCGGATAGCGGCCCGGCCTTTCGAAGCTATCAGTTTGGCCGTTTTACGGGTCTCCTCCATCAAGGTTTCTGGAGGAAACACCTTGTTCACCAGGCCGATCTCTTGGGCCTCCTGGGCGGAAATGATAACGCCGGTCAGACACAACTCCCGGGCCCAGCCCTTTCCCACCAGGCGGGCCAGGCGCTGGGTGCCGCCGAATCCGGGGATGATACCCAGGTTGATTTCAGGCTGGCCGAATTTGGCCTTTTCCGAGGCATAAATAAAATCGCAGGCCATGGCGATCTCAGTCCCGCCTCCCAAAGCAAATCCGTTGACTGCCGCAATGATCGGGATCTCCATCGCTTCCATGGCAAAGAGAACTTCCTGTCCCGCAGCGCCAAATCGTTTGGCCTCCAACGGGGTTTGTTTGGCCATGCTCCCGATGTCGGCTCCGGCCACGAAGGCCTTGTCCCCGGTGCCGGTCAATATGGCCGCCCGCACTTCCTTATTTTGGCTGATCTCCTTCAAGGCTGCGCCGATCTCCTCCATGACCTGGGGATTCAGGGCATTCAAGGCCTTGGGACGATTAACGGAAATCGTGGCAATCCCTTCTGAAATTTCCAAAAGAATTAATTCGTAAGCCATATCACCTCCCTGATAAAATCAGTTCTTTTTTTTAGTGAATCCGTTTTCTCGTGAGCGCGGAAGTCGTGAGGGGTAAGAGGTTAAGATCCGTTATTAAAGTCATGGTTAATACCCGTTACGCCTTCGCGCCTGGCGCCTCACGGTTTTTATTTTCTTTCCAGTATCAAGGCCGCCCCCATGCCGCCGCCGACACAAAGGGTAGCCAATCCCAAAGAGGAATCCCTTTTGATCATCTCAAAAAGCAAGGTAATTAAAATCCGGGCCCCGCTGGCCCCAATCGGATGGCCGATGGCAATGGCCCCGCCGTTGACGTTGACCTTCTCCAGGTCCCAGCCCATCTCCTTGTTGACCGCCGCGGCCTGGGCCGCAAAGGCCTCATTGGCTTCGATCAGATCCAGGTTCTCGGCGGTCAATCCGGCCTTCTCCAGGGCCTTTTTGGAAGCCGGGATGGGACCGGTGCCCATGATGGAGGGATCCACACCGGCCGTGGCATAGGAGCGGACATAGGCCAAAGGCCGGAGTCCCAGCTCGTTGGCCTTGTCCAGGGACATGACCACCAAGGCCGCCCCGCTGTCATTGATCCCCGAGGCATTCCCGGCCGTAACCGTCCCATCCTTTTTGAAGGCCGGTTTAAGCTGGCCCAGGGCCTCCAGGGTGGTCGCCCGGGGATGCTCATCGGTATCAAAAAGAAGAGGTTCTCCTTTTTTTTGTGGGATCGGTACGGGTATGATCTCTTCTTTAAATCGACCTGATTTAATGGCTTTCTGGGCATTATCCTGGCTGCGCAGGGCCAGCCGATCCTGGTCCTCCCTGGTAATTCCGAATTTTTCAGCCACCTTTTCCGCGGTAATCCCCATATGGACCTGGCCGAAGACGTCCTGGAGTCCATCGTAGATCATCAGATCGACCAATTCGGCGCTCCCCATCCGGGCTCCCCAGCGGGCCTGGCGCAGGGCATAGGGGGCCTGGCTCATGTTTTCAATCCCTCCGGCCAGGACGATGTCGGCATCCCCGGATTTGATGGCCTGGGCCGCCAGCATGACGGATTTAAGACCGGAGGCGCAGACCTTGTTGATGGTGGTAGCCGGGGCCTCCTGTGGAATACCCGAATGGATCAGGACCTGCCTGGCCGTATTCTGTCCCAAGCCGGCTTGCAGGACATTCCCCAGGATAACTTCATCTACCTTATCCGCCGGGATTGAGGCCCTTTTCAAGGCCTCCTTCACGGCAATTACTCCCAGTTGAACGGCTGAAAAATCCTTTAAACTCCCGCCGAATCGACCCACCGGCGTCCTGGCAGCGCTTACAATAACTACTTCTTTCATATTCCCTCCTTGAAAAAAACTACGAGCTTTGAACTCTCAGCTATGAGCTGTTTCAACAATCAAACTGACCGCTTCGCCCCCCCCGAGGCATAAGGAGGCCATCCCCCGTTTGGCTCCCCGGTCTTTCATGGCATAAAGCAGGGTCACCAGGACCCTGGCCCCGCTGGCCCCGATCGGGTGACCCAGGGCCACGGACCCGCCATGAATATTCACCCGATCAGGATCGAGTCCTAATTCTTTAATCACGGCTACAGTCGAGGACGAAAAGGCTTCGTTCACTTCCTGGAGATCAATATCCTTAATCGAGAGCCCGGCCTTTTTGAGCACCTTGGGAATGGACAGGAGAGGTGCCACCAGGACATATTTGGGATCCAATCCCGAGGCTCCCTGGGCTCCCACCTTAACCATAGGCTTAATCCCCAACTCCCCGGCTCGGGTGGCCGACATCAGAACCACGGCCGCCGCCCCATCGCTGATTTTAGAGGAATTGCCGGCCGTGACCGTTCCATCCTTTTTAAAGGCCGGTCTCAAACCGGACAAGGCTTCCAGACTGGTTTCCCGAAGAATTTCATCCTGATCAAAGACCAGGGGTTCCTTGCCCTTGCGGGGTATGGAAAGGGGCAGGATTTCTTCCTTAAATTTTCCCTCCGCCCGGGCTTTTAAGGCCTTTTGATACGACCGGCAGGCAAAAAGGTCCTGATCCTCACGTGTTACTCCATATTTTTCGGCGCAGTATTCAGCGCTCACCCCCATCAGAAAATCATTCTGGAGATCCCTCAAACCATCATGATCCAGGGAGTCTATCAAAACGCCGTTACCCATTCTGTAACCGCTCCGGGCTTTTTCAAGATAGTAAGGGGCCTGGGTCATATTCTCCAGACCCCCGGCCACCACAACCTGAGCATCTCCCAAGGCTATGGCCTGGGCTCCGAGCATGACCGCCTTCAGACCGGAACCGCAGACCTTGTTTACGGTGATGGCTCCAACTTCATAGGGCAGCCCGGCCTTAATCATGGCCTGCCGGGCCGGATTTTGCCCCAGTCCGGCGGGGAGAACATTGCCCATGATGACTTCATCTACCTGTTCCTTGGTCAAACCGGCCCTTTTAATGGCCTCGGTGATCACCAATGAACCCAGCTCAGTGGCGCTGAAACCGCTCAAACTGCCGTTAAAGGCCCCGAGGGGCGTTCGGACGGCACTTACAATGACAACCTCTTCGATCATCAGGTTTTCCTCCTCACGCATTGGATAAGGGTCCCGGCCCCTTGCCGGCCCCTTGCCGGCCCCTTGAAGGAATAGGGGGGATGTATAGGCCACGGTCCCTAGACGGTCCGTAACGGCTGAAAAAGACTAAGGTTTTACGGAGCCTCTTAGAGCCTTTCCCTTATAGTTTTTTTTAGCTCTTTTGTCAATTTTTTTGTGAGATTTATCACGTTGTTAACGGCTTCCCCTTCCTCCCAACTTGTTGGGAGAAGAACCAACCTGTTTTTCAGATGAGGTGTAGGCAGCTTTAGGGGGCTTTAAAAGAGGTATCCAAGACTTCCAGGATGGATAAGAGATCGAAAAAGCCCTTCCGGCCTTCGCCGACCAAATGGGCGGATAGGACCCAGCCATCATCCTTCCAAATAATTTTCTCCGGATCCACCACCAACCGCTCTTCTTTTTCCTGTTTATAGAGGATAACGACCCGTTTTTTCTCCCGGATGGCCTCCATCAACAAATCCAGGACTTTTTCCGACCAGCCTTCCCGAAAGAACCATTCCCGCAGCACCATCTCTTTTATCAGGAAGGAGATCGCCTCCCGATCGCCTTCCGATTTTTCCCTGAGCCAGAGGATCACTTCCCAGATAAAAAAGAACAGGTCGTTAGAAGGGACCCGGGACAAACCTCTGGCCAGACTAATCACTGTTTTTAAAGGAAGGCCGTCAATCAGGGGTTTCTCCCGGCTGAGTATAAAAGCCCCCAAGGGCCTTTGATAATCCACCGGAAAGCCCCAGGCAGCCAGTGTCTCCAGGTCCCGGTAGAACTGCGATTTGGAAATGGAAAACTTTCGATAAATCCGGGAGGGGGTTTGGGCAGGGGTGACGATGATCTCTTGGGCAATTCCCAAAAGGCGTTGGATTCGTTGTTTCTGCACGGCCGGCGTCCTCCTTCCTTGTCCGGCAGTATGACACGAAAAGGAAATTATCTCAACCTGTTAAAAAATCTTGAGATTTTATTGACAAGCCTTAAGCGAAACGACTATACTTTTTTAATTCTCATTTTTGATGAAAAATTATTTATGAAAAGCATCCGGGAAAGATCAAGGTCCAGGGTTGGAGACTTCCGCGGGAGCCGGGAGAAACAGTAAAAATGGACCCTAAGAAAGACGATCTCCAAAAAATTTTGGGAGCCCTTTCCTTGTTTCCCAGCCGAAAGATCCTGGTGATCGGCGATATCATGATGGACCAGTTCCTCTGGGGAGAAGTATCCCGTATCTCACCCGAAGCCCCGGTCCCGGTAGTCAAAGTCGAAAAGGAAACCTTCCTCCTGGGCGGTGCCGCCAATGTGGTCAATAATTTGCTCGGGCTCCGGACCCAGGTCTTATTGACCGGCGTAATCGGTTCGGACGGCATGGGCCGGCGTTTGATGCGGAAACTACAGTCTTTGGGAACACCAACCGACGGCCTGGTAGTGGAAGAAGGCCGGCCCACAGCCATCAAAACCAGGATTATCGCTCACCAGCAGCAGGTGGTGCGGGTGGACCGGGAAAGGGTCTCTCCCATCAGCCCGGCCAGCTTGAAGACCATCCTGGAGGTCATCAGGGAAAACCTATCCGGGATTCACGGCATTATTGTATCCGATTACGGGAAGGGTGTGGTCTCTCAGGAATTAATGGCCCACATCCGGAAGGTTGCCGGGAAAAAGGCCCTGCCTATCCTGGTGGACCCCAAGCCCGGAAATATCCGCTGGTACAAAGGGGTGACCTTGATTACCCCTAATCATCTTGAAGCCGGACAGGCGGTCGGGAAAAAATTGGATAGGGAAGAGGACCTGATTTGGGCCGGGAAGCAGCTCTTAAAACAGCTGCAATGTAAATCCGTCCTGATTACCCGGGGGAAAGAAGGGATGACCCTTTTTTCAAAAGGTCAAAAGGTGAATCATATCCCGACGGTAGCCAAAAAGGTCTTTGATGTCACCGGAGCCGGAGATACGGTCATCGCCACTCTAATGCTTTCCCTGGTCTCGGGCCTGAATATCATCCAGGCCTGCATGGCGGCTAATTACGCCGCCGGGATCGTGGTGGGCGAAATAGGAACGGCGGCCATTCAGGCCGCAGACCTGAAAAGGGTCATTCTGGATTCAATTAAAATCTAAGCAAAGCGATTTGAAATTTTTCCACGTCTTGAAGAAATGGTGTTGGGGCTATGGATTACCTTTCGGACAACCTTGAAATCAAGACCCCCGAAGCCCTCTATGATATGAATGGATAGCTTAAGAATCACGTAACGTTGGAACAAATTCAGAAAAGAAGACCCCCCGGTCCCTGTTGGTCACTATTATTTTGAGACCCTTAATAAATTCTCAGAAACAGGGTCTGATAGAATCGAATAGGAACAAATTATGGGCAACTACCTGGTAACCGGCGGAGCCGGTTTTATCGGCTCTCACATTACAGAAACCCTGCTCAACCAGGGCCAGACCGTCAGGGTGCTGGACAACTTTTCTACCGGCAAACGGGAAAATCTCCAAAGGCTTCAGACCCTTTTCCCCTTGTCCCTGCAAATCGTCAGGGGGGATATCCGGAATAAAAAACTGTGCGAGCGGACCCTGGCCGGGATGGATTATGCCTTTCACCAGGCAGCCGCCGTCTCGGTTCCCAAATCCGTCGAAGATCCTGAAACAACCCATCAGGTCAATATCACCGGGACGCTGAATATCCTGCTGGCGGCCAAGAAAGCCGGACTGAAAAAGGTGGTCTTTGCCAGCTCATCGGCCGTTTATGGAGATGAGACCTTGGAAAGCAAGGCCCGGAAACCCAAACACGAAAACCTGCCGCCGAATCCTCTATCGCCTTACGGTCTCAGCAAACTGGTGGGCGAAACCTACTGCCGGCTCTTTTCCAGACTCTACGGCCTGGCCACCCATTCCCTGCGCTATTTTAATGTCTTCGGTCCCCGGCAGGACCCTCGATCCGAATATGCGGCGGTTATTCCCAAATTTGTCTCAGCCCTTTTATCGGACATTTCCCCCATCATCTTCGGGGATGGAAAACAATCCCGAGACTTTGTTTATGTCGGGGATGTCGTCCAGGCCAATTTAAAGGCCTGTCACCTGACCGGCTCGGCCGGGGAGGTATTTAACGTGGCTATGGGCCGGGCCTACACCCTGCTTCAGCTCCTGAGGACCCTTCAAAAAATCACTAAAAAGGCGAATTTACCGGTCTTTGCCCCTCCCCGGCCGGGAGATATCCGCCATTCCAGGGCCGCTACCCAAAAAATCCAAAAAATGCTGGGCTATCGGCCGCAAGTCGATTTACGGCAAGGCCTGGAAAAAACGGTAGAATCCCTGGCCGCCGCTTCCAAACCCAGGAAAAACAAGGCTTCCCGATCCTCTTCGGGTAAAACCGTCAGACCCTTTTAGGCCATCCTTATGAGTCGGATTTCCTCCATGACCCCAAGTGTTTTGGACCCTGCCTGGGGAAACACCCGGTCTAAATTAATCGATCTGGCCGATCAAGGGCTGGGGATCTCTTTGAACCTGCTTCTTTTTTCTCTTCCCATGGCTCATATCACAGCGGTCAGGGAGCTGTCCTTGGGATTGGCCGTTTTTTTCTGGATCGCTTTAATGGTTCTTCGGAAAAAGGTCTTATGGCCCAAGAACACCGGTCGACCTACCTTATCTGGTCTGGGTCTCCATGGCCTTCCTCTCGCTGCTGACCGCCACCAACCCCGGTTATTCCTTTAAGGAAATCCAGGGGGAAGTGCTGAAAGGAGGGCTTTTATTTTATCTGGTTTATTATGCCTTTTCCGAAAAAAGCGGGCCTCGAATGGCCCAGATGGGTTTCATACTCATCGCCGGCAATTGCGCTATGGTCCTATTCGGGTTTTGGGACTTTTTTAGATTAGGGGGCTCATTATCGGATTATACGATACGAGCCGGCTCCTTTCATTATGTCTATGGGGCTTATGGAACCTACCTGATTATGGTCTTCCCTTTTCTTTTTTTTGCCAGCCTATCGCCCGCCTATCGAAAGATTCGCTGGCTCCTTTGGGCGCTGGTCCTGATGAATATCGTCTCCCTATTTATCACCTTCGGCCGGGCCATGTGGGTGGCCGCCGCCCTGGAAGGAATCGTGATCGGCCTGCTCTTGAAAAAGAAAAAAATGCTGCTGGGAATTGCTCTGTTCCTGGTCGTTCTTTTTTTATTAATTCCAAAATCGGTCTGGTTCCATGGCGAAAACTTATCGGAACCTCAGGACCGCGCCTCTCAGGAGATAGGCGGGACGGCCGGGGACCTTCTGGAGGTTTGGAAGTTGATGGGCGCCTTTCTCCAGGAACGGCCTTTCCAGGGGATCGGCTACGGCCGGCAAAGTTTTTCCGAAACCTTTACCGAATTCAGGGCCCGGCACCAGCCCCTGCTCTGGCATGCCCACAATATGTTCTTGGATATCACCTTTCAAACCGGCCTGCAAGGATTCCTGGCCTTTGTCTGGCTGCTGGCCTCGATTTTCGTCATTCTATTCCGGAAAGGCCGGGCAGGTCCAGATAACCGGGTTGACTTAATCCGCCTCTCGGCCATTACGATGATGGTCGGATTTGCCGTCAGGAATTTTTTCGACAGCTATTACGTGGACGACAGCGCCCTTATATTTTGGTATCTCCTGGGAGCCGCTTTAGCCATCAAAGAGGAGGATCAAACAGCATGAATATTTGTGTCATCGGAACGGGGTATGTGGGTTTGGTGACCGGGGCCTGTTTTGCCGAATTCGGCATCCGGGTCACCTGCGTCGACAACGACCTGATGAAAATCAAGGCCCTGCAGCAGGGCAAGATCCCTATTTACGAACCCGGCCTGGAGGAAATGGTAGCCAAAAATATGAAAGAGAACCGGCTCCTGTTTACCGACAACCTGGAAGAAGGGGTCAGGCATTCTCTGGCGGTCTTTATCGCCGTGGGCACCCCTTCGGACCATCGGGGCAAGGCCGATTTGCGCTATGTCAGGGAAGTGGCCTCAGCCATCGGCAGGACCATGGACGGCTACAAACTGGTGGTGACCAAAAGCACCGTCCCGGTCGGAACCGGTAAAATCATCGCCGACCTGATCCGAAAAAATCAAAGGAAAAAGTTGCCCTTTGACATTGTCTCCAATCCGGAATTCCTCCGGGAAGGATCGGCCATTGAGGATTTTATGCGCCCCAACCGGGTGGTCATCGGGGCCGAAAGCGACCAAGCCAAAGCCATTATGAAAGATCTCTATTCCCCGCTCTATCTGATTGAAACCCCTTTCGTGATCACCGGCGTCGAAACCGCTGAAATGATCAAGTATGCCTCGAACGCCTTCCTGGCCACCAAGATTTCTTTCATCAACGAGATGGCCAATCTCTGCGAGAAAGTGGGCGCCGACATTCACCTGGTGGCCAGAGGCATGGGGCTGGATCAGCGCATCGGGTCCAAATTTCTTCACCCGGGTCCGGGGTTCGGGGGCTCCTGCTTCCCCAAGGACACCGCCGCCCTGGTACAGCTCGGCAAATCCCTGGGCTATGAATTCGAAATCGTCAAGACCGTCATCAAGGTCAATCAACGCCAGAAGAAAAGGATGGTGGAAAAGATCCTTAAGGCCACCGGTCCGGTCCGGGGAAAAACCCTGGGGGTCCTGGGGCTGACCTTTAAACCCAATACCAATGATATCCGGGAGGCCCCGGCCCTGACCATTATTCGGAGCCTGGAAAAAGCCGGGGCCAGGATCAAGGCTTACGATCCGGCCGGCATGGAGGAAGGGAAGAAACTGTTAAAAAAGGTCCGATTTCAAGATAACCTATACGAGGCCGCCCAGGGCGCCGAGGCCCTCATTTTAGTGACCGAATGGAACCCTTTTCGCAACATCGACTGGGCCCGGATGAAAGGCCTTTTAAAACGGCCCCTTGTTATTGATTTGAAAAATATGTATGAACCGGTTAAAATGCACGCGTTGGGTTTTAAATACGTTTGCGTAGGCAGACCCACGGTTGAGTAAACCCAAGGAACCCTTACCGGCGAGACTGGTTGTCAGTCTGATTTACAAAGAAGCCTCCCTGGCCCGGGAAGGGTGGAAGGTCTTGGATCAGCAATGGGGCCCCATTGACTTTCTCTCTGAAATACGGCCCTTTGACTACACGCCTTATTACCGGAAGGAAATGGGCCATCCCCTGTTCCGCCGTTGGGCCGCCTTCCGACCCCTCATTCCCCAGGATAAGCTGGTCGAGATAAAAACCCAGGGATTCGCCTTTGAGAGCCGCTGGCAGCAGGACCAGAAGCGAGGCTTGAATCTTGATCCCGGGCTGATCACCGCCGAACGGTTCGTCTTGGCCACCGGGAAAAATTACAGCCACCGCATCTACCTGGGGAAAGGGGTTTTCGCCGATTTAACCTTAGTCTTTTTCAAGGGGACCTTTCGGCCCCTTCCCTGGTCTTACCCGGACTACCAGGACCCCTGGACCATCGGGATGTTGAATAAAATCCGAGAAAAATATCTTAGAGATCTCCCGGACGGGGGATAAGGATTTCAAATGATCAAAAGCATGACCGCCTTTGCTCAAACCGACTTTTCCCTGAACGGGGTTGGGGGCCTTATTTTGATAAGGACCTATAACAGCCGTTTCCTCGATCTCAGCCTCCGGACCGGCCACGTCTGGGCCTCCCTGGAAGACCGCCTGAAATCCTTCATTGCCGCCCGAATAGCCCGGGGCCGGGTGGAGGTCTCGATCCAGTTTTCCTCTCCGGAGAAATTCAAAAGCGGCACCCCGATCCTGAATCTTCCCTTGGCCAGGAGCTATTGGACCTTGTTTGGCGAGCTGAAAGAAACCCTTAACCTGACCGGCTCCATCGCTTTGGGGGATTTCCTTTCTCTGAAGGAGTTGATCGTCTTTCAGGAAGACCCCCACTCCGAAGAAGAGCTCTGGCAGACGATTGCCCCGGCCCTGGAAAAGGCTCTGAGCGCCGTCGAGATGATGCGCTCCGTCGAGGGGAAAAATCTGGCTCGGGATCTGCAGTCCCGTATCAAAAGCCTTCAGCGGGGAATCGAGGCCATCTCCTTAAGACTGCCTCAAATGATTGAAGCCTATCGGATCCGTTTAAGCCTTCGAATTCAGAAAATCGCCCCGGAGGTGGAATGCGATTCCCAGCGCTTCGCCCAAGAAGTAGCCCTTATGGCCGACCGCTCCGATATCTCTGAAGAGCTGGTCCGCCTGGGCAGCCATCTGAAACAGTGCCAGACCCTCTTCAAAGAAAAAAAGCCGGTGGGCAAGAAAATGGAATTCCTCCTCCAGGAAATGAATCGGGAGGTGAATACCATCGGCTCCAAAAGCCTTGACAGTGACATTACCCATCAGGTGGTTTCGCTGAAGGCTGAATTGGAAAAAATGCGGGAACAGGTGCAGAATATAGAATAGCGGTCAGCGATAAGCTTTCAGCAATCAGCAAAAAACATTTAAAATAATGGTTTAAGCTAACTGCTATGTGCTGACGGCTGAACGCTCCACCCGGAAATCGGCGATTTCCGAGTGGACACTAATCACTCATTTCATGGAAAGAAAACCAAAAATTCGAGTCGGGGTTGTCGGTGTCGGCCATCTGGGGAAATACCATCTGGAGAAATATGCCCAACTGCCGGATGTGGAGCTGGTGGGCATTGCCGATATCCGAAAAGACCGTCTGGAACCTCTGTCGCGCCAATACCGAATCCGGGGCTATCAGGATTACCGTCACTTGCTCTCCATAACGGACGCGGTCAGTATCGTGGTGCCCACCTCCCTGCATGCCGAGGTGGCCCAAGCCTTTCTCCGTCACAACGTGGATGTCCTGCTCGAAAAACCGATGACCCAATCAGTCGCCGAGGCCGAAGAATTGGTCGCCCTGGCCGAGGACCGGAAGTGTCTGTTACAGATCGGGCACCTGGAGCGGTTTAATCCCGCCTTCCTCGAAATCAAGTCCTTTATTCAAAATCCTCTTTTCATCGAAAGCCACCGCCTGAGTCCTTTCAAGTTCAGAGGAACGGACGTCGATGTTATTTTGGATCTCATGATTCACGATCTCGACCTCATCCTGAACCTGGTCCCTTCAGCCCCGCAGCAGGTCCAGGCGGTCGGGGTCCCGGTCGTGTCGCCGCGGGTGGATATCGCCAATGTCAGGATCCAATTTCAAAACGGCGCGGTAGCCAACATTACCGCCAGCCGAATCTCCGTTAAGGAACTGCGTAAAATGAGAATATTTCAGCCGGCGGCTTATATTTCTCTTGATTTTAAGGCCAAGTCCTATTCCGTGGTCAACCTGGAACCGAGCGGGGAAGGGGCTTCGCAGATGCCCCAGTTCACGGCCCGGGAAGGGTCAAGGGAATCGGGGGATGCCTTGGAATTGGAATTGCGATCCTTTATCGACTCCGTGAAGAGCAGGGAAAAACCCCTGGTCTGCGGGGAAGAAGGTAAAAAGGCCCTGGCCCTGGCCCACTGGATCAATGAGGAAATTGAAAAAAATTTCGAACGGGCCAAACCATCGGCTGGGGCTTGGGGCCATCTTCCGGGATTCCCGGAAGCAACCCGGGTCTAAATCGCCTTTTATTAAGGGTCTCATTATAGTCTTGACATGAGATTGAGGAGCTTGCAATAGATGGGACCGGGGTCTTCTTTTCTGGGGTTGTCCAAAGGGTAACTCATCGCCCTATCCCGGCCCGAACGGCTAAGTGGTTTAGATACAGGGCATTCACCCAAGTCCGTTTCGGGCATTAGTGTAGGCCTGTCTCTGAATTAGATCCCGAATTTGGCCCGGCAAAGAAGCTTTGGGCTTGAAGGTGGACAACCCAGAAAAGAAGACCCCCGGTCCCTGTTGGTCACTATTATTTTGAGACCCTTAATAACTGGTTCGGGTTTGGGAGATAAGGTTATCAAGACTATTTGCATCATCGCCGGAGAAGCCTCTGGAGACCTCCATGGGGCTTCTTTGATTAAGGCCCTCCGACAAGGCCCTGAGGCCTTCACCTTCTTCGGCTTGGGAGGGCCGGATTTGGAACGATCAGGCCTGGAAATGGTTTATCCGCCTCCGCTTAACATCGTCGGTTTTACCGAGGTCCTGAAAAAGATCTTCCATATCTGGAAAGCCTTCCAAAAGGTCAAAGAAGCCTTAAAGAAGAGAAAGCCGGACCTCATCATCCTGATTGATTATCCCGACCTGAATCTCCGCCTGGCTAAGATAGCCCATCGGCTTCACATCCCGGTGCTGTACTATATCAGCCCCCAGGTCTGGGCCTGGCGCCCGGGACGGATAAAGACCATTGCCCGCTATGTGGATCGCCTGGCGGTTATCCTGCCCTTTGAAAAAGAATTCTATTCCCCCTGGGGGGTCAACGTGGATTTTGTGGGTCATCCCCTGCTGGATGGGCTCGGGCCGACCCTGCTCCGTCAAGGTGATCTTCCTCCCTCATCCCAGGACCGACCTTTGATCGGCTTATTGCCCGGGAGCCGCCCGGCCGAGGTCAAGGCTATCTTGCCGGTGCTCTTGGAAAGCGCCGCCCGTCTAACCCGGGAGATGGCCCGAGCCATCGCCTTTATCCTCCCGGTGGCCGCAACCCTGGAAGAAGGTCCGATCCGGAAAATGATCGATCCGTATCTGAAGAAGGGACTCCCGATTCAACTGGTGAAGGAGGACTCCCGGAAGGCCCTGGCCGCCTGTCACCATGCCATCGTGGCCTCAGGGACCGTTACTCTGGAAGCCGCCATTTTAGGAGTCCCAATCCTGATTGTTTATAAGGTTTCGCCTCTGAATTACTGGATAGCCAGACACCTGATCCGGGTCCCCTATATCGGTTTAGTCAACTGGGTGGCCGGCCGGAAGATTATCCCGGAGTTGATTCAAGACCAGGCCCAACCGGAGGCCATTGCCGAGGCATCCAAGCGGTTTCTGACAGACCCGGACTATACCCGCCGGATCCGGGAGGAGTTGGCCCGGGTCCGGGACAGCCTGGGGGGCCCGGGCGCCTCGGCCCGGGTGGCAAAAATCGTTCTAGAGATGACCAACTGACGTTATCTATTAAACCTAAAAGAAAGCTATTTGAAATTGGGTTCTTAATCCCGATCCTCCAAGAATGATACTGGATACTGGATGCTGGATAAAATAGATCCAGTCTCCAGTATCGGTTTTTTCCAGCATCCAGTATCCAGTATCGTCCGTATAGAGGCGGATGATCTCGTGTTTTAGAAAAGTTAAAGTTAAATTCCCAGAAAACGTGTGATATAATCTTATGATCACCCAGCGACTTCTTCACCTGGTTAAACCCTATTGGCTTAAATTGACCGGCGCCATGGTCTGTATGCTGGTGGTGGCGGCCGTCACCGCCCTGATGGCTTATCTGGTCAAACCGGTCCTGGATGATATCTTTTTCCAGAAAAAAGTCTCCACCCTGTCCCTGCTGCCTCCTCTCATCATCCTGATTTATATCATCAAGGGCGTCTTTGCCTACGGCCAGTCCTATCTGATGAGCTTTGTGGGGCAGAAAATCGTGGCCAACCTCCGGGAACAACTTTATGCCCATCTCCAGAAACTGTCCCTGTCTTACTTTGACCGGACCCCCACCGGGATGCTCATGTCCCGGATCGTCAATGATGTCAATTTAATCCAGGGGGCGGTCTCCAATGCCGTAACCGGGATACTGAAAGACGCCTTTACCATCCTGGGTCTGGTGGCCGTGATTATTTACCGGGACTGGCAATTGTCTATTTTAGCCCTGCTGGTCTTACCCCTGGCCGTTTTGCCTATTGTAAAGTTCGGGCGCAAGTTGAGGAAAATCAGTACCCAGAGTCAGAAAACCATGGCCGAGATGTCCATTCATCTCCACGAGACCTTGTCCGGGAACCGGATCGTCAAGGCCTTCGGCACCGAGGTCCATGAAATCAACCGCTTTAAACAGCGCAACCGCAAATTCTTCCAGTTGACCATGAAAGATGTTTCCATCAAGGCCATCTCTTCACCCATCATGGAATTTCTGGGAGGTCTCGGGATTGCCGCTATCATCTGGTACGGAGGCACTAATGTGATCCGGGGCCATTCCACTCCGGGGACTTTTTTCTCCTTTCTAACGGCCCTGCTGATGTTGTATGAACCGATCAAGCATCTGAGCGGGGTCAATAATACCATCCAACAGGGCCTGGCCGCCGCGGTCCGGGTCTTCGAGGTCATGGACCTGAAGGCCGATATTCAGGATCAACCGGGGGCCCGGCCGATCAGCGGCATCCGCCGGGGAATCGTTTTAAAACAAGTTTCCTTCCGCTACGGACAGGATTGGGTCCTCAAAGACATTTCATTGGACGTTAAGGTGGGAGAAATTTTAGCCCTGGTCGGGACCAGCGGGGGCGGGAAGACCACCCTGGTCAATTTGATTCCCAGGTTTTACGAGGTCAGCGAAGGGGAAATAGAAATAGATGGACAGCCTATTAAGGAGATCACCCTGGTCTCGTTACGAAAGCAGATCGGGATAGTCACCCAGCAGACCATCCTCTTTAACGACACGGTTCGCAATAATATCGGCTACGGATCGCCGGAGAAAACCGAAGCGGAGATTATCAAGGCCGCCCAGGCCGCCTATGCCTATGATTTCATTCGGCGGCTTCCGGAGAAAATGGAGACCCTGATCGGAGAACAGGGGGTACGCCTATCCGGCGGAGAACGCCAGCGGATCGCCATCGCCCGGGCCCTGCTGAAAGACGCCCCTATCTTGATCTTGGATGAGGCCACCTCTTCGCTGGACTCCGATTCCGAAGCCGAAGTGCAGCGGGCCTTGGAAAATCTGATGCAGGGCAGGACCACCTTTATCGTGGCCCATCGCTTTTCAACCATTCGCAATGTGGACCGGATTCTTGTCCTGGCCGGCGGCCGAATCGTGGAACAGGGCCGTCATGAAGACCTGCTAACCCTGGACGGCGAGTACAAAAGACTGTATGAAATCCAGTTCAGGGATAATGGGACCATTTGAAAGGCGGTCATTTTTCATAAATGGATTTTCGCTGGTTACCGTTGGATGAAGGGAAAGAAATCTGGGATGAGGCCCTGGGCTTTTTCCCCGAAGCGCCTTTCTCCCTTCTCTATGGCTGGCGCCAGGTCTATGAGTCCGCCCTAAGACTCAAGACCTTCTACCTCCTGGCGGAAACCGGCGGCCGGGTGCAAGGGCTCTGCCCTTTGGTCTTTATGAAAAGCCCCTGGATCGGGAAGGGGAATTTTTTAATCTCCCTGCCCTACATGACCAGGGCCGGCCTCTGGGCTGTCGATTCCGAATGCCGTCAGGCCATGGTCCAGTGCCTGATTGAGAAGGCCCGGGAGCTGAGAGCCGGTTTCGTGGAGTTGCGACAACTTGAAGACCAACCCCTCCCGGCAACGGTTTGCAATAAGGAACATGCCCAGATGCTGCTGGAGTTGCCCGAAGACTGGGCCCTTTATGAAAAACGGATTGCCCCCAGGCTGAGACAGGTCAGAAAAGCCATAGCTGCCGGTCTGGAGATCCGCGAGGGCCGGTCGGAAGCGCTCCTGCGCGACTTCTACCGGGTATTTTCCCGGAGGATGCAGGAGCTCTTTTTCCCGGTTTACCCCTTGAACTATTTTCAGCGGATCCTGGCTGTCTTTAAAGACCGCTGCCGACTGCTTCTGGTCTACCAGGGGGAAAAGCCCCTGGGGGGAATGCTTCTTTTTGAGTACGGGACTACCCTCAGCGCCCCTTATGTGGCCGCCCTGATTCAATCCCAGGCCTTTTTCCCCAACCAGCTTTTATATTACAGCGCTATCCGCCGGGCCTGGGAAAAAGGGTTCCGGTCGTTTGATTTTTGCCGCAGCCAGACCAACTCGGGAACCTTCGCCTTTAAAAGCCAGTGGAAGGCCCTGCCCAGGCCCCTGGCCTATCAGTATCCCCTATGCCGGTCCGAAGGCAGCCTGCCTACGGTTCAGCAGGCCCAGGGTTCCTTGACCTTTCGTCTGGCGGAAAAAATTTGGCCCCATTTACCCCTGCCTGTGACGCAATGGCTGGGGGGGCGTCTGATAAAACAATTGATCCTGGCTTGATCACCGACCTTAATTATGGGGATAGTCCCAAAGTTACGTGATTCTCAAACCGAAGGGCTTCAGGGGTCTTGATTTCAAGGATTGTCCGCCAAACGTGTCCGGTACCATGAACCCGGCCCGAAGTTTCTAATGGTGGTTGAGAGACAGGCCGACACCAAAGCGATTAATCGCTTTGGTGTCGGCCTGTTTCTCAACCCCTTAGAAACTTCCTGCCCGGGTTCATTGCTACCGGCGGTTTGGCGGACAACCTTGAAATCAAGACCCCTGAAGCCATCGACGAATGGATAGCATAAAAAATCACGTAACCTTAGGACAAACTCACCTTATGGAAAAGATCTTAATTATTGTTCCGGCCTTTCAGGAGGAAGCCAACATCACCGCTGTCATTCAGGATATCCGGGAGCATCTTCCGGCCGCCGATATCCTGGTCGTCAATGACGGTTCGACCGATCGGACGGCGGCTCGGGCCGAGGGGCTGGGCGTAAAAACCCTCAGCCTGCCCTATAATATGGGCATCGGGGCAGCGGTGCAGACCGGTTTTCGCTATGCCTTTCAAAAGGACTATGCCGAATGCATCCAGATCGACGGGGATTACCAGCACCCGGCCCGGGAGGCCCCCCGTTTACTTCAAGCCCTCAGGGAAGGCCCGGCCGACATGGTAATCGGTTCCCGCTTCCTCCAACCCACCGGTTACCGGGGTTCCTGGTTGCGCCGGATGGGCAACCGTTTCTTTCAGTGGGTCAACATCCTGGTTATGGGCCAGAACATCATCGACAACACCTCAGGGTTCAGAGCCTATTCCCGGAGGGCGGTAGCCATTCTGGCCCAGACCTATCTCGGGGAGTATCCGGAACCCGAATCGATCAGTTACCTCAAAAGCAAAGGGTGCCTCATCCGGGAAATCCCGGTTCAGATGCGCAGCCGGAGCCGGGGGACCTCCTCCATCACCCCTTTGCGGAGTATCTATTACATGGTCCGCGTCCTGGTCTCGATCCTTTCCTTTAAAAAACCGTCCCGGAGGTAAGCCATGAACTTTCTTATTTTAAAAGTCAGCACTTTCTTTCTGTCCGTTTTTTTATTGATCTGGGTCATCTCCCTGGTCCGCCGCCGGCTTCTGATTGAGGAATATTCCTTTCTATGGATCTGCATAGCGGCTATTTTCTTAACCCTCTCCATCTTTCACCCCATCATCGACCAGGTGGCCTATTGGCTGGGCATCGAATACGGACCTTCGGCCCTCTTTTTATTCCTGAATGTGGTGACCCTTTTCATCCTGATTCATGTTTCCATCCAGCTTTCCGATTATAAGTCCAAAAAAAGGATCCTGGCCCAGGAAATCGTGCTGCTCCGCGACCAGGTCCAGGAACTCTCCCAACAGCTTATTCGCCATGAATCTTCTAACCTTTGATATCGAGGACTGGTATCACATCAACTATCCGGTGGTTGATTTTTCCTTTTGGGAGGCCGGGGAAGACCATGCCGCTCTCCTGGACCGGACCGGAAAGATTATTGACTATTGCCGGGAACATCGACTTCAGGCCACCTTCTTTGTCCTGGGCCGGCTCCTGGAGAAGAAGCCCCGGCTGGGGGAGATGATTGTGGAACAGGGCCAGGAACTGGCCCTGCACGGCTATGAACACGATCTTTTAAATCAAAAAAACCAGGACCATTTTAAAATCGAATTGGAGCGGGCCGTTACGGCCTACCAGAAAATCACCGGGCTGCTCCCCAAAGGATTCCGGGCCCCCTCGTGGTCCCTGAATGCCGGCAACCTCTGGGTCCTAGAAGTGCTCGAGGCCTTTGGCTTTGCTTATGATGCCTCTCTTTTCCCGATCCGGACCTTTCTTTACGGCCTTCCCTCCGCTCCCTTAGAACCTTTTTATCCGGTCATCGGGGGCAAAAAACTAAGGCTTTTGGAGGTGCCGGTTTCCGTCTTCCCCCTGGGAACCAGGAGGCTGCCCTATTCCGGGGGCCTCTATTTCAACCTCTGGCCTTTTCCCATCATCCAGAGCCTGGCCCGCCGCCTGACCGAACGGGGAAAAATCAACCTCTTTTATTTCCATCCCTGGGATCTCTGGAAGCGGTCTCCGAAGCAGGTAAAAGCCCTGAAGGCCCCCTGGTTGCGGGTCCACCTGGGCAATACCCTTAAAAAATTTGAAAAGCTGCTGGCCTCTATCCCTTTGGGATCCATTGAGGCCCATCTCAGCAGCTTGCAAGCCCAGGCCGGCCCGGCCCGGATCGGTGATGAAGATGGAACCTAAAAGCGACCTCTTTTATCAGCGGGCCTTTTTTGGGCTGCTCTTGTTCCACCTCGGGGTCTGGCTCTCCCTGGGCCTAGCCCTGGATCTGCACCCGGATGAAGCCGACCATTGGGTCTGGTCCCGTTTCTTAGCCTGGGGCTATTACGAGCATCCGCCCATGATCGCCTGGGTGATCCGCCTCTTCACCAGCCTCCTGGGTACCAACCAGTGGGCCATGGAAATCGGGTCCCAGTCCCTGACCCTCCTTTCCTTTGCCTTTGTTTTTTTACTGGGCCGCCGTCTCTTCGGAACCCCGGCGGCCTTCTGGTCTGTTCTGGCCCTGGAGGCCACTCCGCTCTTTACGGTGGGAAGTATGATCTTTATTATTGATACGGTCCTGATCCTTTTCTATCTGGGAGCGGCCTGGTTCTTCTGGAAGGGCTATCAGGAAAAGGATCCCCGGTTCTGGTACCTGGCCGGGCTGGCCTGGGGACTGGCCCTCTTATCCAAAGTGACGGCCGTCCTCCTGCCCCTGGGCTGTTTCATTTTTTTGATCTCCCGGCGGGAAAGAAGAGGCCGGCTGCGCAGTCCTCACCTCTATCTGGCCCTGCTCTTGGGACTTCTGATTTTTTCACCTTTCCTGTACTGGAACATGGGCCACGACTGGATTTCCTTCAGGGCCCAATTGGAAAAAGGCCTCAGCGGCGGTAAGGACTGGAACCAGTGGTTGGGATTCTGGTTCGGCCAGCCGCTGCTCTTAGGGCCAGTTCTTTTTATCTTTTTTATTAAGGGCCTGGGCCGGGGTCTGAAAGAATTCAACCAAAAGGACGGTCCCGCATTTCTATTCCTGTTGACCCTGGTCCCGCTGCTTTTTTTTGGGCTGGCGGCCTTCAAAGGAAAATATACCGATCCCAGTTGGACCGATGTGGGTTGGCCGTTCGGAGCTGTCCTGGCGGGCCGATATTTTGCAGAAAAAATCCCGGAACTTCCGGTCCGAAAATCCCTTTTGATCGGCGGTCTTATCTTTTTAACGAGTTGGTTCCCTATCGGTTTGATCGCCGTGCATGCCTTTTATCCTTTTTTGCCTCTAGGTCCTGTCGGCGACCGGACCTTGGAGATGAGGGGCTGGGGCCGGGTCGGGGAGGAGGTCGGGAAAAACTACCGGGTCTATTTTCCCGGGGCCGAAAAAGTCTACTTACTGGCCGATGATTATCAACTGGCCGGGGCGGTTTCCTTTTATACGCCTCAACATCCGATCCCTTACAGTTTTGGCAAGTCACAAAGAAATCTCTGGGTGAGTCTCCCGGAGCTGCAGCAAACCGGCGCCCTGCTCCTGTGTACACCGGAAACCTGCCGCCAGGATCAGGAAAGGGCGCGAAGCCTCTTTCGGCGAGTCGAGCCGGTTTCCGAGTTCACAATCTGCCGCCGGGAACAGGTAGTAAAAACATTCAAAGTGGTTTATTGTAGTAATCCCTTATGAAAATCATCACCCGTTACATCCTGAAAGAGATCCTGACTCCCTATGGGATTACCCTGCTGGTCTTTACCCTGATCTTTCTGATCGGCAATCTGATGCAGTTGATTGAAATGATCGTCCAAAAGGGGGTCGGACTTCTGGATATCGGCCGCTTATTGGGCTACACCCTGCCCTTCCTCTTTGTCTATATCATCCCCATGACCTTTTTTATTTCCATCCTCCTGGGCTTCCTGCGCCTATCCAGCGACAATGAAGTAACGGCCCTGAAGGCCTCCGGGGTCAGTTTTTCCCAGCTCTTCCCCTCGGTCTTTTTTCTGAGTCTGGCCGGGTACCTGGTCACCAGCTTTATGGCCATGGTGGCTCAACCCTGGGGGGAGTATTCCCTTAAAAATCTCATTTTTAACCTGGCCGTAGTGCAGGCCAAGGTCACCTTAAAAGAGCGGGTCTTCAACGATGAATTTAAGGATCTGGTCTTTTATGTCCAAAAAGTTAATCAGGATGGTTTGATGGAAGACGTCTTTATCTACGACAACCGCCAAAAAGAAGTCCCCCAGTCCATCCTGGCCAAAAAGGGCTGGCTGATCCCCGATGCCCGGGAACGGAACTTGAATCTGCGCCTGCAGAATGGGCACATTTACAACGTCTCCCTGTCATCCAAGAATGCCCAGAGCATTTACTTTAAAACCTATGACTTGGCCCTGCCTTTGGAACAAATGATTTCCGCCCAAGCCAAGCGGGAAAGATCCGAGACCGAGTTGTATCTTCATGAACTGCGGCAAAAGATCCAAAGTACCTCGCCGGGAGAAAAAAAATATGCCGTTTACCAGATTGAGTATTATAAAAAATTCAGCCTGCCCTTTTCCTGTCTGGTTTTCGGCCTGATCGCCTTTCCCTTAGGTCTGCAATCCCGTCTGGCCGGCAGGTCCTGGGCCGTTATTATGGGGGGAATCGTTTTTTTTATTTATTATCTTTTTCTCTCACTGGCTTTTAGTCTGGGAGAAAAAGGACTGCTGAAACCGATTATCGGATTATGGCTGCCGAATCTAATCGTCGGGGGGATTGGGGGCTATCTCTTCTGGATTACCTCTAAAGAAAAGGAACTGATTGGCCTGGAGGCCCTCAGAAATTTAAGGGACCGCCTCAAGCGAAAATGGAAAAAAGAAGCCCGATAAAGAAGACCGGGTCGGCCGGCGTAAAGGGTCAGCAATTTTTCCAGCCGGCCCGGTGCTGAAAGGGTCCGGGTTTTTATGAAAGCTTTGGTTTTCCCTCTGGCCTTTCTCGCCTCCCTCCTCTATGGCGCCGGGGTCGTCCTACGCGCCTGGCTCTACCGCCTCCGGCTGCTTCCCGCTTACCGACTGCCCTGCCGGGTAATCAGTATCGGGAATCTGGTTGCCGGCGGGACGGGCAAAACCCCCCATGTGGCCCTGCTGGCCGACCGCCTGCAAAAAAAAGGCCTCAAAACCGCTGTGCTAAGCCGCGGTTACCGGGGCCGGAAAATGAAGGCCGGGGCCGTCATTTCCGATGATCAGGCTGTTATTGGTTCTCTATCGGACGGCGGAGAAGAACCTTTTTGGCTGGCCCGGCACTTGCCCGGGGTTCCGATTTTAGTCGGGAAAGATCGCCTCCGTTCCGGTCGGCTAAGTGTTAAACGCTGGCAGACCGAGTGGGCCCTTCTGGACGATGGCTTTCAATACCTGCGGCTGGAGCGTACGATCAACCTGTTACTCCTCACGGTTAAGGCTCCCTTTGGGCCGGGAGGACTCCTGCCCCTGGGGACCTTGCGGGAACCGATCCATCATCTCAGAAGGGCCGATCTGATTCTGATTACCCATGCCGAAGCCGCCGGCCCCCTTGAAAAAAAGGATCTCCTGAAAAGGATCAGGAAAATTTCCCCGGAGGTACCGATTTTCTTTTCCGACCATTGGCCGGCCCGGCTTTGGAATCTGGCCGACCGGACCCCCCGGCCTCTCTCCTGGCTGCAGGGGAAAAAGGTCTTGGCCTTTTGCGGCCTGGCCCAGCCCGATTCCTTTGCCTTCAGCCTGAGGCAGCTCAAATCGGAAATAGTTCATCTGGCGGTTTTCCCGGACCACCATGCTTACGGTCAAAAGGACAAGGAAAAACTGGCCACCTTAGCCCGCTCCCTTAAACCGGACCTTTTGATAACAACCGAGAAGGATGCCTTAAAAATAGAAGGCTGGAATCCGGAGCAGGGATTGGTCCTGGTCTTAGGAATTGAAATACAGATTCAAGAACCGGCCTTTTGGGATCTCCTGAATCGAAAAATGGTTTCTTCATGACAATTAGCGCCTTAAAAAAAGGACCCAAAAAAATTCTCCTCAGGGTTCCCAACTGGGTCGGGGATGCCTTGTTGACCACTCCCATTATTCATAGTATAAGGAAAAACTTTCCGGATGCCGCCCTGATTGGCCTGGCTCGGCCCTGGGTGGCTTCCCTTTTTGAATCGTGTCCGGACCTGGATGGTCTGATCCATTATCAAAAAGCCGGCCCTCATCAGGGGTTAAAAGGTAAAGTGCAATTGGCGCAACAGTTACGCGAACAGGACTTCGAGGCCGTGATTCATTTCCCCCACTCCTTTGAGTCGGCCTGGATCTCCTATTTAAGCCGTATTCCCGTTCGGATCGGTTTTGCCACGGAAGGCCGGGGATTTCTGCTGACCCATAAACTCCGTCCCACCAAGGCCTTAAAAAAGGAACATCAAGTGGCCTACTTTTATCATCTCCTGGAACCCCTGGGCCTTTTGATCTCACCTTCTCCACGGAAGAACCCCTTGTGTTTAAAAATCCCTTCCGGAGATCAAAGGCAAGCCGAAGCCCGCCTGGCCGGATTGGGCATCCGTTCCGGCGATTTTTTGATCGGCCTGGCCCCGGGGGCGATCTATGGATCGGCCAAGTGCTGGCCTTTTGACCGATTTGAAGCCTTAGCCAAGAAATTGTATCAGTCCTGGCGAGCCAAGGTACTATTGTTAGGAACCGCCGGAGATGCCCTTTCCGGCTCTATAAAAGAAAGCCCCTATTACTCCAATCTGGTCGGGAAAACCTCCCTAAGAGAAGCCCTGGCCCTTATCCGGAGCTGCCGATTCATGGTCTGCAACGACTCCGGTCTGATGCATGCCGCTTGCGCCCTGAAGATACCCATGGTAGCCCTTTTCGGCCCGACCGATGCCCAACGGACCGGCCCCTGGGGCGGGTCCAGCCGGTTGATTCAAAAGGCATTTCCCTGCAGCCCTTGTTTGAAAAAAATCTGCCCCCAACCCCGGACCTGCATGGAAGCCATCTCGGTGGCTGAGGTCTGGGACGAGCTGAAAAAGCTGAAAGATCAGATGAAGGGATGAGATGGTTTTTGTTTTCCTCGGCCATAAAGCCCGACCTATTCCAGTCTCGGAGATCCAACGTATCGCCATTATCCAGCCAAGCCGGATCGGGGATATTATTTTTAGCCTGCCCACCCTCTCCGGGCTAAGACAGCTCTTTCCCCAGGCCCACATTGCCTGGCTGGTGGACGAACGCTGCCGCGACCTGGTCGAGGGCCATCCGGACCTTACTGAAGTGATCGTTATCCCCTTCAAGACCATCGAGCAGGCCATTCGGGACCGACAATGGGGAGTCCTTTACCAAGCCTATCGCCACATAAAAAGGGAGCTGCGGCAACGGTCCTTTGATCTTTCGCTGGATCTTCATGGCCTGGCTAAATCGGCCCTTCTGGTTTTAATGGCCGGGGCTCGCTTTCGGATCGGTTCAGCCAATACCAACGGTATGAAGGAACTGAGCGGTTTCTTTTCCAGGGAAATCCCCCCCCGGCCCCAGGATGTTCATACGGTGGATAGAAACCTGGCGGTGGTCCGGTTTATGAAAGGAGCGGAGAAGAGCCCGTCCTTCAATCTCCAACCATCTTTTCAGGAACGGGCCGAGGTCAGGGCCCTCCTGGACCGAACAGGATGGGAAAGAGAAAAGGAGCTGATCGTTATTCATCCCGGGGCCGGATGGCTTTCCCGTCGCTGGCCGGTGGAGCGCTTTGCGGCCCTGATTCATGAGCTCAAGGAAACCTATCCCGTTAATCTGGCGGTTATCGGAGGTGCCGAAGGGGGCAGTAAGGAAGACCGGCTCTTTGAAAGGCTTTTTTCGTTGATACGGGTTCCGGTGATCGATCTGGTAAACCGGCTGACCTTAAAGCAGTTAATGGCCCTGCTCGAGGAAGCGGCCCTTTTCATCGGAAACGAAGCCGGCCCCATGCACCTGGCCGGGGCCTTGAAGAAACCGGTTGTGGCCATGATCGGCCCCACCTTGCCCGAACGGACCGGTCCCTATGGCCACCGGGCCTTTATCCTGAGAAAAGAGGTCGGCTGCAATCCCTGCCGGGAACGAAATTGTTCCGATTTAAAATGTATGAAAGCCATAGAGGTGGCGGATGTCCTTGAAGCCGTACGGCAAGCCTGGAAGCTTCATTGAAACCCAGGGGATCAAACGGGTCCTGATCATTAAATTGACTTCCCTCGGGGATGTGGTCCATGCCCTGCCGGTGGCCTCCAGTCTCAAGAAGTCCTATCCTTATCTGCAACTTCACTGGATAATCGAAGACCGTTGCGCCCCGCTTCTGGAAAACCAGCCTCTCCTGGAATCGGTTATCATTTATCCCAGACAGGAGATACAGGGCCTTTTCCGGCAAGGGAAATGGGGCCAAGCCTTCAAGAAAGTGTTGGCTCTCCGGAGATCCCTGAGAGATATCGAGATCGACCTTTCCATTGATCTGCAGGGTCTGGCCAAATCGGGGTTGATGGCCCTGCTGGCCTGGGCACCTTATCGAATCGGCTGGCCGGGTTTAAAGGAAATGAGTTCCCTGATATCCCGAAGGATTCCCGGGGGAACAGGTCTCCATGTAGTTGATAGCCATTTGAGGATAGCCGAATTTTTGGGGGCCCGTATGGAAGCCCCGGAATTTGTACTGGGGATTACGGAAGATGAGAGAAGCTGGGCCAAAGAATTCCTAAAAAAAAAGGGGCTTGCGGAAGGCCGGAGGCTGCTCGGGCTTCAGATGGGGACCGCTTCTCCCCCCAAATCCTGGCCCCTGCCTGCCTATTGGGCTTTTATTGAACAGGTTTCCGCCCTGCCTGACCTCCAGGTAATCCTTTTCGGAGACCAAAGCGATCGGGATAGACTGAACCCTTATCTGAACCGGATCCCCGAAAAGGCCATCAATACCTTAGGGGAGCTTTCCTTGCGCCAATTAATGGCCCTGACTGCGCAATGCCGGATCTTTGTTGGAGGAGACAGCGGACCTCTTCACCTGGCCGTAGGTCTGGGGTTGCCGGTGGTGGGCTTATACGGGGGAACGGACCCCGGTTGGGCCGGACCTTACGGGACCTCCCACCGGATCCACTATAAGAGGTTCCCCTGCAGTCCTTGTCTTCTTACCCCCGACCATAAGCCGCCCCTGTGTCAGGGCCGCGGGGATTGTATGGAAGCCATTACAGTGGAAGAGGTCGTCTCTTCAGTTCAATCCATCTTAAGAAACGTAAGTTCCAATTTATAGGCGAAGCATCGGTTCCAATAGAAGCCGGAGAGAAATCGTGATCACCATCCTCCATACAGAATCCTCCCTGGGTTGGGGCGGACAGGAAAGACGCATCATGCGGGAACTGCTGGGACTCTCCCGGGATGCCTTCCGCCCCGTCTTGGCCTGCCGTCCGGAAAGCCGGATCGCGGAAAAGGCCCGAAAGGATAACCTGGAATGCGAATTGGTCGAGATGCGGGGCAACTTCGACCCCTTAGCCGTAGTGCGATTACTACGAATCTACCGGCGCTACGTCGTGGACCTTGTTCATACCCATAGTTCGGCCGACAGTTGGATGGCCTCCGTGGCGGCGAAATTATCCCGCCGCCGGCCACAGGTAGTCCGGACCCGACATCTGAGCTCAGCCATTAAAACCCGCTTGATTTACAGCCATCTGGCCGACCGGGTCGTTACCGTAGGAGAGAGCACCCGCCGCTATCTGGTTCAGGAAAAAGGAATCCCTCAGGAGCGGGTTCTGACAATTCCTACCGGGGTGGACCTGACCGTCTTCAATCCCCTGAAAATCAGGGCAAATCTGAGAAATGAAATGGGCCTCCTTCCCGAGACGCCTGTTATCGGCACGATGGCCGTCTTCCGCCGGTCTAAGGGGCACCGTTTCCTTCTCCAGGCCATGCCGCAGATCCTTCAAACCCATCCCGACCTAAAACTTCTTTTGGCCGGCGAAGGACCTCAGGAAGAAAATCTGCGGAAGAGGGTTGAAGAATTGGGAATTGCGGAAGCCGTTCTTATGCCCGGGTTCCGGGAAGATGGGGCCCGGGTCCTGAACACCCTGGATGTCTTTGTCTTCCCCTCCCTCGAAGAGGCCCTGGGAACGGCCATCCTGGAGGCCATGGCCATGGGAAAACCGGTCGTAGCCACCAGGGTGGGTGGAATTCCGGAGATCGTTGAAGACGGCCAGACAGGCTTTCTGGTTCCTCCCGAGGATCCGAAGGCCTTGGCAGAAAAGGTAATCCGCTTACTCCAGGATCGGGCACTGGGGAAAGAGATGGGCATCCGGGGACGCCGCTTCGTGGAGAGCCATCATGACAACCGTTTCATGATCCGGGGGCTGGAAAACCTCTACCGGGAACTGATGGAAAAAAGAAAAAGCCCTAAAAATACAAAACCTGTTTTTTAAATTCTATGGATCGGATCCTTTACAGTTTGGTGGTTCTACTCTCTTTCATCCCGCGGCCCTTAGGACTGAAGCTGGGAGATCTTATGGGCCTGACCCTTTATGGGGTCTTAAAAAGGCGCCGAACAATCGCTTTAAATAACCTGACCATTGCCTTTGGAGAGGGGATGAATAAAAGGGAACGGGAGGACATAGCCAAAAAGAGTTTTAAAATGATGGGCCGCCATTTTTTTGAAATCTGCTACCCGGTGCGTTTTTCCAAAGACCGGATCGCCTCCTATGTAACCTTCTCCGGAAGCGACCATTTCGAAAAGGCCCGAGGTCAGGGGAAAGGAGTGGTTCTCCTGGGCGCCCACTTCGGCTGCTGGGAATTGATGTCCATTGCTTTCGGTTATTTTTTTTCACCGGCCTATATCGTGGTTAAGCCTCTGGACTTCAAACCGCTCAACAGGCTCGTCGAAAAGGTGCGGGGGGTCAGCGGCATCCGTTATGTCTCCAAGGAAAAATCCATGCGGCGCCTGCTCCAGCTCTTGCGTCAAGAAGCCATTCTGGGAATTCTCTTAGATCAGAATATTGATTGGAAAGACGGCGTCTTTGTCCCCTTTTTCAACAAAAGGGCCTGTACCAACAAGGGCTTGGCCTTGCTGGTTCATAAGACCCAGGTACCGGTCATACCCATGTTTATCATCCACCAGGGACAGGGCCATTATCAGGTGGAATTCCAACCTCCTCTCCCCTGGATCAGCCTTGGAGATCGGACCAAGGAAATTGAAGAAAACACCGCCCAATACAACCAGGTCATTGAGGCCATGGCCCGGAAATATCCGGAGCAGTATTTCTGGGTCCACCAGCGCTGGAAAACCAGGCCGTACCAACCCTGGCCGAGAGCGCCGAAGATCCGATAAGCTGAGGGCCGGATGACCACCGTCGGCCCTTCGAACTTCGCCGATGTAAAACACAAAGAGGGGTTATTCTAAATGGCCGGAGCCGTTCCCATAATCACCTATCATCATGTAACTCCCATCGAGGAAGACATGGTTACGGTCTCCCTCATCCACTTTAAGGCCCAGATGGCCGCCTTATATCACCAAGGCTTTACTACGCTCTCTCTGAAAGAACTTCTAATGATCCTGGAAGGGAGCCGGCCCCTGCCCAAGCGTCCGGTAGCCCTGACCTTTGATGACGGATACCGGGACAATTACCGGTTTGCCTATCCGATCCTGATAAAATACGGTTTCAAAGCGACCATTTTTGCGGTCACCGGCTGGATGGCCGAAGATCGGGTCGGGTCTCCGCCGGAGCAAACCGTAACCCATGACCAATGCTGGGACCTGATTGATCAGGGCCGGGCCGCAGAAATCGCTTTGACCTGGCAAGAGGCCCGGGAAATGGAGGAAAGCGGTCTGATCCGGATCGAATCCCACTCCCACGCCCATAGCAAGAACCTCTACCAGGACCCCCTAGCCCTGAGAGAAAACTTGAAGATTTCGCAGGAAACTTTTTTGACGCATTTGAAAAGGACAAGTTCCGTACTCTGCTGGCCGGGCGGCCGCTATAATGAACAGAGCCTGGACATAGCCCGGGAACTGGGATTCCGTTCCTGCTGCACCGTCGAACGAGGCCTTAACCAGCCGGGAAGCGATCCCTTCCGGCTGAAACGGGTAACCGTCACGGATGCCGGTCCCCGTTGGTTAAAAAAAACCCTGTTTATTTTTTCCAATCCCTGGTTGGGTTCATTCTATGCTAAGATAAAACCGAAATAAAAAATCAGTTATCAATTTAGCTTTTTATAAACTTTTGGCACGGATTTCACGGATGCCACGGATGCTTTATTTTTCCCCTGCGGAAGGATCGCAGGGAAAAAATCATATTCTTAACTTAACCGTGTTTATCCGTGTAATCCGTGCCAAGAAAAATTAGCTTTGACAAATTTTCAAACACCTAAAGTGCTACAGACTATCAACGATGGAGGTTTATTATGGCTATCAGTCAAGAGTTATTGGAAATCCTGGCCTGCCCGAAATGCAAGGGCGATATCTATTTAAATGAGACGAAAGACGGCCTGATTTGTGAAAGGTGCCGATTGATTTACGAAATCAAGGACGATATTCCCATCATGCTGATCGAAGAGGCCAAACCCCTTTCCTGAGAAAAGGAATGTTATCCGTTACCATTATAACCTTAAATGAAGAGGAGAATCTGCGAAGCTGCCTGGAAAGTGCGGCCTTTGCCGATGAGATAATCGTCCTGGATTCGGGGAGCCATGATCGGACCCTGGCCGTCGCCCGCGAGTTTACGGACCGGGTTTTTCAGGAATCCTGGCCGGGGTTCGGCCAACAAAAAAATTCGGCCCAGGACAAAGCCAAGGGACCCTGGATCTTAAATATCGACGCCGATGAACGGGTCACCCCGGAGCTGAGGGAGGAGGTGCTGAGCGTCATCCATAGTGAATCCCTGCTGGCGGGATACAAAATCCCGCGGAAAAACTTTTTCTGCGGCCAGTGGATCCGCCATGGGGGCTGGTACCCCAATTATCAGCTTCGGCTCTATCAAAAGGACGCCGGGCGATTCAGCCCTCGGGAGGTTCATGAGCAGGTGCAGGTAAAAGGAAAAGTAGGCGCCTTAAATGCCCCCCTGGAACACTTCACCTATCAATCCATCTCGGATTATCTCCAGCGCATGGACCGCTATTCCGAATTATCGGCCCAACAATATTGGCTGGAAGGGAAGAAAATCACCTGGCCCGAAATCTTTTTTCGATCCTTCTTTACCTTTTTCAAGATGTGGGTTTTGCAAAGGGGTTTCCAAGACGGTTCGAACGGCCTGCTCTTAGCCGCCTTATATTCCCACTACACCTTTACCAAATATGCCAAGTTGAAAGAAAAATATAAAGAAACCCTACACAAAAATTGAATATTCTCGTTATAAAATTAAGACACCTGGGAGATGTTCTGGTGACCACCCCGGTTCTGACGGCCTTAAAGGAGACCTACCCGGGATCCAAAATCACCATGCTGGTGAATCAGGGCACGGAGGAAATGGTCCTTCATAATCCCGCCTTGGATGAGATCATAACCCTGGAAAGAGACGACCGGCGCCCTCTTTGGCGGGAAATCCTGTATCAAAAAGCCCTGCTTTCCGGACTCAGGCGGAAGGGTTTTTCTCTTTCCCTGGATCTCAGCCAAGGAGACCGGGGGGCCATTATTTCCTGGCTGGTCGGGGCTCCAGAAAGAATCGGGTATCGCCCAAAAAGAAAGAAGCAGTGCTGGTGGACCCGGGCCTATACTCAAACCCTGCCCACCCCGCCCATTGACCGGCATATGGTCAGCCATTATCTGGAGGTCTTATCCCGGTTCAACCTGCGATCATCCGATCGGCGGCTGAAATTCTTCTGGACCGCGCAGGACCAGGAGGCCGTAAAAAGCCTTCTGGCCCAAAAGGGTCTTTCCGAGGGGAAAGCCTATGTGGTGCTCCATCCCACCTCCCGCTGGATGTTTAAATGCTGGAGATCCGACGGGTATGCCCGCCTGGTGGATTACATCCGGGAAACCCTGGGCTGGGAGGTCATTATCACCAGCGGTCCTGAAGAAAAAGAACGCCGGGCCGTCCGTGAGATTCTGGCCCGGACCGAATCAAACCCCTTGGATTTGTCCGGCGAATTGAATGTCAAGCAACTGGGCTGCCTGATCGCCCAAGCCCAATTTTTCTTGGGCGTGGACAGCGCCCCCATGCACATCGCCGCTGCAGTAGGCACGCCGGTGGTTGTCCTTTTCGGCCCTTCGGGAGAGGTGATGTGGGGTCCATGGGAAGTGGACCACCAAGTCATCAAAAAAGATTGGGATTGCCGCCCCTGCGGCCAGGACGGCTGTCAAGGAAGCAAAATCAGCAAATGCCTGGTGGAGATCACGACTCATGAGGTGATCTCAGGCATTCAAACGCTCCTCAACTTGTCACCGGTTCCGCCGCCTGCGGATCAGGCGTCACTTCTATGAAGATAGCCCTCATCCGCCGCCGTTACTCCCTTCATGGCGGGGCGGAACGCTACGTCATGAACCTCAGCCGCCATTTGGTTCAGCAGGGTCACGAGGTTCATATCTTCAGCCACTCCTGGCCGGATGGCCAAGGCCTTCAAGTGCATCCCCTGCCGCTCATAACGGGTTGGGGAGTTTGGAAACTGCTTTCTTTCAACCTCGCTGTTGAAAGGCTTTTTAGAAAAAACACCTTTGATGTGGTCCAGAGTTTTGAAAAAACAACCTGCCAGGATGTCTATCGAGCCGGAGAGGGCTGTCATCGTGAATGGCTGCGGCAACGCCAAAAATATGATCCCTGTCACAAGACAATCGGGGTGAAGTTAAACCCTTTCCACTGGGTGACCCTGGTTATGGAAAGGAGGCTCTTTGAAAAAAGCGGCACCCAATTTTTTATTGCCAATTCCCAGCGGGGTCGGGACGAGATCTTGAGCCACTACCAGGTAGCCCCGGAGAAAGTCCGAGTAATCTACAATCCGCTTCCCCTTAATCTCCCTCTCCCTTTGGGGCCTGCGACGAGCTCAGCCGAGTCGGAGAGGACAGGGGTGAGGGGCAAAGAAGAAAAAAACATCCTGTTTGTAGGCTCCGGCTTTCAGCGTAAAGGCCTTTACTTTTTGATACAGGCCCTTCCGCTTATCTTGAAAGAAACCGAAGTCCGGCTCCTGATTGTGGGCCATGGAAACCGTAAAAAGGCCGTCAGGCTGGCCAAAGGACTGGGGGTAGAGAATCGTTTAACCTTCACCGGTCCGGTGCCTGATGCGACACCCTACTACCGGGAAGCCGACCTTTTTGTCCTGCCCAGCATCTATGAACCCTTCAGCAGCGCTTGTTTGGAGGCCATGTCCTTCGGCCTTCCTGTCGTTACGACGAAAATGAACGGGGCCTCCGAGGACATTATCGAGGGGGGCAACGGCTTTATAGTCGAGGACCCATCCGAGACGGTCTCCTTAGCCGCATCCATTTCCAGGACCGTGAATCTGAACTTGGAAGAAATCCGTGAAATAAACCTGCAAATCCTGCGACAACATACCTGGGATCGCCATCTGGAGGGTCTTTTGGGATTGTACCGTGAAGTCCTTCGCGCTAAAACAGGATTAAGGCCTTAGATCTTCTCAAAATCATTGGCCCATGGAAAAACTTTTTCACAAATTATTGGATCTCTATCTAAAGGAATACCTGCGAAAAAACCGGGGGCAGATCGGTGCGATTGAGAAGTTGTCAGTCAGGCCCAAACGTTTTTTGGCCGTTTCTTCCACAACTCTCGGCGATACTCTTCTATCCACCCCGGCCATGAAGAGCCTAAAAAAATCCTTTCCGGATTCCCGGGTCACGGGACTGATCCACAAAAGGATGCAGCCTTTGATGAAAGACTATCCCTACCTGGATGACCTCGTAATCTATCATGGAGGGTATAAGCATTTTTTCAGAACCGTCAACCGATTGCGTGATGATAAACCCGAAGCGGTCTTGATCTTCCACGGCAACGGCCCTCAGGACATCGCCCTGGCGGTCTTGAGCGGCGCCTCCTTCATCCTCAAGCATCCCACCGACTCGGAATACCGACATCTTCTCTCCCATCGCTTTCAGAAAACGGTTCGGCATGTCATCGAAGAACGCCTGGACCTGGTTCGAAAAATAGGCGGACAGGTCATCGAGAGCCGTATGGAACTCCCTCTTCCGGAAGATAAGGAAGCTTCTGAAAAAATAAAAGCTTACCTGCCCGCCGGTCGCCCTCTGATCGGCTTTCAAATCGGGGCCGCCAATCGCTATAAAATGTGGCCCCGGGAACATTTTATTGCCCTGGGCAAAAAGATCCTGGATCAGGATCCTGGTCTTTCCATCCTGATCACCGGCAATCGGAAGGAATATCCCCTGGCTGAAACCATCCGATCCGCTTTAAAAGAAAGGGTCTTCAACACCTGCGGAAACCTGTCCGTTAATGAATTACCTTTTTTAATAAATGAACTGGACCTATTGATTACCAATGATACCGGAACCCTGCACCTGGCCGTGGCCCTGGGCATTAAAACCCTGTCGCTTTTTTCGGCCACCGACAGCCAACGCATCGGCCCTTATCAGGATCCGGAGCGGCACTGGGTCATCCAGAAAGAGGGCGGGTTTGTGCAAAAGCTGCCCAAGGAAAAAAGAAGCGATGAAGCCATGCGCCTGATTTCGGTTGAAGAGGTCTTTGATTGTTATGAACGTATTGTGCATCACCGACCAATTTGAGGGCTCCAGCCATTCGGCCATCGAAGGGGTCTTCGGCAGACCCCTTTCCCAACAAGGCCGGGTCTTTTTAACCTTCTTTACCAGGGTGCACTCCAAGGGCCATCAGCAGGGCAATCGGATTATCCTGCCCTATGCCTTCAAGCGCCGGGACATCTGCCGGGAACTGGATCGGTTTATCTCCCTCAAAGACATCGATATCGTCATCGTCAGAAACTTTTTCCCGGTTCTGAAAAGGGTCCTTCAGGGCCGGTCCCGGTACGGATATAAAGTAGGTTTCTGGCCATCCTTTCCCCACAGTTTCCGAAGGGTTTTCGAGGCCCAGGCCAGGAGGAAAGCCGTTTCCAGGAAAACCCTGGAGTATAAAATCAGCCGCTATTTTGAAAATCGGCTGGTCCAACAATGCGATTTTCTGATCGTCATCTCCGATCTCTTTAGAAAAACCTGGTTCCCGGCCTTTGTCTCCGATGTTTTCGTCTTACCCATGGGGGTGAATTTCGAGTCCCTCCCTTCCCCTGAACCCGAAAGAACGGGAGAAATAGGATTTATTCATACCGGAACGGCAGATCCATTGAGAAAAAGCGCTTTGGTGGCCGAGGCCTTTCATGAGACGCCCGGGGAGTTTGTGCTGCATTTTTACACCGCCAGCCGGAATGAAACGGTCGCCCGGATCAAAAAACTAAAAGATCCCCGGATCGAGGTCTTTCCCTTCCTGCCCCGGCAGCAGCTCTTTCAGAAAATGAAAAAATATGATATCGGAGTCGGATTGGTCCCCGATAATGAATTATACCGGGTCTCTTCCCCGACCAAGACCTTGGAATACTACGGCCTGGGCCTGCCCGCCCTTCTGAACCACCTGCCCGAATACGATGCTCTCTTTGACGACCGATGCGCTTTTTTTGCCGAGTTTACCAAAGAAGGGATCCGGGCCAAAGTTGAAGAAATACTGACGACATCAAAGGAACGGTTGCAGCTCATGGGCGAACGCGGCCAAAGGATTGTTCAGGAAAATCGAAATTATCGGGTCTTGGCCGATCACCTTTTTCAATTTCTTCGAAACATCACCCTGAAAGCCGTTTTCACCAAGATGCACCAGAGCGGCTGATCGAGAAAGGGACAAAGCGATCAAACGAAATGGGACTTATAACCCTGGCCACTGATTTCGGATTGGCGGATCCTTATGTGGGGATCATCAAGGGGGTCATCCTTAAGATCAATCCCAAGGCCGTCATCGTCGATCTGACCCATTCCCTGTCCCATAAGCGCCTTCTGGAAGCGGCTTTTATCCTGAATACCGCCACCCCTTATTTTCCTGCCGGAACCATCCATCTCACGGTCGTTGATCCGGGCGTTGGAGGAGACCGGCGTCTCATCGGCATTCAGGGGAAAGACCGCTTTTGGATAGGACCGGACAACGGCCTCTTTACCCTGGTGTTCAAGGAAAACCCAAAGGCTTCTTTGTTTAACCTAATCAACCGGAAATACTTTCTGAAAACTATTTCCGCCACCTTTCACGGCCGGGACATCCTGGCCCCGGCGGCTGCTCATCTCAGTTTGGGTGTTTCCTTGAAGGATATGGGAGAACCGATCTCCGATCCGCTGCTCCTGCCCATCCCCGAGCCGGAACAAATGGCGGATAAAATCATCGGGCAGGTCCTCTGGACCGATCATTTCGGCAATCTGATTACCAATATCAGGCAGGAACAGTTGCGGCCTTTTTTGTCCTCTTCTTCCGTTAAAATAAGGATCGGGAATAGAACCATTTCTCAATTCCATCGGACGTATTCCCAGGGAAAACCCGGCCGGCTGATGGCCCTCATCGGCAGCAGCGGGTATCTGGAAATCGCCTCCAACCTGGGCAGCGCCGCAGAAATTTTAGGATTTAGACCGGATAAACCCATTAAAGTTGCCATTACATTTTAAAAAGATTTGATTAGGCCTGCCCATGTAATTCAGTTATAATTAAAGAAAACAAGGTGGGACGAGCGTTATGGGGTATCCTTTAAAAAAAGAAGAGGGATCAAGAAGAAAAGATAAAAGGGGCCGGTCTAAGAAATTGAAAGGCCGGCAGGCGATTCGATCCCTTCAGCAGTTTCCTGATAACAGGTTGTTAGTCACTTGGAGAGTTGGATTCCGAAGTCTTTTTTTTCAATTCACCCTGCATGAAAACCTTTTCTTTGGCTTTCACCGGAGCCCGGTATTTTTCCTTTAGATGGAGGGACTTGGGGGGACAGATTTCAACACAGATCCCGCAGAATACACAGACGAAAGGGTCATACTCCCAGGTAGCTTTTTTTCGATCCACCTCAAGACAATGAGACGGACATTTCACGGCGCAGGCCGTACAGAAGGTGCATTCTTCAATGACATTGTAAAGCTCTCCCCGAACGTCGGCAAAGGGTTTCCTCTCCGTCCGAGGATAGGGGCGGGTCGCCCGGGGGCTAAAAAAGTTTTCCAGTATGATGGAGGTCATCTTAAACATAAGTCACCATAATTTTTGACGACTTCTCAAAAAGTCCATCTGTCCCGCGCTTCGCGGGATTGCACTTTCCCGCCTTCTGGTGGGACCATTCCGATCCGTCGCGGCAGACCTCATTCCTCGGAGTTCGCGCGCCTTGTCCCGCCTGGGCGGGAGAGCTTTTTGCTTTGTCGTCTAAATTTTGAATTTTTACAAGGCAATCTCTAATACTTTACCGCTCCGTGCAACTGATGCAAGGGTCGATTGATAGTACGATCGTCGGGACATCGGAAAGGAACATGCCGGGGAGCATGTGGATCAGGGCCGGGATGTTGGCAAAGGTAGGCGTCCTGATCCGGAGACGGTCCAGATATTTTTCCCCTTTCCCTTTGATATAATAAAGCAGTTCCCCACGGGGCTGTTCTATTCGGGACACCATCTCCCCTTCGGGTTTTCCTTTTACCTTGGCCGCCAATTCTCCTTCCGGTATTTTGGATAACGCCTGGCGAACAAGATCCACCGATTGGTAGATTTCCCTTAGACGAACCTTCAGACGGGCGAAACAGTCCCCCCCGGTTTCCACCACCGGTTCAAAATCGAGCTCATTAAAAGCGGCATATTTCAACTGCCGCATATCCTGGGCGATCCCGCTGGCCCTGGCCGTGGGTCCGACCAAGCCCAGTTCATAGGCTTCGTTTTTCCCGATTACTCCTTTTCCCACGGTGCGCTTTTGGACGGTATAATCCTTCAGCAGGGTTTTTTCCAGGGCCTTGAGTTCTCTTTCCACCTCATTGAGTCCAGCATTGATCCACAGCATCTGGTCCGAGGTGAGGTCTTTTCTTACCCCGCCAATTACATTGACGGAAACGATGATTCTATTTCCCGCGGTAGCTTCATTTATATCCAGGATTTTTTCCCGGATCTTCCAGAGTTGCATAAAGAGGCTCTCAAAACCAAAACTGTCGGCAAAGAGACCGAGCCAGAGGAGATGGCTGTGAATGCGATGGAGTTCCGACCAGATGACTCGGAGGAATCTGGCCCGGGGGGGGACTTCCAGTCCCTGTAAGGTTTCCAGGCCCTGGGCGTAACACATGGCGTGGATCATGGAACAGATGCCGCAGACCCTTTCCACCACCTGGACCATTTGATGCATGTCCCGGATCGCTACTAATTTCTCCAACCCCCGATGTACAAACCCCAAGGCTGGGATGACATCGGTAATCATCTCATCTTCGAGGGTAAGCTGCAGATGGATCGGCTCCGGTAAAACCGGGTGTTGAGGGCCAAAGGGTATAATGGTTTTGGTCATGATAGGCTACGTCTCTCTGGTATTATAACCTTCTAAATCTTCCCTTCCCCCCTTTGTTAAAGAGGGAGATTTTGCAGATAAGTCGGCTAATCGATTGATTCGTTTGAATGGTTTAGGTTAATTTCCACTATTCTTGTTTTCGGGTCACCGAATAGGTGCACATAGGGGCCTTCCCAATCTCCTCTTCCAGATAGAGGGTACGGTTAAAATTAATGGGCAACCCTTCGAAGTGAAGCCCGAACATATCCTGAATCTCGTTTTCCACCAGAAAAGCAGCTAAAAAGACCGGCGTTATGCTGGGGATGGGGGTATCCTTGGTTACGGTCAGACGCAAATGAGCCATCTGCAAATTTTTATCAAAGTGATAAAGGATGTCCACTTGGGTTTCATCCCTCTCGACACAGGAAAGGGTTACCAGGCGATACCCTTCGGCCTTAATACGTGCCGTTTCTCCCAGCACCTGATCGGGTTTAATGGATTGGATTGGGCCTTCCATGCCTCTTCCTTATAAGGAACTGAATTTTTCCAAGGCTAAAACTACCCCGTCAATAATCGCCTCCGGTTTGGGGGGGCAGCCTGGGACATACACGTTTACCGGGATGACTTGGTCCACCCCGCCGACTACATTATAGGCCTCCCGAAAAATTCCCCCGGATAAGCCGCAGGCGCCGATGGCCACCACAATCTTGGGATCGGGCATCTGCTGGTAAAGATTGGTCAGGACCTTCCGGTTACGATAATTTACCGTCCCGGTTACCAGCAACAGGTCGGCGTGTTTGGGATTTCCGACATGGATGATGCCGAACCGTTCGATATCATAGACCGGGGTCAAACAAGCCAAGACCTCGATATCACAACCGTTGCAACTCCCGCAATCAAAGTGGAGAAGCCAGGGCGATTTCGTCCGTGACCGTTGGGTTAGTTTTTTAAACATTTCTTTATCAGCCTATCGCATGTACAACCAAATAAGATTAACCAGGGACAAAGTTATTCCGATGCCCCAAGAGTAACTCAGCATCCAACGCCAATTTAACCGGGCGGTAGTATTGTCCACCAGGATTTCAACCAAAAATAGGACCGCCCCCAGGATGAACATGCCTACCCAACTGGTGGCCCAGAAAAGGGTGCTCAGGCCCAAAAAAAGCATGATCTCGTACCAATGGGCGATTTCAATCAGGGCCAAATAAGGACCGGAATAATCGGTCATTATCCCCTTGACCAATTCCTGGTGGGCATGGTGGGAGGTGGAAAGATCGACCGGGGATTTTCTGAGCTTGATCAGTAAGGTATAACCCAAGACCAGAAAGAGGAAGGGAAGTCGCAGCAGAAGAGGCTGGTCCCAATCCATGACGGCCTGGATCTTAAAGCTGCCGGTCTCCAAATAAATTCCGACTACCATGAGGATGACCAGGGGTTCATAGGAGAGGATCTGGAGCAGTTCCCGGTGGGCCCCTACCTGGCTGTAGGGAGAGGTCGAAGTAAGGGCACCCACAACCAGGAAAATGGCCCCAACCGCCTGAATAAACAGAATCAACAGCAGATCTGACTTGAGAACCAAAAGGCCAACCGAAATGGAGGCGGCGGCAATATAACAATTGACGCAAAAAGCCTGCCAGACATTAACCACCAGCCATTCTTTCCTCAGGAGTTTGAAAAGGTCATAAAAAGGCTGGAGCAGAGGTGGACCGATGCGCGCTTGCAGGCGTGCCGTGATGATCCGATCCATTCCAGAAAGAAAACCTCCCGCCAGGGGGGCGACAATCAAGCTGCCGATGAAAAGAACGGCTTCAGGTATCATAAGGCCCCTCCTAAAAGAAGGATGAGTAACACGCCGGCGCCCAGGTTGATCCAGACCGTCAGCTTGGATTCGCCGAAGATGTGCCCGAGATAATAGTTCCTGGCTTCGGCGGCCACGGGTTGGTTCATGGGGCCCCTGAAAACCCCTGGATTTTCCGTTTCCAGGCCGCTTAGGTAAGAAGGGACAATACGCGACTTGGTGGCCCTGAAGAGAAAGCCGAAGGAAACGATAAGGCCTATAAAAGCGATCAAGGACAGGGGAAGGACGGGGAAAATACCATAGCCGTTTTCCAGGATGCCATTGGTCACCTGGTAGGGGGGCGTGTAGCCCCTGATCATATCCACTCTAAAGAGCCATTGGTATACCCAGGGCACCGCGACACTCAATCCTCCTGCCCCTAAAGCCAGGGATCCGAGATCAAGCCAGGTGAGCAGAGGCTGCCTTTCCGGGTGGAATTTCCCGGCAAAAGGATCGCTCATGAGCGTACCCGCCCATCGGGCCCAATACATGACCGTCAGGGCACTGCCGGTGGCCAGCAAAATAATAAAAAGAGGGTTCTTGGCGGCAGCTTGTATGGCCATCCATTTGGATAATAAAAGGCCGAAGGGGGGCATCAGCATCATAACAACGCCGAAAACCGTGATCAAGGCCGTCAGGGGCATTTTGGCATAGAGACCCCGCATATCTTCAATATCACGACTGGCGATATGCTGCTCTATCGTCCCTACGGATAAGAACAGCAGGGCCTTGATGGGGGCGTGAAAAAGTATCAGGAATACCCCGGCGGTAAAGGCTTCCGGGGTATTAATACCGGCGCAGGCAAAGATCAGACCGAGGTTGCTGATCGTGGAATAGGCCAGAACTTTCTTGCCGTTGCTTTGTCCCACAGCCAGGGCGGCAGCGGATAGAAAGCTGAAACTCCCTATCAGGGCTACGCATAGGCCTAAAAAGGTATTTTCCAAAGCCGGGGTAAACCGCAGGACCAGGTAAACCCCGATTTTAACCATGGTGCTGGAATGGAGTAGAGCCGAGACCGGAGTCGGGGCCACCATGGCCCCGAGTAGCCAGCTTTGAAAGGGGAATTGGGCTGATTTCACAAAGGCGGCCACACAAATCAGGGCCAGGGCCAAGAGGTAAAAGCCAACCGCCGGAGGGAGTTGAACCAGCCGCTGCAAATCCGTGGAATTAAATTGGATCAGGATAAGGATCAAGGCCAAGGCAAAGGCGATTCCTCCCAGACTGTTCATCCACAACGCCCGGACGGCATTTTTGATGGCCCGTTCTGTCTGATCATGGCGGATCAAGAGGAAGGAACACAAGGTCGTCACTTCAAAAAAGAAATAGACGTACATCAAATCATTGGCTAACACCAGGCCGTTCATGGCCCCCAGAAACAGAAAAATAACCAGGAAGAATCCCGGTTGCTTGGACGGGCTCTGATGCAAATGTTCCTCATGATTTTTCATGTAGGGAATGGCTTGGAAGGCGATCAGGGAGCCCACCACTGAAACGATCAGGACCATTAAAAGGGATAGATTGTCACAGTAAAATACGGAAGTAGCGGAATCCTCTTTGAGAAGGAAAAAATCGATAAACAGAATAAAAATAAGCTGCAGGATGGAGAAAATTTTTACCAAAAGGCTGTTATGCTTGAAACCAAAATAAAGAAAAAGCAAGGGGAGTAAAAAATCTCCCACCTGCAGGAAGGTATGTGTGCTAAGGCCGAAAAGAAACTTGGGTGAAAAGGAAAACGGGGTGTAGGGGATAAGGAGAAAGGCGCTGGCGATGAGCAGGCCTCCGGAAATCAAGACAATGATATTCCGAATGACCCGGATTCTCGCCAAATAGCAAAGAACAGCCGTACCGAAAGGCAACAGAATTAGAATAGCAGTCAGCGCTTCCATTTGAATAAATCCCCCCGCACAAGATGAGGAGCAGAAGAATCCGTGGTGGCTATTTTATTTTTTGTGAAAAATACCACAATAAAACATGAAGTCAAGTGATTTTTTTAATAAGATTTAGTAGTTAGTGAAAAATTATTATTTGTACCAAAAGGAGGCGCTTTTTTTATATAATACACTTAAATAGATAATAAAAAAAATAAGTTATCGGTCCTGACCTTTGACCAAAACTAGTGAAAGAAAGTCAACTATCAGAAACTGGGGCATTCCCTTAAGACTATTCCGCTGATTCCTCTATCAGGTCCCTAATAGCCGGTTTCACATAGATGTCATCTATCGGGAACCCCTTTAAGGCTTTGATCAAAACCTGGACTTTCTCACCGAGTGGGGCCTGGGGATCGAGAATCAAAACATACTCCCCCTCTATCCGGCAAAGACCACCCGGACTCGATGATTCCGCAAGGGTCAGGGTCTCATAGCGGATGGTAATTCCGAGCCGATCCGCCACCTCTTCAAGCTGGCTTAACAGAAGGTCGTCATTCACCAAGAGGGCCCTTTATCCTATCAAGATATCTTATCTCAAAAAACCAAACTCCTTTTGAAGGTGGCTTTTCAGGATTTGGATTGGCCTAAGCGCTCCATAAAATACCTTGAATTTCTTTTTAGTTAATACGGCGTCCAAAAGGTTGTCAAGGAAAACCCAAAGGTCTTTTTGTTTAACCTGTACCCCCCTAATCCCTGCTCCAGATCACCGAGCAATTTCGACCGGACTGCTTGGCCCGATACAAGGCTTGGTCGCTGCGTTTCAAAAGGTCCTCCAAGGAATCCTCTTCACCGGTACGTCCTCCAGACGCAAGTCTCTGGCCAGCTCGATGTCCGTCTCGATATTCCCCTTTCCGATCTTCACGCTGTTTTGATATTTTAGAAAATTCTTTTGCAAAGGGGAAACGTGGATTTTGGATTTGGGAGTTTTCCAAAGGCGAATTTTAGGAAACCTCAACAAGATAAGCCGCTACCCTTTTCGGAATTTTAAAGCTTTGATCCTAAATTATTTATGGCCATAGCCGTGATCTGGGATAAACGAGACAGAAAATATTCCTCCCGATGGGTCAGTTTCCGATAGCGGGGTGTTGGCACGCAAATAAAGGGTCCCCAAGTTTTTTTCCTGATATATAACAGGCATTTTTTTTAGAACATACCCGGAAACATTTTCCTTGCCCGACACTTGATCTTCCACGAACTCTCCCAATTCTTTCCTTAAAGATTCCTTGAGCAGGGGATATTTTTTCAAGTCAATAAGAAAGGGACCCTTTTCCGGACTATCGTCCGAAGAAACCATCCTGGCCATCTCTTCGCGGTCATCTACCAGTATGGCCATGCAACGCCGAATGAGCAACTTGTTGCATAAGGTTTGAGTCAAATTAAACAAGAAGTCCGGTAGATTTTTATTCCGGTCAATGGATTGTGCTATCTCCGTCAGAACCTCCAGTTCCCGCATGTCTTCTTTAAGTAGTTCTTGTCGTTGCTTCAAGCCGATTGTAGGTTTCGATCATCGTGATAAAGAAGGAACTGATTACCAAAATAAAGGGGAATCGGAGCAAAAAAATAGGCTCTTTAAAAAATTGGGGATACTTTAAGAAAGAAAAAATGCCGTATCCCAAAATGAGCACCCCGGAAGAGAAAAGAACGAATTTAGTCCTTTGGGTAAAGGCGGCTATGAAAAGGATTAAGAAATAGATCAAATAAAACTCCGAATCAATCCGGGCCGTCACAAAAATGGCCAACAAGGTCATCGCGATGTCGGCCAGCAGGATACCAAATATAAAGACATCTCTTTCAAACCATCTGTTGGGGAGAAACATTAAAAGAAGATTGGAAAGGACGTAAACGCCAAATAGAAAATTGGGCAGGGAAAAAAGGGATTGGGGAAAGCTGAAAACCAGCAGATACCCGACAACAATAACAAGAATCCAACGAATTAAGATAATAATCTTTCTGCCCTGATCCTCATAGATCAGAAATGGTCCGGCAATCTCATCTTTGTTCCTCATCTCTTTACCTTTCCTTTTTGCTGTAGGCGTAAAGGGCAATTTTTCTGTAAAAATAGGGACCGCGCCTATTTATTTCCCTTTTATGGTCTCCTATGAGGGACAAAATAGGTGCTATTCCTATTTTTGGTTGTTTTCCATGAGGCTATAGATTTCTTCAAACTTCTTGTGATTATCCTTAAAGGCCTCAAGGACCTTGGGATCAAAATGGGATGGGTGGCTACGGCCGTCACCCTTGGCAAGGATATGAAAGACCTTTTTGTGGTCAAGGGCTGGCTTATGGGGCCTCTTGTTCCGCAGGGAATCATATTGATCGGCAATAATGAGTATCCGGCCTTCAATCGGAATCACCTCACCGCTTAGAAAATAGGGGTAACCGGTTCCATCCCATTTTTCATGATGGGAAATGGCAAACTTTTTAGCTGATTTTAAGATTTTCGAATCCGACCCGCCCAGTATCATGGACCCGATCAGGGTGTGGGTCTTCATAATTTTAAATTCTTCCGTGGTAAGCTGGGAAGGTTTAAGCAGGATAACATCCGGAATCCCGATTTTACCCACGTCATGCATGGGACTGGCATAATACATAGCCTCGACTTCTTCCTCGGAAAGACCAAGTTCCTTGGCCATGAATTTGGTGTAAAAACTGATTCGACGGTTATGGAGGACCGCGTCTTCGTCTTTATATTCGACCGCCCGGGTCAAGCGGTAAATAGAATCAATAAAGGCCTTTTTGAGGTCCCTGGTCGTTTTGAGCAGGTCCGAGTCCACCCTCAAATGGTAATTTTTTACTAAATCCTCGAGTTCCTTTCTTTTTATCAGCCCCTTGGTCCGGACCAACAGCTCCACGCTGTCAATGGGCTTGGTGAGAAAATCACTTGCCCCGGCCTCCAGCCCCTTCACCCTGGCGGCTTTAATTCTCCGGGAAGATAGTAAAAGCACAGGGATATCTTTGGTAGAAGGTCCCTCTTTTATTTTTTGGCATACCTCATAACAGTTCATCTTAGATACCTGGTCATCCAGTATGACCAGTTCACCAAGGCCCCTTTTCAGCGCTTCCAATACTTCGCTGCCGTTAGCCGCCTTAATAACTTCATAGCCGTTGGGTTGGAGCACCGCCTGCAGCAGAGCCATGGTTTTGCGGTCTTCGACCACGCTAAATATTTTAGGTTTGTCAGATACCATAGGCTGCCTCCTTTCTATTCACGACTCACACCCCGTAAATCTTTGCTGCATTCATCCTCTATTTGTTCTTTGGTTGAACCCGGTTTGTTAAGGATAGCCTGGTTGCCCGGCTCAAAGATAATCAGAGCAAGGTCAAGGGTGTTCAACAGGGGAATCGTTTGTTCCAGGGTCAGCTCAGAGACGATCTTGCTCCCTATTTTTACTTACTCAAACACAAAGCCTTTCTCCCGGAAGAGCCTTAAACAGGCTTCCACCACGTTCCTATCATAGAGCACCCCGGCGTTCTGCTCGATCTCCTCCAAGGCCGCCGCGATGCCATGACCCGGCCGGTAGGGCCGGTGGGAGGAGATGGATTCCACCACATCGGCCACAGCCAGGATGCGGGCCTCCAGGAGAATGGCCTCACCCTTCAGGCCCTGGGGGTAGCCGGAACCGTCCATGCGTTCATGGTGCTGGAGGACCATGTCGGCCAGGGGCCAGGGGGATTCCACGGCTTTCAAGATTTCATAGCCGTATTGGGAGTGGGCCTTAATCAGGGCAAATTCAATCTCGGTCAGCTTGGTGGGTTTGCTCAGGATCTCCGCCGGCACGGAGATCTTTCCCAGGTCATGAATCGACCCGGCCATCCGGATCCCTTCAATGGTCGTCCTGATCGAGGCCCAACTCCTTGGCCAGGGCTCTGGCCAGATCCGTAACCCTTTTCTGGTGTCCTGCCGTATAGGGATCTCTGGTCTCTACGGCCGACACCATGACCTGGATAGTAGTCCGCACGGCCTTCCGGAGACTTTCCAGGGATTCCACGAGTTTCTCCTCGGTGTTTTCTTCGTTGGGTGACATCTTCAGATAGGCCTTCATAACGAGAATCCCTCCCGCTTTCATCCCGAACCGCCAGGGCATTCATGGAAATCCAGAAGGCTGCTACCGTCCTTTCGTTTCATTAGCGGTTTCAAAATCTATTGACTTTTCCCTCCTCTTCCAAGGCTCGGGTAAAGCCTTTGCCGTTCCGCGAGGTCGACATAAATCTGATTGGCGATATCGGTAACGGAGTCCATCAGCTCTTCGGGAGAATCGTATCCGAATATACGAGCCAGTGCCGGGTTGGCCAAAAGGAAAGCGGCCATCAGGGGACGTCCAGAAGATGCCTTCCACAGCATTCTCAACAAGATTGCGATACTTTTCTTCGCTCTTCCGCAACGCCTCTTCGGCCCGCTTGCGTTCGGTGATGTCCTGAATGGTCGTACGGATACCTGTAGTACGTCCTTCTTCGTCCTTGATCAGTCGATCTTGGATCAGAACTGATAAGTCCGTTCCATCTTTTCGCCTGTAAGTACGTTCCATGGGGTGTTTAAGTGGAATTTTAGCAGCCAACTTTGCTTTGACAACTTCCTCGGATTCTCTTTCTACGATAAAATCCCATATATTCCGGCCCAACATCTCCTCTTTGGTATATCCCAACATTTCCAGCTCTGTCCGGTTGACCCTGGTTATGCGGCCCTCCGCATCGAATTCGTGATACCCTATGGGTGCATTGTCATAGAGCTCCTTAAATCTCTCTTCACTCCTCCGCAGTGCCTCCTCGACCTGCTTGCGCTCGGTGATATCAAGGACCGTAAAAGTGACCCCTTTTTTAAGATCCTTCTTGTCAATCGGGGTGGCACTAAGCAGGACATGGATGATCTCTCCATCTTTTCGGCGTAAGCGGGTTTCAACCGTTCCGGTTCCTTTTTCACTAATTTGGCGGTATTTCTCTTGCCCGACATAATCATAGTCTTCAGTCGTCGGATAGAGCAGCTCGGCTTCCTTTCCTATCAGCTCATCCCGGGAATAACCGGTCAACCGGCAAAAAGTATCGTTGACCTCAAGGATGACTCGATTGGAATCGACACCTATGCCGACCGGTGCTGCCCGAAAGATACTCCTTAATTTCGCTTCGCTTTCCAAGAGGGCCTCTTCGGCCTGTTTGCGGGCCGTGATGTCGGTCAGCAAATTCAAGGTGGCCGGCTGGTCCTCCCATTCGATCAGGGCCGCCCCAATCTCTACCCATTTAATAGCCCCCCCTTTGGTCAAAATCCGGAATACGTATCTATCCAGCAGGGGGTCACCTTTAAGTCGTTTTAAATAAAGGCTTACCACCATTTCCCGGTCATTCGGATGAACTAAGTCCACAAATGGTAGAGAAGCGAGTTCCTCCTCCGAATATCCGGTTATCTCACAGGCCATGGGATTAACAAATTTGAGCCGTCCGTCCTGAGCTACGACAATAGCCTCCTTGGCGTTTTCCACTAACTGGCGGTATCGTTCTAATAAAACCCGCAACGCTCCATCGGCCTGTTTGCGCTCCTGGAGCAATCTCCATTCGCGCAGGGCCCGCTCCACCAGGCGAGGCATTTCGGAAAAGGCCTCGGGGGACTTGACGATGTAATCCAAGGCCCCCGATTTCATGGCTTCCACGGCGACTCTCTTCGTTGCCGAAGCTGGTCATGATCAGAACCGGAAAAGGGCCGTCTTCCGCCGGCGAGGTCAGGACCTCCACGGCCCGGCCGTCCGGCAGGTTCAGGTCCAGCAGGGCAATGTCCGGCGGCCTGACGGTTGTAATCTCCCGGTACTCCTGCAATGTCCCGGCAACCTGGACCTCGGCCTTTAGATCGGCAGTTTGAAAAGCGCGCCTAATGGCTTCGGCATGGGCCTGCTCATCTTCAACGATTAAGATCCGCATAGAGACTCCTTGTAAACCTTCATTCTCCACCTTACTTTAGTTTGAAAATAGAATTAGGGCGGGCTTTATGCCCGACCTTAAACTGTAAGGGATCACCCCTCCTCTACTAAATATATCTATTTCATGTTAATCCCTCATGCCCCTTACGGGCGCCACGATCCCTTTACCACTTAGTTTGATAATAGCATTAGGGCTGGCTTTATGCCGACCTTAAACTGTAAGGGATCACCCCTCCTCTCTAAATATATTCTTTCATGTTAATCCCTCATGCCCCTTACGGCGCCACGAAAATGAAAATGGGCTTCGACGAACGCCGAACGCCTTCCCCACTGAACCCTGAACCCTGAACTCTCCTTTACTCCGAACTCCGAACGCCGAACGGTATTTTCGCATTAATCCTTCCCTTCCACTAACTGGCGGTATCGTTCTAATAAAACCCGCAACGCTCCATCGGCCTGTTTGCGCTCCTGGAGCAATCTCCATTCGCGCAGGGCCCGCTCCACCAGGCGAGGCATTTCGGAAAAGGCCTCGGGGGACTTGACGATGTAGTCCAGCGCTCCGGCTTTCATAGCTTCCACGGCGATTTTTTCGTTGCCGAAGCTGGTCATGATCAAAACCGGAAACGGGCCTGCCTCCGCTGGAGAGGTCAGGACCTCAACAGCCCGGCCGTCCGGCAGGTTCAGGTCCAGCAGAGCGATATCCGGCGGCTGGGCCGCAGTGATCTCCCGGTATTCCTGCAAGGTCCCGGCCACCAGGACTTCGGCATTTAAGCCGGCCGTCTGAAAGGAACGCCGAATGGCTTCGGCGTGGGCCTGCTCATCTTCCGCGATCAGAATCCCTTTACTAAGAACTCCATCAGCCATTTGAGGCTCTCCTAATCTTCTCAGTCCGGAAATCGGTTCCAGGCCAGCCAGTAAAAGCCAAAGGCCTTCATCAGCTTGGTGAATTTATCGAAATCCACCGGTTTCACCAGGTAACTCCCGGCGCCGTTTTCATAGGCCTGCACCATATCCGTTTCGGCGGCCGAGGTCGTCAGCACCACCGTCGGGATCCGCTTCAATTCCGCATCCTCCTTGATTCGGCGCAGCACCTCCAGGCCGTCCACCTTGGGCAGGCGCAGGTCCAGGAGAATCAGATCCGGCCGGGGATTGGCTTGGGGGTCGGTATAGGCCGCCTGGCGGAAGAGATAATCCAGGGCCGCCTGGCCGTCTTCGACATGAATAATCCGGTTGGCCACGCGAAAGTCGGCCAGGTTGCGTCGCACGATCTCGGCGTGGGCCGGGTCGTCTTCCACCAGCAGGATGATGATGGGGTTTCCTTTGACCATGGTTTCGTTCTCCTTTTTAAAATATGTTCAGGCCTTGTTCAGTGTTCAGAGTTCAGAGTCCTTCAGAAAACGTTCAGCGTTATTCGTTCGGCGTTCGGCGTAAAGATTTTATCAGACCGTTGAGCATCATGGAAACCTCTACACAGTAGTTTCGTGAATTTTCTCTTCTCTCTATATCAATGAATTTCTGTCTAAATGCAATTTCAGTGCAAGCAACACATTCCTTACAGACCTTCTGGCTGTCTGAAGGCATTGTTACACATTCATCTTCAATCCTACCCTTTCGTTCAGCAATAAATAAGGTGACTGAACTGTCTACATTGGCCTCTCCCAAACGCTCGACTTGAACCCTCGATTTTATTTCTAATGTGAGCGATCATCGTGATTTCTCTGCCAGTCATGAGCCAGGCGCACTCTTCGATGAACGACGGATTTTGACTCAAGCTCATATTTCTCTTCACATTGGCCACTTGCTCCTGCAATCACAGATCGCCTATGTGCTGTTGACAGAGCCTCTGGTATACCTCCAAATCGCTCAACATCCGAACGACTTATCCCGACTCCGAACTCTGAACCCTTCCCCTCCATCGATCTGAACTCTGAACCCTGAACCCTTCATTTCTTTACGGTCTTCGCCAACGTAAACCGAAAGGTGGCTCCCTTGCCGACCCCCTCCGACTCCACCCAGATCCGGCCGCCGTGGACCTCGATGATCCGCTGCACCAAGGCCAGACCGATGCCGACGCCTTCCGTCGCGGATCGAGCTTCTCGAACAGGCCGAAAGAGTTTCGGCTGATACTGGAGGTCTATCCCGATGCCGTTATCGCGCACCAACAACACCAGCTCATCGCCGACCTCTTCCACCCCGATCTCCACCCGAGGATTCGGCTGATCGCCCATGAACTTGACGGCGTTATCCACCAGGTTCTGGAAGACCTCCACCAGGCGCGGACGGTCGCCGTAAATCAGAACCGGTTCCTCCGTGACCTGGACCTGTACGCCCCGCTCGGTGATTTGCCCCGCCACCAGATCCAGGGCCTCCTGCACGATTCTCTGCAACGGCGCTTCTACGGGCGGATGGATCATCCTCCCAATGCGTGAAAGGTCGAGCAGTTCATCCAGCAACTGGGACATCTTGTCCGCGGCGTTGCGGATATAGGTCAGATCCTGGTCCATCCGTCCCTCATCCCGATTCTGGCATCCTGTTCCAAATAACCCAGGAAAGTGCGGATGGTCACCAGCGGGCTCTTCAAATCGTGCGAAACGGCATAGATAAAGCGAGTCAGCTCCTCGTTCCTTTTCTCCAATTCCTGATCTTTCTCTCGAAGCGCCTCCTCGACCCGCTTACGTTCGGTAATATCAATACCCATGCCGATCAGGCAGGGCTTTTGGTCAAATTCGAAAAAGCCTCCCTGTAAAAAAACAGGGGGTCCTGGTTTGGTCTTTGGACAGGAATTCGGCCTCGACGCCGGCCTCTCCAACCAGGAAAACCTGCTGGATTGCCTCCCCAACGGGACCTTTGTCCGGCTCGCCGAAGAGATCCAAGGGAGACAAATGGGAGATTTCTTCGGCCGAATAGCCGGAGACCTTTTCAAAGTTTTTGTTCCAGCGCAGGAAGCGGCCCTGGTCATCGAAGAGGTAAAACAGGCCCGGCAAACTGTCGATGGCCGCTTGGGTGAAATCCCTTTCCCGCATAATGGTTTCTTCGGCCCGCTTGGGCTCGGTGAAATCCGCGAAAGTCCCTTCAATTCTCACCAGCCTGTCGTTTTCATCTTTTACTATATGGGAATTCGCAATAAGAACTATGTCTTCGCCCCTTATGGTCTTCGCCTTTATGAGGTAGTTTTTTATGAATCCCTTGTTTATTAACTCAGCCAGATAGTGTTTTCGGTCATCCGAGTTTCGCCAGAATTCGGGCAATTGTATTCCTTTTAAATCCTGGTCCGGGTCAAAGCCAAGAATCCGGTTAAAGGCAAGATTGTGTTCAAGCAAAAAGCCATCCGGAGTAACACTATAATAGCCTTCATCCAGGTATTTTACGGTATCATGGAACCTTTGCCGGCTCTCCCTGAGCGCCTCTTCTGCGAGTTTGCGCTCGGTGATGTCACGGGCCGAAGAGAGGGCCCCGGTCACGTTCCCGGCGTTATCCTTGAGCACCCGGCACCACCAGGCCAGCAGCCGCTTTTGTCCATCCTTGCGCCGCTGCCAGCTCTCAACATAGATTATGTCCTCATTGCCGTTGAAGAGCGGCTGGACCGTTTGGTAGGTGTCCTGCTCGCCTTCAAAGTAGAAAGCGGCCTCCTTGCCGATCACATCCTCGCCGAAGAACTCGAGGCCCGGCTGATTGGCCCAGGTATAGACCTTGTTGTCATCCACTTCCATGATGATGTCCGGAACGGCGGAGAGAATGGCTTCCTGGCGAGAGGAGACGACGCGCAGCGCCTCGGCCGCCTCATACCTTTCCCGATAGAATCGGGAGCGTTGATGTCTCCAGATCAGACCTACGCCGGCGCCTGACCCGAGGATCAGAACCCCGACCAGAACGACTATCACCCACAAATACTCCCTTACCGGCGCATACACTTCGGTAGCGTCCATCCGGGCCACCAGGAACCAGGGCGAGTCAGGGACGGCGCGCAAGGCACCCAGCACCGGAACGCCCCGGTAATCACGGCCTTCTACGATTCCTTCCTGGCCCAGGGCCGCTTTCACAGCGGGCATATCGTTGTTCTCAAGGGAACTACGCAGCTTGAGGGCCGTGTTTTTTTGAAATTTAAGTTCGTTCAGAAACACTACCTCGTTCCCTTCGCGCCGGACAAGCAAAGTTTCCGCTGTCCGGCTGGGCGTCGGCCAGATCTGGATGAGGGGATAGAGATAGGTCCGGGGATCAATGCGCAGGACCAGAACACCCAGGGGCCGGCCGCCGTCCCTTTCGTCCAGGAT
>CAVQFQ010000024.1:0-18459 GCA_963711835.1 uncultured delta proteobacterium | reverse complement strand
AAGTTGCTTCCGCTATGACGAATTAAGGAAGGAGATCCGGGTATGGGGAAAGTGACGATCTATCTGGATCACCTTACAGAAACCAAAATGAAAACCATGATCAAAAAAAACGGCCTATCTAAAAGCAAATGGATAGCCGATCTGATCCGTGAAAGACCAGACCCTGCTCTGGCCGGACCATATACGAAAAATGGCTGGGGCTTGGAAGGATATGCCGACTGCCGAGGAAATCCGAAAAATATGGGGGCGGATAGCGAAAGGGAACCTGTCTGATGTATGTTTTATTCAGGCCCACGGCAACGTCTCACTGATCCGGGGGAGCACTCCCTAAAGCAGACTTCCACCATCCCAGCAAACCGGACTTCTCCGTGGCCGGCAATAAAAAGTGCTCCCCGCTACCCAATCCCCATTTTATTGACATCCCGGAAAAGTTATGCTATTTCAGCTATCTAATTAATTTTCCATTTCTTTTTTCGTCTAACTCTAACCGGAGGAGAATCCGACGGACCAGAAGACCCTATCTCAAGTTCAAAAAGGATAGGGCTTTTTTATTTTAAGGCAAAAAATCTTTTTGTTCCGGAGTGGATGTCCGGCTTCGAGTGGAATAGGCGAAGGATCATGCCCGAACACCTAATAGAACGTTACTTAACCGACATGGGGGAAGTCCGAGGCACAAGGTCGAATGTGCCGGAGACCTCGTTTTATCCGGCGATAGAACGGCTACTCACAGACATCGGGAAGATCTATCTAATCTGGGGATGGTTTTTCTTTATCTGATTGATTTCGATTCGTTAGTCACTTTCTGCAAGAACGTCCCCTTTTATAGCAACGTTATGAAGGAAGGCTAAAAAAGCATGGCAAGCCTTGTTAAAGAGTATCTGAAGAAACTGTTCTCCGATTTGCATTCCGCTATTATAGGAATGGTCATCGGTGCTATAGCCATAATGCTTGGCGGTATCTGGACTTTTTCAAAAACCCTATGGTCGCGATTCAAGATCATAATGCTTTTGCCAACTCCCTTATGGATCGCCGCGGGTTTGCTGCTTTTCTTTCTGCTGTCACTTATTTATTTGCATAGGAGGACTGCAGTTCCGTTATCGAAACCTGACCCTGAGTACCGGGAAGAATTCCATGTCCTTTGGGACACAAATTCGAAAATGAGATGCTTGAATTGTGGAAAGCCCCTCAAATACTCAAGCTCAGATACCGACCCTTCAGTTTTCTTTTGCTGCGATCCGAGATGTAACTCAAAACATATACTTAAAGACACAAAAGGGAATAAGATATCTGAGCAAGAAGCTCTTGATCGCATGAGATCTGAAATGAGCATCATGACAGACGGAAAAGCTGGTAAGGAACAAATTGAATCATTGAAAGGCCAAATACAGAAGACAAGTGCACAGCTTGCCACTCCATCTTTGCACGAAACCTTTAACGAAGGTAATTCGGAGACCTTTAAGAATCTTGACATCAGTACACTAAAGATTCATGCCAAGCGGTGGCTAACAAAATTTCCAGAGGCGCTTATTCAAAATATTGTCCTGTATCGGTCATCACACCTGAAGCACCAAGGCTATTTTGGTCCGATCTCCGCAAAATACTTTATTGCCTTTGCGGTGCCAGAAGGGTCCGACTCTGCGCGGCTGACAACAGCCACTCAATATTATCAAACAACAAGGAGAGATTACTTAGATCTTATGGCTTCGGACTTCAACGAGGTGTACAAGACTCCCCCGGCAAGTGATGAATTTAAAAAGGAATGGGAGTTCTATGCCTTGAAGCCACAAGAGACATTGCCATTACACGTAATGAAGAATGAACCATCTATCGAGTTGTATCCATGACAAAATCACATAACCAATCGTTTCACCGGATGGCTTCGCCACGCGGTGAACTTGCCGTTAGGCTCTACTACCGATAGCAACGGAGTACGGTTTGGACAAGATTCAGTTAATCTGGAAAATGGGCTATGGTGTCCCCGGTTGCGACACTGACACCAGCACCCCCCTCGCCAATGCAGTCAGTCAGCTATTCAAGGAAGGAAAGCCTTTTTTAAATCTTTGCATGTGTTTTTTCAAAGACACATCAGCTACGCTGCGATGGCTCGGTGTTTTTGTCCAGTCGGCGGGAAACAGAGTCATATATTTCCCAGGCTTTATTAATGACTTTGATCAAATTCAAGGATTTCAGGGCAAGTCTTTGCAATGGCATCAATCATTCGATTTTGATCACATATCTCTCGAAGAAGACCGGTCTAAATGGCATGTAACTTCCAGGCACTCTAAAGGCCACTTGGGCAGCCCAAGAACTTTGCCGCTGGATAAAAACAGGGTTTTGTGGTTAGGAATAAGTGTAGCTGATGCTCATGTGATGCGGCTTGTGAAACAGGAGACCAAGATTGTTGTTGATTCTCCACCTAGCGATAGTCAACGCAGACGCGAAGTATTTCATAAGGCACGAGAAGGGGCGAAGTTCCCCATTGTTTCTCTAAATGAGGAGCATCCGATTCCCTTCAATGAATGGTTTCTGCACTTTGGGTTAATTGTTGGCCCAAAGGGTTTTGAATGTTATTTGGGTGGTGAACTTGGTTTCCCCCATGGAAGTCCTTATTTAGTCACACCTTTGCCTGAAAAATTAACCGCGCTACCTCTTCGATCGCATAGGCTAGAGCTTTCAGATAATACCGACATTCAAATCATAGTTTGCTGCTTGCCAGGTAGGCTAAAGATGCCTGTTGCCATAACAGGTCCATCGGAGCCTAACACGGCGCTCAACTCGGACGCGCCGTAAAGCGGCCCGCCGGTTAGCTTGGACGTTGTGTAAAATAATACCATAGTCCAAAAACTAAATAAAAAATTAAAGCGAATATTCCAACACCAAGAAAGGCACCATAAAGGAGATGACGGACACGATTATTGGAGCGATTATTGGCGTTGGTGGCGCTATTATCGGGGCTATTCTTGCCGGACCCTTAACATATTATTTTTCTAAAGTCCTTATCAAAATGACTCATAAAAACGCCATTGACCTTATGCGAAGGCAGGAATTCAACAAAGCTGCCACCAACTTTCGAATATCCTTTATTGATGAAATTAGATTCATTGACCGGTTTTATGCCGTTGATCGTGCTGGTCGGGATATTCCCGAAGTTCTCAGCGCTGCAACAGACAAACATGAAGCCGCCATTATCATTTTTAAAGATGGATTCCTGTGCAAAGCCCATAGGATAGAAATAGAGAAGGCATGGAAAACATATACAGGTGATGACAAACTTATGGGCAATTATACTTTTCGACAATACGCCACTCACGGGAATTTTAGATATGAGGAGAATATTAGAGAACTCGCTCTTTCCCGTATTAACGCTCTTTTGAAATTTGCTGAACTTAAACATTAAATTTCCTCCAACATGATAAAAGATCACACAATCGGGTAAGGGGGAGTCTTTCACTCCCCCTCCCCACGCCACATAGCAAGCGGGTCCGCACTATGCGGTTCCCCAGAGTTACCGAGCCGTAGCCGGGTAATGGATGTTTACCCACAGATCTTTGACAGACAGCAATCCTTGATCCTTGAGCCATTGATTTGTCATGGAACTACTATGACTATGGGGTCGGACCAGGCGAAGGGATTCAATTCTCAATAAATCATATTAAACGCGATAGGCAAATGAGGCCTTAGAATGCACTTTTTACCCCCGAAAAGAGGCTTCTAAGCGGATTACCAATGCCGAGAGCCAATGGATATTTTAATTAACCTAATTGAAGGGGTTGGGGTCCGACCCCCCAAAAAGCCAATCTCGACTTGAAGGTGGATTGCGCTTATTATAAATAATATAGAATACTTTGTTAGGTTTTTAAAAGGAGAGTGAAAAATGCAAACAAAAATTAATTGTGTCAGATCCGGCAGTAATGATGGGTAAACCGGTTATAGCCGGAACAAGGATAACTGTTGAGCTCATATTAGAAAAAATGGCTTCTGGGGAATCAATGGTACAGATCCTCGAGGCCCATCCGCGATTAACGATGGAAGGAATTCAAGCTGCGCTGGCCTACGCCGCCGAAGTTTTAAAGTTTGATGTGGTTTATCCGACTGCCGAGGTCGCCGCATGAACTTGCTTGCCGATGAAAGTGTCGACAAGCCCATTGTTGAAGCCCTTCCCGAGAAAGGGTTTATCGTTGGCTACGTAGTTTTGAAGGGGTTGCCGATTAGTTATTACTGAACCATGGACGAGGGTCGAATAAGGCACAGATATGATCGAAACCAGCTATACGATCAAACCAATTGGGGTCATCCGCTCCGATTTGACCAGCCGCGAGGCGGCGCCCTTCCAGGGATATGAAGGCGCGCCCGATGCCTGGCTCGAAATGGATTCGACGGTTGTTGAGGGACTGGAAGGCATTACTGCGGGCGATGAAATGGTCGTGATCACCTGGTTTCACCAGGCTCATCGCGACCGATTGAAGGTGCACCCGCGCCGGGACAAGAACAGGCCTCTGACCGGTGTCTTTGCCACGCGCTCCCCCGATAGACCAAATCCGCTTGGCTTACACCGGGTTACGGTTCTGGAGATCACCGGGAATAGATTAAAAGTGGGGCCGATAGAAGCGATTGACGGAACGCCGATAGTCGATATCAAACCGGTGCTCCCACAATCGCCGGTCTCATAGTGATGCAGTCTGACCTATCCCAGCGGACGGGGAATAAGCGGATCGTGATGGGGCTGACCCAGAATCTTGTTGACCCAACGTCGTCGACCGGGAAGAACGCCGGCCCCTCCCCTGGCTCTATTTTCCTGCCACTTAGGGAAACTTTTGTGGTAAAAAGGGAGTAAGGTTATTTTTCAGTATACCAGGAGGACAACATGTTGGATCGAGAGGGTTTGTTAAATATTTTTAAGTTGGCCGCGGGAAAGGAACGGGAGGCCCAGGAATTTTACCTGAAGGCCGCCGCCGATACCTCGGATCCGGAAGCTCAAAAAATATTTGAGGAATTTGCGCAAATAGAACGCCACCATGAGCAGGTCCTTATAGAAAAATACCGAAAGTTAAGAGAGGCTGTAATGTAAAGCTTTTCTTGAAAATAGGTGCGCTTTCTTCAGGATAAACCGAAACCATTTGGTCCCGGTCGGACATTAGGACAAAGACTATGTCCATCCGATTGATCCTGCCGGACATATCCCCTCTGCTGACCCAGGGCGAACCGGAAAAAGACGAGAAATCCACCAGCCCCTCAACCCACAGCGCAGGTTCCAAAATCGTTCTTGATTTCTACTGTTATTGGAAGTATCATTAACACTATTGTAGGAGGTATTAATAATGGCTAAAATTCCTAATATCATACCGATTACCGATCTTCGGCAGGATGCCACAACGATCCTTAAGCGTGTAACCGCCTCCCGGGAACCTCTGGTCATTACCCAAAGAGGTCGGGCGGCGGCGGTAATGGTCAGCATGGAAGCCTATGAACATTCCCAGCATGAAGTGGAACTCCTGCGTCTTCTCGCCCGTGGTGAAAAAGAGATCGCGGCGGGGATAGGGTATGGTCTCGAGGAAGTTCTTGCCGAAGCCGATTCTGTGCTGAAAGGGTCGAAGGTTTGAAAGTTCTTTTCACTCCTTCGGGGAGAAATCAATTTCTCGCAGCCATGGCTTATATCTACCGTGAGAATCCAACAGCGGCGATCACTTTCCGGCGCAAGGCGGAAAAGGGTTTAACCAGGCTTCGAAAATTTCCGCGATCAGGCAGGATCTTGCCGGAGTTTCCTGATCTTCAATTTCGTGAAGTTATCGTAAATCCCTATCGTTTCTTCTACCGTATAAAAGAAAAAACCGTCTGGATTGTTGCTGTCTGGCATAGTGCTCAACTTCCTGAAGAACCCAAGGCGTTCTAAAACCCCTAATCGGGCAGCCGGGGTTTTTCCCCGGCACCCTGTATATGAATTACCCCTCAAAGGAGTGCCCTTGACCACATCCGGGCAAACAGTTCGGACGATCTAAGGGACAACACTGTTCGGCCGGTTCCCGTTCGATCTGAATGGTTGCATGATCAATCCCGAATTGGTCATGCAGGGTTCGCTGGATGACCTGCGTCAAGTCCTGATCGGCCGGATCGCCGGGCACTACCAGATGAACGGTCAGGGCCGTCTCCGTTACGCTGAGCGGCCAGACATGCAGGTCATGGATTTTCGTGCCGCTTCTCAACCCGGTCAAGTAATCCCGGATGCCGGACATATCAACCCCCCTGGGAACGGCGTCGAGAGAAAGATTAATGGAATCCCGCAGCAATCCCCAGGTTCCGGCCAGAATGACGATAATAATGGCCAGGCTGATCAACGGGTCCAGCCAGACCCAGCCGGTTATCAGGATGGCCGCACCGATCCCGACCACGCCGAGCGAAACCCCGGCATCGGCGGCCAGGTGGAGGAAGGCCGCCTTGATATTCAGGTCCTGCTTCTGACCGGAGAAAAAAAGCAAGGCGCTCAAGGAATTGATCACCACGCCTACTCCCGCAACCAGGATGATGATCCCGCCCTCGGCCGGTTGCGGGTTGTAAAATCTCCGGATCGCTTCCCAGCCGATTCCGCCCATGGCGGCCAGCAGCAGAACGGAGCTGACCACCGGGGCCAGAATGGTCACCCTTCGAAAACCATAGGTCCTGGCCGGCGACGGACCTCTGGCGGCCAGCCAGCCGGCGCCCCAGGCCAGGAGCAGGCTTAAGACATCGCTCAGGTTATGGCCGGCGTCGGCCAGCAGCGCCAGTGACCCCCTCAGGATCCCATACCCCGCTTCAATCGTCACAAAAACAACATTCAGCAGGATCGCCGCCGCAAAGGCCCGGTTATAATTTAGATTTTTTTGAGTATGATTGTGAGCCATCCCTCGGGGTCAAAGTGTTACGGTTTTCTATACAAGGTATAGAAAAAATCCTTTTTAGTCAAACAGGGATGAAGTCTTTTTAAACCGACGCTTAAAAAATTTTTCAATTTCCACGGCCCAAAAAACCGTACTGGAAAGACCAAACACCAGGAACAACTCCCTGGCGGTCAAAGGTTCGGTTTTAAACACGGAGTTCAGGGCCGGGATATAGATGGTCGCCATCTGGAGCAATATCGTCAGCAGGACGCTGGCCAACAGCGGTTTATTGGAAAAAAGACCTTGCTTAAAAAGTGACTCCCGTTCCGACCGGATAGCCATCACATGGCCGAGTTGGAGAAGACAGAGCGTGGTAAAGACCATGGTTTGCCAATGGGTATCGCCCTGGTGGATGGCCCCGGCCTGCAGTCCGAGAACCACCCCGGCCATGAGGAGCCCGACCCAGATGGCATGAACGCCCAATCCCTGGGCGAAGATGCTCTCCCGAGGGTTCCGCGGCGGCCTGTTCATCACGTCCTTCTCAGCCTTTTCAGCCGAAAGGGCCAGGGCCGGCAGACCATCGGTCACGAGGTTAACCCAGAGGATGTGAATAGGCAGCAAGGGGATCGGTAACCCCAAAAAGGGGGCCAGAAAGAGGGTCCAGATTTCCCCGGAATTCGTGGTCAGGAGATAGCGGATGAACTTGCGAATATTGTCATAGATCTTGCGTCCTTCCCGCACGGCCTTGACGATGGTGGCGAAGTTATCGTCCATCAGGATCATATGGGAGGCCTCTTTGGACACATCGGTGCCGGTTATGCCCATGGCAATACCGATATCCGCCCGCTTCAGCGCCGGCGCGTCGTTGACCCCGTCCCCGGTCATGGCCACGAATTGCCCTTTATCCTGCAGGGCCTTGACGATCTTCAGCTTCTGCTCCGGCGCGACCCGGGCGTAAACCTGTATCTTCTCTACCCGGTTTTCAAATTCCTCCAGAGACAGCTGATCGAGTTCCCGACCGGTCAACACGGCTTTCCCGTCCCCCTCGAGGATCCCGATCCGTTTGGCGATCACCCGGGCCGTCAGCGGGTGGTCCCCGGTGATCATCACCGGCCGGATGCCGGCGGACCGGCACATGGCCACGGCCTCCCCCGCCTCCGGCCGCGGCGGATCCATCATTCCAACGATCCCGATTAGAGTGAGTCCCGTTTCGACTCCTTCCGAGATCAACGGGTCCGGAGTTTCGTCCCAGATCCGCAGGCCGAACCCCAGGGCCCGCAGGCCGTCTCCGGCAATCCGGTCGGCGATCTTCAGGATCTGTGGCCGATCGAGATCCTCCGGACCCCGACTGGTGATCGCCTTTTCGGAGCGTTCTACTATTTCCTCCACCGCCCCTTTGGTGAAGGAAATCACCCGGCCGTTTTCCCAGGGATGGAAGGTGGTCATCAACTTCCGGTCCGAATCGAAAGGGATCTCGGCCAGCCGAGGGAATTTTTCATCGAGTTTTTCCCTGAGCAAGCCCTTTTCCCGGGCCAGGTTGAACAGGGCCACCTCGGTCGGATCGCCTATGACTTTCCCGGAGGTATCCAATCGGGCGTCATTGGAGAGGGCCAGGGCCGTAAGCAGCATCCCCAGGGGGTTCCTGCCTGAAAGAGGCACCTCCGCGCTTTCAGGGCCAGCCGTCGGAAGTTCTTCAGACCGGAACAGACGGCCGTCGGCATAAATTTCTTCCACGGTCATCCGGTTTAAGGTCAGGGTTCCGGTCTTGTCGGAGCAGATATAGGTAACCGAGCCCAGGGTCTCGACCGCCGGCAGTTTCCTGATCAAAGCCTGTTGTTTGACCAGCTTTTTTGCCCCCAGGGCCAGGGAGATGGTAATGACCGCCGGCAGGGCCTCAGGGATGGCCGCCACCGCCAGAGAGATGGCCGTGAGCAGCATTAAAAGCGGCGGCTCGCCCCGCGAAAGTCCGGCGATAAAGACGATGGCGCAGATGGCCAGAACCGCGTAGGCCAACTTCTTCCCGAAGGAGGTGAGCCGCTTCTGGAGCGGCGTCTTCCCCTCTTCCTGGGCTTGGAGCAGGGTGGCGATCCGGCCGAGTTCGGTTCGCATTCCGGTGGCCGTCACCAGGCCCTGGCCTCGGCCGTAAGTAACCAAGGTCCCTTTATAGGCCATGTTTCTCCGGTCCCCGATGGGCAGGTCCTCTTCCCTCAGCGAGGCGGTTTCCTTCTCCACCGGCTGGGACTCGCCGGTCAAAGCCGCCTCTTCGGTCCGGAGCTGTATCGCTTCGATCAGCCGTATATCTGCCGGCACCACCTGGCCGGCCTCCAGGATAACCAGGTCTCCGGGAACGAGCCGGTCCGCGGTGATCTTCTCGGGCCGCCCGCCTCGAATAACGGTCGCCGAAGGGGCGGCCAGTTTTTTCAGGGCGGCCATGGCCTTTTCGGCGCGGTATTCCTGAACGAACCCGAGTACGGCGTTCAGCAGCACGATAACGGCAATGGCGATCGTATCGGAAGGTTCGCCGATGACTCCGGCCACCACCGCGGCGGCGATCAAGACCAGGATCATGAAATCCTTGAACTGATCCAGGAACATCATAAACAGCGATTTGCGTTTCTTCTCGATCAGTTCATTGGGGCCGAAGCGCTCCAGCCGCTTCCGAACTTCCTCCTGAGTGAGACCGGTGCTTGCAGATTTAAGCCGATCCCTGACCGCGTCCGAATTAAGCTGATGCCAAACGGAATGGACTCTATTTTCTTCGGCTATTAAATCCATTGAATCCTTTCGCACCTTAGGAAAAAAAAGACCTTTGTCACGGTCATATCGTGACAAAGGTCTGGCTTGTTAGATTGGGCTCTAACGGATAGTACCGGCCCCCTTTTAGGAAGGCGTATTGACGGCAACTATCTTAAAAGCTACTCCCCTTTGTTATTCTTGACTTGATTTATATCAGATCTGCCTTATCCCTGTCAAGGACTATTTACAGATCCTATAAAGACAAAAGATGATCTACGCCGGTTTCTCAATAGGCTCAACCTGCCAGCGTCGTAATTCTTCGGCCGCTGCCTCTACCAGTTCATCCAGTTTATCAGCGACTGGCGGTGAGAGTTCCAGTCCCCAATCAACGACAGCGGGCTCCAAACCCAGGAGGACGATGCGGGATGGGAGTGTGCCCTGCAGGTCGCCCAGGGCCAGGAGTTCCTGCAGACCCACTTGATGCATGGACATTTTGACGGAAAGGGCCTTTGGAATGGCCTCCCCTTCCAATCGAATTAAAGTTCCAGGGGCCTCGTCCATCTTAACCGCATCCAGGATAAGCAGGTCGGTGAGGCCTTCGAGAAAAGGAAGAAGATCAAGGCCCTTGGTTCCTCCATCAATTATCTCCACATCTGGAGGCAATTGATAGTTAGACTCCAGCCTTTGGACAGCCTGCACGCCCAAGCCTTCATCCTGTAACAGAATGTTGCCCAGTCCCAGGATAAGGATCTTGGCCTCTTTCATTTCAGTCAACGCGTACACGGGTCACTTCTCGGCCCCGCCCGTCCACGATGTGCACTGAACAGGCCATACAGGGATCGAAAGAGTGAATGGTGCGCAGCACCTCTACCGGCCTTTCCGGATCCGCTATAGGCGTGCCGATCAAGGCCTCTTCCCAGACGCCGCGCTGCCCTTTTCCATCCCGGGGGGAGCCATTCCAGACCGTGGCCACCACGGCCTGATAGTTTTCGATTTTCCCGTTCTTGATCTGGATCCAGTGGCCCAAAGCACCGCGGGGCGCTTCGGTGGCCCCCCAGCCCTGGGCATCAGCCGGCCAGGAGGCGGGATTCCATTTCGAGGACTCATGAATGATCAGATTGCCACTATTGAGGTTGACCTCCAGTTCAGTAATCCAGTCAGTCATCTTCCGAGCCGCCAGCAGGGTTTCAACACCCCGGGCCGCCACGCGCCCCAGGGTTGAGAACAGGGCCGCAGCCCCCAGCCCCAGGGTGGCCAGAACATTGTTGATCTCCTGCCGTACCTGAGTGTGCCCGGCGGCGTAAGCTACCAGCATCCGGGCCAGCGGTCCTACTTCCATGGGGGCGTCGTTGTATCGCGGCGATTTGAGCCAGGAGTATTTTCCGTCGGTATTCAGATTTTCGAAAGGCGGCTGAGGACCGGTATAGCTGGGAACCGTTTCTCCCTGGGCCGGATTTTTCGGCAAGGCGTCACCGCCGCTATAGCTGTACCAGGAACGGCTGACATATTCGCCGATCAGGTTGGGGTCAAGGGCTTGCGGTACGGAAGCGATGTTTTTATTAAAGACCAGTCCTCGAGGTAGCCATTGATTCCCCCAGGAATACCCTCCCTGAGGGCCGGCCGGCCAATCCCCGTAGGACAGATAGTTGCCCGGTCCGGCTCCCAGTCCGGCCCAATCTTTATAGTAGGAAGCAATGGCCAAAAGATCCGGGATATAGACCTGGGTTACAAAGTTCAGGGCCGTCTGCGACATGGTTCGGAGCTGGGCGATGGTATTGTCATTGATGGACCAGGTGCTGGTCCGGTCCATGGGAATGGCCATGCCGCCTACCAGATAGGTCTGGGGATGAGGATTTTTGCCGCCCAGCACGGCGTGAAATTTAATATACTCCCGCTGGAAATCCAGGGCCTCGAGATAATGGGCCGCAGCCATCAGGTTGGCTTCCGGCGGCAGTTTATAGGCCGGATGTCCCCAGTAGCCGTTGGCAAAAAGCCCCAGTTGCCCGCTGTTGACAAAGCTTGTCAGGCGGTTCTTGACGGTTTGAAAATAAGCCGGACTGGAGTTGGGCCAGCTTGAGACGGACTGTTGCAGCAGGCTGGTGGCATTGGTGTCAGCCGATAGGGCGCTGACAATATCAACCCAGTCCAGGGCATGGAGATGGTAAAAATGGATCACATGATCCTGGATGAACTGGGCCCCTTCCAGCAGGTTGCGCAGGATCCGGGCGTTGTCCGGTATGACGATGCCCAAGGCGTTTTCAACTGCCCGCACGGAGCAGATAGCATGAACGGTCGTTCAAACCCCGCAGATACGCTGGGCAAAGAGCCAGGCATCGCGGGGGTCGCGGCCTTTGAGCACCAGTTCGAGCCCCCTGAACATCATCCCCGAGCTCCAGGCGTCGGTGACGTAACCGTTATCCACCTGAACCTCAATGCGCAAGTGGCCTTCAATGCGGGTGATCGGGTCCAAGACGATTCGCTGGGAGGTCACCTGCGGATTCTGCATGATTAAAGGTAAAAAAACTTTCGGCATAACTGCTCCTTATTTCATTTCTTAATAATTTGGTAACGTTCAAAAGTTATAACACTGGCGTATTATTGCCTGACTTGGGGACCGGGGGTCTTGATTTCAAGGTTGTCCGAAAGGTAATCCGTAGCCCCAACCCGGCCCGAATTTCTAAGTTGGTTGGAAGCCGGGCATTCACCCAAGACGATAAATCGCTTTGGTGTTGGCCTGTTTCTAAACCCCTTATAAACTTCCTGCCCGGGTTCAGGCTGCCGGCGTTTTGGCGGACAATCCTTGAAATCAAGACCCCCGGTCCCTTTCCATCGGGTATCAGAAATTTAATGCCACAACTTTTGAACGATACCAATAAGTTACTCTTAATCGCCCGGCAGGGCCTGATAAAAAGGCGTCAGGGTATCCCAAAATTTGGCCGTAGCGCAGCCGATGCAGCCATGGCCGGCCCCGACGGGCCAGTTGGTGCCTCCGTTCCATTTAACCGTATGACAATTGTTTCGCGTTCTTGGCCCTTTGCAGCCCATTCTAAACAGGCACCAGCCGTTCCTGTGCCCTTGATCTCCCCAGGCCAGAACAAAACGTTCTGCTTCGTAATGGTCATGGCGCGGGCATTCTTCATGGATTTCCTCCCCATAGGCGAAAATGGGGCGCCTCTGACTGTCGGTCGGGGGCCATTGTTGGTTCGTAAGATAGTAAACGAGGGTCGCCGCAATGTTATAGGCATTCACCGGGCAGCCGGGCAGATTGATGAGATTGGTCAGCCCAGGAAGGGCGTCCTTGACGCCCATGGCGCCGGTGGGGTTGGGAACGGCTGCGGCGATGCCTCCGTCCCAGGCGCAGGTGCCCACGGCAATGGTCATAAGGGCGTTACCACAGACCTCCTGGGCGATGGACAGGGCCGAGCGGCCGCCGATAGTGCAGTAAACGCCGTTACTGGCGGTCGGGATGGACCCTTCCACGATACAGATATACTGGCCGGGATAATTTTGGATGGTATCGATACGGGACTGTTCCGCCAAGGCGCCTGAAGGCACCATCAGGGTTTCATGGTAGTCCAGGGACACCGTTTCCAGCAGCAGGCTGATGATGGTCGGCTCCCTGAGGAAAGATTCCGTATCGCCCGTGCAGTCCTGAAATTCAAGCCAGACAACAGGCGGCCGGACCGCGGCGCTTAAGGCCTGGGCTATTTTCGGTACAAAAGATTCCGGCAGCCCCAGGGTAGCGGCCATGATGCCGCAAAACTTTAAAAAATCACGACGACTAATCCCATTTTGGGACAGACGTTTTCCAAAAGATAAATTTTGCCCCATCTTTCCCTCATTTCATAAGTAATAATATATTTTCTCTTATGGAAATACAGGCCTTAATAAGGATTAAGCAATTACAATGCCAACCTAAAATAATTGTAACCTATTGATTATTAATATTTATTTTAGATGAGAGGGGGGCTTAAAAAACAAGTAGTGTATGGTCAAGCATACCTGCGGCGTATTAAAATTATACCACCATGTAGTATTAATTAGCCAAGAATCGTTCTGGTCCAGGGAAGCAGGTTGGCCCGGGAGGAACCTTGGATCGCTCTATCAGGCGATAGGATAGGAAAAAAGAAAAAGGGTTAACCCATACGGCTAACCCTTTATTTTTTACTGGTCGGGACGACTGGATTTGAACCAGCGACCCCCTGAACCCCATTCAGGTGCGCTACCAAACTGCGCTACGTCCCGTTAATCGAATAGTTACCATTTCCAACGGATTCTGTCAAGGATTCGATAGAATTTTTCTTATATTTGAAAATAGATTTGAGCTATTATCCGGTCAGGATCCTTAAAGCCTCCTCATACTTGGCTTTGGTTTTGGCGATGATCTCCTGGGGCAGTTCCGGGGCCGGCGGCTTTTTATCCCAGTGAAAGGACTCCAGATAATCCCGCAAGAACTGCTTGTCGAAACTCATCTGAGGGCCTCCTGGTTTATACTGATCTTTAGGCCAGAACCGGGAAGAATCCGGGGTCAGGATCTCATCGATCAGGATCACCTTGCCGTTCAAAGTCCCGAATTCAAATTTGGTATCGGCAATGATGATCCCCTTTTCTTCGCCCAGCAAGCGGGCCTTTTCATAGATAGCCAGGCTGCTGTTGGCCAGATAATGGGCCAGATCCGCTCCCAGGATTTTTACCGCAGCCTTCATGGTGACGTTTTCATCATGGGTTCCCAGTTCGGCCTTCGTGGAGGGCGTAAAGATGGGCTCAACCAGACGGTCGGACTCCTTCAAGCCGGACGGCAATTTGATTCCGCAGATTTCTCCGGTCTCCTGATAATCCTTCCAGCCCGATCCTGATAGATAACCGCGCACGATGCATTCCACCGGCAGGGGTTTGGTCTTTTTGACCAGCATGGTGCGGTCCTTGAGGTCTTCTTCGTAGAGCCAACATTCCTTGGGAAAATCCTTGACCTCGGTAGAAACAAGATGGTTGGGAATCAGGGGTTCCATAACCTTAAACCAAAATTTGGAAATCCGGGTCAGCAAGATACCCTTTCCGGGGATCGGATTAGGCATGATCACATCGAAGGCTGAAATCCGGTCGCTGGCGACGATCAAAAGATTCTCCCCCAGGTCGTAAATATCCCTAACCTTGCCTCGGTTGAACAAGTTTAATTTCGGGAAGTTGGTCTCCATCAGTCCTTCTGCTGCCATAATCCCTCCATCTAAAGACACTTTATCACCGCCCGCTCGTCACGCCCATGGCGTGATTCGCTCAAGACGCAGAGCCCGCCAAGAGAGATATTTTTCCTCTTTGCGTCCTTCGCGTCTTTGCGCTGAAAAAAATGCATTCGCTTTATTAGTTCCCTCAGCACTTGAACTTTACCATTTTCTTGACCGAATAATCCGGGTGTCTTGAATCAGGTAACAACCTCTTCCTGATAGAAATCGGAAAAGCTCCCAGCCCCGGCCTGTTCGAACTCGCGAATCCAGTTTTGGACCCTCTCTTTGCCGTAGGCCTTTTCCCAACCGGCGATAATGATGTCCACAGGGATGTCGGCATAGGTTCCAGAGAACCCCACATACTCCATAAATTTCCTGTTTTCAAGATTAAAGGGTTGGAAGATGGAATCCTCCAGACCGTTGAATTCCAGGGGTTGCACCTTGTGTCGTTCACACAACTCCTTATTAAAGGCCGGGGTGGCCTTGACCCATATCCCATTCAGGTAAAAGTCCACATAGCCATGATAGACAAACAGGTCCGAGGCCATCCTTTCCTGCAATTGACGGGTAAGCAAATGATTGCGGACCGTTGCGAAACCCACCCTGGAGGGAATTTCCAGGGCCCGTCCCAGGGCGCAAAGCAGGGAAGCTTTGCAGACACAATAACCCTGCCCGCTCTTGAGGACATTGCTGGCCCGGTAATGCTCCGGGAGGTAAAAGGGATAATAAGGGGTGTAGCGGATGCCGTCCCGGACGGCATAATAGATCTTCACTGCTTTCTCAACAGGGTCCAGGCTATGGTCGGCTGCTTTCCTGGCATAAGCGATTATGCTGGGATGGTCGCTGTCGATAATCGAGGTGGGCTCAAGATAAGCCGGGTCTATGGTATTCATAGCTGAATTATTTTCCTTTTAGAAGCTGGTTATCATTATTACCGCCCACTCGTCCGCTTGGGCGTACTCGTTCGAGGCGCAGAGTTCGCGGAGTTACGAATTTGCGTCCTTTACGCCTCTGCGGTAAAAGGTAACATTTATTGCTCCGATGCGTAATTAATTAGTCTCCGAAGCCGATGCCGATGGCCCGGGCGGTTTTGACCCAGGGAGAGTCTAATGGGACGAAGCGGGTTTTTCCTCCTACGGTCTCCAGAGGAACCGATGTGATCTGGTTGCCCTTAAGGGCTACCATGCGGCCATATTTTTTTTGGGCTGCCATTCTGACGGCAACCACCCCCAATCGGGTGGCAAAATTCCGGTCAAAGGCGGTCGGGGTGCCGCCCCGTTGCAGATGTCCCAGGACCGACACCCGGCTTTCAATCCCGGTTTTTCCCTCGATCCGTTCGGTCAACCAGTTTCCGATCCCCCCCAGGCGAATAGGATCCGGACTGCCTAATATCCTTTTTTTGACCATGGCCTTTCTGCCTTTTGCCCGGGCCCCTTCGGCCACGACGATGATGCTGAAGCGGTGGCCGACCTGAGTCCGCCTATTAACCTGACGGACTATCCGGGAAAGATCAAAAGGAATTTCCGGGATTAAAATCACATCGCCCCCGGAGGCCAAACCGGCCATTAAGGCCAGCCAGCCGGCGTAGCGTCCCATGGTTTCCACCACCATGATCCGGTGATGGGATTGGGCGGTGGAATGGATCTTGTCGATGGCTTCGGCGGCGTTGGCCACGGCGGTATCAAAACCGAAAGAGAGATCGGTGCCCATCAAATCGTTGTCAATGGTCTTGGGAATGCCGATCAGGGGCAGTCCTTGGTCCACTAATTTGGAAGCAATGGCCAGGGTGCCGTCCCCGCCGGCGCAGAGCAAGGCATCCAATTTAAGCCTTTCGAAATTCCGGATCACCTCCGCCGAGTAATCTCTTGGATTTTCTTTCGGCTGATTCGGATCCGAAAAATGAAAAGGATCGGTCCGGTTGGAGGTCCCCAGGATGGTCCCTCCCTGATCCAAAATTCCGGCCACATCTTCACCGGACAAGGGGCGGGCTTTATTGAGCAGAAGGCCAAGGAAGCCATCCTGGATGCCGATTACCTCCAGGCCGTAGCCAAGGATGGCCGTCCGGGTCACCGCCCGGATAAGGGCATTTAATCCGGGACAGTCGCCGCCGCCGGTCAGAATTCCGATGCGTTTATTCAAAACCATGGAGGGAAGCCTTTTACTGAAGGATCCTGAGTTGCCGGGCAGATCATCAATCCCGGCCGAAGTCATCGGCCAGCCGCTCGATATCATCCTCTCCGAAATAGTCCCCGGTCTGGATCTCGATAAAAGCCAGGTCCTTTGAACCCGGATTTTGAATCCGGTGCAGAACCCCCTTCGGGATATCGACGGCCTCCCCGGCCTTGAGGTCGAGTTGATCTTCATCCCTGGTGACCAGGGCCCGTCCAAAAAGGATATACCAATGTTCGGAACGCCTTTGATGCCTCTGGAGGCTTAAACGTTTTCCCGGGTAAACGACGATTCTTTTTACCTTATGATCCGGTTCGTCCGATAGGACCTGATAGAAACCCCAGGGGCGGTGATCTTCTTCCATATTTTTCTCCTTGAATACCTTATACCACCAGTCCCGGGGTTTTTCCAAATCAAAAAGGGAACGGGCACTCAATAGATTCTTACATCTTTTAGTCTGAGAATTTATCTCTAACTTTCCAAAATAAGGTGTTGGGGGGACCCCCCAACACCATTTCTTCAAGATGTGAAAAAAATTTAAAACATCTTTGTTCGGGCTTCAGGAATCGCTCTGAAAGGCCGCCATCGCCTCCTGGTAGATACGTTTAAGGTCCCGGCTGTATTTAGGGGAAAAATGGCAGGGAATGAGTTCCTTGACCCCTCCCTCCCGGCCCAGCCTTCCGGCCTGCCTGGCGGTTAGGTGATGTTTTTCTTCGGCTTTTGACGCGTCTTCCTCTAGGAAGGCCGCTTCGATAAAAAGCCGGTCCGAGCCCTGAATCAGATTTTTGATGACGGGGTGGGTCGTTGGGTTTAATTGGGTGTCCACGACATAACTGATCTTTTGCCCGGGTGTTATCCGGACTGCCTTTTTTCTCAACTCCCCCAGGGGAATGGTTCTTTCCCGCCTTCCCCCCTGCCCTGCTTCCGGAATCCGGGATTGGAAATGCATCCTTCTCCCCTCTCCATAGGGCTTCCTTTAGGTCCCTTAACCAGGGCCCCTTGGGAAATCCCAATTTCACCAATTCCGGCTCCAGGATATTGATATGGAACCTCTCCTCCAGACTGAAGCCCAGACAAGGGATCTTATGGTCCAAAAAGGCGGCTTTGACCCTGAAGGAGTCCTCTTCATGGAGGGTTTCCTGAAAAAGGTTCTTCCTCGAGCCGCTCTCTTTTAAAAGCCCGGGAGGAGCGGAAAAGGGCTTTTCTGAGGAACCCGGGATGGACTTCGATGGTCAATAAATCCAAGGACGAGGAGAAATTTTCGATGAGATTCCAGGTATAAGCGGAGAGCCGGTTTTCCAACTGGTCGATGAAATGAGGCGGGCCGAAAAGGCGGAGCAGTTTTTCTCTCCCCAGACAGAGGCGCAGGAGACGATCAAACCCGATAAAATGATCCATGTGGATGTGGCTGATAAAGATGTGGGAAAGGCGCAGGATTTTGCGGGGAGGCACCGTCCCTATTTCACCAAGATCAAAGAGCA
>CAVQFQ010000023.1:0-38364 GCA_963711835.1 uncultured delta proteobacterium | reverse complement strand
TATCGGAGAGCCCTTGGTGGGTGGTCAGGTATTTCCGGTTACGGTAAAATCACTCGCCTTTCCAGTGGAGGGGAACGGAAAGGAAAGTACCTAAAGAACGGTGAGGCGGGTTTGACCACGACAAGGTTCATCCTCCTGCCAGAAAATAAACTAATTGAATCTTATCCCCATCCTTCACGGGTTTGGCCAATTCATCCGGATAGGCGGTTGCCCCGTTAAGATAGACCTCCACAATTCCGCTCAGTTTACCATCCTTGCCGAATACCTCCTTTCCCAAGGGGGGATACTGGCGAATCAAGTCTTTCAGGCACTCTCCTACGGTCCTGCCCTCCACATCAACGGACTCTTTACCGCCGGCATATTGTCGGTGTGTCTTATGAAGGTTAATTTGTATGGCCATGCATCAACTCCTCTTCATTTTTTCACCACAATGCTCGCATTGCGGATTTCTCATCACCTTGAATTCCCTAAATTCCATACGCATTCCATCATAGATCAACAACCTGCCGGTTAGAAGGTCACCCATACCAACCAGGTATTTAATGACTTCCGTGGCCTGGATGCTGCCGATAACCGCCGGTGCGACCCCGATTACCGGGAATTTTTCTTGGGGCACATCGCCGTGATACATACACCTCAGACACGGCGTCTTGCCCGGGATAATAGTCATCGCCCTTCCCTCAAGCCCCCGCACCGCCCCATGAAAAAAGGGAAGGCCTTTTTCAATAGCTGCTTTATTTAAGATATATCGTGTCGGCAAGTTGTCCATAGCGTCGACCATGAGATCGCAGTCCTTGATAAGGCTATTGATGTTGTCTTCGGTGATAGCCACTGAAATGGCTTCAATTTTTACTGCGGCATTCAGGATTGCCAGTTTGTCCTTGGCCGAATCCACCTTGGGACGACCTATATCTGCAGTGCCGTGCAATATCTGACGATTCAGATTGCTGAGATCAACCGTATCATGGTCAACAATACGGATCATCCCGATCCCGGCCGCGGCCAGATAGAGGCAAATAGGGGATCCAAGGCCGCCGGCACCGGCCACCAACACTTTGGCCCGTTTGAGCTTCTCCTGCCCTTCCTCCCCGATTTCCTTTATCAGGATTTGGCGGTCGTACCTTTGCCGTTCGTCGGCCGTGAGCATACGGATCAATCACCTCTATTCCATTCACCTATTACGAATTCATCCATGGGGACTCACAGGCTATTTTTCTTTCCGTGTATCTTCCAGCACAGGCGGGTCTTGGACTAATATTTCATGGACCATCCTTTTTCCCGTGGAGGTCTGAAACCAGACTTTTGCCCCTTCCAGGAGGTAGCGGCGGCCTTCCTGGAGAAATTCCCGGCCGAACATTTTTTCATAACGCCGGAGGCTTTCCGGCCCGAAACGATCCAGCCGATCCGCTTCAAAGACCAGCGTGGCCTCCAACCATTTCATTTCCCGAAGGCGATCCGGTCGGTCATGATCGGCAATAATGGTCAAGACCGGACCCATTTTTTCTTTGGGAAATTTGAGTTCCTGAAGGATCTCCCGGGCCAGAAGAGTGCTCTGCTCCATGTGCTTCAGGGCACTTTTTGTGTCCTTTTTCTCGAACATGGGGGCCTCCAAAAAATCGTTCAAGGCCACCCGGCTCCAGCCGATATCATGCAGCACCAGGGCGGTCAGGATTATCTCCGGGTCACCGCCTTCCTCTTGGTTAAGGGTCTTTCCATATTCCAGGGCCCGCAGCGTATGCTCCCAATCGTCCGACCTCCCTTTAATCAAGTAGGGACGGGCTTTTTCCTTAAGCTGGGTTACCCATTCGGAAAGTGAAGATCTCATGAACGGTGGCTGCGAATCAGTTGGTTAAAGATTCCCGACACCTCCCAGGCGAACAGGGGATCATTAATATGGGTTGCGATCTCCTTAACGATGATGTTTTTTGGGATCCGTTTCTTTATGGTGTCCGTAAAAACCTGGTCGGTTCTCAAGTCATAAAACGGTTTTCCCGGACTGTCAAAAGCTGAAAAGCCCAGGGTGGGAATAAGTAAGGCTACCGGTCCGGTGGCCAGGCGGAGACGATCCGCCAGCCAGGAAGCCAGACGCTTCATTTCCTGAGCATTGGTCCGGACTACACAAATGGCTGAGTTGTGTACATGAATCGGGCGGTTTTTATATCGAGATGGCAGGCTTTCCGGGGGGCCGCTGACAATAAAATCTATGTTCCCCGGGATCAACAGGGTGGGAAGCCCTTTTTTCAGGGAGGCTTCCAGGCGATAGGGGCCGGCATCGTAAGAGCCTTTAAACAAGTGGTCCACCAATTCATGAAGGGAAACTTCGATAACCGCCTGGGCAATACCCTCTTCGACCAATTCCTCCAGGGCCAATCCACCGGAGCCGACCGTATGGAAGACAGCCATTTCCCAGCCGGCTTTTTCCAGATCCGGTTTGAAATGTCTGATACAGGCCTCGGTGGTACCCAGGGTGCTGACGGCAACCAGCGGGGACCGGGATGAAGGGTCATTGACGTCCTTGGCCTGGACCATTCCCGCCACGGCCCAAGCAGCACGGGTCAACACCTGACGGGTCATACGGTTCAAACCCACCAGGTCCACCACCGAATGGTACATCAGGATATCCTTGGAGCCCACGAAAGGGCGGGTGTCGCGAGAGGCCATTGTGGAAACCATCAGTTTAGGAAAGCCGAAGGGCAGGGTCCTCATAACACCCGTACCCAATGAGGTACCCATGGAGCCTCCGAGACCGATAAGACCATGGATATCACCCTGGCGATAAAGGTCATGAACGACCCGAACCGCACCCTGAATCATTCGTCCCATAGCCTGACCCTCGTGGCCCAGGCTCCGGATGGCGGATAAGGAGCTCCCCGCTTTTCGAGCCAAAAGGCTGGCGGGGATATCCGGGGGAATGGTCGGGGGTCCCATGATCCCGGCGTCAATTATCCTCACCTGAACCCCGGCCTCCCGAAGACGATCCCTTAAGAAAGCCACCTCGACCCCTTTGGTATCCAGGGTGGCCAGTACGGCTACGATGGCTTTGGAACCACGACCCTTCATTTAGGCACTCCGGTCCAGCGTTTAAAGGAGGGGGCCTCCAAATCAAAGAGATCTAAAATCTTTCCCAGGCTGTGATGAATGATATCTTCCAGGGTTTTGGGATGATGGTAAAAGGCCGGAACCGGGGGAAATAAAATAGCCCCCATCCGGGTCAGGCGAAGCATCAAATCCAGATGCCCCTCATGCAAGGGGGTTTCCCGGATGGCCACCACCAATTTTCTCCGTTCTTTCAGGGTCACATCAGCAGCCCGGATCAGGATGTTGACATTGAAGGAATTGGCCAGGGCCGAGAGGGTCTTGATGGAACAGGGCAATATCACCATGCCCCTGGTCATATTAAAAGAGCCGCTGGAAACAGGGGCGGCGATATCATCGAGATCATAACAAACCGTAGCCAGCGTCTTTACCTCATCCAGCGTGTAATCGGTTTCCAACTGAATGGTTTTTTGAGCGGCGCCGGTGATGATCAGGTGAGTAGCAACCCCTATTTTATTTAACATCTCCAAGAGCCGGATGCCGTAGATGGCTCCCGAGGCCCCGGAGATGCCGACGATTAATCCTTTGTTAGACATGGCTGACTCTCATTATTTTTTCAATAATCTTCTCGGTCAACCGCCCCGTCATTAAGACGATGATTTCAATCTCCTCGGTCTTTAAATTATCCCAGTGAATACCAGCCGTCACCACTACATTTTTTTTCAGGGCTGAAGCGAGGGCCTCCGAAACCATCTTGACCGTACCATCCTCCTTGTGTCCCAGCAAGGCTAAAACTGAAGAGGTGGCACTGGTCTTCCTTTTATTACGCAAACTGGGACGCGGAACGGCCAAGCCCACGGCTCCGATGTGGGGATGAGTGCCTCCCCAGATGGCAATCAATAGATCCTGCCCGATCAGATGTCCCGAGGCCTTTAAAAGAAAACGGTCCTTTTTTACGGACCAAGAAAAGGGTTTCATTATTTGAAGGCTTTGGTTAGGGTTTCCACCACGACTTGGGCGAAGACCGCGTCATTGAGATAGGTTTCGACCGTTTGTATGGTAACTTCCGGTTTGCACAGCTTTCTTAAGGTTTCCGTAAAGATCTGGTCCTCCGCCGGATCGTAGGCGGCGCTTCCTGGTTCATCGGCTGTTGACCAGCCTTGAGTGGGGATGAGGAAATATACCGGGCCCTGGGACTGATTCAGCTTTTGGGCCATGACCTGAGCTACCTGCTTTAATTCCTCGGTGTTTAAGCGAAGCCAGGTGCGGTCCTTATCCAGGTCGTGTTTGCGGCGTTGGGAATAATCGGGTTTGTAATTTTTGCGATTGGGGCTCATGAAATTTACCCCGCTGGGGGCGATTACCTGCGGGATCCCCATTTTCCCGGCTGCCTCCATTCGGCCGGGCCCGGCGGCCCTCATGCCCCCCAGCACCTGTTCGGTCACCCCGGCCGGCGCCAGGTCCACTACCCCGTCAAAAAATCCCTGTCCGATCATCTCTTCCATGGCCCGGTCGCAAATACCGGCGGCATGAAACCCAATCACCTGAAATCCCTTTTTCGTCAAACTCTCTTGGATTATATGGGCGCATTTATCACAGGGCCCGAACATGGAAAGGGCTATTTGTCTGGTTCCAGGTTCTTTGGCCGATTGGGAAGAAAAAGAAGGTTCCTGGCTCATGGCGCAGATAGTCCTGGCTGCACGATTAAGCACATTACGGAGGTGAGGACTTAATCCTGAAAGTTCAATAACCGTGTGAAAGAGGACGATATCCCCGGTGCCGATGTAGCGGGTTGAAAGGCCGGGCAGGGCCGCAGAAGAGGAAATCATTAACTTGGGGACCCCAAAGGGCAGGGAGCGCATGATCGTGGTGGCAATCATGGAAAGGGTGGCGCCGCCCAAGCCGACGGCACCGGCCAACCGCCCTTCCTCCAGCAGCTTTCGGGCGATTTTGATTGCCCCCTGGGTCATATCCCTGGTAATGGCGGTCCGGTCGCGGGAGGCGCGTACGGTCTCAATCGCGGTGCCGCCCTGCCGGGCCACCTCATCCGGCGAAATGTCCGCTTTTTCCTTGGCCGGTGCAGCCATGGAGAGATCCATGGTCAAGGTCCGGCAGCCCAAGGCCTGGATCCGATCGCGGAGATAAAAGGTTTCTGCGGATTTGGTGTCGAGGGTGGATAGGATTAGAATGGATGGGTCCATTTCCTCATCGGCCTTTTAATATGGAAAATTTAACTTGCTGATGCTGGATACTGGATAATGACCAAAAACGATACTGGATGACTGGATAATACATAAGAGATCCATTGTTTGAATTATGTCTTAAGTAGTTTTCCAGTATCGTTTTTGGTCTTTATCCAGTATCCGGATTATGTTCCCGCTTTGACCAGTTCTTCCAACTGCGTTTTCAGGACCTTCTTGTCAATCTTGCCGGAGTCGCCCACGGTCGGCAGGGCCGAGACCACTTCCAGGCGCTCCGGCAGTTTATAGGCGGAGATCTTTTTCTCTTTCAGGAAGGCCTTCATCTCTTCAAAGGTGAGGGACTGTCCGGCTTTGGGGACCACATAGGCGCAGGCCCGTTCGCCCATCTCCTTATCGGGGTAGCCGACCACGGCCACACTGGCCACCTTTGGATGGCCGTTCAGCAGGCCTTCAATCTCCGCCGGGTAAATGTTCTGTCCGCCCCGGATGATCATGTCTTTGGCCCGGCCCAGGATCCAGAGGCAGCCCTGGTCGAACTTGACGATGTCGCCGGTGGTGGTCCAGCCGTCCTTATCAAATACCGTGGCGGTCAATTCGGGATCGCGAAAGTAACCGGCCGGGGCATGGGGGCCCCGGAACCAGAGGATCCCGGGTTCTCCATCGGGGACCGGCTGGCCCTGTTCGTCTTTAAGGATGACCTTATTGCCCGGGAGCATCCGCCCCACCGTCCGGCGGCGCAGGTCTTTGGAGTCATCCACCGAACAGCCGGAGACGGAGCCTACATCCTGAGTGCCCAGATCACTGGTGATAGCCGCGCCGAAGGCCTTTTCAGCCTCCTCGGCCACCTGGGGCGACAAGTAGCCGCCGGCTGAACGGATGAAACGCAGGGAGCTCAAGTCATACTTCGATGTATCGACCTCCAGCATCCGGACCAGGTGGGTCGGGACCACTCCGATGGCCGTGGCCTTTTCCTTTTCGATCAGGGCCAGGGCCGCCTCGGGGTTGAATTCCTCCAGCATAACGGTTTTGGCCCCGGCCAGAGGGGCGGCAAAGTAGGTCAGCGTTCCGGCTGCTCCGCCGGCATGGGGGGCAATGGCCATGGTGATGTCGTTTCTATTCAGCTTCCAGATATCCACCCGGCCCTTGGAGGTGCAGACCCGGGGGGCGAGGGGCCATTCGACCAGCTTGGGCAGACCGGTGGTCCCGGTGGTACTGGTCAGCAGGCCTACGTCCCACTTGGGATCGAAGCGCCGCGAATTGAGCAGGGCTTCGTCGATCGGTTTGCCCAGAGATTCCTCCGCCAGTTTGATCAGGGAATAGGTGTTCTCCGGGGCCTCCGGGGGGACCGTCTCCTCAAAAAGAAAGATGTGCTTCAGGAAGGGGAAGCGGGCCTGCAATCCCTTATACATTTCCAGGTAATTGAAGTTGCGGTAAATATAACAAATGATGACCGCCTCGGCCTGGGTGCGTTCCACGAAGTGTTCCAACTCCCGCTCCCGCAAATAGGGATAGACCGTCAGAGAAATCAGGCCGGCCCGCTCGCTGGCAATCCGGGCCAGGAATCCATAGACACTATTGGGAGACTGGATAATGATGCGGGCATCCTTGGCCAGGCCCATTTTGGCCCAGGTCTGGGCAATACCGTCGGTCAGCCGTTTAGCCTGGGCCCAGGTCAAGCGGTATTTGGAATCCACCAGGGCCTCGCGGTCCCCGAATTCCCGCACATTGCGATCATAAAAATCATAAAAAGTTTCATTGGTCCAGTACCCGTCACGAGTATATTCATCGACCATTTCCTGCGTGTAGCGTATGGGTTTCAAAAGGGACCTCCATTAAGAATTAAAACGAATATCGAACGCCGAACAAGGAATAATGAATGATGAAGTTTCTTACTTCGTAATTCACCATTCGGCGTTCGATATTCATTATTCGTTTTTGTTTTCGTATTAAACCCCCGGCCCGCGGCGGACACCCGCGAAGCTGAAACTCCCCCCTGGCCCCTCCCTTTCCTGCCAAAGGAAAGAGAGGGGCCAGGGAAAAATGAGGAGGATGCCGACTACGGTTCAGGCGGTTAGAACCCCAATTCCTTCCAGCGGCCCTGAACCTGTTTGACGATGTCCGGATCCAGGGCGATCGGAATCGGTTTCTCCTTCCAATCATAGGGAATGGTGGCGTCCAAGAGCAGCCGGCCGGTGATATCCCGGGCATCGATGGGCAGGGAGGGGTCCAAAGGCGTGGATCTGCCGCGCTTGATGACCTGGCTGCGGTTGGGTTGAAAGCGGAAGCTCAGGGCATACAGGACCCGGGGGATGTCCCAGGCGTCGATGTCGTCGTCCACTACGATGACGGTCTTCAATCCGTAGGCCCCCATTTCGGTGGAGATGGCCGCGGTCAAGACCTGGTCGGCGTGCCCCGGATACATCTGCTTCATGGAGATAATGGCCAGAAACCGGCCCGAGCCTTCCGGAGGGCAATAAACCGATTTGATGCCCGGGATCTTCATGGCGGTCAACTGCTGCCAGAGGGTTGCCCCATAGGAGAGGGCCATGGTCATGTGGGTGTCGGTCACGGCCCGGCCGACCGTGGTCCCCCAGAGAATAGGGTTGTTTCGAAAGGTGACGCATTGGACATCAATATAATTCCGGGGGTCCGTGCCCACTCCGGAATAGTAGCCGGTGTATTCCCCGAAGGGGCCTTCGGGGAGAAATTTTTCCGCGTCCACCAATCCCTCAATAACGATCTCGGCATAGGCCGGGATGGGCAGGTCGACCGTCTCCCCCTTGACCACCTCGATGGGGGAGCCGACAATGGCCCCGGCTACATCGTATTCGGAGGTGAAGGCTGAAAGCCTGGCCGCCCCCAGAATAAACAGCAGGGGATCGCCCCCGATGACCGAGGCCACCGGCATGGGCTTTTTCAAAGCCTGGTATTTCTTGAGCATGATGTCGGCGTGTTTGCCCTTGATGAACTGGGTGCCGATCTTGTCCTTTTCCAGCAACTGGGAGCGGTAGGTCCCCAGGTTAATCCAGCCGGAATCCGGGTCCTTGCTGATGATGTAATGGGCCGTGCCGATAAAGCGGCCTCCATCCTTGGGATACCACTTGGGCACCGGGAATTTGAACAGGTCGATGTCCTTTCCCTTCATGATGTTTTCCTTGCAGGGGGCCTTGTCCCGCTCCACCCAGACCGGCGGGAGCAGGTTGTCGCCCACCTTGACCCACTGCTCCATCAGCCCCACCAGGCTGGTTTCCTTGGGCATGCGCATGAGCACCGCCAGTCGCTGGGTGGTGGTACAGACGCTGGTTATGACCGGGCTGGTATAGCCCTTCACGTTTTCAAACAGCAGGGCCGGACCAAGTTTTTCTTCGTTCAGTTTGGCGATGTGAGACAATTCCAGGTTCCAGTCTACCTCTGCTTTGACCCGGTGGACCAATCCCTCAGGCTCACAGACGGCAATAAAATCGCGTAAATCTTTCATAATTCTGCTGTTTCCTCCTTGGGTTTAATTGTTTTGGATTATGATGGTTGATACTGGATACTGGATGCTGGATAACAGCCTAACCAAAAATATTTATAGACCCTCTCGTGCTTATCCAGAATCCAGTATCGAGTATCCAGTATCGCTTTTTTATCCTGTTAGAACTTCTTTCCCTGCAGCATCCCGGCTACGATATGTTCCAGGGCCGAGGCCTTGGGTTGAACCACCGGTTCCACCTTTTTCTGGCTCCAGACCGTTTCCGGGCGGGACTGCAGGATGCGCACATTGCCGCCGGCCGGCAGGTCCTTATCAATAGCCCATTCGATGTCCATGGCCTTCCCGTAATGGGCCTCGATCAACTTGCCGAACCGGGCCAGTTCCTTAATGTCCTTGTCGATGACCGATTGGACTTCCTTACGTTCCTCTTCGACTTCCATCTCCACCAGTTTGTTCCGTTCGGGACTGGTGGTGAAATAGACGTCTTTTCGGGAAATGGTCTTTTTGAGGATCTCCAGATTAATCTTATCCACCACAAACTGGTCCGGGGTCACCACCCCGCTGACCACCGACTCGCCCACACCCCAGTTGGCATCGATGACGATGACCGAAACATCCCCGGTGGCCGGATTCAGGGTAAACATGACTCCGGCGGTAAAGGAATTGACCATCTTTTGCACGCCCACACTGATCAGGACCTTTTCATGGTCGAAGCCTTGCCGGATCCGGTAGGTGATGGCCCGGGGGGTAAACAGGGAGGACCAGCATTTTCTGACCTTGTCGATGACCTCATCGGCGGTACGGACAAACAGGTAGGTTTCCTGCTGGCCGGCGAAACTGGCCCCGGGGAGGTCCTCGGCCGTAGCGCTGGACCGAACCGCTACCGGCACCAGGGGCATCTGCAGGGACCTCCAGAGTCGGTTGTAGGCATCCTCAATGACCACGGCAATGCCTTCCGAGATAGGGGCCTCTTCGATCATCTGCCGGATGGATTGGCTGGTGGCGTTCACCTGTTCAATATCCCGGGGATTCAAGTCCCGCATCAGGTCGTTAATGGGTTTTCTAAGTCTATTTTGACTTATAAATTTTCTATAGGCCTCGGTGGTTACGGCAAACCCGGGGGGCACGGGAAGGCCAGCCCGGATCATTTCACCCAGGCTGGCATTCTTCCCGCCCACATAAGGCAGAGAAGTAAGATCACATTCATTCAAATTGAAGATGTAAGGCAGTCTGCCTTCGTCGGACATGAACTACCTCCTGATTTTAATCAAACCGGTACCGCCATCCACGACGAGGTAATCCCCGGTCTTGATGGCCTGGGTGCCGACCCCGGTTCCGACAATGGCCGGCACGCCGTATTCACGGCAGACGATGGCCGCGTGGCACATGACGCCGCCCACGTCGGTGATGCAGGCCTTGATCTTCTGGAAGGCCGGGGCCCAACTGGGCGAAGTGGTGGGGGCCACCAGGATTTCCCCTTCCTGGAGCTGATCGATTTCCTTGACGCTGCGGCAGACCCGGGCCGGACCTTCAACTGATCCCGGAGATCCGGGGAAGCCTTTCAGCTCGGTCAGGGTGCTCAAGTCACCCACTTCTTTGGCCTTGGCCCAGTTGGCCATGCTCTCCGAGGTGACCCCCCAGAGGACAATGGTAAAGGGTTCGTTAATGACTTCCGGGGCCGTCCCAACAGCCGGGGGAGGGGTCCATTGCCGGAATTTTTCCATGACCCCTTTCCGCCAGGCGATTTCCTTGGGCCAATGGAGGGGTCCCCGAGCCTTGGTGCCCGTGGCCCAGCCGGTTACCAGATCCCAGAGGGCCTCTTTGATTTCGCTGCGGGAGAGATACCAGATATCTTCAATGTCTTTAATAAAACCGTGATTCACCATGATCTGGGAGACCTGGCGCATCTTGTTCCAGAAGATGCTGTGGAACCAGTGCTCGACATAAAAGAGGTGGTTTTCCACATAAGGAAAAACGGTCTTGGAGGTTCCCAGGAGCTGATCAAAGGTGGCCCGGTCTTCATCGGTTTTCAGGAGCTTGCGGTACTCGGTGGTGATCTTGTCCCGTTCTTCCCGCACATCAGCCAGGGGCCGTTCAATGGTTCCGCCCTTTTTCAGGGTGCCGATATAAATGCGGATGGAATCCAGAGGGACATTGAGGTCATCCAGCCAGCAGGAGTCGTGGTGGTACCAGCCGGTCCCGGTGGAGATGTAGAACCAGGGGTATTTGGCCTTATCAAAGGCGGCGGTCCATTTTAAGCCGGCCTCGGTAGCCTGCAGTTTGGGCCAGAGCTGATCGATCTTTAGAGGCTGCAGGATGAGTTCGGTTAAATTCAATTCTACGGCCTGCTTGGCCAGTTTCTTTAACTCTTCATCCGGCTGGTACATGATGACATCCACACCGGAGACCATTTGGGTGACCCGTTGAATCGGAATATCCGGAAAGGCCTTCTGGCAGAAATCCAGGAAAACCACGTAAGCGGCGTAGCCCAGGTTTAGAAATTCAAAATGATACTGCCAGGCCAGGATGCCCAGATCGATCAGATCGTCGTATTTTTTCAGAAGCTTGTAACCGCTGCTGATCCCCAAACCCTCCGTAACCACTGATTCTTCTTCCATTTCCGGGAGATCGGCTATTTCGATGGCCGCTAACTTTTCAATCACCTCCCGCATCTTCTTTTCCCATTGATCATGGAGGCGATCCCAGTTCTGATAATAATACCCGGCCCGTTTCATGAAGAGTTCGACCCGCGCCGGGATCGTACTCGGATCGGCCACCGGAACCGGGGTGATGTAGATGTTGCCGTTGATAATACGGTGATCCACCCCGAGGGCCGGGGGAACGATAAAAACCCGGGTGTTGTTCTGAGAAAGGGCCAGAAACCAGGCTTCATCCCAGATGATGTCAAAAGGGTACATCGGTTCCGGATAGTGAAGCCCGTCATTAAACCAGAACATGCTTTTTTCGTAGGCCGTGCGCTCCGGGTCGTCGGTGGTAAATTGATAATGATAAGGATACATACGTTCCCAACCTTCGGTGCCGGGGATGGTGGGTATTTGATGCGGATCGGGAAACTTCAATTTGGTGTCGGTCATCTTGCTTCTCCTTCGTTTAAAAAAAGGTTAAGAGCAAAAAACCCTGGTTTCCATTCTGGTAAAAAACCTACCTCCTTTCTCTTAAGGGTAATAGGAGTCAGACCAAATAGCTTGTAAAGAGTGGGGGCGGTTTCGGACCGACCGGGAGAATCGACCGGCTAAGGAAGGCCTGGGAGAAAGCCATTCCGGAAATTTTTACGCCCTTCTTCGGATGAACGCTAACGCTCCTATTGTTGGTTATTAGCAGGGGGCTTGTCAAGACAAATGATTTTATGTTACTATAAATAAAATTTATAATCGGACAGATTTGGATGAATTTGAATCAATTGAAATTATTTTATATTTCCGGAAAGAAGCAAAGTTTTTCCGCGGCAGCCGAAGAACTCCTTTTGTCCCAGCCGGCGGTGACGATGCAGGTCCGGCAGTTGGAAGACTATTTCAATCTGAAGCTTTTTCATCGTCACGGGAAACGAATCGAACTGACCGAGGCCGGCCAGGTCCTTTTCGGTTATGCCCGGAAGATCTTTGATTGGGCCGCCCAGGCCGAGAGGTCGATCTGGGAGCTGAAGGATTTGGAAACCGGCGTCCTGAAGGTCGGGACCACCAAAACTTATGCCAAGCACATGATGCCGGCCTTGATTTCAGCCTTCCAGGAAAAGCACCCGGGGATTCATGTCATTCTCAACGAAGGCAGTTCGGCGGAAATCTCCAACAGCCTGATCGTACAGAAAAATGAATTGGGGCTGATTGCCAAGTCCTCCTATCCGCCCCCCTTACAAGTCCTGGCCTTTACCCGGGAGAACCTGCTTTTGATCCTGGGGCGGAGCCATCCCTTAACCCGTCTGCGCCGGATTTCTTTAAAGGATCTGGCCCAGCAGCCCCTGATTATTCGTGAAAAAGGGTCCGGAACCCGGGAACTCATTTTGGATAAATACCGGGAAGCCCGGATCAAACCCTCTATCCTGACCGAAGCCGGCAATGTGGATTTTATAAAGGAATTAGTGGAGGCCGGGAAAGGGATTTCTTTTGTGGTTGAGTCGGCGGTTAAGGAAGAATTAAAGAAGGGGGCCTTGAAAACCCGGCCCCTGATGGAAGGCCCTCTTTTCTTGAACGTGGATATCGTCTATCTAAAAAAGAGGGCCCTTTCCCCTTCGGCCCAGTCTTTTCTGACCCTTCTGCAGGATCGGGCCGATCCCTTGAGACCGGGAAGCCCCTGAGTGCCCATCCGGAAATTTCCGATTTACGAAGGGAGCGTTCAGCAGTCAGCTTAACCCATTATTTTTTAAGATGTTTGATGATGGCTGAAAGCTGATCAGTCTCTTAAATGTTTCTTGACCACTTCCTTGAGTTCGGTCAGGTCCGACGATTTAACCACATAATCATCGGAAGCCCAGACCGAAAAATCCTGTTTAAATTCGCTATAGGCCGAGCAGAGAATGACGGGGATCCGGGGATATTTTTCTTTAATAAACCGGAGGGTATCAATGCCGTTCATCTCGGGCATCCGGATATCCATAATAATTAAATCCGGGAGATGATCGGGATCTTCCAGGCGGGAAAGGACCTCCTTCCCATTGCCGGCCAAGATCACCTCATAGCCGTCTTCTTCAAATTCCTCCTGGTAAAGCCTTTGTAAGGCCTCTTCATCGTCAGCGATTAGAATGCGTTTCATGTTCCTCCTCCCCCCAGAATGGTCCTTTTCAAAAAGGCTGCTGGGAATTTTTAGCCAGGGGCAACTTTATAATGAAGGCCACGCCTTCACCGGGCCGGTTGTCGATTTCGACTTCTCCGTCGTGACGGGTGACGATTTTATGAACAATCGGAAGGCCCAAACCTGAGCCGTTGGCTTTCGTGGTAAAAAAGGGGTTAAAAATATTATGCAGTAATTCCGGAGGGATTCCGCCGCCGGTGTCCCTTACCTCACAGACCGCCCAGGCGTGTTCCGGGCCTTTCTCGGTGTAAGTCCGGATCACCAATAAACCACCCTGGGTCATGGCTTGGGAAGAGTTGAGAAAGAGGTTATAAAAAACATGGCGCATTTGACCTTCATCGCAAAAAACCCGGGGTATTTTGCCCAGTTCCTTCTGGACTACCACCTGGGCCTCATCCAATTCCCTTTGAATCAATTCCAGGGCCCCTTCCACAATTGGGTTGAACTCCTCTTCTCGGTATTTTCCCCTCGGATCATGGGAAAAATCCATGATCTCGTTGAGGGTTTTTTCCAGCCGTTCCACTTCACTGATGATGACCTCGAAATAGGTTTCAACCTGCTGGTCCCCCTGAAATCTTTTATAAAGGCGGCGGACGAAACCGCCGATCGAAACCAGGGGATTTCTAATCTCATGGGCCATGCCGGCGGCCATTTCCCCCAGGGCGACCAATTTTTCCGATTCCAGGAGCTGTTCCCGGGCGGCTTTCAATTCCTGATTGGTCTTTTCAATAAAGGCGTATAGACGGGTGTTCTCAATGGCCAGACCGGCCTGATGGGCCAGCATTTCCAAAAGGCGCAGATCCTCTTCGGAGATCGGATGCTTGTCGAGAAAATTATCCACGACAATGACGCCGATAACCTTATCCTTGGCCCGGAGAGGCAGCGAGGCGAAGGATTCGGTCCCCAACCGTTTGACCAGGACCTTATTGGTCCGGGGATCCTGAAGGGCGTCGGTAATGAAGAAAGAGCGCCCCTCCAGAACCGTTCGGGCCAGAATGCCTTCATCCCCGGAAAGCGGGATCTTGAGGTCTTTTATGAAGGGATCGGTCGGGATCTCCTGTTCCCGGTGGTGGGCGCCTTGATTGGTCAGAAAATGGCTTAAGTCAGGATCCGCGAGGTTCCGGCCGCCTGAATCCCCGGCGGCCTTGGAATCCTCCCTCTGGACTGAATTGGCCATGGCCTTCAGGGTCTGGCCGTTCTCGTCAACTAAGAAAAGCAGGGCCCGGCTAAAACCCAGACCTTGCTTCAGGGTAATGGCCTCCAGAATAATCTGCAAGAGTTCCTGGAGAGAAGAGGTGGTCATCATGGCGCTGTCGATCTGATAAAGGGTCGAGAGGTTTTTGACCATCCATTCGTTGTTTCGGGCCAGGGTTTCCATTTCCTGAAAGGTCAAGGCATTTTCCAAGGAACTGGCGATGATATTGCCGATGGTCGACAGGATGGAGAGATCATCTTCAGTAAATCTCGGCTCCGGTCCGCCGCTGAAGGTTATCTTCTGGTAGACACAGAGTCGGCCCCGGTAAGGACCCTTGAAAAGTAGGGGGATGCACATAAAGGAGGGGACCCGATCCCCGGAGGGCTCGTTCAAGCCTTCTTCCCCGGCTGAAGGGGGGACCCAGGTGGTCCCGGCCTGGGTCCGGTCCTCCGAAAAGATATAATCGCCTTTTTGGTCCCGGATGTCCTTTAAGATTTTTTCTTTAATAAAAGCCGGGATGGCTCCAAATTCGGATTCCACCTTAACGGACTCGGAATGTTTATCCGTCATCAGCAGAGCCGCCCCCTTGGCATTAATCACCTGGGCGATGATGGCCACGGTCCGCTTAAGCAGATCCTCCAATTCCAAAGTCGAACCGATGACCTTCCCGACCTGATAGAGAACGCTCAGTTCGGAAATCCGTTTCCTGGATTCGGTATAGATCTGGGAATTGCGGATGATCCCGGCCAGTTCCCGGGAAATCATGTCCAGCAGGTCCTGCTCCTGGGGATCGAGGCTCAAGGTTTGGCGCGACAACAAACAAACGATCCCATAAATGACGGTATCGTCCTGGATGGGCAGGGCGATCAGGGACAGATAGCCCTTGAAGAGAGGGATTTTCAGCAAGGCCTTGTGTTCTTTTCGATTCAAGCGGCCTATGAAAACGGTTTGCCCGCGCTGGCAGCAGGCATCCAAAGGGGTTTTAGGCAGGATCACCGGCTGCTGTTCCCCGGCCGGGTCCCGGGGACTGGCCACCTTCAGGGATAAAGGTCCCTCTTCCGAGGCCTTGATAAATAAAAGACCTTTTTCCCATTCTTCTCGACGGACCAGGAGATCCATAATACCCCGGAGGCGGTCGTCAAAACCGATGTTCGAGTTGGCCAGCCGAATAACCTTTTTTAAAAGCTCAATCTCTTTGGCCACAAGTTAGGTCCTTCTCTTTTTTTCCAGGGCTTTTTGATACAGGGCCAGGTATTGGGAAGCCGACTTATTCCAGGAAAAATCCTGGGTCATGGCCCTTTGAACCAAACGAAGCCAGCGGGGTTTGTCCCGGTAAACCGCCAAGGCCCTCTGGATGGCCTGCCATAATTTTTCAACTTCATATTCCTTAAATTTAAAGCCCGTTCCCTGATCGGTCTCGGCATGGTAGTCCTCGACCGTATCATCCAAGCCTCCTACGGCCCGGACGATCGGAATCGTGCCGTACTTCAAGGCATGCAATTGATCCAGGCCGCAGGGTTCATACCGGGAAGGCATGAGCAGGATATCGGCTCCGGCCTGTATCTTATGGGCCAGGGAATCGTTATAGCCCATTTCGACCCCGACCAGACCGGGGTACTTTCGGCTCATTTCCAAGGCCCAACTTTGATAGTGATCCACCCCCTGGCCCATCAGAATGATCTCCACCTCCAGCTCCATCAGGCGCGGGAAGATTTGACTTACCAGATCCAGTCCTTTGCGGTCCAAAAGGCGGGAGATGATGGCCACCAAAGAGACTTCCGACTTTTTTTTCAGGTGGAATAAATCCTGGAGATGAGACTTGGCGGCCTTTTTATTTTCCGGCTTGTCGGCGCTGTAGGGCGCCGGAAGAAGGGGATCCCGGGCCGGGTCCCAGATGTTGTAATCGACCCCGTTCAGAACGGCGTATAAATCCTTTTCCCGTGTGCGTAAGACGCCTTCCAATCCGAAACCGTTTTCAGGCGAAAGGATCTCCTTTCGATAGGTGGGGCTGACGGTGTTCAAAAGATCGGCAAAAAAGATCCCTCCTTTCATTAGATTGATTTTTCCAAAAAATTCCAAGGCCTGGGGGGTGAACAGTTCCCAGCCCAGACCGGTCAGGTGGAGATCATAGTGCCAGAAAAGACCCTGATAGCCCAGGTTATGAATCGTAAAGAGCGAGGCGGCGGATTTAAACTCCGGGTCCTGAGCATAAAGGGTTTTCAGGTAAACCGGGATGAGGCCGGTTTGCCAGTCATTACAATGAATAATATCCGGGGAAAGATGCAAGGCCCGGCATAACTCCAGGGTAGCCCGGGAGAAAAAAATAAACCGCTCGGCATTATCCTGGTAATCGCCGTACTCATTCCCGTATAAATCCTCGCGGTTGTAGAGTTCATCGCGAGAGATGAAGTAAACCTCCACCCCCTCCGCCAGGTCGGCCTGATAAATCTGAGCGGGCTTTTTCATCCAGGAAATCGGTACCTCCAGGACGGTATCGAGCAGTTTCAGAGAAGACTTAAAGTTCTGGACTTGTCGGTATTTGGGAGAAACAATAAGCAATTCATGGCCCATTTTAGCCAGAGTGACAGGCAGGGCCTGAGAAATATCAGCTAAGCCGCCGGCCCGTGAAAAAGGACTGATTTCGGATGTAACAAACAGAATCTTCATAGTTACTCCTCCAGATTAACCTCTCTTAAAAACCGGGCCGCTTCCTCGGGAGGCGTGGGATTGATATAAAATCCCGATCCCCATTCAAAACCGGCAATGCGGGTCAGTTTGGGGACGATTTCGAAATGCCAGTGATAATAATCCTGGTGGTTTTCCTTCAGGGGGGAAGTATGGAGCATAAAATTGTAAGGCCTGGAATCCAGGGCCTTGTCCAGCCTTTTCAAGGTTTCGGAAAAAATTCGGGCCAGCGAGGGGAATTTGGCCTCTTCCAGTTCGGTATAGACGGCGTTATGTTCTTTGGGAATGATCCAGACTTCAAAGGGGGAGCGGGGGGCATAGGGAGCGCAAACCAAAAAATCCTGGTTTTCGGTTATGACCCTGACCTTGGCCTCCAATTCCTGGCGGACAATATCACAATAGACGCACCGGTCCCGGTAACTGTAATATCTTTTGGAACCGTTCAGTTCCTCGGAAGCAATCTCCGGTATGACGGGCAGGGCGATCAGTTGGGAATGGCTGTGCTCCAGGGAAGCGCCGGCGGAGCGGCCCTGGTTCTTGAAAATTAAGATATAGCGAAAACGAGGGTCTCGGGAGAGATCGATGATACGATCCCGGTAGGCCCGGAGGACATCGGCAAAACGGTCCACCGCCATGGTGGAAAGGGTTTCCTCGTGATGGGGGGTTTCAATAATAACCTCATGGGCCCCGATGCCGTTCATTTTGTCGTAGAGCCCTTCCCCGACCTTACTTAAGGTCCCTTCAATAACCAGGGCGGGGAATTTGTTGGCCACTACCCGGAGGGTCCAGCCCTCGCTGTCGGGCTGGGTGCCCGGTTGACGATAAGCGATGATTTCGGGCGGGGTGACTTTTTCATTGCCCGGGTCAAAGGGGCAGAATCCCCCCTTCACCGTCTCCTCTTCCGGGGCGAAATCATGAGGCCTTCTGGCCCGTTCCGTCGATATGATGACCCACCGTCCGACAACAGGATCCTTGCGCAGTTCCGGCATTACTTCCTCCTTCCCGACCCCAATCCTTTTCAAAACCGGCTGGTATTGTACCATCCTTTCCCCGGAATGTATATCCCAAAGCCGATCCTTTTCCGAAGCGCCGGACCGCTTCCTCAAGAGAATTCCATGGGCGTCAGGGGTTCAGCCGATAATTACATGGGGAAGCGATCCAAGGCCAGGGAAGCCATTGGGCTTATCAGGCCGGGACAACGGGTTTCCATCTTTAACGATCATTGATATCCAGGACCGATTGGCGGCGGCCATGTCGAAAAAAGACCAGGTCGGCTGGTAAAAAATAGGAGCCCCGGGTTTATGATCCTCCCGTTAAAAAGGCGGTCACCTTCCGGTATTGAATTGACTGGGGCTATTTTTCTGATAAGATAGGCTCTCTTTTTGTCTTCCGGTTTATCTGGCAACTCTTCTTAGACCTTCTCGGTGTGGTAGGGAGTTCTATTGATGAACGAAGCTGGCAGTCCCTCTCATCTGGTGAACCAGCCCTCGCTGTCCCCTGAGCAGCGCCTGGTCTATCTAGAGGAAACCCTCCAGACCATGGGCCAGATCGGCGGAGAGGGGCTGGTGATTTTAGGCTCCGACATGAAAATCAATTGGGCCAATGAACAGGCGGCCCTCATTACCGGCACCTCCCTGCCCAACTTGATTCACCAGGATATTTTTTCTCTTTTCACTCCTCAGGACCAGCCTATCCTCCGGGACATGCTCCAGCCCCCGATTCTGAAATCGAAACTCAAGGTCTCTTCCGAGGTTAAACTGCTGACTCCCCAGCAGGAAATCAAGGATGCGGAACTGACCCTGTTTTCCAGCCCCAGCCTTTTTGAACGAAATCAGATTTATGCCCTGCTCCGGGATATCTCGGCCTATAAGTCCATGGAAAGGCGGTTGCTGGACGTTCACCAGGCCCTTCAGAAAATAATTGAAATGGGCAACGACGGCATCCTGGTTTTTGACCAGAATTACCGGATCGAATTCGCCAATTCCCTGGCTTCCGATATTACCGGTTTCTCCAAGGACCAACTGATCGGCTTGGATTTCCGGTCCTTACTCTCCGAAGAAGATCGGGAATTTCTTTTGGCTCTGCCGACCCAGATGCGCCTGAAATCCAATGAAAACCGTAAAGTCTGCACCCAGTTTAAAATTATCAGTGCCTCCCGTATCCCCCGGGAAGTGGAGATTTGTCTGGCCCTGGCCGCGATTGAAGGGCAACTCAAGACCTATGCTTACCTGCGGGATCTTTCTGAACGGATCCGTTTTGAAAACGAACTCCGAAAAACCAATAATTTTCTGAAAAACATCATTATCAGTTCCGTGGACGGCATTATCGCCGCTGATATGAAAGGGAAAATAATCGTCTTTAATCAGGGGGCGGAACGCTTGCTGGGTTACACTGCCGAAGTGGCTTTGGAACAATTCCATATCACCCAGATTTACCCGGAGGGCCTGGCCAAAGATATCATGCGCCGGCTTCGCAGCAGTGATTATGGCCCCCCGGGAAAATTGGGCGGCACCCAGGTCACCCTGGTTACCAAGCTGGGGGAATCCTTTCCCGCCAATCTTTCCGCAGCCTTAATCTATGATGAAAACGGGCAGGAAATTGCCAGTGTGGGGATTTTTACGGATCTTCGAGAACGAATCCGTTTGCAAAAGGAGCTGGAAGAAACCCATCTCAAGCTGCTGCATTCGGAGAAGATGGCCTCGCTGGGTAAATTGGCGGCCGGAGTGGCCCATGAAATCAATAACCCCCTGGGTGGAATCCTCATCTACGCCAATATGCTATTGGAAGAAACAGGCCGGGAAGATTCCCGGTGGGACGACCTGGCTCAGATTGTTGAACAAACCATGCGCTGCAAGGAGATCGTCAAGGAGCTGCTCGAATTCAGCCGCCAGACCCAGCATCGCTGGGTTCCCTGGAACCCCAATCAATCGGTAAAGCAGACCGTCAGCCTCTTGGGAAAACAAGCCCTGTTCCATAATATCCACGTGGTGGAGGAGCTGGATCCCGGGCTGCCTGAAATCATCACCGATCCCGGGCAGTTGAATCAGGTCATTATCAATTTAATGACCAACGCCGCTGATGCCATGGGCGGTAACGGAACCTTGACCTTGCGCACCTACACTCTTCCCGGCGACGATAAAATCGCCTTGGAACTCAGCGATACCGGGGCTGGAATCCCTCCTGAAATCCTTTCCCGGATCTTCGACCCCTTCTTTACCACCAAAGAGGTCGGGAAAGGAACCGGGTTGGGGTTGAGTACGGTCTACGGGATCATCCAAGAACACGGGGGAACCATTGAAGTCCAAAGCCAGGTAGGTCAAGGAACTACCTTCCTCATCCACCTGCCGCTGGAAGGTCCTTCCTCCCAGAAAGAGGCCAAGGAGTCAGCCCTGCTGGGGATCAGTTAGTTTATCCGCCAAAGCCCATAACCGCTGGTCCTAAAAAAATGAGATCAATGGAATAAAAAGAGGTTTTTTCATAAATGGGTTCAGACTATTCCTTACTTTTGGCTGATGACGAAAAAGTAATTCGAGACGGGATCCAGCGCATCCTTTCCAGGGAAAAATATCAAATCACCTTGGTAGAAAATGGGGCCCAGGCCTGGGAACTCTTACAGAAAAAACCGTTTGATCTGGTCCTGCTGGACATCATGATGCCCGTCATGAACGGCATGGATGTTCTGGAAAAGGTTCAGGCTCTTTCCCCCGATCAAATCGTACTCATCATCACCGGACATGCCACCGTGGAACTGGCTGTGGAGGCCATGAAGCGCGGGGCCTATGACATTATTACCAAGCCCTTCACACCGGATCAGCTCCGTTTGGTTGTCCGTCGAGCCTTAGAGAAAAGGGCCCTCCAGATCGAAGCCGAGCGGTTGCGCCAAGAACAGGCAAAAAGCCTTAAAGACATCGCCACGGAGAAAGGACGGATTCAGACCATCATTCACTGCATGGCCAGCGGGGTGCTGGTAACCGACCGGGACCAAAACATCGTCCTCCATAATCCGGCTTCGATCCATTTACTCAGGTTGCCGCCCCTGGATCTCCTGGGTAAGCCCTTGCCCGACTCTTCTGAATTAAAACTCCTTTCCGAGGCCATCGGCCAGGTCTTAACTCAGGGAGAAAGCCCTTCGGTGATTTCCCAGGAATTTTCTTTAGGACAAAACGATCCGGTTTATTTGCGGGCCCATACCGCCGCGGTCCGGGGAGATTCCGAAGAGATGCTGGGGTCGGTGACCGTGCTCCAGGATATCAGCTACCTGAAGGCCCTGGATCAGATGAAAAGCGAGTTTGTGGCCATGGTTTCCCATGAGCTCAGGGCCCCTTTGTCCGCTATTTCGCAGCAGATCTCGGTTATCCTGGAGGGACTGGCCGGGGAAGTCAGCCCCAAGCAGAAAGAACTCCTGGGTCGATCCAAGGAGAGGGTGTCCGGTCTCCTGGAACTCATCCGCAATCTTTTGGATATTTCCCAGATCGAGGCCGGGATTCAGTTTCAACAAAAAGAGCCGCTCCAGCTTCTGCCCCTGGTTGAAAGGACCCTTGACCTGTTCAAACCGCAGGCAGAGGCCAGAAATCAGAAGCTGTCCCTAAAAGCCGGTTCGCCCCTACCCTTGGTCCATGCCGATCCCCAGGCCATGGAGGAAATTTTGACCAACCTGGTTCATAACGCCGTCAAATATACGCCGGAAGGAGGGTCTATTCAGGTTTCCCTAAGCCCTGAAGCGGAATACCTCCTCATCCAGGTTTCAGACACCGGCATAGGCATATCCCCCCAGGATCTTCCGAGGATCTTTGATCGCTTTTTCCGGGTAAAAAATGAGAAAACCCGGCAGATCATCGGAACCGGTTTGGGATTGCCTATTGTCAAGCGTCTGGTCGAGGCCCATTTGGGGTACATTCAGGTGGAAAGTCATCCGGACCGGGGCACCTGCTTTAAGGTCCTGATTCCATCCATTCCAACAGAAAGGGATAGCCATGGTTCTTAGCCCAGTCAAACAGAGTGAATTGTTTAACAAGATATCCTCCCACGATCTGGAACTCTTAACTCCACTGGCCGAGGCCGAAACCTTTCCTACCGGGTCGATCATCTTTTATCAGGATACCCTGGGCGAAAGGGTCTATCTGCTGGATCGAGGGGTAGTGGCCGTGAAAACAGCCCTGTCCGAAGGTCTGGAGGTCACCTTTGAAATAATTAAAAAAAAAGGCAGCCCCTTCGGCTGGTCAGCCCTGGTTGAACCGTATCAGCTTAGCGCCACGGCCATCTGCCTGGAAAAAACCCGGGTCTTATCGTTCGAGCGAAAAGCGTTCAACCAAGTCCTAACGCAACATCCGGCGCTGGGCTTTAAAGTGATGCGGAATTTGTGCATCATCATTGCCAAACGCCTGCAGCGCACCCGCCGGCTCCTGATGGGGCAAATCTAAGAGTTCGGTATCGTCCAAAGGTTGTGGTATTATGTTTCTGATACCCGATGGAAAGGGACCGGGGGTCTCGATTTGAAGGATTGTCCGCCAAAACGCCGGCAGCCTGATCCCGGTCCCCAAGTCAGGCCATGCTACACCAGTGCCAAAACCTTTGAACGATATTAAGAGTTCAGAGTGTTGAGCTGGTAGCGGATAGCGGCTGGAACAAGCGCCAAAAGGAAAAAAATGAAAAAGATCAAACTGGGTGGAATCATCGAGCACACCGATTTAAGCCTGGTCAGTATTGAAAACATCCCCGACCGGCCGGGTGTCGCCGGTTTGATTTTTCAATCCCTGGGTCGTCGGGGCCTCAACGTGGAGTTCATCATGCACTGCTTGAGCCAGCGCGGAGAAAGCCAGGTCATCCTCTGTATCTCCCGTTCGGCCGCCGATGAGGCCCTGGCGGTTTTAAATGAACTGAAACCCCAAATCCAATTTTTAAATCTCACATCCAATCCGGATATTGCGGTGGTTTCGATCTTCGGCCCCCATTTCCGGGAGCGTCCCGGGATTGCCGGCTCTTTTTTCGCGGCCCTGAATTTGCGCAACATCAATATCATGGCCATCAGTACCTCAATCTCCACTTGTTCCTGCGTCATCAGGGCCTCCGATTTATCCACAGCGGTTAAGGCCATTGAGCAGGCTTTCGAAGTGCCGGGAATGGAATAAGTCCGCATGCAGGAGCTTAGGAAGAGTCCCGATATCCGAATCCTGGTGGTGGATGATGAGGCGGTCATCCGGGAAGGCATCAGTCGGGTCTTGATCAAAGAAGGCTTTCTGGTCAAGGCCGTGGCCACCGGCCGGGAGGCCCTGGAAGAAGTAGCCCAGAACGCCTACAGCCTGGTGCTTCTGGATATCAAGATGCCGGATATGGACGGCCTGGAGGTTTTGAGAACTATTACCGAATCGGAAGTCCGCGGTGCGCTTGAAATCATCATGATTACCGGCTACCCTGAAATTGGAACAGCCGTTCAATCCATTAAGCAGGGGGCCTTTGATTACCTGACCAAGCCGTTCAGCCCGGACCAGTTGAAGCTGGCCATCCGCAAAGCCCTGGAACACAGGCAGCTCCTCTGGGAGAACCATCTCTTGAGAAAGCAGATGGAACTGAAAGGCGGTCTCGACCCGCTGATCGGCAAGAGCCGGGCCATGCAAAAGATCTTTCAGACCATTGAGAAAGTGGCCCCCACCGACAGCACGGTCCTGATTTATGGTTTCAGCGGCACCGGCAAGGAACTGGTGGCCCGGGCCATCCAGCAACACAGCCTCCGGGGGGACAAAGAGTTCGTGGCTGTAGACTGCTCGGCTCTGGTGGAGACCTTGATGGAGAGCGAGCTCTTCGGCCATGTCAAGGGTTCCTTCACCGGGGCCATTCAGACCAAACACGGCTTTTTGGAACTGGCCAACGGAGGGACCTTTTTCTTTGACGAAATCTCCAACCTCAGCTTGAACATCCAGGCCAAATTATTGCGGGTTATCCAGGAGAGGGAATTCATCAAGGTCGGCAGTGAGAAGAAAATCAAGGTCGATATCCGCATCATCGCCTCCACCAACCAGGATCTTCGCCAGGCCATCCGGCAGGGACTCTTCCGTGAGGATCTCTTCTACCGCCTGAGCGTGGTTCCCATCCACTTGCCGTCCCTTAAGGAAAGAAGGGAAGACATCCCCCTGCTGGTCGATTATTTTCTCCGCCAATTCAGCAAAAAAAATAAAAAAACGATCCAGGGGATTTCCCCGGAGGCCCTGGAACTGCTGATGGAATATGACTGGCCGGGCAACGTCCGGGAGCTGAAGCATTTAATCGAGCGCATCGTCATATTGGAGGATGGGCCGATCCTCAGGCCGGAGGACATCCCCTGGTTTATCCAACGGAAGCATCAAGACCTTCCCCTATCCGAGGAAAAGGTGGCCACCCTGCAGGAGTTGGAAAAAGAGTACATCGGACAGGTTTTAAAAAAGACCCAGGGCAATCGTTCCCAGGCCGCTGAACTGCTGGGCATCAATCGCAAGACCCTCCTGGAAAAGATCAAAAAATACCGCTTGTAAAGGTGAGGTGAAACTACACACCTGAGGCATTTTGTAACAGCCGTATCCTCCCAGCCTTTCCCTCCATTTACCTGATCAACAGTAAAATTAACCCATTAAGGATGAGGCGCCTCCTGGTATGCCCTTTGCTCTTATTGAAGGCTGCCATGGAAAAACCAGGGACAATTTTGATCGCTGATCCGGATGCCCAATTCCTTTCCCATTGGTCAAGGACCCTGGGAGAAGAAGGATTCCAGATTTTTACCGCCGCCAGAAGCATCCAGGCTATCCAGATCGTCCAACAGGAAAAAGTCGAAATCTTGATCATGGCGGCGGAGATGCCGGAAATGAAGGCCTATGAAGCCATATCCATCCTAAAAGGGGTGGATCCTTCTTTGCTGATTATTGTCACGGCCAGAGAAAATACACCGGAGCTGGAAGCCCGAATCCGTCAAAATCCGATTTATTACTACCATGTTAAGACCTTCGGTCCCGAAGAATTACTGTTGGCTGTCCGAAACGCCTGGGAAAGGCTGGCGGCCGGCGGGAATCGCAAACTCGATTAACAAAGGGGAATGCCGTGAGTAGCGTAACCGTACAGATCAACGAGCAGACTGTAAGTGGTAAGGCCGGAATGACTATCCTGGAGTTGGCCCAGGATCTGGGAATCCCTATCCCAACCCTTTGCCATGACCCGCATCTTCCGGCGGCCGGGGCCTGCCGGATCTGTCTGGTGGAAGAAGAGAGCCGGGGTGTCCTGTTGCCCTCCTGCGTAACGACCATTGCTCCCGGGATGATACTTAAGACCCATTCCCCTCGGGTCCTGGAGAGCCGCCGGGCCGTCATTGGGCTCATGTTGGCCAGTCATCCTGAATCCTGCATTGTTTGCGACAAGGGGAACCGCTGCCAGCTCAGAAGCGTGGCCGCTGAACTGGGATTGGGGGCGATTCTTCTGGATCCCATGCCCCAGTACTTCCCGACCTATGATAGTAATCCTTTCTTTAAGCGGGATATGAGCAAGTGCATCCTCTGCGGGAAATGCATCCGGGGCGACCAGGAGCTGGTGGTGGAAGGGGTTTTGGACTATATTAACCGGGGCTTTAAGGCCCGTCCGGCCACCTTTCAAAACGTCCCCTTGGAGCAGTCGGCCTGTACTTTTTGCGGGACCTGCCTCTCCCTCTGTCCCACCGGGGCCCTGACCGAAACCCAGTTGTTTCACCAGGGGGCCATCCCAACCCGGACGGTAACGGTCTGTTCGCACTGCGGCTGCGGCTGTTCCCTGGTCCTGGAAACCCACTCCGATCGGATTATACGAGTCACGCCGGCCAACGACGGCGAGAAGGGCCCGGTTCTCTGTGTCAAAGGACATTTCGGATTTAATTATGTCCATAGTCCGGATCGCCTGCTCTATCCCCTGATTCGGAGGAACGGAACCCTGGAGAAGGCCTCCTGGGAAGAGGCCCTAAGCACGGTAAAGGAGGGGTTCAGTCGAATACAGAAGGAATGGGGATCGGATCGGATCGGTTGTCTGGCCAGTCCTCATTTAACTAATGAGGAGCTTTACCTTTTCCAAAAGCTGGCTCGGGCTGGACTAAAGACCCCTCATGTGGACAACGGATCCCGGTTATCAATGGCCCCGATCATGACTGTGATGGCCAAGGTCTGGGGGCAGGCCGGGGCCATGGCCCCGCTCCACCGGCTTTTGGAGGCCGATTTGATCTGGGTCATGGGGGGCAATCCCACGGAAAGCAGCCCGGTCTTAGGCTATATGGTCAAAAGGGCGGTAGCCCAGAAAGGGGCTAAGCTGACGGTTGTGGATCCCAGGAAGACCAAGCTGGCCACCCGGGCCGACCTCTGGCTCCAAATTCAGCCGGGTTCGGATCTGGCCCTGATCCAACTCCTGATCGCCCATCTGCTTAGTGAGAACCTCTGGAACCAGGGGTTTGTTTATTCCCAAACGGAAGGATTCCTGGAATGGAAGGAGTCCTTCCTAAAACAGGACCTGAAATCCTTAAGGAAGACTATCGGTTTGTCTTCCCAGGAAGTCCGTAGGGCTGCTGAAGGGTTTGCTTCAGCCAGGGGGGTGGCCCTGGTCCTGGGCTCCGGGGTGAACCAGCAATTGCAGGCCACGGCCCTGGTGATGGGCCTAATGAATTTAATGCTCCTCACCGGGCAATGGGGAAAACCCGGGAGCGGCCTTTATCCTATTTTGAAGGAAAGCAATGCCCAGGGGGCCTGGGATATGGGGGTCTTGCCGGATTATCTCCCGGGCTATCATAACCTGACCGACTTTCAGGCCGTTAAAAAATTTGAGGAAACCTGGGGTGTCCCAGTCCCTCCAGGGCCGGGTTTGTCGGCCCTGGAAATGATGGCCTCGGCCCAACAGGGGGAATTGAAGGGATTATACCTGGCCGGCGAAGACCCTCTGGGGACCTACCCGGATCGAAATTGGGTTGAAGGGGCCTTGGACCGTCTGGACTTTTTAGTCGTTCAGGATCTTTTTTTATCCGAAACGGCCCAAAAGGCCCAGGTGGTCCTTCCAACAGCCGCTTTCGCAGAAAAAGAGGGGACCTTTACCAGCCTGGAACGACGGGTCCAGGCCTTGCAACAGGCGATTCCTCCCCCGGGAGAAGCCAAAGCCGATGGGGAAATCTTTCATTCCCTTTTCCAGGCCTTCGGGGTCCCTCAGGCTGCCTATGCCCCGGCTGAACTCTTCAGGGAAATCCAGGGGCTGGTCCCGAGTTATAATCAGATCAATCCAGACCGGTTATCCAAGGGACCTGTTTTCCTCCCGCCCTTCCAGCCGACAGGCAAACCGTTTCCTTTTCTCATTCCCAAGATACAATTAGAAAGATTGGCCCAGGATCCGGATTATCCTTTCCTGCTTATCTGGGGCAGCCTGGTTCTGCATTTGGGGGCCGGTACCCGCACCTGGAAAGACCGGCGTTTGAAGTCCGTAACCCCCCCGCCTAAACTAACCCTCTCTCTGGACGATGCCCAACGGTTGGAGATACGGTCCGGGGATCCGGTCGAAATTTGTTCCCGGCGGGGCAGCCTGCAGGTATCGGCCCTTATTGAAGACCAGGTGTTGCCCGGGGTTGTTTTTCTTCCCCTGCCTTATCCCGAGTTAAAGATTCCCGGCCTGTTGGAGGCCTTTTGGGATCCCAGCAGCAAAGGGTCTCTTCATAAGATCTGTCCGGTGAAAATCCATAAAATAGGAGCGTTCGAATGACCAGCCCAGATATCCAGGACATCTTGCAGACCTTTGGCAGAAACAAAGAGGCCTTAATCCCTCTCCTGCAGCAGGTTCAGGAGCGCCTTGGTTATCTCCCTGAAGAGGTGGTGCCTCAAATCGCCGAAGCCTTGGGGGTGACTCCCAGTCAAGTCCAGGGGGTGGTCACCTTTTATTCCCAGTTTTACACCCATCCCAGGGGAAAAACCGTGGTCAAGGTCTGTCGTGGAACAGCCTGCCACGTCCGGGGCGGCCGAGGCGTTTTGCGGGTGGTGCAAAAAGATCTGGACTTGGAAGAGGGAGAAACCGCGCCGGATTACTCTTTCACCCTGGAAACGGTGGCCTGACTGGGGGCCTGCGCCTTATCACCAGTTATGGTGGTAAATCAAACCTATTTCGGCAAGATGACCCCGAAACGCATTGAAACGATTCTTAACAAATACCGCTCATAGTCGATGGCTTGGAACAAAAAGCTATCGGATCAGAAAGGCTGAGCATGGAGCGCGTTAAAAATTTTGAACAGTTACATCAGTGGCATCAGTCCTTACTGGACCTCCAGGATCCTCAGCAGACCACCATCTATCTGTGTGATGGTCCCGGGTGCAGCGCTTACGGCAGCGGGGAAGTCTATGAGGCCCTGCTTCGGGAAATCGAAGCCAGGAAACTCGGCCGGCAGGTGGCCATCAAGAAGACCGGCTGCCACGGGTTCTGTGAGCGGGCCCCCTTACTGGTCGTTGCCCCCCAGGAGATATTTTATCAGCAAATCACCCCGGAGGATGTCCCGGAGATCGTTTCCGAAACGGTGGAGAAAAAGAATATCATCGGGCGCCTGCTTTACAAGGATCCGGTAAGCGGCAAACCCTACATTTACAGCCATGAAGTCCCCTTTTACCAAAAACAAAAACGTCTGGTTCTCGGGGAGAACGGCCGGATCGATCCGACCTCCCTCGAGGATTACATTACCTACCAGGGCTACGGGGCCCTGAGCAAGGTCCTGGCCTTCATGACCCCGGAGGAGGTGATCGAGACCGTTGAAAAATCAGGCCTCCGGGGCCGGGGGGGAGCCGGCTTTCCCACCGGGGTCAAATGGAGAACGGCCCGTCAAAATCCCGGGAAGGCCAAATACATCATCTGTAACGCCGATGAAGGGGATCCGGGGGCCTTTATGGACCGCAGCGTCCTGGAGGGGAATCCCCATTCCGTTATCGAGGGGATGGCCATTGCCGGGTACGCCATCGGGGCCGCCGAAGGGATTATCTATGTCCGGGCCGAATATCCCATTGCCACCAAGCACCTCAAGATTGCCATCGGCCGGGCTACGGAAGCGGGGCTTCTGGGAAAAAATATTCTTGGATCCGGCTTTGACTTCGCTATTCAAATCAAGGAAGGGGCCGGGGCCTTTGTCTGCGGAGAGGAAACCGCCCTGATTGCCTCGGTCGAAGGACGGCGAGGCATGCCTCGAATCCGGCCGCCCTATCCGGCCCAGGCCGGGCTTAGAGGCCAACCCACCTCCATCAACAACGTGGAAACCTTTGCCAATATCCGGACCATCATTTTAAAGGGCTGGGAATGGTACGCCGGCCTGGGAACGGAAAAGAGCAAAGGGACCAAAATTTTTTCCGTAACCGGCCGGATCAATAATACCGGTCTGGTGGAAGTCCCCATGGGGACGACCTTGCGGGAGGTCATCTTTGATATCGGCGGCGGAGTTCCCAAAGGCCGGAAATTTAAAGCCGTTCAGATGGGGGGACCTTCGGGCGGATGCATCCCGGCCCGCTTCCTGGATCTGCCTATTGATTATGACTCCCTGCGCCGCGTGGGCTCCATGATGGGTTCCGGGGGCATGATCGTCATGGATGAAAATACCTGCATGGTGGATATTGCCCGCTATTTTCTCTCCTTTACCCAGGATGAATCCTGCGGCAAATGCAGCCCCTGCCGCCTGGGCACCACCCAGATGCTCAAGATCCTGACCCGGATCACCCGGGGTGAAGGACGGGAAGGGGATATTGAGACGCTTCTGACTGTAGGCCAGGCCGTCAAGGCCTCCTCCCTCTGCGGACTGGGCCAATCCTGCGCCAACCCGGTCCTGACGACCATCCAGTATTTTCGGGACGAATACGAGGCCCATATCCGGGAAAAGCGCTGCCCGGCCGCTACCTGCGATGCCATGGTCATCTCGGCCTGCCAGCACACCTGCCCGGCCGGGATCGACGTGCCCAACTATGTGGCGGCCATCGCCATGGGCAAGTATGAACAGGCGGTAGAGATCATCCGGGAAAAGAACCCGTTTCCGGCGGTCTGCGGCCGTATCTGCATCCATCCCTGCGAATTCAAATGCCGCCGGGGGGAATTGGATGAGCCGGTGGCTATCCGATCCCTGAAACGGTTTGCGGCCGATTGGTATTTTGACCATCTCCAGACGGCCCGGCAACCCTTTAGCAAAACCCAAAGGCAAAAGGTGGCCATTGTGGGCGCCGGGCCGGCCGGCCTGACCTGTGCTTATTTCCTGGCCAAATCAGGCTACCCGGTAACGGTGTTCGAAGCCCAGTCGGTTGCCGGAGGGATGTTAGGGATTACGGTTCCGGAATTCCGCCTTCCCCGGGAGATTATCCAGAAGGAAATCGACTACATTGAAAGCTGCGGGGTGGAAATCCGCTACAATTCCCCCATCAATGCCCGGCATACGGTTAATGACCTGAAAAAGGAAGGCTATAGCGCCATCTTTATTGCCGCCGGGGCCCAGTCCAGCAAGCGCATCGGCGTACCTGGAGAAGAAGAAGACCTGGAAGGGCTTTATTACGGTCTCCAATTCTTAAGCCAGGCCAAGACCGGCCAGGCCCCTGAACTGAAGGGCAAGGCCGTGGTCGTCGGAGGCGGCAACGTGGCCATCGATGTGGCTCGGACCGCCTTGCGCTTGGGGGCGGAGGAGGTCCTGCTTTACTGCCTGGAGGCCCGCCAGGAGATGCCGGCCTGGGAAAAAGAAATTCACGAGGCCATCGAGGAGGGGATCATCATTCATCCTTCCTGGGGCCCGGTTCAGATCCTTCAGGAGGAAAGAAAGATCACCGGTATCACCTTCAGGCGCTGCCTGGCGGTTTTTGATTCCGAAGGCCGTTTCAAACCGACCTTCGATCCGGATATCACCCGGACCGTGGAGGCCGATACGGTCATCATTTCCATCGGTCAGGCCCCGGACCTCTCTTTCCTCTCCGAGGACAGCCAACTGGAAAGGGCCCTCTGGGGAACCCTGGAGATCAATGACAATACCCTCAGCACCAATATCCCGGGCATCTTTGCCGGCGGGGACTTTACCACCGGTCCGACCTTTGTCATCCGGGCTATCGGGTCGGGACGCAGGGCCGCCGTCTCCATCGACCAGTTCCTTCAGGGCGTGCAGGGGCCGGTTCAACTGCCGGATGAAAAAACCGAGATGAAGGAAGAGTCGCTCCTGGCCCTGGAAGAGGAATCCATCCCGGCCAGGCCCAGGATCAAAATCACCCTGGAGGACCCCGGGGTGCGCATCAAAGATTTTCGGGAAGTCGAACGAGGCTTAGAGGAATCCCAGGCCCATCAGGAGGCCCGCAGATGTCTCCGCTGTGACCTGGAAAAAAAATAGGAGAGTGCCATGATCCGGTCTATTACACGTCAAAAAACCGAAGCAGAGATTGATCAGCTTTTAGAGGGCCTGGGCAGGATTTTTATCATCGGCTGCGGAACCTGTGTGACCCTCTGCCGAACCGGGGGAGAACCCGAGGTCAGGGAGATGAAGGACAAGCTCTCCAAAAAGGGGAAAATGGTGACCGGAACCCTGATCTTGCCGGTGGCCTGTGACAACCTGACCGAAGAGGCCCTGAAGGAATTCAGCCCCCAGATCAGCCAGGCCAACGCCCTGCTGATCATGACCTGTGCCTTCGGAGTTCAAACCGTAGCCCGTCAGCTGGTCCTGCCGGTCATACCGGCCCTGGATACCCTGTTTATCGGCAAGGAAAAGGGACTGGGGCAGTTTGACGAAATCTGTACCCAGTGCGGGGAATGCGTCCTGGGCCAAACCGGAGGCATCTGCCCGGTGACTTCCTGTCACAAGGGGATGGTCAACGGCCCCTGCGGCGGCACCAACAACGGCAAGTGTGAAATCGATCCCCAGAAGGACTGTGCCTGGACCTTGATCCACCGCCGCCTGGAAGAGCTGGGTCAATTACATCTGATGAAGCGTTACCAGGGTCCGCGCAATCATCAAAAAGAACCCAAGCCCGGAAAATATTTTGTCCCCTTGGGAGAAAGGAGTTAAGGTCATGGCTCACCCTTTTCGTCAGACCCTGCAATCCGGTAAGTTCGTCATTACCAGTGAGGTCGGCCCTCCTAAGGGTACCAATTTGGACAAGATGATTCATCACATTGACCTCTTGAAGGACAAGGTGGATGCCCTTAACCTGACCGACCACCAGAGTTCGGTGATGCGTTTTCCTTCGCTCGGGGCGGCCCTGGTCGTCAAGGAAAGGGGCGGGGAACCCATCCTGCAGATGACCTGCCGGGATCGTAACCGCCTGGCCCTGCAGGCCGATCTCCTTTTCGCCTATCAACGGGGCATCACGAATGTCCTCTGTTTGACCGGCGACTCCATTGTCGTCGGGGACCATAAAACCGCCAAAGCGGTTTTCGACCTCGACTCCAGCCAGTTGCTGGCCACGATCCGCAGCCTGGAAAAGGGCAGGGACCTGGGCGGGAGCGATCTGGACGGCGCCGTAGAATTTTGTGCCGGCGCCATCGTCACCCCGGAGGCCAACCCTCTGGAACCGCAACTCATCAAATTCGAAAAAAAGATCGAGGCCGGGGCCGAGTTCATCCAGACCCAGGCCGTATATGATCTGGATAAATTTGCCCGCTTCATGAAGTATGCCCGGCAATTCCCGGTCAAGATTCTGGCCGGGGTCATCCTGCTGACCTCGGCCCGGATGGCCCAGTACATGAACAAAAACGTCCCGGGCGTTTTTGTTCCCCAAAACCTGATTGATGAAATGGCCGGGGCCCCCAAGGGACAGGCCCTGGCCAAAGGCATTGAAATCACCGGCCGGATGATCCGGCAGATTAAAGAGGAAAAGATCTGCGACGGGGTCCATATTATGGCCATCGGTAAGGAAGAGGTGGTGCCGGATATTTTAAAGGCCGCGGGAATCTGAACGGGCATGGGGCCTAGCGCAATGCGAGATGAACGAAAGGAGTTTTTATGGACAAGAAAAGGATTTTAATCGTCGATGACGACCCCGATCTGGTGGAAACCGTCAGCATGATGCTGGAGGCCAGGGGGTTTGCCCCCATACCGGCCTATGGCGGACTGGAGGGAATGGATAAGGCCCGGCAGGAAAGACCGGATCTGATCGTCCTGGACGTCATGATGCCGGATAAGGACGGCTACGCAGTCTGCAACGAGCTTAAGAAAGACCCGGTCTTAGGGGAGATTCCGATCATTTTGCTGACGGCCGTGGGGGACCATATCACCACGACCACCTATACCTTGCGCGGCGGAATGGAAACCCTGGCCGATGATTTTTTCCAGAAACCGGTCGATACCCAGGCCCTGGTGCGGCGAATCGGCGAATTGCTGCAGCCCTAAGCTCTTTTTTTAGCGGGGCTTTAAATTTTTTTCTAACATTGGGACCGACATAATCTTTAAATCCGAAATTCGAAGCACGAAATCCGAAACAAGCACGAAGGTCCAAAATTTAAATGACCAAACAAGACTTTTAAATTTTAAGATTTGGTCATTTGAATTTGTTTCGGATTTCGATATTCGGATTTCGAGTTTCTAACCAAAAATTTAAATATTTTTGGTTAGGTTTCAGGGGGTCCGGCCTTCCGGACCTTGGCCGAAACCTTGGAGGCATACTGTTTGAAGTTTTCCCGAAAACGGGCCGCCAGCTCCCTGGCTTTCGGTCGTATTCCCCGGGCTTTTTCCAGGTGGATCGGGTTGCCAGGATTTCCTTGGGAACCCCGGCGCAATTGACCGGGACCCGAAGATGGAAAATGGGATCCAATTCCATAGGCACATCATCCAACCCTCCCTTTAAGGCTTGATGGATCATGGCCCGGGTATAGGCGATTTTGATCCGTTGGCCGACTCCGAAAGGTCCGCCGGTAAGACCGGTATTGACCAGCCAGCATTTTACCTGATGTTCTTTAATCCGGTCCCCGAGAAGACCGGCATAGACCGTCGGGGGCAGGGCCATAAAAGGGGCTCCGAAACAGGTGCTGAAGGTGGCCTGGGGTTCCTGGCCCAGTCCTTTTTCGGTTCCGGCCACTTTGGCGGTATAACCCGACAGAAACTGATACATGGCCTGTTCCTGAGTCAACTTGGCGATCGGGGGCAAAACCCCGAAGGCATCATAGGTCAGCATAATAATATTCCGGGGATGCTCGGCCACCCCGGAACGGAGGGCCTTCTGGATATGGCTGATGGGATAGGCGGCCCGGGTATTTTCCGTCAAGGAGCCGTCGTTTAAATCGATACGGCGCGTTTCCTGATCGATGGCGACATTTTCCAGAATCGTTCCGAACCTTCGGGTGCACTCATAAATGTCGGGTTCGGCTTCCAGGGAAAGCCGAATGACTTTGGCATAACAACCTCCTTCAAAGTTAAAGATCCCTTTGTCACTCCAGCCGTGTTCATCGTCCCCGATCAGGTAACGATCCGGATCGGCCGAAAGGGTGGTCTTACCGGTCCCGGACAGACCGAAAAAGACGGCCACGTCCCCTTCTTCCCCCACATTGGCCGAACAGTGCATGGAGAGGACCTTTTCCTGGGGGTAGAGATAATTGAAGACGGTAAAGACGGATTTTTTGATCTCACCGGCATAGCTGGTGCCTCCGATCAGAATCAAGCTCTTTCCGAAGTTGACGATGATAAAGGACTCCGAATTGGTCCCGTCCATTTCCGGATCGGCATGGAATTGGGGGACATTGATGATGGTAAATTTGGGGACATGCTGGGCATAGGTGTCGGGTTCTTTGATCTGGACAAACATATTCCGGGAAAAGAGATTATGCCAGGCGCTTTCGGTAATAATTCGGATCGGTACCTGGTATTTGGGGTCTGCCCCGGCATAGCAATCCTGGACAAAAATATCCTTTCCCTGGAGATAGGCCAGCAGCCTGAAATTGAGCACCTCAAACTTTTCCGGCTTCCATAGGAACGTTTACCGGACTCCACCAGATCTTGTCGGTGGTCGATTTTTCCCGGACGATCCTTTTGTCATTTGGTGAGCGGCCGGTATGATGGCCGGTCCTGACCACAATCGGCCCTAAATGGGCGATGACGCCTTCTCGGCGGCGGACCACCTCTTCATAGAGCTCGGGGGTGGTTAAATTCCAATAGATGTTACCGGCGTTTTTTATCCCATGATGTTCCAGCCCGTATTGCGGGGTCCGGTTTCCGTGGTCCATAGTCCTCCTCCTTGGTCGGCTTATTACCGAGAGTAGGCTTCAATACCCTGTGATTCGGTATTATAGATTAAGAAGGCCGCCCGATTCTATATAATTTTTGGGCCTCAAACTTCTTACCTCCAACCGGTAATTATTCCATCTCTTTATTGACAATCCGGGCCATCTGTGGAATTATTCCTTCCGGGCCGGCGTAGCTCAGGGGTAGAGCAGCTGATTCGTAATCAGCAGGTCGCGGGTTCGAATCCCATCGCCGGCTCCAGTCTAAATTCAAGAAGCCCGGAATATTTTCCTTTTCTTCTTTGTCTAACCTCAATTTCGGGAGGATGAATGAAACTTAGAGGCCCTGCCTTATACTCAAGGGCAGGGCCTTTTTAATTTCTTAAGTAGCCGGCTTTTCAGGCACCTGTCCTGAGAAGCTTTAATGATCCTGTTTTTGATACCCTCTAAAGAGTATGAGCTGTCAGCTCTGAGCTGTTAGCTTAACCCCAATTCCCGTGCCCGAACTGGTCGGGAAATTCGCCGGAAACGAGTTTTATCAAGGCAAATGTGACTGGAGGCGGATATGGAAACGTTGGCGCCGTCTGAGTCTGTGGAGTAGATAATTTTCTTTACCAGGAAAAATTATTCGGATAAATTTCTATTATTATGAAAATTAAAAACAGACTGTTTGAGCTTAACCTGCCCCCCGGGAAGTCCGCTTTCCTTTGGGGCCCTCGCAAGGTCGGCAAAACCTATTGGATCACCCACCACCTGGTCGGGGCCGAGATTATTGATTTGCTGAAGACCGATGTTTTTGCGGAATACATCTCCCGCCCGGCGCTGCTCCGAGAACGCTATCAGAATCACCGGGGACTGGTGGTTATCGATGAAGTCCAAAAAGCCCCGGCCCTCCTGGATGAAGTCCACTGGCTGATTGAGAACACAACCCTTTCTTTTTTATTGACCGGTTCCAGTGCCCGTAAACTACGGCGCGGACATGCCAATCTCCTGGGAGGCCGAGCCTGGCGTAGAACCCTGACCCCTCTGTCCTATATGGAGGTAACCGGGTTTAACCTGGAACGCGTTATGTTTTCCGGGCTGCTCCCGCCCCACTACCTCTCCCCCGACCCGATTGAAGATTTACGCTCTTATCTGGCCGATTATTTGAAAGAAGAGGTGGTCGCGGAAGCGCTCACCCAAAACATCCCGGCCTTCAGTGAATTCATGCGGGTGGCGGCGATCACTTCCAGCGAGCTCATCAATTACGTCAACATCGCCAGAGAAACAGGCGTTTCGCATAAAGTCATACGGACTTATTTCGACATCCTGGAAGATACCTATCTGGGATTCAGAATACCACCCTGGAAGAAATCGAAAAACCGGCGAATGATCACCACCGAAAAGTTTTATTTGTTCGACGTGGGGGTAGCCAACTATCTGGCCAGACGCCAACCCAAAATCGGAAGTCCGGAATTCAGCAAAGCTTTTGAACACTATATTTTGATGGAATTAAAAGCGTATCAGGCCTACCGAAATCCCGATTGGCCCATTACTTTCTGGCGGACTTCAACCGGCCGTGAGGTTGACTTCCTCCTCGGGGACAAGGAGCTGGCGATAGAAATTAAAGGCTCCTCCCGCGTCCACGAAGGCGATATCGGCGGGCTGCAAGCCCTTCTGGAAGACGGACCGGTAAAAAAATGCTGTATCGTCTGCCTGGAAAAACAGCCTCGCCGGCCGGCAAAAAATATTGAGGTGATACCCTGGCCCCAGTTTATTGAACGGTTATGGGCCGGTGAATTTAAATAGAATGTCTATGCAAAAGGGTGGCCGGAGCCGTGCAGCAGGAATTGAAGAAGCTGGTCTACCTGAACCTGCTGAAGCCCAGGCGGGACGGCAACCGCCTTTACTACCAGGCCAACCGGGACCACCCCCTTTACAACGAGGTCCACAATCTGGTCCTGAAGGGCCACTGGTCCTGAAGGGTAGCGGACTGGCCGGTCCCTCGAAGATACCAGGCCAAAACTTAGGCGGCAGGCTGCGGTAGACTATGTCGTGGCTTTGCTTTAGATTTTGGAGAGACCCCAAGTCAGCGAAATCAAGAAGTACCGATTATCACATCAAAATTGATGTTGATATTTCATGGAATTCAGTATAGAATTTTTTGAAACTATCTCAGGACGCTGTCCTGTCCGGGAAATTCTGGAATCCCTCAGGATGACGGACCCGGATGACTTTGCCTCGGTGATGGCCGGGATAACCAAACTGCGAAACCGGGATTGCCATCGGCCCCCGTTATCCAAACCGCTGGGCAAAGATATGTTCGAGCTTCGCCATGTGGGCAAGTTGAATACCCGGATTATTTATTTCTTCGCTGCAGGCAGGCGAATAATTCTTGTCCATGGAATCCGAAGCAAGGGCTGGGGTGTCCCTAAAAGAGATATTATTGTGGCTGTAAAAAGGAAAAATGAATGGGAAGCCGGAAACAGGTATGAAAAGAAAAACCAACTTTGATAATTATCTGGAAAAGCAGTTGCAGGATCAGGATTTTGCCGAGCGGTTTAAAAAGGCCGGCCGGGCCTGGGAGGTGGCCCTGCGGTTAGCTGCGCTCCGCCAACAATCAGGGCTTTCCCAGAAAGAATTAGCCCGGAAGGTAGGCACCACCCAACAGCAGATCAGCCGACTCGAATCCCCGGCCTATGAAGGGCACTCTTTGAGCATGATCCGTCGGGTGGCGGAGGCATTAGGGGCTACCCTTCGCATAGAAATTGAACCAATCGAGATGGGGAGGAAATTATCTGTAGCGGAAAAACGAACACCCTATCGGATGAAAT
>CAVQFQ010000022.1:0-79886 GCA_963711835.1 uncultured delta proteobacterium | reverse complement strand
GGTGAGCGAGCAGCAGGCGCGCGACAACATTCGCGCGTGGTACGGCAAGCTCTGGCTCGCGCCCAATGCGTTGAAGCGCCGCGCGCTCACCGATACGGTGAAGGGCGTCTACCTGCCGTACTGGACCTTCGACGCGCAGGTGCACGCCGACTGGACCGCGGAGGCCGGCCATTACTACTACACGCAAGAGACCGTGCTCGTGAATGGCAAGCCGCAGATGCGACAGGTCCAGCACGTTCGCTGGGAGCCCGCCGCGGGCTCGCTCGACCACTTCTTCGACGACGATCTGGTGTGCGCCTCGGTGGGCGTGCATCCGGAGCTCGTTCGCGCCATCGAGCCGTTTCCGACCAAAGAGCTGAAGCCGTACGCGCCCGGCTTCGTCGCAGGCTGGGTCGTCGAGCGCTATCAGCTCGACCTCGTCGGCGCCGCGCAGCGCGCACGCGACGCGATGAACGCGAAGTCAGGCGATGTGCGCGGCGCGGGTCCCCGGCGATACCTATCGCAACCTCGGCGTGCGCAGCGACTGGTCGGCCCAGACGTTCAAGCACATCCTCGCGCCCGTGTGGCTGCTGCAGTACACGTACGGCGCGCGGGCGTTCCAGTGCGTCATGAACGGCGTCACCGGCGCCGTGCGCGGCGAATATCCCAAGAGCCCGTGGAAGGTGGCGCTGCTCGTGCTGGCGATCGTCGTCGGCGTGATCGTGTTCCTGTCGATCGCCGGGAAGCGCTAGGCCGCGAGCGCGATCTCCTGCGGATGCAGCGCGAGCTCGCCCTGCCGCAGCGCCGGCACGAACTCGGTGAGGTCCGCGCCGGCCTGCAGCATCTTGGTCAGCTCTTTCGACGAACCAGGCGGTCCGACGAACACGGCGCCAAGGACGGTGCCACCGCGCAGCACCAGTCGCCACCAGACGATGCCGCCAGTCGCCGTCAGCACCTCGCACCCGTCAGGGACTGGATCGAGTGTGCCGAAGCTCCGGAGGTCGATGCCGTCGGACTTGAGCTGGAGCACGATCCGCGGTTCCGCGGCGCTCGTCTCGCTGCCCAGCATCGCCGCCACCGCGGCGCGGCCCTGATCGACGGCGACGGGCCAGAGACCGCCGGGGCCCTTCGCAGCCTCCGCGACATCGCCCACCGCGAAAATGTCCGGGTCGGACGTGCGCATGCACGCATCGACCTTGATGCCGCGGCCGACCGCCAGCCCCGCGCTCGCGCGCGAGCTCGGCGTTGGGCACGATGCCGGCGCACGCAATGAACAGATCGGACGCCAGAACCCGGCCATCCTCCAGGCGGACGGCGCGCAGCCGATCGTCCCCGTCAAAACCTGCCACCCGTGCATTCGGTCAAGGCGTCGATGCCCTTTTGCGCAAGGTACGTGGTCAGCAGCTGCGCTCCCTCGGCATCGAGCTGCCGGTCCATCAGTCGCTTCGCGCGCTGGAGGATCGTCACCCTGAGGCCCAGGTGCGTCATGGCTTCCGCGGCCTCGATGCCGAGAACGCCACCGCCGATCACGATCGCCTCCTTCGCTCCGAGGCGCTGGATGGCGGCGCGAATCGCCTGTGCATCCGCGGCACTGCGCAGTACGAAGCAATTGCTGCGCCCGAGAAAATCGGGGCCGGGCGGCGCCGCCTTCGCGCCGGTGGCCAATACCAGCCGGTCGTAGCCCAGGCTCTCGCCGGTTCCGAGCCGAACAGCCTTGGCTGCACGGTCGATCGCCACCGCGACCGTGTTCAGCCACACTGTAACGTTGTTGTCCTTGTACCAGCTGTCCGGAACGAGGTACATGCCGTCCATCGACGTCTGGTTGTAGATGACCCGCCCGATCGACATCCGGTTGTAGAAGTGATGCGGTTCGTCGGCCACCATGGTGATCTGCACCGAGGGGCTTTCGCGTCGCAGCGACTCTGCCACGGTGATGCCGGCAACGCCGTTGCCGACGATCAGCACGCGGCCGATCCCTGCCGCGGCGGCCCGGTCCGGTTTGGGTTCTGCCGGCCGAGCAGGCGCCACCGGCGGTACGCTGCGGGGGTCGCGGTCGATCGTCACCTTGCCGGTCGCGCGACAACTGCATGCGAGGCGCGCCCGCCCCTCGAGACCCAGCCGGCGCAGCGTCGCCAGTTCCTCCTCGCCGGGTGCGTCCAAGTTGGCATGCCCGTCGACGATGCCCACGGGATCGGCGCCGCACAGTCCCGAGCGGCAGCCGAAATCGATCGGAATGCCTGCCGCCTCCATGGCCTCGAGCAAGGTCTGGCCGCCCTTCGCGGAAAAGGTCTTGCCCGAGCCCCGCTCGGTGATCGGGATGCCCGCCTCCTCGCGCGAGAGCGCGGCCTGCACTTTGCGGCTGTCCACCCGCACCTGGCTCTCGGCCGTCTCGAGCGCGCGGTACGCATGTTCGGCGCGGAGAGCGGCAAGCAGTACGCCCGCCGCAATGGGAATGGCGATGAAACGGCTCGCCTCGACCAGCCAGCCCGGAGACGCCATGCCGGCCAGACCGGAAACCGCGTTGACCAGCACCGGACCCGCGAAGTAATAGTAGATCAGCAGCGCGGACAAGCCGAATGCGGTCGCGAGCCGATAGGCAGTGATGTTCAGCAGGCTGCGCAGCGTGAAGAACAGCCCGGTGCTGAACAGCGCGCTCCCCGCGAGCACCAGCAGGTAGTGAGCGAATCCGTGCTCCAGCGCGCCCGCGACGTTGTAATAGCCCCAGATCAGCCCCGGCAGCAGCGACATGAACATCATCCGCTGCGTCGAATGGCGCTGATCGTTGTCGCCCAGGTCCCCGAATATCGCCGCGCGCGGATTGAAATCGAAGCAGTTCTTCTGACAGCCGACACAAGTCGGGCAGTAGCCGTTGCGGACCACGATCAGCGGCGCCTGCCCGTGCGATCGTTGCACGGGCGCAAGCGGACAGAAGGTTCCGCACCACCCGCTGCGTCCCTTGAAAAACACGCCTCCGATGAATGCCAGCACCATCGCGAGCGTGATCACGCGGCGACCGCAGGGCCGCTCGCGTTCAGTACGAGCGAGCGGATGGACACCAGCGACACCAAGCGATACATTTTTTTGTCCTGTTCCTTCGTTCGTTACATATGTTATTCAAAAAGACGGCTCAATTGCCCGACCCCTTTGCCCTGGATGGAGATGGTTGTGCCCATGATCTGGGCCACCGAACGAACGGCCTCTTCCATAATCGGTTCCAATTCTTCCACGACCAGGACCTTATCCACTTGGGTAAGAAATTTTTTGACCAGTTCGGTCGGGAAGGGAAAAGAGAACCCTAATTTTAAAACGGAAAACTTATCCCGGGCCCGGAGGTCTTCCAGGGCATCCTGGACATAGCCAAAACTGACCCCGTGGGTGATGATGCCCCATTTTCCCCGGCCGATGATTTCATTGAATGGGGAGTGATCCGCTTCCAACAGGGCCTGATCGTATTTTTTCAGGAGTTTAATGTGCAAATTTCTGGATACGGCCGGGACCGTGACATAACTGAAGGGGTCTTTTTTAAAGCTGCCTTTGGTTTCCCGAGAGCGTATTTCGTTGAGGGTGACCACCCCCCGGGAATGGTTGATGCGGGTCGTGGTCCGCAACAGGACCGGCAACTTCAATTTTTCGGAAAGGTCAAAGGCCGCTATAGTCATCTCTTTGGCCTCTTGGGGGGTAGTAGGCTCCAGCATGGGCAGACCGGAAAGCCGGGCGTAATAGCGGTTATCCTGTTCGTTCTGGCTGGAAAAAAGAGAGGGATCGTCGGCCGTCAAAACCACCATGCCCCCGTTGACGCCGGTATAAGCCAGGGTCATCAAGGGATCAGCGGCGACATTCAAGCCCACATGTTTCATGGTGACCATGGTCCTTAAGCCGGAGACAGCGGCCCCGGCGGCCACCTCCAAGGCCACCTTCTCATTGGTCGAGTATTCGAAGTAGAGATCGGATTCCTGTTTAATCTGGTAAAAATTAAGGGCCACCTCGGAAGAGGGCGTCCCCGGATAGGCCGTAGCAAAAGCCAGCCCGGCCTCAATAGCTCCCCGGGCAATCGCCTCATTGCCGAGCAACAGCCTTTTATCTCCGGCTTTTCCCTTTAAGAGCTCATGCATATTCCATCTCCTTATAGTAGATAGTAACGCAAGTTAATCTTAATCTCGGGGACCTTTTTACGAATAATAGTTACATTATAGCTACGCTATCCCGATCAGTCCCCCTTGTCAAGAAAAATTCTGAGCAACGCTATTGAAATTTTTCTCTATCGTTGATCGACCTGGTGGTTAGGGGTCTTGTTTTTTGAGTTTTCCAAAAGGTGGGTTTAGCGTCTCAAATCCGGCCCGAATTATTTAAGTCGATTGGAAACAGGGCATTCACCCAACTTCAATTTGGCGATTCAGTTTGGGCCTGCACCAAAAACCATGCTGACTTCTGGCCCGGCAAAGAAGCTCATGGCGTTTAAATGGAAAATTCAAAAAACAAGACCCCTAACCACCTTTGTTTCAGAGTTAGGAATAAATGCTCTCAATAGGCTGTGAGAGCATCTAAGGGCGGTTCAGGCGATCTTTAACCATCTGGGCATAGGGTGATTTTGGATAGGATTTTAGGAATTTCTCATAAGTCGCTTTCGCTTCTCCGGTCTTGCCCATCTTTTGGTAAACCCGGGCCAGGGCCAAAAAAGCATCTTCCTTTATGAGAGTTGATTCGGTTCGGGTTATTTCGGAGAGGAATTTAGCGGCCTGAGGAAGATCGCCTTTTTGCTCATAGGCGTAGGCCAGACTTTCTTGGATCATGATTTTGAAATTGGCCGGGAAGCCACTCCGGTCCAAAGCCCCCTGGTAGGCTGCTATGGCTTTGGCCGAATCCCCTTTTTGATAATAGAGATGGCCCAAGGTCACCCGGGCCGAAGCCGCTCCTTTAGTTCGGGGGTAGTCGGCCACAAGATCCTCTAATTTTTTAATTTTCTGCGCCGGGTCCGTTACGGGATAAGCGGAAAAATAAGCTTCGTGGGCCAGTCTTTCCTGATAGTTTTGATACGCACCATAAGCCAGGTAAAAAGCGGCCAGTAAAATAATTCCGGAACCAACCCAGAGCACCGGCCGGAGGTGAATCCGGATCCAATTATAGCTCCGGTTGGAAAAGGTGATAAACTCATCCGGCTTTTTCAGCAGTTCCTTTTTGGTTATTTTTCTTTTTCCCCGCGGCATAGGACCTCTCTCTCTTAAAGACAATCACTTGGCTGACCAGTGAGAATTACGACAATAGATTCTATCATTCTTATTTCTGGGAATTTATCTCACCTTTACAATATCAATTGGCGCTTCTTGACGCTCCGGAGGGACAGTTATGGTTATGGAAACCTTACCTTCCAAACGGTGACTGCTGCGACGATCTTCCCCGGGCGACAGCCGCCGCTCCCAATACCCCGCTGATATCCCCCAATGAAGAAATCCGGACGGCGATTTTTTCCGAAGGGATCAGGGTTAATCGCCTTTTAAATTCTTTCATTAAATAGGGCAAGAAAATTGTGGAAGCCTTACTCACCCCTCCCCCCAGAACAATGCCGTCCAAGCCCAGGACCTGGACCAGATTGGCGGAGGCAATCCCCAAGGATTGGCCCAGGGTTTTGAAAAGGGAAAGGCAAAAGCGGTCTCCCTGAAGGGCCGTTTCGAAGATTACCTGAGCCGAAAGGGGGGCTGAGGAACAAGCCATTTTTCGAGCCAGCAGGGGGGAGGCGTTATTTAGTAATCCTTTGGCGGCTGTTTTAACCAGATAGGTCGCGGAAGCCAAGGTCTCCAGACAGCCCCGGTTCCCGCAGCCACAACGCTCCCCGCCCGGACGAATGGTCATATGACCGATTTCCGGTCCCCATCCCTGACTCCCGTACCAGAGTTGATTATCTAAAATCAAACCGCTGCCCACCCCGGTGCCCAAGGTCAGGCAGACGAAGTTGGCCAGATCCCGGCCGGCGCCGGCCCATTTCTCTCCCAACGCAATCGCATTGGCGTCATTATCCAGGAAACAGGGGAGCCCCAGCTTCCGGGTCAGGTAGGGTCCTAGAGGGACCTCTTCCCAGTCGGGAAAATTTGGAGAAAGGAGAACGACCCCTTTAGGCCGATCGATTAGGCCCGCTGCCCCAATCCCGATGATTTCCGGGAAGATGCCTTTCTCCCTTACCTGCCGAAGAACCGTAGCCAGCCCACCGGCAATCCTGGTCAGGACTTGGTTTTTCCCCAAATCTACCCGCGTGGGGAAGGCTTTAAAAAGGTGGACTGTGCCCTGGGGATCGACCAGTCCGATTTTGATCCGGGTTCCTCCTAAGTCAACACCAATGACGGTTTTTGATGCTTCCCATTTTTTCGGCTGCTTGGCAGGCAAACCCCCTCCTTTAGGCTAAGGATGGTTTTATCGCAGGTATCCTGGAATAAGCCCCTGGAGAAGTCAAGAAAATTGAGGAGGAAGCCCAACGGGTTAAAAGGAACTGCTTTCAGCGAACCCTCCCCGGTGTCGGGGCAGGAAGAAAAAAATATTGTCTATTGATCCTATTGAAAAAACTATTGTTTTATGAGTATCGGTCCGGTCTGACAAGAAAAGGGTTCCCTCGAAACCGATCTTGATTTTTGATTTTTTTTGACTTCCCCTACTTTTAGTATTAAGGAGATAAGCAATACCTGAATGAAGGCGGCCTTGGTCGCTTTCAGGCCGGGCGCCTGTAGCTCAGTGGATAGAGCAACGGACTTCTAATCCGTAGGCCGCAGGTTCGAATCCTGCCAGGCGCGCCAATTTAGTAGTAACGTACAAAAGTTGAGGCAAAAGTTATCTCACCCTGAAAAGGGGTCCGATGGTCTTGATTTCAAGGATTGTCCACCAAAACACAGACAGCTTGAACCCGGGCAGGAAGGTTATAAGGTGGTCCAGAAACAGGCCAACACCAAAGCTGTTTATCGTCTTGGGTGTCTGCCCGGCGCCGAATTAACTTTAAGGTTTGGGCCGGATTTGGGCGATGGGGTGCCCTTTGGACAACCTTGAAATTAAGACCATCGGACCCCTATACGGGAGAACCATAAGGCCTCAACTTTTTAACGTTACCAATTTAGTTAAGACCAGTACAGTAAAAAACCAAAAAGGAGAAAAACCATGTTGAAAATGCTTAAGACGGCAGGACTTTTTTTAGTGTTGACGGTTTGCATCCCGGGTCTGGTGTTTGCCCAGGATAAAAAGGTCTTGGCCAAAATCGGAAATAAAATAATTACCGTAAGTGAATTTAATAAAATTCTCAGCTTTTATGAGGCCTCACAAAAAAAAATGATCGAGAAAAACCCTCAATTGAAAGAAACCATCCTCTGGCAACTGGTTCAGGGCGCTGTGATCGCCAAAGTGGCCCGGGACAAGGGGTTTGATAAAAAACCGGAGATTAAAAACCAGCAGGAGCTGATCCTTAATAATTTTTTGGCCAGCCAATATCTGCAGAAGGAAGTGGTCGAGAAGATTACCCTAAGCGAAAAGGAAATCAAGGCCTATTATAATGACCATCAGGAGGCCTTTAAGACCCCGGAAAGCGTGCAGGCCCGCCATATCCTGATTCTGGTTGAAAAAACCGCAGCCGAGGCGGATAAGAAAATTTTAAAGGCTAAAGCCGAAGGGATCCTGGCCCGCCTCAAAGCCGGTGAGGACTTTGCCAAGTTGGCTGCGGAGAATTCCGATGACCCGGGGTCAAAATCCAAGGGCGGGGATTTGGGCTTTTTTGAGAAAGGGTCCATGCTCCCGGCCTTTGAAGAAACGGCCTTCTCTCTAAAACCGGGGGAACTGAGCGGTATTGTCGAGACCGAATACGGTTATCATATCATTAAGGTGGAAGAAAAGAAAGAGGCCTCCCTGGAGCCCTATGACTCAATTAAAGACAAAGTCAAAGAGCAGGCCCTGCAAGAGGTTCGAAAGGCCAAGGTCACGGCTTTTGTGGAAAAGGCCTTAAAAGAGGCCAAGGTGGAAATTCATCCGGAACTGCTTCAAACCCAATAGTGACCAGAAGTTCCCTGGCCCCGGAGATGCTGGCTCAAACCCTTTGATCCAGCATCTCCTTTAGGGAGGGGCTCCCCTGGCCCGGGATAAAACCGAAAACCTTTTCCCAGACGGCTTCATTCTCCATGCAAAGATAAACCAGACAATCTCCTCCGTATCTTCTGATCCATTCCACCATCTTGGCATAGATTTCGACCCGCCTGACCTGAAGATAGCGCATTTTTTTATCCAGAGCCGGGATAAATTCCTCGTGAATGAGCCGGGAGGCAGGCTGGCGTTCTTCCATGATGGATCGCAGGTCCGGCAGATACCGAAAGCAACCCAGGCTGATCCAGGCAATCCGGCCCGCCTCTATTTTTGAGAACAGCCGTTGAACGGTCCATCGGTAGGCTTCCTCCCAGCCCGGAAAGTAAAAAATGGGATCGAAATGGAACCCCAGACGATAGCCCTTGTCCTGGCATTGGCGGGCGGCGTTTAGGCGCTTGGATAGGGGCGCCGATCCTTTTTCCTCCCTTTTAATGAGTTCGGCGGGATTAAGGGACCAGGCGATGATAAATTTATCAGGGTGATTCAATCGGAGCAGGGTATCAATGGCCGCCGATTTGGTTTTGAGTTCCACCACGACCTTGGGATAGGGAAGGATTTCCTGGAGCAGGCAGGAACTAAAGCGGGTTAAAGGATCCAGGACCAGGCTATCGGTAAATTCCCCGGTTCCCAGGCGGATGGTTTCGTCTTGATGCCGGATCAGAAACTCATGTAACTGCCTGAAGATCTCCTCGGTATTGACAAAAAGGCGGACAAAGGGCTGGTTAAAATAGGCCTGAAGGATACAATAGCTGCAATCCATAGGGCAATTGACCGCCGTATGCAGGATCTGATAACCGCAGCAGAGGTAGTCCCTGGTCCCCGGGCAGGGCTTAACGAGCTGCCCCTGAAAATGGGTCAGGTACAAAACACGCTTCGAGGAGGTCCGGCTCATAAGGGGAAACCGGGGTCTGTCCTCCTCGACCCATTCCTGCGGCAGGTGGGCCAGGGTTTTGAGAATTTCCCGGGTCAGAGGGGACCCTTGGGCTTTTCGATCTATCATGATTTTTTTAAAAGAAAACGCAGGCTCTCTTCTAAAAGGGATCTTAGGCGATTTAATGAAAGTCATCGAACCCGTCTTTATCCAGAATCCGGCCGATACGCTCCAGAGATTCCTTTAGCTCCCGGGTACGGGAGAAAAAAATAGTCAGGGAATACCGCCCGCCTTCAAAATAGGGGGGGGGGAGAGTCTGGTTCGTTCATCCAAACCAAGCCTGCGCACCCCTTCATGGAAATCCTTCTCCAGCCCGGTCAGGGTCGGATATAACCGGGTTCTCATTTTTTTTCGCAGGAGCTCTCCTTTTTGTTGCGGAGTAAATCCCGGGTCGGCCAGGATGGCTTTTTGCATCATATCAGGGAGAATCGCCTCAAGCGGCTCCTGGGAGCGAAGGACTATTTCCTGTATGCCCTTCAGGAACTCCTTTTGTTTTTGAAATCCCCAGCGAACCAAGATAAACAGGGCCAGTAAGAGAGAGGTAAATTTTGGAAAGGCCTGCTGAACGGTTTCAATGACCTCTGGGAAAAGCCTTTCCCGGAGCACGGCAGGCCAAAAAATCGGGCTGATATCCGTGATCCCCTGACAGCGCATAAAGATCACTTTTTGGGGCGGAAGATCCAAAAGGGGCAACATCTCATTCAGCAGCTCCTCTTCTCGAATAAACGGGCCCAGCTTTTTAAGCAGCCATGATTTTTCAATCAGATTAAATGCCCGTTGGCCGAGATTGTCGAAAAAATGGAAAAGATGTAAATCGGTCAAGGTGGCCCCCCCCTTGGCTATCCGGCAGGAAACCTGCTCCCGGCCCAGAAAAACCAGGGCCCGGAGGCGCCGACGGCCAGTCAGAATACGAAAGGTTCCGTCTCTTTTGGCTTCTAAGACTGGAGGTTGCTGCAGACCAATGGCTTGAATGGATCGCAACAGACCTCCAAGCGGTCGGCCGTAAGAGGTCAGAAAGGTTGTGTCCTGCCAATCCAGGGCTGATAGGGGGACCATTTTTTCGAACACTTCAATGGGCTTCGGTTTCATAAAGACCACCGGCTGGCTGGATTTTCATCTGGATTAATGCTATGATGACAGGGTAAAATATCCTTAAGTACACCCTCACCCGTCAAGGGAGAGGGTGAGTAGAAGGAGGCACCATCCTTATGCCTGATTACGGAACCATGGGCGAAAACTGCCCCAATATCAAGGAAAATCTGACCCAATGCAACTGCTCTTACAATCCCTGCGAAAGAAAAGGGCTCTGCTGCCAATGTCTCCATTATCACCGGAAAAATGGCGAGCTTCCGGCCTGCTATTTCCCGGATACGGTTGAACGAACCTTTGACCGTTCCATCAGCCGCTTTATACAGGACCGGAAATAAACCGAGAGACCGGAGGGATCGCCCTTTTTCCTTGCCAATTGGTTAAATTTATCGTAATAATAAAAATTTAACAAAATCTCACGCTTTTTCAATCTCCGGGGTGACTTGAGTCGAAAAGGGGATAACTAACTGAAAAAGCGGAGGAATAACCCCAAAGGAGGTCTGGTATGTCGTATTTGTCCATGAAGCAGTTGTTGGAGGCCGGGGTTCATTTCGGCCATCAAACCAAACGCTGGAACCCCAAGATGAAACCGTATATTTATGGGGCCAGGAATGGTATTTACATCATCGATCTGCAAAAAACCGTCAATCTTTTTAAAATCACCTATGACTTTGTTGTTGATACCGTAAGTCAGGGAGGATCAGTTCTTTTCGCCGGGACCAAAAAACAGGCCCAGGAGGCCATCCGGGAGGAGGCCGAACGCTGCGGGATGTTTTATGTGAATCACCGTTGGCTGGGGGGGACCTTAACCAACTTTGTGACCATACGTCAGGGTATCGAAAGGCTTAAGTATCTGGAGGCCATTAAAACCGACGGGACGATTCAAAAGTTTCCCAAAAAAGAAATCATTAATCTGGATCGGGAACACCAAAAGCTGGCCCGTAACTTAGGGGGCATTAAAGAGTTGGATTCCCTGCCCAAAGCCATTTTTATCATCGATCCCCGTAAAGAGCGGATCGCCGTCTTGGAAGGCAGAAAATTAGGCATCCCCCTGGTCTCAATCGTTGACACCAACTGCGACCCCGACGAAATCGACTATATCATACCCGGAAATGATGATGCCATCCGGGCCATCCGCCTCATCACCGGAAAGATAGCCGATGCCTGCCTGGAAGGCAAAGAGCGACAGCAGGAGATGCAACAGGCGGCGCTGGACAAAGAAGCCTCGGAGGGAGAATCTCCCGAGGCCGAAAACCTTTCGACCTTTGCCGAGGGAGAAATGAAGCCGACTTCCGGTGGGCCTGAAGTCATTATTATCCGGAAATTGGACGAGGCAGCACCCAAAGGAGGAACGGAAAATTGAATATTACATCGGAGTTAGTTAAAGCCCTGCGGGATAAAACCCAGGCCGGAATGATGGATTGCAAAGAGGCCTTAAAGGCCTCTGATGGGGATATGGAAAAAGCCGTGGACTATTTGCGTAAAAAAGGATTGGCCACCGCCCAAAAAAGGGCCGGTCGGGCCGCCTCCCAGGGACAGATCGGATCCTATATTCACGGCGGCGGGAAAATCGGCGTTCTGGTCGAAGTCAATTGCGAAACCGATTTTGTGGGCCGAACCGACCAAATCGGGGAATTTGTCCATAATCTGGCCATGCACATTGCCGCCACCAATCCCATTTGTGTCCGGCGGGAAGAGATGCCGGCTGCTTTACTGGAAAAAGAGAAGGATATCTATCGCGCCCAGGCCAGGGAATCCGGCAAGCCCGATAAGGTCATCGAAAGGATCGTCGAAGGTAAGTTGGATAAGTTTTTCAAGGAATCCTGTTTAATGGAACAGGTCTATGTGAAAAATCAGGACCTGACCATCAACGATCTTCTTAACGACATGATCGCCCAGATCGGGGAACATATCGCCATCCGTCGTTTTGCCCGTTTTCAATTGGGAGAAAGCGAAGAATAAACCCATGGCTCAGGTCAAGAGAAAATACCAGCGGGTCCTTTTGAAGCTGAGCGGAGAAGCCTTGGCCGGGGATAGGGGTTATGGCCTGGATGTCTCCGTCCTCCAAAAGACGGCCCGTGAAATCAAAGAGATCGTCGCCTTGAAGACTCAAGTAGGGATCGTCATCGGCGGGGGAAACATCTTCCGGGGATTGGCGGCCAGCGCCCGGGGAATGGATCGTATCCGGGCCGATTACCTGGGCATGCTGGCTACGTTATTCAACGCCGTGGCCATGGAAGAAGCCTTGAAAAAAGAAAAAATAAAGGCCCTGGTCTTATCGGCCCTGCCGGTTCAGGCCTTGGCCGAACCTTATTACCCCCAACCAGCTCGGGCCGCCCTTGAAAAAGGTTCGGTGCTCCTGCTGGCCGCCGGGACCGGCAACCCTTTTTTTACCACCGACACCGCCGCCACCCTGAGGGCCGCCGAACTGGGGGCTGAAGTAGTCTTGAAAGCAACCCAGGTAGAAGGGGTTTTTGTCGAAAACCCTAAACTGAATCCCAAGGCCCGTCTCTTTCGGGAAATAACCTATGATGACTACCTGCAGAAACGGCTTCAGGTTATGGATGCTACGGCTGTTTCCCTGGCCCGTGAGAATAGTATCCCCATTATCGTCTTTAACGGCATGGTGACGGGAAATTTAAAAAAAATCATCACCGGATCCCGGATCGGGACGTTGATCAAGGGGTAAAAAATGGTCGAAAAAGTCTACAAGGATACCCGGGAAAGAATGGACAAGGCCGTCGAGGCTTTAAAAAAAGATCTCAGCCGCATTCGAACCGGACGGGCCTCGATTTCCCTTTTGGACGGAATCCGGGTGCAATATTACGGCAGCCAGTTGCCTTTGAACCAGGTGGCCTCCATCGCTGTTCCGGAAAGCCGTCAGATTACCGTACAACCCTGGGATCTGAAGGCCCTGGCTGACATTGAACGGGCCATTCTGAAATCCGAATTGGGACTCACTCCGGCCAATGACGGTAAAATTATCCGCATCCCCATCCCCCCTTTAACGGAGGAGCGGCGGCGGGAACTGGTCAAAGTCATCAAGAAGATGGCCGAAGAATCCCGCGTCATTTTGAGGAACCTTCGGCGGGATGCCAACGAATCGTTGAAAGACCTTAAAAAGGAAAAGACCATTCCCGAAGACGCATTCTTTAAGGCCCAGGAAGAGGTCCAGAAAATCACCAACCAAACTATTGAAAAGATCGATCGGATCAGCGAGGAGAAGGAGAAGGAGATCCTTAGTTTCTGACCCGGTTCTGACCATGCTCCGACAAAGGAAATCCTTGTTGCAATCCCTCGATCCTGAACGCCTCCCCAAACATATTGCCGTCATCATGGATGGGAACGGCCGCTGGGCCCAACAACGTTCCCTACCCCGCATCGCCGGGCACAAAGAAGGGGTGGAATCCGTTCGGGAGATCGTCCGAACCTGTCGCGAAATAGGCATCCCGGTCCTGACCCTGTATGCCTTTTCCCGGGAGAACTGGAACCGTCCCAAATGGGAGGTAAAATCCCTGATGGGCTTGCTGGCCAAATATCTAAAATCCGGAATCAAGGAAATCCGAGAAAACGGGATCGCCTTAAAGGCCATAGGCGACCTGGCTCAATTATCTCCTCAAGTGCGAGACCTTCTTTCCCGGGCCATTGAAGAAACCCGGTTGAATCGGGAGATGATTTTGAATCTGGCTCTAAGTTACAGCGGGCGGGCCGAAATAGTCATGGCGGTCCGAAAACTCCTGGAGACGGTTTTGGCGGGTACCCTGGCCCCCGACCAGATCAACGACCGCTCCTTCGAGGCCTTTCTCTATACCCGGGGTTTGCCGGATCCGGACTTGTTGATCCGAACCAGCGGAGAATATCGTCTGAGCGATTTTTTATTATATCAAATGGCCTATACCGAAATTTTCGTCACCCCGACCCTTTGGCCTGATTTCCGGAAGAGACACCTCTTGACTGCTATTGCCGAATATCAAAAACGAGAAAGACGGTTTGGATTAACCGGCGACCAGGTCCGCCGGTATGAGCCCTCCTCTCGGCCGAAAACAACCTAAGGATCCCTTGCTTGACCTCCAAACCTTCATTCCCCTGGAAACGATTCCTGACCGCCTCAATCCTGATCCCTTTCATTTTTATTTACCTGTACTGGGGTGGGTCCCGTCTTTTTTTTCTTCTGGTTTGGGGTGGTTTTCTCCTGGGCACCTGGGAATATCTGCGACTCACCCGCCCGAGACCTTATGCCGGGCTCCTTTTCCTCCATTGGCTGGCCGGGACTCTGATTCTCTCAGGGGCCTTCTGGCAGGGCCTGGAGGGGTTCCTGGCGGCCCTGGTGATCGCGAGTATCCTGTTTGTCCTTCAGGCGGCCTTTATTTTTCCCCCCGGTCTTCCCTTTTTTGAATTTCTGGGCAAACAATTTTTAGGTATTTGGTATTTGCCCTTCTTTCTTTCTTTCATCATTTTAATCCGTTCCCAAGACCAGGGATTGATGTGGATTTTCTTTTTGCTGGCGGTGACCTATGCCGGAGACAGCGCCGCTTTTTTTGTGGGGCGGACCTGGGGCCGGCATAAATTGGTCCCCCAAATCAGCCCCCATAAGACCCTGGAAGGGGCCTTGGGCGGTTTGGCGGCCAACGGGCTAACAGCCTGGATCTTTCAACAGACCCTTTTTGCTCAGGTCAGTCTTTTTCAACTCCTCTCCTTGGCCTTATTCCTCGGAGCCGCCAGCCAACTGGGTGATCTTTTCGAATCGATGATCAAGCGCAGCGTCCGCGCCAAAGACTCCGGTGCCATCTTTCCAGGCCACGGCGGGTTTCTGGATCGGGTTGACAGCCTTCTCCTGCCGATGCCTATGCTTTATTTCTATATCCGATTTGCGGTTCACCCATTTTGATGAGGGGTCAGGCCTTGAAAACCTTGTCTATTCTGGGAAGTACCGGGTCCATCGGGGTCCAGGTCCTGCGTCTGGTTAAACAATTCCCCGATCAGTTTCAGGTTGCCGGCTTGGTGGCCGGAAGAAATATGGATCGATTGTGGGAGCAGATCCTGGCCTTCAAACCGCAGTGCGTGGCCGTGGCTTCCCAGCGGGAAGGCCGGCGGCTTTCCCAAAAAGGGTCCCCCGGGTTTCCCTTAAAGATCCTCTGGGGCCCGGAGGGACACCAGGCGGTAGCCACCCTTCCGGAAGCCGATCTGGTTGTTTCCGCTATGGTCGGGGCCGTCGGTCTGCGGCCCACCCTGGCTGCCATCGGGGCCGGTAAAGCCATCGGCTTAGCCAACAAAGAATCCCTGGTTATGGCCGGAGAATTGGTCATGGAGGAGGCTCGGAAAAACAAGGTCTCCATTTTACCGATCGACAGCGAACACAGCGCTATTTTTCAGCTTCTCCAGGGGCAACAAAAAAAGACCTTACGACGCATCATCCTGACCGCTTCCGGAGGTCCGTTTTGGAACCGTCCTCTCCGCCGGATGAAAAAAATTACCGGGCAAGAGGCCTTGAATCATCCCAACTGGAAAATGGGCCCTAAGATTACCATTGACTCGGCTACCCTGATGAACAAAGGGCTGGAAGTCATGGAGGCCGGTTGGCTGTTCCAGGTTTCTCTGGATCAGGTAGCCGTTCTGATTCATCCTCAAAGTATTGTGCATTCCCTGGTCGAATTTCAGGATGGGTCAATCCTGGCCCAGATGGGCCTACCCGACATGACGATCCCCATTGCCTACGCCCTTTCTTATCCCAAGCGGCTGCCCTTGGACGGGCCTGCCCTGGATCTGGTCCAGTTAGGCGGGCTGACCTTTTATCAGCCCGACTTGAACAAATTCCCTTGTTTGAAGCTGGCTCTGGAAGCCGGGAAGGCCGGCGGAAGCCTGCCGGCGGTCTTGAACGCCGCTAATGAGATAGCGGTATCGGCTTTTTTGGAAGGCCGCTTGGACTATCAGGAAATTCCGGTGGTAATCCAGGAGACCCTCTCCGGACACATAAAAATAAGACCCCGGAACATAGAGGATATTTTAGCGGTCGATCACTGGGCCCGCAGGCAGGCCAAGAGCTGGATAAGAAAACATCACCATTAATCCTTAAGGAAAACACGCTATGAATTTTATTGCCTTCCCCTTAGTTCAGTTGAACCTCTTGGCGGCCCTGGAACTCTCTCCCTGGCTCTTAGGATTTCTTTATAAAGTGATCCCGTTCGTTATTGTTCTGGGGCTGTTGATCTTTTTTCACGAATTGGGGCATTTCCTGGCTGCTAAAGCCTTTGGAGTTCGGGTAGTGACTTTTTCTTTCGGCTTCGGTCCCCGATTGCTGGGATTGAAGGTGGGTGAAACGGATTACCGGGTTTCAGCCATTCCCTTGGGGGGTTATGTCAAGATGACCGGCGAGGGTCCGGATGAAGACCTAACCGCTGAGGATCAGCAGGTCTCCTTTTCCCATAAGGCCCTCTGGAAGAGGATGCTGATCGTCTTTTGCGGTCCTTTTTCAAATTTTCTCTTTGCCGTCCTGGTCTTCTTTTGGGTCTTCCTGTTGCTGGGACAAATGATTCTGACCAATGAGATCGGCGAAGTGAAACCCAATTATCCGGCCTATAAAGCCGGGCTGCGCTCGGGTGACACCATAGTCCAGGTGGCTGGCCGGACCATCCGGAACTGGAAAGAATTGCCCGAAGTGATTAAGCAAAATCCAAACCGGGCCATTCCGGTTATTTTTGAACGGGGGAAGCAACGCTACCGGACCGAAGTGACCCCGATCAGCAGCCCGGTTAAAAACATCTTTGGGGAGGAGGTCCGGGAAACGATTATCGGTATCAGCCCTTCAGGGAAATTTATTACCCGGGCGCAAGGCCCCCTGGAGGCCCTGAGGGATGCGGTGGTCCAGACCTGGACCATCTCCAAGATGACCGTGCTGAGCGTGGTTAAACTTATCCAGCAAAAAGTGCCCTTGGATACCCTGGGCGGGCCCATCCTGATCGCCCAATTGGCCGGCCAGCAGGCCCAGGAAGGCTGGACAAACCTCCTTTTCTTTGCCGCCCTGTTAAGCATTAATCTGGGCATCCTCAATCTGCTGCCCATACCGATCCTGGACGGAGGACACCTCCTGTTTTTCGGTATTGAAGGGGTTATGAGAAGGCCTCTGAGCCTGAAAAAAAGGGAATTGGCTCAGCAAATCGGGATGGCGATTTTGATTTTACTGATGGTCTTCGTCTTCTATAATGATATTCTTCGCATCATCCAGCAATGAAGATCCTGGCCCTGGATACCGCAACCGAAACCGGGGGGGTGGCCCTGCTTGAAGACGAGCTGCTCCTGGCCCAGTGCCAGTTCCGGACCGTAAAAACCCACACTCATCTCCTCTGGAAGGCTATCCTCTTTCTTCTGGAACAGACGGACTGTAAGATCACCGACGTGGATCTCTGGGCGGTCACAGTCGGTCCGGGCAGCTTCACGGGACTTCGTATCGGCCTGGCTACCGTCAAGGGCCTGGCCTTGGCCACCGGGAAACCCGTAGTTGGCCTTTCCACCCTGGAGGTCCTGGCCGCGGGCCTACCTTGCAGTCCCCTTATGATCTGTCCCTTGATTGATGCCCGAAAGAAGGAAGTCTTTTATGCCTTTTACCGGTTGGATGAAGAGGGGAAAAGGGTTTCCCTGGGGCAGGCGAGGAATAATAAACCCCAGCAGGTGGTTGAATCAATCAAGGAGCCGGTAATCCTGGTGGGCAACGGGGCCTTGTTATACCGGGATTTTTTTCAACAAACCTTGGGTGGGAGGGCCATCCTTCCTGCCATACCCTTTCATAGTATCTCCCCATTCATCCTGGGAACCCTGGCCTATCAGCGCCTGAAATCAGAGGGTCCGACTCCTTTGGATGACATTCGCCCCCATTATATCCGGCCCTCCGACGCCGAATTAAAGGCCTCTTTTGCCACCCCTTAGCTTGAGAATCCCTCGCTTGATAGGGGCTCACCTTTTTTGGTCATTCCGCACCTGATGCGGAATCCAGTTTTTCCTTACTACCGCGCGGACTGAGGGCAGGTTCATTCGCCAATAATCTTTGCAATAACTCAAAAATAAAGGCTATAATCCTCCTTGGTATTATAGTTATTAACAGGAATGCGAAAAAAGAGGAAAGAGATGATGGGGATGAAACTTCTTTGTTGTGTTTTTACAATTCTGCTTATATCGGGGCTTGGCAATTCCCAGGCTCAAGTCCCCCCTGAGGCTCGAACGCAGAGATTGCAATCCCTCTATACCTTTCCCATTGCCGTTGGCGCCCAAGCCCAAACCTCTCTAAGCGCGGCCTTTGATGGGACTAATTACCTGGTGGGGATACAAGGAGATGGGACAAATCCTTATTGGGTTACCGCCCAACTTGTTTCCCGCTCTGGCGATCCGATTGGTGATCGCATCAGCCTGGGGCGGAATGGAGGTCTTCCCGCCGTGGCCTTTGACGGGACAAATTATCTTCTGGTCTGGGAAGACTTTGAAAACCCTGGGGACCGTTCTAACTTGTACGGCCAGTTTATCACTGCCTTAGGAACGCCAGTGGGGGTTTCTTTTCCCATATGCGAGGCGGCAGGCAACCAGGGAAGCGATTCGCGTTGGGTTGTCTTTGATGGAACTAACTATCTCGTGGTCTGGAGCGATACCCGTTCTTCAGGGTGGCATATTTATGCCCGGTTTGTCTCCAAAACGGGTGAATTGCTCTTCAGTGAAATCCTGGTGACTGAAGCCCAAGGCATAGGGGCTGGGGTGGCCTGCGGTGGATCCAACTGCCTCGTGGCCTGGAAAAAGTACCAGGCAGTCGCCCCGTACGACAATAGCACTTACGGACAGCGCATCGACCACCAATCGGGGACAAAGGTTGACTCTAATTTTCCAATCTTCAATGACCTGACGACAACAACTACTCCGGGAAATTACCCCATCCCGGTTTTGTATAATAACAGTGAATATGTGGTCAGTCTTTCAGATAAAACACTAGAAGACAGTGTCCGCCATTTCGTCAGGACTGTGACGGAAGCAGGGGGGGTGAGCACGGACGAAATCACGCTTTACGACGGGCAAACGCTTTTAGGCTGCTGGGTTAGTGCCTTTGACGGTCAGAGTTACCAGGCAACCCTTTCTCAAGGGTGGGGACCTCCGTTTACTTCCCCGGTAAGGTCCAAAGTGAGATTTTTTGACCTGAGCTTTAATCCCCTTGGTACCGACTGGTTAACCATTGCCGAAACCCAGAACAACAAAATCCCTGTCGGTCCCTTCTTTCTCTATGACGGTTTTCGATATTTTGGGGTTCTTGATTGGAAAAATGCCGATTTTTCTGGTGGAGAGGTTTACGGCGTATTTCTTACCGGTCCCAATGTAAGATCCTTATATCTACCGATAATTTTAAAAAACTAAAGTTTCAAATCACCCCTTAGACCACAACAGGACTTTTCCCTTCAACCACCACTCCTTTTTTCCCTTCCAAAGGACAGCGGTTTTCGCAGATGCCGCAGCCGATGCAAAGCTTATCGACCAGATAGGGTTGTTTGATTTTCACCAATTGGCCTTCGGGATTCGTGGTCATCACCTCATGAAATTTAATGGCCTTGTCCGGGGTGGGGCAGTGTTCTTCGCAGACGATGCAGGGGATTCCCTTGGCATAAGGGAGGCAATGGTTCTTGTCAAAATAGGCGATCCCGATGACGGTCCGTTGCTTTTCCTGTAAGGCCAACCTGCGGATGGCCCCGGTCGGGCAGACCTGGCCGCAGAGGGTGCAGTTGAATTCGCAATAGCCGATTCGAGGTACCAGGCGCGGCGAAAACATGCCTTCCAGCCCCGACTCGAGCAGCGCGGGATGAAGGGCATTGTTGATGCAGACCTTCATGCACTCGCCGCAGCGGACGCAGCGATTCAAAAAATCCTTTTCTTTCAAGGCGCCCGGCGGACGAATCAGAAAAGGATCAGGGGTCTTTCCTTCGCCCCTGATGCGGAAGAAAGCGGGCAGGAGTATCCCGGAGGAAAGCATTCCCACGAAAGACCTTCTGGATATACCCAGGGGCGCCATTTTTTCTTCCGGCCTTTTAAAATTAAAGGAAATGATGCTGGTTGGGCACTTGTCTAAGCAATCCAGGCACAAATTGCAGTCATCGGGGGCGATTCTTCTCTCGTCATCAATGGCCCCCATTCGGCAGATTTGGGTGCAGACCTGACAGCCCTTGCAGGTTGCTAAAATATGACCCCGAAGCAGGGTTATCCGTGAGAGCAGGGCCAAGAGGCCCCCTAAAGGACAGAGGTTGCGGCACCAGAAGCGTCTTTCCAGTTTTTCCAGGGCAAAGATGGATAAGAGAATCGCGAGAGACAAAAGGGTCCAGAGGAAGGTTTTTTGTGTATAGGGCAGGAGGAATCTTTTCAGGGAATCGTAGATCGGTTCACTTACCGCGGTCATGGTTTTTGGGCCGATTTGATAGATCAGATCAAAAGGCGCGGTCACCGTCCAATTGAAAAAAGGGTCTACGGCCAGCGTCAATCCCCGGACGAGCAGGGAAAAAGGATCGAAATAACCGACTACTGGAAGTCCGAACAGGGCCGAAATAAGAATAAATCCCAGAAGAAAATATTTCCCTTTCCGCCACTCGCTGCTGACTGATTTTTTGCGGGGAGGCAAAAGACGATGAGAAAGGTCAAGGAGCGTTCCCAAAGGACAAAACCAGCCGCAGAAAAAGCGCCCTAAGATCAAGGTCAGGCCGACGACAATCAAAGACCAGAGAACCAGGGTGATGACGGCCTTCCCGGCCAAGATGGCTGAGGCCGCCACCAGGGGATCGAGGCGGAAAAAGATGTTGACAGCCAGGGGAATCTCGTCCTGGCCCGAGTAATCGGTCAAACGAAAAAGGACCAGGAATAGGATCAGGAAAACAGCCTGGGATATCCTTCTCCAGTAATAGGGGGGAAATTTTCTTTTGGGCGGCATGGGTTGAATATCAAACCCTTACGATCTTGATTTTCTTTAGGTCCATTTCTCCCAAACCGAACTGATAGGCCGCTTTGGTCGATTCCACTTCTTCGGGTTTCAAACCGAAAAAAGTCGTGGCATAGGCATCCACCGCCACCGTATCGGTCGAGGCCAGCAGGGTGTTAAGGACCTTGACGTCCTTGAGGTCTCCGCCCTGAGGACCGTTCCGGAGCAAAATCCGGGTGGCATCCATCAGGGTCAGTTTGGGTTTGAGGACGGTGTTTAGATCGGCAATCCGCTGCCCCAGGTTGAAATGGATCTTCCCCCGGGAGCCTCCGATGACACCCATAATATTTTTTAGCCCCAAGGTCAGCCCGGAGGAGCTGTGCTGTTTGGCCACTGGCAGATTGATATAGGCATCGGCCTCTAAGGCATCCCTATAAAATTCCCACTCCGAGATGGACTTCCCCCGGGCGATACGCACCGGAACGAACTTGCGCGAATCCATAAAAAGGCACTGGGCCCGGCGATCGTTTAGGGATTCCACCGCCGCTTTAATCCCGCTGTTTACATAACAACGGCGCTCCTCATTTACGGGTCGGTCAAAGGCCAGAACCTGGGAAGCACCGGCCTCCAAGGCCAGCTTCATTACGGTTTTGACGATTTCCGGATGGGTATTGGCACCCTGTTCCGGAGTCCGGTCCCAGCCTATGTTCGGTTTGACCACCACCCGGTCTCCCTTTTTCACAAAGGCCTTCATCCCGCCCCAGGGCCCCAAGACCTTGGAGACCAGGGCGGCATAGTCGTTTCCTTCACCAACCGCAAGCAGGGGAGGGGGGCTTTCGCCCCGGGCTTGGGGGAGGATAGAGAAAAGAGGCGGCATCAGTGTCAGGCCGGCCGTATAGCGAGCCATTTCCTTCAGAAAGTTTCGTCGGTTCACATCCCATCTCCTTTTGTTTTCAGCAACGGTTCAGCCTTAATAGTAAATAATAGGGCTCTTTGTTCCCGATTTCAAGTCCTTCTCGAAAAAGATGGGGCCGACTACGGGCAGATTAAATCACCCTTCATTCGGATTGCCGGACCTGATCTTTTTTGGTAGTCTATCCTAAGCGGTCAAGCTATGGAGGCCTCTTTGAAGCCAATCCCATGAAAATGGGAATCCAACCAACCCCGCTGAAAGAATAGGAGACCATGACCACCCGCTCTCCAACAGGGCCGGAGAAAAAGATGCAGCGTTTGATGGGCAGGGCCATTAGCCGTTATGGCCTGATTGAACACCAGGACCGAATCGCAGTGGCTCTTTCAGGCGGCAAGGACAGTTTTTCTCTTCTATCTCTGCTCAAAGACCGCTTAAAACGGATTCCGATCCACTATGAGCTGATCGCCATCCATCTCGATATGGGCTTTGCCGGAAACCGCCCCGACCTCATTCAAGAGTTTTGTGAGACCCGGGAGGTAGCCTATTATTTTGAAAAGACCGACTACGGAGTCCGGGCCCATGGACCGGAGAATAAGGAGAATCCCTGTTTTTTATGCTCCTGGCTGAGGCGAAAACGCCTTTTCGAATTGTCCAAACCCTTGGGATTCAGCAAGATCGCTTTAGGCCACAACAAGGATGACATTATCGAAACCCTCTTCCTGAATATGTTTTTTAGCGGAGAATTGGCCACCATGCTCCCCAAACAGCCCCTTTTTAAAGGAGAACTGACGGTCATCCGCCCCTTGGCCCTTTTGGAGGAAAAAACCATCAAGGCCTTTGCCGAACGGCAGGGCCTGCCGGAAGTCATCAATCCCTGTCCCAGTGCCCAGCGTTCCTCACGCCAGGAGGTCAAAACCCTTTTAAAGACCCTGTATGCAGGCAACCGAAAAATTAAAGGCAACATCTTTCGGGCCTTAAGTAATGTCCGATTGGACTACTTGTTGCCTGCCGGGCTCGATGAAAAAAATAAACGTGACCGAGGGAAAAAATGGGATCTTCACTAATTCTGCTTTTAATTTTCTCCTTTCTGATCTTGATCGGGTTCGGCTTACTCCTGGCCTGGCTCATAACCAAGCTGACTGGCCATCTCTTCGGGGACAAGAGCAGACGGGAGGGGACTAAACGCGACGTGGGCCGGCCTGAAATGGGTTGATTTATTAAAAACAACAAGGTCTCAAGAAGTTTCGGAGGTAGTTCTGGACATCTTTAAATAGGATGGTTATGATAGGCATTCAACTAATAGGGTATTAATTAGCAGGAAAATAAGTGGAGGCCGAAGATGGAAAAAGAAAAGATTCAAGAGGTCCTAAATAAAATAAGGCCGCAACTCCAGGCCGACGGCGGGGATGTGGAATTAGTGGAGGTTTCCGAGCAGGGTATCGTCAAAGTACGTCTGAAAGGAGCCTGCGGGAGCTGTCCCATGTCCCAAATGACCCTAAAAATGGGAATTGAAAAGTTTCTTAAACAACAGCTGCCCGAGGTGGTCAGCGTTGAATCTGTTTAATAATTAGACAGTAAAATCTAAGTGTACCATTAAAAATCTAATCTTATTATTTATGATATTTTTCACCGGCGGCGAAATTCAGATATCGGTATAACTGTTCCAACAGGACCAGGGAGCTCATTTCGTGGTTCAGGGTCATGCGGGAGAGGGATAAAACCATAGGGGCTCGAGTCAGGACTTCCCCTGAAAGACCTAAGGGACCTCCAATAATGTAGGCCATTTTTTTAGTCCCTTTTTCCTGGTGGCCCTTTAAAAAATCAAAATGCTGCCGGGAATCCAGTTCCCGGCCCATGCGATCCAGGGCTACCCAAAATCCGTTTTCAGGAATTTTTTTAAGAATCCTTTCCCCTTCCTTTTCTTTTATCCGGGCTTCAGCGACCCCTTTGGTTATCCGCTCCTCCTTGACAGGTACTATCGTAAGTTCGGCGTAGCGATTGATGCGCTTCAAGTATTCCTGCACCCCTGAAATAATAAAGTTTTCCTTTAGTTTTCCTACTATAATTAATTGTAATTTAATCATATTTATTTTTATAAAAATGTATTCTTTTCCTTTAAGAAAAGAGGTTCCGCAATAACAGACAGCCCGTTTCCTTGAAGGCTACATACCCAGGATCTCGGCGACCTTTTGAGCTGTTCTTTCAATGAAAGCCTGGTAGTTTTTGGGAGACGGAACCGGTTTTCCTGAGGGGACTTTGTCTCCTCTGCTCCCCGCTATGGAAACGGGATGGTTTTGTAATTTCTTTTTAGGCCGGATACCATAACCAAGCGGGAAGGTATTGCCAAAGTACATATCCTGGAAACCGGCAAATTTTAGGGAATGGGCCGTGGCATCCAGGAGCGCCCTTTCCTTCGGCCTGATCTTCTTCTCTGAAAGGGCTTTAACCAATCCGGCCAGGCTTTCGCCGCCCTGAGTACAGGCGATGTGGCCGTTACGGTTGGCCAAAAGCATATGATCCATGATCGCCTGTTCGGTCACCTCAACGACGAATATTTTTTGCCGGTCATTAATGTGATTATAGCGCTTGACCAGCTCGATGACCCGGGGCATGGAAACCGGATTCCCGATCATAGCCGCCTGGGCCACGCTGGGTTTCACCGCTACCGGCCTAAAAACCCGTTTTTCCGGACGGGGTTCCAAGTAATAACGGTAAACAGGGTTGGCGTGCCTGGATTGCACCCCGATGATCTTGGGGAGGGTCGAAATCAGCCGATAACGATAGAGCTTTAAAAACCCGGCCATAATGGCGGTGATATTTCCGGCATTGCCTATGGGAACCATGATCGCGGTATCATCCAGATCGTAATCCAGGGCCTGGGCTATTTCAAAGGAAAAGGATTCCTGGCCTAAGATGCGCCAGGCGTTCTTGGAATTAAGCAGGGCCACCGGATAATGGTCGGAGAGGTATTCGACCACTTTCATGCAGTCATCAAAAACCCCCGGAATCTCCAGAACCGTTGCCCCGCTGCCCAGGGGTTGGGAAAGCTGTTGCGGGGTGACTTTTCCCTTGGGGAGCAGGACGGCCGAGCGGACCACCCCTCCCAGATAAGAAGCATAGAGGGCAGCCGAGGCTGAGGTATCTCCGGTAGAGGCGCAAACAGAGAGGACCCCCGGCAACTTTTTTTTCCGAATCAAGAATTGCAGGAAACTCAGAGCACAGGCCATCCCGCGATCCTTGAAAGAAGCGCTTGGGTTCTGGCCTTCATTTTTAAAGAAAAAAGGCAGACCGATCTCTTTTCGAAGCCTGCGATTGGCCTCAATCAACGGGGTATGGCCTTCGCCCAGGTAAAGAATGTCGTCAAGGGGAATGATCGGCGCAATAAATTCATGGAAACAAAAAATTCCCTTAAGAGAGGGCAGGGTGCTCATGCGGCGGTAATCGAAAATTTCCCGCCAAAGGTTTCCCGAACGCCGGGAGCGTTGCCCTTCCCCGAGATCCTCAATAAGCAGGACACCGCCGCAGTCCGGGCAGGTATAGAGAAGGCTATCAATGGGGTGGGGGGTGCCGCAAGCCAGGCAACGGTATTCCATGACCCCATCGGCTTTAGGCAATATGTACGGTTGAATCCGCTTCGGAAACCGATCCAGTTCCATCTTATTTTCCTTTAATGAGCCTATCCTTATTTAAATAATTCTGTCCGCCGCAGCGGACCGCTTCCGCCTATTGGCTGGCTGATCGCTGACTGCTTCCGGATGGACGCTACCTATTTTTTTATCTGAAAGAGGGTAGGGTGTCAAACCATTATCGTTTAAACTTGAAAAAGAAAGGCGGTTCTTTTATAACCAGGACTATGAACTCAAAAATCTCAAGGGAAAAAAATTGGAAAACAATTTTATTTGATATGGATGGAGTTTTGGTTGACAGTATGAAGTTTCACATGAGGTCATGGAAAGAACTACTTGAAACATTTAATATAGTTGTATCAGATGAATTTATTTATGAACATGAAGGGGCCATGGATCAGGAGATCATAAAAAACCTTTTTACTACCTGCGGCCAAACAATCACGGACGGCCAAATTGAAGAGGTCTACAAAAAACAAAACCGGCTTTTTGAGAAAAACTACCTGGCTCGGGTAGAATTTTTCCCGGGAACCTATTCCTTATTGGAAAAATTGACCCGAGCAGGGATAATCCTGGGCCTGGTAACCAGCTCCAGAATGAATTTGGTTACAAAAATATGGGGTGAAGAGGCCCTGGGGGTTTTTAAGTCCATTGTATCGGCGGATAAGGCCCGTCGTTTCAAACCCTTTCCGGACCCCTATTTACAAGCCTTGGAGGAAACCGGTCAGAACTCTTTTGATACCCTGGTCATTGAAAACGCCCCGGCCGGAATTCAATCCGCCCTTTCCGCCGGCCTGACCTGTTTTGCCATTGCTTCAACCCTGCCTGAAGAAAAATTATCCCAGGCCCATCGGGTTTTTTTAGATCTGGAGAGTTTAACTCGTTTTCTCGATAATACTTTTCAGGTTAGTTGAGAGGAAGGATCAAGGTGTCGAGAATTCCCTTGAACCCTCAACATTTTTGGATATCATCCATATGTCTGATAAGATATATTATGTAAACTAAAATTAAATTTATGCTCACCAGGCCGCTACTCCTTATCATTTTTTTAAAAAATGGGATTACTCCAACTCGAGGTTCACTTGGTTGGTACCGGAAAACCCGGCCACTTTTCTATATACCTGGAAACCTCTTGCGAAAGTTTGTCCTGGGGATCGTTCCGACTGCGGATAAAGAGCTGATAATTTTTCAAGGCCTCGGCTAAATTTCCGGATTCCTCTTCCAGACGAGCCAGATTGTAATATAGTTCGGGGTGCTGCGGATCCGAAGACAGGGCTTTTTTAAGAAGCTGGCGGGCTTCTTCTTTGCGTCCTTTCTTCTTATAAATCAAAGCCAGGTTCAACAAGACCCCGGAACTATCCGGCCGGACCTGGAGACTTCTTTCCAACCACCGCTGGGATTGGTCGTATTCGCCTAACCGATAAAAGATAACGGCCAGGTTGTTAATCGGCTGGGTAAATTTAGGATCGGCCTCGTAAGCTCTTTCGTAAAGAGGAATGGCTTGTTTAATTTCACCGCGCTGTTGATGAAGGAGTGCGAGATTATTCAAGACATAGGGATTATTGGGGTCCTCATGAAGTATGTCCCGGTAGAGCTCCATAGCCTGGTCCAGGCGCCCGGCTTGCTGGTGGGCATAGGCCTTGGAGTAGGCGGCATATAAATTGGAATCATAGGATATTATCGCTTCTTGAGGGACCACGGCCGGGCCCTTTTCTTTCGGCCGGGCCTTTTTCATTTCCTTGGAAAGGGCTTGTTTGGCCGGTTTATTGGAGGCCTCCTCCTTGGCTGTCAGGATTTCTTCCTCCATAAGGGGGGCTTTACTTGACTTCAGTCCTGTCCCGGAAGGATCCCGCTTAATTCCCGGAAGAGTTTCCTGCCGTTGTTTCTTTACAGCCGATCCATCCTGGCTCTGCTCCAGAGAAGCCATTGATTTGAGCGGGGCTGCCCCGGGGCGGCCGGATGAAGGGGATCCTGTTGCCCGGGGTTCTTTTAGCTCTGGTAAAGGGGAGGCCGGAGCTGAAATGGCCGGGCCGGCGGCCTGATTCGCCGGGGTAGCGGGAGCTGGTGGGCTTGGCCGGGGCTTGGGCAATTAACGGCGAATCCATCACCGGGCTTTGCGGTTTTTTTATAGGGATCGGTCCGGGACGGACCAACATGAAATAGGTCAATCCCACCAGCGCCAGGCCTATCAGGACCAGGATAATGATGGAGGGAGAATATTTCCGGGGCGGTTTTCCCTGAACTTCGGCTGAAGGGGCCTCGGCAGAAGAACCCCCCTGCCCTTCCTTTTCCTGAACTTTTTTCAAGGAATCTCTAATAAGGCTCATAATCACTCCCGTGTTGAAGCGGCAGGAATTGCCAGGGTTATTTTATAGGTTTGGGGTTCCCCGTTTCGCAAATTGAATTCCCAGCCAAAAAAGAACGATACTCCCGAACATGAAGGCAAAAATAATGAAAAGGGTCAAGAGGTTAATGGGTTTCCAGAAGCGATGGAAACCGCCGACAGAATCCCGGGAGTCCAGACTTCGGATACCCATTCGGGCTAAGGATCGGTTGACAGCCCTGGTCTCTCGGGTAAACCCGGCTATCAAAGCCCGGTCGGCCGCCAAGTTAATCAGTCGCGGAATCCCTTTGGAATAGGTATAGATTTCGTCCACAGCTCTGGGGGAAAAGCGGATCGAGCCGTCGTTTCCGGCGACAGACAGACGGTGGCTAAGGTAGCGTCCGGTTTCCTGCTTGTTTAATGGAGGGAGATAATATCGGACCCCGATGCGCTGGTTAAGCTGTCTAAGCTCAGGACGATTAAGCTTGTTCTCTAATTCTTTCTGCCCGATCAGGATGATTTGCAGGAGTTTGTCCTTGTCCGTTTCCAGATTGGACAGGATGCGTATCTGTTCCAGGGCCTCGGGGCTTAAATTTTGAGACTCGTCGAAGAGCAAGACGATTGTTTTCCCTTCCAGCCTCCGGGCCAAAATGAACTGGTTTAATTCCTCCAACAGTTCTCTTTTAGTGGCGCCGCCGGGAGTCTGATTCAAGTCTTTGAGAATAGTGGCCAGGAGATTTTCTTCGGCCAGAAAAGGATGCAGGATCAGGGCGGTAATATAACGATCATCCAGTTTTTCCAGCAAGGTCCGGCAGACCGTAGTTTTTCCGGCACCGACTTCTCCCCAGAGCAGGATAAAGCCTGATTTTTGCTCTAATCCAAAAATCAGGTGATCCAGGGCCTCCTGGTGTTTATCGGTCAGAAATAAAAACTTGGGATCCGGCGTCAAATTGAACGGTTTTTCTGTTAATCCGAAAAAAATATGGTAAATAGGGTCGGTAACCATCAGCCGGATCTAATCAAGCTTTTTTTCGTTTTGAACCCCCCGGGCTCGTTTTAAATCATCCTGGACAAAATCGACGATCTCCCTTTCGTTGAGAATTTTGGGAGTAATTAAAATGACCAACTCGGATTTTTCTTTGGTTTCCTGGGTATTTCGGAATATCCAACCCAGGAGGGGAATCTCCATCAGACCTGGGACACCGGTTTGGGCAGCCTTTTTTCCTCTCCCGGATTAGACCGGCAATGACAATGGTTTGGCCGTCCCGGACCCGGGCTACGGTTTGAGCCTGCCTGACCGCTACAATCGGCGCCTCCTGCTTAACCCCTTGAGAAATATCAAAGGCCCGGCGCCCCAACTCCTCCGTTACCGTGGGTTGGATATCCATGATGATGTTGCCGTCACCGTCAATCTGGGGGGTGACATCCAGGACCACGCCGATCGTGATATAACGGGGATTGGCGGTAATGATATTTCCCGTGGCGCTGGTGGTGATATTGACTTCAAAGTAAACATCTTCTGTCGCCGCCTTCATGATGGCTTTTTGATTGTTTAGAGTCGAGACCCGGGGTGTGGCAACGATATCCACCCTGCCCTGCTGCGACAAGGCATCGATCATACTGTCGAAGGTCAGGGTCGTAAGACCCAATTGTAATCCGCTAGTGGCTCCGGGCATACTCCAAACGGATGGAATGGTCCCGGCAGTGCCGGAGAGGCCCTGACGGCCTGTCCAACCAAAACCCATGTTCGTCATTTGGGGTAAAAAACGCCAATCCACCCCTAACTGGAACTGATCATTCAGACTTACCTCCAGGACTTTGGCTTCGATCAAAACCTGGCGATGGATGACCCGCTCGATCCGCTGCAGAAACTTCTCGATACTTCGCTGATTATCCGGGTAATCGGTAACAATAAGTGAAGAGGAGAGCTTGTTAACGGCCATCCTTCCTTCTTTCGATAGCAAAGGACGGATCCCGCCTTTTTCATCCTTCCCTTCGATATCGATCCAGAGGTCGGCCGTATCTTTGGATTCCACCCGGCTCAAAACCGCCGCTCCGCCCTGAGAAGATGAGGTGCCGCCGGAAACGGTCGTAGTCGAACCGGTAGACCCTCCGGTCCCTGAAACGGCGGATTCACCCTTTCGAACAACCGTCAAATAATTGAGGCCGTAGATCCGGGTTTCTATTTTGGGTTTAAATACATAAATGAAGCGCCCTTCACGCTTATAATCAATATTCAAAGGGCGCAACAGGGAATCCAAGGCCCGGGATAAAGTGACTTTCTTGAGGTCCACGGTTACCTTGCCCATGACATCAGGGTCAAAAATAATATTTAAATCACTTTCCTTTGAAAAAGCCAGAAGCACATCCCGAACCTCCGCCTCTCGATAGGATAGGGAATAAAGACGCTCCTTAGTGAAAGATTCTTTGATTTCAGATGGTTTGGGGGCAACCTGGGTAAGGGGGAGTTCCGAGGGAAGCGAGGAGCGCGTTTCCGGCGGAAGAACCGGCTTGGCCACCGGGCTGGGTTCCGGAAATCTGGCCACTTTACTCTTGACACATCCGGCCAAGCCGAGAAGCCCCACCAGTATTACGGTCATTGTGCAGGAAATTATCCTTTTTTCCATAGTCATATCCCTCTTACCTTTTATTCTTGGATAGGGGTTGCGGGTCGTGGGTTTTTACTTCCAGAGGACTCTGAGCCAAATGAAGCCTTATTTCTTCCCCCTCTTTTTTCAGGATTACCTTCTGGCGTTCTATTTTAATAATTTTATAGCCCTCCAGGGATTCTCCTTCTCTAAAGATTTTTTGGTTGATGGAAGCCACTCCCCCTTTTTCAGTCCAGAGGATTCCGTTCAGGGTGAAAGCTACCACCGGTTGAGACGATCCATCCGGGCTTCCCGGCGGTATTCCCTTTTCGGCCGCTCTCCTTTGGAGGATGAGGGTCTGGGCTACCTTGGGCGGATAAGCAAAGGGGTTTCTTTCAGCGCCGCTCAGAGAAGGACTCGGAGCGGTCCCTATTGGGCCTTGGCTCCGGACCGGCCGCCTTTCTTGATCCGGAGAGGACTGAGCAAAACTATCCCAACCAAGGAGCACTGGCTATTAGCAGACCAATGATAAGAACGCCCTTAAATAGCTTCATAGAACCGGGCTCAGGTTTTTTCTCCATCGCGAACTAAAAATCCAGGCCTAATGTTCATTTGCACCAAAGGACTCCCTTCCTTTTGAACAGCGATGTTTACCTGCTCCATTTCCATAAAAAGGGGAAGTGCTTCCAGGCTCCGTAAATATTCCTTCACGGCCGAATAGGTGCCCAGGAGGGCAACATCTATGGAAACCTTGTTAAAGGTTCGGGAACCTTCTTTTTTTTCTTCAGCCGCCTCTCCCTTTCCTTTTCTATGATCCATAATAGGTATTCCGGGACCGATGCGGAGAAAAAGAATTTCAATTTTCAAACGCCTGGATTCCAGGGCCAACTGATTAAGGAAATAACGAACCTGTTCCTGCCCGGCCATCCGGCCTTGGGCGGCTTGCAGAAATCTTTCCTTTTCAACAATATCTTCCTTAATCTGCTTGCCGGAAACCAGGCTGGTGGCCATGGAAGACAGTCTTTCTTCCAACTCATTGAGATGTTTCGGCTTCTTTTGATCTCTTTTTGCATGGGAGATAAAAGGAGAAAATCCACCGCAAAATAGAGAACCACCGCCGCGGCGATGACGATCATTATTTTTTCCCGTTTTTGGATAGCCATTTTTTATTCCAGTCCCGGGGGTTAGAGATTCAGACGAATAATCATTTGAAAATCCTGGGCTGATAAGGCCCCGAATAATTCATTTTTCTTAATCTCTTCCAGGCGCACCTGCGTAATATAAGAGACCTGTTCCAGGCCGCGGCTAAAATCGTCCAAGGCTTTCAGGATCTGGTCTCCAGGTCCGAAAACGATGCCCTTTAAAAGGAGCTGCCTTTCCTGTTTGGCCTTGATCTTTAATCCCAAGCCGGGCTTCCCGGGCTGGACGGAATTCGGGCTGGCCGGGGCCTTCTGTTCGCCGCCTTTTTCCGCAACCGGCTCTGGGGCGGAAATCAGGGAAAAACTGGTCAAGGTCATGTTGGGGGAAAGCCGGTGGCCGATCTCCAGCAGGACTTCCTGGGCCGGCATCCTTTCAATCATGGTCGGCGGGTAGGCCGTCAACTGCTGATCCAGTTGATCCTGCCTCCATTTTAAATTTTCCAGATCTTTTTTGGAGACTTCCATCCGGTTTATTTCCTGTTGGCGAAGGGCGACCTTTTTTTCCAGTTTCCTTAATTCCGAGCTCGCAGAAAAATATTGCTGGCCTAAATACCCGAAAAACAGGAGACCCAAGGCGCCAAACGCCAGGATTTTTTTCTGATTCTCCCCCAGGATAGGAAAACGGCCTTTCTTTTCCAGGGGAAGCAGATTAAGGAGGGGCCTTTCTTCAACGGCCACCCCAATGGCAATAGTCAGGAAGGGTATGGATGCTTCGAGCAGTTTTCGATCAACCCCCGTATCCACCTCCAGGGTATTCAAGAGGTTGTACTGTTCGACCGGGAGATTAAACGTTTTCCGGATGGCCTCCGGCAGCCCTTTCAGCAGGGAGCCTCCACCGGAAAGAAAAATACGATCAATGGAGGCCTCTTCCACCTGGGTTTTAAAATAACTGAAAGACCGGTCAATTTCCAAAAGGAGGCGTTCCAGGACCGGAGACATAGATCGATGAAGCGCCGCAGAGGGGGAGGCCTTGATTGTCGACCTCTTCCTCGGATGAGGAAAGCGCATCACCTGAACGCCGTGCTGAAATTTTATTTTTTCGGCATCCGGGACTTCCAGGGGAAACCCTGGTTTCAGATCTCTGGAGAGATCAATAACGGCTTGAGTAAAATCCATCCCTCCCAGTCCCACCTCCCGGGAGAAGACCAGCTCATCCTTCTGGACCATGGCAATGGTCGTGGTCTGGGCGCCAATATCAAGCAGAGCCACTGATTCTTCGGTTACCCGGGATGAGGATAAAAGGTAAGACCGCTTTAATCCCATCGGGATCAAGGTTAAACAGGAGGGACGCAAATTGGAGGCCTGAAGGAGGGCCAGTCTCTGATTGATGAGGTTGCGCTGAGCGGCGGCTACCAAAACCTCCTGCTTGGCCTCCTCATTTTTTTTGATTGGGCCTAAGGAATAGGCATCGAGGATGGCTTCATCGAGGGGGAAAGGGAAGGCCGTCTTTCCCTGCCAGCGGGCAGCCTCTTTTATTTCTTCGAGAGGCATGGCGGGAAATACCAGTTTTCGGAGGGCCACCTGGGTTCCGGAGAGGGTATTGCTGACCCGGCAGCCTCCCAAACCGATTTGGGCTACTAAGCTGCGAAGGTTTTCTGCCAGCCAATCTTCATAGCGGGAAGGTTCCCCTTCTTCACCCAGGGGGAAGGTTTGAACCCGAAAATCCTTTAATATCCACCTGGTTCGTTTTTTTTCAAAGGCAACCAATTTGACAGACTGGGTACCGATATCCAAACCAACCCAGAGGTCATTTTTGGTGGACATAGAGCCTGATTCCTATGCGGAAAGAAGATTTGACTACATTATATAGTGGTTTCTTATTTGTACCTTACTATATATATGGATTAAAATCATTTTTCAATATAAATTTGGGCTCTTTGAAAATAATTTCCAACCAAGACAATTCTTATGGCTTTTCTCCCAACAAGTTGGGAGAAAGGGGTCAAGGATTCCACGCGATTGTAAGGGTTCAAGTGTTTGGAATCAATGGCTGTTATCTGGCCGAGGAGAGGCCGGAAAAACCCACCCCGAAACCCTCGGAAGGGGCCGGCTCTAACCGGTCCGGCGATCTTTTTTTTCTTTTCCAGTTGAACGGTCTTGTCTTTTTTGGCCTTTTTGATTTTTTCGTAATCCGCCGGGGAGACAAAGGCCAGGCTGATCGAGGTTGAAAGGAAAATGGCCGCGATTAAAATTGAAAAAACCCTTAGAAATCGATTCATATTCAGATCTCCTTATAATTCAGACAGTCCCAAGATTTGAACAGCCCAGTCGTCAAAGGCCACTACCCGGTTGGAATCATTCAGATTACCCATGCCATGGAGACCCACTTCCGGGGCTTGAGCGTCAAAATCGGACAGGATAAACTTATAGGTGCGCAGGCTGGCCTTGTCGGAAAGCATTTTTACCAGATTGAGATTGGAGGGATTGACGTAGGGGTCGGGGTTCGGATCGGTAAAAGCGGGATTGATGATCCAGGGCACCGGATTTAAAAACGGTATAGTCGAAGGCGGTTCCGGCCCGATCTTGGAGGAACAACTGGGTAAGGTGAAAAAGTCATAATAGGTGGGATCGCTGGTCCGGGAGGGATCCGGGAACCAGAAATTAGTAATGCTGTAGGGTATCCCGAGATCGGTATAGGCAAATAACCCTAATTTATTGGACGGCCAGGTTGGGAACAGATTTGAATCGACCCATTCGGGTACCATCCTTTTCCGGTTGACATCGGTACAGACTGAACCCGGCGTCCGCTGGGCGGAAGCATTGTAATAGGGAGAAGCGTCCCCATAAAAAACCGAGATTTCGTTAATCCGCTGTCCCTGGACGAATTTTTCCTTGACCCGGGCGATTAAAATGGAGTCATCGTTCAACAGGCCGTCTACATTATCCTGGGCCCCAACGACCTTCAGGTCATTTCCGGAGCGGGGATTGGGCCACGAGGCCGGGGTGCCCAGGTCGGCATAGGCCAGCCAGCGCCGGTGTTCCGCCCCGCCTTCCACCCGCTGTTCCCAAAGGATCAGCAGCAGTCTGTTGGCCATCCCCGGTGGCTTGATGCTGTTGGGAATATAGTCATACCCGGCTCCGCAGCCGGCCTGGTCATAGGTATAACGCATAAAGGCCAGCCCGTAGCCCTCGTAGAGGCCGGAGTTAAGGGGCACCTCATGCCAGCGGAAATTGAGCCCGGAAACGGCCGCCGGTAGGTCTTTATACCAGCCGTTCTTGACCTGGACGTCGTAATTGACATAGCCATAATCTCTCCAGGAATGGCGGAGCTGCTGGACAAAATTTTCGTGCATTTTCCCCACATGAAAGCCCATGTTGCAGCCGGGGTTATCGGCATCAGGGCGGGGATAGGTCCCCAAATCGGTAAAAGCGGCCCAGTACAAGTGAAGACCGCCGGTGGCCACATATTCCCCAATCCGGATCATCCGATGGTTGGCAGCATCTTTTAGACTGTTGGGTTCGAAGGCCTGTAAGTTTGTAAAAGTGGTCTTCAGGACTTCCTGATTCGTGGGGGGGCCTAAGGGAGGATACAGTTTAGATAACTGAACCCTGGCCAGTAAATTGCCGTCGGTACTGTTCACCGTTCCAACCGAGGTTACCAGGGAATTGAGTCCCGACGCAGTAACGGTTAGAGTAAACTGGCCGCGATTACTTACCCAGGGTATAGGTCTGTCCGTTTAAGGTGGTTAAGACCGTGCCGGCCTTAAGCCGTTGTCCGACATAATTTAGTCCGGCCAGGGCCACTTGGTAAGCCCGATTCCTGCTGGGTTCGCTTAAGGCCGTATAACTGGAACTGGTGGTAATGGTATACACCGCCGCCCCCAGTCCCCCCAGAAGGATCATAACGAAGATTACATAGATGAAACTGAATCCCTTGGTATTGAAGAGTCTGGTCCTTGGGGACATCATTGGGTCAACCTCCAAGATGGTCAGATTGAAAACTTGTAACAGTTAGGTTATTTGAAAAAATGATATTTATCTACAAGGATCCCAATACATAGCCCCTTCCCCCCCACTGCCGCTAACAAGCCCTGATAAATTAACTCCGTAAGGCTACCCGGGTATTAAAAACCCGGGTTAAATTATTGGCGCCCCTGAGGGTCAAGGAAATCCCGATGATTTTGGCGCTGGTCGGGCTGACCTGGGTGACCCCATCGGATGCGTAATATAGCAGTTGGAAGCCATTGACATCCACCAGGTCGGTCAAGGTAATGGTGTCCAACTGGATCTGGGAACCGGACAGAGAAAGGGTGTGGTCCTCATTACCGGAACCAAAATCGGAGCGGTAATTAATCGAAGTTGCCGTTCCCGAAAGGATGCCGTTTGTCACCAGGTAGCTTAATTCAATCGTCATCCGCATCAGGGCCGTCTCGGCCTTCTGAGACAGCTCGGCATTGTTGGCGGCAAACCGATAGCCGTCGATCACATTTATTATACCCAGGGTCCCGATGAGGGACAGCAAGCCCAAAATTACAATAGAGCCGATTAATTCTATTAAAGTGAATCCGAGCGGCTTCTCAATCGTTTCATGCCGGTTGCTGATTCTTAATCCTGGTCTGTAAAAAGCTGGGTCAAGGTCCCCCCGTTGCTATTAGTGATGGTGACCTTGAGAATGGTATGCGCCCCGCTGGTATCCGCTGCTTCCGTTCCGCTGCTGAAGCGGATAAAGGCATTTTCCAGGACCGTGTAGGTTCCAAAATTATAGGTATTGCTGTTGATATCTCCCTGAAAGGTCTCTAAGGCGGTGGAGGTCTTGGGGCTGATCGCCAGATAGCGGGCATTCATATTTTCCATGATGGCCTGCAATTCTGCGGCAGCCCTGAGGTTTTCAGCCGGCAAGAGGCTGGGCAGAATTCCGCTGGTGGGATGAACGATCTGGGACCAGAAGTTAGGGATCATCCAGGCCACCACCATTCCGATCAATAAAACCGTGATCAAAATCTCCAAAAAAGTGAACCCCCTGTTTTTTTTCTTGATCGTCGGCATCATGGAATGAACCCTGTGGTTCGGGTGACGGTGATGGCCGGGGCCCCAGAGACCGTAATCATGAGATCGGCGTTTAAAGGACTCCCCAGATTATCTATTGGCCGACCGCGAAAATCGAATCGAACCTGCCCGGTCCCTCCGCTAACGGACACCCCGGAAGGCAGGCTATAGGCAGCGGGATTGGCCGGATCACTGCCCGGCAGGTTAACCGCCGGGATGGGGGCGGCGCCGTTTCGTTGGATGCTGTAGCCGTTGGCGGTTATATTCAGGCTCCAGATGGTTCCACGAAGATCGCTCATGCCTTTTGATTGGGTAAACCTTAAATTGTTTTTCAGGGCGCTGGCCTCGGCAATGGCCCTAATGCTATTATCTCCTAAGCTCAGAATAACCGTAACGGCCGCCAGAATCCCGACGATGACCAGAACCATAATCAGTTCGATCATGGAAAATCCGCCCTGATCTTTCGAAATCCGGCTGGTTTTTCTGAAGGGGGAACATCTTGAATCCATTTCAACACCCGAAAAATTAAAGCCTATTGGGTTGGGCCAGCCGTACCGATACCCCGGTTAAGCGGGCGGCTGCGGTTGACTGGAACGAACGATGGTAAAAGGAAAATCACGGCCGCGAGCCCTGTCTGAGCGCCGACCGGGAAGATTTTATTGACGATGGCACCCTGTTCCGGTTTCATGAAAGGGCATTTTTGGATGAAGGAAAGGGATAATTCAAAAACCTCTCTGTTTCAGGTAAAATTCTCACACCTATTAAGGATAAAAACTAAACCAGCCCGGAAGATTTTGCAATAAAAAAATGAATCCCTCCCCTCCCAGAAATATGACAAAATATCTTGACAATTAAAGTTTAACCCCTACAATTTTACGATCTTTTAACGCTTGGTTCGGGAAAGGACCCTTTATGGCCGAGTACACAGTCAAAGGTAAAATTATTGAAATTCGGGGGAAAGGGGTTTGTTCTTACGGACACAAGATCGGAGATGTCTTTGCCTTCGACGAGCTGGGTTCCCCTGTCTGCCAGTGGGTTCAGCATACCATTTTCCCTTTCTATACGGTCCTGAAATTCGGCGGGGGATTCCCCTGGTCCAAGGATCCCGATCGACTGCAGGTAGCCTGCCCTGATCCGGATAATGTAGTCGTCTTCGAACTCTGGCGTGAAAAAATCTGATATGAAAATTATAGCGGTTTCCACCAGCGACCTGAAGGGGGTCCCAAAGAAAAACATCCCTGAAGGGCGCTTAGTTGAGGCTTTCGGCCTCGAGGGAGATGCCCACGGCGGCGACTGGCATCGCCAGGTCAGCCTGCTGGCAATGGAAAGTATCCAAAAAATGCGCCGATTGGGATTGAAGGTCCGTCCGGGCTCCTTTGCGGAAAACATCACCACCGAGGGACTTATTCTTCCTGATTTGCCGGTCGGCACCCTTCTTCGCCTGGGGACAGAGGCCGTTGTGGAGGTAACTCAGATCGGAAAAGTCTGCCATGATCGCTGTGCCATTTACCGCCTGGCCGGCGATTGCGTCATGCCCAAGGAAGGCATTTTTGCCCGCATCCTGAAAGGAGGGCTGGTTCGACCCGGAGATCCAATCGAACGCTTACCAGGCTAATTTTCTTGGCACGGATTTCACGGATAAACACGGTTAAGTTAAGAAGGGATTGGCAAGGTGGCCAATCCCTTGCCTTCCGGCCCTCGAGGGCAGTATGATTTTTCCCCTGCGTCCTTCCAAAGGGAAAATAAGCATCAGGAATCCGTGAAATCCGTGCCAAAAATTTTATAAAAAGCTAAATTGATACGAACCAAGAACTATGAATACGGATATTTCCCTTCGTATGATATGGCCCAGGTCAAAAAACTATCCGCTAAAAACTGCCTCCATTATAAACGGGGACATTGCCTGATAGGGAAAACAGATCCGCCTCAGGAAGAGAAACTATGCACCCTGATCCTGGAAAGAAAACGAATCGGGCACAGGACACTGGAGCGGTTAAAACGGTTGGAACGGTTCGGCCTGACCCTGCAGGACCGGAAGGGCTGGGTTGCTCAACGCTATATCGTCAATCATAATATAAAGGAAATGGCCGGAATCGCCTGCAAGAATTTTATTGAATCGGGATTGAGCTACCCTTCCTGTATCCACCAGGTGAATAGCCGGTGCCTTCTCAAAATGGAGATTTGTCCGGGAAGGTGTCCTGAGTTTGCGCTTAAAAGAAAAGAGGTCTAATGTCCGCTGCCCGTTTTTATAAGAACCCCCTGCCCACGGTTGATGTCATTATTGAAATGGAAGGGGATAAGATCGTCCTGATCAAACGCAAGAATCCTCCTTTAGGCTGGGCCTTACCCGGTGGCTTTGTGGAGGTTGGTGAATCCTTGGAGCAGGCCGCCGGCAGGGAGGCCCGAGAGGAGACCTCGCTCGCGCTGGCCGGCCTGCGCCAATTCCGGACCTATTCCAATCCCGGAAGAGATCCCCGCCACCATACCATCAGCACCGTTTTTATCGCTCGGGGGAAGGGCACAGCCCGGGCCCAGGACGATGCCTTGACGATCGGGGTCTTTGACCGAAAGGCCCTCCCCTCCCCTCTGGCTTTTGACCATGCCCTGATTTTAGAAGACTATTTTAAGCAGAGGCTGTCGCCCAATAAAGGAACCAGGAACTCAAGGCCAGCGGATGACTCTTTCCAGACAACGTTATCGCTTATCAGGAAAAAAATTCCTCTTGAGGCCGGCATCGGACTGGTTTTAGGTACCGGCCTGGGAGGCCTGGCCGAACACATCCGTCAAGCCCGGATTATTTCCTATCAGGACCTGCCCGATTTCCCCCATTCTACGGTGGCTTCCCATCAAGGACGTTTGATCGGGGGAACCTTGGCCGGTAAAAACGTGCTGGCCCTCCAGGGGCGGTTCCATCTTTATGAAGGGTATTCTCCCTGGGAGATCGGTTTTCCGATCCGGATTCTGAAAGCCTTGGGCCTTAAGGTTATCATCCTATCCAACGCCGCCGGGGGACTGGATCCCTTATTCCGTCCCGGCGATATCATGCTGCTGACCGATCAGATCAATTTTACCGGAGAAAATCCCCTGATAGGTCCCCACCGTGAAGATTGGGGGCCTCGGTTTCCGGATATGTCTCAGGTCTATGACCGGGAGCTTCAGGCCCTAACAGAAAAGGTGGCCTTGGGAAAACGGATACCCTTGCGGAAAGGGGTCTATCTGGGCGTCAAAGGCCCCAGCCTTGAAACCCCAGCGGAAACCCGCTTCCTGCGATCCCTGGGGGCCCAGGCTGTCGGCATGTCGACCGTTATGGAGGCCATCGTAGCGGTTCAATCCGGTCTTCGGATCCTGGGCCTCTCGGTAATCTCCAATGTCAATCTGCCCGACTGTCTGGAACCGGCTTCCATCGCCGCCATTATCAAGACCGCCCAGGAAGCCGAACCCGCCTTGAGGCATTTAGTCAAAGGGGTTATCTCCAAACTAACTTTATGAAAAAAAACGGGAACGATTCCATCGATTTTTTTATCAAGAACGGCCTGGTGGTAACCATGAATCCAGCCCTGGAGATCTACCACCCGGGCGCTTTGGCCATTCACAAAGACGCTATTTGGGCTGTGGGGCCGGAAAAAGACCTCCTTCCCCTGGAAGTAAGGGCCGCTGAGGTGATCGACGCCCAGGGGGGGGCGATCCTGCCCGGGTTGATCAATAGCCATACCCATGCCGCTATGACCCTTTTCCGGGGGCTGGCTGATGATCTGCCTTTAACGGACTGGCTTACAAAACATATTTTCCCGGCTGAAACAAGGATGAGGGCTGAGTGGGTCTATTGGGGAACGCTCCTGGCCTGTGCTGAAATGCTTCTTTCCGGGACCACTTCATTTTGCGATATGTATCTCTTTGAGGCCCAGGTAGCCCGGGCGGCCCGCCAAGCCGGAATGCGGGCCTTGGTGGGCGAGGTCTTGTACGATTTTCCTTCCCCCAATTACGGTCCCCTGGAAAAGGGCTTCGATTATACCCGCCGGCTTATCCAGGATTTTAAAGACGACCCTTTGATCTCCGTGGCGGTCGAACCCCATAGCCCCTTTACCTGTTCTCCCGACCTCCTAAGAACAGCCCTGACCTTAAGCGAAGAATTTCAGGTTCCCCTGAAGATCCACCTCGCTGAAACCCGATCAGAGTGGGCAGCCGTTCAAGAACGTTTTCAGGCTACCCCGGTTGAGTTTCTGGACCGCCTGGGCCTATTATCCCCAAACCTGATTGCGGTCCACTGCGTGGTGGTTTTGGAAAAGGATCTGGACCTCCTTGAAAAGGCCCGGGTCAGGGTAGTCCATTGCCCTGAAAGCAACATGAAACTGGCTTCCGGGGTGGCCCCGGTGGTGGAGATGCTTAAGCGGGGAATAACCGTCGGGTTGGGGACCGATGGCTGCGCCAGCAACAACAACTTGGATCTTTTTCAGGAGATGGATTCCGCGGCCAAACTTCACAAGGTCCACCATTTGGATCCTACGGTCCTGGATGCCCGAACCGTCCTGGGTCTGGCCACCTGCCAGGGCGCCAAGGTCCTGGGCCTGGAGGATAAAATCGGTTCCCTGGAACCCGGCAAAAAGGCGGATCTTATCCTTCTGGACCTTGACCAGCCCCATTTAACACCCCTCTATAGTATCTACTCTCAGCTGGTCTATGCCGCCAGGGGCGCCGATGTCACTCAGGTGTTTGTTAACGGCCAACGGGTTGTAAAAGACCGGCAATTACTGAGCCTGGATCTGAAATCAATTCTACTGCAGGTTAACCTGCTGGCCCAGGAAATCCTCCGCTATAACCACCAAGCCTAATAGCCCATCTCCCTGATGCCCATGTTGGACTATCTGATCAAGGACGGACTCATAATTACCGGTTCATCTGAATTTCCCGACCCCATTCAGCGGGGGATGATCGGCATCCGGGAGGGTCTGATTCACTATGTCGGACCCTATGATCCGGGAACAGCAAGACTGCCGGTCAAGGAGATTATCGATGCCAAGGGCTTTTTAGTCCTGCCCGGTCTGGTCAATACCCACAGCCATGCCCCCATGACCCTCTTTCGAGGCTTGGCCGATGATCTACCCCTGAAAATTTGGCTGGAAAAATATATTGTTCCGGCCGAAGCCCATTTTTTAGACCGGGAATCGGTCTATTGGGGAACCCTTCTGGCCTGCGCTGAAATGATCCGGTCAGGGACAACCACGGTTGCCGACGGCTACTTCTTTATGGACCGGGTTGCCCAGGCTGTGGAACGATCCGGAATGCGGGCCCTACTCTGCCCGGGTATTTTGGATTTTCCTATTCCCGGAATCCCTGATCCTTCACAAAATATCCAGTCGGCCGTCCGATTCGTAGAGGACTGGCAAAACGCTTCCCCGCTAATCCAAACCGGCCTTTTCTGCCATTCAGCCTACACCTGCTCTCCCGAGACCCTGAAAAAAGTTAAGGCCATCAGTCGCCGGAAAAATCTCCCCTTTTATATCCATCTGGCGGAAACCAGAGAAGAGGTTTCAGCCGTACTGGCAAGCTATGGAAGGACCCCGGTCCGCCACCTCCATCAGCTCGACCTTCTGGATGACCGGACAGTTGCCGTCCACGCCATCCACCTGGACCCCTCGGAAATAGACCTCCTGAGTGAAACCGGAACGGCCGTGGCCCATTGTCCGGAGAGCAATATGAAACTGGCTTCCGGGATCGCCCCGGTGCTGGAGTTGCAGGCCAAGGGAATCCGGGTCGGATTAGGAACCGACGGCAGTGCCAGTAATAATGACCTGGATCTTTTTGGGGAAATGGCCGCTGCCGCCCGACTGGAAAAGGTTCACCATCTAAACCCGACGGTCTTGGATGCCCGAACCGTGTTCCGGATGGCCACCTTGGATGGAGCCGGGGTTATCGGCCAGGGGGGGAAAATCGGTTCCCTGGAAAAAGGCAAAGAGGCCGATCTGATTCTGATTGATCTGGCCAAGCCGCACTTAACGCCTCTTTATAATGTCTTTTCCAATCTGGTTTACAGCGCCTCCGGGGCTGATGTTCATACCGTCATGGTCGGGGGAAGGATAGTCATGCGAAATCGGTCGATAGTGGCCTTCGACCTGGAGGAAGTCTTGAATCAGGTTAAACGCATCTCTCGGAAAATCAATCGCTCCAGCCATGGCGGCCGATCAGGCTGACAAATCGGACCCCGCCCAGATCTTCTTCCCGAAAGCCTTTTTCCGTTCTCATAATTTTTTTTAAGGACTGGGAAAATTTGTCTCCGACGGGGATGATCATTCGGCCATTGACGGCCAATTGCTCAAGCAGAGGTTCCGGGATCCCGGGAGAAGCCGCCGTCACTATAATCGTCTCAAAAGGGGCCTCCTCTGGCCAGCCTTGGGTTCCGTCAAAGACCTTGATTAAGACATTAAAATAATTAAGCTGGTCGAGGACCTTCCTGGCCCGCTGGACCAGGTTACGGAGTCGTTCAACGGAATAAACCTTTTGACAGAGTTCAGCCAAGACAGCCGTCTGATACCCGGAACCGGTTCCGATCTCCAAAACTTTTTCTTGGCCCTGAAGCCCTAAGGCCTCGGTCATCAAGGCCACAATATAGGGTTGCGATATGGTCTGCCCGTCGCCGATCGGCAAGGGGTAATCACTGTAGGCCTCCCCCCAGAGAGGTTCCTCGACAAAGAGGTGTCGGGGAACTTTTCCCATAGCCGCCAAGACGCGGGAATCTTTTATCCCCCGGGGAACCAACTGGTCCCGGACCATTTTTTCCCGTGCTTTGGCCAGGTCAATCATACCATCCCTTTCCTGAACACCTTTAAATCGGATGCAGCATTTAAAATTATATGCTATATAGGCTTTAATATTCAGAACTGTCAAACAGAATTTCTCCACCTCTTTTGGAAAGGGCAACAGATTGGTATCGTTCAAAATTGATAAAAAACTCTCTACCGATCAATTTTTATGCAACTTCGAGGTTTGGTTTGGAAGAAAGGGGATGGCATGAAGCGGGTGCTTAAAAAACTGGGTCTAATCCTGTTGGGTATGGTGATTTTTTTACTGATAACCATGGGGATTAAAGGAACGGAATTTAAGTTTAGAATTTTTATGGCCCTGTTTGCCGGTCTATCGGCCTGGATGGGGCTGATCAGTCTGGTGATTTGGCTCTGGAAGGAATCCAGCAGCGCGGATAAGCAGGAAGAAAAAGAAAAATGGACTTAGAAAACAGTGCGGACCCTCTTCAGCGCCGAATCATGGGCAGGAAGACCTGAAAGCCCCACCCGGGAAACCTGACCTCATTGGAAAAAGCGCTTTCATAGCCCTGCTGATTGTAGGCCGTCAGGGTAAAATAATAAACCGTCCCATCGGCAAAATTTTGGGTGTACTGGGTTATCCTGCCGAGGTTAATGCTGGTTTGATAGTGTCGCGGGGCATTGCCGATATAGAGTTTATAGCCGGCCAGATCCGCTTCCTGGTTTTCATCCCAAGCCAGCGTAATTTGAACTGCAGCGGCCTTATCGATCGGTATAAAAATAGTTAAAAAAAGGATGAAGAATCCTATTAGGGCTAATAGGAGGATGGGCTGCGATAAGTCTAACCGGCGGAAGTTCTGATAATATTTGGAACCTTGGCCGGTCATTTTAATAAAATTTTTTGAGCCGCTTGGAGAATGATCATACCTGCCCACCTGGAATTCCTGGTTCTTTCCAGCCTTCAAGATAGCAAAAAAAATGCCTAAACCTGAACAGGACCCCTAATTATTTTATTATTAAAAATATCAATTTGTTACAAACAATAAGGCGGTATCAGGCCCCCCGGTCGGCTGCTTACAAACAAAAAGCGGCCTTGGAAAACAAAAACTTGATGATAACATCCTGGAATTAAATGGAATTTATTTTTGAGACACAACCAGAACTGTATGAATTCCCTACAGGAACTGAAGGGTTACCTCATATAACTCTTTTAATTTAAAGGAACAATTTAAACAGGGGCCTTTGAAGGCCTTACCATACAAAACAACATTTAGGGACAGTCCCAAAGTTAAGTGATTCTTAAACCGAAGGGGTAGCCTATTAAAATATTAAAATTCCCCAAAGGGTTTCAGGGGTCTTGATTTCAAGGTTGTCCGAAAGGGTATCAGTAGCCCCAAACTGGGATCCACTCCGCAGGAGTGGGACTGAGCATTGTTTTGGATGCGAAGAACCCGGCCCGAATTTCTAAGTTGGTTAGGAGCCGGGTATTCACCCCAGACGAAAAATAGCCTTGGTGTTGGCCTGTTTCTAAACCCCATTATAAACTTCCTGCCCGGGTTCAGGCTGACGGCGTTTTGGCGGACAATCCTTGAAATCAAGACCCCCGAAACCCTTTATGTATGGATAGCTTAAAAATCACCTAACTTTGGGACAAACTCTATGATTTGGCCGCCGCATTGCCTTTAAATCGCCCCGGACTGATTCCATATTTTCGAAGAAGGTTATACAGGTCGGCCCGATATAAGCCGGCTAATTGGGCGGCCTTGGTGATATTTCCTGAGGTACCTTCCAGAAGCCGGTTCAGGTAGTTTTTTTCAAATACCCCCCTGGCCTCTTTTAGCGGTGTTAGGTTTTCAGCGGGAAGGCCTGCTTGAGATCGTTTCGTTGGTTTTTTTGATTCAAAAAGAGGTCCCCTGGCAGGTAAAATCATATCTTCGGTGAGTATGTTTTGTTGGGACATGGCGCAGGCATATTCGATGCTGTTTTCCAGCTCCCGGACGTTGCCCGGCCAATCGTAAATCATAAGTTTTTTCATGGCCTGGGGGTCGATACTGGAAATTTTTTTCTTCATGTGCTGGGCGATTTTTTTGACAAAGTGGTCTGCCAAAAGGGGAATATCTTCTTTCCGTTCCCGCAAAGGGGGCAGCTGGATGGGGATCACATGAACACGAAAAAAGAGGTCTTCTCTGAATTTGCCGGCCCTGACCTCTTCTTCCAGATCCTTATTGGTGGCTACCAGGACCCTGACATCGACATCAATCGGGCTCTGGCTTCCAATGGGGTTGAATTGACGTTCCTGGAGGACCCGCAGAAGCTTGGCCTGGATGGAAAGGGGCATATCGCCGATTTCGTCCAATAAAATAGTCCCGCCGTGGGCCTGGGTAAAAAGTCCTTTGGAGCTTTTCACGGCGCCGGTGAAGGCCCCTTTTTCATAACCGAAAAGCTCGCTTTCAAGCAAGGTTTCCGGGATGGCCGCACAATTGATCGGAACAAAGGGCTTATCCCTTCGGGGGCTGGCAAAATGAATGGCCCGGGCTATCAATTCCTTTCCGGTTCCGCTTTCTCCGTAGATATAAACCGTAGAATCGGTTCGGGCAATAAGGGAAACCTGTTCCAGAACCTGCTGCATGGCCTTGCCTTTGGCGATGATGTTTTTGAAGTCATAGCGTTCCTCCAAAAGGACTTTAAGCCGTTTGACTTCAGAAGCCAGCTTGCTGGTTTCGATGGCCTTTCTGATTTCAAGCAGAATCTGCCGGGGATCAAAGGGTTTGGTCAGGTAGGTATAGGCCCCCCGTTTTATGGCTTCCACGGCGCTTTCAATACTCCCATAAGCGGTCAGGATGACCACCGGCAGGGTCGGGGTCAGCAGATGAATCTCTTCCATCAAGGCGATTCCATCCTTATGGTCCAACTGAAGGTCCAGGACCGCCAGGTCGAAATTCTGGCCTTGGGCAGCCTGCCGGGCTTCTTCCTCCCGGGAAGCGGCAAAGACCTCATAGCCGGCAGACTCCAGTCTCATCTTAATCAGTTCCAGGAGATTCAGATCATCATCGACGACCAATATTTTTTCTGAGGGCATGCGCTTGCCTATCGTTTCAATTGCTTCTTTTTTTGTTGAATTTCAATATCGATCTCTTTGGTTTTTTCAATGACATCCAGGATTCCCAGCCAAATCTTAGCCTCTTCGCTGAAAGGGCTTTGAGGGAATTCCTTAATCAGCCTCTTGAAAAAAGTGACGGATTTTTTATAATCTTTTCTGGGATTTCCCGGATGGCTATAAATCAAACCCAGATAATGAAGGGCCTCATCCCCGGGCGGTTTCTGCCCGTAGCGGGCTAAAACCTTCTGGTTTATTTCAATGGCTCCCTCATAATCTCCATTGGCCAGGTGGGCCAAGCCCTGTTGAAACGGTTCCCGAAGGGCCCTAACTTCCGCTTTGGCTTCTTCCTGTTTTAATAAAAGTGCTTCCAGGTTTTCAAGCTTTTTTCTTCCGGCCTCCGTTTTAACCTTCATCTCCCCAAGTTGTTTTTTCAGATCAAGAAGGTCCCCAAGGGTTCCCTCCCAGATTCTTGCTTTTCCCGATAAAGGACTATTGGGAAAATCTCTCCTGATCCATTTAAAAAAATCCCGGGAGACTTTATAGTCTTTTTTGGGGTTGTCGGGGTGGGCGAAAAGGAGTCCCAGATTAAAAAGGGCCTCGTCCCCGGGCGGATTTTTGGGGAATTCAGCCAGGATTTTCTCGTTGATATTAAAGAAATGCCCAAACTCTCCCCGGCTTATCAGATCATGACTTTCAGCGAGTTGCTCCCTGGCCTCCTGCGGCCGGACCCATTCCTCTAAGGTAGCACACCCTGAGGCCGGGAGAACGATTAAAAGGGCAAGAAAAAGGTAAAGGTGCTTCCTTTTCCCGGTTCGCTTTCTACCCAAATTCTTCCTCCATGACTGGTGATGATATGTTTGACTATGGCCAGACCCAAGCCCGTCCCTTTGATCTGGCTGGATTGGGTGAGATTGGCCTGTTGGAACTTCTCAAAAATGGCGGGTAAGAGATCCTTCGGGATCCCCGGGCCGGTATCGGAAATCGCTACCTTTACCCCTTTTTCAAAGGCCTGCAAGAATCACGGTTACCCGGCCTCCCGGGGGGGTAAACTTGACGGCGTTTCCGAGAAGATTTCGCAACCCCTGGAGAATCCTCTCCCGGTCGATCTTGATCTGGGGAACTTGTTCCTCCAGGTTAACGTCCAAGGTAATCTGTTTGGATTCCCGAAGCGGGTCAATCTCTTTGACGGCTTGATGGATAAGCTGGCCCAGGTTGGTGCCGGTCTTGGCATATTTCATCATACCGGCTTCCATCTTAGAAAGGTCCAAGAGGGAATTGACCAATCGGATGAGACGGTTGCTCTCCTGGGAGATTATCGACAGGAGTTTTTTTTGTTTTTCGTTGACTTCTCCTCCGATCCCTTCCAGCAAGAGGTTGGTTCCCTCCTTAATCGAGGTCAAAGGAGTCCGCAGTTCATGAGACATAAGGGAGAAAAAGTCGCTTTTTATTTTTTCCACTTCCTGTAATCGAAGGCACATGGAATTAAAGGCATCGGCAAAGGCCTTGATCTCAGGTGGGGAGGTGATCTTCAGATCCCCGCTAAAGTCCCCTCCGGTAATCTTTTTGGTTTTCTCGGTCAAGGCCGACAAAGGTCGGGTGATGCTCCGGGTCATGAAAACGGTGAAGAGGATTAAAAATAATAGAGAAGCCATACTGATGATAAAGTCCATCCGGCTGGCCTCCAGCCCCGTTTCCCCTAATTCTTTGATCCGCTGGTAGGTTGTAATCTGGCTATGCCCGGCCAATTCCTTCAGCCCGGCAATGATGCCCTGCACCATCTCCTCCTTTATTGCATTATAGTCTTCTTTCCGATAACTGCGCCGCGTATGGATAAGGTCAACCTCCTCGGAAAAAAGGGCCACATAACGGTCATGCCGGCTCGTGATTTGTTCCAGGATCAGCTTTCCTTTATTTTCCCCGGCCAAGGAAGCCAGCTCAGATAGGTTATTTTTGAAATCCTCTTGGGCCTGGACAAATTGATCCCGGAGGGAGGTGTCCTTGATGAGAATAAATTTTTTCTCAAATTGGATTTCCGAAAGAAGCAGGTCGGAAAGTTTTCCTTGAAATTCGTTGATTTTTTTATCCTGGTCCAGAATAGCCGCCACCTGATTAAACTGCAGGAGCACTTGGATGGCGTAAAAACTGGCGGCGGCCATAAAAAGAAAGATAACTACATAACCGATGGTCAATCGATAAAATAAGGGTAGTTTCATGCTTAAACGGTAAGAATCCCTCTCCCGTAACCTAACCCGAAAAATTCGGAAAAGATCTTTGCCACCGACACACACAGACAGCATGGCGGCGACCTGCCGCCATGCTCCCGGCAGGCCCTCTTGCCTGCGCGCAGCGCGCAAGCAGGTCGGGCGTTAAAAACAGTGCCTTGCCAAGAGCTATGAAAATAGTAAGTATCTTACTCGCGCCAGTCCCGCCGCTGGCGGGATCCGCATTTGTCCGTGTGGGTCTGTGGCTAAAAAGAGGTCTGGATCTCTCTTGCCGGGCACTATACCAAATAGTTCAGCTTTCGGCCATTAAATTTGGATCGGTTATCCGGCATTCCATTTCCAGGGCCGCCCGCGAACCGAGATCGAGGGCAAAAGGCTGGGCTATAGCCATTCCGGCTACCCAGACCACCTGCCCCCCTGAAAGGATCAGGGGAATAGCGGAACGAAGGGCCTCGGGAACCTTCCGGTCCATCAAAAACCGATGGACCTTTTTTGAGCCTTTCAGGCCTAAGGGTTGGAAGCGGTCTCCCGGCTCCAGGTTGCGAATCAGCAGCGGCCAGGAGAGTTTCTGAAGGTCCACCCGGGCTCGGGATGGATTTTGATCTCTAAAAGAATGGCCCGGAAGAATTGCGACTTTTTTAAAGATTAGGAGGGTCTTGGACTCCTTAATAAGAATCTTTCCCGGCCGCTCAAGCCGATAAGAAAACAAACCGACCCTCGGGGGAATCGAGGTGACGGGTCGAAGACCTATTTCCTCCTTATTCCACCAGGCCTCCCAACCCAAAGGTAACGGGAGTCTCCCTTTCCGGGAGCTGCTTCCGGCGGCCTGAATTATGGCCAGAAGATGAACCGAGCTGATTTTTCTCAGACTGCCCTTAAGCTGTAAAAGGGCTTTCTGAATCAGACGGGAGCTTATGGCCTGAGGAAGAGCGGCCAGCTTTTCTCGAAAAAAGCGGACCGACGGACCCCTATAAACGGCGATCTTTTTTTCCGCTTGGTGCACGCGCTGCTGAAGAAAGGCTTCATCTTCCTGAAGGATCCAGGCCGTCCGATTCAGTTGGGCCATTATATTGGGGGAATAGCGGGTCAGTTCCGGAAGAAGATGATGCCGGATACGGGCCCGGAGATAACGGCCATCCCGATTCGAGGCGTCCTCTCTAAAAGGAATGCTTTTTTCGCTCAGGTAGTGGAGGATTTCCTCACGGTAGGTTTTCAGCAAGGGGCGGACAAAGGCCTCGCGCCGGATTGGCATCCCGGCCAGCCCCCCTAAACCCGCTCCCCGGATCAATCCGATCAGGACTTCTTCCCCCAGATCATTGGCCGTATGGCCTAAGGCCACCCGGTCGGCCTGCTGGTTTTGCTTTTGATGCTGAAAGGCCTGATAGCGGAGAAGCCGGGCCGCTTCCTGAATCGACCAGCCACCCTTTTTCAGGAAGAGCGGGAGGGATAATTTTTGGCTGACGAAGGCACACCCCAAGCGCCCGGCCCAATCCGCTACAAAAGACTCTTCCTCATCCGCCGCCGACCTGAGACCGTGGTGGCAGTAGCAGACGGTCAAAGTTAGATTCCAGGCGGGCCTTAATTCCGTCAGCAAAGAAAGCAGGGCCATGGAATCAGGACCTCCGGATACCCCAATAAGGATCTTGGCTCCGGGATCAAAAAGACGATAGGTCTGGATTATCTTACCGATGGTCCGATGGAGCTCAGACTTCTTCATTGGCCGTCACTCTCCTGAACGATTCATCCGGCCGTCGTGAATTGGCCGGGATGTGGTGTCTCGTGCCCGAAAAGTCATCATCCGCACCCGTTTCGGATCAGTAAAACCAAATAATTCTTTACCCTGAGGAGGCAGCATGTTATAAAAATTTTCCGGTTTTGATTTATTTAGGATAAGGATGGGCACTCTCAATGGCAATTATCGCTCCCTTTAAAGGGGTCCTTTATAATCCCAAAATGGCTTCCGACCTGTCTCAATTGGTAGCCCCGCCTTACGATGTGATCAGTCCCCAGCAACAATCGGCTTATTACACCCAACATCCCTACAACATCATCCGCCTGGATTATGGACTTACCTTCCCCAGCGATACGCCCGAAGACAATCGCTATACCCGGGCTGCCCATATCCTGAGGATCTGGCAGGAAAAAAAGATCTTTGTTCAGGACGAACAGCCCGCCATCTATCTATATAAAATTCATTACCGGGTTTCCGGAGAAGCGATCCGGATTCGAACGGGTTTTATTTCGTTATTAGGATTGGAGCCCTTTGAAACCGGCCAGGTGCGGCCGCACGAAAAGACCTTTTCGGCCCATAAGCAGGACCGTTACCACCTTCTGGAACAAACGCAAATGCATTTCTGTCCTATTTTCTCTTTTTATCTCGACCCGGAGAACGCCGTTCTTTCCCTTCTTTCAAGCCGGGCCGACCATGAGCCCTTCATGGATTTTTATGATCCCGATTCGATCCGCCACCAGGTCTGGCGGGTAACCGACCCTTCCACCTTAAAGGAAGTCCGGCATATTTTCAAAGACAAAAATGTTTTTATTGCCGACGGCCATCACCGCTACGAAACCGGCTTGGCCTACCAAGGGGCGATGAAGAAAAAATATCCCCGCTGGCGCGCCAATTCCCCTTTCAATTTTACCCTCATGTTCCTCTGCAATATGACAGATCCGGGATTGACGATTTTTCCGGTCCATCGGGCCTTTAAAAGGGCCGTCGATATGGACCGGGATCAATTCGAAAAAAAGGTCTCGGAGGATTTCTTGATTGAGAAAATCCCTTTTACCGTGGAGACCAAGTCCCAAAGCAGTCAGGACCTGCTTTCCCGGTTGAAACAAAAGGGCGGGGAAGCCCCGACCTTTGGACTTATCCTTGCCTCCTCGCCCTGTTTTTATCTCTTGACCCTAAAGAAGGAAAGTCTGGAAGGCCCCTGGGGGCAGGATTTACATCCCCTGCTCCGCGAACTGGACGTCTTGATATTGAGCCGATTCGTTTTCCAGAAAGCTTTAGGTCTCAGCCGGGAGGAACTGGATCATGAAAATATCATCGAATATTGCAAGGATGTCCAGCAGGCTTTGAAGTTAGTTGAGTCCGGGAAGTGTGAAATGAGTTTCCTCCTCAACCCGACCCCCATTGAACAGGTCCGCCGGATTGCCGAGGCCTCGCTGGTCATGCCCCGCAAATCCACCTACTTCTATCCGAAAACCCTTACCGGTCTGGTAATGAATTTACTGGATCCCCATGATTCCATCCGGATCGATTAGCCCGGAGCCGGTTAAAAAGGGCGAAAGCTTGGACACCTGGGAACGGGGGTCCTTTCAGATCATTCAAGAAAAAAAAGGCTATCGCTTTTCGCTCGATTCCCTGATCTTATCCGCCTTTACCCATTTAGGCCAAGGGGCCCGGGTCCTGGATCTGGGCACCGGCTGCGGGATCCTGGCCCTTTTACTGGCCGGCAAATTCCCTTCGGCAACCGTTTTTGCCTTGGAATGGGAGCCTTCTTTAGCGGATCTGGCTTCCCGTAATGTCAGGCTCAACGGCCTTCAAGGTCGCGTCTTTATCATCCGGGGCGATTTGAAGCAACTCCCCTCTTTCTTCCAGGCCGGCACCCTGGATGCCGTAGTTATGAATCCGCCCTATCGTCCTTTGAACAGCGGCCGGATTAATCCCCACCCCCAAAAAGCCGTCGCCCGCCACGAAATTCTGGCCACCCTGGAGCAGTGTTTTCAGGCAACAGCCCATGGACTTAAGGAAGGCGGCAAATTGTTTATGATCTATCCGGTCCGAAGATTAGTCGGCCTTCTGGTTCATTCCCGTCGGTTTCACCTGGAGCCCAAGAGAATGCGCCTGGTCCATTCTTTTCAGGGAAAGCCGGCCCAATGGGTGCTTCTCGAAGCAACCTTCCGCGGCCGGGAAGAGCTTATGATCACTCCCCCTTTAATCGTTTACGAGCGGATCGGGGTTTACAGTCCGGAGCTTCAAAAAAGTTTTCCCCTTGGGAAGAGCAGCTTTTCTCCAGGGCCGACTGAACGCGCCGGCGGACCTCGGGATTCTTGATTTCGGAACAAATCCGGCTAATCCTTTTGATTTCTTTAGGCGTCAGTTTTCGCGGCGCCGGCGGGCAGAATGCCTGAGCGGGTTCTCCCGCTTCAACGGCCGGCGGGGGGGTTCCGGCCCGGATTCGGAACCTTTTGACGAGCGGGCGATTTAAAAGGGCGTTGATCCGTTCACCGCAGGATTCCTTGAAGAATTGGAACTGTTGGCCGGCAATGGGATTGGAGACCAAGAGGTAAAGAGTCCCCTCACGATACCCTTCCAAATACAGGCCCGATCGCAGCGATTCTGGAATGACCGTTTTCCAGGCCTCGATGATTTGGGGGATCAGGGGATCTACCCAGGGGGCTTTATCCCTCCATAATTCATCCAAAATCCCTTTCAGGGCAACTGCTTCTTTTTCCATCAGTCAGGGCCGGGATCAAATCGCTTTCCGGCCTTCTCTCTTTTCTTCCCAATCGGGAACCAAAGGCAAGAAGACCCTAAATTTGTTTGACAGGTTCATTTCTCCTCATATATAGTTCATAATTAATAGGGCTTGGCCTGAAGACCCTGAGCGTATTCCTTTTGAAATTCTCTCCTATTTTAACGGATAAGGCAATAGTTAGTTGCCCCCCCTTTAAGGCCTGTTTTAGAGTTAAAAGTTTCGCATCCTTTTACGGTAACGTTTTAAAAAACGAACTTATTTCAAGCCGGCACATAGCCTATCAAGTAAGAATAAAACGAATATCGAACATGGAATTTCGAATGACGAAGGGTTCTTTATGGGGTCTCCGAATTCCAAGAAAACAGGTGGGCACAGCCGTGGACAACGTTGTTTCTTCAGGACAGCTCCACGTTAAAGTTACAGGGTTTGATGTCAGCCGCAGAGGGAGGTGAGAAATCGTTTTAGTTTTTGAAGCAGCTTGAACTATTTCAAACATCCGAAGAAGGAGGAAACATGTTTCAAAAAAAAATTATTTTAAGTGAAGATGAAATGCCCCGTCAATGGTATAACATTTTACCTGATATGCCGACTCCTATGCAGCCTCCGCTTCACCCTGGAACCGGGCAGCCTGTCGGCCCCGATGATTTGGCCCCTATCTTTCCCATGAACCTCATTGAACAGGAGGTCAGCCCCCAGCGCTGGATCGATATCCCTGAACCGGTCCTGGAAAAATACCTCATTTGGCGCCCTACCCCCCTGGTCCGGGCCTATGCCCTGGAAGCCTTCTTAGAGACGCCGGCCAAGATCTATTTTAAAAATGAAGGGGTCAGCCCGCCCGGAAGCCATAAGCCTAATACAGCCGTCCCCCAAGCCTACTATAACAAGGTCTTCGGAACCAAACGGATTGCCACCGAAACCGGGGCCGGCCAATGGGGCAGCGCCCTCAGTTTTGCAGCGGCCCTCTTCGGATTGGAAGTCAAGGTCTATATGGTTCGAATCAGTTTTGACCAGAAGCCCTACCGGCGTTTGATGATGAATACCTGGGGAGCGACCTGCGTCCCCAGTCCCAGTCCGGATACCAAGGCCGGAAGAAAAATCCTGGAACAGGACCCCAATTCTCCGGGAAGCTTGGGGATCGCCATCAGCGAGGCTGTTGAAGATGCCGTTACGACACCCAATTCCAAATATTCCCTGGGAAGCGTTCTCAACCATGTCATGCTCCATCAAACCATTATTGGCTTAGAGTGCAAGAAGCAGCTTGAAAAAATAGGGGATTACCCCGATATCGTCATCGGCTGCGCCGGCGGCGGGAGTAATTTTTCCGGACTGGCCCTGCCCTTTATCAGTGATAAGATTGCCGGAAAACAGGTCCAGGTTATCGCCGTTGAACCGACCTCTTGTCCGACTATGACCAAAGGCCCCTTTGTCTACGACTTTGGGGATACCGTTCAAATGACCCCTTTTCTGCCCATGCACAGCTTAGGTCATACCTTTATTCCGCAACCCATTCATGCCGGAGGACTGCGCTATCACGGCATGGCCCCTATTGTCTCCCAGTTGATTCTGGATAAACTTATTGAACCGCTGGCCGTCAACCAGATGGAGACCTTTGCCGCCGGAGTGACCTGGGCCCGAACCGAAGGCTATATTCCGGCCCCGGAAACCAATCATGCCATAGCCTCGGTCATTCGAGAGGCCAAGAAATGCAAGGCGGAAGGCAAAGCCAAGACCATCCTGGTCAACTGGAGCGGACATGGCTTGGTGGATATGGCGGCCTATGGTGCCTATTTCGAGGGGAAGCTGAGCGACTATGAATTGCCGGACGAGGAAATTCAAAAGTCCTTAAAAGCCCTGGAAAATTTTCCCAAACCGAAATTCGCCTAACCAGAAGATATTTCTACCACAGACAAAAACTGGACAGGGTGGCGGCGACCTGCCGCCACCCTAACCGTCAGGCCCATCGGGCACGAAAAACCGGGCATCACCATAGATCTATGGATTTAAAGAGCATCTTAACTCGTGCCAGTCCCGCCGGCGGGATCCGCTTTTGTCTGTGTGGGTCGGTGGCTAAAAGGGCTTTAAATGCATCTTTTGCCACCAGGAGGACTGGGAAAGGGGAACTCGCTACATTGGTTGCGGCTTTGCCGGGCTGATTTGGTCTGTGGCTAAAAAGATTATGACTGAACAATACGACCCACTTGAAATCTATTGCCCTCACCTGGGGATGATGATGACCTTCCACTACTGCCGTCAAGCCCAATCCCCCCTGCCCTGCCGGAATTTTGTCAATTGCTGGGAGAATCGTATGGCTGTTTGGACTTTTTTATCGGATCAATTTAGTCATGAGGATCTGGAACTGGCTTTCGGTGGGTTACCCAAAACCAAGCTTGAAAGAATTTTTGACCGCCTCAAGGAATTAAAGGAAACAGCCCAAGAATAACTATTTTTTCTTTTCACCCCAGTAAAAGTAAGGTATGGAAGGCTTTCTTTCAGGGGGGCCGTTAGCTCAACAGGTAGAGCAACTGACTCTTAATCAGTAGGTCGCCAGTTCGATCCTGGCACGGCCCACCAGATTTATAAATAAAAACAAATAAATGGCCAACTTAGGTTGGCTTTTATTTTTTTGGTGTTTTTCGTTTCTAACCCTTTTATAAACTCAAGATAAAGAACGGCTCAAAAAATGGGGGAAACTTTTAATTAACTCGAAGCAAGATCGTTTTGGCAATTAAGCACAAGGACTCTGACGAAGTTATTCGCAATTTAACTGCCCCCTGCGATTCGAGTAATCCATGAAATAGTCATTGACATAAAATTTGATATACTATAGTAATTTCTAACAGGTAAACCCCCGGCTTTGCCGGGGGACTCCGAAAGGTTTGACCGTGTGAGGCAATAGAATAGTAAAAACCACCAATATAAATCGCTGAATTTTGCACTCGGAGATTAAACCAAAAATCTTTTAAGAGTTTAAATATTCTGGAAATGCCCATTGGTCAGGAATAAAAATCGTTAAGAAATATACTCCTGAACAAACAAAGAAAGATGGGCGTCTCCACCTTCCCAAGTCTGAATATGAAGTATGTCCCCTTCATGGGACTCATGAAACGGCCCCCTTGGGGGGCTAACAAAGATAAGCCCCCGGCTTTGCCGGGGGTCATTTAACTTATTTAAATATGATAAATTTTCTTCCATTTTATAAATTCGCCCTAATATTGCTTAGTTAAAATATAAATTATTCAAAAAGTAACGTCCCCTAATCGAAGGGAGAAATTGTTATGGAAGTGAAAAAAAAAGAGGACATCAAAATCCCCATTGAGTGGCACATTCCCGAAGATCTAAAAAGACAATACGCTACAAACATGGTAGTCCAACATACTGACGAGGAGTTTATTATAAGCTTTTTCGAAGTAAAGCAACCAATAATCCTTGGACTTCCTGATGAAATTAAATCCACCTTAGAAAAAATTGATTCGATAAGAGCCGAGTGTTTCTCACAAATTATTGTGACACCCAACCGTATGAAAGTATTTATTAATACTATGCAAAAGAATCTCGAAAAATTCCTTTCTAAAGTTGAGGGGAAAGAGGAAAATTAATGAACAATTTAGCGGTTGCGGCTGAAGGAACGGCGAGCAATGAGTATTTTTTTGGGGACCTTTCATTTGATAGCAAACAATACAGCAAGCCAACCTTTGACTACTCATGCTCCCCTTTACAGTTTGATCTTTGGATAATACAAAAGGGATGGGCTGTGTTCGCGCCATTATTGGTTACTCTCGAACAGGACGATGATGGATATTATATACTAAGTGATAATCTATTTTTAGTTTATGGAGAAGGAAAAACAAGTTCAGAGGCAATAAGAGATTATACTACAGCACTAATTGATTATTATCAACTCATCGAAGCAAAGTCCCGTGAAGAAGGCGGCCTCTCCCCAACAATTCTTAAAAAAATCCAAGAATACTTTCGGCCAGTTAATCAATAAAGATTGAGATAATCTTGAAACCTAAGGAGGTTGAGTCTAAATTACAGAATAAATTTGGCTTTCAGCCAGCCTTACATCATAGTGAAGATCATCGTTGGTATGAATTACAATTACCAAATCTTCCCCCGATCCTTACCAAGGTTTCCCACCAAAGAAATGATTTAAGTCCGAATATTGAAGGAAAGATTGCCCGGCAATTAAGGGTGAGAAAAATTATTTTCAAGGGCATGATTGATTGTACCGTTGGTCAAGAAGATTACTATCAGAAAATTAGAACGGAACCTTTTCCTCCGTTTGATATTAGCTTTTAGTATTTGTAGCAACCCGGCAGGAAAGGAGGACCTATGAAGAAGGCCAAAACTAAAAACACCACACGGTTGAATCCGGATCGGGATACTATGCGTAGTGAGTATGATTTCTCAAAGGCTGAGAGAGGAGGTACGGCAGCTCGTTACGCACAAGGGACGAATGTTGTGGTTCTCGAACCCGATGTAGTCCGTCTTTTTCCAAATGCGTCGGCAGTTAATAAAGCCTTGCGTGCACTTGGAGGGATATTTCGGCAGGTAAAAACCCCCGGAAATTAAAAATCTCCTTAGTTTTCAATATCCGCCTTACGAATGGCTGCAAAAAAATAGAGTTGGGCATCCCCATTTGAGATGTGCTCCCCTATTAATATCGTTCCACTTCCCTTTTAAAGTCAACAAATTGGCCTCAGCCCCCCGGAAGCCATAAGCCCAATCCCCCCTGCCCTGCCGGAATTTTGTCAATTGCTGGGAGAATCGTATGGCTGTTTGAAGCTTTTTATCGGATCACTTTAGTCATGAGGATCTGGAACTGGCTTTCGGCGGCCTACCTAAAACCAAAATGGAAAGAATCTTTGATCGTCTCAAGGATTTAAAGGAAACAGCCCAAGAATAACTATTTTCCCTTGTCACTTGGGATAAAGTGTGATATGGAAGGCATACTTTCAGGGGGGCCGTTAGCTCAACAGGTAGAGCAACTGACTCTTAATCAGTAGGTCGGCAGTTCGATCCTGCCACGGCCCACCAGTCCTTCAGAATAATCCACCGATAAAGATTCCTCTCATCAATCCGTTTTGCCGACCACCTTACCTTGAATAATTTCCCGGTGTCAAAAAATAATAGAACTCCCAATTCCTGAATCGGACCTTTCTTCCTCGGACAGCCACCCAGATTTTTACCAAGGACTTGAAACAAAAAAGGCCACTTTTTTGAGTGACCTTTTTTTAAGGGTGCATTTATACTTTGTGATAAAAAGAGGGCTGCTTTTCCAGGCAGCCCCTTGGAGAGATTAGAGTTATTGAATTAGATGAAACTATGGAGCTAAGGTATCCGTTATGAGGCCTGTTCCGGCAACTATATACGACCCGGTGACTGCTGTATTCGTCGCAGTCACATCTCCGGTTGTCGCTGCAATCGTTACGGTAACTCCCGGGCTGGTTCTGGCGGAGGTATAAGTCGTATAGGCTGAGCCACTGGTACTCGTATCCCCTGGTATAGCCGTTCCAACGTTGTCTGAAATCCAAGCCTGGACGGCTGTATATGCGTTTTTAGCATCAGAACGGGTGGCAGCCATATGGGCGCGGTTACGATACTGGTTGAACTGCGGGATGGCGATGGCGGCCAGGATGCCGATAATGGCGATGACGATTAAGAGTTCCACCAGGGTGAACCCTTTTTGATTTCTCTTTTTAATCAGTTTCTGAATCATTTTTCTTCTCCTTTTTGTTTTTGTAAAAATAGTTTAGTAATTCTGTATTGGGAACAACCCTGGACCTTAAAAATTTTCTCACCGTCACCTCCTCCCCTTTGATGGGTTGAATTGTTTTCTGTTGACAGTCTGTTGTGCAAGAGAAATGCCAAAAAATATTAAAATAAATTATTATGTATTTTTAACAGGTTAAGAAGGATGAGGAAGCAGATTACCATTCAACCGGAAATATCTGAGAAACAAAAATTGTTGGGGGCAGGCAAAATTTGAAGGGCTTGAAAAAATAGGTGCGTTAGACAGGGCAGCAAAAATCTTTTGGTCCCGGAAATGTGAATCATGAAGAATGATAGATAGTTAAAGGTATGGCGATATGCTGAAGTATGAAGCACCAGGCAGCCGAAGGACCATCTGAGAGGCTGTCAAAAGAGCATGAGAAGCTGCTTATCAGCGGAGGCTACCATCTTCCACCCCCGCCGCCTCTAAAAATCGTCCCTGGAAAATCCACCCCCACCTCGATCCTCCCCCATCTGAGGGGGAGGAGGTCAAAAGGGAAAATTAAACTATTTTTGCTTAGGTTAAATCGAGCGTAGAAATCCCCACCCTATGGGTGCGGATTCTTTACTGGAAGCTGACCTTCACCGGCTGTCGTTCAACCTCCGCGGCTTCCAGTTCGAAAAATTCTTCCTGGACAAATTTAAAGGAGGAAGCAACCAGGTTGGATGGGAATGATTCTATGAGGATGTTATAATCCCTGACCACGGCGTTATAATACCTCCGGGCGTTTTGAACAGTCTCTTCCAAGTCGTTCAACTGCCCCTGTAATTGAACAAAATTCGTACTGGCCTTCAAATCCGGATAGGCCTCGGCAACAGCGAACAGGCTCTTCAAGGTTTCCTGAAAGGTATTTTCGGCGCGGGCTTTTTGGGAAAGCGAGGAGGCCTGCATGGCTCCGGTCCGGGCTGCCGTAACTTTTTCAAAAATGTTTTTTTCGTGGGAGGCGTAACCCTTAACCGTTTCAATCAAGTTGGGGACCAAGTCATAGCGTTTTTTGAGTTGCACATCGATATCCGACCAGGAGGCCTTTACTGTGTTTTTAAGACGGATCAGTTTGTTATAGATGGCGATTATAAAAACAGCCAAGGCCCCAAGGACAACCAAGATTCCCCAGATTACCATCATAATCCCCTCCTCACTTAAAGTTTCAGTTTCATAACATCCTTTTTTAATTAAAGAAAAAATATGGAGAAGACAACCTTTAATTTTAGGTCGAGGCTTATTCCAGTATTTGGAAGAGCTAACCAGTTCATTGCACCTATTTTCTAAGAATTGGAATTGACTATATCTTAAAATCGGACTTCTTATCCAACCAGTCATTGTTAACATGCATATATAATTAGATTAATTATCTTGGCATCTCTTTTGCTACTTGGTAAGTTACAAATTTGATTCAATATGCTTTTGAAGCATTTTGATACCATATTTCTTTAAAAGGAGGTGAAATCCTATGAAAAAGTTTATCGTTTGGACCCTGGCCGCCATTTTTGCCATGACGGTTTCCGTCGCCTTTGCAGCCGATGAAAAGAAACCCGCTGAAAAGAAAATGGATAAGCCTGCTGCCACCGCTCCGGCTGAAGTGAAAGCCGAGCCCGCTAAGGCCGAAGAGAAGGCCCCGGTTGCCAAGAAGAAGGCAGCTGTTAAGAAGAAGGTTAAGAAGGCCGCTCCGAAGAAAGAGGAAGCCCCGGCTGCTCCGGCTGCTCCCGCTGAAAAGAAGTAAGTCTTTTTTTGTGCATAAAAAGGGGGATTGGTTTCGCCAATCCCCCTTTTTATTATGGCTTCGAATCCCCTTTATCAGACCGGCTCGGATCCGGGTTCACCTACCCGGCCTTATCTGCTTCCCATCCTACCTCAACAGATCCTGGCAACCCATTGTAACACTTTAGATGTTTGAAAATTTGTAAAAGCAAAGTTTTTGGCACGGATTTCACGGATAAACACGGATCTTGCTTTCAGTTCTCAAGAAAACGAGCGTCCGTTTTCTTGAGACCGGCTTCCGCCATCAATCCTGCCTTTGGCGTGATTGATGGATAATCAATTTGCCTTGCCGTGTCCATCCGTGAAATCCGTGCCGAAAATTTTATAAAAAGCTAAATTGATACAACCCATTTTATTTTTTAAGAATCCCTTGAAATGCAAAAGAATCCTGTGCTATGACAGGAACCAGTTAGGTCCAACGCTGTCTGAGGGAGGAGTCATATGCCGTCATCTGTGAAAGAATTGAAACCGGAAGAACTTCGCCGAACCTGTAATCCGGATACTTTGGGTTTTGAAACGACCGCTGAATTAGGGACCGGCCCGGCTAAAGTAATTTCCCAAGAAAGGGCGGTCCGGGCGATTGATTTCGGTGTGGGCATAACGGGCAGACTGGACTACAATATTTTTGTTGCCGGGCCTTCGAAAACCGGGATGACCTATATCACCCGATCGCTGATTGATGCGGCGGCCCAAAAAAATGAATCGCCTTCGGACTGGTGTTATGTCAACAATTTCAAACAGCCCGACCAACCCAAAGCACTGGCTTTGCCCCGGGGACGAGGCAAGGAATTAAAAAAAGATATTGATGAGCTCATCGGCACAGTACGAACCGAGATACCGGATATCTTTGAAAGCGAAGATTACGCCCAGCGCCGGGAAGAAATTTTAAAGCAGTTCAACCTGGAAAGAACGCAAGGCCTGGCCGCTCTGGAAGAAAGAGTTCTTCGAGAAGGCTTTGTATTAAATGTCAGCCAGGTAGGCATGGTGATTATGCCGGCCAAAGAGGGTCAACCCATGGATGAGGAGACCCTGAGGTCCCTGGATGAGGAAACCAAAAAGCGGCTTCGGGAAACAAGCGAACAACTGCAGGTGGAAATGAATCAGGTGGTTCGGAAAATTCGAACCCTGGAGAAAGACCTCAGGAAAAAACTGAAGGAATTGGACAAACGGATCGCCCTTTATGCCGTGGGTCACCTGATTGAGGAACTGCAGGAAAAATATAATGCCTTTGCTCAGGTCTTAACCTATTTAACGGCGATTAAAGATGATATTATCCTGAATATTGATGAATTTAAGGCCAAACCGGTTCCCCAGAGCCCTTTTCCGATCCCGGCCATGGAACCCTCCTTTGCCCGCTACGAGGTAAATGTTCTGGTGGATCATTCCGAAACCCAGGGGGCCCCGGTGATCTATGAAACAAATCCCACCCATCCCAATCTCTTCGGGTCTATTGAACGAAAAGCCCAATTCGGGGCGCTCTTTACCGATTTTACCATGATTCGACCCGGTTCCCTGCACCGGGCCAACGGCGGCTATTTGATCATGAAGGCCTTGGATTTGTTGCGCTGGTATTTTTCCTGGGAAGGCCTCAAACGATCCTTGAAAAACAAGCAGATCCTGATCGAGGACCTGGGCGAGCAATTGGGTCTGATCAGCACCAAGACCTTAAAACCGGAACCCATTCCCTTACAGATCAAAATCGTTTTGATTGGGGACCCCTATCTCTATCAATTGCTCTATTTCTATGAGCCTGATTTCGTAAAAATGTTCAAAATCAAGGCCCAATTGGACGACCAAATGGACTGGCAGGATTTACCGCCCCTGGATTACCTCCATTATATGGGTCGCTGCTGCCGCGAAGGCGATTTGCTGCCGCTCCATAAAAGCGGAGCGGCCCGCCTGCTTGAATACAGCTCCGAACTGACCGGCCGCAATTTTAAGCTCTCTTTAAAGCTGGCTGAAATAAATGACTTGATCCAGGAGGCCTGCTATTGGGCAGAGCAGGAGCAGGCTCTGGCCATCATGGCCCAGCACGTTGAAAAGGCCATTGAGGAAAAAATCTTTCGCTCCAATTTGTATGAGGAGAAACTCCGAGAAATGATTTCTTTAGGGATGTTACGAATCGAATCCCAAGGCTATAAAACAGGCCAAATCAACGGCCTCTCGGTCTATCCCTTAGGCGATTACCTGTTCGGCAGTCCTACCCGTATCACCGCCAATGTTTCTCTGGGGAAAGAGGGGGTGATCGATATTGAGCGGGAAGCGAAATTAAGCGGGAACATCCATACCAAAGGGGTTATGATTTTAAGCGGCTATTTAAAAGGAAAATATGCCCAGGATAAACCGTTAAGCCTTTCGGCCAGTTTGACCTTCGAACAGAATTACGGCCTGGTTGATGGAGACAGCGCCTCGGGTGCGGAATTGATGGCCCTTCTCTCCGCCTTGGCCCAAGTACCCCTCTTCCAGGGGATAGCCGTCACCGGATCGCTCAGTCAAAAGGGAGATATCCAGCCGATCGGCGGGGTAAACCAAAAGATTGAAGGCTTTTTCGAAGTCTGCAAAGCCAAGGGGTTGACCGGCCGGCAGGGGGTCTTGATCCCGGAAAGCAACGTGAAGGACCTGATGCTTAAAAAAGAGCTGGTCAAGACCGTAGAGGAAGGCCGGTTTCATATCTTTCCGATCAACCATGTGGAGCAGGGTCTGGAGATTTTAACCGGAAAGAAAATGGGTAAAAAGAAAAAGGACGGTTCGTATCCTAAAAACAGTCTTAATTTCCTGATAGAAAACAAATTAAAGGAGTTAAACGCCATCTTCCGGGAGGCGGGCGGAAAGGAAAAGGAAGAGGAAGGTCCGCTGAAAGAAGCGAACCGGACCTAACCCTTTAACCCTGATTTACAATCCCCAACCTATGACCAAAGGTCCCTATGCGCCTGTCCCCCTCGTTTCCGTTGTCGTTGTGAACTGGAATGGGATCAAGGTGCTTGATCGGTGCCTGACCTCCTTATCCGCCCAGACTTTCCAGGATTTTGAGATCATCGTAGTGGATAATGGATCCGGCGACGGGTCGGTAGATTTATTGGGGAAAAAATGGCCCGGGATTCACCTGGAAAAACTCCCAGCCAACCGCGGGTTCGCCCTGGCCAATAATCACGGGGCCCGGATCGCTCAAGGAAAGTGGCTGGCCTTAGTCAATAATGACGCCTTTCCCGCTCCTGAATGGCTGGAAGAACTACTGGCCGCTTCCGAGAAAAATCCCGAATTCAGTTTTTTCACTTCTTGCCTGCTGATGGGTCTCCAACCGGATCGGATTGACGGTATGGGGGATGTCTACCATATCAGCGGGCTGGCCTGGCGTCGCGGACACGGTGCGCGGGCGACCCTTGAACCTCAGGAAGCCTCGGAGGTCTTTGGTGCCTGTGCCGCAGCCGCTCTCTTCCCTAAAACCATTTTTAGGGAATTGGGCGGATTTGATGAAGACTATTTTTGTTATCATGAAGATGTGGATCTCTCCTTTCGCCTGCGCCTGGCCGGCCATCGCTGTCTTTATGTCCCCCGGGCCCGGGCCGAACATCTGGGATCCTTCAGCCTCGGACTGGCCAGCGATTTCGCCCTCTATCACGGACACCGCAATCTGATTTGGACTTTTCTGAAAAATATGCCCCGGCCTCTTTTGGGGAGGTATCTGCCGGCCCACATCCTGGCTAACGGCCTTTCGTTCCTCTGGTTTTTGTCCCGAGGCCAGGGGCCGGTAATTTGGCGAGCCAAAGGCGATGCCCTGCGAGCCCTGAAAGCCGTATTAAGAAAGCGTACCCGGATTCAACAGCTGTTAAAGGTACATCCTTCCGAAATTTCCCGCATCCTGGACCATGGCTGGATAAGACCGTATCAGGTGGCCTGGTCCAATTCTCTTCGAGGCCGTTCTCAACATTAAAAATTTTATAACCCGTTAGCTGTACCTTCCCCTGCGTAGTGGGGAAGAGGCTGTATCCAAAGCTGCGCCGGTCCGGGCAGCGACTCGGCTTGCCTGGGGATAATCCGCGAAAGTGTTTGACAGGGCCGCCCCTGAGCGCTATACAAGTGCTGTGATAACGCCAGCATATTTTTATTCCCAGCGGACTCCTTGAATTCAATCATAATCTCCATAGTCAGCCATCTTCAGGGGGAATGGGTCAAAGGCCTTTTGTCGGATATTCAGGAACACTGTCAAGGCACGAATCTTACCGTGCTGCTTACCTTAAATAAGCCGGAACCCCTCACTTTTACGGAAAAGGACTATTCCTTTGATTTTGTAATCCTATTGAATGCCCGGCCTCGGGGCTTCGCTGCCAATCATAATGCGGCCTTTCACAGGGCCGGCGGGGATTTCTTCTGCATCCTAAACCCTGATACCCGGATGGCTCAAAATCCGTTCCCCGTCCTTTTGGATAAACTGAAAGAAGATAAATCCATCGGGGTGATTTCCCCTCTCATTAGGGATCTGCAAAACCGTCTTTGCGACAATGCCCGTCGCTTCCCTTCCCCCGGTCGAATCATCCGTCGCCTCCTGCCTTTCTCCGAAAAGAACGAATATGCCCCGGCCTCCCAACCCCTGTCGGTGGACTGGCTGGCCGGTATTTTCCTCCTGTTTCCGAGTCCCCTGTACCAATCTTTGCAGGGATTTGACGAAAAATATTTTCTTTACCTTGAGGATGCGGATTTGTGCGCCCGCATAAAGCTCAAGGGCTACCGGGTCCTTCTGGATCCGGAGGTTTGTATTTTCCATGAGGCCCGCCGGAGCAGCCATCATCGGCCGCTTTATCTACTCCGACATCTGAGGAGCCTGGGACGGTTTTTTCTTTCACCGGTCTACCGGCGTTTGCGCCAGGAGGCTTTTATTGTCTAAAGAAGAGACCCGCTCGACGTCGGATAAAACGTGAGCGCTAACTCGAGGGAAAGAGGCTGTTATCTTAATCCTTTTTGAAGACCTAAAAACCTATTTTCTTTTTTTTTCCATTTCTCTGCTGGCGGCCCTCTTCCTGACCCCCTGGGTGCGGGCCTTTGGAATCCGTTTCGGAATCCTGGACCGTCCCAACCTGCGGAAAATTCACCAGGGAGAAATCCCTCGTTTAGGCGGGGTCTCCATTTTTATTGCCACCCTGCTGCCCTTCAGTCTCTTTTTGGTGGCCCCCCCTCTTATGGCCCAAACCATCTCGGAATCCTGGCTCCCTTTTCTGGGTCTGGCCCTGGGATGCCTGATTGTTTTTGGAGTTGGTATTTGGGATGACCTCTTCCGGCTTTCCCCCGGCCCCAAATTAGCGGTCGAGTGTATTGCCGGAGCCGTAGCCTTTGCCTTCGGCCTGAAAATCGATCTGGTAACCAATCCTTTCGGATTTCAGCTCAATCTGGCCTGGTTGAGCGGCCCGGCCACCATTTTGTGGCTGGTGGCCGTCACCAATGCCATTAATCTGGCGGACGGGATAGATGGATTGGCTGCCGGGATAGTGACTTTTGCCGCCATGATCCTTTTTTTCATGACCTTTGCAACCGCCCATCCGCTGGTGGCTTTTATCGCCGTAGCCTTGGCCGGGGCTGCCTTGGGTTTCCTGCGTTATAATTTCTACCCGGCCACCATCTTCCTGGGGGATTCCGGAAGCCTCTTGCTGGGCTTTTGTCTGGGAGGTCTCTCTCTCTGGGCTTCTGAAAAAAGCACCATCACCTTTGCCATTTTGATCCCCATCGTCACCCTGGGCCTGCCCCTGGCCGATATGATTTATGCCGTCCTGCGCCGCTGGTCTCGAGGTCTGCCGATCAAAGAAGCCGACCGGGAGCATATCCATCATAAGCTGCTTGAAATGGGACTTTCACAGCGCCCAACCGTACTTTTACTCTATGGGGTGAATATTTTTTTAGTGGCCCTGGCCGGGATCCTTCTGGTAACCCGAAACTCCCTGGCGGCCCTTATCGTTGTTTTTTTAGGTCTGGCCTTGATTCTGGGATCCCGCCTCCTGGGCTACTTCCGCTTTTCCCGCCTGCTGGTAGCTGTTCGCCAGGGCCTGCAAAACTCCCAACAGGTCCGTTATATTTCTTTTCGGACCCGGCAAATCGCCCGCAGTTTCGACAAAGTGTCGACCTTGGAGGGACGCTGGGATCTGGTCCAAGAATTATTTGCCGACTTGGAATTCACCCGGGCGGTCTTCCAATCCGAAAATTCCTCCCATCCTCCCCTGACCTGGGTTTCTCTCGATCATCAAGAGCCTTCTTCCGCCGGAGAGGTGACCTTGGCTTTCAGGCTCACCGGTGACCAGGGACCCCTGGGGTCAATGCAGATCAGTTGGTCCCAGAACCGGATAAACATTCCCCCCGGAACAAGCCGTCTGGTAACCCTTTTGTCCAATGAGTTTTGCCGGGGATTACCTAACGATCCCTCACCCCTTCCCGGCCCTCCTCCTACAACCTAAGGAAATCCTTTTAAAAATATCCCTCCCGGTGTATAATAAGGCATGGTCTTCCATTCCCCTTATTTTAAAACCTCCCATTGTCTCAATCCCCTTTGGACCCTGGGCTTTTTCGTCATTCTGGCCATAGGAGCAGCGCTGTTTTCCCTTTCTGAATTCTGGACGGCCTTCCTGGGGATCGCTTTTTTTGCCGGACTGACCTCCCTCCATCCTCTGAACGGGATTTCTTTTTTAGTCTTGGTTCTTCCTTTTTTTCTCGGAGGTTCCAATAAGCCCTTTATCTTCCTCTTGGATATTTTCGTCTACGGCGTTTTAGCCTCGGCGGCCGTCCACTTTTATGTAAAAAAGAAAAAATTGGCCCTGCCCTTGAAAGGTCCTGTTCTTTTTTTAATTCTTTCGGCCTTGATGAGCCTTCCTCTCAACTCCAAAGAATTGATTTATGGCCTTTGGGCCAATTCTCCGGAAAACGCTTTCCTGCAATGGCTCTTTGGAAACCCCAATCAACCGCTTTATTATTTCCGACTTCTAACCAACCTGGTAAGCGGACTGGCCCTTTTTTATGTGGTCCTCAATTTTATCGAGGATGGCGGGGTGGAATTTCTGGAAGATCTTTTTCGGGCTGCGGTCATTTTGGCCGGGATCGTTTCTCTTGCGGGAATTCTCTTATTATTCAATATCCTGCCTCGAGGCAGTCATTTTTTAAGCCTGTCCCTGGTCGGCCAGCATGAACAGGCCATTACGGCCTTTGCCTTTAACCGCCAATATTTTGCCCAATACCTTTTAGTGAGTCTTCCCTTCTGTTTTTATTTTTTTTTAAAACTCCGGGGCCAACCCTCCCGCTTATCCTTTCTCGTTTATTCCTGCCTGGTGGCCCTCTTCCTTTTCTCCCTGGCTGCCAGCACCCAGCGCTCCGTCTATCTGGTCCTTTTTTCCCAGTTAGTCCTCTTTGTCGGTTATGAGCGGCTTTCCGCCCCCAAACAGGGAAAGGTACTCGTCTATCTCCTGATCCCCTTTCTTTTCATCGGCGGATTGTTCCTCTTGGATTGGCTTTTTCTGGATAATAAATTTATCGAACGCCTGCTTTTTCTAAACCGGATTCCGGATATCCGCCCCTTACTCGTAGAGGCGGCCTGGAAAATGTTTACCGCCTTTCCCCTCTTAGGAGTTGGCTTGGGCCAGTTTTCTTATTTTTTCCCGGATTTCTATCAGGGAGGTCCTGCCTTCTGGGACCTGGTGGATTCCAAACGGGGCGATGCCCATTCCATTTACCTTCAAACCCTGGCCGACCAAGGTCTGGTTGGATTGGCCTCCTGGATGGTTTTGGTGATCCTGATTATCTTTTCGGCCCTGCGGGTAATCCGAAGGGATCCTTCCTGGCCAAGGAAACAAAGCACGGCCATGGTCTTGCTTTCGCTCCTGACCTGGCTGCTCCTGGGCTTCTTTCACCATTTGACTTTTGATCTGCGGTCCATGGAAAACTATTTCTGGATCCTGCTCGGCATCCTGGTGGGTCTGGCAGGCGATCCGGCGGGTGCCATTCGCTTCCGGCCCAAATGGATTATCCTGTCCCTGCTCCTTCTTCTGACGGTCTTCCTTTTTCATCTCCGCGGTATCGTGGCCCGACCGATCAGTCCAAGTTTTCAGGCCGGCTTTTACCAGTGGGAATCCGCTCGCAATGGTGAACGGATCCAATGGTTGGGGAGAAAAGGGGTGACCGCGGTCCGGATTGACGGCCGGGCCTTCCGGCTATTCCTGTCCGCCCCCCTGCCCGGCATTGAGAAAAACCCGCAAGAGGTCCTTATCTGGTTTTCGGGGAAAGAATACCGGATACGCATAAACGACCGGCAGTGGGTCCAATTGCGGATACCCGCCGTCCGGCCCCAAGGCACGGTCGGGCTTATTTATTTTAAAACGCGCTATACCCTGAATATGAAGGAGTTGGGTCTCAGTCAGGATGATCGAGACCTGGGGATGATGGTCAAAGAGATAGAATGGGAGCAAAGCCCAAAGCCCCAGGAAGGCTAAAACAGGAGCGCCTTAAACCGTTCTCAGAACTCCGCCTTGAATCCTGGCCAGAGCCAAAGGAACCGCGGCCTGGAGATCGGGAACCACCAGATGGGGCCTGATGGAGGATTTCAGGGCGAAGACCTGCTTTAGGCTCTCCTTGCCTTGACCGCTTAAAACAAGAACCGTGAGACATCCGGCCCGCTGTCCGGCTTGAATATCCTTCAGGCTGTCCCCTATAAAGATCCCTCGGGTTAGATCCAGATTCAGCTCCTGAGCCGCCCTTTTTAAGAGCCCGGTTCGAGGCTTTCGGCAGGTACAGCCGTCATCGGGATGATGAGGGCAATAGTAGATGCCGCTGAGGAAGCCCCCTTTTTTTTGAATCCTTTTCACCATGCGCCCATGCAGGACTTCGAGTTTTTCTTTCGTAATCAGTCCCCGGCTGATCGCCGACTGATTGGAAATGATCACCACCGGAATTCCGGCCTCTTGGAACTGCCGCAGGGCCTCAAGGGAACCTTTGATAAAGCGAAATTCAGACCAGTGCTTCACATAATCCTTCCGGTCCTCATTTATAACACCGTCCCGATCCAAAAAAATGGCCGCTCGCATCCAGTTCCTCCCCATAAGATAGATTCTATCACTCTTATTAACCGTCTCATAATAGTAACTCCTTGACCCAGGCAGGTGAGGCGGGCTTCTTTTCTGGAGTTGTCCAGCGAAAGGGCGCTGTCTTTTCCGGACTTATGAACGGGGGAAGCCGCAGCTCGTCCGCTGATTTTTAGCGGGCGAGAATGCGGAGGGGCCGAATAAGCATCCCCCGTGGATAAGTCCGAAGAAAAGACCAGCCCGAAAGCCTCAGACGGAAGAAAATGTAGCCTCACCGAGTCAATACTGCAATGAGACGGTTAATAATTCCGGGAATTTATCTCTAACTTTCCAATATCAGGTGGCGGTGCCCCCCCCACCATTTATTCAAGACTTGGGAAAAAGTTTTAAATCTCTTTGGTTAGGCTTGTTTTTCAATGATGATTTTGATTATACTCGGATCAGAAAATTTCAACCAGATCTTTTGGTAACGCTCAAAAGCTGAGTCATTAAGGGCGGGGTTCGTTTGAGGACTCTCGCCTCATCTATTGAACGTTAGTGATCTGTTGCCTGAAGGCGGGCCAGACCCGCTTTTTAAAAGGAGACCGGATATGGATCTTTTTCAAACCATTAAGACCAGAAAAAGCACCCGCGCTTTCTTACCTCAAGCGCCTTCCAATGAACTTATCCAGGAAATACTGGAGTGGGCGGGGAAGGCCCCTTCGGCCATCAACATTCAACCCTGGGAATTCATCGTCGTCGGGGGTAAAGAGAAAAAAAGACTCTCGGACCGCCTGGTGCAGGCCCATCGTGAAAAACAGATTTCCTGCGGACCCGGGACCTCCCAAGCTCTTCCCGAACCCTGGCTTCAGCGGCAACGGGATCTCTTTTCCGATATGACCCGGGTGGTCCAGGATAGCCCTATTCCTCTGGGGGCCCATATCCTGGAGGGAAGTTGCCGTTTTTATGATGCCCCGCTGGCGATCCTGATTTGTCTGGATGACCTTTTTCCCGAAGCCCGGTTGCTCTGTGTCGGGATGGCCCTGGGATATTTGGTCTTGGCCGCAGAAGCCAAGGGCCTGGGGACCTGTCCCATCGGATTAATTACGGCTTATGAGGAGGAAATCCGGGAACAAGTAAATATCCCGGAAAACAAAAGAATCGTTCTGGGGCTGGCAGTCGGTTTCCCTGATCCGGAGGCATCTCTAAATCATTTTCGATCCAGTCGGGAGGATATCAAGAAAATGATACGCTGGATTACTTAGAACCTGGGTAAGGCAAACGGGTTCAACGAACCGTCAGAGTATTCAGGAATCGCTGCTGGTAGGCCTCAATTTTGGAGAGGTCGTTTATCTCGACCCATTGATTGGATTTGGTCAAACCCCGCAATTGCAAGTGGATGGAAATCCGGGCACTCAGGGCATCCAGGCATTTAACCTCGACTTGGACCCTTTCCTCCATCTTCAGATAGGGGTCGCCGACCAGGGGATCGCTTAAGAAAGGTCCGGCATGCATCAGGCCTGCCTTTTGATCAACCGTTTCCCAGGGTATGTTTTCCTTCTTTAAGACCTGAAGCAGTTTCGGAACCAACTCCTGACAGGGCATATCATGCACCATCCGGACCATACCCGGAGAGCTCTTGGGAATTTCTTTACAGGAAAAACCCATCCCCGATAAAAGGATCAAAAGGGTGAAGAGAACGACAGCTCTCATCAATAATCGACCCGGGTTATCCTTTCCGCGCCGTCCGAACGGTACTTCGGGCTGAGGATCCTGGTTTTAAGCGAAAGGTAAGGGTTAATATTCCAGCCATAAGGATGGGAATAAAGGAGGCTGAAAAAATTCCGAACCGCCGGCGTAATCGTTCCATTCCCTCCATCGGGATCCAAAAGCCCGCCGTCGGAGGTATGGGGATTAAAAAAGCCCAGAGCGTGCGCGGTCTCATGGGCCAGGGTATTATCCAGACCGCCGCGGCAGTTGATCTGATTTTCATTGATATAAATAGTCGCCTTGACGATCCGACCGGAGGTATAATAATCGGTGTAGCTGAGCCCGCAATAACTGTTTGAGGTCGTCCAGTCAAATGAAATCCCGACCGCCGGCGGGGTGTTGATAAAAACAAATCCGACCGGACCGGCCCATCGATTGACGGCCGCTTCCGCCCCGGGTAGGCCGCGGGTATAGACCGTGATGGTATTGGATTCCCAGCGGATCGTATGCCCATCCAGATATTGGGCGTTATGTTCGTATAGGAAACGGTAATCGGCGCCGGAATAGCCGCCTCCGGAATCGGTATCCCCTCCGGAACAGGCGGCGAGACCAAAGAGGATCAAGAGACCAAAAAGCCTGAACAGGATCAGCACCGGTTTTTTCCTCCCCGAAAAATAGAGTTTGTCCCAACGTTAGGTGATTTTTAAGCACTCCATTCATAGAGGGCTTCGGGGTGATTTAATATTTTAAGAGGCTACTCCTTCGGTTTAAGAATCACGTAACTTTGGGACTATCCCGAAAAATATAGGATCCCGGTCTCGGGATGCGAAACTAATTGGGGTGAGTGAAGGGACTCGAACCCTCGACCACTGGGGCCACAACCCAGTGCTCTATCCACCTGAGCTACACTCACCATTTTAACCTTATATTATATTCCATTGAAAAAATCATGCAAGAAAATTTTGAACGGCCTCAGGCGCAGTGCCTTTCTTCTTGACTTGCCTTTCATTTGAGGCTACCTTTCCTCATCTTTAACGGAGGGTGCCGATCCCCCGGCCGGAAAGACCTTTTGTAAGCCTGAAATGGATGGAAGACCATGATTAAAAGCGACCTGGTTGACATTTTTAAGCGCCGGACTCGAAATCCCTTACGCCCCCGTTCCTCAGACATCATTAAAACGGTTTTTACCCATTTTAAATCCTTTGCCCCGGCCGGGGAGTCCCTTATTTGCGGGGAAGCCAAATATGCCGAAAAACGGATCCTGGTTATCGGTCAGGAAAAACCCAACCTTGAAAAACTCCGCCATCCCGAACAGTCCAAAAAATTAAATCTTGGGATGCTTTCGGCCGATGAACACTCCCAGATCATGGGGATCCTGAAGCAGGCCCGGGCCATAGATCCGGAGCATTTATTTATCCTCTGCCTGATCGACACCTACGGGGCCGATATTTCCATGACCTCGGCCCGCCGCTTTCAAGCTTATTTTATCAGTCACCTTATCCATGAATTCCTGACCATTCCCATTCGGACCGTCTCGGTGGTCATCGGCGAAGGGGGAAGCGGCGGGGCCTTGGCCCTCCAGGTCACGGATCGACGGGCCCAACTGGAAGACGCCCTGTATGCCACCGCGCCACCGGAATCCATGGCCTCGATTATCTTTCGGGATGCTTCCCGGATTCAGGAAGCCTTGACTATCTCCAAACCCACAGCGCGCGATCTAAAAAAGCTGGGCGTTATCGACCAGATTTTGCCTGTCCCGGATATGATCTCCGATCTCAAAGGCTTCGCCGCGCCGATCGAAGCCTATCTACAAAAATCCATCCGGGAATTGTCTCATGTCAAGATCAAAAAATTACTGGAGCGCCGAGAAAAAAGGGCCCTGGCCTATGGCCTGCCCAGCCACCACGGAAAGTTGTTCGAGTTAAGGCAACTGATCGAAAGGCCCTTTAAAAAGTTTTTTTATAAAGTTCCGCCGGATATCCAGGTGGTCAATTTTGCCAGCCTGACCCAGGTCCCCGATGATTATGCCGCTCCTCAAACCTTGGAACTAAACCAGGATTATATCCGCTGCGGCCAGGAACGGGGGCAAACCGCCGCCGAAGGCTGCGGCCGATTGATCAAATTGGATGAATTCCTGCAGCACTTTCAGGTCTGCCCTCATTGCGGGGGACGAAATATCCTGGATGCCGGCGGCTGGATCCAGTGTCTGGCTGATCCGGAAACCTTTTTTGAATTAAATCGGAATCTGACCGTCAAGAGTCTCCTGGATGACCAGGTGATGACCACCTATTACCGGGACTTTTTAACCAAACAAGAGGATCGTTCCCACTTCCAGGAATCCTTGGTTACCGGAGAAGCCTCCATCTATGGGAATCCGGTGGTGCTGGCCATCTCCGAATTCTATTTCAGCGGCGGTTCCATGGGGGTGGCTTTCGGAGAAAAATTCAGGCGGGCCGTTGATCTGGCTATCGAGAAAAACCTTCCTTTTATCAGCCTTTGCTGTTCCGGCGGGGCCAGGCTCTATGAAGGCATCCTGGCCTTGATGCAAATGGTCAAGACCATTGCCTCCATCCACCGTCTAAAACGTCAGGGACTGCCCTTTATCTCCATCCTGGGCGATCCTTGCACCGGAGGGGCCATTGCCAGTTATGCATCCCTGGGCGATGTCATTATCGCCGAGCCCAAGGCCTTGGTCATCTTTACCGGTCCGAGGGTCATGAAATCCAGGGGGTTCGAGGTGGACGAGTCCTTAGTGCGCTCCGATTCCCTGCAGCAGTTATCGGCCCTGATCTACAAGCATCAGGATTATTTTTTTTCGATTCGGGGGATCCACCAGATAACCGAGCGACGGGATATGAAGCGGGAGATCGTCAAGTATATCGAGTTTTATCATAAGAACCGCCTTAAAAAAGTTTAAATGCCGCCCCTGGACCCCAACCAGATCCCCCTTTATCGCAAGGGTGCCTCCATTCCCCCCGAATACTGGGAGGAACTCCAACAGCAGGACCCCCAGGAGGTCTGCCGGCGGGCGCAAGTCTCTTTCTCAGAGGAAAAGGGCTATCGGGTTCCTTTCCTGAATCGGATCCATTTCTGTCGGCCTGCTTTGAGCCGCCTTTATCGGGAAGAAGATCCGGCGGCCTCGCTCAGTTTTCAGGAAACCCTGGTTCTTCTCTTTTACCTGCTTAAAGCCCAAGCCATCCCGACCCTGGGAGATAAGGTGACGGAAAGGGAAATCCCGGGAGGTTTTCTTTTTTTTCAGGGCCCCCATACCTTGTTTAGGGAGCCCCTTGAAAAAGAATATGGCCGGTCTCCCGAAGCCTTCCTTCGCGCCGGGCTGGCTCTCGGAGGACGGGAAACAGGTCAGGGAGAGGCTTCCTTCGAACTTCAGGCCCTTCCCCGCATCCCGGTGGAATATATCCTGTATACCGCGGATGAAGAATTTGCCGCTCAGATCATCATTACCTTTGACCGCACCGTTTCGCACCATCTTCCTCTGGATGCCCTTTGGGCCCTGGTCAATTTAGCCGGCCGGCGCCTGCTGACAGCAGATCAAGGAGCACAAAGCGCATGAACCCCATTCGTCTTGATCTGCCGCAAACCCTGCCGGGCCTGGACCGCTTTCTCGGAGCCTGGGTCATACCCGGACCCCCGGCTATTGTTATCGACCCCGGGCCCAAGGCCTCCATCCCCTATTTGGTGAAAGGCCTTCAAGACCTGGGGATCGGCCGTCTTGATTACATCTGGCTGACCCATATTCATATCGACCACGCCGGTGGAGTAGCCGATCTCCTGACCCATTTCCCTCAGGCCGGTGTGGTGAGCCATGCCCAGGGACTCCGCCACCTGGTGGACCCCGGGAAACTTTGGGAAGGCAGTCTCAAGACCCTGAAGGAGGTGGCCCGGGCCTACGGCCCGATCGGACCGGTGCCCGAAGGATCCCTGATCGGCCACGAGGCATTCGTCCTGGAGGGCCTGGAAATACTGGATACCCCCGGTCATGCCCCCCACCACCTGGCCTTCGCCTATCAGGGCCGGCTTTTCGCCGGTGAAGCCGGCGGGATTTACCTGCCCTTTTACAGCACGGCTTATATGCGGCCTCCAACCCCGCCCCGCTTTTTTCTGGAAATGGCCCTGGCCAGCGTGAAAAAGATGCTGGGCCTGCCGGACCAACCGATTTATTATGCCCATTCGGATTGGCATCCCCACAGCCGGGAGATGCTGGCCCTCTACCGCGATCAACTCCTGCTCTGGAAGGAGGTGGTGGCCGAGGCCCTGAGATCCCCGGCAGCCGATCCTCTGCCGGTAGCCGCCAACCTGCTTCTTGAGAAAGATGTCCGCCTGGCTTCCTTTAAGGAATTCAGCCCGGCCGATCAAGGGCGGGAGAGGATCTTTATGGACAATAGCATTTTGGGATTTATAGGCTATCTGAAGGAACAGGGCGCCGGCCGTTAAGCGATCGGGTGTCCTAAAACAATCCGGTTGCGTTGCCAGCCGAAATTATTTATAGTTTAAACACCCAGTCATTAACTATTCATGCCCCCGTAGCTCAGGAGGATAGAGCGGCAGATTCCTAATCTGTAGGCCGCCCGTTCAAGTCGGGCCGGGGGCACCAATAAAATCAAATAGTTAAGGCTTTGACCTCCATTTTTTTGTCCGGCCCATTAAATTCTCTCCCCATTCTCTCCCCATTTTTTTAATTAAGCCGCCTCTCCCCACTTCCCCGGCCCCGGAAATAAAAAGGCCGGTCAGTTCCCCAACCAGCCCCTTTAATTCGGTTCCCGGCTTCCTGTGCGGCCCGTAGTGCAACGTTCGGCCCGGTGGTCTGGTGATTTTTTTCTTTTACCGCCGTTGCTAAGTACTTCCTGAAATCCTCAAACTTCCATTTTTAAAAAATTATAATACTTCAAACGGAAATCAACTCTTTACCAAGGGAGTTCCAATGGAAAAATAGCTAACCCCCTTTTCCAAAAGAGAGGTATTCTTTTTATTATTAAATCTGAAATTCAAGTGGAGGACCCACAAGAATGAGAGAAACCGGGCGGAACACAGGGGCGGACCACTCCCTAGTAGCGATGAAGGGCCCGTAATGGGCTTGGAGCGAAGGGGGTGGATTATCCAGCCGGACTCGGAGGTCAACCAGATAATGGGAGGAACCTGTGACGAAGGCGAAGCCGTATGAGACACAAAGAGACGCCATCTGACCAAGGCGGCATACTGGCTGGGGCGAATAGCCCATAGGCAATCCGAGCTGTTTCCGCACTGGCAATGGGGAGTGAAACCAACGGCTGGATGATGGGAGCCGGATGAGTCGAGAGGTTCATGTCCGGTTCTGAGAGAGCGCAGGGGGGAAGCTCCCCTGCGCCACTCACCTCGGCGTCATTAAAAATTTATTTTTAATAGTTGAAGTCGTGATAAGATAATGACTCCCTTATCTCTTGGGTATAAATTTCTAACACAATTGAAATATTAATAAATCCGAAAGGAAGGAAATAACATGAAAGTTGTCGCCTTTAATGGCAGCCCGCGGAAAGATGGGAATACTTCCATCCTCATTAACTATGTCTTCCGTGAACTTGAGAAAGAAGGGGTGGAAACCGAATTGGTCCAGTTCTCCGGCAAGCGAATTCATGGCTGCATCGCCTGTTATAAGTGTTTTGAAAATAAGGATCAGCGATGTTCCGTCAACGACGACTTTGCCAATGACTGCATCGAAAAGCTGGTTAATGCCGATGGGATTATCCTGGGGTCGCCGGTCTATTTTGCTGATGTCACAGCCGAGATGAAAGCCCTGATTGACCGGGCTGGATTTGTATCTTTAGCTAATGGCGGCATCTATCGAAATAAAGTCGGGGCTTCGGTGGTAGCTTTACGGCGTACCGGGGGTATACATACGCTGGATTCGATGAATCACTTTTTTCTTGCTGGACAGATGATAATTGTCGGGCGAGGTATCGGGATTGGTAGGAATATCGGCGAAGTCGAAAAAGATGAAGAAGGGATTCAGATGGTAAAAACGCTTGGACAAAGAATGGCCTGGGTGCTTAAAAAGGTGGCTGGGTGAAGTAGATATTTTAATGATGTTCGGAACTATTGAAATTAGGTTATAAAAACAGGAAGGGAGAAATCATCTGCTGAATTGCTTCCTATAATCAGCAAATAGTCAGCCTTGCTGAAGATATAGGATTTGAATCCGAAATCAATGACGATCACCTCTATCGGGACCCCGATTACTCCTGGGATGAATACATCCAAACATAACGCATTGTGAAAAAGAGGCGTGCAGGAGAGACCTGCCTGAATTGTGCTCAAAAATGCCCCTTTGATGGGTGACTCGACCAATAGGTGAGCTGATCTCTCAAAGGAGCGGCCGCTGCTCCACCTTCCTTTCCCAACCGCATCGCCAGCCCCTGCTTTTCGATGCAAAATATCCCTTGACAAGCAAATAGCCCCCCTATACTTTGACCCCTTGAAAGCAATGTCCTATCCAAAACTGTAACGATGCCTGATCACCGTCGTACTTCGAGAAAATTTCCCGCGCTTGCGCTGCTCTGCGCCGCGCTGCTTGCCGTTTCCGGCGTCGCCTGCGGAAAGGACACGACGTCGGCGCGCGCGGCGGGGCGCGCCAAGGCCCAGGAGCCTCGCCTGGTGCGCGTCGTCGCCGCGGCGGTGGGGCCGCTTCCGCGGACGGTGACCGTCACCGGGACGCTCGCCGCCGACGAAGAGGTCGTCGCGGGGTTCAAGGTCGCCGGCCGCGTGAGCGAGATCGCCGTCGACCTGGGCAGCCCCGTGCGGAAAGGACAGGTCCTCGCCCGCCTCGACCCGACGGATTTTCGACTTCGCGTCGAACAGGCCGAAGCCGCCCTCCGCCAGGTGCGCGCCGGACTGGGGCTCCCCCGGGACGGCTCGGGCGAAAGGGTCGATCCCGAGAAGACCGCGCTGGTGCGCGAGGCCCGGGCGGTGCTCGAGGAGGCGCGCCTGAACTGGGATCGCATGGCGCCGCTCTGGGAAAAGAATTACATCGCCCGGTCCGAGGTTGACGCGTCCCAGTCCCGGCTGCTGGTCGCCGAGAGCCGCTACCAGGCCGCCCTGGAAGAGATCCGTAACCGTCAGGAGTTGCTTGCCGAGCGGAGCTCGGGCCTCGCCCTGGCCCGGCAGCAGCTGGCCGACGCGGTGCTGAGTGCGCCGATCGACGGAGCCGTGCGGGAACGCCGCGCTTCGGTGGGCGAGTACCTGGCCGCCGGCGCACCGGTGTTCGGCCTGGTCCGGAACCACCCGCTCCGGCTTCGGGTGGCGGTGCCGGAACGGGACGCTTCCTCCGTGCGGGTCGGGCAGGCGGTCCGGGTCCTGCTCGAGGGGGACCCCGCGGTGCACGCCGGTCGCGTGGCCCGCCTGAGTCCGTCCATCCAGGAGCAGAACCGCACCTTGATCGTCGAGGCCGAGGTGGCGAACCCGGACCGCAGGCTGCGGCCCGGGTCGTTCGCGCGCGCCGAGATCGTGGTCGAGGCCGACCGCACCGCCGTCATGGTTCCGGCCTCGACGGTAGTGACCTTCGCCGGCCTCGAGAAGGTGTTCGGCGTCAAGGACGGGAAGGCCGTGGAAAAGCGGATCCGGACCGGCCGCCGTTCCGGCGATCGGGTGGAGATTCTCGAAGGGGTCGCCGCGGGCGAATGGGTTGTGGCCGCCCCGGGGAACCTCGTCGGCGGGACGCCTGTCACTGTGACTCGGTAGCACCTTCTTGCAGAAGCTCGCCGAAATCTGCATCCGCCGCCCCGTCTTCGCGGCGATGCTCATCCTGGCGCTGGTCGTCGTGGGTGCTACCAGCTACCTCCGTCTTGGCGTCGACCGGTTCCCCTCGGTGGACCTGCCCACCGTCTCGATCCGCACCCAGCTCCCCGGCGCCTCCGCGGAAGAGGTGGAAACCGGGATCTCCAGACGCATCGAGGAAGTGGTCAACACCGTCGAGGGGATCGACGAGCTGCGGTCGATCTCGGGGCCGGGCGCCTCCGTCGTGATCGTCACCTTCAACCTCAACCGGGACATCGACACGGCGGCGCAGGACGTGCGGGATCGCGTCGCCACCATCCTCAAGGACCTGCCGAATGACGCGACGCCACCGCTGGTTTCGAAGTTCGACAACGACCAGCAGCCGGTCCTGACGGTGGCCCTGGCCGGCGACCGGCCCCTTCGCGAACTGACCGAGCTGGCGGACAAGGTGGTGAAGATTCGCCTCGAGCGGTCGGCGGGCGTGGGCGAGGTGCAGATCGTCGGAGGATTGGAGCGCGCGGTCAACGTGTGGGTGGAGGCGGACCGGCTGGCCGCCTTCGGGATCCCTGTCACCGACGTGCGCGACGCGATCGTCCGGCAGAATGCCGACGCCGCCGGGGGCAACGTGACCCG
>CAVQFQ010000021.1:0-358631 GCA_963711835.1 uncultured delta proteobacterium | reverse complement strand
AGCTCTGAGCTGTCAGCTGTCCCCAATTCCCATGCCCGAACTGGTCGGAAAATTCGCCGGAAACGAGTTTTATCAAGGCAAATGTGACTGGAGGCGGATATGGAAACGTTGGTGCCGTCTGAGTCTGTGGAGTAGATAATTTTCTTGACCAGGTAAAATTATTCGGATAAATTTCTATTATTATGAAAATTAAAAACAGACTGTTTGAGCTTAACCTGCCCCCCGGGAAGTCCGCTTTCCTTTGGGGCCCTCGCAAGGTCGGCAAAACCTATTGGATCACCCACCACCTGGTCGGGGCCGAGATTATTGATTTGCTGAAGACCGATGTTTTTGCGGAATACATCTCCCGCCCGGCGTTGCTCCGAGAACGCTATCAGAATCACCGGGGACTGGTGGTTATCGATGAAGTCCAAAAAGTCCCGGCCCTCCTGGATGAAGTCCACTGGCTGATTGAAAACACGACCCTTTCTTTTTTATTGACCGGTTCCAGTGCCCGTAAACTACGGCGCGGACATGCCAATCTCCTGGGAGGCCGAGCCTGGCGTAGAACCCGACCCCTCTCGTCCTATATGGAGGTAAGCGGGTTTAACCTGGAACGCGTTATGTTTTCCGGGCTGCTCCCGCCCCACTACCTCTCACCCGATCCGATTGAAGATTTACGCTCTTATGCTGCCGATTATTTGAAAGAAGAGGTGGTCGCGGAAGCGCTCACCCAAAACATCCCGGCCTTCAGTGAATTCATGCGGGTGGCCGGCGATCACTTCCAGCGAGCTCATCAATTACGTCAACATCGCCAGAGAAACAGGCGTTTCTCATAAAGTCATACGGACTTATTTCGACATCCTGGAAGATACCTATCTGGGTATTCAGAATACCGCCCTGGAAGAAATCGAAAAACCGGCGAATGATCACCACCGAAAAGTTTTATTTGTTCGACGTGGGGGTAGCCAACTATCTGGCCAGACGCCAACCCAAAATCGGCAGTCCGGAATTCGGCAAAGCTTTTGAACACTATATTTTGATGGAATTAAAAGCGTATCAGGCCTACCGAAATCCCGATTGGCCCATTACTTTCTGGCGGACTTCAACCGGCCGTGAGGTTGACTTCCTCCTCGGGGACAAGGAGCTGGCGATAGAAATTAAAGGCTCCTCCCGCGTCCACGAAGGCGATATCGGCGGGCTACAAGCCCTTCTGGAAGACGGACCGGTAAAAAAATGCTGTATCGTCTGCCTGGAAAAACAGCCTCGCCGGCTGGCAAAAAATATTGAGGTGATACCCTGGCCCCAGTTTATTGAACAGTTATGGGCCGGTGAATTTAAGATAGAATATGATGCAAAAGGGTGGCCGCCGCTCCGGCCGCGGGCTGCGGTAGATCAAGCCGTAGCTATGCTTTCGACTGTGGAGAGGCCACAAGTCAACGAACCCAATAAGGTCCCGTTTACCCTGATGGCCCAGCCAGAGCAGCCAGAAAGAAAATCGGCTTTCTGGCCAGGGAGCCCAGGGCAAAATATGGCAGGAAATGATTCAAGGACCTGGAGTTTTTGTTGAGGCCGGAAATGGTTGCTAAAAAGAAGCAACTCCTGCACCAACGCTCTACTGAAAAGAGACTAAGAGGAAAATACCATGGATAGCCTTGTCCCGACAGAAGTAATTGAAAACAAAATACTTTTAATTCGCAGTCAAAAGGTAATGCTCGATGCCGATCTGGCCGAATTATACGGTATACCTACAAAGGCATTAAATCAGGCAGTAAGAAGAAATATAAAGCGTTTTCCGTCCGATTTTATGTTTCAATTGACTGGCGACGAAAAGATGAAACTGGTCACAATTTGTGACCGGTTCGTCCGTTAAAACATTCAACTTCTCCTCCTTTTGCCTTTACCGAGCAGGGAGTAGCTATGTTGTCCAGTATTCTCAACAGCGAAAGGGCCATTGAAGTCAACATCGCCATCATGCGGGTATTCGTTCGCCTTCGCCGATTAATGGTTTCTCATCGAACTCTGGCCAGCAAGCTAAAGGAATTGGAGGATCGCATCCATGATCACGATGAAAAGATCGTTGCAGTTTTTGAGGCCCTCCGGCAGCTCATGGCCCCGCCCGAGCGGCCCCGAAAAAAGATCGGCTTTCTGGCCAGGGAGCCCAGGGCTAAATATGGCAGGAAATGATCCCTTCTTTCCCTCTCCCCACCGTGGGAGAGGGGCGGGGGGGTGAGGGGGGACAAGGAGACCGGGCCCCACACAGGCCAATTCGTGAGGCGGATAATAATTAACTTAGAACCAACGGTCTACGGATATCCACATCAAAATTGATATTGATCTTTCATGGAATTCAGTATAGAATTTTTAGAAACTATCTCGGGGGGCTGTCCTGTCCGGGAATTTCTGGAATCCCTCAAGGTGTCGGACCCGGATGACTTTGCCTCGGTGATGGCCGGGATAACCAAACTGCGAAACCGGGATTGCCATCGGCCCCCGTTATCCAAACCGCTGGGCAAAGATATGTTCGAGCTTCGCCATGTGGGCAAATTGAATACCCGGATTATTTATTTCTTCGCTGGAGGCAGGCGAATAATTCTTATCCACGGAATTCGAAACAAGGGCTGGGGAGTCCCGAAAGAGATAGTATTGTGGCTGTAAAAAGGAAAAAATGAATGGGAAGCTGGAAACAAGCATGAAAAGAAAAACCAACTTTGAGAATTATCTGGAAAAGCAGTTGCAGGATCAGGATTTTGCCGAGCGGTTTAAAAGGCCGGCCGGGCCTGGGAGGTGGCCCTTCAGTTAGCTGCGCTTCGCCAACAATCGGGGCTTTCCCAGAAAATTGGCCCGGAAGATAGGCACCACCCAACAGCAGATCAGCCGACTCGAATCCCCGTCCTATGAAGGGCACTCTTTGAGCATGATTCGTCGGGTGGCGGAGGCATTAGGGGCCTCTATTCGGATTGAAATTGAACCCATGGAGATGGGGAGGAAACGTTCAGTGGCGGATAAGCGAACACCCTATCGGATGAAATCGGCATAACAGCTTGATCCAGGATCCGGGAGCTTATCCCCCTTTTCCTGTCACGGCGGGAAATCCTTCTTAGGTCAGCCGCAGGAGCAGTGGGGGTGATAACGTCATCCCAGACTCGATCCGGGATCCAGGCCCTGGAGCGATCCTTCTTGCCGGCCGGTATCTTCAGTTCCAAAAATAGCTATCTTGGGGCAAAAAATTGGATTAGTAGGGGTCACCAAAAGGTTAGGGAAAAGTGAAATTCAATCCCTATGAGAAACGAAGGTCAATGAATTCAACAAGGTCCCGGATTCCGTCCCCTCGCAGAAGGTGACCGGGGTTTATGTCAAATGTCAAGGCCTGGCACGGATATCATTCTCTCCGCAATACGGGAGAGTAGCGGGAGGGAGGGGGGCAAGGATGCCTTGGCCCCACACAGGCCAATTCGTGAGGCGGATAATAATGCAACTTAGAACCAACGTCCCGGTCTACATTTCATCTCCCTGTTTTGATTAGTCTCTTGCATTTAACAGCAAGCCGACCAGACGCGCGGGTTCCACGCGATCTAGTCGAGCGATTGGTTATGGGTCTTGAAGCCAAGTCTTAAGAAAAATGCCAAAGAGGGTGAAGACGCCAGCAACAACTGCCACCACTATAGGAATATATACTCTCCAATGATGAGCTCGATCTAGTTGACGATCATGGAGATTGATTGCAGTCTTTGGATCAGAAGGGACGGGTACTCGGCTATGGTCCTGGTGGGGAGGACCTGGGATCTTAGAGACAGGAATGACCTTGAATCTGTGGAATTAAATCGACATGGTCCGCATACACCCCGAGGATATCGAAAGCCTGGAAGGCCCCACCGAGGGCGAGCGGAAGGTCTTTCGTTTCCTCCGGGAGGCGGGAATGTCTTTTTAATCAAAGACAACCGCTGGCCAGGGTTGCGACGGCCACTGCACGGTTCCTCGGCATGACCACTTCAGCAGTGGTGCATAATCCTCAGTCAAATGAATTTTCTTGCTGGCCGGCCATCACATAGATTTGTTGAGAAACATATGATATAGTAAACCTAACTATTGCATAAAAATTGGGCTGAAAGCAGGTTTAACCAATAACCATCTGGGTTACAAGGGAATTTAAGAGTGGTCAGGGGAATCACTCTATGTGAACTTTAACCACATTAAAAAAACCTCCCAATTTTTACCCTGCGGGAAAGTTGATGATGCCGTCCCGCCGTGGCGGGATTGTCAAGGGCTCGCGGTACCCAAGTACAGCGTCGCCCTTGACGCCTCGGATCTACAGCATCCTTAGCTTTTGCAATATTTAGGTAATATATATAAAATCTTCGTTTCATCAGTTGGATTTATTACTGGAGGCCCAGAATGGAGTTTAATCGCATTAAGGTCAATCCGCTTCAAACGGGAGCCTTGCCTGCGGGGACTTCGAATCCCGATAGCTACTGTAGTCGGGATGGTGGCCGACGGGATGAAGGAAGAGGAAATCCTGGAGGCCTTTCCAGACCTGGAAGCGGCAGATATCCGGGAGGCCTTACGATATGCCGCTGAAGCGGTTCGGGAGCGGGAACTGCCTTTATTAAAGGCTTCATGAAGTTTCTGATCGATAATGCCCTGTCCCCGACAATACCGAGATAAGAACAGTAGGAGGTTTGGTATGACCATTACGGACCGAATTGAAATCAATCCTAAAATTATGATGGGCAAACCGGTCATTCGTGGAACCCGGATTACCCTGGAACTTATCCTCCGAAAGCTAAGTGAAGGGGCCAAGGAATCGGAACTCTTAGAGGCCTACCCAAAGCTAAAGCCCGGGGATATTAAAACCGCCATTCGTTATGCCGCCGATACGTTGGCCCATGAAGAAATCGTGTTCATTGAAAAACCCAAAAGGGCGGCCAGGGGATAACTCGTGCTATTTCTGGCCGACGAAAGTTGCGATTTTACCATGGTTCGCGTTTTAAGAACGGCGGGGCATGAGGTGATCGCCGTGGCGGAGATTTCTCCCCGGGCGGATGATCAGGAAGTATTAAAATTGGCGGTTCGTCAAAAGAGAATCCTTTTAACGGAAGATAAGGATTTCGGTCAATTAGTCTATGCCCGTGGACAAAAAGCGGTCGGGGTAGTTTTATTAAGGTTTCCCACATCAGCCCGGAAGCAAGTTTCCAGGGATCTGGTACAATTGGTCAAAGAACAGGGAGAGCGTTTAATCGGTTGCTTTGTTGTAGTGCAACCCGGGCGCATTCGAATAAGTCGTAACCCTTTTGGATAATTTTTTTCATTCAGGCCTATTTACAGGCTATGACCCTTCAAAGGCTATTCCTGGGAAAAAGGCCCCAGTCCTTTAACAGTCCCCATCAGTTCAAATATAGACCCCCAAGAAATCGTCGGACAGGACGCAGTTGCTGAGTGAACTTATGGAACCAAAGACGTTCTTGAATTCGTGGAATAAAATTAACATGGCCCGCATGCACCCCGAGGATATCGAAGGCCTGGAAAGTGCCACCGAGGGCGTGCGGAAGGTCTTTCGTTTCCTCCGGGAAGCGGCCCGGCCGGACCAGGATTTTATCGGCTGGTATGCCCCAGCTTGGATTGGGGTCGGAATATTTTTCACCATTGCCTTTACAGATATGGGCTCTCAAACCTATTCCGATCAAAAACATTTAAAATGTAGGACTTGACAATAGGGAAAAGAAATTATATTGTTCCTATATTTGTAGCAACATTGCCAGGAGGGAAGAAATGAAATTTGTCGGAGTTCGGGAATTTAAACAGGATGCGGTCAAATACCTAAACGAGGGAAGCGAGATCGTTATCTTGAAACGGAAAAAACCGATTGCCCGCCTTGTGCCAGTCCCTGAAAAATCTGCAGAAATAGTGGTTTTGGAAATCGGAAGAATTTTTAATGAGGCGGGAATAACGGAAAAGGAAGCCCTTCGGGCGTTAGATTTAGCCAGAAAAGAGATTTATGGCTAAGGTCGTTATTGATGCCAATGTCATAATCTCATCCGCCTTCGGTGGAAAACCCCTTGAGGCAGTTGCCCGGGCCATGGGGAAACACGAGGTTTTTTTTTCATCGGATATTAAGAGGGAGTTGGAGGGAGTCCTTTATAAGCTTTCGAAAAAACTTACCGAAGGGCAATTGGCTTTCATCAGAGAAAAGTTCCATGAACTTATGGGGATGGCAATCCTGGTTTCTGTCTCTACCCCGGTAGCCCTGTCCAGGGATGCCAAGGACGACCATTATCTATCTCTTTGCAAGGAAGTTGGCGCCGATTTCCTCATTACCGGAGATAACGACCTGTTAATTATTTCTCCGGAATCCTTAAAAGAAAATGGAATTTCTTGCCGGATTATTACTCCCCAGGATTTTATTAAAGAAGGTTAGATCAATAAATAGACAGCCGAGATAAAGGGGTCTGTCTGTTCTTGACTCTTAAGAATGATTTGTGCTTAAGGTTGGTTATGTCCCGACCATTGAGAATAGAATATCCGGACGCCTGGTATCATGTGATGAATCGCGGGAGACGGCGGGAAGAATATACACTCTTGGGCTTCTGATCACAAATCGGAATTCAGTAAGCCATTTCATATATCCGCAAGGTCTTCCTTCTCTCTTGTTTGTTTCTTCATTAGCGGTTAAGATTAAAAGATTTAACAGGCTGCTGAAAAACGCTCATCTTTCCCGCGCCTCGCGGGATTGTCCTCATCCTTCGTCAGTCCGGCGTTCTTCTATGTACGCCTCCTTCCTCAGGATTTTGGACGCCTTGAATCTAAGCATTTTTAAGCAACCTGTGAAAATTTAGTTTTTTAGCAAACTGTTAATTTATTCGGGGGAGAGAACCATAAAGAATGGCTGGCGGCCCTTCCCTGACAGCAAGGATCATTTCATGGCCCTTATCGGAGTCCGGGATTTATACTGGGGGTTTTCTAATCCCCCGTTGCTGGAGAATATTACCTTTCAGCTCGAAAAAGGGGAACGGGTCGGTCTTCTTGGTCGTAACGGAGCCGGGAAGTCCACATTGCTTAGACTTTTACAGGGAGAAATCCTGCCGGATAGCGGTCAAGTCTGGCGGCAGCAGGGCGTCACCGTAGCCCACCTGTCCCAGAGTGTCTCCCGGGATTTTGAGGGACCGATCTTCGACGTGGTGGCCGGAGGTCTCGGTCCGAAGGGGCGGTCCCTGTTCGATTACCGCAAAGGCATCAAGACGAAAGGCGACAGAGGAGGCCGCGGTCCTTCCCGGCTGCAGGATGAGCAACCGCACCTTGTGGATTCCAAGGATTGGTGGACTCCAGTAAAACAGGTGGAAACCGTTTTGTCCCGGGCCCAGCTTCCTTTGGAGGCAGAATTCGCCGATTTGTCGGCCGGGATGAAACGGCGCACCCTCTTTGCCCGGGCCATGGTTGCCGAACCGGACATACTTCTGTTGGATGAGCCGACCAACCATCTGGATATCGAATCCATCCTCTGGATGGAGACCTTTATCCTCCGCTATGTCAAGACCCTGCTTTTTGTCACCCATGACCGCGCCTTTCTGACAAAACTGGCCACCAGGATTTTGGAGCTGGATCGGGGACGTCCCTTTTCCTATGCCTGTAATTTTGATACCTTTTTAAAACGAAGGCAGGAGGTGCTTTCGGCCGAAGAAAACCAAAACGATTTATTCGATAAAAAACTCTCTCAGGAAGAGGCCTGGATCAGACAGGGCATCAAGGCCCGCAGAACCAGGAACGAAGGCAGGGTCACGGCCCTGATCAAGATGCGCGAGGCCTTTCAGGCCCGCCGCAAGAAAAAAGGTAATGTTAAACTGCAGATTCAAGAGGCCGAAAGAACCGGAAAATTGGTTATCGAGGCGGAAAACGTTTCCTTTGCCTATGGAGAAACCCCGGTAGTCCGAGATTTTTCCACCATCATCCTGCGGGGGGACAAGGTAGGGATCATCGGGCCGAACGGTGCGGGCAAGACCACCCTGTTGAACATCCTTTTAAAAATTATCCCGCCCCGAACAGGCCGAGTTCGTCACGGCACCCACATCCAGATTGCCTATTTTGACCAACTCCGCATCCAGCTTGATGAAGAAAAAACCGTCCTGGAAAACGTAGCTGAGGGAAATGACTTTGTTATCCTGAACGGGCAGAGACGACACATCATAGGCTATCTTCAGGACTTTCTCTTTTCACCGGAAAAAAGCCGGACCCCGGTAAAGGTTCTTTCCGGGGGGGAAAAAAACCGCCTTATGCTGGCCAAACTTTTTACTCGGCCGGCCAATGTCCTGGTCCTGGACGAACCCACCAACGATCTGGACATGGAAACCCTGGAGTTGTTGGAGGAGCTTCTTTTCCAGTACCAAGGGACCCTTCTGCTGGTAAGCCATGACCGGACCTTCTTAAACAACGTGGTGACCAGTACCATGGCCTTTGAAGAAAACGGACGGGTCATTCAATACGCCGGGGGATATGACGACTGGCTGCTTCAAAGAGCCCGGCCGGCGGAGCACCCCCGGACAAAGAGAAAAGTTCACGAAAAAAATATCGAAAGGCCCAAAACCCTGGACCTTCAGAAGCTGGGCTATAAGGAAAGAAGGGAGTTGGAAGAACTGCCCCAACATATCAACGCCCTGGAAACGGAGCGGCAGGGGCTTTATGAGGCCCTGTCCGATCCCCTGTTTTACAAAAAAGGGAAGGAGGAACTGGACCGGATTAAAACCAAACTGGGACAGGTGGAACAGGCCATAGAGACCGCCTATCTACGGTGGGAAGAACTCGACAAGAGGACCTGAGCAGGCATTCCAGTAGCACAGGACGTAGCTTCTGAGTGAACTTATGGAACCAAAGACGTTCTTGAATTCGTGGAATAAAAATGACATGGCCCGCATGCACCCCGATGACATCGAAGGCCGGGAAAGCTCCACCGAGGGCGAGCGGGATGATTATTTGAACCTATCAGACTAAACACCTGAGCTCGGTGGTAGTGATTGCAAAACCACCGAGCCCAGTATGGCCATTTCCTGCTATCTTACGGTATACCCGTGGGCATCAAGGCAGGCACTTATCGCCCGAAAATAGTCCGCACTCTTTTCGATGGTCTGAGCATCGGGTGCGCCAACGGGTGGTTTTGCCGGATCGAAGCCTGTCTGACCAACAGCCCAGTTGTGACACTTGTCAAAATCTTTGGCCTGTTTCTCTTCACTTTGACCTTGGCGGGGGTAGACGAACATCTGACCACCCGACCCTTGGCTTGCCGACGGTGGCGCCTGACTTCCTTCGGCTGGAGGTGGATAATAATAATTTGGCGGAGGTGGATAATAATAGGGTGGAGGTGGATAATAATATTCTGGAGGGTAATAGTAACGCGGCCCCAAGCCCCAGCCTAAGACACCGCCGATAATCAGTCCGGGTAAGAACCCCCCATGCCCACGATACCCACCAGACCGTCCATGCCCACCGTAGCCTCCATGCCCACGAATAGCCTCGACCTGTTCAGGCAGGATTAATAGGGTTAACATAAAAAGGATACCTAACAAACTAATGAGCTTTTTCATTTTTTTTCTCCAGGCCAGCCTGGAAAAGGCAACTGGCCGAACATAAAATTGTTCCTCCAAATGTCCTTGATTTCTTTAGCTTGGTTGACCGGATAACCTAAACTGCATCCCTGAAGACCCCTTAGAATTCTCCCGTCATCCTTCTATCTCTTCGGCCTCTAAAACCCAGACCCCTATAATACCTGCTTGAGGTGTCTGTTGGTTCCCAGCCGGAAGAGGACCTTATCAGTCCCGGTCTAATGGTCCCGGATAAGGCTTTCACCCGGAGGGTCGGTCAAACGGTTCAATAAGCTAAATCCTTCTTATTGCGCCCGGGGGGAAACACGGGACAGAAATCCGTCGATCTTGAGGTCCCGGGCCTTCTGGAGTTCCAGGAATTTTTGTATTTGCTCCGGCGTCAAAATCTGGCGCACCTCATTGTAAACACGGGCGCGCTGAACCGCCATCTCCGTCTGGACTGTGGCGACCCTCTCGGCCTGGTCCCGGATGGCAGATTCGGCCAATGGATCCGATTGCATCAGATCTCTTAGGGCACGGCGTTCAAGGATTAACTGCTTCCTTATGGGCTGGATTTCAGGCTGTTTGGCCGTTATAAGGTCCTTGATTTGCAGCTTCTGCTCCTCCGAGAGGTCAAGGGCGGCTATCATTTTTTTCATGGTCCCGCCTGCCCGTCCATGTCCGTGAAAACCGGCCAAGGCCGGGAGTTGAAAAACGAGTAAGCTAAGAATGACTACTCCTAAAGCCACTACCCCGAGATTCTTCATGGGCCTTTTCATAAAAGTTCCTCCTTGTCTTGTGTCTTGTTTAAATAAGACCTTAAAAGGACAAAAAAGTTAAAAAAATACTAAACCAAGACTATTTATGTTCACTGGTAAGGCCGTTTTAGGGAAAAAGTTGGTCCCCTCGAAAAGGCCCCTAAAAAGGCAAAGCAACCAACCCCTTGGATGAGCAGTCGACCGGTCAACGGTCGGATAGGCACCGGTTCTCCCCGTCAATTCAGACCAGATGGTCGCCGGGGGGCACCACATACACCTTCATAAGAATTTTGCCCCAGCCCCCCTTATCCAGGCCCACGTCGGTGCATTGGACGATGTTGGAGCGCTCAAAGCCGGGGTCGGATCGGGTGATTATCCGCTCGTAGATGGCCGGGAGCAGACCGGCCACGGGTCCCAGGGCGAACAGGCACATGCGTTTGGGACAGGCTTCGGTAATAAGCTGGCCCCCGGCCGTCATGACGAATTTGTCGCCGGCCTTATGCCCGGCGTGGCAGCCTTGGGACTCGATTACCTCGGCGATCACCCGGCACTTGACAAACTCGGGCGTCTCGGTGACCATCCTGACTTTTTCCGGATCGGAGCGGAAGATCCGCATCTCCTCATCCGTGTAGCCCATGTGCTTCTGAAAACGTTTCCAGATCTCCTCAACTTCCATGACTTACCTCCTGATTGGTGGACAGACGGTTTCTTTTTAAGGAGTATGAAATGGAACTGCACCCGGGTCAAGGCGAAAAACAAGTGAAAGTCCATTTTCCGCCATCGGGATATAGGCCCTCTTGGTCCTGGATTTTTTCAAATAGGGCTTTCAAGATAAAATGGTTTCTGTATAATTAGCTCTCATCCGGAAAAGATGGTTGCTGTAAACCTTAACGAAAAGGAGGAGCATCATGCCGACTGCCGCTGCACTGGAGGCTTCACGGATTCTAAGGGACGGGAGTGTGTTTCAGTGGTACGTGATTCCGCTGTTCGCTTTGGTGGTCTATGTTTACGCCGTCGAGATCGAGCGAAAAAACTGGAATCTCTTCTTCGCCGGTCTGGCTTTCTGGGGCCTGGACTGGTTCAACGAGATCTGGAACAGCCTGGTCTTTCATTTCAGCAACACCGCCCCGGTCTGGGGCGCCCCGGGTAAGACCGCTTATTTGATCCTGATCGGGCTCAACATCGAAATCTGTTTCATGTTTGCCGTGGCCGGAATAACCTTCAGCAAAATACTCCCGGCCGACAAGAGGCTCCGCATCCTTGGCCTGCCCAACCGGCTGGTCATGGCCGTCATCGGCTCCGCCTTTTGCGTCTTTGTAGAATTCCTTTTAAATGCCGTCGGCGCCTTGACCTGGGATTATGCCTGGTGGAACCGGGGTGCTCCCTGGCTCATTTTCCTGATCGGGTATCTCCCCTTTTTCCTGGTATCTTTCCGGGTTCATGATATGGAAAGCGTTCCGAGAAAAGCGATGACCGTGGGCGGCATTCTGGCCTTTGATCTGGCGGCCATCCTTATCTTCGGGTTTGTCCTGAGATGGATCTAAAGGCAGCGGGTCTTTTTTGACCGATAATTGAACTTGACTTGCCTGAAAAAAGGGTGTTAATACAACGCACCTGGCCTGAAAGGAAATCCCTGGAGGGCAGCGAGTCGGGAGTGAACCAGGAAGAGGCAAACCCGAATAAGACGCTGGAAGAATTTTTTCAATTGTGATATAGCTTTAAAAAGTTATTAAGGGTCTCAAAATAATATGGACCCCCCGGTCCCATTTAAGGCAAGCTCCTCAATTTCATGTCCAGACTATTAGAGACCCTTAATATCTGATCTCAGCAAAAATAAAAAAATTAAGATGGTTTTAGCTGACGGCAAAGCGCTATGACACGGAGAGATGCCCGAGCTGGCTGAAGGGGCACGACTGGAAATCGTGTGTACGCCCAAAAGGTGTACCGAGGGTTCGAATCCCTCTCTCTCCGCCACGAACCCCACTGGTATGGGGCGCCATGACAATAATAACATCCTCTTTACCTTAGTCTAACCTTTAACGCCTCACACCTTACACTAACGGTAGTTTTTATGTCCTATCTTGTTTTAGCCCGGAAATGCCGCCCCCAGATTTTTGAAGAGGTTCTGGGACAGAATCATGTTGTCCAGACCCTGCAAAATGCCATTCAAACCGGCCGGGTGGCCCACGCCTATTTGTTCAGCGGTCCCCGAGGGGTGGGAAAAACCTCCATAGCCCGCATTTTAGCCAAGGCCCTTAACTGCGCCGAGGGGCCGATCCCGAGGCCCTGCAACGCCTGCGTTTCCTGCCGAGAGATTACCCAGGGTATCAGTCTGGACGTTCAGGAGATTGACGGGGCTTCCAACCGGGGCATTGATGATGTCCGGGAATTACGGGAAAGCATCAAATACCTGCCGGCCCAGGGCCGCTATAAAATCTATATCGTGGACGAAGTCCACATGCTGACCGGGGAAGCCTTCAACGCCCTGCTTAAAACCCTGGAAGAGCCCCCCCGACATGCCATTTTTATCTTTGCCACTACGGAACTAAACAAGGTGCCTTTGACCATTTATTCCCGCTGCCAATCCTTTAACTTCCGGCGGATTTCTCCTGATTTGATCGTGGGGCATCTTAAAAAATTGGCCGGCGATGAAAAGGTCCTTGTGGAAGAACAGGCCCTGCGCCTGATTACCCGTCAGGCTGAAGGCAGCATTCGGGATGCCTTAAGCCTCCTGGATCAGATCCTGGCCTTTTCTTCCGAGGAAATTACCGAGAAACAGGTCCAGGAAATCCTGGGATTCGTGGACCGCAGGATTATCGTTGAGATCGGCTGGGCCTTACTGGAAAATCAGTTAAACCGGATTCTGGAGTTGATTGGTGAAGTCTATGAATTCGGGTATGATCTGAAGCAATTTTTGAAGGACCTGATCGAGCATTTCAGAAACCTGCTCTTGATCAAGATGGGACAGGACCAGGGGCCGTTGCTGGACCTGACTCAAGAGGAAATCGGGGAAATCAAACCGGCCCTGGCCTCCATTTCCCTGGACCTCCTTCAGGACGGCCTCCATTTCCTGATTCAATCCGAGAACGAACTGCGCCGGGCGGCTCAGCCCCGCTTGACCTTGGAGATGATTTTATTGCGTTTGGCTCGTCTTCGTGAGGTGGTGCCCATTGAAGTCGTTCTCCAGAAACTGGACCAATTGGAGCGGCAGGGATCCTGGGCTCCGGGAAAGATCTCCTCCCTGGAAAACCTTTCCCCCGAACCGGCTCCCAACCTGCGGGAGAAAAAACCTGCCTACTCCGTCGCCCCAGTCCCCAAGGAGGCCGATCCGGAAAAGGAGGTGACGCTTCCTCCACAGGCTTCGGCTCCCCCGGCGCCAGGCCCTGAATCATTCTCCAAGGAAGCCCTCCTTGAATTTGTCCGCCAGCAAAACCTGCCCTTGGCAACCTATCTCAACCATGGGGAACCCAGGATGGCGGATCCTAAAACCCTGGAATGGGATTTTCAGGATAATGCCTTTCATCTGGAACTGCTGGAAGGGAACAGCAATAAAAAGAAGCTGGAAAAAATCTGCCAGGACTTCTTTAAGCGAAAAATCCAGATCCGTTTTGTGGGCCGGGGAAAAGAAGGTCAGAAGAGTAAGCCGGAATCGGCCCCTCAGAAACGGAAATCAATCAAAGAAACCCTGGAAAACCCCCTGATAAAAGAGTTCCAGGATATATTCCAGGCCGAGATCGTGGATGTCAAAACTTCAAAAGAGACCAAATGATGATTTCGCAACAAGTCCAGGCGCGCTCTTCCCGGTCATTCCTTCTGGCCCCGCGTCAACCGCGGGGTAAACTCCAGCCGGAATTCAGTAACCTCAACTAGTTTTGGAGCCCGACTTATCCCTGCCCTTGGGCAATGCACAGCAGGTGGGGGGATGAGTTCAGGGATAATTTATAAAAGACAATTAATAGTTAAAAAATAAGTAAAAACAACAGATAAAGGATTATAGTTAAAGTAATATGGAAGAAAAACATTTCGGTCCGGTTTGGTTTATCCCGGGAGAAAATCGGGGAAAATATCCCTTTTGTCATTCGGTCTACCTGGAGGGACCAGGGATATTGATCGATCCCGCTTCGGATAGGGAGCGTCTTAGTCAGCTCCGCCAGGGTCCCGGCGTCAAGGAAGTTTGGCTCAGCCACTGGCACGAAGACCACCTGATGCACCTGGATCTTTTTGATGACCTGCCGCTGGTTGTGCCTGATATCGAAACAGCTCCTCTTGCCAGCTCCGAAACTTTCATGGACTGGTACGGGATGGACAACCCTGAATACCGGGAAACCTGGCGACAGTTACTCACCGATCAGTTTCATTTTCGTCCCCGGGCGGCAACCCGGACCTTCCAGGGCGGGGAGGTGATGGCCTTCAATTCCGTCACCATCGAAGTGATAAGCACCCCGGGTCATACCCCCGGCCATCTGGCCTTCTTCTTCAAGGAACCGGCGGTTCTCTTTCTGGGTGACTATGATTTAGGAAAGTTCGGTCCCTGGTACGGCGACCGCGATTCCTCCATTGAAGACACGATTACCTCGGTCAACAAACTCCGGCAGATCCCGGCCCGCACCTGGATCACCGGTCATGAAACAGGCCTGTTTGAAACCGATCCGGGGGAGGACTGGGACCGTTACTTGAATATCATCGAGGAGCGGGAGCAGAAACTGCTGGCCTACCTGGTTCAACCCCGGACTTTGGATGAGATCGTATCCCAGTGGATCATCTATCAAAAGCCCCGCGAACCGGCGGCCTTTTTCGAATTCGGGGAGCGCGCTCTCATAGGCAAGCACCTGGAACGACTGTTGGCCAAGGGAAGGATTCAACAGGCGGGAGACCGTTATGTGATCCGGTAGGATGGTCCTTGCTCCTATTCAACATCCAAAAGTCCGTTTTTGATCTTCCGTTTCAACGGTCAGATCCCGGAAGGCCGTTACCGAATCGGCCTTGGTCCAGAGCCCCACATGGCCTTGTAAATTGGACTGCGGCCTCATATTCCAAGACCAGTTCATCATCCAGAATGCCCCGGATAGTCGCGCCCTTTATTTCCACCTTAAGTCGATACCAACGATCGGAATCGATCTTCTTTCTGACATTGACCCGCTGGACCCTTTTGCCGTTGATGAATTCAAAAAGGGCGACGTTGTCCTCCAGGGCATTGAGACGGAAGACGAAATAATTGCCGGCATTCTTCAGGCCAAAGGCCAGCCCGCCGGCACGGTCGATATTTCCTCTGATGGCTTTTACCTGAACCGAGATGGTGCCTTCGGCCATTTCCAGGTTCTTGGCAATGGCCAGAGGGAAATAGAAGTAGGCTTCGATATTGTCCAGGAATTCCTGAAGGGAAGCGCCCATGACCTTGCCCACCATGCCGGCCAGACCGGAAGACATCCAGAATCCGGATTTGGAGCCATCCTGCAGGCAGACGGAAAGACCGTCTTCAAGCGATTGTTTCCAGTCGCCGGTCTGAATGTAAAAACCCTTCAGCTTCTCTTTCTGCGGGCCGGAAAGAAAGTCATATTCCTCATTAAAAAACATCTTCGTCAGGCGTTCAATATCCCCTTCGTTGGATAAGGCCATATCCAGCAAGCGGCTGCAGGCCAGCAGCCGGCCCAGTTGATCCAGCTTTTCTTCCATGGCCGGGCGGTCATAGCCGGTCAAGGCGGCTTCCAGGAGATCGGCTTTGATGGAAATGTCGAAGCCTAATGTTTTCAGGACCTCGGCCAGAAAATAGATCCGCAAGGAGCGGCCGACGAAATTGCCGGCCCCCCCGGAAAACTGGAGGGCAATATAATTCTGGCTGCTGCTCTCACCGCAGAGGCTATCCACGGTGGCAAAGTGGTAGCCGAACTTGGCGCTGAAATTCAGATAGTCCTTAGACAGCAAGGCGTAGCTGTCCCCACCGGGGGTTTCACCAAATTCCGAGGTGGCCCCCATCGCCATCAAGGTCATGAATTTTCCCAGATCAAAATTGATGGAGCCGGACCAGGTGATGCCGGGATGGGAAAAACCCTTCCAAAGGGCCTTCATCGGGATGGAGGCAAAATGGTCGGGGGTAATTTGATCGCAGGTGGACAAACCTTCTTTGAGACCTTCTCCCAGGTCCATCAGGTACAGGACCAAGGGGATGTTGCTGGTCAGTTTGACCGAAACGGCCTTGCGGTCCGCCGCATCGGCCAGCCCGAACATCTCTTTCACAGCCAGTTCATGGGTAAAACGGATCAGATCATGGTACGATTGACAGCCCTGGGGTGAGAAGGAGGGGGATCGGGGATCCGTCAACTTCAAGGGTGCAATATGGTCGAGTACAGTGCGCAGGCGGCGGTGGACCGGCCGATCAATAAAAAGGTTTTTTGTTTTGTGAAGCGGGTCCAGCAAAGCCTCCACCCGGCCCTGAAAAACAAGGGCCCGGTCGGCGGAAAAGGTTATGGCAGCTCCTTCTTTCAGGGTCCGGGTGGCCTGGCCGGTATTGAATAGGGCCGGGACCTTGAATTCCCGGGCCACGGAGGCCAGGTGGCTGGTAGTGCTGCCGATATCGGTGATGAGGCCTTTGATTCGGCCCATCCATTGAGCATAGTTGGGCGAGGCGGTGGCAGCTACCAGAATGGCCTCTTCGGGAATGGGGCCTCCGACCTTTTCGGCTCCCAACAGAAAAACCTTACCGAAGGCTGTCCCCGAAGAGGCATTCAGGCCGCCTTTCAAGAGCAGCGGGTGATCAGGGAAATCGCTTATTATTCCAAGGGGCTCAGATCTGGTCTCCTGTATATTCAGGGGCCGGGACTGGAGCAGAAACAGGCGGCCCTTTTCATCCAGGGCCCATTCGATATCCTGAGGGCTTTCGAAAAAGGCCTCCAGTTTCAAACCGTATTGGGCCAACTGAAGGGCCTGGTCGTCGGATAAGGAGGCGGTCTCTGTTTCCGCGTCGGGCATGACCTCCAGTCGGGTCCCTCCTTCCGGCAACCCGATTAGACGCCGGTCTTTCCGGCTAATTGTTTTACTTATTATTTTCATCTCCAGCGCATCGACGACAAATTGGTCGGCAGAGCCGCTGCCGTCAACCAAATGTTCTCCCAGCCCCCAGATGGCACTTATTTTTATTTGTTGGGCATCGGGTTGTCCGGGATCTCGGGTATACATCACCCCGCTTGACCGGGAATCGATCATCCGGATAGCGGCCACGGCCATGGGGGTCATCCGATCGTCAAACCCCTGCTGATAACGATAAGATAGGGCCCGGGGTGAATATTTGGCGGCCAGCACCTGCCGATAGGCTTCGAACAGGTTCTCCCGGGCCACATTAAGGACAGTCTCAAATTGGCCGGCGAAACTGGCTTCCGTATCTTCGCCGATGGCGCTGCTGCGCAGGGAAAGACGGACTCCTCCCTCTGTTTTCTGCTCCAGTGCGCCATAGGCCTGCAGAAAGGCTTCCTCTATTGCCTGGGGTACCCGGGCCTCCAGGATCCAGTTCCTGATCCTTTGGCTGGTTTTTTCCATTCCTTCCGGGTCATCCGGTTTCAAAGCGGATAAGGCCTCTTCGATGGGGCCGGCCAAGCGGTTCTCCCGGATAAACTGTTCGTAGGCCTCAGCCGTGACGGCAAATCCTTCGGGGACCGGCAGGCCCAAGTCGTTCTTAATTGCCGCCAGGTGCCCGGCCTTGGCCCCGACCATGACCCTTGTCTCAATGGAAATCATTTCCAGGGGCAGGACCAGATCCTTTGTGGGAAAAACCGGATGTGGGATACAGCTCCCGGGTTATTTGATCTCTAATTTCCAGAAATACCGGGCTTAAAGTGGCATATTTTTTTTCTGAGAGCCGATCGAAGTCGGTAAGGAGATTTTCAATCTCATGGGAGAGCGATTGGATTTTTTCCCGCAGCTCAGCCAGGCTGAAAGGCCGGCCGCTGTAATAGAGCTGCTCCAGATCCGCCATCAGGGCCAGGGACTCGTGGTTGTGCTCCAGCAGCGATTTGAAAAATTGGTAGCGGCTGACATGCCGGCCTTCCAGATTGACCAGGAGCTGGCAGGTCTCTCCTTTGGAGAAGAGGTTTAAGAATTTGCCCATTTCAATCTTTCTCCAGTAGCGGGATTAAAATTTTTTTCATCTCATCCCTCAGTTTCCTGAAAAGGGTTTTCCCTCCGAAGAATAAGGGAAGGGATAAAGAAGGGTCCTGAAAAGGAATATGCTCTTTCTTACTCAGACCGGGATAATAGGTGCAGGATTCATCGGCTTCGGAGCAGAGGGTGATCACCCTGTCAAACTGGCAGCCCTGAAGGGAATCGAGATGCTTCGAGGTTTGCGAGGAGAGGTCAATCCCGATTTCCTGCAAGACCTTTTTGACCAGGGGATGGATACCTGAAGGGAGGAATCCCGCGGAAAAGGCCGCCCATTTATCCTTGAGGGTGTGGTTGACCAGGGCTTCGGCCATCTGGGAGCGGACGGCATTGCCGGTGCAAATAAATAAAACCGTTTTTTTCCCAGCGGCTCTCGCTTCCTGGCATCTTGCCCATTCGAAAGTAGAATTATTTTTTTGATCCATGGCCTTGCCGAGCTAAGAAAAATGTAATTTCCAAATTAGACCCAGGCCTCCAGAAGTTAGGATAACCGGGATCATGCCGATTTTCAACCATTGCAGGGCTACAAAAGCGGCCAGTCCCACAACTATTCCAAACCCGTTGATTTCATGAGGAGCTGGAAATAAGACTTGTATTCCAAACCAGACCGCCAGGTTCAAAACAACACCCACCACCGAGGCCGTTATGGCAGAGAGAACGGCGGAGAATCTTTTGTTTCCTCTGAATTTTTCAAGGTAAGGTCCTCCAAGCATGATAAATAAAAAAGAGGGCAGAAAGGTAAAATAGGTGGCAATCAGGGAGCCGATGAGTCCGGCCAGTACCGGATTCAAGGACCCCGGATAATTCCAGCCGGCCATAAAGCCGATAAACTGGACGACCATAATTAAAGGACCGGGGGTGGTTTCGGCCAGCCCCAATCCGTCGATCATCTGGGGGCCGGTTAACCAGGCAAATTGTTCAACACCGGCCTGGGCGATATAAGCCAAGACGGCGTAGGCCCCGCCAAAGGTCAAAAAAGCGGCCTTAGTAAAGAACAATCCTTCGGTGACAAAGACAGGATTTGAAATTAAGATCAGTCCTCCCATGGGGATAATCCAGAGTAACAGGAAAACCAGAATTAGAAAAATATTCCGTTTCATCGAGGGTTCGATATGGCAGGGAAGGTCTATTTCACAGTATTGGACATAAGCCTCCTCCGAATCGCCGTCCTTCTCCTTAATGACGTCGAATTTTTTGGGAAGGTATAGCCCTCCTAAGAACCCTATCAAGCCGGCGCCCAGGATGATGACCGGGAAGGGGATCTTGAAGAAGAAAATCGCGATGAAGGCGACAGCCGCCAGGGCTATCATGGTCTCATTTTTTAAGGCCTTCTTGGCAATGTTGATGACGGCAGCGGCTACAATGGCTATGACGGCCGGTTTAAGACCGCTAAAGATGGCGGTGATCCAGGGGATATTTCCATAGGATGCATACACCAGACTGAGGCCAAACAGTATGAAGATGGAGGGGAGAACAAAGAAACTCCCCGCTACCACTCCTCCCGGTATTTTATGAAGCAGCCACCCGATATAAATGGCCAACTGTTTGGCCTCGGGACCCGGCAGGAGCATACAATAATTAAGGGCCTGGAGGAACCGGGTGTTGGAAATCCATTTTCTTTTTTCCACCAACTCCTGGTGCATAATGGCGATTTGCCCGGTCGGCCCGCCGAAGCTGATAAAGCCCAGCTTCAACCAGAATTTGAGGGCCTCCGAGAAAGAAGGATGGGGGGTCGTTTCTATCTTATTAGTTAATGACATTTTTCTTGGTTTTTCACGCCGACGGTGATGATGTCTCCCATTCGCTAACTCATATCCGCCTCAGCGGTTCTTTGCTTTTTTCCATCACCGGAATATCCCGGCCGAAAACCGCAAAACCCAGGGTGCCGATGATCCCGAAGGCAAAGGCGGTGATGAAGTTCGTTTGCGGGCTAACTTGCCAAAGAAACGCACCACCTATGGCAGCAAAGGAAACGAACACATCCCGGATCAGGTAATAAAGCCCGAACATGCCAGCCTGGCAGCTTTTGGGGGACAGATCCATGATCAGGGATTTGCGGGTGGGTTCGCCAAATTCCTTTAACCCCCGGAGGACAAAGGCCAGCAGCAACCATTCGAAGGTGCGGCTGTATAGAAGTACCAGGGGGAAGAGGGTGAAAAAAACAAAGGTTATGAGGACGAAGGGCTTCTTGGTGCTTCGGTCCGCCAGGTAGGCCACCGGGATATAGACCAGCACGGCCGTGGCCATCTCGATAGTCGTCAGGAGACCGAACTGTAGAGCCGAAACCGGTGCGGCGATGGTCTTCATGCTCCAGACCACCACGAAGGCATAGGGGATCTGTTCGCAAAAACGAATCAGGATGTCGGTGACTAAAAGCCCCTTCATGGCCGGATTCATCAGCCGCAGCAGTTTCAGCGGGTTTTTTTCCGGCGAAAGATGACAGGTTTCCCCCGAGGGTTTCGCTGCAGGTGCATCGTCCGCGATCAGGCGCTGCTGAAGCACCAGAGCGACCGCGGCCAGCACCAGGGCCGCCCCGAAGGCCAGGCGAACCCCGTCCCGCTCGCCCCAGACGCCGATAAAGACCCCGCCGACCAGGGGCCCCAGGGCCATGGGGATGCGTCGCACCAGCGAATGCATGGTCACCCCCATGGTGCGCTTGTTCTGGGGCAGCACCTGATACATCAGGCTCATGGTGGCCGGCAGCGAGATGGCCGACCAGGAGATAAAGAGCACCGCCCCGGCCAGGACCGCCTGCCAGGAAGGGATCACGATCACCAGGGCGAAGCCGGCCATGGCCACCAGGTTAAAGACCAGCAGAGACCGTTTGGTCCCGATGCGGTCGGCGAGGTAGCCGCCGGGAAAGCTGTACAGGGCCGAAAGGAGGTTGTCCATGGCCTGAAGCAGTCCGATGGCCAGGGCGCCGCCCCCCAGGGCCATCAGGTAGATGGGCAGAAAGCGCTCGGCCATCCGTTCGCCCATGCCCACCAGCACCACCATGCCCAGCAGACCGACGGTGCTGCGCTGTAGGGCCAGGAAATCTGTAAGGCGGGAGGTGCGGCTGGTTATGGTTTCATTGGCGGCCATGGATTTTCCTTTTATGATTTGCTCCCGGCCACATCCAGACGGCACCAGGCGTAGAGGGCGTCATAGACCTCGAACTGCCGCTCGATATTTTCCAGGTCGTCCGGATAGCGCAGGCCATAGCCCACGGCGATGGCCTCAAAACCGGCCGCCAGGGGATCCGCGTCCAAGCCGATCGGTGTCGGCGGCATTGATGACCCTGGCCATACGCTGCAGCGCCTTGTCGGTCAGTTCATACTCCTTGATGATCACATCGAAGGTGCATAGCTCCTCCCGGTGATGCAGTTTCGCCCCCGGCGTATCGAAGGGGATTGCGCTTTCCTTTTCGGCGATTTCCATCACCTTGCTCTTGGGCACGAATAGGAATTCGGCATCCGAGTCAATGAAGCGGGTGATCAGCCAGGGGCAGGCTACCCGGTCGACATGCACATGGGAACGGGTTATCCATCGCATTGTTCGTCTCCTTTTTAAAAGCCAAACCTAAATCTTTTTTGCGCCGAAATAAGTCAGAGTCTGATTCACCAAGGCTTGAACGTCCTCCACCAGGTGGTTGAACTTGCCGTTTAAATCATCAGCCAGATGCTGAACATATTCTTTGGCTGCCTCCTCTCCGTATTGGTCCGTGAACTTCCGGCTGAATTCCAGTACGCGGGTGATGTCGTGGCGTTCGTTTTTATGTTGGGGATCATCAATCCATTCGTGGACCTCGCGATTGGGCTTACCGGTCCGCTGCAAGCTGATTTCGACATGCTTTTCAATGCTCGGCATAACAAGTCTCCTTTTTTGTTACGTTTGCCTATTTAAGGTTTATTGCTTCAGGGAGGGGTTCTCCCCTTTGCGTCTTTGGAAATAGGCATACAGGTTATCAAACAACCGGCAACCTTCCTCCAGGCGTTGATCATCGTCCGGATGAGAGGCCACCAGGCCGGTCAGTAGGGCTCCGAAACCGTCGGTTTCACTTCGGCCGTATTTTTTTTCTTTCAGGTCGATGTCGTGGACGATTTCCGCCAGGGGTACAAGTGCCCGGTCCCGGAGCTGCAAGCGCCTGATCATCACCTCAAAAGTGCACCGGTCTCCCTCGTGGGTGAATTCCCCTTGGAACATGTCGAATCGTAGCTCACCGGGCTTCAGGCCAGGTGTTCCGCGGACAAACTTGAAAACCGCTTCGTTGTCGATAAAGCGACGGATCAACCACCCGCAGGCGATACGATCCACAAATATGTTTCCCCGGGTCACCCAGGTCTTTCCTTTCAGCTTGTTGACTGTCTCTTCTTCGGCAGGAGCGTCCGATAGGGCACCGGACCCCTGGGCTGCGAGGTCCTTGAGAAGAATTCTCACGGTTTCTCGTTCAGGGGTTGGAAAAAAGTCGATAGCCGTGACTTCGTCCAACCTGCGCTGAAGTTTGGACATCTGGGCAGGGCCTTTCATGGCCGGGTCCTGGGGATCGATTTGCCCGGAAGACCAGGTTTTAAGCAATTGATTGGCCTCTTGGAGGATTTTTTCATAATCCGACTTCCGGGCGGCTTGAAATAGGTTTATCACCTGTTCATCGTCCAAACCCTCCAGAAACCGCACCTCCGAAATAGATCCATCCCCGCCACCTTCGACGATCTCCTTGAGTATCCAGCTTAAATCCTCGCGCGACTGTTCGGAAATTGGCAGGGCATAGACCGATGGCTTTATGGCCACGGCTCCCACCTGTTGCAGTCGCCGCCAGATTTTGACCCTCAGGGCGTTAGGTTTAGGGGGAAGTTGATGTATAAAAAGCAACCACTTTTCAGAATCATTGGGGTTCATTGGGCACTCCAAAACAATTGTTACTTAAATAATGTATCAGTTGTTACATTTTGTCAAGAGTGATCCTAAAAATTAAATTGGAAATTAAATGAAAAGGGCAGTTGTTCGATGGTGTTTAGGGGCGAATTAAAAAGAGCACTTTACAACATTTGAATAACAAGGTAAAATTCCTTTAAATTTCAAACCATTTTGTAGTCCTTAAGGAAACAATTATGAAAAATTTAGGCAATATCATGAATCAAGCCAAAAAGATCCAGGCTCAATTGGCTCAAATCCAGGAAGAGGCGGCCAACAAGACCGTGGAAGCTTCCTCCGGCGGAGGTATGGTGGCGGTAACGGCCAACGGCCGCCAGGAAATCCTTTCGATCAAGATAGAGCCGGAGGTGGTCAATCCGGACGATGTCGAGATGCTTCAGGATCTGATTCAGGCGGCCATCAATGACGCCCTGCGAAAGTCCCAGGAGATGGTCTCCGGTGAAATGGCCAAGGTCACGGGGGGCCTAAAAATCCCCGGTCTTTTTTAAGGCCTCTTATGGCCGTTTACCCTGGGCCTTTGGCCAAATTAATCGTGTCCCTTTCCCGGTTGCCGGGCGTGGGCGAGAAGACGGCGGCCCGGCTGGCCCTGCACCTGCTCCGGCGTCCGGAAGGGGAAGTGATGGAACTGGCCCGGAACCTGATTGAGCTCAAGGAAAAAATCCGTTTTTGCTCGGTCTGTTTTAATGTAACGGAAGCCGATCCCTGTCAGGTTTGTCAAAACCCGGCCCGAAATTCAGGAACGCTTTGTGTCGTGGAAGGGCCGGGGGATCTCATCGCTTTGGAAAAGGCCGGGGGGTATAAGGGGAAGTATCATGTCCTGCAGGGGACCCTGTCTCCCCTCGACGGCATCGGGCCTCAGGATTTGAGGATCAAGGAACTCATGCTGCGGTTGGAGAAAGAAAATATCAGGGAAGTGATCCTGGCCATGAACCCCTCCAGCGAAGGGGAGGCCACGGTTTCCTTCCTGGTGGAACAGGTGAAGGTCAAAAAACCGGAGGTTCGTCTGACCCGAATCGCTTATGGGGTACCCCTGGGGGGGGACTTAAAATATTTGGACCAGGGGACCATCAGAATGGCCCTGGAAAGTCAGGAGGGAAGCCTAAAGGAAAAGACGTTAAATTTGAAATTCGAATTTCGAAATTCGAAACAAATTCAAATGACCAAATCTCAAAATTCAAAAAGTTTTGTTTCGGTCATTTAAATTTTGAACCTTTGTGCTTGTTTCGGATTTCGTGCTTCGAGTTTTGGATTTAGAGAAAATGCTTACTTTATAATAGGATAAAAAACGTTATGTCAGGTTTGAAAAAGGGTTCTGAGATCATTATTGAAGTCTTGCAGGAAGAAGGGGTGGATGTCCTCTTCGGTTTTCCGGGAGGATCCGTCATCCCACTCTATGATGCCCTCTATGATTGTTCCCTGCGGCATATCCTGACCCGTCATGAACAGGGGGCCGCCCATGCCGCCGACGGCTATGCCCGGGCCACCGGGAAGGTGGGGGTCTGCATTGCCACCTCCGGACCCGGGGCGACCAATCTAGTGACCGGTCTTATGAATGCCTATATGGACTCGGTTCCCCTCATAGCCATCACCGGGCAGGTGGCCACCCACCTGATCGGCAATGACAGTTTTCAGGAAGCGGATATCTACGGGATCAGTATTCCTATTACCAAATATAATTACTTGGTCAAGGATGTGAATGATCTGGGCCGGGTTTTGAAGGAAGCTTTCTATATCGCCCGGACCGGCCGGCCCGGCCCGGTTTTGGTGGATATTCCCAAAGATATTCAGGAGGTCCGGACCAAATATAAACCGGTTAAAGAGGTCCGCATCCCCAGCTATCACCCGACCTTCAAAGGCCATCCCAAGCAGATTGAGACCGCCCTCCGGGCCATAAAGGAGGCTGAAAGACCGGTGGCCTATGTGGGAGGAGGGGTTATTTCTTCAGGGGCCACGGAAGAGCTGCAGCAATTTATCCGGACCACTGTTATCCCGATCACCACCACCCTGATGGGGAAAGGAAGTTTCCCGGAGGACGACCCCCTGGCCCTCGGTATGCTCGGGATGCATGGGACCCGCTATGCCAATTATGCCATTTATTACTCGGACTTGGTCCTGGCCTTAGGGGCCCGCTTTGACGACCGGGTGGCCGGGGATGTTAAGAAATTTGCCCCCCAGGCCAAAATTATCCATGTGGACATTGATCCGGCCGAAATCGGAAAGCGGGTCAATGTCGATATCCCCATTGTGGGTGATCTGAAAACGGTCCTCGGCCAACTGACAGGAAAGATCAAGACCGTGGAACGAAAGAAGTGGCTGGATCGGATCGCCCAGTGGAAAAAAGAATATCCCTTGAGTTATGCCAAAGAAGGGGGGCTCAAACCTCAGTATATTCTGGAATGTGTCAATGCCATCAAAGGCCGGGACCTGATTGTGGCTACCGATGTGGGCCAGCATCAGATGTGGGCCGCCCAATATATCCAGGCCAAAAAACCCCGAAGCTTTATTACCTCCGGAGGCTTGGGGACGATGGGCTTCGGCTTTCCGGCCGCCCTGGGCGCCCAGGTGGGCTGCCCGGACAAAACCGTGGTGGTCATTTCCGGGGACGGCAGTTTCCAGATGAACATTCAGGAATTGGCTACGGCCCGGGCCAACAACCTCCCGGTAAAAATTTTCATCTTCAACAACGGTTTTCTGGGGATGGTCCGGCAATGGCAGGAATTCTTTTGCAGCAAACGCTATTCCCAGACCCGACTTGAATTCAATCCCGATTTTGTCAAGGTGGCGGAAGGGTACGGCATCAAAGGGAAGAAGGTCCTTTCTACGGAAGAGGTTCTGCCGGCCATAGAAGAGGCCTTGTCTTACCAGGAACCTTATCTGATCGATTTTCATATTGCCCCGGAAGAAAATATTTTTCCCATGGTGCCGGCCGGAAAAGGCATTTGCGAATTCTTTGAGGAGTGCTGATTATGCGTCAGGTTATTTCCGTCTTAGTGCGAAATCACCCCGGGGTCCTTTCCCATGTGGCCGGTCTCTTTGCCCGGAGGGCCTATAATATAGAAAGCATCGTGGCCGGGGTCACGGAACGGTCCGATATTACCCGGATTACCCTGGTGGTGGCCGGGGATGAGGCGGTCCTGGAACAGGTGACCAAACAGCTCCGGAAGCTGATTGATGTCATTCGGGTCATCGACCTGAAATATTCCCAATCCATTACCCGGGAATTGATTCTGATGACCGTGTATCTGCCGGCTGAGAAAAGGGTGGAATTTATCCAGGTGGCCAATTCCTTTGGAGCGACCATTGTGGATATGTCCGATCAGACCGCTACCATTGAGTTCTCCGGAAACGAAAGAAGGATCAATACCCTGCTGATGGCCTTGGGGCCTTTTAAAGTCAAAGAAATCGCCCGGACCGGTCTGATTGCCCTGCCGACCGAAAGTATCGTGGCCGATAGCCGGGAATTTCTGGCTTAGGACCGCTCTACCCGACACCCTGACGGCGAGGCAAGGGTAACGGACCGCTAAAAGTCCCCCTTGAAAACACTTGACAAAACTTTTAAAAGTATGCTATTTAACCAATTTTTTTATAAAACAGCTTAGTTAAGGAAAGTTAACCATGATTGAAGTCCGATTCCATGGTCGGGGTGGACAGGGGGCTGTGACCTCGGCCGAACTGATGGCCCTGGCGGCAATCGATGAGGGGCAGTATGCCCAAGCCTTCCCAAGTTTCGGGCCTGAACGACGGGGGGCCCCGGTGGTGGCTTTTTTGCGGATCAGCGAGACTCAGATCCGCATCCGCTCCAAGGTCTATCAACCCGATGTCGTGGTCGTTTTGGACCCGACCCTCCTGGATATTGTCGATGTCGCTGCCGGACTGAAGCCCAAGGGGTTAGTTATCGTCAACACCTCCAAATCCTTTGAGCAGCTCCGGAAAGATTATGGCTTTAAAGGCCGTCTGGCCGTCGTGGATGCGGCCAAAATCGCCATGGAAGAAATGAAGGTGCCCATTACCAATACAACCATGTTGGGGGCCTTGATTCGGGCCACTGGAATTATCAGCCTGGATTCCATGGACAAACCTTTGGCCGGCCGTTTTGGAAAAATTGCTGAAAGAAACAAAAGGTCCATGCAGCGGGCCTTTGACGAGACAGAACTGAAGGAGTAATCAACGTGGCGAAAGTAGATGCTCTCCACCCCTGGAAGGAAGTACCGCTGGGCTGTGCTATTTTAGAGCCTGGAAATGCCAGGACCTTCAAAACCGGGGACTGGCGTTCTAAAATACGACCTGTGACCGACCGAGAAAAATGTATTAAGTGCGGGATGTGCTGGATTTTTTGTCCCGATATGGCTTACGGCCATAGAGAGGATGGCTATTTCGACTGGAACCCCGATTATTGTAAAGGGTGCGGTATCTGTGCCCGGGAGTGCCCCAAAGACGCCATCATTATGATTGCGGAGGAAGAATAACTATGGCCCATCGAAGAGGCATGGAGGTTTCCATTGCGGTCAGTGAAGCGGTCAAATTGGCCAATGTCGATGTGATCTCGGCCTACCCCATCACTCCCCAAACCCATATTGTGGAGCACCTTTCGGAGTTGGTGGCCGACGGAGAATTAAAGGCGGCCTTCATCCCGGTGGAATCGGAACACTCGGCCTTGAGTGCCGCCGTAGGGGCTGCGGCTGTAGGGGCCAGGGCTTATACGGCGACCAGTTCCCAGGGTCTGGCCCTGATGCATGAGATTATGTTTATCGCTTCCGGTCTCCGTCTACCTATGGTTATGACCGTGGTAAACCGTGCCCTGTCAACACCCATCAATATCTGGAACGATTTGAGCGACATCATGGCCGAACGGGATACGGGCTGGGTCCAGCTATTTGCCATCAACGGTCAGGAGGCCGTGGACCTGACCCTCCAAGCCTTCAAGATCGCCGAAGACTCCAGGGTTTTGCTGCCGGTGGTGGTAAACCTGGACGGTTTTATTCTAAGCCATGTGATTGAACCGGTGGAGATGCCGGATCAGGAACAGGTGGACCGTTTTTTACCGGTATTTAAACCGACTCTTCGCCTGGATCCGGATCACCCGGTCTCTCTGGGGGCTTTCGGCAGCCCGGATGTCTACCCGGAAGTCAAAAAGCAACTGGAAGAGGCCTTGATCGGCTCCCAGAAAGTCATAACGGAAGTCTGGAAGGATTTTGGGAATCCTCTTTGGCAGAAGCTATAAACCCGTTGAATCCTATAGGACCAAAGGGGCAGAGACCTTGCTCCTGACCATGGGCAGTATTACCGAAACAGCCATGATGGCCGTGGATGCCCCGAGAGAAAAGGGACAGAAAGGGTGGGTCTACTCCACATCCGGCTCTGGAGACCCTTTCCCTTTAAGGAATTCTATCAAGCCATCCGCGGGCGCCAAGGTGCTGGCCGTGGTCGACCGGGCCTTGACTCCCGGGTGGCATGGGAGGACCGGTCGGTCTGGAAATTAAGTCCGCCCTCTTTGAAAAGACCGATCGACCTTATGTGGCTGAGTTTGTAGCCGGTTTGGGAGGGCGGGATTTAACCCTGGAAATTTTCACCGAGATGGTGGAGAAGGCCAACCGCTATGCCCGGAAGAAAAAAGAAATGCGCTATGAAATGATTGGGGTGCGTGAAAAATGATTGCTGACGACTTGAAACGTTTTTAAGAAATTTACTCCCAAGACCCTGCCCAAAGAAGAACCCTTTGGTTTTCGGACATCGGGCCTGCCAGGGATGCGGTGAAGTGCTGGCCCTGCGTATGGTGGCCAAGGCCATTGGATCCCCGATGGTAGTCGTCAGTGCCACCGGCTGTATGGAAATCATCTCCTCTCCCTATCCCCAAACAGCCTGGGCGGTACCCTGGATTCACGTGGCCTTTGAAAATGCGGCTGCCGTTGCCTCCGGGGTGGAAGAAGGACTCAAGACCCTGATGGCCAAGGGAAGGATCCCCGAGAAAAAGATTACGGTGGTGGCCTTTGCCGGAGACGGCGGAACCGCTGATATCGGCCTCCAGTCTCTTTCCGGTGCACTGGAACGGGGCCATGACTTTGTTTATGTCTGTCTGGATAATGAAGCCTATATGAATACCGGGATTCAGCGATCCAGTTCGACGCCTTTCGGTGCTATGACCACCACGTCTCCAGCGGGGAAGATAACCGCCGGGCAGACCACCTGGAAAAAAAATCTCCCTTTGATCGCAGCCGCCCACAATATCCCTTATGTGGCCACCGCTTCCCCGGCCTACTACCTGGATCTGATGAACAAGGCCAAGAAAGCGGCCCTGATTAAAGGTCCGGCCTATCTCCATGTTTATTCCCCCTGCCCGACGGGCTGGCGGCATGGAACGGATCTGGCCATTGAGGTCAGCCGACTGGTGGTGGAGACCAATATTTTTCCATTGTACGAAGTTATGGAGGGAAAATATCTGGTCCGGAAAAATACCAAACCCAAACCGGTGGAAGAATACCTGAAACAACAGCGGCGTTTCAGCCACCTGACCCCGGACCTGATTCAGACCATCCAAAAGCGGGTGGATGCCGAATATGAACGGCTGCTGAAACTGGAAGGAATGACGGCGGAAGCCGAAAGCAAAGAGGGACCCAAAGAGGAAGTCAAGGAGGAACAACCTTTGATTTGGAATAGGTTGTTGAGCTATATATCAGAACAACTTAATTTTGCCTTTCTCATTTTGAACTTTCATCTTTTAAAGAAAGTTATTCCTCGGTAGCTCAGTGGTAGAGCGGGTGGCTGTTAATCCCGCTTGCAGCGGGATTCGAGTCCCTTAACAAGTAATTAAGTGTAAAATAATAAAAAGTAACCAGCTTGATATTCCTCGGTAGCTCAGTGGTAGAGCGGGTGGCTGTTAACCACTTGGTCGGGGGTTCGAGTCCCTCCCGGGGAGCCAAATTTTAAAAAAGGCCCATTTTTGAGAATGGGCTTTTTTTATTGGGGTTTTAATTTTGGCCTTTTGTGTTTACATTCTTAGAAGCGAAACGACTGGTCGGTATTATTGCGGGCAGACCAATAACCTCTTTCTTCGAATAAAAGAGCATAATGATCCTGCCTGCCATGACACGAAGACCACCAAGCGATTTAAAGGACCGTGGCGATTAATTTGGGAGAAAGAATGTCAAACGCGGAGTGAGACAATGCTTTTAGAACGGACCATCAAGAAACGAGGGATTAGCCGATACTTAAAAGATATAGGAATCCTTATTGAACCAGGTGGCTGTTAATCCCGCTTGCAGCGGGATTCAAGTCCCTCCCGGGGAGCCAACTCTATAATAGTGAGGTCTGATCGTCACGATCAAAAACATCTTTCGATATTGGGTAGGGTAGGTGGGAAATCGAGATTGACACCGCTTCCGGTCCGGTGAACAGGGTCGAAAACTCCCTTTGTTCAGAAATAACGGATGACAGGGAATTTTAATAGGAACAAAGGGAAATTTTCTTCCATTTTCAACAGATCCCCAAGTAAGCCTGAAATCCAATAAGCCAACAAAAACAACCTGTTCAGGGTCCGAATCCTTGATGGCATTAAATTTGCGTAACAGTTCTTACGATTCTCACCTTTGAGCCAAGCGAAAAGGAGGGGTGCCCGATGGTTCACCAACCCGTGAATATCCCTTATGGAGCCGCGGGGCGAAGATCTGAAAAGGCTCTTAGAAAGGCCTTGACTCCGGGTAAATTGTTACGCATTCGGGAAGGGGTTTATCGGCAGCTAAAGGAACGCGACTGGGTCTTTAACAAAAGGGAAAACGATACTGTTTTCCTGATTCATGCCAGCCGGGCCTATGGCATCGCGGTAAGGACAGGGGATATTGATTGGGATGTTCCCGGTCTTTCAAGGCCATAAACTCCCATAGAGATAGAGGTGGAGGGGAGCAAGGCTGGCCGGAAAAAGTTAGTTCAATCATTCGATCAAGGAGGGAGAGGATATGATGAGGTGGTTCTATGTAGTGGGCTTATATCTCGTTATTCTGCCTGTTACTGTTTATGCCTCTCAAAAGGGAAGTACTTTTTATTTTACCCTGGTTCTGCTTTGCGGCTATTCCATAGCCTTGGCTATCGGTATGGCCTTTCCTAAGCGACCTTCCTATACGAAAGGAAATAGACTTATTTTAAGAGACTGAGGGTACCGGTTGCCCTCGAGGAAAGCACTTTCATTTCCCCGCAGAAATGCCCCCGATCAAAACAATCCCCGCCCTACCAAATGATAGCCAAGGACAAAAATAAATTCCCATACTGAATGGGGAGGAGAGCCTTCAGTCTCCCTCTTAAGCCTTTGACACCAATTCAAACTCCGGGACTCTCTTCCCAAATCCCTGGGACCAGGCGGAAGCCTTACAGGTTGTCTTTAATGGCCTTGATCAGTTTTTGGATCTCTTCCGGGTTAAGTTTGCCGTCCTTGCGAAAGATCAGATTCCCTTTTTTATCAAAGGCCAGGACATTGCTGCTGTCATCAGCGATCTTCCAGGCATTGACCAGCACCTTCTTATAATCTCGCACATAAATGGTTTTGGGATATTTTTTCTGCTTCTCTTCCAGAGAGGAGGAGATGAGAAAATTAGGCATCCAGGTAGCCGCTAAGTTAATGATCCCGAAGGATTGAAACTTTTCGGTCGGGAAATTTTCTTTATTCAGGGCCTCGCTGGCGGGATTGTTGGTATCTTTTTCATCCGGATCGACATAAAAAAGGACATGGACTTTTCCCTGCAACTCGTCGCTGCTCCAGGGTTTGCCATCCAGACGCCCTCCCAATTTTTCCTTCAACTCCACCTTGGGAGGGGTCTCGCCCAGGGTCAAGGCCTGGGCCGCCGGATTCATGAGAAAAACGGCTACGACCATGATGACTATCGGAATAAAATATTTCATAAAGGACCTCCTTATTTTTTCACCCGGTTGGGGAAAGGGAATCGTCGGGCTTTCCTGCCGGACGCGGTTTTTGAGAAAGGTGAATTTCCCGACTTATAAAGAAAATATAATAAACTATGGCGCAAAAGGTCAAGCAGTTAAAAGGGCGATGGAAAGAGTTCCGAGGTTTAGGGGGAATCGTCTTGTACTGAAGACCCTGGGGTCTCCCCGCCTTTTCCTATGGGGAGGGCAAAGGTGATCCGGGTTCCGGCACCTTGGCGGCTCCGGATTTGCAGCGTCCCCCCGGCCATTCGGGCGCGTTGGTCCATGGCCGCCAGCCCCAGCCCCCTTTTGGAAGCCTCCCGGGCTGTGATTTCCTGCAAGTCAAATCCACAACCGTCGTCTTCCACAATGAAAAGGATCCGGCCGGCCTCTTCCCTGGCTTCAACGATGATGGACCCGGCCCGGGCATGCTTTCCGATATTGGTCAGGGCCTCCTGCACGATCCGGTAGATAATGATTTCCTGCTCCTTGGAAAATAAGCCGGGGAGGTCCTTTATTCGATTGGAGATTTCAATCCGGTAGTATTTTGAAAACTCCTCCACCAGCCAGCGCAGGGCCGCCGCGATCCCAAAGTGCTCCAATATGGTGGGACGCAAATCCCGGGACAAGCGGCGCACATTTTCGGTAACCTGATCCAAATAGTGAAGGGTCTGTTCCAACTCTTCCTTAAGCCCCCGTTGATCCTTACGCAGTCTTTTCTGCAGATTGCTCAATTGGAATTTCAACCCTACCAGGGCCTGGCCCAGCTCATCGTGCAATTCCATGGCCACCCGGTTTCGCTCCTGTTCCTGGGCATTAATGAGCTGGTTGGATAAAAAATCCAGTTTTTCTTCCGATTCCTTTAAGGCCTTTTCTATTCTCTTGCGTTCGGTGATGTCGCGCGAAGTGGCCTGAAAGGTTTTAATGACGCCCTGGGCATCCCGAAGAGGGGTGGTGAGCGTTTCAAACCAGATATAGGTTCCGTCTCTCCGGCGAATCCGATTTTCCAGGGAGGTAAACGGGCTGCCCTCGATGACTTGTTGTAACCTCCTGATTGTTTCCGCATGCTCCTCCGGGTGGATGAACTCCAGGGCCGGCTTCCCCAGGACCTCCTCCACCGGGTAGCCGAGAAGCCGGGTGATCGAAGGGGAGACATAAGAAACCCGCATTTGGGTATCGTGGAGGCTGACAATATCCCAGGAGTTTTCCGAGAGCAAACGATAGCGCTCCTTGCTTTCACGTAGGGCTTCCTCGATCTGCTTCCGCTCGCTGATATCGGTGACAATCCCCAGGATGGCCCGATTTCCTTGAAAATCAATTAACTTGGTGGTGATAATGGCTTCAATCCGATCCCCGGCCTTGCTGAGCAGACTATATTCATAGGGCTCGACCTCCTCCCCTCTTTTGTGTTTTTCAAAACCGGACCGAATGGAGGGGATCGATTCCGGGGCGATGAGCGCCAGGAAATCAAAAGAGGGGGATAGAAATTCTTCCTGGGTATAGCCCATTAATTCTTCGCATTTATGGTTGGCATAAACAACCCGTCCCATTTGGTTGATAAAGATCATATTGGGGGATTGATCCATCAGGGTCCTGAAATTTTTTTCGATTTCCCGCAAGGCCTCCAGGGTCCGTTTTTCTTCCGAGGCCTCTTTTTCCGATTTTTCGGCTGTGCTCTCCAGGGCTTGATTAACCGGGTTGGAGGTCATGTGATTCTCTTTTCCTGTTTGACTATGAAAATCCAGATCAGGGGCAGCCATTGGCCCAATCCTTAACTTTCAAACACCCCTAATACATTGGAGGGCACGGTCAATGTGCGATTATTAAGGCGAAGGATTGGTTTCCGGTCTTACTTTTTGAAGAATAATAACCAGGACCACCAAACATAAGCCCAGGGTATCGAAGACCCAGGAGGAATAGACCAGCATCAGCCCGGCCTACGATCAACAGTATTCGTTCCAAAAGAGAGGCCCTTTTCAAAAACCAGGCATCCACCCCGCCGGCCAGGGCTGCGATCCCGATCATGGCCGTAAAGGCGCTCCAGAGTATGTTAGGCCAGGAACCGACCAGAAGCAAGCCCACCCCGTCGGGATGGAGGGTAAACATAAAAGGCACAATAAAGGCCGGCAGGGTATATTTCCAGGCCATCATGGTGGTTTTGTAGGGATTGCCGCCGGTCAGGGCCGCTGCGGCAAAAGGGGAAAGGGCTGTAGGGGGAGAAACTTCAGAAAGAACGGCATAGTAAAAGATAAACATGTGGGCCGCATAATCCGGTACTTTAAGCATAATCAGGGCCGGAGCGGCGATGACGGCTCCGATGATATAGGAGGCCGTTACCGGGACAGCCAGCCCGATAATCCACATCAGGACGCCGGTGAAAACGCAGGTCAGGAAAAGATTTCCTCCGGCATAATCAATGACGATGGAACTGAACTTAAGGCCCAGTCCGGTCAGGGTGACTACTCCCACAATAATACCGGCGCTGGCACAGGTAGCCGCCACTCCTAAGACCCCGATGGACCCGCCCCGCAGGGCCATGATCAGTTTTTTGGGTTTCAGGGCCGTTTCGGATCGGAAGAAGCTGACCGCAACAGCGATCACGTGTGGCATAAAAGACGCTCAGGATCGGGGTAAAACCGACCATCATCAGGAGCACAATGGCTATCAGGGAGGTAAAGTGATACCAGTACATTCGGGTCAGCCGCCCCAGACTGAATGATTCATCGAAGGCGACTTTCTTGAGCCCCGAATTTTTTGGCGTCAAATTCCACCATCAGAAAAATGGAAAGGTAATAGAGCAGGGTGGGCATGACGGCCATGCGGATCACATCCAGATAGGATATTTTCAGGATCTCGGCGATCAAAAAAGCCGCGGCGCCCAAAACCGGCGGGGATATAATGGCCCCGATGCCTCCGGCCGAGAGCAGACCGCCGGCCGATTCCTTGTCATAGCCGGCCTTGGCCAGCATCGGATAGGCCACCGAGCCCAGGGTAACGGTGGTGGCCACCCCGCTGCCGGACGGACCGCCCAGAAGGAAAGAGGCCAGGGTGACGGTCCTTCCGGCTCCGGTGGGCTTGCCGCCCATGGCTGCAAAGGAAAAGTCGATAAAAAATTTTCCGGCCCCGGAATGTTCCAGAAACGCTCCGTAAATAGTAAACAGGATAATGAAAGTGGAGGATACGTCAATCGGTACCCCGAAAATCCCTTCCAGGGTCATGTACATATGGCCGACGATCCGTTCCACATCGTAGCCTCGATGCGTCCAGGGAGGGGGCAGGGATGGACCAAAATAGGCATAGATCAAGAAAAGGATGCAGATAATGGGCATGACCCAGCCCGTGGCCCGCCGGGCTACCTCTAAAATGAGCAGGATGAAAAGGACTCCGAAGAGAATATCCCAGGTGGTAGGAGTCACGGCCCGGTAGATAAACTCCTCAAAATCAACCAGCATATAGACGATGGTGGAAACACCCAGCAAGGCCAGGCCCACATCATACCAACCAATCCGATGTTTAACTTTTTTCAGGGGGGGGAAAACTAAAAAACCCAAGAAAAGGACAAAGGCCACATGGACACCGCGGAGAATTTGGGTCGTTACGGTGCCGACGGCTGCGTACAGATGGTAGAGCGACATGATCACGGCAACAACCGTGATGAAGATATCCAGAGATCCTGAAAGCCGGCGGGTTACCCCTTCCTCTTCTTCAATGTATTTCTCCGCTTCCTTGAGCCTTTCTTCGCTGATAACCGGGCCTTGTTGCTCCTGGTTCCGGTTGGTTTCATCCTCCATGGCATCTCCTATATTCGCCTGACTCGTAATTCTTATTATTTCTGGACAATCCGAATCTCGAGCGGCGTTCCCTCCGGGGCTAATTGGGAAAGAGCAACCGTTTCCTGATTAAAACTAAGCCGGAAGTTACCGGCCGAAGTCGGGAGGATGAAGATGGTCCCAAGCATTCGAGTAAGCAGGATCCAGTCGGAGGTGGAGGCTTCCAGACCGTAATACTCCAGGACCGCCGGACTTTCTGTTTTTAAGGCTTTCAGCCAGATAACCCCCTGGTCATCGGCCTGGAAGACCTCCCAAACCAGGACCCCATAGATGGAGTTCCGGTGAACCAGAGAAAACGATTCTCCGGGGGCAATTTTTCCCTGCCAAAGGGGCTCCTGGGACGGCAATCTAAAAATCGCAAGATAAGGGTCCGCCAGGGCCGGGGAAGGGGCCAGGAGGAACCAGATTCCCAGAACCAACCAAAGTCTCTTATTTGACCCCTTCCCTTTTATCAAAAGAAATACCCTTAGATCTTCATCCCTTTTTCTTTAAAAAACTTAACCGCCCCGGGATGGAAGGGGATGGAAGAACCATCCACGGCATCCTCCAGGGTGAGGTTTTTGGCCTCCTGGTGAACGGCCACGAGTTCCGGTTTGTTGGCAAAAAAGGTTTTGAGGATGTTGTAGGCCAGGGTGGGATCCATCTTTTCATTGCAGATCAGGAGATTGGCCACGGCAGCAACCGGGGTATCCACGGTAACCCGGGATAGGTATTCTTGGGAATCTTGCCCTTAAAATAGACCGGACCGTATTTGGCTATCATCCTGGCAACGCCCGTCATCATGGCCGATCAGTTTCATCTTAATTCCCGGAGTCGCCGCCAGATCCAGAACAGAGGCAGTCGGCAAGCCGCCGTCCCAAAAGTAGGCATCGATTTTGCGATCCTTCAAGGCGCCGGCCGACTCGCTGGCCCCCAGTCGGTCCCGGGTGATATCCTTCTCCGGATTGATGCCGTAGGCCTCCAGGACCCGCAGGGCCTTGACCTCGGTCCCCGAGCCCGGGGCGCCGGTGGAAATCTTTTTCCCTTTTAGATCGGCCACGGTATTGATCCCTTTTCCATCCAGGGTAACCACGTGCATAAAATTGGAGTAAAGGACTGCCAGGTTCCGAATCGGTAGTTTTTCCTTGAATTTTCCGGTTCCGGTAAAGGCATCATGGGCTACGTCTCCCATGACAAAAGCCAGTTCGGCTTTCTGGGCGGCTACCAGCTTGCAGTTATCCACCGAAGCGGGGGTGACCTCAGCGGTAGCTTCAACCCCCGGCAAATGCTTGGATAAGACGGCCGCCATGCCGCCTCCATAGGGATAATAGACCCCTCCCGTCCCGCCGGTGGCGATGGAAAGGCGGGTTTTGGTCTGGGCCGTCACCAGACCGGGGGACAACACCAAACTTCCTATCCCCAGCGCTCCGGTTACCTTTAGAAAATCCCGCCGATTCATGAAACCTTCTGATCTCTTGTCCATGCTTACCTCCTCATCTATTTATTGGTACACGGTTCAGGGTACAAGGTTCAAGGATCACCTATTTTCCACCCTTACCTATCTTTTTGAGTTACCCTATACCTTGGGCCGTATGCCTTGAACCTTCCGCCCTAAATTTAATGAACCTTTTTCCCCTGATCCGGCCAGAAGGGATCCCGAAGCCCTTTTTTGAATATCTTTCCTGAACCCGTGCGGGGCAATTGGCCGAGAAAGGTGACGGCCTTGGGCGCCTTGTAATGGGCCAGGTTGTCCTTGCAGAAGCGAATGATTTCCTCAGCCGAAGTCTTGGCTCCTTCTTTCAGCACCACGGCGGCCTGGACGGCCTCACCCCATTTTTCATCCGGGATCCCGAAAACGGCGGCCTCCAAGATGTTGGGGTGCTGATAAAGGACATTTTCCACTTCAGTGGAATAGACGTTTTCCCCACCGGTCAGGATCATATCCTTTTTGCGGTCCACAATGGTAACATACCCTTGGGGGTCGATGACAGCCAAATCGCCGGTGAAAAGCCATCCTTCCCGGAAGGCTTTTTGGGTTTCCTGGGGCAATTTCCAATACCCCGGAGTGACCGTATCCCCTTTGACAATGATTTCCCCCACCTCCTGGTCGTCGGGTCGGACTTCCTCTCCATTCTCCCGGACCACCTTCAGGGAGACGCCGATGAATTCCCGGCCGGTTTTGGCTTTGAATTCAAATTGCTTTTCCGGAGGCAATTGTTTTAAGGAATCCTTGAGCAGGGAGAGGGTCAGGTAGGGACTTGTTTCGGTCATCCCGTAGGTCTGGATATAATCACACCCAAACCCCTGCATGATCTTTCGGACCACTTCCGGGGCAATGGGGGCCCCGCCGCTTAACAGCACCCGGAGATCCGGAAAGGCGTAGGACGAAAAATCAGGATGATTAATGAGCATATTGAGCATGGTCGGGATCATATTGGAGAGGGTCACCCGCTCCCTGACCATGGTTTCGAGCACCCATTTCGGATCAAAATCCCGGATGAGTACATGGGTGCCGCCCACCCAGGTGACGGCCCAGGTGGCCCAGGCATCGGCCAGGTGGAAAAGAGGGGCCACGTGGATCCAAACATCGCTGTCCTGCAAATGCAGCTCGGCGATGGTCCCCAGGGCATGGAGATAACAGTTTTTATGCGTCAGCATGACCCCTTTGGGCCGGCCGGTGGTGCCGCTGGTGTAGTAAATCTGGGCGACGGCCTCGCCGCCCGGACCCAGGGGCAGGAGCGGGGCCGAGGAAGAAGCGGCTAAGGCGGATTCATATTCCAGACCCGGAGGGGCGTTGGAAGCTGTTGCCGGGGTCCAAAGGATTCGGGCAACGGCTGGGGCTTGTTCCCCGCTCGGCAACAATTTGGGGGAAAAATCGGGATGGGCAATGACCAGTTCGGATTCCGAATCTTCCAAGATAAACTGGATTTCTTTTGAAGAGAGCCGGCAATTCAGGGGCACCAGCCGCACCCCGGTCAGGGCGGCTGCAAAATAGGCTTCTAAAAAGACATGGCCATTGTATTGTAAAATGGCGGCCTGGCTTGCCTGACCCAACCCCTGATCCAGGAAAAAATGGGCCAAGCGGAAGACCCTTTCCGCAAACTGGCGGTAGGTAAAAACCGCCTGGTGGCAGCGGATGGCTTCCTTGTCCGGATAGGCCTTCAAGGCCTTGATCAAGAGCTCTCCTAAGTGAATGGTCCTGCCCTCCAGCCTCTATTCTTTTCTTTACCGGAGCCCTGAATTAAGGAAAAAAATACGCTAAAGTACTATTGTCCCCTTTGTTATTTAGTGCAAGCTTCGAGAAAATTCAATAAAAATCCATTCCCTCATTTCCTTTCGGGCGGCAGAAAGAGCCGCAGGGACAGGAGTACCAGAATGGTTAAGAGGATCCTGGAAAAAAGAACCACCAAGAGGTCGGCCCCGACGGCCACGAAAAGAAAGGTATCTTCGATCAAGGCATGGCTCAGACTCAGGAAGACCCCGACCAGCAAGGCATCGCGCCGGTTTAAAGCCCCGGATCGTTTTTCTTCCAGGAGCACCCCGCCGCCGTAAGCGATGCCGAAAATAATGCCGACAAACAAGGCCGCCACCGATTCTTTCCGGATCCGCATCCAGGCGAAAAGACGGTGGAGCGGGGTCACTAAGGGGTCCAGGAGATGGAAGGAGCGCAGGAGTTCCATGATCGTGATGATCGGGGTTACGATCAGGAGGATCATGGCCGAGACCTTGAGAAAGGCATAGAGGGCCTTGAGGAATTCGACCTGAATCAGGGAAGCGGTCATAAAACCCAGGAAAGCACCAGGCCCATAAAAAAACCGGCCCCCACTCTCATGAGAAGCAGCCCAAACCAAGGGGCCCCGATGCCTTTGATTACGGCGGTTTCCACCAACAGGCTATGGGATATGAGGAGCACCGTGGCCAGGATGGTGATCTCCCTGGAGGTCAGGCCTAACGGGATCATGGCCCCTATAGCAACATAGAGGTTAAGGACCGATCCCAAGATATAGGGCAGGGCAGTTTCTCCCCTCAAACCCATGAGGCCCATGAAGGGACGAAACCCTTCCGCCAGCCAGCCTAAAACCGGGGTACATTTTAAGACCGTTACCGCCAGGGTCACGGGAAACATCACCTTAATAATCCCCAGGGAAGACCTCAGTCCCTTCTTGATCCCTATCCAGAGGGGGGGACCTATTCCATTCAGCCTGACCTGATGGTCCTTCACCGCTACCCTTGATCCTCTCTCCCGGCTAAAAGGATAACAATCCTTCCAATAAAGCCTTTTTATCCGCTTTGGGTGAGGGCGTCAAGTTATTCTCCGTAGAGCTGAAAAATCCTTGACAAAGCCTGGGAAAGTAAATAAATTCGGCAACCACGGTTCATTTGCCGACCCGGCGGTTTATCCTAATTCATTCTTAGGTCAGGGAGATTTTGATGTCTGAAAACGAGGGCACTAAAAGCGGACAGAGCATAGCCATAGAACTTAAGGATGAAATCATCGAAATATTGAACAGCTTAAGGCAGACGACCGAACAACTTCAAAAAGGGATTGAGGTGCCGGAGGAAAACGTCAAGACCCTCCTGGCCCGGGGCGAATCATTAGCCCAGCGAATCGCTTCCCTGCCGGGGATGGCGGAAGCCGGTGCGGAATTTTTGGAGCACCTGAATAAGATCGGGCAGGCCATCAAAGATCTGAGAAATTTCGATGCCCTCAAAAAAGAAAATCTCGTGGCCGGAGTGAAATTTTAAAACCCGACCCTGAGGGTTTCGCCATAAGTCGGTTCCAATCGGACCCCCAGACCCTGTTTTCGGAATGTCTTGACTTTTTACGATTCCGTCAAATCCCGACCTTTCATTAAATCGACCTTCTCCCCCTTCATGCCGGAAAGAGAAAGCCTTTTTTTAAGATTGCTTTTTTATTGAGGATATGGTAATAAGCCAGGGTATTATATCCCACTGGGTTTGACGGCTGAACGGAAAGGAAGCAGGGCCGGAGATTGAAACGCAGCGAAAGGATCCAATAATGCATAAAAACAATCAGTACGGACCGTACCGATTGCACCTTTTTTGGGTAACCCTGTTTATTCTGTCCCTTTCTCAAGGGGCGTCTGCTTTAACCGCTTCGGCTGATGCCGTAAAAACCAGTCCGCTGGTTTCCTCCCTGCAGACCGGATCTTCCCTAACATCGTCCCCCGGCCCGTCATGGCCCGTTCCTCAAACGGAGGCCAAAGCGCTTCCGCGAACCCTTGATGATTTGGAAGAACAAGCGGACGACCTGCCCCCGATCGTCAGACCTTCACAAGAAGAAATACGGGAAAAAATAATTCTGGAATATAAGGAGCTCGAAAAAGCCCTTCATCCGGGAAGTGCCGTATCCTATGACCTACCCATTGTCATTAATGAGCAGGTGGAATATTTCATCAACTATTTCCAGTCCAATATGAGAAAACGATTTTCCCTCTGGATGGCCCGTTCGACGCGCTATATCCCGATGATGAAAAAGATCTTAAACGAGCACGGCTTGCCGGAAGACCTGATTTATCTGGCCATGATCGAAAGCGGCTTCAGCTCCAAGGCTTATTCCAGGGCCCACGCGGTGGGAATCTGGCAATTCATCCGGGAGACCGGCAACCGCTACGGGTTAAAAACCACGAGCTGGGTGGATGAACGAAAGGATCCCATTAAATCCACTCAGGCGGCTGCCAAGCACCTCTCCGACCTCTTCAATCGATTCGGGTCGTGGTATCTGGCTGCAGCGGGCTACAATGCCGGTGAAGGTAAAATCACCCGGGCCTTGGCCCTTTACAATGCCCAAAATTTTTGGGAGATCAGCGCCGATCATTGTCACTATGTCAAAGACGAAACCAAACAATACGTACCCAAGATGATTGCCGCGGCTTTGATCGCCAAGGAGCCTCAAAAATACGGCTTTACTAATATTCCTTATCAAGCCCCTTTTTCCTATGAAGAGGTGGACCTGCCCGGAGCTGTGGAACTGAAAGCCGTGGCCGCTGCCTGTGGGGTGGATGTGGAGACCCTGGTCGACCTGAATCCGGAATTGAAACGTTGGGTCACCCCGCCCGGGGTTTCCAGTTATTCCCTGCGGATCCCGATCGGCACGAAAGATCGAGTCATGGAGCAATATGCGGAGCTGACCAAACCCAAACCCGTCATTACTTATGCCGAGCACAAAGTCAGGAAGGGGGAGCGCCTGGCTGCCATTGCCCGACGCTATGGGGTGCAGGCCGGACTAATCGCCCGGACCAACCGCCTCAACGGCCACCGTTCGCTTAAACCCGGGCTGGTTTTATTGATCCCGCAGAAGGGATTTCACCCGGCCGCATTTTCCATGGATGCCGATGAGGAAGATCTTCGCCCGAAGGGATCGGAAAAGGGGTCCCCCAACCGGGCTTCCTTAAAAACGACCGCCCAAAAATATTCTCCAGCCTGGTCAGGCAAGGGAAAAGACAAAGAGGGGGCCTTAAGCCGAATTCGCTACAAGGTGGAAAAGGGAGACACCTTAGCCGCCATAGCCAAGCGATTTGATGTGGGGATCCCCTTGTTAAAAAAATGGAATCCGAAAAGCGGGGATAAAATCCTGGCCGGGACCACCCTGAACCTGTTTGTGGACAAATCCCCGCAGGAAAAGAACGGCCATTCCGATCAGGGCAGGGTGATCCGCCCCCAGCGCAAGTCAAAGACGGAGGGCGGCAGTCCGATTAAGCAGGTTCTTTACACGGTCAAGCGAGGGGACAGCCTTTTTGAAATTGCCCAGCGATTCAACACGACCCCGAATCAAATCCGCACCTGGAACAAGATGTCCTCCAAGGAACACATCCGACCCGGGGACAAGCTGAGCCTGAAGGTAAAACGGAACAGTCTGGAAAAGATTTAAACTTTCCCGCCAACCCCTTCCTTTTGTCAATCCGTTATTTTTCAGCGGCCGGTCGAAGACTGGGCAGCGATAAAATCCCAAACGGCCTGATTGACTTCCTTGGGCTTATCCAGCATGACCATATGCCCGGCCCCGGGAATTATGGTTAATGATGAAGAAGGTATCTGCTCAGAGAGGTAACGGGAATAATCCGGAGGGGTCATGACGTCTTGATCCCCAACCAGGATGAGAGTCGGTCGGCGGATCTGCCGGATTTCTTCGAGGCGGTTAAATCGATGGCAGGCCTCAAAATCCTTCAGGATAGTGGGGGCCGGGGTTTGCTCCATTAACCGGGCGGCCAGTTCGACAATGTGAGGGTTGGTGCCTTTGGGATAACACCACTGGTTGATTTTAACGATAGTTTCGTGGGGGTGTTCTGCAAGTCCCCTCAGGATATTAGGGGAAACCTCCATCTTGGCCCCGGCAGCCATGAGTATCAGCCCCGAGATTTTTTCGGGATAACGCCAGCCCATTTCCAGGCTGACAGCCCCGCCCATGGAGTGGCCGCCCAGGAAAAAGGACTCAAAATAAGGGCCGTTCAGGGTTTCGTGAACCCATTGGGCATATTCGGCGATAGTTTGTCTCCCGGGACCGTCGGACCCGCCGTGACCTGGAAGTTCCAGGGCCAGGACATTGAGGTTGCGGTCCAAAAACCGCAATTGGAGCAAAAAGATCTGGGCACTGCCGCCGGCCCCATGAATCAGAACCAGGGTGGGACGCCCTTTAATCAACCCTCGTTTTCCGGTTCGGAAACCGACCTCCCCGGGCAATCCGTAGCGCTCCATATCTTATTTAATATCGTTTAAAACTTTTGGCATTGGCGCATTATTGCCTGACTGGAGGACCGGGGATCTTGATTTCAAGGTTGTCCACCATAAACTCCTCACCTTGAAATCCCGCTTTTAGCGGGACTGGAAGGGTGACGATAATACCTTAAGCAGGCCTTCACCAAAGCTGGTTGTCCGGTTGGGTGAAGGCCCGGCTCTATACCATCCTTAGAAATCCGGGCCGAATTGGCGGGAAGGATCACCCTTTGGACAACCTTGAAATCAAGACCCCCGGTCCTCTTCCAACGGGTATCAGAAATAAAATGCCACAACTTTTGAACGATACCCCTCAGTTGCCTGATCCCGGCCCTCTCTCCTTTTTTGGGAGAGAGGGCCTGTTTAGGTACAACGTTCCATGAAATCAGGACCAGCGGACCCCTCTAAGGGATCAGCCTAAAACCGCAATCCATTTTTTCCTGGGGGCCGGATCAGGATAGGATTTTTTTGAGTTCTTCTTTCAAGATCGGGACCACCTCAAAAAGATCTCCGACAATACCATAGTCGGCCTTCTGGAAAATCGGGGCATCGGGGTCTTTATTGACGGCCACAATGACCTTGGAGGATCCCATGCCGGCCAAATGTTGGATGGCTCCGGAAATGCCGCAGGCTATATACAGGTTGGGGTTGACCACCTTTCCGGTCTGTCCTACCTGGTCGCTATGAGGACGCCAGCCGGCATCCACGGCCGAGCGGGAAGCCCCCACACTGGCTCCGATAACCTCCGCCAATTCCTCCAAAATAGTAAAGTTTTCACTCCCCTTCATACCCCGGCCTCCGGAAACGATACAGGTGGCCTCGGTCAGGTCCACCCGGCCGCTCTGATCGGCCAGGGTTTCCACCAATCGGGTGCGAAGATCTTCGGGTTTCAGGGAGACGGAAAGGGGTACCATTTCGGCCGTCCGGCCGGGGTCCGGCTCAAGAATCGAGAAGACATTGGGCCTCCCGGTTGCCATTTGAGGCCGGGCTGTTTCACATACTACCTCGGCATAGACCTTCCCGGCATAAATCGGTCTTTTGGCCACCAGCAGACCATCTTCCAGGCGCCAGGCCACGCAGTCCATGGCCAAGCCGGTTCCCAGACGGGCTGCCAGACGGGCCGCTAATTCCTTGCTTTGTTGGCTGGAGCCGGCCAGGACGATATCCGGATCCTGGCTTTTAATCAGATCACTCAGGACCGCCGTATAGGCTTCCGGGGTATAATCGGCCAACTCCGGGGCATCGGCCATAAAAACCGTTTCGGCTCCGTAGGGGACCAATTTTTTGGCCTCCTCAGAAATTTGATGACCCACAATGACCGCGGCCAATGGCTGCCCTGATTGATCGGCCAGGCGGCGTCCTTCACTGACCAACTCCAAAGATATCTTACGGAGGGCCCCCCCTCTTTGTTCTGCAATAATCAAAATTCCTTTTGCCATAACCTGTTCTCCTTGTCTTAAATGATTTTGGCTTCTTCTCGCAAAAGCTTGACCAGAACGGTCCCTTTTTCCTGGACCGATTCGCCCTCCACGAGCTTACCGGGTATGCGGTCCGGCGGGGACGTAAGAACGCGCGTCTTTATTTTTGAACCGGCTTCACCGGCCTGATCCGGGGCCAACCCCAGGTCGGCCAATTTTTTGACGGTCAGGGGTTTTTTCTTGGCCTTCATAATCCCCGGCAGGGAGGCGTAGCGGGGTTCATTTAATCCTTTTTGAGCGGTGATGAGGGCCGGCAGGGATGTTTCCAAGACCCAGGTGGCTCCTTCCACCGGCCGATTGACTTTGACCTTGGTCTTGTCTTCCGAAATCTCCACCTTGGTGATGACCGATAATAAGGGGACCTGGAGCAGTTCGGCCAGGGCGGCGCCTACCTGGGCGTTGTCATCGTCCACCGCCCGCTGACCGCAGAAAATAAGATCAAAAGGGACCTCTTTTATTGCCCCGGCCAAGACCCGGGCCGTAGCCAGGGCATCTCCGCCTTCGGCAGCGGGATCGTCAATATGGATGGCTTCATCGGCGCCCATGGCCAAAGCCGTTCGCAGCGATTCCACCACCCGCTGGGGGCCCAAGCCGATGACGGTCACCTTCCCGCTGGTTTTTTCTTTGATTCGGAGGGCTTCTTCGACGCCGAATTCGTCATAGGGATTCATCACCCACTTGATATCAGTGGTTTGAATTCCTTTTCCCCCAGCATCTATTTTAATCTGGGTTTCCGTGTCCGGAACTTGTTTAATTAAGGCCAATAGATTCACTGTATCCTCCTTTTCTGGTCGAACCCTCTGAAGGGGCAGGACCATTTTTTTTTCGTGCTCGATAATCGGGTTCAATCATTCCTATTAAAAAATAGGCGCTTATTTGTTTGGCAGCCATGGCGAGGGAATATTTTTTCTGCGGGGATAAGACCCACAGCCTGGATAATTCATCCAGGGCCCCAAATATAGCCCGCTTGGCGATTCCCGGGTTTATGTCTCGACGAAACACCCCCTTTCTCTGTCCCTCGGTAATAATGTCAGAAATCAGATCCAAGTATTGGGCAAACTTGCGGTTATCATACTCTTTCATAAACTTGCTGCTTTGACGGGTTTCCACCTGGATCACTTCGGCCAGATTTTTTTTCTTTTTAACCAATCCCAAATGGGTCCTGGCAAACTGCTCGATTTTTTTTCGGGGATCCAAACACTTGGCCATCCGGCCTTTCATTTCCTCCAAGATCTTGGTCATCTCCTCTTCAAAGAGGTTGATCAGGATGTCGTCTTTATTATGGAAATAGAGGTAAATGGTGCCGTCGGCCACATCCGCTTCCCGGGCGATTTCAGAAACTTTGGACTGGTAAAAACCTTTTTGGGCAAACACCTTAACGGCGGCCTGCAATATCTTTTCGCGTTTATGGAGGTCTCTCATAACGGCTTTCGGTATGTCGGTATGAATGATGTCTCATTCACCTTATAGCCAAGGACTTTGTTCCTGTCAAGGTTTTTGTCCGGTCCGGCAGCGATTAGGATTGACAAACATCCCGGAGGCTACTAAAAATGATTTTGCGCTTGATAGGGTTTCGAATAAGTTATAATATAGCTATTTATATAATTTTAGCCTTTTTTCAGAACCTTAACAAATCCTATCCTAATTTTTCTAAGCTTGAACGCCCGAGCCCTTCGGAAAGGGGGTGAACTAACTTTTTTGTTTAAATCCCAAGCCGGTACGGACCCATCCCAAGCAACTTTTTAACCTATCCTGATTAGAAAGAAAGAGGAGGACAACGCATGAAAAAAGGTACTTGTTTGGTTATCTTCGCAGCCATCCTGTTAAGTCTGACCTTGAACGGCCCCCTTCGGGCCGCCGACCCCATTAAAATCGGTTTTATCGCCTCTATTACCGGCCCGGCCTCTTTCCTGGGCGAACCGGAAAAAAATACCGCGTTGATGATCCAGGAATGGATTACCAAGGAGGGGGGCATCAAAGGTCAACCCGTAGAAATCATCATTGAAGACTCCAAAAGTGAAGAGAGCCAGGCCGTTCTGGCCGTTAAAAAACTCATTGAGCGGGACAAAGTAGTAGCTATAGTTGGCTCCTCCACCACCGGCGAATCCATGGCCATGGCCCCCATCTGCGAGAAGGCTCAAATTCCCATGATTTCCATGGCAGCAGCCCTCCAGATCGTCACCCCGGCGGAGGAATACAAACGGATGGTGGAAAGCCCCAAAGCCGCCTTTGAGGTCCCCAAGGTTCAGCGCCCCTGGATTTTTAAAACCCCCCAAGCCGATACCCAAGCGGTGGAAGCCATTTACAATTACTTTAAGAAAAAGGGAATTACCAAGGTGGGTATTATCAGCGTCTCAGCCGGGTTCGGTGACTCGGGCCGCAAGGAATTGAAGCGGTTGGCCCCCAAATATGGGATGACCATCTTAGCCGATGAGGTCTACGGCCCCAAAGACTCGGATATGACCGCTCAACTGACCCGCATCAAAGCCAGCGGCGCCCAGGCGGTTATTAACTGGTCCGTTGGACCGGTTCAGGTGGTCGTTACCAAAAACTGGAAGGCCCTGGCCATGGGGATTCCCCTCTATCAGAGTCATGGCTTTGGTAGTAAAAAGAACATCGAACTGGCCGGTGGGGCGGCCGAGGGGGTCCTGTCTCCTTTAGGACGTCTGGTGATCTGGGATAAATTGCCCAAGAACCATCCCCAATATGCCGTTCTTTCCAAGTACGCTACGGAATATGAAAAACGTTTCAAGGCCGATGTCTCCACCTTTGGAGGCCATGGCTATGATGCCCTGATGATGGTGGCCGATGCCATTAAACATGTGGGAACCGACAAGGCCAAACTACGTGATTATCTGGAAAATAGTGTCAAAAAGTGGCCCGGAACGGGTGGAATCTTTAACATGTCCCCGGCAGACCACACCGGTCTGGATCTGACCGCCTTCGAGATGATCGAGGTGGTCAAAGGCGACTGGGAATTTGCCAAATAGCGCTTCCAACTTAAAAACCGTTCGGTGTTCGGCGTTCGGAGAATCGATTCGCCGAACGCCGAAGGCCGAACGGCAAACGAGTTAAACCCTATCCCCTTTCTTTAATAGTAAAATATTCTTTAATGTTTTGATTGCCCCGGGATAAAAAGCGATAAGGCCATGGACCTCCAAAGTCAAATCATACAGTATTTAGTTACAGGATTAACCCTGGGCAGCATCTATGCCATGGTCGGGCTGGGGTTCACGATCATTTATAATGCCACCGGGATCATCAACCTGGCCCAGGGCGAATTTGTCATGCTGGGGGGCCTGGTCATGGTCTCATTAACGGCTACCCTGAAGATTCCCATGATCCTGTCCTTTTTCATTACCCTTCTGGTCGTAACCGGGGTAGGGGCAATTTATGAAAGGACCTTCATCAACCCGCTTAAAAATGCTTCCCTCATCACCCTTATTATCGTCACTGTAGCGGTCTCCATCTTTTTCAGGGGCATAGCCATGTTCATCTGGGGGAAAGATCCTTACAGCCTGCCTTCTTTTTCCTCCGGGAAACCCCTGATTATCGCCGGGGCCGCGATTTTGCCTCAGATATTCTGGGTCCTGGGCCTGACCTTGGTGACCGTTATCCTCATGAACCTTTTTTTCAACCGGACCATTACCGGCAAGGCCATGAGCGCCTGTGCCGGGAACCGATTGGCGGCCAGTCTGGTGGGAATCAACGTCTCTCATATGGTGCTTCTTTCCTTTGCCCTGAGCGCCACACTGGGGGCCATAGCCGGGGCCTCCATCACGCCTATTGCCTTGATGGAATATGACCGGGGTCCGCTGCTGGCCTTAAAAGGTTTCTGTGCGGCGGTTTTAGGCGGATTGGGCATGGGAACCGGGGCGGTCGTGGCCGGGTTCATCATCGGGGTAGTGGAATCGTTTGCCGCCGGCTTTATTTCATCAGGGTTCAAAGACGCCATTGCCCTGGTCATATTAATACTGGTCCTGTTCATCAAGCCCAGCGGCCTCTTCGGCAGCGCCGAGGTAGGGAAGGTCAAACAATTTTAAAGGGTTCGGGATGGGAAAAACGAATCACCTGAAACTCCTGGGGTTGGCCATCCTGGTGGCCGTCGTTCCCCTGTTTATCCGAGGCGATTACTACCTGAGCGTTCTGGTGTTTATGGGCATCAACAGCCTGGTCGTGATCGGATTAAGCCTCCTGATGGGGTACGCCGGGCAGATCTCCTTAGGGCATGCCGCCTTCTATGGCATAGGCGCTTATTCCACCGGTGTCCTGACGACTCATTTCGGGTTTTCCATTTTTACGGCCTTTGGGGGCGGTGTTTTCCTCTCCATTTTAGTGGCTATTGTTATCGGGATTCCGGCGTTACGTCTCAAAGGACACTATTTGGCCGTGGCCACCCTGGGTATCGGGGAGATTGTCTTTATTCTTTTTAATGAGTTGATGGAACTCACCGGAGGCCCTTCCGGTCTTTCCAATATCCCGCCGGTTCATTTCGGAGGCTTTCAGATTAACTCCAGTTTTCGATTTTATTATCTGGTCTGGGGGATCACCCTTCTGCTGCTCTGGTTTTCCCTGAATATCATTTATTCCCGGGTAGGCCGGGCCTTACGGTCCATGCACGGCAGTGAGGTGGCGGCCAGCGCCATGGGGGTCAATCTCTCCTTCTTGAAGATCCAGATTTTTGTCCTGAGTGCGGTTTATGCCTCGATTGCCGGAAGCCTTTATGCCCATTTCGTCTCCTTTATCGCCCCCAACAACTTCGGCTTAATGGTCTCCATCATGTTTCTCATGATGGGGGTCATCGGGGGAATCCAAAATATCTGGGGAGCCCTTTTCGGGGCTACCCTGCTGACCTTTTTGCCTGAATATTTAAGGGTTTTTGAGCAATACGACATCCTGGTTTACGGGGCTATTTTGCTGGCGATTTTACTCTTCATGCCCCAGGGCTTTTTGGAAGGGACCCCGATCCTGCTTCGAAAAATTTTTAGACAAGGAAAGGCCTGACCTTGCCCGAGCCCCTCTTAAAAATTGATACGATCAAAAAAGCCTTTGGCGGTTTGATGGCTATTGTAGACCTCTCCTTCGATATTCAGGATGGTCAGATAAAGTCGGTTATCGGACCCAACGGGGCCGGTAAAACCACCCTTTTTAATCTCATTACCGGGGTTCATTCCCTTTCCGCGGGCCGTATTATCTTTCAGGGGAAAGCCATCAACGGCCTGGGCCCTCATATCATCGCTTTTTTGGGGATTTCCCGCACTTTCCAAACCGTGGAGCTTTTCGGGAACATGACCGCCCTTGAAAATGTCATGGTCGGACGCCATCCCCGAACCCGTTCCGGTCTTGTTTCAGTGGGGTTTCGACTTCCGGCGATGAGGAGGGAAGAGTCCCGGATTCAAGAGGAATCCTTAAAAATTCTGGAATTAGGGGGCCTTCTTTCCAAGGCCCGGTACCCCTCCACCAGCCTCCCCCTGGGGGAGCAAAAGATCCTGGAAGTCCTGCGGGCCTTGGCCACCCAACCCCGGTTGATCCTTCTGGATGAGCCGGCTGCCGGGCTTAATGAAGCCGAAACCCAAAAGATGTCGGACCTGATTTATGCCATCCGGGACCGCGGGATCACGGTCCTTTTGGTGGAACACGATATGAGTCTGGTCATGAAGGTCTCGGACGAGATCGTGGCCATCAATTTCGGCCAGAAGATTGCCGAAGGGCCTCCGACGGTCATACAGAACGATCCCAGGGTGATCGAAGCCTATTTGGGCGGGGAGATTGACTATGCTTGATCTCCGCGGTCTCAATGCTTACTATGGCTCCATACAGGTTTTGAAAAACGTGTCGTTGAAAATTGCCTCGGAAAGTATTGTGACCATTATCGGGGCCAACGGCGCCGGGAAGAGCAGCCTGCTTAAGGCCATTTCAGGAGTGATGGCCTCGAAAGAGGGGGCCATCTGGTATCAAGGTACGGATATTTCCAAATTTACCCCGGTCAAGATTGTTTCCCAGGGAATCTCTCAGGTGCCGGAAGGACGTCAAATTTTCGCCCATTTATCGGTGATGGATAATCTCCACTTGGGGGCCTATTTATATCACAACCGGAAATTCAAAGGGGAAATTGAAGAAAAACTGGAATGGATTTACCGGGTTTTTCCAATCCTGCGTAAGAGGGCCAAACAGCTGGCCGGGACCCTGAGCGGCGGGGAACAGCAGATGCTGGCTATCGGCCGGGCCCTCATGTCCCGTCCCAAGCTCCTCCTTTTGGATGAACCTTCCATGGGACTTGCTCCCCTGGTCGTTCAGGAAATCTTCAAAGTCATTCGCCAGCTCAATGATCAGGGCACCACGATACTCTTGGTGGAACAGAATGCCCGGGCCGCCTTACAGATCGCCAAGTACGGCTATGTCCTGGAAACCGGAAGCATCGCCCTGGAGGGGCCGGCCCGGGAACTGCTGGCGGATGAAAAAGTCCGCCAGGCTTACCTGGGCAAATAATTTCCTCTGAGCGGGGTTCTGTAGTCTCCTCATGAGCCAACCCAATTCAAATAAGATCGGTGCCGTTTTGGTGGTCGGGTCCGGCATTTCCGGGATGCAGTCGGCCCTGGACCTGGCCAATGCCGGTTTTAAGGTCTATCTGGCGGGCACCCGCAACGTGAGGGGCAGCGCGCGGTGCATGGCCCAGTTGGACAAGACTTTTCCCACCAACGACTGCTAGAATTGCCTGATTTCACCCAAACTGATCGAGGTATCCGGCAACCCAATATAGAGCTTCTGACCCAAAGCCGGGTAACGGGGATCTATGGAGACCGGCCGCTTTATGATTTCCCAAGTTCCATAAAGAACCCCGCTTTATTCGGGAAGAGGCCTGTACGGGTTGCGGGGAGTGCATCAAGGTCTGCCCCGTTGAGGTGCCGGCCGATTTTAACCAGGGGATGAACCGGCGCAAGGCCATTTACCATCACTTTCCCCAGGCCGTGCCTTCCACCTTTGCCATCGATCGCCCGGGGGACCTCCCCCTGCAAGGCCACCTGCCCGGCCCACGTCAGCGTCCAGGGTCCCTCGCCCTGATCAACCAGAAGAAATACCCGGGAGGCCCTGGCCCTCTTGCGAAGAGGCCCATCCTTTTCCCGGAATCTGCGGCCGGGTCTGTCGCCGTCCCCCTGGGCATCCGCCGGAGAATTCGACCAGCCACTATGCAGATCCAGTACCTGCAGCTCTGGCCGATGAGGACCTGGCCCGGCGGAAAAGCTACAGTTCCGGGAGATCAAGGAACGGAAGGCCAAAAAATCGCCATAATGACTCCGGTCCGCCGGACTGGGTCACCTTTCCTCGCCCAGGGTATCCAGTAACGGTCTAAGAAACTTCCTGTGGCCGGGGCATGGATGGCCGTCGGGCATTGCCAGTACCACCTGCCCGGGACATCCTCCGTTCCGAAATTCGGACCATCGAGGCCCTCGGTATGGGAATCAAGACCAGGATGACCTTCGGTCAGGATATTTCCTTCGATATCCTGAAGGCCGAGGGCTTTCGGCGGCATGTTTCGTCGCGGCACCGGCCTGCACATAGAGTGGGGCCTGAACATGGAGGGGAGGACCTGCCCAGGGATTATCGAGGGATGAATTTCTCCAAGAACTAGGCCTTGAAGAACCCGATCCCCCTGGGTGAAAAAAGTCCTGGTCATCGGCGGCGGCAATGTGGCCGTCGATGTGGCCTTCAGCGTCAACGGCTACGGCGCCGGGCAGGTCACCCTGATCTCCTCGAAAGCGGGAAGAAATGCCGCCTGGGATTGTCGATCGAAGAGGCCCTCGAAGAAGGGATCGAAATCGTGAACAGTCTCGGTCCGAAGCGGTTTCTCCAGGAAGGCGGTAAAGTTGGGATCGAATTCAAACGGTGCACGGCCGTCTCGATGCCCAAGGGGCCCTGCAGCAACAGTATGATGAAAAGGATTTGACCGCCCTCACCGGGGATACGGTTATCGTGGCTATCGGGCAGGCGGCCGATCTCTCCTTTGCCACCAGCAGGTTGTCGCCCATAACCCCCGAGGGGGGCTGCGGGCAACCCGGTCTCTCTTCAAACCCCTATTCCGCAGTATTTTGCGGCCCGATGTTTTTTACGGCCCCAAGTCGGTGGTCGAAGCCGTGGAAAGCGGCAAGAAGGCCGCCGAAAGCATCCGCCGGTACCTCAAGGGGGTGGACCTGAAAGCCGGGCGGGAAGAAGACTGGTCCTATGAAAAGCCCTCCACGGAGGGGGTCCTGAAGAAGGCCCGCCTGTCCATCACCAAGATTCCCCCGGCCGCCCGGGAAGGAAACTTCAAGGAAGTGGCCCCAGCGTTCCAGGAAGAGACCACCCTGACCGAGGCCGAACGATGCCTGCTGAGTGCGGGATCTGTTCGGAATGTTATCAGTGCGTCAAGGTCTGTCTGGCCAAAGCCATCGATCACACCATGACCGGCCAGGACCTTACCTTGGAAGTGGGGGCGGTGGTGGCCTGCCCCGGCTTTGAGATCTTTGACGCCCGGTTGAAAGAGGAATACGGCTACGGGCGCTACCCCAATGTGGTGACCAGTATCGAATATGAGCGCATACTGTCCGCTGCCGGACCCTTCGAAGGCCATATCCATCGGCTCTTCCGATGGTAAGAAACCAAGCCGGAATGGCCTGGATCCAGTGCGTGGGCTCGCGCGACGGCGCAATCGGCCGACTACTGTTCCTATGTCTGCTGTATGTACGCTACCAAGCAGGCCATGATCACCAAGGAACACGAGGCCGATATTGACACCACGATCTTCTTTATCGATATGCGCGCCCAGGGTAAGGGCTTCGACCGTTTCTACGAGCCGGGATGTTCCTCTGCGGCCTGGGACATGGCCCGAAATCCATTGAAGAAAGCCTGTCCCAGGCCAAGGGGGCGGCGGCCCGGGCAGCCACCATCCTGTCCCAGAAGCTGATCTATGTGGGCGGGCCAGTGGCCGAGGTGAACGAGGATTGGTGCGTGGCCTGCCTGACCTGTCTGCGGGTCTGTCCTTTCAATGTCCCGCGCATCAACGAGCGCCATTTTGCCCAGATCGATCCGGCCGCCTGCCGGGGCTGCGGGAATTGCGCCAGTGCCTGCCCCCAGGGGGCCATCCAGGTCGGCCACTTCCAGGACGACCAGTATGTGGCCCTGCTGGAGGCGTGTTAGGGCGTGAGTCGTAAGGCGCAAGGCGTAACCGCTAAGGGGTAAGGGGTAAAGGTCGTTGAGGAAACGGATAACTGAAACAATCGTTTTTGGAGGGGTCAAATCGGAAAGGGCAAAGCCGGCTGCTTTTAACGACTCGCGCCTTACGACTTGCGCCTTACGGGTTTTGTTAAAATGGAATCCTTCGAACCCAAAATTATTGCCATGGTCTGCACCTACTGCACCTATATGGCGGCGGACATGGCCGGTTCCATGCGGCTCCAGTACCCGCATAACGTTCGAATCGTCAAAGTACCTCTGCACCGGCAAGATTGATATCCGCATATTTTAAAGGCCTTTGAAAGGAGGTGCCGATGCCGTCCTGGTCGGCGGCTGAGAAATCGGCGACTGCCATTTCCTGGAAGGAAATCTCAGAGCGAAAGAGCGGGTGGAATACACGAAAACGCTTTTAACAGAAATCGGACTGGAACCGGAACGTCTGGAGATGTTCCACATCGGTGCCTCCGACGCCCCGGCCTGGGCCCGAGCCGTGACAGAAATGACCGGCGGGCGAGGGAATTAGGGCCGAATCCGCTTAAAAGAGAAAAAAAACTATAATTCAAAATGACAAGTTCGTAAAAAGTTAAAATCATCTACCCTGAGTCATTCCGGCGGAAGCCGGAATCCAGGAAACTCAAGCACTTCTGGACCCCGGCTTTCGCCGGGGTGACGGCTTTGATGACTTTTTACGAGTCCATCAAAATGTAAAATGAAAAATGCAAAGTGCAAAATTAGGGAAAGGGTTATTTCGGAATTTTATCATTTTGCATTTTGCACTTTGAACTTTGAATTTCGGATTCATAGGTGATTTTTATGATCGTTGCCCAACGAAAACCCTTTGAAGAGATCAAAAAATTCCTGGCCCCCTACCAAAACATTTTGGTCGTCGGCTGCGGGACCTGTGTGGCCGTCTGCCTGGCCGGCGGCAAGAAGGAAGTGGGTCTCCTGGCCAGCCAACTGCGGATGAATTTTCGACTCGACAAGAAAGAAGTGAAGATTTCCGAAGTAACCCTGGAGCGGCAATGCGACCGGGAATTTCTGGAAATGATTCGCCAACAGGTCGGAGAGTACGACGCCCTCTTGTCGCTAGCCTGTGGAGCCGGCATCCAATTCTTAGCCGAAGCCTATCCCGACAAACCGGTCTATGCCGGTGTAAACACCACCTTTATCGGTGTGACCGAAGCGGCCGGTATGTGGACCGAGCGCTGCCGGGCCTGCGGGGATTGCGTCCTGTCATTGACCGGCGGCATCTGTCCCAGAACGATGTGCACCAAAGGACTCAACAACGGTCCCTGCGGAGGCATGGCCGGCGGAAAATGCGAGGTGGATCCGGACCGGCCCTGTGCCTGGGTTATGATCTATGACCGTTTGGCAGAAGAAAACAGACTGGAAAATATCCAGGGCATCCTTCCTCCGGCCGACTACAGCCGGCAGACCCGGCCCGGGAAGGTAACCCATAGAGCCTACCTGCGGAGGTATCATGCCGGAACCCAGTAGTTTCTCCCAGACCTTGGCCTCGGACCGCTTTATCATTCTTTGTGAACTGGACCCGCCCCACAGTGCGGATCCTTCCCTTAAGGACGATAAAATCGCCTTTCTTAAGGGGAAAGTTCAAGCGGCGGTTGTCCCGGACAACCATCAGGCCAAACTGCATATGTCGCCCCTGGCCTTCAGCCGATACCTCCTGGATCAAGGGCTTGAACCCATTATGACCCTGACCTGCCGGGACCGAAATCGTCTGGCCTTGCAGTCCGACCTCCTGGGTGCCGCCGTCCTGGGTATTTCCAATATCCTGGCCCTTACCGGCGATTACCTCTCCTGGGGAGATCACCCCCAGGCCAAGCCGGTCTTCGATCTCGATTCCATTCAACTATTGCAAGCTATTTCCCAATTCAAGGCCGGAACGAATCTCATGGGAAAACCTCTGGAAGGAAGGCTGCCCCAATTTACGGCCGGGGCTTTGGTGCCTTTAAAAACAGATCCCCTGGGACCCCAGGTCCTCAAGTTCCATAAGAAGATAGCGGCCGGGGCTGATTTTTTCATTACCCATCCTCTCTTCGATCTGGAAGGCATTGGGGAATTCCTGTCCATCATTGCAGAAACCGGGGAAACCCCTGCTGGCCACGATCCGCCTTTTCAAGCCCAAGGATTTTGCCGGCCCCCTAAAGGGACGCCTGCCGGGCCTGGTCGTTCCCCCGGCTGTTCTTGACGAATTTAGGACCTTGGAAGAGGAGAAGATGCTCTCTCGTTCCCTGGAGATGGCGGCAGGAGTAATCCGGGCGGTCAGGGAAGACGGCCGTTTTCGGGGAATCCACCTCCTGCTCAGAGGGGCGGAGGAACGGATAGGGGAACTGCTTTGACCTCAAGTAACCCCAACGTATTAATCCTCGGCGGCGGCATTGCCGGCCTGACAGCGGCCCTGGCCTTGAACCGCCTGAATATTTCCGTTGACCTGATTGAAAAATCTCCGATCTTAGGCGGGATGGTCCGCAATTTTTGTTGTAAAGCCACCAAAGCCTGTCAGCAGTGCGGGGCCTGCCTTCTAAATGATACCCTCAGATCACTGGCTTTGGCAGGACCGGGTGAGACGCCTCGGATACAGATCCACCTTGAAACGGAACTCAAGGAAATAAAAAAGGAGCAAAAGGATTTCCTCTACACCTTTAGCGGCCCTGGAGGGGCCGGGGAGGGCAGGGCCGAGGCCCTGGTCCTGGCCACCGGTTTTACCCCCTTCAGGGCAGAAGACAAACCTCAGTATCGTTATGGAAACCTTCCCAACGTAGTCACCGGTTTGGACCTGGAAAGACAGCTCAAAGAAACCGGGAGTATCCTCAAGCCATCCGATCAAACCCCGCCCAAGTCCATCGCTTTTATTCAGTGTGTCGGCAGCCGCGATCTGCATCTGGGACATCCCTTTTGCTCCCAGGTATGTTGCGGGTATGCCTTGCGTATGGCAACACTTCTCAAATACAAAAAGCCGGAAACGGAGATCACTGATCTTTTATATGGACATTCAGAATTTTGGAAAAGATTTTTCCATGTTTCTGGAAGAAGCCCGACAGCAATTACGATTTATCCGGGCCATCCCGGGAGATGTTCAAGGAGGAGACAACGATCGACTCATCCTGACCTATCAGCAGGATGACGGCCGGCCGAGTCAAAAAGAAGCCTTTGATCTGGTGGTCCTTTCGATCGGTTTAATGCCGGGAGCAGACCTAATCGGTTTAAGTCAACTATTCAATCTCCCATTGACGGCCGATGGATTCTTAGGCCGGAACGGGTCCTCGTTTTCGCTTGCGTCTGCCCAAGGGGTTTTCATGGCCGGGACCGTTTGCGGTCCCAAAAGCATTGCCAGGTCGGTCTCTCAGGCCCAGCAGGCGGCCGAAGAGGTACTGCAATTTTTAAAGGAGGGAGATCCGGCGTGATTCCCCTCCAGGAATTTCAAAAAAGGCCCCGGGTGTTAACCGTCGGCGGAGGGCTGACGGCCCTGGAAGCCGCCTCCCAGTTGATCCATTTCGGGTATGAGGTTTTATTAGCTTGTCCGGAGATGGACATGGAGAAGGTAAATTCCTTGCTCCCGGGAGATCGGGAGCTGCCGGATTACGCCCGGAATTTGGCGGAACGGCTGGGAGCCCATGGCCAGTTTTCTTTTTTTCCCGAAACCCGGGTCAATGCGGTTGATGGCTTTGCCGGGGATTTCCAGGTTCGATTAACATCCATCCAAAAAGAATGGAACGAATCCGTTGGGGCGATTATCCTGGCGCCGGAGTTGGTTCCGGAACAAAAATGTTCTACCTGCCTTCCGGCTTCTTCCAGGCAGACCATAAGCCTTGATCGCCTCGTTGAGGAATTAAGTTCCCTCCCGGCCGCTCCCGGAGTTGTTGCTTCGTTGAAATCCCATTCGTATGCGGCCTTTCTGGTCGGGCTGACCGGCTCCGGGGGAGTTGCCGACATGGCCCAGGCTTTGGAAGCGGCGATAGCCATCCGGAACAGGTTGGAAGCTCAGGTTTATTTTTTTTCCGGCAACATTAAAGTGGCCGAGGAGGGACTGGAGAGGCTTTATCAGGAATGCCGAGATGCCGGGGTAGTTTTTTTTAAATTTGACAACGAAAGGCCGGAATTTGTTCAAAACGGGGATCAGGTCACCCTTCAATTCAGGGATCCTCTGTTGGGACAGCCCTTTGAATTAACACCGGACCTGCTGGTCATCGATTCCGGGCATACCCTCCCCGCTGAAATGCAGTCCCTGGCGCACTCGGCGCAATTGGGACTGGACCGCTCCGGTTACCTGCAGCCGGGAAATGTTCACTTCTGGCCCTATGGGCTGCAAAGGACCGGGATCTTTGCCGCCGGAGCGGCTAAGGGTCCTCAGATGGCCTCAGCCGCTATCGAAGAAGGCCGGGGAGCGGCCCTGGCCGTCCATCAGTTTTTCCAGGGCCATCCCTTGGAACCCATGGACCGCGAGGTATGGGTTGATAAGGGGCTTTGCACCGTTTGTCTGACCTGCCTGCGTTTCTGCCCCCATCAGGCCATCGGCTGGACCCATCGGGTTTTTATCCATCCTCTGGCCTGTCGGCGCTGCGGCATCTGCGCCGGGGAATGCCCTATGGATGCCATTCAGATCGCCGGTTATTCCGATCCGGAAGTGGAAAACCGCCTGGCTGACATAAGCGCCCTGTGGGAAAAGGAGGCAGCCGGTGATCCCAAGTTCATCGTTTTCGGCTGCCGGCGGTCGGCCGGGGTGGCCTGGGAAGAAGCACATAGCTCAAAGCTGATAGCTGATAGCCAGGTGGAATTCATCTGGCTTGCCCTGTGCAGGAAAGATAGATCCTGATCATCTCCTCAAGGCGCTATCCATTGGTGCCGACGGGGTGCTGGTTCTGGCCTGTCCCGAAGAAAATTGTCGTTCCCGGCATGGGAATACCTATGCCCGGGAGCGTATCGCCGAGGCCCAAGATTATCTGGAGGAGGCGGGGATAGATCCCCAAAGGGTGCGTTTCGAGACCCTCTCCAGCAATAGGGTTTGGGTTTTGAAAGACGTACTAACGGATTTTAGGAAACAAATAAGAGAGCTTTAATAGTGCAGGTAACCGCAGTGGCTGGCTTTAACCGGCCTTCAGGAGAACATTGATCTTTTTGAACTATGGAACGCATTGATCTGAAAAAATTGGATCCGGATTTTAAACACCGGGTAGCTCAGGAACTGGGCGGGGAGCATATCCGCACCTGTTACGCTTGCGGGGTCTGCTCGGCCAGGTGCCCTATTGAAAAGATTGAACCTGAATACAATCCCCGGAAGATCATCCGCATGATCCTGTTAGGGATGGAAGAGGCGCTTTTAAAGGAGGAATTCCTCTGGCACTGTTCGACCTGTTATACCTGCCAGGAAAGCTGCCCCCAGGGGGTTAATTTCACCGAGGTCATTTTTGCCCTGCGCAATATGGCGGTTCGGAAGGGATTGGCCCCGGCGGGCATGGGTGCGGCCCAGAATCTGCTCTGCCGGCAGGGCAGGATGTACGAAGTCGGCGACTTCGAAAATGAAAAGCGTCAAGAACTGGGTCTGCCTACAATAAAAAGCGACCCTGGGGATTATAAAAAGCTCTTGACTCCTTAGAAACTAAAATGAAATACGCTTTCTTTTTAGGCTGTACCGTTCCGGTCCGTAATTTAAATTACGAACTTTCGGCTCGTCTGGTGGCTGCCGGGTTCGGGATAGAGCTGGTAGACCTGGAAGCGTTCCAGTGCTGCGGCTTTCCCATAAAATCCCTGAGCGTTCTGGATTCCCTGGTCATTGCCGCCAGGAATATGGCTCTGGCTGAAAAAGAGGGCTTGTCTATTTGTACCTTATGCAGCGCCTGCAGCGGTTCCTTAAGCGAGGCCAACCACCTCCTGACGCACAACCCGGAGCTGCGAAGCCGGGTCAACAGCGAGCTTCAGAAAATCGGACTGAGTTACCAGGGAACGATCCAGGTCAAACATTTTATTCGTATCCTCTATGAGGAAGTCGGGCTTGAGAAAATCAAATCGAAAGTGACCCAGCCCCTGACCGGATTTCGTTTTGCACCTCATTACGGCTGCCACTACATCAAACCGGCCGAGGCGACCGGCGGGATCGACCCGGTGGAAAATCCCCGATCCTTATCGGAACTGATTGAGGCTACCGGAGCAACGACCTTGCTCTATGATACACTCCTGAATTGCTGCGGGGGCAGCATCCTGGGGGCCAAGGAAGAGCTGGCCAATACCCTGGCCGGGCAGAAATTGGCGGAGATTAACACCCTGGGTGGAAATGGTCTGGTTTTGATCTGCCCTTTCTGCAACGTTATGTACGAAGGGCAGCAAAAAAAGGTTGAAAAAAAACTGGAGCAGAAGCTGAAGGTCCCGGTGCTCTACTATCCCCAGCTCCTGGGCCTGGCTATGGGTTTCAGCCCCGAGGCCCTGGGCTTTAAACTAAACCGGGTAAAAGACAAGGAATTTCTAAAACAATTTGAAAGGGAGGCCTGAGTATGGAAATTGAAGGCTACGTTTTTCCGGATGATTTGTGGTATGATAAAAATCATTTTTGGGGTCGGCTGGAGGGAGATACGGTCGTCATGGGTACCACCGACTTTGCCCAGAAGCTGGCCGGCGACATCGGTTATGTGGAAATGCCGGAAAAAGGACAAAAGGTAACGCAAGGCAAACCGATTGGATCGATGGAGTCCGGGAAATGGGTCGGCCGCATCTATGCCGTGTTTTCCGGCGAAGTGACCGCAGTCAATGAAGCCCTGGAAGATGAACCGGAATTGATTAATTCCTCGCCCTACGAAAAGGGCTGGATCTGTAAGATCGCTCCGGAAGATTCGGAAGGGGAAAAACAAAACCTGGTGCCGGGTTCGGATATCAAACCTTTTATTGAAACCGAAATAGCCCGGGTCAAGGATTTAATTAATAAATAACAACGACAGTCGCAAGGCGTAAGGCGTAAAGGGTAAGGGAGATGCCTAAAATGGTAGCCTATTCTCAACTCGGGAGATTAGCGAGGATGAAAACAGACCCAGCAAACAGTAAACCCAATCCATCTTGGTTTTTTCGCCTTGCGTCTTAACGCACTATTCAAAAGGAGTCTTATTATGGGATATATCGATGAATTGAAACAGGTGGCTGGAGAAGGAAATGTTCATACCGGAACCATAGACTGTATGAGTTTTTCCCGGGATATGTCCGTCCACGAGGGTATTCCGGATGTAATTGTTTTTGCTAACACTACCGAAGAAGTAGTCGGCATAGTCAAGATAGCGGCGGCCTACAAAATTCCCCTGGTGGCCCGGGGAGCCGGCACCAGCGTAACCGGTGCGGTTCTGCCCGCCAAGGGCGGGATCCTGCTGGACCTCTCCGGGATGAACCAGATCAAGGAGATCAATAAGAACGACGGTTACGTCATTGTTGAGCCGGGGATCGTCTGCAACGCCCTGAATGCTCGGCTTGAACCAACCCACTTTTTCCCCCCTGACCCGGGCAGCGCTCCTATCTGCACCATTGGAGGCATGATCGCCTGCAACGCCAGCGGGGTCCGGGCGGTCAAATACGGCACTACCCGGGATTACGTCAAAGGATTGGAGGTCGTTCTGGCGGATGGCCAGGTGATCAAAACCGGAACCCTGGCGCCGAAAAGTTCCGCCGGTTATGACCTTACCCGGCTCTTCTCCACATCCGAAGGGACCCTGGGAATCATTACCTCCGCCACACTTAAGATTTTACCCAAACCGGCTTATATTGCCTTCGCTAAGGCTTCTTTCCCATCCGTGGAATCAGCCGGAAATGCCGTGGAGAAAATCTTGACCTCAGGCATCCCCTTGTCTTCCTGTGAAATCCTGGATGAGATGTCCATTGAAGTGGTCAAAAAGGCCATGAACCTGGAGATTCCGCCGGAAGTCAAGTGCATCCTCTTTATAGAAATTGATGGGCATAAGGCGGCGGTACAGGATTATATCACCCAAATCGATGCCATCTGCCAGGAATTTGGGGGTCTGGGAAATGAATGGTCCGATGACCCGGCCAAAAGGTTGGTCATGTGGTCGGCCAGGCAGGGACTGGTGCCTTCCCTCTCGAGGGTCAAACCGGGATACCGCCAGATCCCCATTGTGGAAGATTTTGGCATGCCTATCAGCCAGATCAAAAACGTCATCCATGAAATCCAGGATATCGGGAAAAAATTCCATTCCCAGATTGCCACCTTCGGTCATATCGGGGACGGCAACCTCCATGCCGTACTTCTCATGGACATCCGCAAAAAAGAGGAGTGGGAGACCCTGCGCAAGATTGCCAAGGATTTCGTAGCGCTGACACTCAAGTATAAAGGAACCCTGACCGCCGAGCACGGTTTGGGGCTGGCCAAGTCCCCTTTCATCAAAGAAGAACTGGGAGCTTCCCTCGAGGTAATGGAAAAGATTAAGAAGACCCTTGATCCGGACAATATCCTGAATCCGGGGAAAATGGGTTTTTCCGATAGTATCGAAGACATTTATGACAAGTTTGCCTTCCGCCACCTTCTTGAAACCCCGGAAGACATCCGGAGCCTGGGTGACAAGGTGGACAATGAGATCCTGGCCTGTATCCAGTGCGGTTTTTGCCGGGCCGGTTGCCCCACCTATGCCCAAAGTCATCTCGAAGCCATGAATGCCCGGGGCCGGGTCCTGCTGGCCTTCAACCTGATGAGCGGTCGCCTCCAGCCTTCAGCCGAGTTGGCCGAGCGTTTCTATCAGTGCACCACCTGCTTGAACTGCAAATACACCTGCCCTTCCCGGGTCGAGGTTTCCGATGTGGTTCAGGCCGCTCGAAAACGATTGGTGGAAAGCGGCTTTTTGCCCGAGGTGTTTCAAAGCAGCAGCAGGAGCATCGTCCAGTACGGCAATCCCTTTGGGGAACCCCGGGGAAAACGGACCGATGTCTTTCCGGAAGGTTTCAAACAGGGACAAAAAGGGGCCGAAGTCCTTCTCTTTGCCGGCTGCGTGGCCTCCTATCAGGATATCAACATGATCCCCAACCTGATGACCATTCTGGACAAAGCGGGCATTTCCTATACCACACTGGGCCAGGAAGAAGACTGCTGCGGCTACTTGAGCTATCTGATCGGTCTGGAAAATGATTTCAGGACCTGCGTCAGCGCCAACACCAAGAAATTTGCCGAGCTCGGGGTAAAGGAAATCGTCACCAGTTGTCCGGGCTGTTTTAGAACCCTGGCCAAACTGTATCCGGCCTACGGAGGCAGCTCAGGGATAAAGGTCCACCATGTGACCACTTATCTCAATGAATTGATCAGCCAGGGCAGGCTTCCCTTGAAAGGAGGCAATGGCGGGCAGAAAGTGGCCTATCACGATCCCTGCGATCTGGGCCGACACATGAATATCTTCGAAGAGCCGCGCCAGCTCTTGAAACAGCTTCCCGGCGTAGAACTCACAGAATTCAAGCTGAACCGCCTTCTGGCCAAGTGCTGTGGGAGCGGCGGCGGGGTTAAAGGTTTTGACAACCAGCTCAGCCAGGACATCGCCTACAACCGGGTCCTGCAGGCCCTGGAGGTGGGGGCCGAGGTCATTGTTTCATCCTGCCCGTCCTGCAAGAGCAACCTGACCCAGGGGGCGGCCCGCCTGCGCAAGGAAAAGAAAGGCAAGATCAAGGTAAAGGATATCACGGAGCTGGTGGCTTCGGCTTTGGCATAAGAATACGGATTCAAGGGGTCAAGGGGCCGAGGATTGTTTCAGGAAAAGATACTGGATAAATACCGATCCTGGATCCTGGATAAAAACTTTGAACCCCCTCTTCTAAACTGGACTTTGGTGTTTATCCAGTATCCAGCATCCAGGATCGGTATTTTTTGGATCCTCGAACTCTTCGAAAAAAAGGAAATCGTCATGAAAGACATCCAGTCCACCAAGCTGATGAAAAAGATCATGGCCGATCATTTTTTGAATCTGGATCGGGCCGCCAAGGAAGGGAAACCCAAGATCGCCTGGTGTACCAGCGTCGGACCGGCCGAGCTCCTGCGGGGCATGGGCTTTCTGGTCTATTTTCCGGAAAACCACGGGGCCATGCTGGGGGCCACCCGAATGGCCACCGAATTCATTCCGGTAGCCAATGCCGTTGGCTATTCACCGGATATCTGTTCCTATTTAACCAGTGATGTAGGGGCCTACCTCAAGAAGGTCACCCCTCTCCAGAAAGCCTACGGCATCCAATCCGTGCCCCGGCCTGATGTCCTGGTCTTTAACACCAACCAGTGCCGGGATGTCAAAGACTGGTTTGCCTGGTATGCCCGGGAACTGAAGGTGCCCTTACTCGGAATCCATTCCTACTGCAACATCGGGGGCATTACCCGATATGAAATCCAGGACATTGCCGAGCAGATCAAAGGCCTGATCCCCGGGCTTGAAGAAGTCAGCGGCCAACGGTTCGATATGGATCGCTTTAAAGAGGCGATCCGATTGTCGCGGGATTGCTCCCGGCTCTGGCGTGCGGTCTTAGAGACAGCGGCAACCGTCCCCTCGCCCTGGACTTTTTTTGACGCCACCATTCACATGGGGCCGGCAGTGGTCGCCCGTGGTACCCAGGAGGCGGTTGATTACTACCGGACCCTGCTGCCCGAACTGCAACAGCGGGTTCAGGAGGGGCTGGCGGCCGTTGATGGAGAAAAGCATCGTCTCTACTGGGAAGGCATGCCGATCTGGGGCAAATTGAGATCGTTAGCGGAGCTCTTGAATTCACTTAAGACCTGCGTGGTGGCCTCCACCTACTGCAATAGCTGGATCTTCGATCAATTGGATCCGGACGAACCCTTTGAAAGCATGGGCCGGGCCTATACGGAACTGTTCATCGTTCGGGATGAGGCGTTTAAGGAACAGTACATAAAGAAGTGCCATGATCTGTTTAAATTTGACGGCATCCTCTTCCATGACGCCAAGACCTGTCCCAATAATTCCAATCCCCGGTACGGCATGCCGGAACGGCTGGCTAAAAATCTGGGGATTTCGACTCTGACCATCAATGGGGATTTAAATGACCTGCGCTGTTATTCCGAGGAACAGGCCAAGACCCAGATCGAAGCGTTTATAGAACAGTTGGAAGAAAAATAAAACGACGTTTGAAGGTTGTAGGGCAAAGCGCAAAGCGGTAAACCGGGAAGAATAGATGCGGGAATTCAAATGAAAGGTACCGAATTTTCGCCTCAAGCCTCTGGCCTCTAACCTAAGCGGTATTAACGAGGATTTTTGTGATTTTTGCCGGTGTCGATGTCGGGTCGTCCACGACCAAAGTGATGCTTCTTGACCAAGAGAAAAACCTCTTGGGCTGGGCGGTCCAACGTTCAGGAACTGATTTTTCTGCGGTCGCCGAAGCCTGTCTGCTCCAGGCCTTGGAACAGGCTGAATTGAAAAGAGACCCGCAGGGGATTCAAACCATCTCCACCGGGTATGGGCGAAAAAATGTCCTCTTCGCCAACGGCGACAAAACGGAGATCAGTTGTCATGCCAAGGGATGTTATTTTCATTTCCCCAGGGCCATCACCATTATAGATATTGGAGGGCAGGATAATAAAATAATCCAGTTGGATGCGAATGGGCGCCGCCTCAACTTCAAGATGAACCGAAAGTGTGCCGCCGGAACGGGGGCCTTCCTGGAAGAGATGGCCTTGCGGCTGAATATCCCTTTAGAGGATCTGGACGGCTTGGCCCGGCAATCTCAGGAGGCCGTAGAGCTGGGGAGTTTCTGCACGGTTTTCACGGCCACCGAAGTCCTTGAAAAAATACGCCAGGGCAAAAAGGTCCCTGATATCGTTAAAGGGCTGTTTTTATCGGTAGTCAAGCGGGTCCTGGAAATGGGCTTGTTGGGGGAAGGGGTGGTTATGACCGGAGGTGTGGTGGCTTATAATCCCTATCTGGTGACCATGGTTGAGGAACGGCTTCAACGGCCGGTCCTGGTGCCGGATCGCCCCCAACTGACCGGCGCCCTTGGGGCGGCCCTGTTTGCGGTGGAGGGGCGTATTGAAACCGTTTCGAATTCTGATATTGGGTCATTTGAATCTGTTTCAGATTTCCGTAATTCGACATTTTGATTTTGGCCAAACAATAAAATGATACAGGAGGAAAGGGACATGTTAAAAAGCCGATGGATCCATATGGGAACGATTCTTAAAATGAACGCCGCCAACTATCCGGATAAACTGGGCTGGCAGGACAAGTCAAAGGAATTTACTTTTAAAGAATGGAATGAACGCTCCTGCCGCCTGGCCAATGGGCTTCGCAAGCTGGGTGTCAATGATAAGGATCGTTTTGCCGTCCTGGCCTATAACCGGGGCGAGTGGATGGATATTTACGCCGGGGCGGCCAAAGGAGGCCAGATTGCCGTTCCCCTCATGTTCCGCCTGGCGGCGCCCGATATCGAATACATCGTCAACCACGCCGGTTGCCAGGCCTTCATTGTTGAGGAGCCTTTTGTGAAAATGATCGACGGAATCAAGGACAAGCTGCCGGTTCCCAAGAACGCCTATATTTTCCTGGGAGATGGACCGGCGCCGGATGGGTACATCGGTTATGAAGACTGGCTGGCCCAATCCTCTCCGGAAGAACAGGACTATCTGGTGGATGCCGCCGACCCCTGGGTATTCATGTATACCTCCGGCACGACCGGCCGACCCAAGGGGGTGGTCCGGTCTCACGAGAGCAATATGTCCATGTACTATCTTAATAACGTCAACATGGGGGTCCGGCCAACGGACAAAGTCATGCTGGTCATGCCCATGTGCCATGTCAATTCCATTTTCTACTCTTTCCCCTATACCCTGGTAACGGCGCCGGTATTCGTGTACAATATGGTTTCCTTCGATCCGGAAGATCTCCTGCAAACCATCGACCAATATAAAATTACCTTTACCTCTCTGGTTCCGACCCATTACATCATGATCCTGGCCCTGCCCGATGAGATCAAAAAAAGCCTGGACGTTTCCTCCATTCGCCAGCTCCTGATTTCTTCCGCCCCGGCCCGCAAGGACCTCAAATTGGCCATTATGGACTATTTTAAAAATGCCGAACTCTGGGAGGCCTACGGTTCCACGGAAGGGGGCCTGGTGACCCTGCTCCGGCCGGAGGATCAATTCAAAAAACTGGGTTCCATCGGCCGTGAGATCTTCGGGACCGACCGGATCCGGATCCTGGATGAAAATCGGCAGCCGGTACCGGAAGGCGAGGTCGGGGAACTCTTTTACCGGACCCCCCATCTCTTTACCGAATACTGGAAAGACCCGGAAAAAACCAAAGAGGCCTTTGACAACGGCTGGTCAACCGCCGGGGACATGGTCCGCCGGGATGAAGAGGGCTATTATGTCCTGGTGGACCGCAAGGCTAATATGATTATCACCGGGGGAGAGAATGTCTATCCTTCCGAGATAGAAAATGTGGTCGGCGGCCATCCGGCGGTTAAGGACGTGGCCGTCATCGGCATTCCGGATAAAAAATGGGGAGAGGCCATCAAGGCCATTGTCATCCTGCACGAAGGATATAAAGGAACCCCGGAACTGGCCAAGGAACTTATGGATTATTGCAAGGATAAAATCGCCGGGTTTAAAAAGCCCAAGACCATCGACTTTATCGGCGATGCCGAGATGCCCAGAACCGGCACCGGCAAGATCCTGCACAGGATATTGAGGGAAAAATACGGCAAATGGAGCGATCAAGGCTAAAACCTGCCCGCCTACAGTGAGATCAATAAGAAAGGGGTTTGAAAACGTTTTCAAACCCCTTTCTTATTTTCATCCCGGACCATCACCGAAAGGCGAATTTCCTGAGACTTGCTCTGCCCTGTTCAGTTCACCTACAAAGCAACAAGTATGGTGATAGAATATTTTGATGATTTGCGTTTGCAATAATTGATTTGCAACGTGCGGATCAGCGGCGGCTGAAAGCCGTCCGGTGGATGCCTTGGTTAGCATTTCTTCTCATCGAAACCCCGGTGATAAATATTAATTACCTTCCAATTCATACTGTAAGATATCCGAACAAGTTTTTCATCTTTTCCAACTAAGAAGTGCTTGCTGAAAGCAGATAGTTAGCCGCAACTGTCAATTCTATTTTTTTGCCAGTTGTCTTGCCCAAAGTGTCAGCCAGATGACGACAAATATCATCATTGCGACGCCGAACTTATATGCCACCATTGCCCACAGCCAGATAGTACGAATTTCCGGCCAGGTAACGCCTTCACCCCAGAAGCAAAGTATTCCTGTCGGCTGCTTGGTCATAATCAGCAAATAAGCAAGCCATTGAATCAGCAGGATACAAAAGGCGATTAACAAAGTCCACCATCCAGCCACTGCCGCAGCCCGCACTTTTTTTGTAAATATTTCATCCATACTTATCTCCTAATATCTTTTTATTCTAATTTCTGCACTAGCGTAATCCCGAGTCTACAAAAAAGGCAGTTGCGCCTTGTCCCCCTTGATTATTCTTTCTACATCCTACTACCCTTCATTCCAAAATAAGCCTGAATGTCGGCGATTATGGTTTTCTTGTTCTAACCGACAGTTATTATAGAGGGCAACTTTTTTTAACTTTTTGTCATCCTACTTTTTATGTTCTACCTCCCCTCTTTCAGGTTTTCCTTGAGGCTGAGAATGTTGTGGTTGCTGAACCTGAGGTCTTTGCTCTTGTCTTTGCGGCTGCTGAACTCTCTCCTGAGGTTCTTGTCTTGGCTGCTGAACCTGAGGTCTTTGCTCTTGTCTTTGCGGCTGCTGAACTCTCTCCTGAGGTTGTTGTCTTGGCTGCTGAACCTGAGGTTGTCTTTGTTGCTGTTGTCTCTGTTGCTGATGTTGCTGAACCTCAGGCCTCTGTTGATATTGCTGTTGCCTTTGTTGTCTTAGTTCCTGTCTCTGTTGTTGTGGTCGAGGTTGATAGCTCTGGACGCCCCAAGTTCCTTGCCTTTCCCAATGTCGATCATTATGCCAGCTCTTCCAGTTCTGTTGAAGTCGTTGGTAAGGAATCCGTTCATAGTTCCACCGGTGCCCGTACCAATTATGGTCTCTGTAGTATCCTCTCCAACCTGGGTCTACATCAAAATAAAAACTTGGAACATCGTTATAATAACCCCAGCCCCGGTTATAATAATGTGAGCGATACCAACGACCTTCCCATAGACGCCACCACCAACCATTCCAGAAAAAGAGGTCTACATCAATGTCAGGTACAACGTAGACATACGTCCCAGGTATCACTATCACCTCTGGTGGTGCGGCAAATACGATGGGCGGCGGCAGACCAATACTGATGTTTACATCTACCCTTGCCATCGTTGGAATAGGAACGACAATTACCAATGTCAAAAACAATATTTTAAAAATTAACTTCTTCATCGGATTGCCTCCTTTATTTATCATTCAACCGACCGCATACAGACCACTGTGATCGGCACCAACTGTTACATTTTTATCTGAAAAAATCTATGTGACGGTCAACCGGGCAGGAAGTTTTTCTATATAGGAGGTGCATTCCGGACAGCCCGGTATGGCCATTTCTTGCTATTTTAGGGTATACCCCCGGGCATCGAGGCAGGCACTTATCGCCCGTAAATAGTCCTCGCTTTTTTGCATGGTCTGAGCATCGGGTGCTCCATCGGGCGGCTTTGCCGGATCGAAGCCTATCTGACCAACAGCCCAGTTGTTGCATTCGTTAAAATCCTTTGACTGTTGCTCTTCACTTTGGCCCTGGCGGGGGTAGATGAACATCTGACCACCCGACCCTTGGCTTTCCGACGGTGGCGCCTGACTCCCTTCGGGCGGTGGTGGGTAATAGTAATCCGGCGGAGGCGGGGGAGGATAATCATATACCGGAGGGTAATAGTAAGCCGGCCACAAGCTCCAGCCTAAGACACCGCCGATAAACAATCCGGGGAAAAAACCTCCATACCCACCATACCAACGATATCCGCCATGCCCAGGATACCCATAATGTCCTCTATACCCGCCACGTGCACCGTATCTACTTTGATCACCTGGCCTGCCACTCCCTCTATATACGCCACGTGCACCGTCTCTACTTTGATCGCCTGGCCTGCCACTCCCTCTATATACGCCACGTGCACCGTCTCTACCTTGATCGCCTGGCCTGCCACTCCCTCTATATACGCCACGTGCACCGTCTCTACTTTGATCGCCTGGCCTGCCACTCCCTCTATATACGCCATCTCCACCGGACCCATCACGCCCAGACCCTCCGTGTCCACCAGAGATACCAGGCCCTCCACTCCCACGAGCAGCCTCTGCCTGGTTAGGCGGCCCTAATATGGCTAAAATAAAAAGGATGCTTAACAAACTAATGAGCTTTTTCATATTTTCATCTCCCGGATAGTCCGGATCGGGTAGGTGGTCCAATCCTTTTTTCTATTATAGACCCTTAAATAACGAAAAAGGTTAAAAATGGCAATATGGCTAAGCGTGCTTCCTTTCCACCCTGTACAGAATTCAAAAACAACCGTATGGGAAGAAACTTGCTGATATCCCTTGTAAAATAGGAACTGTCCGCCAAATTTCCGCCTTCTCCCTATAAGTCATTAGGTCCGCCAAACAACAATGATTGAAGATTTGCGTTTGCAATCTCGCATGGTGAAGTAGCTCATCGAAAACAATAGTACAGGAAGAAAGGAAGGGATATCGAATTTTGGGTTACCGCTTCAAAAAAATATATTGAAACCTTACTTGACTTAGGTCCTTTAGATTATTTAAAATACTTTATATTTGAATCTCTCAAGGAATTAAAAAACTTGAACAGGAGGTCTGACCATGGCCACGGAAACCGTTGGGGTTGTCAAAAGGTATTTTTCCAAGGTTGGGGTGGCTGCCGTGGAAGTGACTCAGGGTTCGATTTCCCTTGGGGATACCCTGCGTTTTCAGGGTCATTCCACTCAGCTCGAAGTCAAGGTTGACAGCCTGCAAAAGGACAATCAGGCCATTACCGAGGCCCGCCCCGGTGATTTCATCGGCATCAAGGTTCCGGACCGGGTCCGGGAAAATGACCAGGTGGTCAAGATCACACCCTAAAAAATGGATTATCAATTTCTCATACTTGAAAAACGAGGCCGGGTCTTGACCGTGAGAATCAACAGGCCCGATGAACGCAATGCCTTGTCCGCCGGGTTAATGAAAGAACTGACCCAGGTGGCAGCCGAGATCCGGGAGGATTATTCTTTGATCGCTGTGGTTTTAAGCGGCGGCAACCATTTTTTCAGCGCCGGCTTTGACCTGAAGGATCCCGAGACGGCGTCAATCCTCACCCAACCCTTTTCGGTCCGTCGCCGCCTGCTCGAAATAGGGCCCCGCCTGTGCCGGGCCTGGGAAGAAATCCCCCAGGTGACCATCGCCGCTTTGGAAGGGTTTTGTATCGGTGGAGCCGTTTCCCTGGTCCTGGCCTGCGATTTCCGGGTCATGGCTGAAAACGCCTTTATCCGCATTCCCGAAATTGATCTGGCCATGAACTATAGTTGGGGCTCTCTGCCCCGGCTGGTTAATTTGGTAGGACCGGCCAAAGCCAAGGAGTGGGTGATCCTGGCGAATAAGGTGGGATGTACCGAGGCCGTCCGTTACGGGTTTGCCCAATGGACAGCCCTTCCAAGCCAAGCCGAAGCAAGGGCTCAAGAAATCGCCCAAAGAATTGCTGCGAAACCCCAGGCCCCGGTCTTCATGACCAAGCAGACCGTTAATGCCCTGGTTGCCGCCAATCAAGCCGTGGGCCACATGGATCTGGATCAATTCGCCCTGACCGTCCTGTCGGAGGATTTTCAGGAGGGAGTAGAGGCCTTTTTAAGTAAAAGGAAACCGGTTTTCAACAAGAATCTCCCTTGATGGAGAAAATCTTTTTTTACCCATATCTGCATATCCTCCCTTCCCTATAATTAGGAGTAGGTAAATGGTAATGTGGCTGATTGAAATTTCAATTTTCAATTTGCCAAGATCATTCTTTATATTATCAGCGGCGACGATTTGTACCGGAGGGACCATTTTATTGTCCGTCCCTGGTACCCGTGTTCTTAAGAACCGTTTCCCCTTTCGAGAGAACCTGCAAAGACAAATTAAAATACCCACCAATTGTATTCCGTCGATTAGGGGAAGTACCAAAAACTTAGTTTGAACAAGACTGTTGAGGGGCTCAAGAAGAAGCGGATAATTTTCGATAAATTTCTTTTGTCTCAGGAGATAAGGCTGCTCCCAGATCATTCTCGATATTTTTACGGCAGAATTCGAAAACCGAGCGAACTTCTTTATGATTTCCTAATTTGAAATGATAGAGCATCAGCTTTCTAAAAATATCTTCCTGATAAGGATCCACTTTAATAATCTTGTAACAGGTGTTGATTATCGCTGCGAAGTTATGCTGCTCCTCGTGATTGTTAAGAATTCTGGCGAGGGCATGGACATATTGATTTTTTAACTGTTCCCGTTCAATATAAGACCAATCCTCATAGAGATTCTCCACCAAGAAATCGTCTTGATAGAGCCTTTCAGCCTTGAGATAATGTTGGAAGGCCTCCTCTCCATTCTGTTTCTTTTCCTTATAATGGGCCAAATTTATCTGATTGTTAAACTCGTCCAAATCACTCCAACCCTCTTTACCCAAGAGAAGCTGATAGCCCCCTTCCTTCCTCAATAAATTGGGGAAATCGCTCCGGCCATTGTGGTTAAGGGAAAGGGTCTTTCGCAAGAGTGAGAGGGTTACTCTGAAATTCAAATCGGCCGGCGCTGGAGGTGATTCCGGCCATAAAAGTTCAAGGAGTACATCCTTTGGAGTCGGCCCTTTATGGCGAGCGAAGAAGAGATACCTGAGCAAGGTGATGCCTTTCTTACTCTTACACTGGGATAATGGAATTTCTTCATCCCCTATAAAAATTCGAAAGGGTCCCAGGCTGTAAATCCGGAGGTTTAAAAGTTCTCCATTCCCTTTTTCCATTCTATAAATGTCTTCCTGGTCTCTCCCGTTCTCTTTGATGGTTTCAAAAGCACGGATGATCCTATTCTGATACTCCGCCAGTAATCTCTCACATTGAGGGATTATTAAAGTAAACCTCTGGAGGAACGAAGGAAGCCAGCTCTTTTCCTGGTGGATTCCATAGAGGTAGTAATTCTCCCCTTCAATAAGCTTCAGGGAATCGAGGAGGAGGTCTTCTGCCCTTTTCTCTTCACCGAGATTGAAATAGGCCTTGGCAGCGATCAAATGGGCCAGAAAGATAGACATCCTCTTGATGGAATGTCTGAGATATCCCTCCCCCCTTTCGATCAAGGCCAGCACTCCTTCCTCTCCTTTCAATGAGGAGAAGTAGGCCTGGTCTATCATCCCCACCCCGATCTCTAAGGGAAGTCCCATCAGGTGGGCCAGATGAACCAATGCCTTTAAATATCCCTTTGCTCCTTCGATGTCTCCTAATTTCAGGGCAATATGATAGAGGCCATGATTGCTCCAGAAACCCCCGCAGATGTTCTGGCCTTTTTTGAAGATGGCAATACTATTTTCGAGGGCCTTAATAGCCTGGTCATAATTTGAAAAGGCATATTGGACCTGTCCCAAATCGGAAAAGAGGGAACCGGTGATGTTATCCTCTATGCCGTATTGCCTGGCAAGTTCCAATCCCCGCTTAGCATAATTCAGGCCCTCTGAGAAGTGACCAAGATGGAGGTGGCCGAAGGCCAGGTAATGGTTGAAGATATTGATTTTCGTCGGGAGATTGAGTTCGAGGGAAAGGGATTCACCTTTCTTGGCCAGTTCAATTCCTTCCACCAGATCCCCTTCGACGAGACATCTCAAAGCCTGGCTCTGAGTTAAAGTCACCTGATGATGGGAATCGAGGTGGACTTCATAGAGAAGTTCCGCCTTTTGCAGGTAGGATACCGCCTTTTCCCTCTCCTCCAATTTTATGAGCACCTGACTTAAGTTCGTATAGCTATTGAAAAGTTTCAAAGCAATATCATTCTTTATCCCCTGATTCTCAAGGTATTGAATTCTATCCTGAAGAAGATCTTTAGCATCTTTATACTTATCCTGACGGATATGAATGACCGCCATACGATTGAGAGAGGAAATCTCACTGGAAACCTCTTTCCTCTTTTTAAAGAGATGAAAGGCTTTCTCATAAGATTCGAAGGCTCGATCCGATTCGCCTTTTATCTCGGCTATCCTTCCTGAAAAGTAGAGGAGCACGGGATCCTCCTCAATCAAAGAAAAAGGAATGGCCTTTAGAAGCTCACCAAAATTTCCAAATCGCCATTTGCGAAGCATCTTTTCCCCTATGGATCTCAAGAGGGCTGTCGCCTTTGGGAAACATTTTGCGGAAATGAAATGATAAGCGGCATTTTCTGGATCGATGGGGGTGAGGATCTCCCCTAAGCGGGCCTGAAATGCTTCAATCTCCTCCTGGACATAATTCTCATAGAGTTTCTTTAAGAGAAATTCTCTCATCAAGGGATGATAACGGTAATATGAGGAATTGATTTGGAAGGTGAAGAGATTATGTTTAACTAAATTTTCAAGAAGTTTGGCCGAATATTTCACCTGGAGGGCAAGGTCGCAAAGATCGGAGGTCAGATCATTGAGGAGAGCTGTCTTGGAGAGAAATTCCTGGACATGTTTCGGCTGATTCTGAAAAACATGTTCCATCAAAAATTGGGAGATGGCCTTTCCATATCCATTGACCCCTTTGAGCAGGTCTTCGATGGGACTCCCTTCGTTCATTTTTAAAAATTGAACCAGGAGGATCAAACCGGTGATCCAGCCTTCTGTTTTTTTATAAATAAACTCTAACTCCTCATGTGAAAGGTCAAGATAATAGATACGGGAGAAGAGTTCCCCAATCTCATCTAAGTGGAAGGCCAGATCAGAACTATTGATCTGGTAAGTCTCCCCATTGGATCCATGTTTTGGAAGACGGATATTCGGGGATTGACTGCTCGAAAGGATAAAGGTAACTGGAGGAGGCATTTTCTTAAAGATATATTCAAGAAACTGGTTGATGATCAAAGAGGAATTAACAGCTTCGTAGTTGTCAAGGACGATGATCAACCTTTTTTCTTTAGTAAAATGTTGCTTCAACTCGTTCACAAAAAGGGATGCCAATAGAGTGGGAGGCCCAATTTGACCCTTATCGGATATTAGCTTCTTTTCAAAATTTTTAGCAAACCCGGGAGAGCTGGCCTTAATTTTAGAGAAAAAATGGTATAAGAATGATGGGATTTCTTTGTCCGAGGTATCGAACGAGTAAAAGATATGGGGGACCTTCACGGACTCTAAAACGCTTGAGATGAGAGTGGTCTTCCCACTGCCTGCCTGAGAGGTGATAAGGATCAATTTCTTGTCGAGGTTTTCTCGAATCTGGCATTCGAGCCTCTCCCTTCTGACTATGTTTTTACTCCCCATAGGATCAGCTTTTTGGCCCAAAAGGTCTTTCATATCCTTGATCATCTCCTTTCCAGTAAATCCTTATATATCAAAATATATATCAAACTATATTTGGGAAAGCAAATTTTTTTAACATTTTTTTAACAAATTTATGATTTAATTTTTTTATTAATTTTGTTAAAATAATCAACGAGTCTGCCTGTGTCCTAAAAGGTTAACATTCTTTACAGTTAACATCCCGAGATCATTAATAAATACTGGCTCAGCCGCAACCGTGTGCTATGTCCAAAAGTTGTTACGCTGGGTACCCAAAAAGAAAAATGATAAAGGAGGGGCTACAATGAGAAAGATTTTTTTGATTGGATGCGGGTTATTGTTTCTACTGGGAGCTTTCGGTTGTGCCACAATGGGACCGGCACCTCCACCCTTGGAGGGGCTAAAGTTCAGTGGTTCTAAAGACTTTACCGGTGAGCCCTTTGAAATTAACACCAAGGAATGGCAGATCAACTGGGAATATAAAGCCGAAGAGAAGAAAGTGCCCAATTTTGTCCTACATGTGTATCCGGAGGGAGATAAAGTCAACTGGATCGAAATGGTGAAGACCCCCCGCTTTGATGCCAGTGGCAACACCTATCTTTATGAGGGGAAGGGTCGGTACTATATCAAGGTTATAGCCCGGAACATTGCTAATTGGCAGGTGCAGGTTGTCCGAGCAGGAGTCAGCAAGCCGCTGAATTCACCAGCTTCATTTGCCGGAAGTGCAGATATGACCACACAACCTTTCAAAATTCGGAATGAAGAGTTCAAAATGACCTATACGATGGAACCCGTAACGGCCTTGATGTGGGAGGGAGGTGGGCAGAGTATTGCGGTTTATCCCAGGGGGGAAACGGAAAACTATATTTATATGTCCATGGTGGGTGCTGGAACGGGAACAATGTCCCTTAAAGGACCTGGTGAGTATTACATAAAAGTCCAGTGCAGTCAGGTCAAAAGCTGGAAAATTGATGTGACGGAATAAGACCGAATAAGACTGAGTAAGGAACTCAACATGGCTATATTTCTGCAGTTCATGGTCGGAGGCCTGTTTATCGGCGGTATGTATACGCTGATTGCTCTGGGGATCGTTATCATTTACAAGTCCACGAGAGTATTTAACTTCGCTCAGGGATGGATGGTGACGCTTGGGGCATTTATGCTGGTGACTCTTATCGGCAAATTCGGAGTGGTGGTTGGAGTGATAGCTGGGCTTGCCTTTGGAGTTCTTCTTGGTATGGTGATTGAGAGACTGTTCATGCGCCCGTTGATTGGGCAACCCCTCATTGCTGCTTTGATGCTGACCATCATGTTAGCTCATGTGATCGAGGGGATAAACATTTTAACGTGGGGAAATACTGGCTATGACCTGCCGGTGAAGTTACCCGGTCAATCTATCAAATTGGGTGGAGTGGTGATAAGCCACATCCTTCTATGGGGCATCGGAGTAGCAGTAGCGGCCTTTGCCGCCTTTAGTTTCTTCTACTGGCGGACCCTCATGGGCAGGGTGATGAGGGCTACGGCGGAGGACCATCAGGTTGCTCAGAGCCTGGGACTGCCAGTGAAGGGCGTTTTCAGCCTTAGCTGGGTACTCGCCGGATTGTTAAGTGTCATAGCTGGGCTTCTCTTGGGCGTGGTCAGCGGTGTTCACTATCTCATGTACACGTCATTGCTCGGGGCAATCGCTGTGGTGCTTCTGGGAGGTATTGACGCCATTGCGGGAGCTATCGTTGGCGGCATGATATTGGGCGTGCTCCAATCCTTGGTGACCGGTTACCTTAACCCGGCTCTGGCTGATGTCATACCCTATATTGTCTTGCTTCTCATCTTGGTCATCAAGCCGTACGGTCTCTTCGGCTTGGTGCGGATAGAAAGGCTGTAGAGAAAAATGGAACGACCAGCTGGTGTTTTCGATGTTCGGTATGAACTGGACTTAGCGATTGTCCGGACTGCCCCTCAGTGGGGAACCCTGATAGGTTTTATGATTCTTTTGGCTGTGCTGCCGCTATTCGCCGGCTCTTACTTTTTGAGTTTCATGATCCTGACCGGGATAGCTTTGATTGCTGTTCTTGGGCTCAACATCCTTACTGGATATGCCGGTCAGATTTCTCTGGGGCACCAGGCCTTCGTGGCTGTGGGTGCCTACACCACAGCCGTGCTGATGGATTCCTTCCATTGGAGCTTCTGGGCAACCGTGCCTCTCGCGGGCATTGCCGCTGCCGCAGTCGGCGTGCTCTTTGGCCTTCCTTCTTTTCGACTCAAGATGCTCTATCTCGCGATAACCACTCTTGCGGCACAGTTCATCATCATCGCCTTCTTTAACCATGCCTTTCCCGATTATTTCCACGCCGTGGGTGGCATAAGGGTTAATCGTCCCGAGTTGGCGGGTATTGACTTCAGAAATAACGAAGCGTTCTACTATGTCGTCATCGTGATAACGGTGCTTATGACGTTTTTTGCGAAAAATCTCGTTCGTTGCCGATTGGGGCGAGCCTTTGTTGCCCTGAGAGACAACGACCTGGCCAGCGAGGTCATAGGTATCAACGTAGCGAAATACAAACTCTATGGTTTCGCTATCGGCTGTTTCTATGCTGGTATTGCCGGTTCTTTGTGGGCCACTTTCTTCCGGAGCGTCAACCCACTCCACTTTCATCTTGAGGTATCGATCTGGTATCTTGGATGCCTGATTGTCGGTGGCATGGGAACCGTAGTTGGAGCCGTTTTCGGCGTTCTATTTTTGAGAACAATAAAGGAAATTGTAGTTATGGTAACCCCGATCTTGGGTGAATTGGTATCACCTATTGATGCACCCAAGATCGGCCCAGCGTTGGGGATTATTAGTTGGGCCCTGGTGGTTATTCTTTTTCTTATTTTCGAGCCCAGAGGTTTGGCTCACACTTGGGAGGTGCTCAAATCCCGGTTTAGACATTGGCCTTTCAAGTATGCGCTTTAAGGTGAATAGGGTAACGGTTTCTTACCAGCGAGAAACGATGTGAAAATATTGCGAAAAAGGCGGCATAAAATGCCGAGGAATATAAAGGTAATACCAAGACAGAAAGGAGAAAAACGATGAGAAAAATCGGGTTAGTGTTGTTTGCTCTGATGGCCATCTCTTTATCAGTCTTTCCGGCCTTAGGATCTAAGCCTGCGGCTGCAAAAGATGAGTTTTTCACTATGTATTTTTGGGCCGACATGAGCCGTGTCTACGGTTTTGTAAATGTTCCCCGCCTTCTGGGGATTCAGGACGCTATCTACTGGATTAACAAGGAAAAGGGTGGAGTTCAGGGCAGGAAATTGAGGGTGGAATGGGCTGATCACACGAATGACCTTTCGGTTGGGGCTACAATCTACGAGAGGTGGCGCACCAGGAAGAACTTCATATTTTTGGCAGTGTGCGGATCTCAGGAGAATGAAGCCTTCCATGACCGTTATGCAGAAGATGAGGTTTTGGTCTCAAGCTGTGGGGTTAGTGAGACGGGAATCTACCCGGCGGGCTACGCCTTTGCTACCATTCCGCTATACGCGGACCAGTTTGCCAATTTTGCTGACGTGATTGCCGAGAGGTGGGACTTTAAAAAACAGGGTAGAGGCCCGAGGCTGGCGTTTATGACCTATGACACTCCTTTTGGCAGGGCCTGTCTGCAACCTTTAGTCCTGGAATATGCTAAGAAAAAGGGAATAGAAGTGGTCGATAAGCAGTTCATACCTGTTATCCTGGTGGATGCGGCTACCCCACTGACTCGAGCTAAGAAAGCGGGCGCCGACTATATTTATGGTCAGCTGCTGTGGCAGAGCTTAGTGCCACTGGCTAAGGAAAATGAGAGGCTTGGTTATGGTTTGAAGTTTGGAACCAGCAATTTCGGGGTCGACGAGCCACTGCCGATGCTTGGAGGAAAAGCCGTTGAGGGGGTCATGGGAACAACCCCCTACAAACTGTGGTCTGAAACGAAAGACCCGTTCATTCAAATGGCGACAAGAATTTCTAATGAACAGGGGCGACGCAAGAAGGACCTTCTCAATAGCTATTTCTTGGGTTGGGCGAACGCACTTACCCTTTATGATCTATTGAACCAGTTGGTGCCCAAGGTTGGTTGGGATGGTATCAATGCCAGGGTGCTAAGGAGGCAGTTGGAGAGTTGGGGCAAAGAATATGATCTTCACGGATTGGTCAAGTTCGACTATACTCTTGAGTCCCGAACGCCAATGATGGCGCGACTGGTTGAAATAAAAGATGGCCAGTGGGTTCCAGCGACTCCCTGGCGTAGGATGCCAGGGCTTATCCAAGATAAGCTGAAGGGGCCTTACAAGGAGCCTTCAAAGCCTCCTTTAGCCAAAAAGGCCTATTGAAAAGGGAATAAAACGTTATGCCAAGCCAAGGCCCTTTTGGTGAATCGTCTGTCCTTCCAGGAGGGTCGAAATAGTTTCAGGGAGAAAAAATGCCTGCAAATGATGTGATGTTAGCTGCCAAGGGTATTGGTCTGAGTTTCGGTGGAATTCAGGCTTTGACGGATGTCAATATTGATATAAAGCGGGGCGAGATCTTTGCCGTGATAGGCCCTAATGGTGCCGGCAAAACCAGCTTCTTTAACTGTATCAATGGCTTTTATCGTCCTCAGCAGGGAGGCATCTTTTTTGAAGACCGGGAGATCACCAGTCTATCATCTCACCGCATAGCCGAGTTAGGTATCGGAAGGGCCTTTCAGGGCTTACAGCTCTTCGATGGGCTCAGTGTCTTGGATAATATTATGGCTGGAAGGCATTTCAAATTTAAGACGGGCATTCTGAGTGAGGCCATCTATTTCGGCCGGACACGGAGGGAGGAGATAAGGCATCGGAGAGTCGTTGAGAAGTTCATTGATTTTTTTGAGATAGAATCTATCAGGAAGCATCGAGTCGGGGCCCTCGCCTATGGTTTGAGAAAAAGGGTTGACCTGGCAAGGGCCTTGGCTGCCGAGCCGAAACTTCTTCTTTTAGATGAGCCGTTGGCCGGGATGAACCGGGATGAAAAGGAAGACATAGCCAGGTTTGTCCTCGATATCTCTGAAGAGATGGGGATTACCATCGCGATCGTAGAGCATGACATGGGACTGGTCATGGACATATGTGATAGGGTGGTGGTGTTGGACTTCGGCCGCAAAATCGCCGAGGGAACCCCGGAAGAAATCAGAACGAATGAGGATGTCATACGAGCTTACCTTGGTAAAGCCTCTTGAGGAGGAAGCAGGAAAATGGAAATGCAGCTTGACACTCTTCCCAAGTTATTGAAGCGCAATTTTGAACGTTGGGGTGACACAAAAGTAGCTTTTCGGGATAAGGATTACGGCATCTGGAATGAGTATACCTGGAAAGATGTCTACGAAAACGTCAAATACTTCTCTTTGGGACTGATCAGCCTCGGTCTCAAGCCTGGCGAACGAGCAGCGATCATCGGGGATAATGAGCCCCAGTGGTACTGGGCATCTTTTGCCATTCAGGCAGCAAGAGGAATAACCGCAGCTCTATTTACCGATGCTATTCCTGATGAGATTCAATATATTGTCGGCCATTCTGACAGCAAATTCATTATTGCCAGGGACCAGGAGCAGGTAGACAAGATATTGGCAGCCCATGACAAGTTGCCCAAGGTGGAGAAAATCATTTGGTGGTACTCGAAAGGAATGAGGAAATACGAGCAGTCCTTAATAACGAGCTATGAGCAAGTGAAGGAACTGGGAAAGAAATATGAAGAGGGCCACCCTGGGGCTTTCGAGGAGAATATAAATGCTGCGAAAGGCGACGAGTTTGCAAATATTTTCTATACCTCAGGGACAACCGGCCTTCCTAAGGGTGCCATGATCACCCATCAGTCCTTGGTCGGTTCAGCGGAAGCGACGCTGACATTATTCGAACTCAATGACCAAGATGACATTCTATGCTATCTCTCTCCTGCCTGGATTGGTGAAGCTTTTTTCACCACTGTCCCTCACCTGATTACTGGGGCGAAGCTCAACACCCTGGAAGAGCCGGAGACGATTTTTCATGACATCTATGAGATAACTCCAAGTATGATCCTGGGCGGACCTCGACAATGGGAAGGGTGGGTATCGAAGATCCGGGCCAAGATCGAGGAAGCTGGCGGCCTGGAGAGGTTGGTATACAAAACACTGATGCCCATGGCGCTCAAGGTGGGGAAGGCTATCGAAGAAGGAGAAAAGATCTCTCTGTGGAAGCGCATTCTCCATTGGTTTGTAGATTTGATCCTCCTCCAGGCGATTCGGGACAAACTTGGATTGACCAAATGCCGATTTGCTATTACTGCTGGATCGGTAACTGGGACGGATACCATAGCCTTTATGAATTCAATCGGAGTTAGATTGAGACAGGTCTATGGTAGCACTGAAGGCGGGATGATTTCCGGACATAGGGCTGATAACATACAGTCCAGAACCATTGGACCTCCTCTGCCTGGAGTGGAGGTCAAAATATCAGGAGAGGGAGAAATTCTCGTCAAAAGCCCTTACCTTTTTGCTGGCTACCATAAAAACCAAGAAGCTTATGAAAAAACGGTGCGAGAGGGCTGGTGGCTCAGTGGTGACGCAGGCAGGATCGATGAACAGGGGCATCTGGTTTACATGGACAGGGTAAGCGAACTGGCCCAGTTGAGTTCGGGGGAGAAATATGCCCCTCAGTGGATTGAAAGCAGTTTGCGTTTTAGCCCTTATATAAAAGATTCCATCACCATAGGGGAAGGAAGGGGATTTGTAACAACGATTATTAATATGGATTATGAAAATATAGGGCGCTGGGCAGAAAGAAACCATCTTACCTATACTACCTTTACCGACCTGTCACAAAAACCCGAAGTTAGCCAGCTCGTCCGGCAGGACATCGACAGAGTAAATAAGCAATTGAATCCAGCAACCAGAATAAGGAAGTACGTCCTTCTCCATAAGGAGTTTGATCCGGATGAGGCCGACCTGACCCGGACGAGAAAGCTTCGACGAACGGCTATGGAGAAACGTTACAGCGAGGTCATTGAAGCTATGTATAGTGGGAAACGGACCATCCCCATCACGTCCGAGTTCACCTACGATGATGGCAGGAAGGGGAAGGTGAGCGCTGAGCTAACGATCTACTCGGTTGAGTAGGAGGAAAGGGATTAAAATGCTAAGGGTGAATAATATTGAAGTCACGTATCATGGGGTCATCTTGGTGTTGAGGGGAGTGTCGTTCGAGGTAGATGAAGGGAAGATCATAACTTTATTGGGAGCTAATGGTGCCGGGAAAAGTACAACTTTGAAAGCCATTTCTTGTCTACTCAAAACGGAGGTGGGCAAAGTCACTCGGGGCGATATCCATTTCGATGGCCAACGAATCGATCGTTCTGACCCAGAGGATATTGCCAAAATAGGGATTATTCAGGTTATGGAGGGCAGGAGGATCCTTGAGCATCTGACGGTTGAAGATGAGCTGCTTGTCGCCGGCTACATTGCCCGCCACCGGTTAGACTTGAGAAAAGAACTGGATCGAGTCTACTACTATTTCCCAAAGCTTAAGGACCTTCGTCACCACACCAGTGGCTATTGTTCCGGTGGGGAGCAGCAGATGTTAGTCATCGGTCGAGCTTTAATGACCCACCCCAAACTGATACTGTTAGATGAGCCATCTCTGGGTCTGGCACCCAGGCTGATAGAGGAAATCCTTGGCATCGTCAGAACCATTAATCAAGAAGAAAAGGTCTCGATTCTCATTGTCGAGCAGAACGCTACGGCTGCTCTCGACCTGGCTGAGTACGGCTACGTGATGGAGAATGGCAGGATCGTCCTGAATGGTACTGGGGAGCAGTTGAAGGAAAACGAAGATGTGAAGGAGTTTTACCTCGGGTTTGGCGCCCTTTCACAACGGAAAAGTTATCGTGATGTCAAACACTATAAGCGGCGAAAGAGGTGGTTGGGTTGAGTAGTTTTGGGGATCCAACTGGATTATAACATGAGACATTGATAAAATGAACCTGTGGTACTTGGTTGGCCAAAGCATTAGCGGCAGAGCCTATAGGAGCAGTTTAATTGTGTGCTTCATTATGATTCTGGCCGCTTTTTTAATGGCTACTACACTCCTGGCAAGAAGCATCAAGCATAGCCTTGAGGTGGGCACGAAAAGGCTTGGGGCTGACATCGTTGTTGTGCCAGCCGGCAATGAGATTGAAGCTCAGACGGCTCTTCTTTTGGGTAAGCCGCTGTCAGGGGCATGGATGCCAGCGGAGAATGTTGACCGGATAGCTCAGGTGGAAGGGGTGGCCAAAGTCAGTCCCCAGCTTTACCTTGAGACCCTGACGGGAGCCGCCTGCTGTAGCGCCTGGGATATGTTTATGATTGCTTTCGACCCGAAGACCGACTTTACTGTCATGCCGTGGCTGAGAAAGGAAGTGAGAGAACTTGGCCTGTTGGATGTGGTCGGAGGAGACTGGGTCATTGTTCCCGAGGAGACGGGGAAAGTCATGATATATGGCGTTAAGGTCAATCTGGCTACCAAACTCGAGCCTACCGGCATGGGCCTTGACAAGACGATGTTCCTCACTCTTGACACGGCCCATGAGATTGCCAGACAATCGGTAACTACCGCTGCCAGGCCGATGAACATTCCGGAAGGAAAGATTTCAGCGGTGCAGGTAAAAGTCAAAGAGGACTATAGCATCGACGAGGTAGCTCAGCGGATCAAGGAAAGGGTCCCCGGAACGTATCCCTTTGCCAGCCTGGAGTTATCAAGGTCTATTCACAAACAGACCCAAGGGTTGTTTCGGATGCTGTTCTTGGGGCTGGCAGTGGTGTGGGTACTCGCTGTGGTTCTCAGTGGCTTTGTTTTTTCGCTGATGGTTAATGAACGCCGACGGGAGATTGGCCTGCTTCGTGCCCTTGGAGCTGATCGCAATTTCATATTTAAAGTCTTCCTCGCTGAGAGCAGCATCCTCGGATTGGGAGGAGGTTTAATCGGGGTCTCTTTTGCCCTTCTTTTTGTCTATCTTTTCCGGTTGTATTTGAGGCTCTCTGCCGAAGTACCGCTCTTGATACCTCCTATCCTATCCATTTTAGGATTTATGTTGGCTTGTTTAGTTATCGCCTTGGTCCTGGCCTTGCCCGCTCTACTTTATCCGGCGATACGAGCAAGCCGGATCGACCCGGCGGTAGCCATGAGAGAGGTGTAATCCGTTGAGTCTTTTTTATCTGGTGCTGCAAGGACTGAAGGAGCGACAATTCACGAGCCTGCTCATTGTCTTCTTTATTCTTTTTCTGACCGGGTTTCTGTTAGCGACCACAGTGATCTTGAGGGGGGTGGAAAAGAGCCTTCGAAGCGGCATGGAGAAACTCGGTGCAGACATCATTGTCATACCTTATGACATCACGGAGCAAGCTCAGCAAGAGGTGTTAGCCGGTAAGCTGGGTTCGACAGACTCGATGCCCGCCGACAATGTTCGTCGGCTCTTGGAAATGGAAGAAGTGGAGCGGGCGAGCCCCCGGCTTCACTTGGCTACGATTCCCGGTTCACTTCACTCTTCTGCTGAAAAGCAGGTCGTCATAGCTTTTGATCCTCAGACCGATTTTACGATCCTTTGCTGGCTGAAAGATAAATTGAAAGAGCCCCTGAAGATCGGAGAGGCGATCGGAGGAGCCTTCATCCATAAAATTTCGCCTTCTGGGCATGTTTCAATGAACGATTATAAATTGACACTTGTCGGTAAACTTGATCCTGTAGGGATATGGTACGATCAGGCGATTTTTGTCACGTTCGACACGGCTCGGGATATGAAAGCAAAAGGGGCAGTTTCCGGTGAAGTGTCGCTAGAGGCCGTCACGAATATTACGGTTGACCTGAAACCGGGCATTGATATCAACGAAACAGCGGTGAAGATGTGGCTGACGGCTCCTGGCATATGGCCGGTTAGGGCTCCCCAATTGATGACGATTTTGTCAACCCAGAGAGCCGGGCTCATCCAAAGCCTATTCGTGGCCCTGGGCATCATCTGGGCACTGGCGGTTGTGCTCACGGGTTTTGTCTTTTCTATGCTGGTCAACGAGCGCCGACGGGAGATTGGCATGCTTCGCGCCACTGGGGCAAGCCGCAATTTTATATTTCAACTGTTTCTGACAGAAAGCGCTGTTCTGGCCTGTAGCGGCGGACTCGCCGGGATCATCCTAAGCATGCTCTTTCTTTCCTGCATGAGGGCATGGTTGATGTCTGCTCTCGAAATTCAAATTTTATTCCCGTCGTTGCCCGGCCTGGTGCTGTTCACGGTCGGGTGTTTTGTAGCGGCGCTTTTACTGGTCCTCCCCGCTCTTCTTTATCCTGCCATTAAAGCCAGCCGCCTCGATCCAGCAGTGGCCATGAGGGAGGTGTAGGCAATGATTGAGCTCAGGCAAGTAAGCAAAAAGTATTTCCGGGGCAAGCGGGGTCATCAAGTTACAGTGACGGCCGTTCAGGGGATCGATCTGAGGATTGACCCCGGGGAGTTCGTGGTGATTACAGGTCGGTCGGGTTGTGGAAAGACGAGTCTGCTCAATATTATTGCGGGTCTGTCCAGACCCGATTCGGGCCAGGTGTTTGTTGACGGCACGGATATCTGGACGATGAAAGATGGGGATATCTCCGCCCTAAGAAACCAGAAAATGGGCTTCATATTTCAGGTGCCGAGTCTTATCCCGACCCTGAATGTTCTGGACAATGTTGTGGTGCCAACAATGTTTGCTCCCAAAGAAAAGCAGAAAGATGCTTACAAGCGAGCCATGCAAGCGTTGGCGTCGGTGACACTGTCTCAGCGAGCGGAGGCCTTCCCGCGCCACCTCTCTGCAGGGGAGGAAAAGAGGGTGGTTATTGCTCGAGCGATCATAAATAATCCCACAGTTCTTCTGGCTGATGAGCCCACAGCCAATCTTGACGAACTCACTGAAAAGGAAGTAATGGCCTTTGTCCAGGAAATTCACCGTGGTGGGACGACTATCATATTAGTGACCCATCACCCTGGCCTCATTGATTATGGGACGAGACACCTCACCATGTCCAACGGAAGATTGGTGGCATGAGACAAAGCGGAATGGCAAGGTTTGTCTGTTTGGCTGGAGTAGTTTATTTGCTTTTATCAACTGTTATTATTTCAGCTGTCGGCTGCAAGCAAGAATCAAAAATAGAAAAGCAGACTAAGATCAACTTTGGCGCCGGTCTCGCCGCCAATGACGGAATGAATGCACTCTCAAGATCTGTCATGCGAGCTGTGAAAATGTATCGGCCGGAATTTGACGTTGTTTTTGTTGAGAACACAGGTGGAACAGCTGAAGTCATAAAGGACATCGAGCGTTATGATTTTTGCGGGATAAGCCTTGACGAAGCAGCCCAAGCGTATTATGGCTTTTTTCCTTGGAACGGAAAGCCCCATCCTCAGCTCAGATTGCTTTGGGTGATGGGTATCCTTCCGGTTTCATTCTTGGTAGCTACGGATACCGGCATTAAGTCTATATCCGCACTCAAAGGCAAAGCTTATGGTAATGGCGGCAGAGAGGATATGGCAGACTTCAAAGCCACCAAGCTCCTTGAGGCGCTCAATATCAAACCTCAATGGAGTCGCGACTCCTTAAAAGCTCAAGTTGACCTTTATAAGCATGGCAGACTTGCTGGTTTTATACAATACAGCCCCGATGAACTTCTACTGTCAGAATGCAATGAGCGTCGCCCGTTTACTGTCTTGGAGATTACGGAATCAGAACTGGCTAAAGCCGGTCAGCGCTACAAAGGGAGTGGTCTAACGTATCCACAGACCGTAATCAAGGATAGAGCTTATCCAGGGCAGGAGAAGAGTGTCGTCACTTTTGGCTTAATGATGGGTTATTACGCAAGACAGGATCTAGCCTCGGAAGCTGCTTATAGTCTTATCAAGGCGGTGTGGCAGGATGTGTGGGACGTTTCTGCCAGTTACAGACCCATGAAGCAAGACATTATCGCTTTTCCGAGGCTCACTTTGGAGCACGGCCCCTTCCCATTACACAGAGGGGCTGTCAGGTTTTATCGTGAGCTGGGGCTGAAAGTTCCCGATAGGCTTCTTCCTCCGGAGATGCGTTAACAGAAGGGAGGCACGAAATACGAAAATAAAGACTATCACTCTCCCCCCTTGGTGGAGGAAGGTGTGGGTGGGGGTGATTATATTTGGCTCTCCCTCCCCTTCGTGCCCTTCCGCCAAGGGAGGCAAGATTTTTTAGAGGATATTTTCTAAACAATTAAGTGGATTCATAGGAGGGATTAACGATGAAGATAATTGCAATCGTATTGATGCTTGCGGGACTAATTACGATTTTTGTTCCTTCTTTTTACACCTGCCAGGCTCACGGGAGGGCTATTCAACTCCCCGCTGGTGGGGGCATTCCTATGAAGTGCTTATGGACGGCGCGGGCGGAGATCGGGATAGGGGTATTGCTATTAGCAGTTGGTTTCTTTCTCTTTATCAGCCACAAATTAGAATCAAGAAGGTTCCTTTCCATTTTGGCGCTTATTATGGGAGTTTTTATTATCCTTTTCCCCACAGCCCTTATCGGAGTCTGTATGAATCCTGATATGCCATGCGTAGTGTTGATGAAACCAATTCTATTGCTTATCGGGATAGTGACAGGTGCGTTGGGCATGGTAGCCACCGCCTGGAATTTTGTGCGCAAATCAAAAACTGAGTGAAAGTGGCTGGCTTTTGAAATCTTGTGAATCAGGGAGGATAGAATGAATCTTCGCAATTTCACCATTTATGACCTTTTTAAGAGAAGTGCTCGATTATATAAAGGGGAGATAGCCCTGCTGTTTGATGGCCAGGGGATCACTTTTGGTGAACTGTTTGACCAGATAAATGCATTGACAGGTTGGTTCGGTTCCAGAGGGATCGCTAAGGGAGATCGAATCGTTGTCTTGAGCCGGAACTGTCCTCAATTCTTTACCTTAATGGGGAGCATCGCCGCTTTGGGCGCAATTATGGTCCCTATCAATTTCCGTCTATCAACCGATGAGATGAAATATATCTTTTTAGATATAGAGCCAGTGATGCTCTTTTTTGACCCAGAATTCGAGCAGATGATTTCCGAAATTTCATCTGCCTGTCCGTCATTAAGGGAAGCCATCATTTTGGGATCCTCAAAAGGAAATTATTTTCCTTTCGATTCTCTCCTGAAAAATAAACCAGGTGATGCGGTCGAATTAAGGGATGAAGATCCGGTTGTCATCATTCACACTGCTGCCACACAAGGTGAACCTCGAGGATCCCTCATTAGTCACCGAAACCTCATTTCCTGTTTGATCCAAGTCGCTCAGGTTGTTGGTCTGGCACGCGATGATGCTTATCTGAACATTCTCCCCCTATTTCACATTGTAGGTTTGGTGGCTGGTCTGACAATGGTGCATGTAGGAGGAAAGAATGTGGTCGTTTCAAAATTTGATCCGAAGGCTTCAGGTAAATTGATCGATCAGGAGAAAGTGACCCTCATCGGCGACTTTCCTCCTATTCTGGCCCAATTGGTTGATGAAAAAGAGAAAGGAGGATGTTCGCTTTCATCTCTGAAGCATGTCATCGGTGTGGAATTGCCTGAAACGGTGAAGAGGTTTGAGAGCCTTGGTCATGGTCAATTCTGGCTGGCCTACGGTCAGACAGAGACCATGGGACTCACTTGCATTTGTTCAAACAAGGAAAGACCACGTTCGGCTGGAAAACAGGGTCCCCTGGTTGATTTAAAGATTGTGGACGAATTTGACCGTGAGGTTGAGGTAGGGAAAACAGGAGATATCGTGATTCGGGGACCCCTTGTATTCCAAGGATACTGGAGACAAAACGAGCTCACACAATATACTTTTAGGGAAGGCTGGCATCATACAGGAGATACAGGTCGTCTCGATGGGGACGGCTATCTCTTTTTTGTAGGAAGAAAAGCTGAAAAGGAGTTGATCAAACCTGGTGGAGAGAATGTTTATCCAGTGGAAGTCGAAAAAGTGATTCTTCAACATCCTGGCGTACTGGAAGTTTCGGTAATTGGAGTACCTGATCCAAAGTTTGGTGAGGGGATCAAGGCCGTTTGTGTCTTAAAACAGAATTCGAGATTATCAGAACAGGAATTGATCGATTTTGTAGCAGCAAGGATCGCCCGCTATAAAAAACCAGGCTATGTCTCTTTTGTCGATTTGCTTCCGAAAAGGGAAGATGGGGCCATCGACCGAGAAAAGGTGAAGGCAATGTATAGCTCCAGTCCTAATATTTCAAGGTACACTTAAATTTTCTTCGATTAATCATCTTGGTAAATACATATGTTTTTGGAAACGGTGGAACGATTTTTAGAACCAAATCACAACTCCTTTGAGGGATAAAAACCTTTTCAATGGGGGTAGTCTGATAGCTATGCAAGGCTTGGTCAGGATTATCATAAACAATGGTGCTATTTAATTTTTTCTGAGGTTCAGCCTTTTCAAAACCGACTCAATGGTGAGCAGAGTCCATAGGCAATAAAATTATTTAATGTCCTCCTTGACAGCGTATACGTAAGTGGTGGAAGCCAACATGTGTGCCTCTGAATGTTGATTCAAGCAATGGTCGAAAGGACGAATAGCTACGTTAAGCAATCGGAATCCCCGATTTACTCAGCGCCTAAGCAAATAATACGGAAGGGATCTTTGAACTGATCTTTTTGTCAACCGACCTTGATGACAATGCCTTCTCCCTGAGCCAGACCGCCGCAGATCGCCGCTGCTCCGTATCCGCCTCCGCGTCGATGCAGCTCATACATCATGGTCATGGTAATGCGCAGGGCACTGGCCCCCACCGGATGACCGATGGCAATGGCACCCCCATTCACATTGGTCTTCTCCCGCAAATTTTCCAGGAGGCGGCCATCCTCGGCCGCCAGGATCTTGGTGCTCACCAGCGGCATGGCGGCAAAGGCTTCGTTAATTTCGATGAGGTCCATATTCTCGATTTTCCGGTCCGCCTTTTCAATGGCCTTTAATAGGGTAGGGGCCGGGATGACAGCAATATAGCGGGCGTTCATGGCCGTGGCCACAGAGGAAACCAGGGTGGCCAAAGGTTTGAGCCCTTTTTCCCGGGCTTTCCGCGCGCTCATAATGAGTATGGCCGTAGCCCCGGTGCTGAGACCCGGGGCATTTCCCGGGGTCACGGTCGGGCTTCCGTAAATGGTCGGCAGCTTGGCCAGATGCTCCAGGGTCGTTTCCGCCCGGGGAGATTCATCCTGAGTAAATTGCAGGGCAGGTCCCTTTTTCTGAGGAATCTCTACGGCCATGAGCTCTTCCCCCACTTTGAACTTGCCCTGCTCCAAGGCTTGAAAATAGCGCTGATGGCTCCTCAAGGCCCATTCGTCCTGTTCTTGGCGGCTGATGCCGTACTCCACGGCTACCTCTCCGGCATCTACGGCCAGGGGAGGGAAATCCGGATAGCCCAGCTCAAAGAGGGGATCCTTCAGCACGACATTGCCCAGTCGGCTTCCCCAGCGCAGGTTGGGAGCAATGAGGGGGGCCCGGCCCATATTGTCCGAACCCACGGCCAAGGCCACCTCGATCTCCCCGGAGCGGATGGCTCGATAACCGAGCCGCAGGGCCGAGAGGGAAGAGCAGCAGGCCCGGTTCACGGTAAGGGAAATACTTTCCGGAGGAAATCCCGCCAAGAGGGTGGCCTGCCGAGCCGGAACGTCCGTCTCCAATCCGGCCTCTAAGATGACGGAAAGACCATAGTTCACTTCTTCAACCTCCGCCGGCTCTACCGCTGCCCGTTTAAGGCACTCTTTGATGACCAAGGCCCCCAAATCAATGGACCGGAAATCCCGCAGGGCTCCCCCAAATTTTCCAAAAGGGGTGCGGACCGCCGATACGATGACCACTTCGTTCTCTTTCATTTATTCACCTCTTTAATCGGAATATAATACGCTGACAACCTCATCCAGATCGAGTTTTTCCAAATGATCCCTGGCCGGCCTTGCGGTTTCAAGATCCCAGTGCATGGCCTGGTAAAAGGATCGAGTCAGCTTTTCCATATCCAGCGTAACACCCTTGGCCGGGCCTTTGGGCAGGGGCGGGTCCCCGGTGAGGCGGGGATGGGGCCGGAAGTCCTTTTGCGGGTTGAGGCCTTCCCGAATATTGAAGGCATGCCGCAACTGCTCAACCCGTTCCCCGATCTGCAGATAGTCATCATTCGATAGATCCCAACCGGTAACGGCGTTCATCCATTCGCAAAGCGGGATGTCCCCCCTGATTTGGGTTCCAAAGAGGCAAGCCCCGGCGCAATCGATGAGCATTTTGTAAAAGCTGTCAATGGCCACGGCCTCCCCTCTGTTTTCATAATTATATTTTTGGTGATAGGTGGTCAAGGCGGGAACCTTCCCGGCCCTTTTGAATTTTTTCTCCAGAAATTGGAGATCCAAGAATTGATAGGAAGAAATGGTGTGCCGTCCGGGGGTGGGCTCACAGGAATAGGAAATCCCATACCCGGGATCAAATTTGGGATCATGCATGGGCGCCTCCATACCGCCGCAGTGAACCGCAAACTGTTCCGAGCCCTTTCCGATCCGTTCCGCGGCCTTTTTAACACCATCGGCCAGGAGATCTCCCAGCCCTTCCCGTTTGATCATTTTTTCCGTCAGGGCTACCAGGGCCGGGGCATTTCCCCAACGCAGTTCCAAGCCATCCGCATCGGATTTGGTCAAGAGACCGTTTTCAAAACACTCCACGGCAAAGGCCAGCACCCCACCGCAGGAGATGGTGTCCATACCGGCCCGGTTGACCAGGTCGTTGATCTTAAAGATGGAAGGCAGATCCTCATTCAGCAGCAGGGTTCCCAGGGCGCAAAGGCTTTCGTATTCCGGTTTGTGCATTTCTTCAATCGGATAGGGGCCGTCCGTTACTTTTACGATACCACCGCAGTGCAGGGGGCAGGAATAGCAGCCATACTTTTTGACCTCATACTGCAAGACCGCTTCCGGACCGATTTTTTTGGATCGGCTTAAAGGAAAATCCCTATAGCCTACCCCGCCCCAGTTCCTGACCGGGCTGTCCCCGCTTTCGGCGCTGAGGGCCGTGATTCCGGCGGTGCCGTACTTGCTTAAAAGCAGGCGCCAGAGATCCGCCGGCTGCCTGGGATAAAGGCGGCTCTTCCGGGTGATCAGACCCAGGATTCCCAAAAGCCTGTCCCCCAAAAGGGGTTTTAATCTTTGCCCCTTCTCCAGGTGTTTTAAAAACTGCCGGCTTAATTCCTGGACCCTTTTGGAATCTATGACCCCTATCCGCTGGGTCCCGACCGCCACAATGGCCTTCACTTTTTTAGATCCCATGACCGCGCCCAGTCCGCCCCGGGCGGCAATCCGGCCCTGGTCGTTGACTACACCGGCCATAAAACTCAGGCCTTCCCCGGCCGGTCCGATGCAGGCCACCTGGGCCCTGGCCCCATGACGGTCTTTGAGACGCTTCTCGGTTTCCATGGTATCCAGTCCCCAGAGGTCGGAGCCGTCTTTGATTTCGGCACCTTCATCGTTGACCAGCAGGTATACAGGACTTTCGCTCTGTCCCTGAAAAAAAACGGCGTCGATCCCGCAGCGCTTCAGGAAGGGAGAAAAATAACCTCCACAGTTGGCATCCCCCCAGCCATTGGTGGCCGGTGATTTCCCCACCACCATAAACCGTCCGGTAAAGAGGGACCCCGTGTCGGTCAAAAGGCCGGTGGTAAATCCGAGCATATTTTCCGGCCCCAGGGGATCAACACCGGGCTTCATCCGTTCCCAGAGGACCTTGGCCCCCAGCCCGATACCCCCGATAAATTTCCCATAAACATCAGCCCCAATTTCTTCATATTCCAGCCTCCGGCTATCGAGATGAATGTTCAAAATCCTTCCCCAGAATCCCCGGCCACCGGATGCGCTCTTCCCCTTTTTTTCTATGACCATGGCTTCCCCCGATAGAGCGGCTTGTTGGAATTTCCCTCGTTATCCCGCATTATTCACAGTAAAATGGGTTTCAAATATCCGAAATTTAGAGTTTGTCCCAAAGTTACGTAATTTTTAAGCACTCCATTCATAGAGGGCTTCGGGGGTCTTGATTTCAAGGTTGTCCGAAAGGCAATCCGTAGCCCCAAACTGGGATCCACTCCGCAGGAGTGGGACTGAGCATTGTTTTGGATGCGAAGAACCCGGCCCGAATTTCTAAGTTGGTTGGGAGCCGGGCATTCATCCCGCCGACGATAAATAGCTTTGGTGTTGGCCTGTTTCTAAACCCCATTATAAACTTCCTGCCCGGGGTCAGGCTAGCGGCGTTTTGGCGGACAATCCTTGAAATCAAGACCCCTGAAGCCCTTTGGGGTGATTTAATATTTTAAGAGACACCCCCTTCGGTTTGAGAATCACGTAACTTTGGGACTATCCCTAATCTTAAAATCACACCGAACCGAACCCATGACGGCTATCTCGATTATTTTGTTGTAATTTTTACATAAATAGGATTGATAGTCTAATCAAAAAGTGCCCTAAGGCAAAAAAAAAGGTTATTTGATTGTATTCTTGAAGCCCTTTTGTTATGAAATTGGGATGCCTTTTGTTGGCATCGTTCAGAAGCTTGTGGCATTATATTTTTGATACCCGATGGAAGGGGACCGGGGGTCTTGATTTCAAGGTTGTCCACCATAAACTCCTCACCTTGAAATCCCGCTTTTAGCGGGACTGGAAGGTTGACGATAATGCCTTAAGTAGGCCTACACCAAAGCTGTTTGTTCGGTTGGGTGAATGCCCGGCTCTAAACCAACCTTAGAAATCTGGGCCGGATTGGCGGGAAGGATCACCCTTTGGACAAGCCTTGAAATCAAGGCCCCCGGTCCCCAGTAAGGCAATAATACGCCAGTGCCACAACTTACTGAACGATCTTTTGTTTAAGAGTTAAGTCGAGGACCGTAAAAAATGCCTTTCTGGAGAACGGAAACAACCGATCAGATCGTGGTTCCCTTTATTGAAGGGGATGGCACCGGTCCGGATATATGGAGGGCCTCCCGGCCGGTTTTGGAGGCGGCCTTAAAAAAGGCCTACTCCGGCCGCCGGACTATCGAATGGCTGGAGGTTCCGGCCGGGGAAAAGGCCTTTGCCCGGACCGGGGAATGGCTGCCGGAAGAAAGCCTAAAGACTATTCGCCGACATGGGGTGGCCCTTAAGGGACCCTTAACGACCCCGGTGGGCAAAGGTATCCGGAGCCTGAACGTGCAATTGAGACAGATCCTGGATCTTTATGTCTGTCTCCGGCCGGTTCGCTATTTCAGCGGCGTGCCCAGCCCGATGCGAGATCCGGAAGCGGTGAATATGGTCATCTTTCGGGAAAATACCGAGGACGTCTATGCCGGTATCGAATGGCCGGCTGAAAGCCCTGAAGCCGGGGAGCTTCTGGACTGGATCGAAAAAAAGACCGGAAAGAAATTGCCTCGAGACTCCGGGATCGGCATAAAACCGATCAGCCGGTTCGGCACCCAGCGCCTGGTCCGCCGGGCCATTGAATATGCCCTGCGTTTTCAAAAGCCCAGTCTGACGCTGGTCCATAAGGGCAACATCATGAAATTTACCGAAGGGGCCTTCCGGGAATGGGGCTATGAATTGGCCCGGACAGAGTTCCCCGACCGGACTTCAACCGAGGCCGAAAGCCGGCCGGAAGGGGAAAGGGGCTCAAAGGTCGTCATAAAAGACCGTATTGCCGATATGATGTTTCAGCAGGTTCTGTTGCGTCCGGCTGAGTATTCGGTTATCGCCACCACCAATTTGAACGGGGATTATTTATCGGACGCCCTGGCTGCCCAGGTGGGGGGGTTAGGCATGGCGCCCGGCGCCAATCTGGGCGATGAGTGCGCCATATTTGAAGCGACGCACGGTTCGGCTCCGCAATATGCAGGTCTGGACAGGGTAAATCCGGGCTCCTTGATCCTTTCCGGGGCCATGCTCTTCGAACACCTGGGCTGGCCGGAGGCTGCTGCTGTTCTTTATCAGGGCCTGGAACGAACTTTTTCGGATCGTATTTTCACCTACGATCTGGCCCGCCAGGTAAGGGATGCCGTAGAGGTCTCCTGCTCCCAATTCGGCCAGGCCCTGATTGAAAGAATCCCATGACCTCCGCTTGGTGGTTCGGGTTAATTTCCCTCTTTTTCCCAGACCACTGCTCCTTGTGTCAGACCCTCAGAAGGCCCTCAGAGGCCTTTCCAGGAGGATTTTGCCAAGGATGCGAAAAGGATATTCATTGGATAACCCCGCCTTTTTGCCCGGGTTGCGGGCTGCCTTACCCGGCCGGGAATTTATCGCATCTTTGTTCGGATTGTTTAAAGGGAAAGTACTATTTCGATTGGGCCAGGGGGGTGGTCCTTTACCGGGGCATTATCGTCCGGGCCTTGCATCGCTTTAAATATCACAAGGAGTTCACCCTCAGCGAACCGCTGGGCCGGTTTTGGAAGGAGATGGACTTGGGGGACCTTTCCTTTGATGCCATTGTGCCGGTTCCCCTGCATCTCTCCCGGTTGCGGGAAAGGGGATTTAACCAGGCCCTTTTAATGGGGAAGACTCTCGGCTGTAGCCTTGGAAAAGAAATCTTGCCGAGGGCCTTAAAACGTATTCGGGATACCCTGCCCCAGGTCCACCTTAATCCCAAAGAGCGGGAAAAAAATGTCCGGGGGGCTTTTGCGGTCCGGGATCAGGCCGCAGTCCGCAAACGGAGGATCCTCTTGGTGGATGATGTCTTTACCACCGGGGCCACGGTCAATGAATGCGCCAAGATTCTAAAAAAAGCCGGGGCCCGGGAGGTTTCCGTGTTGACCCTGGCCCGGGTAGGACTGGAATGAAAAACAAGATCATTCCCCAGAATCAGATTGCCGAAATAGCCGCCGACCTGAGGAAACGAGGCCAAAGGATAGTTTTTACCAACGGTTGTTTTGATCTTCTTCATGTGGGCCATGTCCGCTACCTAAAAGAGGCCCGAAGTCTGGGAGACAGCCTTATCCTGGGCTTAAACAGCGACCGCTCGGTCCGGGAGATTAAAGGGCCCCACCGACCCCTGACGGCCGAAGACGACCGGGCCGAGGTCCTGGCGGCCCTGGAATGCGTTTCCTATGTCGTGCTTTTCAATGAGCCGGATCCTTTTCGACTGATTGAGGCGATTAAACCTCATATCCTGGTTAAGGGGGCGGACTGGCCGGAGGAAAAGATTATCGGGGCGGACCTGGTCCGGTCTTACGGCGGCCAGGTCAGGCGCATCCAATTAGTTCCCTCCATATCCACCACGAAGCTTATCCAGCGGATCGTCGGCCGTTATCAGGGATTACTTTCTGAAAAGGGCGAATAGGAGGGTCAGGAGAAGACTGATAATGATGCCGGTCGTGATGGGAAAGTAAAAACTGACCTTTTCTCCCTTGATGAAAATATCCCCCGGTAACTTGCCGAGCCAGGGGATTTTCGGGAGCAATAAGATGCTCCCTCCTATAACAACCAGGACCAAACCCAATACCAGCAAGAGTTTCCCTAATCCATCCCAGGGGTTCAACACGTCTCAGCCTCTCTCCCAATCCTCGGTTTTAGAGTTTGTCCCAAAGTTATGTGATTTTTAAGCACTCCATTAGTCGAGGGCTTCAGGGGTCTTGATTCCAAGGTTGTCCGAATGGTAATCCATAGCCCCAACCCGGCCCGAATTTCTAAGTTGGTTGGGAGCCGGGCATTCACCCAAGACGATAAATCGCTTTGGTGTTGGCCTGTTTCTAAACCCCACTTATAAACTTCCTGCCCGGGTTCAGGCTGCCGACGTTTTGGCGGACAATCCTTGAAATCAAGACCCCCGAAGCCCTTTGGGGTGATTTAATATTTTAAGAGGCTACCCCTTCAGTTTGAGAATCAGGTAACTTTGGGACTATCCCCGATTTTAAATAAAAAATTTTAACCTAATTTATCCTAAGGTGTCAATACACAAGAAGATTTAAGCTAAAAGGCCGTATTCGGTGCCCGGCCTTCAGGTGAGGAGGTATTGATTTTTTCCGATTTTATCATTATTATTGTCACCAAAAGATAACTCCAGGAAAAAACAAAAAAAGATCTGGTAAGGAGGCCATTAACCCATGCCCGAAACAGAAGAAAAAGGCTTCGTGTTTAAGGATCGCCGAAAACTTTCTTCCGAGTCCGAAAAAGAAGCGGAATCCCCTAAAAATAATGGTCCGGAAGAAGCCGTTAAGGAAACCGCGGCTGAAGCAAAAATCCCTCCCCAGCCTCCTTTACCGGAGGTCAACTTTTCCACTTTTGTGGTTTCGTTAAGCACGGAAGTCCTTTTTCATCTGGGCGAAATCCCCCACCCGATCTCGGGAGAGAAACAGAAGGATTTGAGTCTGGCCAAACATGCCATCGATACCCTGGCCATGCTGATGGAAAAAACCCAGGGAAATCTGGCCGAGGAAGAAAAAAGACTCTTGGAACATATGCTCTATGACCTGAGAATGGCCTTTATTAGGGCATCATAATCACCATTTTATTCAAGATTGAGGAGGCCACCATTATGGCAGAACCAATGAAAAAACGTCGTTATTTATGGACCCTGGTCGGGGTTTCCTTTTTGTCCGTCATTGCCGGGCTGATTATTGCCGCCAATTTGAACTGGACCAATCCCATATCGGCCCGGGGTGATGTCCCGATTATAGGAGGCGTCCCTTCCTTTGCCGAATTGGCCCAGCAGGTTTCACCGGCCGTGGTGAATATCAGCACGGTGAAACGGGTCAAAGGAGGGGGCCGGGTCTTCGATTATTTCATGGGACCCCGGGAACGAAAAAACCCCATGGATGAATTTTTTGAAAGGTTTTTCGGGGACACCCCCCAGAGGGAGTACAAACAAAAAAGTTTGGGTTCCGGGTTCATTCTGGATGGGGAAGGCTATATTTTAACCAATAATCATGTGGTTGAAGATGCCGACGAGATCAAGGTTATTCTGAAGGACCACCAGGAACTGGAGGCCAAGGTTGTCGGGCGGGATGCCAAAACCGATCTGGCCCTGATCAAAATCAAGTCCTGGAAGGGACTGCACCTTATAAAACTGGGGAATTCCGATGAACTCCGAGTCGGCGATTGGGTGGTGGCCATCGGTAACCCCTTCGGTCTGGAAAATACGGTCACCGCAGGAATCGTCAGCGCCAAGGGGCGGGTGATCGGAGCCGGACCGTACGATAATTTTATTCAAACCGATGCCTCCATCAACCCCGGGAACAGCGGCGGTCCTCTGATCAATTTGAAGGGGGAAGTGGTTGGTATCAATACCGCCATCTTTGCCGGAGGGCAGGGAATCGGTTTTGCCATTCCCATTAATACGGCCAAGGAATTGATCTCGCAACTCAAGGAGAAGGGAAAGGTCACCCGGGGCTGGCTGGGGGTGATGATCCAGAAAGTGACCCCTGAGTTGGCTAAGGCCTTTGATCTCAAAGATGAATCCGGCGCCCTGGTTGGGGATGTGACCAGCGGCAGCCCGGCCGAGAAGGCCGGCATCAAACCCGGAGACATCATTATTGAATTTAACGGCAAGGCCATTAAAGAAATGAGCGAGCTGCCTCGACTGGTGGCGGCCGTCCCGCTCGGAAAAGTCGTTGAGGTCAAGGTCTTACGAAACGGGGGCCCTCAGGTTTTCAAGGTTCAAATCCAGGAAATGGAGGAAAAACAGACGGCTTCAGGACCTTCCCAGATGAAGGAGGGACTGGGGTTATCCTTAAATGAATTCACTCCGGAACTGGCCCGCCGTTATGGGGTGGACTTTGAACCCGGTCTCCTGGTTATGCAGGTCAAAGACGGCAGCCCGGCCGATGATGCCGGCATCCAGACCGGTGATCTGATTAAAGAGGTGAATCGAAAACCGGTCAAAGATATCAAGACCTTCCAAGGGATCATGACCAATATCAAAAAAGGAGGCACCGTTCTTTTCCGGCTTAAACGGGGAGGGACCAGTCTCTTTGCCAGCCTTCGCCTGGGTGAATAACGACCCGGACAGTTCCAAAAAGGGGACGAAGGGCTGCGTCCCCTTTTTTTATGGGCCTTCTAAGAAATAACCCCAGAGCGGTGTCAAAACCACCGATACCTAATGGATATTCCAGAAAAAGGGATAAAACTCCTGGCCCCGGCCAAGGTCAATTTGATCCTGACCCTAATCGCAAAACGGGAGGATGGCTATCACGAAATCCAAACCCTGATGCAAAGGATCAGGCTTTTTGACACCCTAATTCTTCGAAAAAACCCTAAAGGTCCCTTTGTCCGGTGTCCTGAATACCCGGAACTGGCAGGAGAGGCTAATCTGATGACTAAGGCCCTCAGGCTCCTGGAAAAAGAGCTGGACCGGCCTTTGCCTCTTGAAGTCGAGTTAAAAAAGAAAATCCCTCTCGGGGCGGGATTGGGCGGAGGCAGCAGTGATGCGGCCGCCATCCTGTTAAAGGTCAACGATCTGTTGGGAAACAGAATCTCGACAAACTCGGTTGATGGAGATAGGCACCCGCTTAGGTTCCGATATCCCATTTTTTTTACTGAAAAAAACGGCCCTGGGGCAGGGCCGGGGGGAAATTCTGGAACCCTGGACCGATTTTCCAAAATGGTGGTATGTACTGGTCTATCCGGGTTTCCCGGTCTCTACAGCCTGGGCCTATAGTCAGGTAAAAATCCCATTGACAAAGATTAAAAAATTAACTAATGTAAACCGTTTAAATGGAAAAGAGAAAATTCCAGAGGCCGGGCGATTCCGGAATGATTTGGAAAAATTCGTCCTGCCGGCCTTCCCTATACTGAAAGAAATAAAAAAGGCCTTACTCCGGCAGGGTTGCCGGCAAGCCCTGATGAGCGGCAGCGGCTCGACCCTGTTCGGGATCTGGGAGGATGAGGCAGAAGCCCGGAAGGCCTTCCGGGCTTTGAACAACAGAGGCTGGGGCCAGGTTTTTTTAGCCCGCGGGTTTTAATGAACGTTAGATTGGGGTGTCGTCAAGCGGCTTAAGACACGGGTCTTTGGAACCCGCATTCGGAGGTTCGAATCCTCCCACCCCAGCCAATATAACCCAAGTCCGGATCCGCCTTAAAGAAATGAGAGTTACCAGGGAATTAGTGGGGAAAATTTAAAGAAAGGCCTTGAAAAGTAAGACCTAAGCTCGAGGGCGTTTAAATCGAATATGGACGACCAGTTGAAATTTTTTACCGGGAATTCGAATCGGGATTTGGCGAAAAATATCTGCGATTATCTCAGTCTCCCCTTAGGAAGCATCCAGGTTAGAAGGTTTAGTGATGGAGAGATCTTTGTCGAGATCGGGGAGAATGTTCGCGGCAAGGACGTGTTCGTCATGCAGTCCACCTGTTCCCCGGTGAATGATAACCTGATGGAACTCCTGATTATCATGGATGCCCTGCGAAGGGCCTCGGCCAGGAGGATGACGGCGGTTATCCCTTATTACGGCTATGCCCGCCAGGATCGCAAGGTAGCCCCTCGGGTTCCGATCAGCGCCAAGCTGGTGGCCGATCTGATTACGGCCGGTGGGGCGAAACGGGTTTTGACCATGGACCTCCATGCCGCCCAAATCCAGGGTTTTTTTAATATCCCGGTAGATCATCTATTTGCGGCTCCGGTTCTGTTAAACTATATTAAGGATCATTTCCAAAACGACCTGGTGATTGTTTCTCCGGATGTGGGCGGTGTGGAGAGGGCCCGGGCCTTTGCCAAGAGGCTTAATGCCCAGATTGCCATCATTGATAAGAGAAGGGACCGCCCCAATTCATCGGAAGTGATGAATATTGTCGGGAAGGTGGAAGGGAGCAACGTCATCATTTTGGATGATATGGTGGACACCGCCGGGACCTTGGCCAAGGCCTCGGTGGCCCTGGCCGAACACGGTGCCAAAAGGATTTATGCCTGTGCCACCCATCCCGTGCTTTCCGGGCCGGCCCTGGAAAGAATCATGAATTCCCCCATGGACCAGCTTGTGGTCACCGATACCATTCCCTTAACCGATCCGGCCAAGGCCAGCCCCAAGATTAAAGTGCTTTCGGTAGCCCCCCTCTTCGGCGAGGCCATCAGACGAATTCACCAGGAAGAATCGGTGAGTTCGCTATTTGTATAAACCAAGGAAAGGAAGTACCCATGGAACAAGTTGCTTTAGAAGTGTTTATTAGAGACCGCTTTGGGAAGGGAGGGGCCCGTTATTTGAGGAGGTCCGAGAAAATCCCGGCGATTTTTTATGGTCCGGAGAGCGCGCCCATTCCGATTTATGTCCCTAAGCTGAACCTGGAGAAGATATTAAAAAAGCAGGCCAGTGAAAATGTCCTTTATCAACTGACCATAAAGGGGGATAACCGGGAAAACGTCAAGACGGCCATGTTGAAAGAACTGCAAAAGCATCCCGTTACCCGGGCTTATTTCCATGCCGATTTTCTTGAGGTTTCCCTGACCAAAGAGATCGATGTCACCGTGGGGCTCCGAATTATAGGCAAATCCCCGGCCTTGGAAAAAGGGGGGATCGTCCAGGAAATCTCCCGGGAACTGGAAATTCGCTGTTTGCCGACCAGCATCCCGGCTTACATCGACGTCGATGTCAGCTCCCTGGAGATCGGCGATTCCCTTCATGTCAGGGACCTTCGGGTCCCGGACGGAATCCGCATCCTTTCCGAGCCGCAGTTGACCTTAGTGACGGTGGCCCATGCCATGATGGAGGAAAAGCCCGAGGTCGCAGAAGCCCCTGCCGAAGGGGAAGTGGAGGTCGTCGCGAAAAAGGGCAAGCCCAAGACGGAAGAGGAAGGCTAACCCTTCTTGTATGTGATCGCCGGTTTAGGAAACCCCGGACCAGAATACCAGTTTACCCGCCACAACCTGGGCTTCCAGACGCTGAAAACCCTGGCCCAACGCCATCGTATTTCCCTTGAAAAGAAGAAATTCGAAAGCCGGTCTGGAACGGGGCAAATAGGCCGGGAAAAGGTCCTTCTCGTAAAACCCCGTACTTATATGAACCGGAGCGGTCTGGCCCTAAAACAATGGCTCCAATTTTATAAACTGCTGCCGGACCGGTTGATTGTCGTTCAGGATGATCTGGATCTACCCTGGGCTCGTCTGCGTATTGTCTCCAAAGGAGGCGCTGCCGGCCACAAGGGTATCCTCTCCATCATGGAACACCTCCAGGAGGAAGCCTTTATCCGAGTCCGCTTGGGAATCGGCCGGCCGCCTCAGGGCCTGTCTTCCGAAGGCTATGTCTTAGAACCTTTTTCCGAAACTGAAAAAAAAGAACTTCCCCGGATAACCGAAAAAGCTTCCCAAGCCATAGAAGCGATTATTGAAGAAGGGCTCTCGGCCGCCATGAACCGCTATAATGTTCGCTCTGAACCGAACGGGTTTCGAACAAGTTCCGAGGAGTTATAGTTTCTTGCCCTTGTCTTTTTCCTGCCCGGGAACCTGGCAGGAGGTGGGGGAGAGTCAGCTCTGAATTCCGAATTTCGGAAAGACCCAGCGATTCAAAGCAAACCAGACCGCTACGATGATGAACAGCCAGAAAATGGTTTTCATTATTCCTTCCTTAAGAACCCACGGTTCTCATTTCCAATTAAGAGGCTCACGAAAATCCTGACGACGAAGGTCCGCAGGTAGAAGGAAGGGAAACTCCCTGGCCTCCCCGAGGACTGCCCGAAGAAAAAGCCGAGAGAAGCCGCAGGACCTTATCTCCTTTACAACTTGGACAACAAACAGTCTCCTTATCGGTATTCCAGATAATCTTTTCGAAGATCTGGTCACAGTCCTGACAGCGATATTCATATATTGGCATCTTTCCCTCCAACGGAAAACCCCCAGCATCTCTATTTCTCACTGAGATGGGGGGATTTTTAAGTAATAATCTAACCACTTTAAATTCTATAGTCAAGCCCAAGTTTCTCGACAAGGTCCCCTTGACAGACGAGGAAACGAACACCTTATTGACTGAGAAGGTTGAAGAGTTTCCCTCAGAACTCAAGGAGAAGCTGGGAAGGTACCTGGATCCGAACTGGTATTACACGCAAAAAAAATAATCCTCCATTTGTCCTGATCTGACAATGCCGGGTGTTAGGCTCCTCCTTAAAATCGAAAAATGAGGAGGAATAACCCATGGAAACCATCAAAACCTTTCTCGACCTGGTCAAGGTCGCCCACCCCCAGTCCCATAAAAACCTGACCCTCTTCCCGCTTCTTGCCCCTGAAACCGGGGAGCCGGACTTCCTTACCCTGGAGGAAGCCCTTAACCAGGCCCTGGTGGAAATCACCGAGGTCAGAGGAGAGGGCCGTCCTCAATGTTAAATTCATTTAACCGGGGCAGAATAAGGTCCTGTTTCCATAAATTGACAACGTTCTTAATACATGCTATTTGAAGCCTATCCTATTAAATTTACCTTTCTTTTATCATCTAACCTTAAACCCGGAGGATGAATGAAACTTATAGACCCTGCCTTCTACTTGAAGAGCAGGGTCTTTTTATTTTCGGCATCCTGAAGCTTATACTCCAGGCGTCCGGCCTTGTCCTTTACTACCAGGCCAACCGGGACCACGCCCCTGGGAAGAGATTCCGGAACATATCACAAATTGTGATATGTTCAAAAATAAAGCATGCTCCAAATGTTCTTGCCTTCACCGAGCAGGGGGTTGCCATGCTTTCCGGGATTCTGAATAGCGACCGGGCGATTGAGGTAAATATCCAGATCATGCGGGTTTTTGTTAGATTAAGGGCAACGGTTGCCTGCCCACAAGGATCTGGCCCGTAAGCTGGCCGCCCTTGAAGAGAAATATGATGAGCAGTTCCGGGTGGTCTTTGAGGCCATCCGGCAGCTCATGAAGCCCCTGGAAAGGCCTAGAAAGAAAATAGGCTTTCTGGCCGGAGAGCCCAGGGCCAGATACGGCAGGAAATGATTCAAGGACCTGGAGTTTTTTTTGGTGTCGGTAATGTTAGCTAAAAGGAGCAATCTCTGCACCAACGGGTCCCCACTAAATCCTTTAATGAGGAGATCTATTTATGAAAACCAGGGAAGAAATTCTAAAAATTCTACAGGAGCATAAACCTGACTTGACCAACCGTTTTGGCATTTCCCGGCTGGCGCTCTTTGGCTCATATGCCCGGGGGGATTATGCGAAAGACAGCGATGTGGATATTCTTGTGGAGGTGGATCCGGCCATTGGACTCCGATTTGTGGACTTGGCCGAAGAAATTGAGACTGCCCTGGGAGTACCGACGGATGTCGTTTCCAGTCGCGCTATCAAGGCAAGGTATTGGACCATTATCCAGGAGGATTTGATCGATGTCACATAGATCGGTTGATCTGTTAATCGAAGACCTTTGGGAGGCGGTCGAAAAAGTTGAACGTTATACTGCCGGTTTTGATCGGGAGAGGTTTATTCAGGACGAGAAAACGATTGATTCGGTGGTGCGAAATTTTGAGATCCTGGGGGAAGCAGCCAATCAATTGCCGAAAGAATTTCGAGATCATCATATTGCAATTCAGTGGCACAAAATCATCGGTTTGAGACACCGGATTGTCCATGATTACTTTGATATTGATGTCGAAATGATCTGGGAAATACTCATTAGGGATATACCGGCCTTTAAACAGAAGCTCTCAGAGATCAGGGCGCGATTGCGGTCCGAAAATGCATAGCGTTCCGGTTTGCCCGGCGGATTTGATATTGCAATTGTGAAGGGGAAGTAAAAAAGGAGTTTCAATCCTCTTCTGGCTCCTGACTCCTGAATACTGTTTTGAGGGTGGTCTTTGAGGCCATCCGGCAGCTTATGACGCCGCCGGAGCAGCCCAGAAAGAAAATCGGCTTTCTGGCCAGGGAGCCCCGGGCTAAATATGGCAGGAAATGATTCAGGGACCTGGAGTTTTTGTTGAGGCCGGAAATGGTAGCTGAAAGAAGCAACTCCTGCACCAACGGGTCCCATTATAGGTTTTTGCCAAGGCAATTAATAAAATAGACTATCGGTGAGAACATAAAAATGGAAAACCGTGTCTTCGAAAAGCCGATCCTAAACTCCCCCTACGAATACCCAGCACGTCACTGGGAGCTTGATGCCAGCGGACAGCCTACGCAGCGGATCATCCCTATGCGCCTTTGCCAACGACTTCCATAATTTCTAACAGGTAAACCCCCGGCTTTGCCGGGGGACTCCGAAAGGTTTGACCGTGTGAGGCAATAGAATAGTAAAAACCACCAATATAAATCGCTGAATTTTGCACTCGGAGATTAAACCAAAAATCTTTTAAGAGTTTAAATATTCTGGAAATGCCCATTGGTCAGGAATAAAAATCGTTAAGAAATATACTCCTGAACAAACAAAGAAAGATGGGCGTCTCCACCTTCCCAAGTCTGAATATGAAGTATGTCCCCTTCATGGGACTCATGAAACGGCCCCCTTGGGGGGCTAACAAAGATAAGCCCCCGGCTTTGCCGGGGGTCATTTAACTGGGGAGGTAGCTATATCTAAATCGGGATCGAGGCCAGACAGGGACGCCGATCCTGCCACCGGCCGGATAGTCGGGAACCGCGGGTTGACAGGAGTGAATGACAGGAATAAAATAAAAAAACGTCCCGATCAATTTGCCATCTCGACATGCCAATGGCGAGAATGGAGGTTAAAATGGAAACTTATGAATATGTGGCCGAAGTTTTAGCCGATGGGCATCTTTCTGTCCCGGAAAAGCTAAAAGAAAAATTACGTCAAAAGACCAAAGTGAAAGTAACGCTTTTAATCGGAGATGAAGAATCAGATTGGAATAATTTTGTGATGTCCGAGTTTTTAAGGGGGTATACCGAAAAGGACGCCATCTATGATGACCTATGATTTTGGAGATATCGTTTTTATCGGATTCCCTCATTCGGATTTGGAAGGAATAACCAGAAGACCGGCGTTCGTTTTATATGATTCAGGGGATCAGGACGTTCTTGTTGCCAGGGTAACGACTCAGGACTATAGCTCCGAAACGGATTATAAAATATCTAATTGGGAAAAAGGTGGATTACTTGCTGCCTCGACTATAAGGTTGAGCAAACAAGCCACCATAGAAAAACGGTTTATATTGAGAAAGTTGGGGAAATTGAAAACAACAGAAATATTGGAGATAAAAACTCTCCCGAGAAAAATCTTTTCCTGATCCCTTAGCCCTTCCCTGGAATAGGGGACGTTCGTTCCGAGAGTGCAGAAAAAATTAGCATGGAGACTGGGACGTTCTTGAATTCGTGGAATTAAATTGACATGGCCCGCATGCACCCCGAGGATATCGAAGGCCTGGAAAGCCCCACCGAGGGCGAACGGAAGGTCTTTCGTTTCCTCCGGGAAGCGGCCCGGCCGGACTCGGATTTTATCGGTTGGTATGAACCAACGTTGTGATTTGAGGTCGGACCCTCAAAGGTAAGTCCTAAAAGGTGAAAAGTTCGAAGGGGGGTGAAGCCCAAGTTCAGAAGGTTTTTTTCCACCACATACTATTTGAAATCAAGAAAATGTGGTGGAAAATTGATGGCCCTACAGGAGGTAGCTATCAAACCACGGGTCTTCATGCTGAATTTTAAAGTTATAAAAATTTGTCGTAGTTTTTCGGAATTAAGGGCGACTGATAAAATTTTGCACTGGGCAAGGTCGTTTTCTTTCTTGGCCTCACTTTTTCTTTTCTGGGCAATAATCAATTTGTGGAGAAATAGGGCTTCCGGAGAAGGGATGCGGATTTTATAATCTCCGAAATCAACGATTATCGGAAATAAGAACAGGATGTCGACATGCGGGAGCGGAAGGGCGCTGACGTTCAGGTGCTTAACTTCTATCTTTGGGACGTCCCGGCCGCCTTTACGGTGAATCAGGAATTCGACCTCCAAACCCTCCCTGGTGAACTTCCGTAAACCCGTATGGTAGTCGGTAACCACCAGATAACCCAGGTCGGTGAGTGTCTTTTCGAGATCCACAAAATTTCCGGATACCGGAGTGATGGTTTCCAGGGCAAAATCTATATCGAAGGTCCTCAGTGTATAACGGATCCTGAAAATTTCCTTGTAGAGCAGCATCACCCAGCTCCCGACCAGCAACCCCTGAGAAAAGAAATCGGCCAAGGAGAGGGAGCGAAGAATGTCCGCCACATTTTTAGGAATAACGGTTTTATTTTTAAGGGCTACTTCCATGATTGCTTAAGCCTTTAATCCAAGGACTTTCTCCAGGTACTTAATCCGGTCTTGATAGGCTTTGATTTCCTTTCCGATATCCCTCCGTTTGTCCAATTCTTTTTTTAAAGCTTCCAGTTGAGGCGCAGGAACATGACGGCTGACGCTTTTCTCTCCTTCCCGGTATTTCAAATAAAAATATCGGTATCGCTTTTTTTTATATTGTTTTTTCCGAACGTGGAGAGACCCTTTAGGCAGGCGGACGATTTCCTGTTCCAGGGAAGAGACCATATCGTGGCACCGCTTCAGTTCTTCCTGAAGCATGCCGTCGACTAACCTATCCTTTTCCACCACCTTCATGGTTAAAATTTACACTATGTGGTGGAAAAAATCAAGTAGGATTATTTCAAAGTCCGGGACGTTCTTGAATTCGTGGAATAAAATTGACATGGCCCGCATGCACCCCGAGGATATCGAAGGCCTGGCAAGCGCCACCGAGGGCGAACGGAAGGTCTTACGTTATCAAAAAGAGGATTTCTTGGTGTGGAAAAAATCGGATTATTTTTTCCGGCCGGTTATCCATCGTACCGGAATCAATTTTTCCACAGCCTTAAATTCAGGATCGCTGGTCACTATCAGGCCATCCATTCTCTTGGCCGTAGCCACACAAAAGGCATCTGCATAGGCGATGGGATAATCGGCCTTGATTTCTGCCGCTTCGCTGATCAGCGGATCGTCCACCGAAAGAATGTCTATGGGCAATTGTTCGATCAATGCCAGGGCCTCCAGTGTTTTGGTCTGGCCGACGCGCCTTTTTACAATGTAGTAGAATTCGCCCCAGTTAATCCGGCATAGAACGGCCTTCTTCTTTTTTTGGGCTAGGTCTTTTAGAATGGAATGGACTGTTTCCCAGCCGGGTTCCCGGTGAAACAGGCTGATTAACGCAAAACTATCGAGGATGACGGGTTGTTCCATGGCGCCGTTCTTTGAGGTGTTCCTTGAGAAGATCTTTGGTCAGGGGAAAATCGCCTTTAAGAAACCCGCAGGCGGTCTCTACAGGATCCTGGGGGGCCGGCTTGATAAGAATGCCGTCGGCTTGTTCCAGAAGATGGACTTTTCCCCCAGGCCGCACTCCGTATTTATTTCGAATCCTCTTGGGGAGTAAAATTTGACCTTTGGGGGAGATTTGTGCCAGGGCCATAAAAGTTCTCCTTTATTATGAAAAGTATAACTTTATTATTTTTGTTGTCAAGAAATTTATTTGGAAAAGAATAGGCAAAGACCCTGGACAGAAAACCATGTTCCTATGGAGAAGGGGCTGGCCTTTAAAAGGTGGATATAATGTGGATGGGACAGCTTTAAGAGCTGGATCCCCCAGGCTGATTACCAGCCGGGGCAGGCTTATTAAGTCCTGAACGATGGGTCGGAAAGTATTTCGGTTCCTCCGGGAAGCGGCCCGGCCGGATAACGACTTTATCGGCTGGTATGAGCCAACCATCGGGGAACAGGGCAAGGAGCCCGACTTCGTTCTTTTCGGCAAACAGCAGGGCCTGCTGGTCCTGGAAGTCAAGGACTGGCTGATCGACCAGATCGAAGAGGCCGATCCCCGGACTTTCAAGGTCTGGATCGCAGGACGGGAGGAATCCCGGAATAATCCCGGCCGGCCGGCCAAATACAGTATTTACCGCGGAGAAGCGAAAGACGCAGAGATGAAATATTTTTCAACCGGGGGGAGATACCGCCAGTTGAAAAGAACCCGGCCTCCGGCGGTGGCACTCTGTAAAAAGGGACTGCGTATTCGATGGTTGATATCGTTTGACCATTTGTTATAATAAAAAAAGGAAATGGAGGTGCTTGCCATGACTACCATAGAGGCAACGTCCGAGGTCTTCTTGACAGCTTTTCGGGCTTTGCCAAAGAAGACCAGAGAGGCTGTCGTTGATAAAATGCTGAGCGACAAGGAATTTCTTGAAGACTTGATCGATACCGTTATTATCGAGCAACGTCGCAAGGAACCCTCCCGAAGCTTAGACGACTATCTATCAGTCCGGAAGAAAAAGGGCAGATAATGCCATATACGGTCAACCTAAAAAGATCGGCAGAAAAAGAATTAGATGATCTTCCCCCAAGAATCCATGACAAAATCATAAAAACCATTCTTGCCTTAAAAAAGAACCCCTATCTCCGCAACGTCAAAAGGCTTCATGGCCGGGGAAGGCGCCAGAATTAGGGTTGGCAATTACCGGATACTCTATCTGGTTAAGGACTCCAGTAAGGAGATCGAGGTCTTTTCCATTGCGGATCGAAAGGAAATTTCCTTTGGTTTATAATGCTTGGGCATCCGAGCTACCAGATCCCGGATTCTATATTTTCCCCTGATTTGATGCGGGGTTTTAACAATAATCTGACCTTCTTCGGCGATGACCTCCACCTGGTCGCCGACACCCATCTTTGCCTTTTCAAGCAGGGATTTAGAAAACCGCAATCCCTGGCTATTCCCCCATTTTTTTAGTGTTGCCATCATGGTTCTTCCCGGGTTGAAATCATCAAGGTTCGATCCAGACCGGGGTTCCCACCGGGATGGAGGCGAATAATTCCTGCATATGCGGGTTGTGCAAGGCGATGCACCCCTGGGTCCAATCCAGGCCTTTGCCCTCCCCATGAATTTCGATCAGCCCCCCGATGCCGGTTTCCTTGGGAATGGTGCCCTTGAGCAGGGCCTGGTCGTATCGGGCTCGATCCAGTTTGTTGGGATAGTCCAATAGGAAGGCCAGATAGTATTTGGTCTGCCCCCAATCCTTTTTTTCGATGACTTGGTATAAGCCTTCCGGAGTCCTCATATCCCCTTGAAAGAGTTTGGGACCTTTGGGGTTTTCACCCAGGTCAATGGGAAAGACTTTCAGCAGTTGACAACGCTGATAAAGTTCCAATTTCCGCTTCTGTTTTTTAACGATGATGCCCCAGTCTCCTTGCGGCAGGGGAGGGGGACAGGGCGGTAGGGTCGGAATCAACTCGGAAGGATGGGGCATCAAGACCGGTTCGGGCAGGTCTTCCGCTGTCTTGGCGGTTTTGGCGATCTCACTGGATGAAGGGAACTGCTCGGAAGGAGGGGGTGGAGAGGCTGGGCCGGGCAGGGCGACCGTGACCGGCGGAAGGGCCGGCCGGCAGGAAAACAAGCCTAAAAAGAGGCACACGATCAGGGCCAAAGAACCCATTTTTTTTAACCAAGCCGAGTCCCTCCGGCAAATTCCTCTCAGCACCCGAGATCACTCCTTTCTGCCGACCGGTAGATTTCCATAATCTCATATTAAAAAAATTTCTTCTATTTTTAATTGGCGATGATTAAAAAAATGTCAAGAATAAAAAAGGCCTTCCGTCTGCACGACCTTATTAAGAGTCTCAAAATAATAGTGACCAACAGGGCCCGGGGGGTCTTCTTTTCTGGGGTTGTCCAAAGGGCAACTCATCGCCCTATCCCGGCCCGGACGGCTAAGTGGGTTAGGTGCAGGGCATTCACTCAAGACCGTTTCGGGCATTAGGGTAGGCCTGTCTCTGAATTAGATCCCGAATTTGGCCCGGCAAAGAAGCTTTGGGCTTGAAGGTGGACAACCCAGAAAAGAAGACTCCCCGGGCCCATTTAATGCAAGCTCCTCAATTATGAGACCCTTAATAAGTCCAGGGTTCATAGGGATGGTCCATCGTTAGAGATGTTGAAAGGGGTCCTCTGCGGCAAAATCCGGGCTATAGATTTCCGCGCTCTCCAGTTCCTGGATAAAGATTTCCTCCAGGCCTAATTGGATTCCCAAGTCAACGACCTGTTGGTATTCATCAGCCTCTAAAGGACGGTTGATCTCCGGGACCTGGAGGGCTTTATAACAGGGCCGGTATTGGGCCATCAGGCTCAAGGGGATCCGGAGAGAAAAAGAGGCCAGGGTCCTTAGGACTTCTCCGCTGGCGGATTGGTCTTGGGGCAGGACCAGGTGACGTATGAGCAGCCCCCGGTAAGCCAGACCCTTTTCGTCAATCCTCAAAGGCCCCACCTGGCCGAACATAGTTTTTATGGCCTTCAGGGCGCAGGCGGTATAATTCTCGACCTGAGACAGCCGGGAGCCTTGGCGATCTTCCCCATATTTGAGGTCAGGGAGATAAATATCCACGATCCCATTCAGAAGAGCAAGGGTGGATTCGGAGAGATAGCCATGGGTGTTGTAAACCAGCGGCAGTCTAAAACCCCTGGGGATGGCCGATTCCAGGGCCTGGAGAATAAAAGGGAGATGAGGGGTCGGTGATACCAGGTCCAGATTATGACAGCCCTGATCCTGAAGATCCAAAAAAAGGTCGGCCAGTTCTATCGGGGTTATTTCTTCCCCCAATCCTTCCTGGCTGATCTGGTAATTCTGGCAGTACAGGCAGTGAAGGGCGCAGCCTGAAAAAAAAACCGTCCCCGCCCCTTTAAAGCCTGAGAGGGGCGGTTCCTCTCCGAAATGGGGCAGGGCCTTAGCTACCTTGGGCAGGGATCCTTGCCGGCAAAAACCTCTTTCTCCATCCGCCCTGTTTACCCCACATGACCGGGGGCAGAGGGTGCAGGAAAGCAGGGTTTCTCGGGCCTGTTCCGTCCTTTTTTTTAATTCTCCCCTGGACCAGAGGTCCAGATAAGCGGGTTCCATAACGGTTAGAATCTCCTTCCCTTTTTCCTGTCAAGGCGATATAAATAAAAAAAATATTTCATGCCTGTCAATCCCTTATGTCCGTAAAAAAAAATATCCTGGGGATGTCCCGCTGGGAATTGGGGATCACAGTGACCCTGATGGTTTTGGTGACCTTCCTGGCGGTCAACCAGACCATTAAAGGGAGGGAAGCCCCTTACCGGGAATTTATCGCCAGGGCCAACGAGATCGGTTCGGCCTTGGAGGCTTTTGCCGGGGATCATGGGGGATGCTACCCTGCCGACGGTGTTGACAACCAAAGTCCTCCCGGTCTGAGCCCGGTCTTTATCCGCTGGCAGGAGGAATGGAATATTGATTATGAAGTCCATGAAAACGTCCGGGGGGGCCACTATGCCGCCTTAGAATACCTGGGGCGGTATAAAAAAAATCGCCCCTATCATGCCTTGGGATTAACCCGGGATCCTGAGCTTAGAAAACGCTATGGCCAAGGCCAAAGGATACCCGGAAAGACTTCCCGCATCTGGGTTTTTCACGAAAATGTTCCTATTTGTCCCAGCCCTTCGGGTCCCTGATTAACTCCGGGGGTGGATGCGGATGATGAGCCCTTCGAGGTTGATACGGTCGGGTTGGGGACGGGTGCGATGGATGGAAAAAAGAAAAGCCCCTTCCTCCAACTCCGGCTTTAAAAAAGGCAGGCAATGCTCCCGGAATTCATCGAGGGACAAACTGTTCAGCAGATCAAAGTATTTTAGATTCTCCGCTGAGGCCTTTTTCCATTTCTTTTGTTCCAGGGCTTGATCCCGGGGGAGCACCCGATCCAGTATGGGCAGAAGATCCACCCGGCTTTTGTCCACCGAACCTAAGAGGGTTATGAAATTGATTTGCATAAACCGTTTGCGGCAGGGGAGTTTATAAAACATCTTCCCCTCGGCATCAAATTTAATTTCCTTGTAATTGGTTCCTAAATTCCAGTTCACGGAACGCACATTATGGTTGATGGCAATATCCTGAAGTCCGATTTGCCGGTTATTGAGGTTGAAAATTGTGGCCGTCCCGGTGGAAGGCTCTTGATTGTGGCGGAAACAGGGTTCCATCAAATGCCGGAGATAGGCTTGAGAAAGGGTCTGATTTTGGGAATTCAAGGCTGAAATATCGCGGTTTAACTGCCTGATGGTTTTTCTCCAGCCCTGCCCAATCCGCCGGAGATACAATTCCTTACAGTGCGCTAAGGATTCCGGACGGCGGTCATGGTCCAGTTTTTCGAAAGCCAGATTGATTTCAGCCACTTTCCGGGTCCTCTGGTTCTGAAGAATTGGGTCGCCTAAAGGACTTCGGTCGGGATGATAAATGAGCATAAGTGCCCGGTAGGAGGATTTGACCAGGGAAAACAAATCGTTGCCTTCCAGGGAACGAACCATTTCCGGAGCGATGCCTAATAGTTCGAAAGGATTTTTTTGTTTCATAAGGGGAAATAGTATACCCTGTTTTTGGGGGGAAAGCAAACGGCAGGGAGGTCATAGTTGGTTGTCCAATTTTAACATAAACATTTTTCTTGATAAATTTTTTCGATAGTATTTAAGCTCAGGTCGCCTATGAACGAAAAAGGGATAATTCGATTTGGTGGAGAGAATATTTTTAAAAGGAGATGAGCATGCCATTTTTGCCTGAAGTGGCCGGTCATTACGGCCGGCTGAAACTTTATATCAACGGTGAATGGGTGGAGCCGGAAACCGGCCACTATTTCGAGGATACCAATCCGGCTAAGGACGAGGTTATTGCCGAAGCCCCGATAGCCGGCAAAAATCAGGTGGACCAGGCTGTTGCCGCGGCCCATGAGGCCTTCCAGAAATGGCGGAATGTCCCTTTTCGCAACCGGGCCGAATTGGTCTTCAACCTCCGGGAGCAATTCCGGCAGGACTTCGATTGGCTGACGCGGATCCTGGTCCAGGATCACGGCCGGACCTATGACGAGGCCGTGGGCACGATCCAGCGCTGCATTGAGAATATCGAGGCCGCCGGCAGCTCCATGTACAGCTATTATCGCGGAGAGCATGTGGACCAGTTGGCTACCGGCATCGACTGCTATCGGCTGCGGGAGCCGGTGGGGGTTTTTCTCATCCTGACTCCTGGCAATATCCCCATGCACGCCTGGTCTTCCTTTGTCCCTTATGCCCTGGCCTGCGGCTGTACGGTAATCGTCAAGCCCAGTCGCCAGAATCCGGTAGCCGCAGACGCCGTCATGAAGGTGGCCGAGAAGGTCGGTTTGCCTCCCGGGGTGATCAACCTCATTCATACCGGGCCGGACCGTGATCTTAACCGGCAGATCCTCTCCGATCCCCGGGTCAAGGGAGTAGGCCTGATCGGCTCGACCTCACTGGGCCGGGAGCTGTTCGAGTTCTGCGGCAAACACGGCAAGCGTTCTTCGCTGAACGGGAACGGGAAGAACACGATCGTCATCATGCCCGATGCCGACCCGGATGAAGCGGTTCAGTATCTGCTGCGGGGCTGCTTCGGTATGACCGGGCAGCGCTGCCTGGGGGCCGATAATGTGGCCGTGGTGGGCGGCATCTATGACGAGCTGAAGGAGAAATTTATCGCGGCCTCCCAGACCATGAAACTCGGATACGGGCTGGATAAGACGGTGGAAATGGGCCCCCTGACTACCCGGCAGGGAAAGGAGAAGGTGGAGCGGTTCATTGAACGAGGCCTCAAAGAAGGGGCCAAACTGGTGCTTGATGGGCGGGGCGTGAAGGTGCCGGGATATGAAAAGGGCTACTTTCTGGCGCCGACGATCTTCGAGGAGGTTGACCCGGCCATGGAAGTGGCCAAAGAGGAGGCTTTCGGTCCCCTGGCTAATCTCATGCGGGCCGATAACCTGGATCAGGTTATCGCCTGGATCAACAGCTCCAACTACGGTCACTCGGCCTGCATCGTCACCAAAAACGGCATCCAGGCCCGCAAATTCATCCGGGAAGTGGAAGTCGGCAATGTGGGGGTGAATGCCGGCATCCCTCAGCCGTATGCCTTCTTCGGACTGGGCTCTAAAAAAGACTCTTTCTTCGGCAGCGCCAAATCCAGGATGGATTCGATCAATCTGTTTTTGGATGATAAGACGGTGACTCTGAGATGGGTCTAACAGATTGATCCAAAACACCCATCTGTCCCGCCAAGGCGGGATTGCGGCGTACGTTTATGTACGCCTCACTCCTCAGAACTTCGGGGGCCTTGCATCTGGGCACTTTTGATCAACCTGTAACCCGCACTTTATAATCTTTACAAGAAACTTAATGATTCGAATATCCGAAGTGCGAATATAAAGAAAATAAATAAGGAGGTATTCCCATGTGTGAAGAATGCAGAGACTTAACCAGGAGGGGTTTTTTGAAGGGGGCGGCCATCGGCGGGGCGGCCGTCGGACTGGGTTTGTTTGACCGCAGCCTGCTGCACGCCCAGGCCGCAAATCTCAAATTCAGCACCTGGCATGTACCGGTGAGCCGGGAAGTTAAAACAGTCTGGATTCCCATGATGGAGGAGGTCAAGAAAAGAAGCGGCGGCCAGATGGCCTATACCATGTATGCCGGCGGAGCTTTGGGCAAGGGGCCGGAGCATTTTGACATCGTAGCCAAAGGCATGTCGGACCTGGGGTATTTTACCGCCACCTGGACACCGGGGCGTTTCCCTCTGACCGATGTCCTTTCCATGGCAGTCTGGGTAAACGGAAAAGACATTGCGGCCGACATCGGCAATGCGGTTTACAACCGGGCTCTTAAGGATGAGTTCAAGAATGTTAAGGTCCTGGAGTTGAACGGCTGCATCCAGTCCTTTATCTGGACCAAGAAGCCGGTCTCGAAAATGGCCGATCTGAAAGGAATGAAGCTGCGTTCCCCGGGCGGCCACCAGACCAACTATATCAAGTCCCTGGGCGCCGAGCCGATCTTCATGCCCCTGGGGGATGTCTATATGGCCGTGGAAACCGGAACGGTGGACGGTATTGTCACCTGCCCGCCCTTGATCCTGGCCTTCAAACTCTATGAGGTGGCCAAATTCGCAACGGTCCTGACCTTCGGCTGTGTTTCGGAAGGGACGGTGATGAACATGAATAGCTGGAACAAGCTGACCGCCGATCAGAAGAAGGTTATTGACCAGGTCTGCACCAATCCTTTTAAAACAACCGGCGGCCTGACCAGCGATGATTACGAAGCGATCATGAAGGACATCACCAAGGCCGGTGTCAAACTGGTTGATCTCCCTCAGGCCGAAGCGGAACAGTGGTATGAGAAATTCCGTGACGTCACCCGAAAATGGGTGGCCGATCTGGAAGCCAAGGGGTTGCCGGCCAAAAAGACCGTGGCCATCATGAACGAGGAATGCGAAAAGAGGAACATCAAGCTGGTGGCCTGTCCGCCGGAATTCAAGAAAGTCTGATAAAAATCTCGTTATCCCCTCCCGTCAAGGGAGGGGATATTCTATAAGGAAATTTCATGGGACCCTTTCAACGTCTTAGAAGGATCGTAGAACGTTTAATCTATTATACCGCGGCCTGCGGGATGATTTTCGTCATCCCCTTGATGCTGCTGACCACCGGGGATGTGGTCGGCCGGAGTTTCTTCAATAAACCGATGGCCGGCACTTTTGAACTATCCGAGTTTATGCTGGCCGTGATCATCCTTTTAAGCGCTGCCTACACCCAGCAGGTCAAGGGCCATGTTGCCGTTGATTTTGTCACCTCCCGATTCAGCCCGAGAATCCAGAAAGGCCTACAAGTGGTCACCACGGTCCTGAGCCTGGTGATCGTCGGTATCGTGGTCTGGCAAGGGTTTATTCTGGGGATCGGGGAAACGGAGGTTACAGATCAGTTACGAATCTCCAAAGCGCCCTTTAAAATACTGGTAGGTCTCTGCGGAGGGTTGCTCTGGTTGCAGCTTCTCTTTGATCTATTAGATTCGATCAAAGGACTTACCAAAGGAGAAGCATGGACCCGATAACCACCGGTTTTTTAGGCTGTCTTCTCCTGGTCGTTCTTCTTTTCATAAGAATGCCGATCACTTTTGTGATGATGTTGGTCGGTTTCCTGGGAGTCTGGAAGTTGGCCTCCCTGGAGGCGGCGCTTCCCATGGTCGCCCAAACCCTCTACAGTACGGTCTCCTATTATCCCTTTAGCATTATTCCGCTTTTCGTCATCATGGGCGGCTTTGCCGACAATTCCGGGATCACTACCAAACTCTATGATACCTTTGACAAGTGGTTCCGGCGATTTCCCGGAGGACTGGGCATCGCCACCATAGGCGCCATCGCAGGCTTTTCGGCCATCAGCGGCTCCTCGGTGGCCACCTCGGCGGCCTTTGCCAAGACGGTCATCCCCGAGATGCGGCGCTTTAATTATGCGCCGAAATTCGCCGCAGGGATCGTAGCCGCCGGGGCCACCATTGATTTTCTCATCCCTCCCAGCATCGGCTTTGTGGTCTATGGGATGCTCACCGAACAGTCCATCGGAAAGCTCCTGATCGCCGGCATGCTTCCGGGTCTGCTGCTTTCGGCCTTGTTTATCGCCATCATTGTTCTTTGGGTCAAGATCAACCCGGATGTTGCCCCGACCCCGCCGGGAAGGACCACCTGGAAGGAAAAGCTCCTGGCCTTCGGCGGTATCTGGGAGACCCTGCTGGTTTTTTTTCTGACCATCGGGGGATTGTACCTGGGTTATCTGAACCCGACTGAGGCCGGCGGTATCGGCGCCATCTCTCTGCTGATCATCGCGGTCTTGAAGCGGGCCCTTTCCTGGAAAGATTTTGTCGGCTCCCTTTTTGAAACGGGCCGGGTGTCGGCCATGGTCCTCTTTCTGGTAGCCGGGGCCAATATGTTCAGCTATTTTCTGGCCCTGTCCACCATTCCCATGGCGGTTTCAACCTGGATCGCCGGGTTGGGGGTTTCCAAATACCTGGTCCTGACCATTGTGGTGGGCATCTACCTGATCCTGGGCTGTTTCCTGGATGCCGTGTCCATGATGGTCCTGACCATGCCGGTGATTTTTCCGGTCATAGTGGGTCTGGGGTTCGATCCCATCTGGTTTGGGGTCATCTGCGTCCTGATGATGAATGCCGGTCTGATCACTCCTCCGGTGGGACTGAATGTCTATACCATTGCCGGCATCATCCGGGATGTGCCGATGAAAGAGGTCTTCAAGGGGGCCATGCCTTTTCTCCTGGCCATTTTTGCGGTGACCATCATTTTGACTATTTTCCCGGTGATTGCAACCATCCTTCCGGCCCAGATGGGCAGATAGGCGTGACGAGTGGGCGGTGCAAAAAATGTCATGCAACAAATCAATTTTCATCTAAACGGGAAAGCAGTAACCCTGGAGGTGTCGGGCAGCGAGACTTTACTCTCCGCCTTGCGCGACAAACTGGCTGTCAAAAGCGTCAAGGAAGGCTGCGGCATCGGGGAATGCGGGACTTGCACGGTGCTGATCGACGACGAACCTCACTATGCCTGTTTGACCCTGGCCTCGAAAGTCCAGGGCCGGGATGTCAAAACCGTGGAATATCTGAGCCAGGACGGCTTGTTCCATCCCCTTCAGGAGGCCTTTGTTTATTGGGGGGCCGTCCAGTGCGGCTACTGCACTCCGGGCCTGCTGCTTTCAGCCTACAGCCTGCTTTTGAAGAATCAAAGACCCAGTCGGCAGGAAATCAAAGAGGCCATCAGCGGCAATCTCTGCCGCTGCACCGGCTATGTTCAGGTCGTCGAAGCCATTGAAGACGCGGCCAGGGTCATGCAAAAACAGGAAGGGGGCAAGCCAACTACCGACAATTTGGTTTCTTCAAACCAACCCAGATCTATTGAAAGGGCAACGGTTATTTCCAACAAGTTGCGGCCTCAGGTATTGGTCCCCAAGGCCAAGGCCGAGGCCCTGGCTTTTCTTTCTGCCCATGAGGATCTTGCGGTCATTGCCGGGGGGACCGATCTCCTGATCAGGCTTCGTAAGTCCGAGGAGAAACAGTCCCTCCTGGATATAGCCCTTTTGGATGAGCTTAAAAGGATCACCCCGGCCAATGGCAAGATTGAAATAGGGCCTGCGGTCACTCATGCCCAAGCCCATAGAGATCCGGATATCAAGGCAAAAGCCCGAAGTCTTTCCCTGGCTTGTGGTTGGGTCGGTTCCCCGCAAATCCGCAACATGGGAACCATCGGTGGCAACCTGGTCAATGCCTCTCCGGCGGCCGACACCATTCCCCCCCTTCTTATCCACGACACTCGGCTTACCCTGGAAACCGGGGCTAGAAAAAGGACCTGCCGGCTTAAGGATTTTATCACAGCCCCTTATCGTAGCCGAATTGATCGCCATGAATTAGTAACCGCAGTGGAGTTGGAGTCCCTGGAAGGGTATCGCGAGGGCTATGAGAGGGTGATTAAACGGGCGGCCTGGGCCATCTCGAGGATTTCTCTTGCCTGGGCTATTCAAGAGGAAGAAGGGATTTATCGGGATGTAAGGTTGGCCGTCGGCTCCTGTACCCCCATCCCTTTTCGAGCCGGAAAAGCAGAAGCCTTTTTGAAGGGAAAACCTAAAACCAGGGAGGTCATCATCGAGGCGGCTGAGATGGCGGTTCAGGAAATCAGGGAAATCACCGGCATGAGGCCTTCCTTTGCCTATAAGATTCCAGTAGCGCGAGGAATGCTGGAAAAGGTGTTGAGGAGTCAATAAGGTATGGCCTTCCATTCGGATATGGACAGGGTGGATTCCCGCGACAAGGTCATGGGCAAAACCGCCTTTGCCTATGATCTGAAAACCGATGATATGCTTTTTGCTTATGTTTTTCGCAGCCCAAGGCCTCATGCCTGGATCCGCCATATCGATCTCCGGGGCGTTCTTTCCTCCGAAGGGGTTGTCAGGGTCTTGAGCCACCGAGATATTCCCGGAGAGCCCCTTTTCGGGGCCATCAAGAAGGATCAACCTCTTCTGGCCAAGGATCGGGTCCGCTATCAAGGCGAACCAATCCTGATCATCGTCGCCAGGGATGAAGCTGCGGCCAGGAGGGCCGGCCAAGCGGTCCGGATTGAATTTGAAGACATCGAGGCCATCTTGGATCCCTTCGCCTCCCGGGATTCACAGACATGTATCCATGATACAGGCAATCTCCTCAGCCACCGAAAATTGAAAAAAGGGGACGTGGAAAAGGGTTTTCAGGATTCCGATATCATCATCGAGCATACGTACAGAACCACCTGGCTGGATCATGCCTATCTGGAGACCGAGGCCGGCATCGGTTTCCTGGATGATCGGAAACACCTGACCGTTATTTCTTCCACTCAAAATGTACATTACAAGCGAAAGGAGATTTCTCGAATCCTGGCCATGCCGGAGGAGAATATCCGCGTCATCCAGGCGCCGACCGGAGGCGGTTTCGGCGGCAAGCTGGATGTGACGGTGGAGGGTTTTCTGGCCCTGGCCGTTTATCATACCGGGAAGCCGGTGGCCATGCGCTATACCCGGGAGGAAAGCTTCCTGGCCCAGACCAAGAGGCATCCGCTCCATATTGAATACAAGAGCGGCGCCAAGAAGGATGGGACCTTGACAACTGTTCAGGTCCATATTATCGGAGATACCGGCCCTTATATTTCCTATGGTGAAACCGTCTGTCTGAGGGTTGCTATTCATGCCACCGGCCCTTATGAGGTGCCGAATGTCCAGGTGGACAGCCGGATGTTTTACACCAATAACCCCATCTCCGGGGCCATGCGGGGCTTCGGCGTGCCGCAACTGGCCTTTGCCCATGAGGCCCAGATGGATGAGCTGGCCTCCGCCCTTGAAATCGATCCCCTGGATCTTCGAATCAAGAACGGTTTGAGAAAAGGATCCCTGACCGCCACCTCCCAGGTTCTGGAGAATAGCGTGGGTTATTTGGAAACCCTGAAACGGATCGAACCCTTCTGGAGAAAGCGGCAAAAGACCGTGGATAATAGGGGCTTTGGATTAGGCAGTATGTTCTACGGCATCGGCAACACCGGGGTATCCAATCCTTCCAGCGCAACGCTTTCTCTGACCGATGACGGCCAGGTGGCCCTGCACACCGGCGTCTGCGAGATTGGACAGGGATCCGATACGGTCCTGACCCAGATCGCCTGCCGGGTTCTTGAATTGGAAGGCGAAAAAATTAACCTGGTCCGGGGGGATACCGATACATCGCGGGATGCCGGTTCATCTTCCGCCAGCCGTCAGACCTACATATCCGGAAGGGCCGTTTTTAATGCGGCTAAGGACCTGAGGGTCTTTTTGGAAGCGGAAGGTTATTATCAGGGACGGCGATTGAAGGAGATTGTGAATTCTATGAAAGACCGCCGCTCATTGATTTTCGAGAGTTTCTTTGACCCGCCTACCACAGCCCTCGATCCTCGGACCTGCCAGGGAAGCCCCTATGCCACCTATGCCTTTGCCGCCCACATGACCGAAGTGGAGGTGGATGAGATCAGCGGTGCTTGCAGGGTTGCCAAGGTCTACGCGGCTCACGATGTCGGCCAGGCCATCAATGTGAAGGCCACCCAGGGGCAGATCTATGGTGGGATTGCCATGGGGATTGGGCTGGCTTTGATGGAGGAGTACAAGCCTTTCCAGACGGAGTCCTTTAATACCTATTACCTGCCGACGGCCTTGGATATGCCGGAGATGGAGGTCTTTATCGTCGAGGATGAAGAACCGAGCGGTCCTTTCGGCGCTAAAGGCGTCGGGGAACCGGCTCTCATCCCTCAGGCCGCCAGCATCATCAATGCGATTAAGGATGCCGTGGGTGTAAGGCCCTTTGAGCTGCCGTGCGACATGGAAAGGCTGAAAGGGCTGCTGGAAAAGAAAAAGAACAGGCCGTGTTAGGAGAAACAGATCTTTTCACCGCAAAGACGCAAAGGACGCAGAGAAGATAGATTTTTTCCCTTGCCGGTGAGAGGGCCGGCAAGGGAAAACCGCTCCCCCTTCGGGAGAAATTAAAGGTGGCTGCAAATCTGATTCAGCCTTTTTGGGGAAACGGTCAAAAAAACATTTTAAAAGGAGTGAAGATGAGCAGTTTAAGCATCACGAATATCGGGACCATTTTTACCGGCGATTTGAACAATCCATTGATAGAAGGGCCGGCCTCTATTCTCATCGAGGATGGGAAAATTAAAGCCATTGGAAGAGGCAATTCCTTCGAGGCGGGAAAGACCATTGATGCCAATGGGATGACAGTCTGCCCGGGCTTCATTGATTCCCATGCCCATCCGGTCTTCGGGGACTTTACCCCCAGGCAGAACCAGTTGAGTTTTATCGACAGCAGCCTGCACGGCGGTGTCACGAGCATGATCTCAGCCGGGGAGGTCCATCTGCCCGGGCGGCCCACTGACCGGGCCGGAACAAAGGCCCTGGCCGTCCTGGCCCAGAAATCTTTTGCCAAACTGAGACCCTCGGGTGTGAAGGTCTACGGCGGGGCCCTGATTCTGGAAAAGGGCTTGATCGAAGAAGACTTCAAAGAGCTCGCCGAAAACGGTGTCTGGCTGGTGGGGGAGATTGGCCTCGGCAGCGTAAAGGCTGCCGGAGAGGCTAAAATCATGGTAGAATGGGCCAAGAAGGTCGGCATGAAGGTCCTGATGCATGTGGGCGGCACCTCCATTCCCGGCAGCGCCACCGTTACCTGCGATGATGTCCTGACAGCCAATCCTACCGTGGCTTGTCATTTAAATGGGGGGCCTACGAGTATCTCTCTGGATGAGGCCCGACGGGTGATTGATAAGACCGGCTGTGCCATAGAGATTGTGCATTGTGGCAATCCCAAGACGGCCCTTGGAATTGCAAGGTATATGAAAGAGAAAGAGATCCTATCCAGGCTTATCCTCGGCAATGATGCGCCCTCCGGCACCGGCGTCATCCCCTTGGGGATTTGGAGGATGGTCAATTTTCTCTCGGCCTTGGGCGATATCCCGGCGGAAGCGGCTGTATGCCTGGCCACGGGAAACACCCAGCACGTTTTTTCGTTGCCTCACGGCAGGATCAAGGCTGGGGACGAAGCCGATCTGCAGATTATTGACGCCCCTATGGGTTCGGTCGGGAAAGATGCCAAAGAGGCCATCGAGGCCGGGGATATCCCGGGGATCGCCATGGTCTTGATTGATGGCCTTATAAAGACCCAGGTGAGCCGGAATACACCGCCTCCAAATAGAAAAGCGACTTAAAACTCGAAACCCGAATATCGAAATCCGAAACAAATTCAAATGACCAAATCTCAAAATTTTAAAAGTTTTTGTTTTGGTAATTTAAATTTTGGACCTTCGTGCTTGTTTCGGATTTAAAGGTTATGTCGGTCCCAATGTTAGAAATAAATTCTAAAACTCGGTAAAGAAAGAAGCTAAGGAAAATTATGGGGCCTTTTTATGATTGTTGACCTTCAAAAATGCAAGGGCTGCAAATTTTGCGAGGAAGTCTGCCCTCTCGGTCTGATCGCTGTTGAAAATAAAAAAATAAAAATCCATGAAGGCTGTGTCGAATGCCGGACCTGCATGAAGGTCTGTCCCGAAGGGGTTCTAAGCCCTGAACCGGCAGAAGACAAGCCCATGTGTACAGCCTGCCCCATCATGTGCCGGATTCCAGACGGGGCCTTGGGGGCTTGCCTCCGCTACAGCAATGAAAAAGGTCTGATCACCCGGAAAGGCCGGGTGCATACCTTTGAAGAAGTGGCGGAACTAGTCAAAGGGACAGACGATAAAACCATCGAGCAACCCTTGATCACTGGGATCGGGTCGGGAACGACCTATCCTGATTTTAGACCTTCTCCCTTAATCGTCAGTGGGGTACGGGATGGCCTGGATATCATTACGGTTGTAACCGAGGCCCCGCTGAGTTACAGCGGCCTGAAGTTAAAAATCGATACCGACCTTTTCCTGGGACAGGAAGGCAAGAAGGTCTATGTCCGGCGACGGGGCAAAAGGCAGGTGGGCCACCTCTGTACCGAGGAATACGGGTCCAAGATGCTCTCGCTGGGAGGTGTTAACATACTAACCTCTTCGGATGGGCTCTTTGCCGCCAAGACTATTTTTGAAATCTTGCAGGGAAAGAAAGTCCGGTTCGAGGTCGAGGATGGCGCCGTGGTGGAACTGGCTTTGGGCCAGGCCCCGAAAGTAAACGGCCTTTCTGAGAAAAAGATGCGGGTGGGCTGCGGAAGCGCCACCACCGGCCTTTTTGCCCCCTATATGTTCAAGGCCGCTGATGAAGTGGTGGTGCTTGACGGCCACATTACCGGATTATTCAGCGAACACTTTTCAGGACGCTATTTGAACAAACCGAGGTCCGGGATCGCCATCAAGGGACGGAAAAGCACCGATGGGCGCTATTTCCTCGAGAAAGGCAGCGGATGGGGAGGGACGAATATCGAAAATCCCCTCGAGGTCATCAAAGATATTGATCCCCATAAATGCGCTGAGGGGATGACCCTGCTTATTACGGAGACCACAGGGCGTAAATTTGCTTTTTACCGGATGAAAAACGGCCGATTGGTTAAGGAAGAAGCCTCGCCGGAAGCCAAAAAATTCATTGAGGTGTTGCGGAATTCCTGCGAAAGGTCCACAGTCAGCGCCGTCTTTGCTGCCGGTGTGGGTGGATCGGCCCGGGCCGGTGTGACCAAGAATCCGATTAAGCTGACCCGGGCTGTTCATGAAGGCCGCGTGAGGGTCACCATCGGTGGAGCCCGGCCATTCATCTTTCCCGGAGGCGGAATCAATTTTCTGGTGGATGTGGCCCGGATAAAATACGGAAGTATTTACTTGACCCCTACACCTTCCTTCGTCCTCCCCATTGAATATACTATGACCCTGAAGACTTTCAAGAAGATCGGCGGTCATATCGAAGCGGTTCGGCCGGTGGAGGAAGTATTAAAGTGATGGGTGTGAGATAGTGTTGTAAAGCCGCTTTAGAGTGGACAGAGCATAATTGGAATCCGATTCGAATTTCGAAACAGTTCAATTGCCAATTAAAACTCGAAACAATGATATTGACTTCGTGTCTTGGCATTGAATTTTTTCGAAATTCGGAGTTCGATATTTCGGATTTTTTGCAGCTATGCCGCTAGTACCACTATGGTTTTTTGTTGAAGTTGGTCCGGTCAGCGTTGTTGTCACCGGGGAAAGAGAGGGGATCCCTTTCGAGTTTTCCCGGGATGACCTGGAACAGAAGATACGAAGTATTTTGGAGGAAATCAGGGACTGCCTGCCAATCCTCAGGCAAAAGGCATACAAAATTAAAAAGATGGATCATCTGCCTGCCGTCGGGCGAAATATGGTTGAGGCCGTCAAGAGGGTCGATGAAGGCTCCTTGACGCCTATGGCGGCTGTGGCCGGTGCGGTGGCCGATCGACTGGTCGCCGATCTCAAGGAGCAGGGTTTGGATTATGTTTCGGTAAATAATGGCGGCGACATATCCATCTGGAATGAAAGAAGAAGAACGCTGCGAATCGGACTGGGAGATATCCAATTGGGTCGAGGGTTGCCTTATACCCTTCGGATCGGGGCTTTAAAAGAGTTCGGAGTGGCTACCAGCGGATTTGGCGGGAGAAGCTTTACCCTGGGGATTGCAGAAATGGGAACGGTTATAGCGGAAAAGTCGGCTCTGGCCGATGCGGCCGCCACTTTTATCTGCAATCGGACCAATGTGAAGGCCCCGGGAATTATACGTCAGAGGGCTGAAAATCTGGACCCCCGGACCGACATTCCCGATGAGCTGGTAACGGTTCAGGTTGGGGAGTTGAAAGACGAACAGGTCCAAGCCGCCCTGGAGGAGGGTCTGCAAGCGGCCTCAAGGCTGAAGCTGGAAGGCGCTATCAGCGAAGCCGTAATCATTCTTAAAGGGATAATCGTCTCCACTCTACACCATAGTAAAACCATACAGTTGGAGGTGGATCATGGAAATTGAAATCAGGAAACTCGTTACCATCATTGAGGAAATATTTTCAGACGGCGGAAAAAAGGCTTTAAAACCGATAAGGAAGGTGGCGGCCTTGGCGGTCTTGAAGAATCCTTATGCCGGGAGGTACCAGGAGGACCTGAATCCTCTAATAGACTTTAGCGAAGAGATCGGCCGGATTTTGTCCGAGAAGGCGGTCGAGGCCCTGGGAAAAGACCGGAAGCCGGAAAGCTACGGCAAGGCCGCCATAGTCGGGGAAAAAGGTGAACTGGAACATGCCGCCGCCCTGCTCCATCCCAAATTGGGCACACCCTTAAGGAATGCCGTGGGCGGCGGCAAGGCCATCATCCCCTCGGTCAAAAAGATCGGAAAAATGGGAGATACTATTGATATCCCGGTCCACTATAAAGATGCGGCCTTTGTCCGATCCCATTTCGACGGCCTGACGGTTTCCATCGGCGATGCCCCCAAGTCCGATGAGATCGTCCTGGCCGTGGCCGTCACGGACGGGGGCCGGCCCCATGCGCGGGTGGGGGGGCTTAAAAAGGAAGAGGCTAAGGGCGAAGACGGTTTGCGGTAACGAAGCCGGGAAAAAGTCCTTCCATTTTTGCAGAAGGGGTTACAGCTGTTTTATGAGTTGAAGAAGATTCAGCAGCAGGCGGTCTCTTTCCCGGACCGCCTGTTCTTTTTTTTCTTCCGGCCAGGGGAAATAGCCCTGGCCTGTTTTTGCGCCCAGATGGCCGGCAGCCACTTTCTGGGTCAATAAGGGTGAGGGCCGCGTTTCATTACACAGAAAAGGCAGAAGATATTTCTGGACCTGGTAGGTGATGTCTAAGCCCCCCAGGTCGGCCCGCTCCAGGGGTCCCATCAAGGCCAGTCTCAAACCGAAGCCGAATTTGACCACCCGGTCAACATCTTCGGGCGAAGCAATCCCCTGATCCACCAGATCCATGGCCTCCCGCTGCAGGACATGCTGCATGCGGTTGCCGACAAAGCCCGGCACATCTTTGAGAACCCGGATGGGTTCTTTTCCCAGATCGGCCATCAGGGAAACCACCTTATTAAACACTTCGTCTGAAGTGTAAGGACTCTTAATGACCTCGACACAGGGCAGGATTTGCGGCGGGTTCCAAAAATGGGTGCCTATCACCCGTTCGGGGTGTTTTAAACCTTGGCTGATGGAACCAATGCTCAAGGCCGAGGTGTTGGTCAAGAGAATAGTATCCGAGGCGACCAGTTCCTCCAATTGGGCCAAGAGACGCTGTTTAAGATCCAGGTCCTCATTGACCGTCTCGACGACCAGGACAGCCCCTTGAACCGCGGAAGCAAGATCGTCCTTCATGGTGATTTGATTCAGGGCGGCTTCGGCTGCTTCCGGGAACAGGAGGCCGGCTTCTATAAAGACCTCCAGATTGGAATGTATCCGGGACAGGGCAGTCTGAAGCGCTTCCGGCTTAAGGTCGTAAAGAGCCACCTTCCAGCCTTTGACGGCGAAGCATTGGGCAATGCCCGGCCCCATAGTCCCGGCACCGATAATTCCCACTTTCATCATATCATTAACCTCTTCCTTTTGCTGGCCCTAAGGCCGCCACGAAGGCCGACTGATATATCAAACGAAGATCTTGCCGGGATTCAATATATTGTTGGGATCAAAGAGGGATTTGATCTTTTTCATCAGGGCTATGGAAACCGGATCCAATTCCATCGAAAGATAGGGCGCTTTGGTCAAACCGACGCCGTGTTCACCGGAGAGGGTCCCACCCAGGGCCATAACCGTCCTGAAGATTTCATCGACAGCGGTTTTGGCCTTGGCGTCCTCCTCCGGATTTTCGGCGTCGTACATGACATTGACATGGATGTTGCCGTCCCCGGCATGGCCGAAACTGACGATCAACAATCCCAGACGGGAACCGATTTCTTGAAACCGCTCAATGGCCTCCGGGATCTTATCCCGGGGCACGACGATGTCTTCATTGATCTTGTTGGGTTTGAGACGAAAGAGGGCCGGTGAGATGGCCCGGCGGGCTTTCCACAACTCATCCGCCTCTTGGGCCGAAGAGGCCATTCGGAACCCTGTGGCTTCCAGTCGTTCCAGGGTTTGTTGAATGGATTTGGCCTGGCTGGAAATGGATTCTTCTTGGCCGTCTATCTCTATCAAAAGAAGCGCTTGGGCTTTGGTGGGCAATCCGAGATGAAGATATTCCTCAACGACCTTGATGGAGGGCTGGTCCATCAATTCGAGGATGGAGGGCAGGACACCGGATTGAAAGAGTTCAACTACGGCCTGGGTGGCCAGGGCCAGCCGGTCAAAAAAGGCCAGGATGGTTTTTGTAGATTCAGGCTTGGGCAGGAGCTTAACCGTGATTTCAGTGATCACCCCCAGGGTGCCTTCCGAGCCGATCAACAACCGCGTCAGATCATAGCCCACCACACCTTTGGCGGTCCGGACCCCGGTCTTGATTATCTCACCGGTCGGCAAGACTACTTCCAGCCCGAGCACATAATCCCTGGTTACCCCGTATTTGACGGCCCGGCCTCCGCCGGCGCACTCGGCCACATTGCCCCCCAGGCTGGAAAAAGCCAGCGAGGAGGGATCGGGCGGGTAGAAAAGCCTTAGGGCCTCAACCGCCTGCTGGAAATCTTTAGTGATGACCCCGGGTTCGACCACCGCCAGGAAATTACTGGTATCGATTTTTTTTATCCGGTTGAGACGCAGCAGGACAAGCACCAATCCTCCTTGAATCGGCACCGAACCGCCGCTGAAACCCGAGCCGGCGCCGCGGGGGACAACCGGAAAACGATGCCGGTTGGCCAGGACCATGATCCGGCTGATTTCCGAGGCGCCTTCGGGAAAGATCACCGCCTCCGGGCGAACGCTGATCTGGGTGGCATCGTAACTGTAGCACTGGAGGTCGGTATCCCGATCGGAGATGTGCTGGGGACCGACGATCTTTTCCAGGGCTTTATAGACTTCCTTTTTCATAGTTCCTTAATACCCGAATTCAGTAAAGGCCGCGGGGGCGGATTTTTTGACCTGAAGACCCTTTAACTGCTTTTGCGGAATCAGTTTTAAATAGTCCTTCCGGTCCATCACACCGTAGACCCATTTTTGGTACCATTCCCGGCTCCCGGCGAGGGTCCGCGTCTGCTGAGCATAGTCCACATAAACCGGGTCATCATGCCCATAGTACCCCTGGACGGCCGAGGGGTGGGCGCCCCAAGGCTCTTCGACCACGGCTGAGACGATAAATCCGGGGATAACGGTGCGATTGGGATCGCTCCGAATCACTTCGGGATCGACGATTTCTTCGGCGATGACGATCACCTCCCGGCTGGCCTTGGCCGCATCAACCGTTACGCCCATGTTGCCCCAGAGATGGGCATTCCCCTGGGGATCGGCCCTTTGAACATGGACGATGGCCAGATCAGGACAAAGGGCCTGCACCAGCAGCAATTTTTCGCCGCTGAAAGGACAGAGGGACTCCTTAAAATGAGGGTTGTCTCGAATGATGTCGGATCCCAAGAGACTGCGGCAGGGCAAATAGGGGACGTCCAAGGCCCCGGCATGAAGCCCCAGGGCAATGGAGAAGTTGGAATGGTTTTCCACTTCAATGGGGTGGGGGAGACTCTGCTCCACAGCCCTTCGGAAGTGGTAGCCGATGCCGGTGGCGACATTCCCAACCCAAGCGGCTCGGATTTTGGAGACGCAGCCTCCTCCGATGAGCTGGTCGAAAAGCACATCGGAAATAGGCCCGATCAGGGTCAGGTCCTGAAGGCCCTGGCGAATTATTTCATGCCCGGCCGCAAAAGGGATCAACCCTTCCAGAGAGGTCCCTAAGGTGATGGATTTCCCCGGGGATACAAAACGGGCGATTGCTTCTGAAAGGGACATAAGTTTTTGTTGGGTCCTGTTCGACATTAATAATTCCCTCTTTTTTGCCATCTTAAAAACCTGCTTTGGGGAAGTCAAATAAAAAGAAACTGCCGCAATAGATTGACTTCTCCCCCGGTCTATTCTAAATTTTGGTTCACTCGGTTTTCTTCTACAGGTGGAAGAAAACCGAGTGACCTTAAAAAACCAACTCAGGAATAACCGGGGATCCAAAGAAGAAAGGACTAGTTATGGAAGAAAAGATTAAGGAAGGTCTGAGCGGCTTTTTGGAAGTCCTGGGATTAACGGAAGAACCGTTTGGTATGTTCTATACCGACCAGGCCCCTCAGGGAGGCTTTTCACCAAAGGCCGGATCGTTGCCTACGGCGGAGGCCGAAGCACGGGGGGAGGTGAACTGGGGAGAACTCTTCGGTCAATTCTCATGCGTTATCGGGAACATCTGGCGGGCCCGGCGGATGAAACAGGCGGCAACCTTTGACCGGGAGCGCTTTGGTTGTCTGGGCGGGGCTTTTTATCTTGGTTTTTTAAAACCCCAGTTGGAATTTATCACCTACTATGTTTCAACGGGTATCCCCAACCAGGTGGAAGGGGAGCACTACCTGGAGTCGGCTGAAGTGACCCGCCGATTCTTTGAGACCATCGATCCACGGCCGGCCCCGAAACGCTATTGTGTCTTCAAGGGGATTAGCCGGTTCAGTCCGGATGAACAGCCCGAGGTAGTGATCTTTTTTGCCCGGGGTGAAATTCTCTGCGGGCTGAACCAATTGGCCACCTTCGTAACCAATGACTTTGAGGCCGTTTCTTCCCCTTTCGGGGCGGGATGCTCCAATATTGTGACCTGGCCGTTGCGCTATCTTTCCCAGGGGAAACTGAAGGCCGTCCTGGGCGGCTGGGACCCCTCGGACCGTAAATTTCTCAAGGCCGACGAACTCACCTTTGCCGTTCCCTTCGAGATGTTCGAGCGTATGATAAATCGCTGGCCGGAATCCTTCTTGAACACCAAAACCTGGGCCACGGTAAAAAAGAAAATAATTCGCAGTCGAAGGGTTTGGGGAGAGGAATAATAACTAAATTTTTTTGCCACCGACCCACACGGACCCCGGTCAGTTGCGTTTGCGGGGCAGGCGTCGGAGGACCATTATTTTTGCCCGGAGGACACCGTATTAATACCTACGGGGCAGGCTATTCTCCGGGCAAAACCAGCAATCGCTTTCGCGATCTAAAGAGGGTTCTGAGATGAAGATAGATATCAATTGCGATATGGGAGAGAGTTTCGGCTCTTACCGGATCGGGGAGGACGAGAAGATTATCGAGTATGTCACCTCAGCCAACATCGCCTGCGGCTTTCATGCCGGTGATCCCATGATCATGGCCAAAACGGTTCAGCTGGCCAAGGAACACGGAGTGGCCGTGGGTGCCCATCCCGGCTATCCGGATCTTTGCGGATACGGACGCCGGAACCTGGAAACCTTTCCCGGTGAAGTAAAAAATTACCTTTTATACCAGATAGGGGCCCTGGATGCTTTCGCAAAGGCTTCCGGGATGATCTTGCAGCATGTCAAACCCCATGGGGCTCTTTATAATCTGGCGGCCCGGGATGAAAAAACGGCCCGGGAAGTGATTGAAGCGGTCAGAATTTTTAATCCGGAGCTGATCCTGGTGATGCTTTCCGGATCTCCGGGCGCCCAAATGGCCGCCTCTTCCGGGGTTAGGATAGCCCAGGAAGCCTTCCCGGACCGGGCTTATTTAAATGATGGCCGGCTGGCGCCCCGCTCGATGGCCGGAGCCTTGATCCATGATGTGGAACAGGTAAAAGAAAGGGTCGTCCGTATTCTTAAAACAGGCAGGCTAATAACCATCGAGGGGCGGGAAATCAGCCTTAAAGCCGATACCTTTTGTATCCATGGGGATACGCCGGGGGCCTGGAAACTGGCTAAGGCCATCAGAGAGGCCTTACAAGAATCCGGACTGGAAGCGGCCCCTTTAGCCCAAGTAGTGTTTTGGTAACGTTCAAAAGTTATGGCACTGGCGTATTATTGACTGACTTGGGGACCGGGGGTCTTGATTCCAAGGTTGCCCGAAAGGGTATCCGTAGCCCCAACCCGGCCCGAATTTCTAAGTTGGTTAATAGCCGGGCATTCACCCAAGCCGATAAATCGCTTTGGTGTTGGCCTGTTTCTTAACCCCATTATAAACTTCCTGCCCGGGGTCAGGCTGCCGGCGTTTCGGCGGACAATCCTTGAAATCAAGACCCCCGGTCCCTTTCCATCGGGTATCACAAATATAATGCCACAACTTTTGAACGATAACAATGTGTTAAGGAACGGTCCTATTCGGACCCGGCGGCCTATGATCCCGGATTCTTCGATTAAGAGAGGCCGGGGAGGTCGGCCGGCATTTTTGCTTGACACTTTTTTTGACAATAGCTTATAGTTCTCCACCAGATGGTCTAACCCATAGTTAAAACCCTATAATGAAGGAAGAGATGAATTTATGTTTCAGGTAGAGGTTGATCCCGACAAATGTGTGGGCGACGAAGAATGTGTTGAAGTTTGTCCCGTTGATGTCTATGAACTCCAAGACGGCAAGGCCGTTCCCATCCGGGGGGATGAGTGTTTGGGCTGTGAAAGCTGCATCGAGGTCTGCGAGGCCGGGGCCATAACCGTAAAAGAAGTTTAAGATCTATCCTCAAACCCGATATCCAGATCCCACCTCGAATCGGACGAGGGGAAGAACCTTCTGGGAATGATTGTTTAAGGGGCTATTCTTACCACCTATAACGGGAAGAGAATAAAAAAGGCCTATTTGGATTGCGCCAAATAGGCCTTTTTTATTCTCTTAACTATCCTCGGTTACTTTTTCTCAACCGGATGGCACTGGGCGCAGAGGGTGGGCCCGGTTTTCTTGCCTTCGGTCTTCATCTTGGTGTGGCAGTCCTTGCAGTTCTTGTGGAAAGAGTTCTGTAAGCTCAAGGTTTTGCCCTGGTCGGCAACCTTGTGGCACTCGCTGCATTTCTGGACTTTGTCGGTCTTTTTCCAGGTGTTTTTCCCATCCTTATAGACATGGTGGCATTCGGTGCAGGCAATTTTATAATCAACTTCATGCTTCTTATGGGAATATTCCACCGCCGGTTTGGTGCGCTTACCGTCCTTAAAAAGGGCTTTATCGTTGTCAATCTTAAAGCTGTCGGCAGCCTTCTGATCGGCGGCATAGACCCAGGCCATCATGCCCAAGGAAAAAACAAAAGCCGTTAAAATCGATAAAATAGCCAAGCTTTTTTTCATTCTTCTCTTCACCTCCCTTCTCCTTAACTCTTTAATTTCTCGTTAATTATCCTTAGGTAAAGGTGAATCGAGGGACAAGGGACTAACGGATATTCCCTCGAATGTACCTCATATAATCAAACCCGGAAATTCTGTCAAGAAAAAGTTGACAGGACCGTAAATTTCTGTTAAAAATACTCTCATATCAACAGCGATGAGGAGGGGTCCATGACCGGATCATTCAGCACCCACAGCATTTGGAGCATAATCCCCTGGGAGGTACCCTGGGATTTAGGCCATGCTTTTTTCCTCGGCCTGGCCTACCTGGTCCTGGTTGTTCTGGGGGTAACCTTAACGGTGGTATCCCTGCGGACGAAAAAGGACCTTGAAAATCCCCAACACTAAAAATAGAAGACTGCTGTTAACCTCTTGCCGTAAGGAAACGCCATGTTTGGTCTTGGAACACAAGAATTAATTATTATTCTGGGTATCGCCCTGTTTATTTTCGGGGCCAAAAAACTGCCCGAAATCGGGAAGGGCCTGGGGAAAAGCATCCGGGAATTCAAGAGCAGCGTCAGCGGCCAGGAAGATGAAAATCCCCCTTCCCCCAAGGAAATCGAGAAGGATAAAGGCAACACCAACCCCTGAGAGTCTTTGGTGGTGCAACGGGTTATTTAGAAAGAACTTTTTCTTCCTTCAGACTCTTTACTGAGCAACCTTTTCATCTGGTGGATTTAAAATTCTTACCCTTCCTCCTTGGAGCGGTTCCACAAATCCTCCCATTCCTCAAGGGAAAGAGAGGATTTTTTGTCTTGGAAACGAGGGTCGGAGAGCATGGCCCGAAACCGTTTTAAAAATTTCTGCAGGGTCAGCCTCAAGGCATTTTCCGCCTGGATCCCTAAAAACCTGCCCAGATTGACCGCGGTGAAAAGGAGATCCCCTAATTCTTCTTGGGCGGCCGGCAGGTTGTTATCCCGTATAGCCTCTTCCAATTCTCCCAGTTCCTCTTTAACTTTTTCGATTACCCCGGCTATATCAGGCCAATCAAAACCAAGGCCGGCCGCTCTCTGGGAAATCCGGTGGGCTTTTAAGAGAGAGGGCAGGGCCACGGGAACGGATACGAAAGGATCCGCCTGGTCTTTTTCTTGGGCTTTAATGGCCTGCCAGCCTTGAACGACCTCTTCCGGGTTTTTCCATCTCTGATCGCCGAAAACGTGGGGATGGCGGCGGACCATCTTCTGATAAATGGTTTGAAGGACCTGGGGGAGATCAAAGTCCCCCTGTTCCTCATACAAGCCTGAAAGAAAGACGATTTGGAATAACAGATCCCCTAATTCTTCCTTAACCTCCTCCGGGTCCCCATGATCCAGGGCCTCGGCCAGTTCATAGCCTTCTTCCAGGAGATATATTTTTAAACTATGTCGGTCCTGCTTCCGATCCCAGGGACAGCCTTCCGGACTGCGCAAGCGGGCCATCAAGGCCCTGAGATCATCCAGGGTTACGGGGGATTTATTTGGATTTGTCATTCAGGGGGAGTCGCTGTAATTTTCGAATATTTTGTTCCTTGGCTTCCCAGTATTCCCGCAGTTCCCTTTTCCTGGCAAAATAATCTTCCGATACCCGGGAGGGGATTAGGAGGGTAAGCTTCTGGTTAATGGCCAGGACCTGGGGATATAAGCGGGAGTTGCCGACAATGGTTTTGCTCTTGGGCATAAAAAAGGTCAAAAGAGAGACCAGGATAAAGATGATAATAGCCCCCTTGAGGAGGCCGAAAACCCCGCCAAAGCCCCGGTCGACCCAGCCCAGGAGAGTCAAACGGACCATCTTTTTGGCCATGATCCCCAGAAAATGAAACAGCAGCCAGCAAAAGCCAAAGAGGAAGACAAAGCAAAAGAAAGACAGCAAAATATGGTGATTGGGAAAGGTGGAGGCCAGAAGACGGGCGGCCTGACTGTAATAGAAGGCGGCCAAAAAAAAGCTTACAATGACGCCGATCAGTGTGGCCGCCTCCTGAATAATCCCCCGGACGAAACCGCGTACGGTAAAAAGGGCCATGACCAGCAGGATGCCGATATCAAACAAATTCATCAAAACCCCTTTCCGGATCCTCTTGTCGAGGAAGTGCCCTCGTAACCCCTAAGAATTTGCCCAACAAGCAAGGGCCCCCGGTCCTCGGCACGCCGGGATGAAATCAAATGAAAGGGACCCTTCTATTCTGGTAACAAAGGGAAGGCGATTAGTCAAGGATTTTAGTAGGCGGGCTTCCCCCGGATCCGGCCGCGGGTCGGCTCGAAGGGGTTAAAAATAATATGGATTAAAAAAAATATGCTATAATACAGATCATTAACCTAAAGCCCCCCGGTTTTCAGTCAGATCAGGCCGGTGGGTATGAGGCCTTCCTTCCTGGGGAGGTTTGATTAGGATCATCTGAAACTTAAGGGATGGGAAAGCCGTTGACTTTTGAAATCGGAGATTCCGAGGCTGTGGAAAGACTGAGCTTTGAAAACAACCAACTGGCTCAGACTCTGTTCGGGGAACATAATCAACACATTAAATTAATTGAGCAGCGGCTGGGGCTCCGTCTTTCCACCAAAGGCAATGCCCTTCAGATCCGCGGGGACCAACCCGATGTGGTGCTGGCTCGGAGGTTGTTTTCCGAACTCTATCGTCTCTTGGAAAAAGGCTATCCGCTTTACGGCAACGATATTGATTATGCCATCCGCTTTCTCCGGGAAAATGGAGAGGCCGGTCTCCAGGATGTCTTCCTGGACGCGGTTTTTGTGACCTCCCAGAAACGGATTATCACGCCCAAGACTCAGACCCAGAAGGATTACATCGAAGCCATCCGAAACTTTGATATTGTTTTTGGAATCGGGCCGGCCGGTACCGGAAAAACCTACTTGGCCATGTCCATGGCTATTGCGGCCCTGATGAAGAACGAGGTGATCCGGATTGTCCTGGCCAGGCCGGCCGTGGAAGCGGGGGAGAAACTGGGGTTTCTTCCCGGCGATCTCTACGAAAAGGTCAATCCCTATCTTCGCCCCTTATACGATGCCCTTTATGATATGATGAATTTTGAAAAGGCCTCTAAACTGGTTCAGCGCGGGGTTATCGAGGTGGCACCCTTGGCCTTTATGAGAGGCCGCACGCTGAACGATTCCTTCGTCATTCTGGATGAAGCCCAGAATACCACCACGGAACAGATGAAGATGTTTCTGACCCGACTGGGATTCAGCTCCAAGGCCGTCATTACCGGGGATATTACCCAGATCGATCTGCCCGAGGGTAAGACTTCCGGATTGGTCGAGGCCCAGGGGCTGCTGCAAGGGGTCGAAGGGATTGCTTTTGTAACTTTCTCCAAAAGGGATGTCATCCGCCATCCTTTGGTTCAGGAAATCATCGAGGCCTATGAAGCCTTGGAGAAAAAAAAGCAAAAGAATTGAACAGGGGCGGGGAGAGACCGGCGTGGAAAAATCAGACAAGGAAGCCAAATTACGATCTTCCCGGGTTCCCCGTTTACCGGGGCCCAAACAGGTACCGCTTAAAGATCAACTAAAACAGGTCTGGACAACGCTTCTTTCTCTTTCGCGGGAAAAATTTTTCATCTTATTTCTCTTCTGTCTTTTTTTGGCCCTGGTTAATGCCCCCAGTCTTTTTATCCCGACCCATACCTACCGGATCGGCGAGACGGTTTCTTTTGAGGTCAAGGCCACCCGGGATATGTTGGTAGAGGATGGGGAGGGCACCGAAATAAAACGACAGGAAACAGCCCACGGCACTTTAGTCCTCTATGATTTTGATGAAAGAGCCGGAGAGGAATTGCACAAGCGGATCCGGCAAGGGTTTCAGGCCTTACGGGCCGGCCTGCAAAAAACAGCCTCCGGGTTATCCAACGGAGAAAGAGAGAAGCGCCGCGAACTGGAGAAAATCTGGGGGATTGAAATCAGCCCGGAAGAATTTTCGGCTTTGCTCCGGGACCGATTCTCCGAGACCTTTGAAAAAAACCTGATCCAACTGGTTCAACCCATTTTGGGTGTAGGAGTAGTCAATAATAAAATGCTCTTGATGAACGAGCAGGGGAAGGGGATCATTATTCGAAAGTTGCCTTCCAAACAAGAGCTTCGAGTTAAAGAACTGGAAAGATTTCCGGACCCGAATGAAGCCCGAGATCAGATTGATAAAAGATCCGCCTATATCTTCACCGGGGAGAATCGGCCCATGAGGAGGGTCGCCGTCGGCCTGGCCCAAAAAATGATCGTCCCCAATCTCATTTTAAATGCCGCCGAGACCCAGGATCGAAAAAGTAAGGCGGTTCAGGAAGTGCGCCCGGTGCTGTTTCAAATTAAAAGGGGAGAAGTCATTGTCCGGGAAGGGGAAAGGATTAATGAGAACCAGTTAGCCAAAATCCGGATGGCCACCAGAAGCCAAACCGGACGGGAAGCCCTATCCACCTCGATCGGTCTGGCACTGCTCTGGGGATTGTTCGTCTTTATGGTCTATCATAATGTGTTGCGGGGGGGGAGGATCCTGACCGATAGTTTGCGGGACCTGATTTTTTTAACGTCCCTGCTGGCCGCATCTTTTCTTAGCATCCGGACCGCCGACTTCGTCTCCCAAATTCTGGTCGGCGGCCTGGCGAATATTAATCCTCAAAATGTCCTCCTGGCCATACCTTTGGCGGCGGCCCCGATGCTGGTGGGGCTGGTTTTGGGACCCATGCCGGCTATCCTGTTTGCCCTGATCCAGGCCTTTCCGGTGGTTTTATTTCTGGAAGGGGGTCCGGGTTTGGCCCTCTACTTTACCATTGGGGGCCTCTATGCCTCCCGCTGTCAAAATATCTGCCACAATCGCTGGGATCTGATCCATCTGGGAGGAGCCTTAGGGTTGATCAATATGGCCAGCGCCTTGGCCCGCCAAATCATGAACGGCAGATTGATCCAGTTTGAAACGCCCCTGAACCTTCTATTCGCCTTGCTGGGCGGCATCATGGCCGGGATTGTGGTGACCGGATTCAGCCCCCTGGTGGAAAAGATCTTCGGGTATACCACGGACATGACCTTGTTGGAAAAAGCCAATATGGATCAACCCCTGATGCGGGAATTGATGCTCAAGGCCCCCGGGACCTATTACCACAGCGTCATTGTCGGGAATATGGTCGAGGCGGCTGCCGAAGCCATTGGGGCCAAGTCCCTGCTGGCCAGGGTCAGCGCCTATTATCACGATATCGGCAAGATTCCCAAGCCTCTTTATTTCATTGAAAACCAGCTCGGCGGTGAAAACAAACATGAAAAACTGGCCCCGTCCATGAGCAGCCTGATCTTAATCGGCCATGTCAAGGACGGGCTGGAAATGGCCCGGCAGGTTAAACTGGAGACTCCTATCGTGGATATCATCAATCAGCATCATGGGACCAGTTTAATTTCTTATTTTTATCAGAAAGCGGTCGAGTTGAAAGGGGGAGATCCGAATCAGGTCTCCATGCAGGACTTTCGGTATCCCGGCCCCAAACCTCAAACCCGCGAGGCCGGGCTGGTTATGCTGGCCGATGCAACCGAAGCCGCTTCCAGGACCCTGGTGGACCCGACGCCGTCCCGCCTTCAGGGCCTGGTTAAAAAAATTATCCAGAATGCCTTTTCAGACGGGCAACTGGATGAATGCGGTCTGACCCTAAAAGACCTGAATTTAATCGAGGTCAGTTTTACCAAGATATTAAACGCCATCTTTCATCACCGGATCGAGTACCCGGACCCGACAGCCAAAATCGGCAACGTGAAGAAAAAAAGCAATGGAGATTCAGACAAACAATCGTCAGGGATTGATAGACCCGGAAGAGATCGAGAAGGCTATCCGGCGAATCCTAAGAGCCTCGGCCTTTCCTGAAGGAGAGGTCAGCTTGTTGTTGGTCGAGGACCGGGAGATGGCCGAGTTTAACCGGCGTTATCGCGGGCGCCGGGGTCCGACCAATGTCCTGTCCTTCCCCATGCGGGAAGGCCCTTATGCGGATATTAATCCTCAACTTTGGGGGGACATCATCATTTCCACCGAAACCGCCCGGCGCGAGGCCCGGAGCAGCGGAATTTCTACGGTGGATCGTTTGTCGTTTCTCCTGGTGCACGGACTCCTGCATTTAATGGGGTTCGACCATGAAGGATCGGACCAAGCGGCCGCCCGCATGGATCAAAAGACTGAGGAAATTATGGCCCAGATAGAGGCCAGCCAGAAGGGGGAAAAGAGTATGCAGCGACCTCGCTTAGCGGTTAATGTGGATCATGTCGCTACGGTCCGGCAGGCCCGGAAAATTAACGAACCCGATCCGGTGATGGCGGCCGGCCTGGCCGAACTGGCCGGAGCGGAAGGGATCATCATCCACCTCAGGGAGGATCGCCGGCACATCCAGGACCGGGATCTGACCTTGCTTAAGGAAACCGTCAAGACCAAATTGAACCTGGAAATGGCGGCCGCCGAAGAAATCATCCGAATCGCTTTGAAGGTCCGTCCGGATATGGTCACCCTGGTGCCGGAGAAAAGACAGGAGTTGACCACGGAAGGAGGCCTGGAGGTCCGGCGGCAAAAAAAGAATCTGCAGGAGGTGATTCGGCGCTTTCACCGGGCCCGGATCAAGGTCAGCCTTTTTATTGACGCCGTTCCCGAACAGATCCGGGCCGCCCATGAGGTGGGGGCCGATATCATCGAACTGCACACCGGTCATTATGCCGATGCCAAAAATGAAAAAGAGGCCCAAAAGCAATTCGATCGGGTGGCCAACGGGGCTCAATTGGGTGTCCAGCTTGGGCTGTTGGTCAGCGCCGGCCATGGGCTGAACTATACCAACATCAAACGCTTTACCGGAATTCCTGAAATCGAGGAATACAGCATCGGCCACAGTATTATTGCCCGGGCCGTCTATGTCGGCTTGGAACAAGCCGTGGGCGACATGGTGGCCTTGATTGCCGACCTCTAAACCACCCATCACCTACTAATCAGAGCGAATAAATGTTACCTTTCACCGCAAAGACGCAAAGGACGCAGAGAAGAATATTTTTTGCTTTCCGCTGAGAGGGCGGAAAGCAAAACGAGCTTTTTCATTTTCCCGCCTCTCACAGGCAAATGAAAAATTCATAACTCAGCCAACTTTGCGCCTCGAAAGAGTACACCCATTTTTATTCTTTAACCTTTCCCTTATGTTTTATCAAAAAAAGGAACCCTGATGACCGACGCCTCCCCTTTTTCCCAATTTGACTTCTCCCTGATCGATCAGCGGATTTTTTATCCGCGTCCTGAAACCTCCTCCCAGCTTCCTGCCGGAGCCGAAGATCCATTATTCCCGGTGGATTCCGGGATCGAAATCGGCGGCCGTTTTTACCCGGCCGACCCGGCCGGTCCTGACTTACTGTTCTTTCATGGCAACGGCGAAATCGCTTCCGATTACGACGAGGCTGGTCCGGGATTCAACCGGCTGGGTATCAGTCTTCTGGTAGCGGATTATCGCGGATACGGCCGGAGCCTGGGAATCCCATCCGTCAGCACCCTGCTTTCGGATGCCCTGGCGGTCTTTGATCAGGTCAATGACTGGCGCCGGGATCGAGGGCGCACCGGCCCCTTTCTGGTCATGGGCCGATCGCTGGGCAGCGCCCCGGCCATCGAGATCGCCTACCGGCGAAAGGACCGGATCGCCGCCCTGATCCTGGACAGCGCCTTCGCTTATTCGCTGCCGCTATTGAACCTGCTGGGGATCCCGGTGGAAACCCTGAAAATCCGGGAGGAGGATGGATTCAGAAATTATGAAAAAATCGTCTTTATCTCCAAACCGACCTTGCTGATCGCCGGACAGCGGGACGAGCTGATCCCATACACCGAATCCGAAATCCTCCTCCAGCAATCCGGGGCGCACCGGAAGGAATTGGTCCTGGTCCCGGGCGCCGGGCACAATGACATCTTCGCCCGCTGCGGGGAAGGTTACTTTGAGCTGGTGTCCCGTTTTGTTAAGCCGTTAATGAGGGAACAGAAGAAATAAGAGGGTCGACAGAAGTTATGCAGATTATGGGAGTGCCGACAAGTGTACTCATATCACCTGCTGCGCCATACATTGCATATACTGTTCATGAATCACCCTAACCCACTTTCAGTTGGGTTTTGGGTTTCCATCTAAATCCAGGAAGCAGGGAATGAGGGTATCCTGATTCACCTTTTGACCAAGTCCCCAGGAAAGATTACTATCGTAGCCATAATAGAGAACTCCCGCTTGCGGGATTCCCCGTGATCGGGGATATGAGGGGTCATGGCCGCCAGCTATTCTAAGGCATCAATTTCTTGATTCTGTCTTTTCCTTGTCTTATACTCCTCCCATCAAAAAGCAAGTTCTTATCAAAAAACGGGAAGGGGACAGGTCCAAGAGTTACCGGTTCGCAATCCCGGATAATGCAGTTCAAGGAGAAAAAGCTATGGAAGAACAGAATGTCTATCAAAGGTTGGCCGATCACTTGAGCAATGTCGGCATGGGTTACCCTGTCAGAGAAACGCTGCTGGAAATACTAAGAGAAAATTTCAACTCATCAGAAGCGGAAATCGCTTTGAAGCTTCCTACAGGTGTTATCCCTTTTTCAACTGTCTGTGTTTCCGAGATAGGGACCCGAGTTACGATGTCCCAAGAGGAATTGGAATCGACTCTAGACCGTCTTGCCGAAAAAGGGCTCTTGTACGTGGGACCGACCTCGACCGGTGAAAAGGGGTACGCCCTGTTGCATGTGGGATTCGGGTTCCCCCAGACCTTTTTCTGGAAGGGCGAAGACACTCCGCACGCTCGCAAGATGGCTCTCTTGGTGGCGAAGTACTTTAACCGGGAGGTTACCTCGGAGGCATACGGCACTAAGAGCAAGCAATACAGATACATCCCTTTAGGAAAAGCGATCAAACCTGATTTGCAGGCGGTCTTCCCAGTACAACTTATGGAGCAGGTCATTACCAAGGCCAGGCGTATCGCCGTAGCTCACTGTCCCTGCCGCGTCTCCTACCGACTGGTAGGCAGAGGATGCGAGCATCCCACCGAAGTTTGCATGAAATTCGACGAGTTGGCCGACTTCGTTATTAATAAAGGGCTAGCCCGTGAGCTTACCAAGGAAGAGGCCCTCGACGTGATCCGCGTAACAGAAGAGGCCGGACTGGTTCACTTCGTGGACAACGCAGAGGGCGAAATCAAACACAACTGCAACTGTTGCGGCTGTGCCTGCTGGAATGTGGGCAACATTCGGAGGAGAAAAATTCCGCGAGATTTCATCATGGCGACGTACTTCATGAGAGAAACCGAGTCCAACGGATGTTCGGGTTGTGGAGAGTGTGCAACGATTTGTCCGGTCGAGGCAGTGCAAATGGAAGACGGCGTACCGATCATCGATCGTGATTGGTGTATCGGTTGTGGTGTATGTGCAACAGTGTGCCCAACCGATGCTGTGGTCTTGAAGGCGAGAGAGGACAAGATCGGGGTAAAGCCCGCCTCGACTTTCCGAGAACTACATCAAAGGATATTGGAGGAGAAAGAGGCGAAAACCTAAGAACGGCCTGCTGGAAAGTAATACCAGACTATCGAACAAACAGGTCATGGGAATGATGCGATTATGGGGCTGTCGGCCCTATTCGGAAAGGAAAAAATTGAGACTGAGTCCAACACCACTAACTTCTTTATTTAATGCGCGATCGGTGGCCTTTGTGGGCGCTTCCAGTGATCCGGGGAAATGGGGTTTCCTGACCCTTAAACACATGATCGACGGCGGGTTCCGGGGGAATACTCTATCCTGTGACTCCCAGGGAACCCGAGATACTCGGGCTGAAGGTCACCAGGAACATCGCCGACATGCCTGAAACACCCGACCTGGCGGATGCCCTGGTCCGGTACGGCGAATACGTCAATTAACTTCCTGCCGATAGGATCTCTCGGGCTTTTTAATTCCCATCACGGTTCTGTCTCTCCTTTTTCCTGCTTCTTTCCAGCGCCCTGAATTAAACCGCCAGGCCATAAGTATGCCCTGGATGATCATGGAGATGGTCATGGCCAGCCAGATTCCGGTAGGACCCAGGGCCAGCGAAAAGGCGAAGAGATAAGCCAGAGGAAGGCGAACCAGCCACATGGCCGCTGAGATGACATAGAGCGGGCTTCGGGAATCACCGGCTCCCTGCATTCCCCCGGACAAAGCCAGGCTGGCCGCCATGAAGGGTTCGGAAAACATACCGATCTTCAAATAGCGGACCGTTTCCCGGAAGACCAGGGGATCGGTAGTCAGGAAACCGGCCAGGATTTCGGATAAAAAATAGATGACCCCGGCCAGGATCCCCAGGACCGCGGCCCCGGTGCCGGCGATCTGCCAGCCCGACCGGGCAGCCCGGTCCTCCAATCCCGCCCCTAAGTTTTGACCCACCATAACCGAGGCGGCCATGTGCAGGGCAAAGGCCGGAAGATAAATAACCGCCTCCAGGCGGAGGCCGTTGGAAAAGGCGGCCAGGGCAAAAATGCTTTCCGGACCCAGGCGTCCCAACAGATAAAAAAGGGCTACGCTGCCGGCATTCCAGACCAATTGCAGCAGGGCTATGGGCCAGCTCCGGGTGGAAAGGACTTTGACAAAGCCCCATTCCAGGCGAAAGGGGGGTCGAAGGACCGGCCGCCAGGAAGGGTGTAAAAGAAGCAGGAAGGTCAGCATGGCCCCGGCTACGAAGGCTATGGCCGTGGCTACGGCGATCCCGGCATAGCCCAATTCCGGCAACGGTCCATACCCGAAGACCAGTCCGAACTCCAGGAGTATGTTCAAGAGGCTGACCACAGTCATGATCAGAAGCGGCTTCTTGGGTTCTCCTCGAGCCCGGAAAACAGCCCCGGAAATGATGAGAAAGTAATTGGGACCCAGGGCCAGGGCAAAGATCCTTAAAAAAGTGGCGGCCACGGTCCGGATTGGTTCCGGCACCCCGCTTAAGCGGACGATCCAATCCGGGAAAAACCATCCGCCCAGGCTGAGAAAGAAGGCGATCAGGATCCCGAAAATAAGGGATTGCCGGGAGAGGTGAATCACTTCCTGGGTTTGCCCGGCTCCGCTGGCCTGGGAAACCAGGGAGACGGTCCCGATGCCGATAGCATTGGCCAGGATGATTAAAAGAAAAAAGAGCTGGGTGATATAGCCGATGGCCCCTTGCACCTGGGAACTGATCAGACCGGCTACATAGACATCAGTCAAACCGACCAGGAAATTAAGGACCATGATCAGCAGCATTGGCCAGAAATTCCTCCACAGACCCAGATAAAGGTTGCCGGAGAGGGTCAGGCTTAAAGTGGAATCTGCAGTGGAGGACATAAGGGTGTTAGAATACAGGAGTCAAGAGTCAAGGGCCAGAAGAAAAAGGAAGACCTGTTAAAGGCGATTCTCAGGCTTCAGCGATTTGTTGGCCGAGTCGGGCCGGTCCTGGTCGGACCAGGTGCTCTCGGGTGTGACCGGCCATGAGGCTGATGCGCAGGCGGCCTGATAGCCGGCCTGAAAATAGGTAATATTCTGCTTAAGCTTATTTCTTGTATCTGGTTGATTTCTAACACTATCCAGAGCTGAAAGAATGGAGGCACAGACCGCCGGAGGCAGGGCCGTGGAATAAAAAAGGGTCCGAGCTTTATTCTGCAGGTAATCCCTGATCTCTTCCGCCCCGCTAATAAAGCCGCCCAGAGATCCCAAGGCTTTACTGAAGTCCCCATGGTCAGCAGCTTCGCCCTGGCCCCCAAAGGGCTTACCAGGGTTTTTAACGTATCTGTATTAGATTGATTTAGGGCTGGGGACAAGTCCCAAATCAAGGATCTCCTGCAGATCAATCTCCGGGCTTCGCCCCTCAGTGGTCAAATAGCTGCCGATCATGGTTCCGTTGCAGCCGGCCAGGTACATCAAGGGCTGCAAGGTGCGCAGGCCCTTTTCCCGGCCCCCGCAGGTCCGGATATCGGCCCGGGGCAGAATAAAACGGAAGAGGGCAATGGATTTGAGTATCTCCAGGGGCGGCAGGGGCGGCTGTCCCTCCAGCGGGGTGCCGGGAATTGGATTCAGAAAATTCAGGGGAATGGAATCCACTCCGAGCTCCCGCAGGGCAAAGGCCATTTCGATCCGCTGCTCCCAGGTTTCCCCTAAGCCGAGAATTCCTCCGGAACATACTTCCAGGCCCGCTGCCCGGGCGGTCCGGATGGTTTCCAGGCGGGCCTCTATGGAATGCGTGCTGCAGATAGAGGGATAAAAACTGGGCGCGGTTTCAATATTGTGATGGTATCTGACCAGTCCGGATTTTTTCAGGCGGGCGGCTGTTTCAGGGCTGAGCAGGCCCAGAGAGGCGCAGGGGCTGACTTGTTTTCCGGTCAAGAGTTCGGAAATGACCCGGCAGACCCGGCCGATCTCTTCCGGGTCGGACAAGCCCCGGCCGCTGGTGACCAGACTAAAGCGACGGGCCCCGCCCTCAAAGGCCCTCTGAGCTGCGGAAAGCATTTCTGCAAAATCCATCAGGGGGTAGGCGGGCGCCCGGGTGGGAAAGCGTGCCGATTGGGCGCAGAAAGCGCAGTCCTCGGAGCAGCGGCCCGATTTGGCGTTGACGATGGCGCAGAGGTCGATGGCCCGGCCTTTGAAGCGATGCCGGATCCGATTGGCCCAGAAAAGAAGTTCAAAAACAGCTTCCGGTTCGCAGACTCCGGTCAAAGGCAGGGCTTCTTCAGGAGAGAGGAGATTTTCTTCAAGTACTTTTCTGCCCAAAGAGGCGATACGTGCTTCCATCGGATACCTTTAGTAGTTAACCTGACTAAAAAATAAAGTTAACAATTGCAGAAAAAAAAGAGCTGTCAAGCCCATAACCAGGAAATTCCCCGCTGAAATTGTCTCCGCCGAAGGGGGGGCGTGCTGACTCGGCGCCAGGCCGATCATACCCTGACCCGAATCGACACCCAAGCCATCGAGTTCAGCCTGGAAGGCCTTTCCCCCTGTGCCGCCCGTGGAGATAGAGCACGTCTGCAAAGAGGTAACCGAATTAGTCCGCCGTTTCTGTGGCGGCCACCGGCGTTTTGAAATAGTGTCGGGGCAGAATCCGAGGATGACCCTGCTCGTTTTTAAAATGACCAAGAGTCAAGAGCAGATCTGACCCTATTGAACCCATTACTAACTATAACCGAAAACAGTTTCTTGCGTTCCTTGACCGGCATATTCAGAATTTCTTTAGAAATTCTAAGAGGGCCTGGTTGAAGGCCCGGCTCTGTTCTACATTGGAGAGATGGGCTGCTTTTGGGAGCACGACCAGCTGAGAGCCGGCAATGCGTTCATGGATGGCCTCCGAAAAAGCCACGGGCGTTCCGGGATCGTCCTCGCCGACGATAATCAGGGTCGGGATCCGGATCTCAGGCAGGCGGTCCAGATAATTCAAGCCCCGAATGGCTTCAACGCATCCGATAAACCCGGCAGCCGGTGTGGTCAGAAATTGACGGCGTATCCGCTCGACCTGTGCTGGATTCCCGGCCAGAAAGGCCGTGGTAAACCAGCGTTCCAGGGTTGCCTCGACCAGTGCCCCCAGGCCTTTGGTCCGAACCGTTTCGATCCGCTCCTGCCAGAGCGGCTGCGCCTCCGGGGGAAGGTTGGCGGCCGTATCACATAAAGACAGGCTCAGGATGCGGTCGGGATGGTTCAAGGCCAGCTCCTGTCCGATCATTCCGCCCAAGGAAATCCCCACCCAGTGAACCCTTTCCACCCCCAGGGCATCCAGCAAAGAAACGGCATCCAAACCAAGCTGCTCAAGGGTGTAGGCTCCCTCCGTCGCCTGGCTGCCGCCGTGGCCGCGGGTATCATAGCGAAGCACCCGAAAATGAGGTTCGAGGGTCTCTAATTGAAAAGCCCACAGGGCCAGATCGCAACCCAGGGAATGGCTCATCATGACCATGGGTGCGTCCTGTTTGCCGGAAAGTTCATATTCCATCAGAATGCCGTTGGTTCTGACTTGCATGGTTCGGCCTCCTTAAATTACCTCCAACAGCCAGCGGCCCTGGCGGCGGGTGATATGGAGGGGCATCTCCAGGGTGCGGCTCAGCAGATCATCGGTCATAACCAAATCCAAGGGACCGGCGGCTGCGATGCGGCCCTGGTGAATCAACAATCCATGGCTAAAGCCGGGAACGATATCGGAAACGCGGTGGGTAACCATGATCATGGTGGGTCCGGTCGGATCAGCGGCCATGAGGCTGATAAGGGACAATAGTTTTTCCCGGGCCGCCAGGTCCAGACCGGCGCAGGGTTCGTCCAGGATCAGCAGCCTCGGCTCAGGCATGCGGCTGCGGGCCAGAAGCACCCTTTGTCTTTCGCCGGCTGAAAGGTTTTCGAATTTCCGGTCGGCCAGGGCGGCCAGGCCCATTTCGGCCAAGAGCTTATCGGCCCTGTTGTGCAGTTCAGCCGATACAGGCTGATAGAGACCGAAGGTGGCAAAGGCGCCGGAGAGGACCACCTCCCGGGCCGTGTCGTGCCCCGGTATTCTTTCGGCCAGAGCAGTTGAAACCCAGCCCAGACCCTGGCGCAATTCCCGCAGATCCACTTGGCCGAATCTTTCACCCAGCACGTCCACCTCTCCTTGGCTGGGCCAGAGGTATCCGGCTATGATCCGCAAGAGAAGGGTCTTGCCCGCACCATTCCGGCCCAGAACCACCCAATTTTGATGGTGATAGACTGTCCAGTTGATGTTTTCCAGAAGGGGACGGTCCCGCCAGAGGCTGACGTTAGTCAGTTTAACCATAACCTGGTCAGTGTTTACGCCTGGAAAGGGGGAAGTTGGCATGTTGGTTTTGGATTAACCTAAGAATGGATGGAAAAATTTAATTTGAATTTGCCGGGCGGTTGGATAGGAAATCGTCCAATGTTTTAAAAGGGGCCAGGGCCGGGCAGGAGTTGCGGGCCACTTCCCAGTTGGCCTGATCTTTCAGCACGGCATCAAAAAACGGCCATTTATGGCAGGGGCTGGGTTTTACCGGATGGATGGTGCATTGGCCCTCTTTGGCGAAGTGGCAGAAGCCGTCCTCCCTGATGTGAATATAGATCTTGCCATTTCTTTCAATGCAGTATTGTGTCAGGAAGACCTGAGGGGAAAGGCTCAGGAATGCGGCAATGCGCTCGATTTCCTCCGGGGCCATGAAAATCCCGCCCTCGCCTTGGCAGCAGGTGCCACAGACAGTGCACTCGAATAGATCCAGGGCCTTTTGAAACAGAGTTTCCATATCGCCTCTTGAAAGGGGCTCCTTCTCGTTTTTCATCTTGGTGGTGGGCCTCACCGGGGCCCGAAGGCCGGCATGAATTCCATTTGATCCGGCGGTTCCAATCGGGAGGGTTGGGGCCGGGCTGTCTTGACCGGGGTCTTGGGGATTATTTTCTTCCGTTCCCGTTTGGTCCCCTCCGACATCCTTGCCCGAAGGGCCTCAATCCGTTGGCCGGCCTCCAGATAAGCCGGATCTAATTCCAGGGCCCTTTGATAGTCGGCTAGGGCGCTCTGAAAATTTCTCTCTTTCTCCCTGACTTCTCCCCGGCCCAGAAAGGCTTCTTTGTTCTTGAGATCCAATTCGATGGCCCGGTTATAATCGGCTAAGGCCCCTGGTAAGTCCTGGCGGTCTTTCTTGAGATTGCCCCTGTTTTTGTAGGGAAAACTGCGGGTAGGATCCAATTCGACGGCTCGATTATAGTCAGCCAGGGCCCCCTCCCAATCTCCCCGCTTCACTTTAATAAGACCCCGGCCGTTATAGGAGGGAGCAAATTTCGGATTCAACTCAATGGCCCGGTTATAGTCGGCCAGAGCCCCATCCATGTCTCCCCGTTTGTATTCAATGATTCCCCGATTATGAACCGGCTCCACAAATTTGGGATTGACTTCCAAAGCCCGGGTGTAATCGGCCAGGGCGCCATCCCAATCGCCGCGCCTATATTTCAGAATTCCCCTCCAATTATATAATTTAGGCGCCTTAGGATCCAGCGAAATGGCCTGATTAAAATCCGCCAAAGCCCCGTCCAGATCCCCCCGTTTCTGTTTCAATAGTCCCCGATCGCGATAAGCATCTTTATTCCTGGGATTGAGCTCGATGGCTCGGGTATAATCGGCGGTCGCTCCATCAAAATCCCCTCGTTTCTCTTTCCCCAAGCCCCGGTTTACGTAGGCGTGGTCATTCTTGGGGTCGATTTCCAGGGCCCGGTAATAGTCGGCCATGGCCCCATCCGGATCGCCCCGCTTGGCCCGAAGAAAGCCGCGATTGGCGTAGGCCATACTGTTTTTGTTGGGATTGATTTCGATGGCCCGGGTGTAATCGGCCAGGGCCCCCTCGCCATCACCCCGCCGCTCTTTAATGGTTCCCCGATTATTGTAGGCGGTATCATTTTTAGGCTCGAGTTCGATAGCCCGGTAATAATCGGCCAAGGCCCCTTCGTCATCATTGAGTCTGACTTTGGCCCGACCCCGCCAGGTATAGGCGCTGGAAGACCGGGGATCCTTCTCAATGGTTTTGGTGAACGAAGCAATCGCCTCACCATATTTTCCCTGTTCAAAATAGGCCTTCCCTTGATTGAAGGTACTCCCGGCATCCGCGGCGTAGCCCGGATTGGTGAACATAACTAGCCACCACCAGGCGAAGATCCCCAGCAGAGTCACACCGTTTGTTTTTTCAGGCCTTCCCTGATCCGTGTGCCTCATCCTTGACTCCCGGATCATCGCCGACTTTTTTGGAGATGATCCTTACGTTCTTATTAAGAGTTTCATCATAGTCTTGACATGAAATTGATGAGCTTGCATTAAATGGGACCGGGGGGTCTTCTTTTCTGGGTTGTCCACCTTCAAGACTAAAGTTTCTTTGCCGGGCCAAATTCGGGATTTAATCCAGAGACAGGCCTACACGAATGCCCGAAATGGACTTAAGTGAATGCCCTGCACCTAACCCACTTAGCCGTCCGGGCCGGGATAGGGCGATGAGTTACCCTTTGGACAACCACAGAAAAGAAGACCCCCCGGTCCCTGGTGGTCACTAATATTTTGAGACCTTTAATAGCAGAGGGAAAATGGTTTCTTTCAGGGCCTTGACGGTCCTTCGGGCCTCGTGAAAGGCCCGCTCTTTTTTTAATGGGTCTTCCGGGATGTCTTCGTCCCGGAGCCATTCTTCATCATAATTCAGACGCCGCAAGGTTTCCCGAACCGCTTTAGGCAGCCTTTGCTGTTTAAGTTCCTGATCCAGCATGATGGACCAGGCCAAAGTCCAGGCCCGGGCTACATTGACCTGATGATACCCCCCTCCTCCCAGGGCCACCCAGGGCAGGCCGAGATCCTTGAAAAATCGTATTGCCGAGCAGAATCCCCTGCTGGTCAGGTTAAGATTGGCCAGGGGATCATTGTAAAAAGAATCCACTCCCAACTGGGTGACGATCACCTCCGGATCAAAGGTCTTGATGAGGGGCGGCACCACTTCATGGAAAGCCCAGATAAAAATCTCATCATCCGTCCAGGGGTAGAAGGGGACATTGACCGAATAACCCAACCCTTGGCCGAGGCCTATTTCAGGCACAAAACCGGTGGAGGGGAACAAGGTTTGTCCGTTCTGGTGAAAGGAGACGGTCAGGACCCGGTTGGTTCGATAGAAGGCTTCCTGGACCCCGTCGCCGTGATGAGCATCAATGTCAATGTAGGCCACCTTTTTACCAAGGGAGAGCAAATATAAGATGACCAGGACCGGATCATTGATATAACAAAAACCGGAGGCCAGGTTCTTATGGGCATGATGCATGCCCCCGGCGATATGAAAAGCAATCCGACCCCGGCCTGAAGCGACCCATTCCCCGGCCTGGATGGCCCCGCCGCCGCAGAAGCGGGCCCAATCCAGCACCCCGGGGAATATGGGATTATCTCCAGGGCCTAACCCATAGGCGGAGAGGTCCAGGTCCGAATGGCCCTGATTGGCCTGCCGGAGGACCTCCCAGTAGTCAGGGGTATGAAAGGTCAGGGTTTCTTCCTGGGTGGCCTGGCGGGTTTCTTCCTGATGGCTTTTCTCACCGGATAGCAGGCCATAGGTTTGAATCAGGTCCAGGGTCAGTTTCAACCTGCCCACTTGAAGGGGGTGATACGGCCCGTAGTCGAACTTCAGGTAGTCTTCATTATAAAGCAATAGACAGCAGCTTTTATCGGCATCCATATAATCCCTATAAAAAGGTCCTGCGGCCTTAAAATGAAAATGGAACTTGAGAAGATGATGTTGTACACTGTAATCTATCAGAAAGGCTTAGGAGAAGGAAACATTTTTATTGAAGGAAAAACCTGTGACATTTTCAATAACCCCAGTCCTTTGGCCGGGGCTGGAAGGTATCCGGTCCGCCTGTTCAGGCCTGGTCTTAATGGAGATTGAGGAGATTTCCGCTTTAGAGGAAGGTCTCTTTACCCCCCGGGAAGCGCTGCAGGCTCAGGGATCAGGGCCCCGGAGACGGAGAAGCTATAGGGCGGCACGGGCGGCTCTGAAGCAACTGGCCCGCCAACTGGGTCTGGTGGAGGAAGACCGGCCGGATTCGGCTATTGAAACGCTCGGCCCTGATCCCGCCAAGCCCTGTTTGCCCGGAAGCGGGTTGTACTGCTCCGTTTCCCATACGGATCGGTTTGTAGCCGCGGTCGGCCATGTTCGCCCCGTTGGGGTAGATCTGGAATGTGTTTCAGCCAAGATGGTGAGAGTCCGGCAGCTCTTCATGTCTCCCCGGGAACAGGACCTCCTCTCGAGATCCGGCCTGAGCCCGGAACGGGTTGCAGCGCGCGTCTGGACCATCAAGGAAGCGGCGGCCAAGGCCCTGGGCCTGGACCTTGAAACAGCCATCCGGGAGGTGGAGGTGGTCCGAGTGGGCGAGGCGGAGAGTCTGATGCGCTATCAAAAGAGGGTCGGCCCGGTCAGCCACGGAGAGGGTGACGGCCAGGTGATCACCCTAAAGAGTTGTTGACCCGAGTTGGGCCTGAAAAACAGGTCTTCCTTAAACCGCCCCGGCCTCCTGGCGGACGATCCTCCTCAGGATCTTGCCCGCCGGATCCCTGGGGATTTCCTTTCGGAAGCGGATGGCCTTTGGCCTTCTGTAATCGGGCAGGTTGTCTTGGCAGTATTTCAGGAATTCTTCCCGGTCTCCTTCGGCCCCTTCTTCCAGGGCTATCAGGGCCAAAATCGCCTGGCCCTTGATTCGGTCATCCAGGCCGACGACGGCCGCGTCCTTGACTTTGGGATGCCGCTTCAAGACCTCCTCGATCTGACTGGGATAGACATTAAACCCGCTGGAGATGATCAAGTCATCCTTCCGGTCCACCAAATAGAAAAAACCATCCTGATCCATGCGGGCCAGGTCTCCGGTGTGGAGCCAGCCATCCCTCAAGGCGCCGGCGGTAAGATCCGGGTTGTTCCAGTAACCCTGCATGATCTGGGGTCCTTTGACCAGCAGTTCGCCGATCTCCCCAATGGGGCAATCTTTTTCCCCGGTTTCAAGGTCCAGGATCCTGGCCTCGGTATCAGGAAGCGGCAGTCCAATAGAGCTCCAGGGACCGCCGGTGGGATAAGGGGACAAGTGTGTGGCGGATGAGGCTTCCGATAGGCCGTAGGCCTCGAGGATTCTCCTCCCGGTCAGGGCCTCAAAGCGTTCAGCGGTCCAAATCGGGAGCGGAGCCCCGCCGCTGATGGCCACCTGAATGGAGGTTAGGTGTTTCCCGGCCACCTCAGGCGGAAGGGAGAGGATCGCTGTCCAGAGGCCGGGCACGGCCGGAAAGGAGAGCGGTTTATAGGTCTCCAGGATGTTTATCAGGGACAGGATATCCATCAGGTCCATCCTGGGCAGCAGCACCATCCGGTACCCTTTGAGGACCGAAGTAACAAGGCAGGCCGACATGCCGAAGACATGGAAGAAGGGGATCAGGCAAATGACCGCGGCGTTTCCAGCCCCTTCTATCCCCACCCAGGCATCGGTCTGGAGCACGCTGGAAAGGATATTGGCGTGGGTCAGGGTCGCGGCCTTGGGCGCTCCGGTAGAGCCGCTGGTATACTGGAGGACGGCCACGTCCTGGGGTGAGACCTGGAAGGACGGCTCTTCCCCGGACCCGGCTGAGGCGATCACTTCCTGGAAGAGCCGGGGCTGAGGGACCCCTGGCTCGAAGGTCATGGTTTTTTCCAGGCCGAAGACCGAGTGGAGGATAACGGTTTTCACCCCGGTCTTGGCAATCACCTGGTAAACATTCGGGGCGAACAGGTCCAGGGTAACCACTACCTTGGCAGCGGAGTCATTCAGACAGCGGGCCAGTTCCTCCCCCTGGATCCCTACGTTAAGATTGACCACCACGGCCCCGAGTTTCATGGCCGCGAAGAAGGCGAAGACATAGGTGGGGGAATTGACCAGGAGTAAAGCGATGCGCTCCCCTTTCTCCACCCCTGTCCGGTGCAGGGCCTGGGCGAACCGGTTTACCCGATCATTCACCTCGGCATAGGAGAGATGGATCTCATTAAAGGAAATCGCCACGTGATCCGGGTGATTGTCCACCGTATCCAGGAGGAACCGGTGGAGGGGTATTTTCGGGTAGCTGAGTGTCTGAGGGACGTGTTTCTCGTAGTGTTTGAGCCAGGGTTTATTCATTTTTTTCGATTTTCCTTTATATAGGCGGCCAAGGTGGAAAGGTTGATGAAAACCTTCTCTCCCAGTTCCCGGGTGAAGATCTCAACGCCGTAGTCCCGATCCAGGAGGGCTACCAGGACCAAAAGATCCACGGAGTAGAGGCCCAGTCCCCCGTCGAAAAAAGGGGTGTCATCGGCCAGTTCCTCCGGATTTACATCCAGGAGCTGGAGTTCCTCGACGATTTTGATTTTAAGTTCCCTAAGCAATTCTTGCATGGCTTTTTGTCCTTTATCTGAGAAGATGGCCTTCGGTCCGAGTTTAGAGGGCAGGAGCCGGGTTATTTTTTCTGTTTCAGGGCCGCCACGATTTTTTCCGGGGTAATGGGCAGTTCTTTTATCCGCACCCCGATGGCATCATAGACGGCGTTGGCGATGGCCGGGGCGGTTGGCACGCAGCCCGGCTCTCCGATCCCTTTGGCCCCGAAGGGCCCGGCGGGGTCCTGGGTTTCGACGACGATGGTTTTGATCGGGATGCGGTCTTTGCAGGTCAGCAGCTTATAATCGCGAAAGTTGGGATTCATGACCTCTCCCTTGTGCAGGATAAGCTCTTCGGTCAAGGCATAGCCTACGCCCATGACCACCCCGCCGTAAACCTGTCCCTCCAAAAGCATGGGATTGATGGCCCGTCCGACGTCGTGGGCCGCCACGTAATTAAGGATCTTGACCTTGCCGGTTTCTTCATCCACCTCCACTTCAACGCCATGGGCTCCAAAGGCATAGGTCATGGAGAGGTTTCCCTTGAATTCCCGGTCCAGATTTTCATTGGCCGGATCGTAAAAATAGTCCGCCATGATCATTTGACCCTGGTTGCTGTAATGGGCCTTGCGCAGGATCTTTTCCAGCGAGAGAGACCGGTCCGGACTGCCCTTGACAAAGACCTTGCGGTCTTGAAGGACCAGGTCTTTGATATTGGCCTCCATTTCCCGGGCGGCCAGGGTCAGGATCTGTTCTTTGACCTTCCGGGCCGCACCCTGGGCGGCGTTACCGGCAACAAAGGTAGTCCGGCTGGCGTGAACCCCCACATCCCAGGGGCAGACGTCGGTATCGTTGTTGATGATATTGACGTCTTCGATGCGCAGGCCCAATTCCTCGGCCACGATCTGGGCAATGACCGTATCCGATCCCTGGCCGATTTCGGTGGCCCCGGTAAAAACATCGGCCCGGCCGAAGTCGTCCATTTTAATGATCGTCCCGCAACCGTCCGATTTATAGACTCGGGCCCCGCCCCCGACATGAATCAGAGAGGCCAGGCCGACCCCCCGCCTTTTCCCTTGGCCGTGTTTTTCTTTCCAGTTCAATTCCCCGGCCACGGCCTGGAGGCAGTCCTTCAGGCCGCAGGTGGTGATTTTAAATCCCTGAGGCGAGACTTCACCCGGCTGGTTGCTGTTGAGAAGACGAAATTCGTAGGGATCAATCCCGGCTTGTTCGGCCAGGATGTCGATCTGGCTTTCAATGGCAAAGGTGGCCTGGGGGTTGCCGTAGCCGCGCATGGCTTGGCTGTAGGTGTTGTTGGTATAGACGCATTTGGCGATATAGCGCACATTGGGGACCCGATAGAGGGAGGAAATGGGCATCATCATCACCGACGGGGTGGTGGCTCCCCAGGAGGTATAGGCCCCGTTGTCCAGGATCATGGTCATATCCCGGAAGGTCAGTTTTCCCTCTTTGGTGCAGCCCTGGGAAATGTCAATGACGGCCGGCTGGCGGGTGGAGGTGGCCTTGAATTCTTCCCGGCGGTCAAAGAGGATCTTAACCGGCTTTCTGGTTTTATGGGCCAACAGAATGGCGATGTATTCGAAGGCATAGGTGTCGAGTTTGCTGCCGAAGGCCCCGCCGATAGCAGTCTGGATGATCCGCACCCGCGAATCAGGCAGGCCCATGCCTTTGAGAAATTCCAGGTAGTCCTTCTGGGCCAGGGAGGGGATCTGGGTGGTGCTGTGGAGCGTTAAATTGTTTCTCAGGTCGAAATCGGCGATGCAGCCGCTGGTGCCCAGGCAGCAATGGGTTACCCAGGTGACCTTGAAGCGGTCTTGGGCCGTGAAGGCCGAAGACTGACGGGCCTGTTCCACATCGCCGCAGATCAACTTCCAGGGCATTTTCAGGACATTGGTTTTATGGGCTTCATGGATCAGGGCTGCCCCTTCCTTCATGGCCTCTTCCGGGTCGAAGAGCGGCGGCAGGGGTTCATAGGTGACTTCGATCAGGTCCAAGGCTTCCCGGGCGATTTCCGGATCCGTGGCCGCTACCGCCGCCACCTCGTCCCGAAAGGAACGGACCTTGCCGGCCTTGAGGGGAGCATTGTCTTTATAAAATCCAAAGCGCAGGGGAGGTATGGTTTCCCCGGTGAGGATCACCCGGACCCCGGGTAATTTTTCGGCCTTGGAAATGTCCATATGGGCAATGCGGGCATGGGCAAACTTGCTGTAGAGGATTTTTCCGAAAAGCATGCCCGGCAGTTTGACGTCCTGGATGTATTTGGCCCGGCCGGTGACTTTATCCAGGGCATCCACCTTGGGAATGCGCTGACCCACCACCTGTAGTTCTTCCATATTTCTCCTCGCTTGATAAAGCTATTAGCTTTCAGCTATCAGCGGTTAGCCTTTTTCATAGGCCGAACGCTCAACGCCGAACTCCGAACGTTTTTAATCAAGTCTCCCTCGGCATGACCGAAACTTCTTTTTCTTCATAGCCGCCGACGGATTGTATAGCCTGAATAATCTGGGCATAGCCGGTACAGCGGCAGAAGTTGCCGGCCAGGGCGGTGCGGATCTCATCTTCCGTGGGATGAGGGGTTTCATCCAACAGGGCCTTGGCTGAAAGGATCATCCCCGGGGAGCAGAAGCCGCACTGAACCGCTCCCTGATTAATAAAGGCCTGCTGCAGGGGATGAAGACTGCCGTCTTCCTTGATCAAACCTTCTATAGTGACCACCTCGGTTCCGTAGGCTTCCAGGATCGGAAAGAGACAGGCATTGACAGCCTTTCCATTGACCAGAACCGTGCAGGCCCCGCATTCCCCTTCGCCGCAGCCTTCTTTGGTTCCGGTAAGTTCCATCCGATCCCTTAGAAATTCCAGCAGGGTCCAGTGGGGCTCCACCAAGGTCTCAAGGTCGTGGCCGTTCAATTGTAAGGCGATTTTATTCATTTGGGATTGAACCTCCGCAGGAAAAATTATCCCTTTATTCGTTCAAGGCATCTTTGGCCCAGCCGAGGGATCAGAACCCCGACCATTTCGCGGCGATACCAGGCCCGGCCGCGGATACTGTCCCGCATCCGGGTTTCTTTGACGGTCACCCGGGCTGTTTCAGCCAACGTTGTGTCGTTGATTTCTTTGCCGGTTAGATAGGCCTCCGCTTCAAAGGCCCGCAGGGGCGTAGGGGCCGCCACTCCCAAACCGATCCGAACCTTGAGGCAGGTCTTGTTATCTTCCGCCAGGGACAAGACCATCCCGACCCCCAGGAGAGGCAGTTCCATGGCCTCCCGTCGGGTGTGCTTGATATAAGCCCCGCCGGATCGAGGCGGAAGAGGAGGGTATGAAAAACTCCGTTAAAATTTCCCCCGGTTCGATCAGGGTTTGACCGGGACCCAGAAAGAAGCTTTTTAAGGGCAGAGACCGTTTTCCTTTGGGGCCGACCAGGGTGAGATGCGCCCCCAGAATCAGTAAAGGGATCACGCCGTCGGCCGAGGGAACGGCATTGCAGATATTTCCCCCGATGGTGGCCACATTTCGAATTTGTACGGAGCCTATGTTCTCGACGGCGTCGGTGATGCAGGGATAGTGCCGGCGAATCAATGAGGACTTCTCCAGCATCCGGTGGGTGGTCAAGGCCCCGATGTGCAGGATGCCCTCCGGGTCCCTCTGGATGAAAGCCAGCTCTGAAACCCTTTGTAAGGAGACCAGATAAAGGGGTTCTATCTTTCCCTCCTTGATTTTGACCATAACATCCGTTCCGCCGGCGATGTAGCGGGCTTTTTCTCCATGAGAAACCAGAATGGAAATGGCTTCATCGATCGACCTGGGCTGCAGATATTCAAATTTTTTCAAGCCAACCTCCCAAAATCTTTTTATTTTTTCCCTGCATCGGGGCTCGGGAACCTGGCATTTTGAACCCTGCTCCGTGAATTTTATTTCACCCAATTCGATAAGACCAATACCGTCCAATACGGGGAAAGCATCAAAAGGATAATCGCAATGATATAGGAAGGAATATAATACAATCCCCCTCTAAATACCGTTGCCAGGGGGATGTCTTTGGCCATGCCGGCTACTACATAACAACAAATACCTATGGGTGGCATAATGGCGCCCATGGTAGTCACGATCGTAATGACTTGCCCGAACCAGATAGGGTCATAGCCCATAGACATGACCAAGGGATAAAAGATGGGTAGAGAAACCAATAAGAAAGCCAGGGCATCCATGACGCAGCCCCCGATAATATAACAGATCAAGACAAACCAGAGCATCACCCAGTTTGGCATATCCAGGGTGCTGATCCAGCCGGCGGCTTCAAAAGGAAGGCGGGTCAAGGCCAGAAAACGTCCGAAGATCGTCGCCCCGGCCACGATCATGAAGACCAGACAGGAGATGCGCAGGGTATCAACAAGGGATTTCTTGAATCCCTCCCAGGAAAGCTTTCTCCGGATTAAGCAGATGATCAGTCCCAGGGTGCAACTGGCGGCGGCGGCTTCGGTGGCGGTCACCACCCCGGTGAACAGGGCATACATAATGATGGCAAAGAGAATCAAGATATCCACCACTTCGGGCAGGGCTTGCCAGCGTTCCTTCCAGGTGCTTTTGGGTCCCTTGGGTCCCCAATCCGGATGACGAAAGCAGATATAGATTACCGTGGCGGCAATCAGAACGGTCAGGATCACACTGGGGATCACATTACCAAAGAATAATTTCCCAATGGATTGACCGGTGTAAATTCCATAGACCACCAAAACGATACTGGGCGGGATCATTACTCCAAGGGTAGACCCGGCTACCACCGAGCCGGCATTGAGCATAGGGTGATATTTATATTTCCTCATGGCCGGAATCGCTACGGTGCTCATAGTCGCGGCTGTGGCGGTATTGGAACCGCTGATGGCCGAAAAGGCCGCACAGGCCATAATGGTCGTGATGGCCAATCCTCCTTTATAATGTCCAAACCAACGGTAGGTAGCGTAGTACAATCCGTCATTATAGCCCCCATAGTGGACAAATTCTCCCACCAGGATGAACATGGGAATGACGGTCAGGCCGTAATTGGAGAAGATGTTCCACATATCGGTCCCGATCATACCCAGGGCGGCCTTAAAGGTAGTAACATAGGCCACCCCTAAAAACCCTACCAAGGCCATGGTAAAACCGGCCGGGATCCGCAACAGAAAGAGGACCAGAAACATGATGATAATGCCGTAAACACCTACCAGAGGTCCGTCCATGTCAGGTTATTCCTTTCGGCCGTGAACTGTTTTCAGAAAATCAATGAGGAGCGTGAAAGACAGGACCGCAAATCCCAAGGCCACTGAAAAAACAAAAGGGTAAAAGATGATTTTTAAGGTTTCGGAAACCTCACCGGCTTTAAACAGTTTTATCCCCCAAACCAAGACCTGCCAGGCGATGATGGCGAAAAAAACCATGGTGGAAAAGTAACTTATGGCGTTAAGGACCCGATTAATCTTTTTGGGAAATTTTTCAGTGAGGATATCCACCACAATGTTGTCTTTTCTTTTTTGGGTATAACCCAGGGCAAAGGCAATCACGATGGCTCCTAAAAAACCCACGATTTCATAGGTGCCTCGGAAGGGGACATGAAAGATTCTTAAGGTCACATTGCTGGTGGCCAGGAGCATCAGAGCCAGGACGGCGATTCCTCCAAGAATCAGCATGATTTTATTTAAAAAATCATTGAATTTTTCGAGAATGTCCATAAGGTTCCTCTTAAGGGGCCGTCCCTCCACCTGCCCTCTCCGGCAGAGGGAGAGGGCAGGGAAGGGAGAGGGATTATTTTTTATATTGCTTTTCGTACTTGTCTTTTAAGGCAAAAGCATCCTTCAGAATTTGATCACCCGGTAGTCCGGCCGTCGAAACCCTCTTGACATACTCATCCAGCATTGGTTTTAAGAGTTTCGGGATCTCGGCTTTATCGCCGGCCGGCAATTCAAGGAGTTGGAGTTTATACTTTTCCTTAGACCAGGCCACGGCTTCCTTGACATGATTGTCTACGTAGGTCCCTGTCCAAAGGGCCTGTTCCCGCCGTAAATCGTCCAGGAGTTTTTTGATATCGTCCGGCAGGGCGTTCCATTTCTCCTTGTTCATGACTACCGCAAAGGTAACTACAAAAAGGTTGGCCTCGGTAGCAAAAGGGCAGTAAGCGGCAAAATTAAAATCCTTTAAAATCTCCATCGAAGAAACCATGCCCTTAACCACCCCTTTTTGAATGGCTTCCGGGGTTTCGGACTGGGGCATGGCAATGGGGATGCCTCCCAGCCGTTTGATGATATCAGCCCCCGTTCCGGCTACTCGCAATTCCATGCCCGTAAGATCTTTTAAGGACTTGATGGGTTTGCTGGTCATAAAATCAGCCGGGGGACAGGTAAACAAGGTAAGGATTTTTACTTTTTCAAATTCTTTGGGATTATATTTTTCAATCAGATCGTAAAGGGCCAGGCTGGCTGCTTTGGCACTGGTAAAACCAAGGGGCATGTCAATGGCTTCTGAAACAGGGAAGCGGCCCGGTTGGTAACTCATGGCCAGATTGCCGATGTCGGCCGTTCCGGCAATAACCCCGTCAAAGATGTTTTTAGCCGGCAACAAGGTTCCCCCGGGGAAGGTTTGAACCATCACTTTACCGTGGCTTCTCTTCTCTACCTCCGTTTTCCATCTTTCCATTTGTACGCAGGGGAAAGTGGAAGCCGGGGGGAAATTGGCGTAGGTCAGTTTGATTTGGGCTGCCGCAGGTGCGGCGTTGAGGGTCAAGAAGGTCAGGAAGATTAGAAAGGCTACCACTGCAGAACAGCTACTGAAACTGATTTTTTTCATTTTGTTTTCCTCCATTTGGGAAAATTATTGAACTTTTTTTGTTTTTAAGAAATTCCCAAGTTTATTCGCCGGTGCGGCTCATCACCTCCTCTTAAAAACCACGATTATCAAAAACGCGTTTGCTTTTTCGTTCTGACCGGGGCAAGGCCCCATAAGAAACCATCTCCACCTCGCCGCTGACCAGCAGTTTTTTCCGGATGGCGGCGGCAATGGAGCGGCTGAAAGCAGGGTCCCCCTGGGGATCAGCGGCATCGGCCCTTTCCACCTTGATGACCATATAATCTTTGCCGTCTTCCAGACGGTTCAAGTGGATCTGGTATTCACTGCCGATTCCCGGGGTCTGGGAAAGAATTTCATCCACATGGGCCGGATAGAGATTGACACCCCGGAAGATGATCATGTCATCGGAACGGCCTAAAATGCGGTCGTGGAGGGGCAGGATATTTCCGCAGGAGCAGGGATGATCGATTAAACGGGTCAGATCCCGGGTCCGATAGCGGACCAGGGGGGCGGCCTCTTTGCATAAGGTAGTGACCACCATTTCTCCGGTTTCTCCGGGTCCCACCGGCTCTAAGGTTATCGGATGGAGCAATTCGAGGAGGTAATAGTCGGCCCAATAGTGAATCCCCTCGTGACGGGAGCAGTCCAGGCCGGTTCCCGGGCCGTACAATTCGGTCATGCCCGGGATGTCGAACATCTCCTCCAGACCCAAGAGCGCCTGTATTTTCTTGCGCTGGGCCTCGCTGCTCCGTTCCGAGCCGAAGATTATTTTTTTCAGAGAGATCTTGTCCCGCAGGCCCCGCCGATCCACTTCTTCGGCCATGAGCAGGGCCATGGAGGCTGTGGAGCAGAGGACCGTGGACTGAAGGTCGACTAAAAATTCACACTGCAGATCAATGTTTCCCGGGCCTATGGGTATGGCCAGGGCGCCAAACCGTTCGCAGCCCAGTTGAAACCCCACCCCGGCCGTCCAGACCCCGTAACCGACGGCAATCTGAACCCGGTCTTCCCGGGTCAATCCGGCCATTTCGTAGCAGCGGGCAAAGAAATAGATCCAGTCGTCAAGGTCCTTCTGGGTATAGGCCAGGATCTTGCGCTTGCCGGTGGTGCCGGTAGAGGCATGGATGCGGACCACTTTTTCCAGAGGCACGGAAAGCAAAGGGAAGGGATAGCCGTCCCGAAGGTCCTGGGCGGTTAGAAAAGGCAAACGGCTTAAATCCTCCAAGGTCCGGATATCTTCCGGTTTGATTCCTACTTCATCGAACTTCCGGCGATAAAAAGAGGACCCCTGATAGGCATGGTTTACGGTCCATTGCAATCCCTTTAACTGATGGGCTTTCAACTCATCAGGGGATTTGAAACTCGGCATGAAGGTTTGGGGCATAAAAAAACCTCTTGCGTCATTGGGTTGAATTTTTACCCAATAAAATCTGAGAATATATTTTTAATTCAAAAACAGTTGAGATTCGTAAATCCGATTCCCTAAATAGTCCGATCAGTAACAGGAGCTGTGGTGTAGGTCGCCCTCATCGCTCGCGAAGCTTTTTCGTTTCAACCAGATCGGCTTCATTGGTGGTGGGGTCTATCTCAACCCCATAATCGCTCCTGGCCTTGGCCAGGCTGACATATCCTTCGAGCACGTCGCCGGCCACCATCTCGGGCTCGCGTTCGAAGGGATGGCCGTAGCCGCCTCCGCCGGGGGCATCGATGGTCACCACGTCCCCGGGCTTCAACTGGGTTAATCCATAGGAATTTCCCGGCGCGCCGTTGACGAGGAACTGGGCCCTGGTGCCGGGGTTACCGTCAAAGAGCCCTTCCGCCGGATAAACAAACCTTCCCGCCTGGATTCCCAGGTTGACCGGCGGGATCGGGGCGTACTCGTCGTCGGGTATCCTGAAAATCTCTCTTTTTCCGAGGCCGCCCTTCATCTTTCCAGGTCCCCCGGAATCGATGAGGAGCTCCCGCCTTTCCACAATAAGCGGGGTGTCGCTTTCAAATATTTCAACGGGGGTATTGGCGCCGTTGGCCGGGAAGATGTAGACGTAATTGCCGTCATTGGCCGCTCCTGCTCCCATGCCGCCTCCCCTGATGATCACGGAATGCCAGGGTTTCCCGTCTTTCCTTCTCCCGTAAAAGACGTTCATCGCGGCCGGCGTACCGCCGGATCCGGCAATCACCTTCCGGGGTAAAACGTCGGAAAGGGCCCGGTAAATGACCTCGGTCATGAAATGACCCACCCCCATCCGGGCCGCCACGGCTGCCGGAAACTTGCAGTTTACCACACTCCCCTCAGGGGCGGTCAATTTTATCGGCCTGGCGCAGCCGTCGTTGTTGGGGATATCCGGGGCAAACATGCTTTTGATGGCCATGAATACATAGGCATAGGTAAAATTGAAAACCACGTTGCCGCCCCAGTTTACCTGCCCGGAAGAGCCGTCGAGGTCCACGAGGATATCGCTCCCCTTTATCTCGACCTTGGCCTGGATAACGATGTCCTCCTTGCCCTTCGTCTGCTCGATGATGCCTTTGGCCCGGTAGATACCGTCCGGGATCTTTTCGATCTCCTCCCGCATGCTTTTCTCCGTGAGACCGATAATCTGGTCCGCCAGGTCGTCCAGGTTCTCAAGGTCGCTCTCCTTAAGCATCTGGCCTATCTTTTCGGCACAGACGTGGTTCGCCGCAATCTGCGACCGGATATCCCCGATCACCTCATCAGGCGTCCGTACATTCCACCGGATCATATCCAGGACCGACTGATTGAGGACCCCTCGGTCATAGAGCTTCACAAGAGGGATGAAAAGGCCTTCCTCGAAGACGTCATGGTTGTCGGAGGCCACGCGGCCGCCAATATCGGAGTGATGGAAAACACAGGCCGTAAAGGCGACCAATTGTCTTTGGTAGAAGATGGGGCTCATGACGCAGACATCATTCAGATGGCCCGCCAAGGCCCAGGGATCATTCGTGATAAAGACATCGCCGGGCTGGTAATAGTCGCAGGGAAACTGTTTGATGAGCGTTCTTCACCCCCAGGGCCATAGCCCCCGACTGCCCGGGGGTGGCAAAGCTCCCCTGGGCCAGTTCCCGGCCCCACTTGTCGGTAAACATGCAGGTGTAGTCATGGGCATCCCGGAGCAGGCTCGAGAAGGCCGTTCGGGCGACGCTGCCGTCTGCCTCGTCGACAATGGAAATCAGCCTGCGCCATAAGATCTCTAAGGTGATCGGATCGAATACGCGGCCCATTATTCATGCCTCCTTAAGATCAATCCAGAGAAATCCGAAGTCATCCGACGGATACCCGGGCATCCTCGCCCACGATGAGGGTCGACTCCTTCTCCTCGATTATGGCCGGACCTGAAAACCGGGCTGCTGGAAAGAGTTGTATCGATCGTAGACCGTATAGGGGATAAAATCCCGGGCCATCGGGGAGTAAGCCGGACGCTTTCCCTTGATGGCCGTCTCAAGAGACTGCCCTTTCTTTACGTCCAAGTTTGGGCAGTTGCAGGAGCCGCTCGGGCAGGCTGGCCCTCACCTTGAAATTGATGAACTCCACCTCGGAGTCAGGATAGGTTCGGCCATAGAGTTTCTCATAGACATCATCGAAGAGGTGCCGAACCTTCGCTTTCTCGAGTTTGGTGAAGTCTCCGGCAGGCAGGGGAACATTGATTTCCGAACCCTGTCCCACGAAGCGCATGTCGAGCGACCGTTCGAAATGGATCGGTTCGTTTCGCCGCTTCCTTCTTCAGTATTTTTGCCGCATCCGCTTCCAAGCCCCTTGAAGATGTTCTCTATTTCAGCGAAGGCGGCATCGGTCAGGGAAACCTTGTGGCTCCGGAGAAGATCAAAAGCCCGGGGAGCGGTGAAAAAACCCATAGCCGAACCCACCCCGGCATTCGGCGGCACCAGCAAACGGGGGGCCCCCAGTTTCTTGGCCAGACCATAAGCGTGAACCGGCCCCGCCCCTCCAAAGGCGGCGATAGTTACGATCTTGGGGTTTCCGCCTTTTTCGGCGATATGGGTCTTGGCGGCCGCCGCCATGGTTTCATTGATGAGATCATGGATCCCCCAGATAGCCTGGATAAAGGAGACCCCGAGCGGTTTGGCAATCTTTTCCTCGACGCCGCGCCTGGCCGCCTCCTTGTCGAGCTTCATCGTCGCCGCCGAGAAAATAGTCCTCGTCCAGATAGCCCAGCAGGAGATCGGCATCGGTCACGCAAGGGTCCGTGCCTCCCCTCCCGTAGCAGATAGGTCCGGGTGCTGCTCCGGAACTTTCCGGCCCGACCTGAAGCGTGCCCATCTTGCTTACCTTTGCGATGCTGCCGCCCCCGGCACCTATCTCCATCAGATCGACGACCGGGCACCTGGATGGTGAGGCCGCTCCCCTTCATGAACCGTTGGACGCGTCCGACCTCGAAGGTCGGCACGACGCCGGCAACCCCTTTCTGGATCAGGCACGACTTGGCCGTTGTGCCTCCCATGTCAAAGCAGAACATCTCCGAAATATTGAAGTGCTTGCCGTAGTATTGGCCGGCGATGACCGCCGCGGTCGGTCCCGACTCGATAATCCTGACCGGAAACTCGGCCGCCGTTTCCACAGAAGTAACGCCGCCGCTCGAAAGCATGATAAAGAGCTTGCCCTTGAAACCGATCGATCTCAAGCCGGCCGGCCAGTTTGGACAGATACCGCCCCGTCAGGGGCTTGACGTAGGCATTGGTAACCGTGGTGCTCGTTCTCTCATACTCCTTGATCTGCGGCAAAACGCGGTAGGAAATGGAGACGGAAATCCCCGGCGCTTCCTCGTCGATGATCTCCTCGAGCATCAGCTCATGGGCCGGATTCTCGAAAGAATTGATGAGACAGACAGCGATCGATTCAACGCCCATGTCTGAGGAGGGTACGGACCGCCTGTCGTGCCTCTTCCGGGTCCAGGGCCTTTAGGACGCTCCCGTCGCTGCGGATCCGCTCATCCACTTCGATGCGATATCTTCGGGGGATCAGAGGCCTGGGGAATTCGGCGAATATGTCATAGGGGGCGTAGCGCATCTCCCTGCCGATTTCCAGGACATCCCTGAAGCCCTTGGTCGTGATCAGCCCTGTTCTGGCCCCCTTTCTCTCGATGATGGAATTGATGACGAGGGTCGTTCCATGAATCAGCTCATCCAGCTTGGCCGACAAAGTCCGGCGTGGTCGCTTCCAGCACCCGTATCCCCTCTTCAACGGCATCCGAGGGGTCCTGGGGGGTGGTCAGGCACTTGCCGGTCTTTATCTCCCCGGTCTGATCGTTAAGCAGGACAAAGTCGGTAAAGGTGCCGCCGATGTCACAGCCTAGCCGGTAATCCCTATCTGCCATTTTTCCTCCAAACTGAACTTTCATTCCTTCCGGTTTCAGAACAACCCGGGCTCTTCAAACTCCCCGTAACTGTCCTTGAAGACCCGGGTCATCTCTCCAACCGTGCAGTAGGCCTTGCAGCAATCAACCAGAAGCGGCATGACGTTTTTCTTTTCCTTGACCGCGGTCTCCAGGGCCTTGAGGGTGCGAGTCACTTCCTGGGAGGAGCGCTCCCGGCGCAAGGCCTTCAAGTCTCTGATTTTTTCTTCAGCCGATTCTTCCCGGTATTCATGGAGGTCGACGTCTTCTTCTTCGCCTTCCACATATTTATTGACCCCGACTTTGATCAATTCACCCTCCTGGAGGCCTTTCTCAAACTCATAGGCCTGGCGGGAAACTTTTTTCTGGATGGTAGCCCTGGCCCACGGCCTGAACGATGCCGCCGAATCCCTCAACCTCTTTCATCTCTTCCTTGATTTTATTTTCCATCTCTTTGGTCAGGGTTTCAATGAAGTAGGATCCGGCCAGGGGATCCACCGTATCCCGCAAGCCTACTTCCTCCATAAGAAGCTCGAGGGTCCGCAGGGAGAGCAGGGCGGCCCGCGGGGTGGGGATGGTGTAGGCTTCATCGAAAGAGCACAGGGCCGTGGTCTGGGCTCCGCCCAAGGCCGCGGCCAGGGCATAATAGGCGCCCCGGATGATGTTGTTTTCCGGTTGGGCTTTGGTCAAGCCGTAGCCCCCGCCGCCGAAAAGACCCCGGAAATAGAGGTTCTTGTCTTTCGGACGCCGTACTTTTCCCTCAGGTTTACGGCCCAGAGTTTGCGGGCGGCCCGGAACTTGGCCACCTGTTCCCAGAGATTGCCGAAGATGTTTATGTTAAAGGAGAAGCGACCCACGAAATCTTCGACGGTATATCCCCGGCCGACGACCTCGTCAATATAGGCGTTGGCAATCAGGATGGCGTAAGCGATCTCCTGGGAGGCGGTGGCCCCGGATTCCCGGATATGATAGCCGCAGACGCTGACCGGATTGCACTTGGGAAGTTCTTTTATGGAGTATTCGATGGTGTCGCCGATAAGCCGGACCGCCGGTTCGACGGGAAAGATCCAGGCCCCCCGGCCGATCATTTCCTTAAGGATATCGTTCTGAGGTGTAGCACTGATTTGTTCTTTGGTATAACCGATTTTCTCGGCCATGGCCTGATACATGGCCAGCATGATGGACGCCACGGCGTTGATGGTTAACCCGACCCCGATCTTATCAAGCTGGATATCTTTGAAGGCGATTTCAAAATCCCGCAGGGAATCGACGGCCATGCCCACCCGGCCCACTTCCCCTTCGGCCAGGGGGTCGTCGGAGTCTAGCCCCATCTGGGTAGGAAGATCAAAAGCCACATTCAAACCGGTCTGGCCGTGGGCGATCATCAGTTTGAAGCGTTCATTGGTTTCGGCCGGTGTGCCGAAGCCGGTGTACTGTCGGGTGGTCCAGGCCCGGCTGCGATAACCCAGGGGATGTATGCCCCGGGTAAAGGGGTATTGGCCGGGGTCGGCCAGGTCTTGCTGATAATCAAAGCCGCTATCAGCCAGGTCTTGGGGCGTATAGAGCGGCTTGACCCTGATCCCTGACTGGAGAGTTACCTCCTGGATCCCGTCTTTTTTGTCTTTGGTGTATTTGGCTACTCCCATGGTATCTCCTAAAATACCGGCGCAAGGTGCAGGGCATAAGGTTCAAGGCAGAAAGGGTGAATCCTTTTTCAAGCTTTTCCTTGTGCCATGCGTCTTAAGCCTTGAACCCTTATTTTATGTTTGTTTTGATAAACTCTATGGGAACTGAAAAAGGGGTTCCCCCCGGGAAAACGCCGGCCACGCCCAGTTCTTTCAGGGCCGGAATATCCCGTTTAGGGATGACTCCGCCGACGACCACCTTTTTGTCCAAGGACCCTTTCTCTGAAAGCAGTCCCATCAGTTTTCGGCAAATGGGAAGATGGGCGCCGGACATGATGGAAAGGCCGATCACATCCACGTCTTCCTGGATGGCGGCCTGGACGATACCTTCGACACTTTGATGCAGACCGGTGTAAATGACCTCCATGCCGGCATCGCGTAAGGCATGGGCCACCACCTTGGCCCCCCGATCATGCCCATCCAGGCCCGGTTTGGCGATAAGGACCCGGATAGGGCGTTTTTTCTTCTCAGCAGTCATAACCGCTCCATATGTGGAAAGGGGATCCGTTAAATAATGCCCTTTTCCTTGAAGGTCTTTAATTGTTCTTCACTATAACCCAAAATCTTTCCGTAGATTTCGTGATTTTGTTCGCCAAAACGTGGCGGGAAAGAAAGCCGTTGATTTACCGATCGCAGATAATCGGTCATGTTCGGCGCAGGCGCCAGAGTCAGTTCCGTCTCGGTTTTGGGGTCCTTGGCCTTGAGCATATTTTTTGCTACCAGCGGGTCTCTGGCTACCTGGTCCATGGAGTTGATCTCTGAAATAGGAATGCCCAGTTTATTAAACAGGGAAATTACTTCAGTGGTTTTGAATTTCCCGAAGATGGCCGTCAAGTCCCGGTTCAGCTTTTTCACATCGGCAATGCGGCCGGCGTTCTTTTTATAGGTTTCCTTTGCCAGGCTTTTGAACTCTGGAGCTTCGGTCAGGGTCCCCCATTGTTTGTCATTGCCCATGGCGATATAGACATACCCGTCCGAGGTGGGAAAGACGGAGACCGGAGCAAAGAATTCATGGGTGTTGCCCCGGCGGGTAATTTTATTTCCGAAGGATTGGCTCAAGGTAATCGGGACCGTCAACCAGGAAACCGTGCTTTCAAACATAGACAGGTCAAGGCGAGACCCCTGGCCGGTTACCGCCCTCCGGTACAGGGCCTTCATGATCAGGCCGTAGGCGTGTTCGCTGGCGCCCATATCAGGCAGGGGGATGCCTAAAACCTGGGGTTCCCCGTCCGGTTCCCCGGTCAACTCCATCAGCCCGCCGCGGGCCTGAAGAATGGGGTCATAAGCGGCTTCATTGCTGTCCGGCCCGAAGCCGGTAATCCCCAGCCAGATCAGATCCGGTCTGATGGATTGCAGGGTTTCATAATCTATCCCCAGTTTGGAATAATTCCGGGGAAGCTGGTTGGTGGCGAAAATATCAACTTTTAACTGCAAGAGGAGTTTTTTTAGAAGTTCCCGGCCTTCCGGCTCCCCTAAGTTCAAGGTCAGGGCTTTTTTGCCGGCATTGATGGCCATGAAATAGGTATTCATCCGTTCTTCGTGCAGCACATTATCGCCCACCAGGCGGTTCGGGTCGCCGAAGACCGGATGTTCGAGGCGGATAACCTGAACCCCATCCTGAACCAGGCGAAAAGTCAGATAGGGTAAAACGGTAGCCTGTTCCAGGGAGAGGACGGTCAACTGACGGATGGGATCCATGGAAGCCTCCTAAACTTTAAGATAGAATCAGTGTCGTTCAAAAGTTTTGGCATTAGCGCATTATTGTCTGACCGAGGACCGGGGATCTTGATTTCAAGGATTGTCCAAAGGGCGATCCTTCCCGCCAATCCGGCCCAAATCTCTAAGGTTGGTTTAGAGCCGGGCATTCACCCAACCGGAAAAATAGCTTTGGTGAAGGCCTGCTTAAGGCATTATCGTCATCCTTCCAGTCCCGCTAAAAGCGGGATTTCAAGGTGAGGAGTTTATGGTGGACAACCTTGAAATCAAGACCCCCGATCCTCAGTCAACGGTTATCAGAAATATAATGCCACAACTTTTGAACGATACCACAGGATTTGGAAGGAGAGGAGCATCGGAAATCGGGTTAAAGTTTGGTCCTCATCCTGAGCATCTCAAACTCAGAAATATGAAGCTGTAAAATAGCTACAATATAGGGGAGGTCCGAGACTTCTGTCAAGGCTTCTTATCGGTAACGATTTATAAAATAGAAAAATAACTTAGTCAACCGGGAATGGAGGGATCGTCGAAGACTCGGAAAAGGAGGGGTTCATTCCAATTTGGCCTGCCTTCCTCTTCGACCTTACCCCTTGTTCCGGCCGGGTTTTCGGCAGAAAAAGTAAGCTAAGAACCAAAAGACGTTCGGATCCTAATAACCCAGGTTCAAGAATAAAATAGCCTGGTTCGCAGTTATAGGGTATATTAAAGATAGAACTGGAGACAGACCTTTGACCTTGCCAGGCGGGGGGTCGATAAAAAGGCCCCGAAAGACCATGAGACTTTAGGATAGTAACATGATTTGGCGTTCCATCGAAAAGTTCATAGAAAGCATAGAAAGCGAACCCTGGTTTGGGCCAGACCGGGGTAAGGGATTCCGGAATCATCTGGCACAAACCCTGCAAAATTTTTTTCTACCCGATTTCCTCGATGAAATCTCCCACAAGGTGGAGGAGATTATAGAAATCAACCCGGACCTATCCGAACCGGAAATCCTGACCAGGGTAACCACAACCATGGTGGAGTTCCTGAAGGCCCTGTCCGCCTCGGTCAGGATTTATGATCCGAATACCGGCCAGATGTTGTCTTATGGATCTTATCCCTTTCAGGAGGCTTCTCGGGCAACCTACATCCCCCTGGAGAATACCATAGCCGGGGATGTGGTCAAAACTCAGAAGCCCCATCTTGTACCCAGCATCCTGAAGGAAGAGCGCTATTCGGACAAGGGGGTGGTGGAAGGCAAAGGGGCCCACTCCCTGATGGCCATTCCCTTCGCCATTCCCCGCTTCTTTCCCCACGAAAGGGAAACGGTGGGCGTAATCCAGATTTATTATCCCGAGGAAGACCGGGCCTTCCCTCCTCTGGAAATCAAGATGGCGGAACTCATGGCCCGAAGACTCAGCTTCGTCATGGCCCGTAAGAAGATCCTGGCCCTTTACCGGGTCAACGAGAAGAAAGAAGCCATTGTTCAGAAGATTTTCCAGAAAATGGGTTCCCGGGCCGGGGTCAAGATGAAAGAGGTCTTCAACCGGGTGATCCCTGAGATTGCCGACATTGTCAATGTCCAAAGCTGCGCCCTTTTTTCCGTCTCCGAAGACCCGGAACAGGTGGTTCTTGAGGCCGGATACCCGGAAACAACCGGGTATCACGGCATCGGCACGAGTTTCCCGGTGAAAAGCGAACCGGCCTTTGAACTCCTTTTAAAACGAGAAAACCACCCGGAGGAAACCCCCTATGAAGTGGTGACCCCCTCTTACGTTCTGATCATCGACCCGAGGAAGAGTGAGAAGATCTCTGGGAACCTGAAAAAATTTGCAGCCGATCACAATATCAACTCCATTCTCTATGTACCGCTGAACGCCGGTGAGGAGATTACCCACTTCATGACCTTTGATGCCCTGGACCTTAGAAAAGGCTATAGCGAGTGGGAGATCGAGATCTTTCTTTTCTTGGGCCGGGAACTCATGCAGGCCCAGAGAATGGAACGGCTGGATGATACCCTCCATGACTTCAAGAACCCGGCCATCGCAATTGCCGGTTTTGCCAGAAGGCTGAAAACCATGCTTGAACAGGAAGCCACGCTGAGAGGAAAATCCACCATCAAAACCTACCTGGATATTCTGGTGGATGAGACCAGCCGGATGCAGGAGATGGCTTTAAGCATTCATCAGGCGGGCCAGGAGCAGATCGTAAATTTGACGGCGATCCTGAAAAAGCGTTTTGCAATCAACCAGGAGGCCATCCGGGAAATGCTCAAAGCCAATGTGACTATCCAGGAGGGACCTTTCCAGGATTTTCTCCCGGTACGCTGTTATCCCATACATCTGGAACGGATTCTGGACAACCTGCTTAATAATGCCACCAAGGCCATCCCTCTGAAGGGGGGGGAGCTGGCCGTACAGACTTATGCCGAGAACCCCTGGGCCTGCGCTGAGATTACCAATACCGGCCTGATCTCCGAGGAGGACCGTCTGCGGCTTCTGGAGGGAGAAGGGCGGGGTCGAGGGATCACCATAACCCAGCGTATCCTTCGCTTGCTTAAAGGCAAAATCGAAGTGAAGGTGGGCAAGGATTCAACTACCATGATCGTCAAGTTCCCCCTGAGTCCGGGGGGCCGGGGTTTTTGAGGCTGTTTGGCATCGAAACAGAACCTTGACTTCATGCGCGACTGGTCTTATTATGCGCTCACAAAGGGTGAGGTGATTGCCCGGAGATTTAAACTGATGGAGGAATAAAAGGTATGCGAATTGCTTTTCCGGTAACGGAGGATCAGGGATTGGAAAGCCCTGTTTATGGTCATTTTGGTTCGGCGCCGCTTTTTATGGTTTTGGACAGTACCAACGGAGCCTTTCAGTCCATAGGGAATACGGACGCCCACCACGTCCACGGCCAGTGTCAACCGATCAAGGCTTTGGGTGGAACACCGGTGGATCTGGTAGTAGTCGGCGGGATCGGAGCGGGGGCCCTCATGAAACTGCAAGGTCTGGGAATACGGGTTTTCAGGGCGGTAGAAGGCAATGTACAGGAAAACCTGGAGCTTCTGAACTCCGGTAAACTGCCTGAATTCGCAGCAAATATGACTTGTGCGGGCCACCAGGGCGGTACGGGCTGCCATCACTAAAGAGGAAGTTGAACATGGAGCAGGAGTTAAGGCCGAATATAAATGAGCTGACCGGGATTCGGGAGATGCTTTTAAGTTCGGGTTATGGAGAAAAGGCCATTGAATATTACCTGACCAAACCCAATCAGGGGCCGCTGGCTGATGCCGATCTGGTAACGGAAATGACCGGCCCTTGCGGGGACACGATGAAATGCTATTTGAAAGTTGACCAAGGGACGATGACGATCCGAGATGTCAGGTATCAGGTGCTGGGTTGCCCGGGGGCTATTTCGGCCGCCATGGCCCTGGCCGATTTGGTCAAAGGGAAAGACTTGGTTGGTGCCCTTCAAGTCAAGGACGGGGATGTTTTCAGGGAGCTGGTCCAGATCCCTGATCAAAAACAGCACTGTATCCGATTGGCGGTCAAGACCCTTGAGAAGGCCATCGGGGAATATCAAGAAAAAAATGAAAAGGCTTAATCGGGAAGGAGAATAAAAAATGCCCCTGTTTGATTTTTTATGCCTGGAATGCGGCCAGGTGAGCGAAACTCTGTTGACCGGCGCAGGCGAAGCCCCGGCCTGCAGCGCTTGTGGAAGCCGGAAATTGAAGCGCCTGCTTTCGGCTCCTTCTTCTCTTTCCGGGGTATCCCGAAACAGCCTGCCGGGACCGGGGGACACGGCTTGCTGCGGTTCAACCCCCGCTCAGGCCGCCGGCTGCGCCGGACCGGGAAGTTGTTGCGGCCACCGGCACTAATATTCCGGCCTTATTTTTTTGCCCCACCAGGGTCAAGGGACAGCTCAATCCCATCCTTAGGATTCCTCGCCTGGCTCCAGCGCAATTTCCATTGATAGATCGGCGTTTGAATCGAGGTGGATTCCCCTGAGATCAGGACCTCGGCCCAGGCAGTCAGATCATACCACCAGTTCAGGACCGCTTTGTGACCGAAAAGGTGAACCTTGCTGGCTACCCCTGGGTTGACCGAGATCAGCAGTTCGTACACATCCCAGGCCAGGGTTCCTCCGGCCGGTAGGACACCCAGCGGATTAGATCGGGAAAGAGCCTCGGTTCCATCCTGGATTGATCCGCCTTCCTGGGCTATGGTGGCGTGGGGAACAAATCCGTTTAAGGTCAATTGGTCGGTATTGCGCATTATAAGCATGGCCCTCCTGAAAGGAATCACCTGACCCCCGGTTAGCTGAAGGGTGGAAGGGACTGCCTGTACGGAAATCTCCAGACTGGGTCCCGGTATCCCGGGGGTCGTTTCTTCGGCGATTGGGTGTGGTTGCATGGGCGTCGCTTCCTGACCTTTAAAGCTGGCTGAACCTGATCTTAATCGTATTTTCCTATAAAATCTATTTCCCTGCAAATAAAATAAATGGGTCCTCGAATTTTGGCCGGGGCAGTTGGCTCAGGCCTGAAAAGGAACCAGAAGGGTTAAAAGCGGATGGGTGCGGAACCGAATAAAGTTATCTATACCATGATCCGGGTAAGCAAATATTATGACAAGAAGCCGATCCTGAAGGACATCTCCCTGTCCTATTTTTACGGGGCCAAGATAGGGGTGCTGGGGCTTAACGGATCCGGGAAAAGCTCCCTGCTTCGGATCCTGGCCGGGGTGGATTCGGAGTTCAACGGCCAGACCATTCTTTCTCCGGGCTATTCGGTGGGGTTGCTGGAGCAGGAGCCCCATCTGGATGAAACCAAGACCGTGAAAGAGATCGTGGAACAAGGGGTCCAGCCGGTGGTGGACCTGCTCAATGAGTTTAACCGCATCAATGAGCGTTTTGCCGAGCCCATGTCGGACCAGGAGATGGATAAGCTCCTGGAGCGCCAATCCCAGGTGCAGGAGAAACTGGATGCGGCCGAGGCCTGGGAATTGGATTCCAGACTGGATATGGCCATGGAGGCCCTGCGCTGCCCTTCCGGCGATACCCCGGTCACCATTCTTTCGGGCGGGGAAAGACGGCGGGTGGCCCTCTGCCGGCTCCTGCTTCAAAAGCCCGACATCCTTCTCCTGGATGAGCCCACGAATCATCTCGACGCCGAATCGGTAGCCTGGTTGGAAAACCATTTACAGCGCTATGCCGGAACCGTTATTGCCGTGACCCACGACCGTTATTTCCTGGATAACGTGGCCGGCTGGATCCTGGAGCTGGATCGGGGAGAGGGCATCCCCTGGAAGGGCAACTACTCCTCCTGGCTGGAACAAAAACAGAACCGGCTGCGCCTGGAGGAAAAGGGTGAAAGTAAACGGCAAAGGACCCTGCAGCGGGAATTGGAATGGATCCGGATGTCTCCTAAGGGCCGCCATACCAAGGCCAAGGCGCGCCTTCATTCCTATGAGGCCCTGGTCAGCCAGGAAAGCGAAAAAAGGGAAAAAGACCTCGAAATTTATATTCCTCCCGGCCCCAGGCTGGGGAACCTGGTCATTCAGGGCGAACATCTCAGCAAGGCTTACGGCGACAACCTGTTGCTGGAAGATGTCTCCTTCAGCATCCCGCCCGGCGGAATCGTGGGGGTTATCGGCCCCAACGGTGCCGGTAAGACCACGCTTTTTCGAATGATTACCGGCCAGGAAAAACCGGACACCGGCACCTTGCGAATGGGTGAAACAGTTAAGCTCGCTTATGTCGATCAAAGCCGAGAAGTGCTCGATCCGGAAAAAACGATTTGGGAAATGATCTCAGGAGGTCAGGACCTCATTGCGTTGGGGACCAGAGAGGTCAATTCCAGGGCCTATGTGGCCCGCTTTAATTTTTCCGGCAGCGACCAGCAGAAAAAAGTGGGCCTCCTTTCCGGTGGAGAACGAAACCGGGTTCATCTGGCGCGGATGCTCAAGGAAGGGGCCAATGTGCTGCTTCTGGATGAACCGACCAACGACCTGGATGTAAATACCATGAGGGCCCTGGAGGAAGCCTTGGAGAATTTCGGCGGGTGTGCCCTTATTATCAGCCATGACCGCTGGTTTCTGGATCGCATCGTGACCCACATCCTGGCCTTTGAAGGGGAGAGCAAGGTCCTCTGGTTTGAGGGCAACTATTCGGAGTACGAGGCCGATCGCAAAGCCCGCCTGGGGTCTGCTGCCTCACAACCCCACCGCATCAAATACCGGCATTTAACCAGGGGATGATTTGGAAGACCGCAATGCCCTGCGGTGTTGCCGGAGAGGGAAAATTTCAAATAACTTTGGAGGTTCTTGCAAATCTCTAAAATTTCGTCACACCGGCGAACCCCGGATCAGAGCCTGTCCCGGACCCCGATCCGGGATCCAGGGCAGGCGCCGGTGTCCAGAATGCATGGAAAAGACTGGATTCCGGCTTTCGCCGGAATGACATCACTGGACTTTTGCAAAAGTCTCTTTGGTCAGGGTTTAAACAGCGTCGGTAAAAACAGGCGATTTTTTAACGGTTTTTTGAAGCCCTGGACAATGATGATTTGATTGCTTTCTCCAAAAGTTGAAAAAAGAAAATCCCCGGTCAAAGGATCGATGGCCGCGCCCTCGGCTCCCTCTAAGTCGGTAATGAAATCGCGGCGGGTTCCCGGAATAGGATCCCCGTTGGAATTAATTTCATAGGCCCCGATACTGCCAATGGAGTATTCCGAAACCAGGACACTCGGCACCGTAAAAAGAGGGGAGCCGGTGGGAACATAGAATATTCCTTCCGGCCCGCCTGAAATAGTAACCTGAAAGGTGGCTGAGGTGATGTTATAGGTCCCCGATCCATCCGGTGCATAACCCAGGGTATACCAGCGGTTGTCGTCGTAGGAAACCACCTTTAACTGACCGGCACCCGGTAATCCGGCCGGAACGAAATTAAGCCCTCCCGGAGATGGATTCACCCCCAATGGACCTAATTCGATGGTCTTGTCTGTGATAGTGCTGCCGGGTTTGGTCTGGCCCAATTGGTTTACCGGCCAGCGGGCCAGGAAAAGGACGTTATTGGGACCGTAGACGACCCCGCCGTCATTATAGGCCCCGTCGGCAAAAAGGAAGGGCGATCCGGAAAAGCCGGTGATATGGTTCCCGGCACCGCGGACGACGCCCACGGCATAGAGTTTGCCGTTGGCGGAAGTGGCATCTCCCCCGATGATGATGGTGTTCGGGTCATTGTATTTGAAGGTCAGCCCGCCATATAGGGGGGGAAGATTGGTTACCGAACCAAGGCTGCGCGCCGAGTAGCTGCCCGCGTAATAGGCATCGACCGTAAAGGGCTGTCCCGGGGCCGGGAGTAAACAGGAAAGCAACACCCCCAAAACCGTCATCCCTGCTGTGGCCAGACGCTTATACTGGCTCTCTTTTATGGCCTTATTCCTCCTCAAGCAGACCGATGGGGCCGTTTTCCCCCGACCCTGTTCCCCTTCCCTGATGTTCCCTGAGGATGGACCGACTCAATAATCCTTCCTGAAGGTTAATCTTATTTTATCCGATGGAAAAAGCAATCCAAAAATAATCCTCTGGTATCGTTCAAACATTTTGGCATTGACCCATTATTGCCTGACTGGGGACCGGGATTGGTGTTTGTGGAGGATGAAGAAAAACGCGGTCAGCGTCTGGAAAGACCTTGATCGGACGGACCGGCCACCTTGCTGTAGCGGGCAAACTGCATGGTAAAGGTGGCCCGGCCCTGGCTGGCGGAGCGAAGGGCCGTAGAGTAGCCGAACAACTGGGACAGGGGGGCCAGGGCCTGGATCTGCTGGACCTTCTTCCGGGAAAGAATCTGTTCGATTTTCCCCTTGCGGGCATTGATATCCCCGATGATTTCGCCCAGGAATTCATCGGGCACAATGATCTCCAATTTCATGATCGGTTCCAACAGGACCGGAGAGGCCCGCAGGCAGCCGTTGCGGAAGGCCATGGCCGCGGCTACCCGGAAGGCCATTTCCGAGAATTGGCTCTCCATGCTCTGGGCAGCCTCCAGAATGACCTTGACATCCGTTACCGGATAACCGGCCAGGACACCGGAGGTGAAGGATTCGTGGATGGCCGATTCAATGGCCTCCAGCGGAGGCCTGGGCAGAGTGTCTTCGGGGATAAGGTTAAGGAAGAGATTCCCTTCTCCCGGTTTGTTGGGGAGGAGACGGAGTCTGACCCGGGCTTGATGCCGGATCCCTCCCAATTCCCGATCAAAGGTTTCTTCGATTTCTCCGGCCTGTTCGATCGTCTCTTGATAGACCACCTGAGGCTTACCGGTACTCACCGAAAGATGATATTCCCTTTCCATCCGGTGCAGCAGAACATCAAGATGCAACTCCCCCATCCCGGAAATGATGGTCTGTCCGGAGTCTTCATCGTAGCGGAACTGGAAGGTCGGGTCTTCCTCGGAAATCTTTTCCAGAACACCGTTAATTTTTTCCTGCTGGCCTACGGTCTTGGGTTCGATGGCCAGGGAAATAACCGGCTGATAGACCTCGATCGCTTCCAGGATGACGGGGTGGTCGGGGTCGGTCAGGCTGTCGCCGGTGCCGGTGCTCTTCAAGCCCATGAGTCCCACAATCTCTCCGGCCCGGGCCTGCTCCAGCCGCTCCCGTTTGTTGGCATGCATGCGCAGGATGCGGGCGACCCGTTCCCGAATATTTTTAGTTGGGTTCAAAACTTCCTGCCCAACCGAAACCGAGCCGGAATAGATGCGGAGATAGGTCAGCTTCCGGCCCTGATCCATACTGATTTTGAAGGCCAGGCCCGAAAAGGGAGCGTCATCGCGGGCCGGGCGGTTTTCCATCTGGCCGCTCAGGGGGTTGTGGCCGCTGACCGGCGGGATATCCATGGGGGTGGGGAGGAAGTTGACGATACCATCCAACAGGGGCTGAACCCCCTTATTTCGCAAGGCGGCACCGCAGAAAATAGGGACGATCTTGAGATCAATGGTCCCCCGGCGGATGACCGGGATCAGTTCCGAAGCGGGGATGTCCTGACCTCCCAAGTAGCGGTCCAGGACCGTGTCATCCAGATCGGAGAGGGTTTCCAGTAAGGCCTCACGCTGCAGCAGGGCTTCCTCGAGCATCGATTCCGGGATATCCAGGTCTTGGTATTCCATACCCAGGGTCTCTTCCCGCCACTGAACAGCCTTCATGTTCAGCAGATCAATGCTGCCCTTAAAGCCGTCTTCCTTGCCCCAGGGCAAATGAATAATCAGGGGGCGGGCCCCTAATTTTTCACGGATCTGTTCAACGGTATTCTTAAAATCGGCTCCGATGCGATCCATCTTGTTGACAAAGGCCATTTTAGGCACATGGTATTTGTCGGCCTGGTGCCAGACTGTTTCCGATTGCGGTTCCACACCCCCTACGGCGTCGAATACCGCCACCACCCCATCCAGGATACGCAGGGACCTTTCGACCTCGATCGTAAAATCCACGTGCCCAGGAGTGTCGATGATGTTGATGGTGTGCTGCAGCCACTGGCAGGTAGTAACGGCCGAGGTGATGGTGATCCCCCGCTCCTGTTCTTCCGGCATCCAGTCCATGACCGCTTCTCCGTCGTGGACTTCCCCCATCTTGTGGGAGCGGCCGGTATAATACAGAATCCGTTCCGTCAGGGTGGTCTTGCCGGCATCAATATGGGCCATGATGCCGATGTTCCTGGTTTTGCGAAGTCGTGCTTCTCCTGCCATGGCTTCCCGTTTCTCCTAAAAACAGCCGAACTTTAGGCTATTTTGACGGGTTCGTCAAGAGGGGAAAAGCGGAGGATCCGGCACCGGAAAGAAGGAGGGGGCTATTTGCTCTTGTCCGAAGGGGACGGCTTTGCTATACTTTTTTTCATGAAGACTAAAAAGAACTCGCCGCCTTTGACTATTTACAATCGCTTATTAGAGCAGTTGGGTCCCAGTCACTGGTGGCCCGGCGACAGCCCTTTGGAAATCATGGTCGGGGCCATCCTGACCCAAAACACCGCCTGGGCTAATGTGCAGCGGGCTCTGGAACGGTTAAAAAAAGAAAAAGCCCTTTCCGTTTCCCTGCTTCATCAGGTGGATGAGGGGTCCCTGGCGGAGTGGATTCGGTCGGCCGGGTACTACCGGGTCAAGGCCAAACGTCTGAAGGCTTATTTTACCTTTCTGGCCTCCGTCTATCAGGGCCGGATTGAAGACATGCGACGGCAGCCCCTGGACCTGTTGCGGGAGCAACTGCTGATGATCAAGGGCATCGGGCCTGAAACCGCCGACAGCATCCTGCTCTATGCCCTGGGGATGCCTACCTTTGTGGTGGATACGTATACCTACCGGATTTTCTCGCGTCATCAGTGGATCACGGAGGAGGTGGGTTATGAAGAACTTCGGGCGTATTTTATGGACCGGTTGCCCGAAGACCCGCAACTCTACAATGAATACCATGCCCTGCTGGTCCGCCTGGGAAAAGAGTTTTGCAAAAAAACCAATCCCCGTTGCGGAGAATGCCCTTTAAAGGATTTTGAAAATCTCCCTCCTCTGATCCGGGAAGGGAGTTGGAGGTAGGAGAGCTGGTAGGAAATGATTTCTTGAGAATTTCAACAAGGATAAAGATACGGTATGGAAAAAAGAATCAGCGCCTTTATTTGGGCCGGGCTTGTGCTTTCGGTATGCCTAAGCGGGTGTTTGCCGCCCAAACAAATCATCGAGTTCCCCGGAGAGGCCTCTTGGGAGCCTTCGGCGGAACCCCGGGAAGCCGATACCCGCATCCCATCTCCTGCAGAAGAAATTCTGCGGCTCGAAAAGCTCCTGCAGCAATTGGAACAAGCGGAAAAAAGGCTCCTGGAAACGCAAAAAAGGACTGAAGAGGCCCTGAAGCGGGTAGAGAAGGCCTCCGAAAAGACCGAAGATTCCGCCCTCCGCCTGGAAAAGGCCCAGGATAAAATCGAAGCCGTGGGTAAAAAAGAAGCTCCATGAGATCAATAAAAGGTAGGTCCTTGAAATCGAGGGGATTGATCCGAAAACTGGATCAGGATGACGTCTTTTTTTTGGCTTCCGGTCTGGCCTTTGACTTCCTGATCTGTTTTATCCCGTTGATTTTGGTCATCCTGTCCGTACTGGGGTTTTTCCTCCATTCCTCCCGGGAGATTTTGGATTATGTCCGAACCTATCTGGTCCGGATTCTTCCCCAGTCTTCACCCAGGCTGACGGCCAATATCATGAACCTGGTCAAGGACCGCCAGATCGTCGGGCTGGTAGGTTTTATAGGCTTAATCTGGACGGCCATGCGCCTTTTCGGTTCTATTCGATCCGTCCTGAACAAGACCCTGGAGATCACCTCCCAACATGGATATCTTCGGGATAAATTCCATGATCTGCTCTATGTGGTGATCACCGGGATTTTATTTCTCTTGTCCATTGTCTTAAGCGGTATTTTCGGCCTGATCAGGACCATCCCGGCCAAGCTGGGGCTTCCCCCCTTATTGGACCTGAAGTGGTGGGGCTGGACGGCCGGAATCCTGGTCGCTTATTTTTTTTCGGTATTGATGTTTTTTATCCTGTTTCGTTTTTTGCCCAGCAAAAAACCAGCCAGCCGGGCGGCCTTCATGTCGGCCCTGCTCATTGCCGGCCTATGGGAGATGGCCAAATATCTTTTTCGGCTTTACGTGGATTTTATCAACGGGTTTACTGCGATTTACGGGTCATTGGGCCTGCTGGTCGTTTTTATCTTGTGGATCTATTATTCCTGCCTGCTCTTCGTCCTGGGCGGCGAACTGATGTGGTCCTTTTCCGGAAAAGGCAAGTGACCCTCGTCCTCCAACAACTGATCAACGGCTTGAACCTGGGCTGTTTGTACGGTCTGATCGCCGTCGGCTACACCATGGTTTACGGCATCCTGAGGATGATTAATTTTGCCCACGGCGATGTCCTGATGGTGGGTACCTATTTCGCTTACTTCGGGGTGATCCACTTTATGCTCCCCTGGTGGCTTTCAGGCCTGCTGGCCCTTATATTAACGGCCCTGTTAGGGGTAGCCATTGACCGGGGGGCTTATCTGCCGGTGAGGCAGGCCCCTCGTATTTCTGCGCTGATTACCGCCATCGGGGTCTCCTTTTTTCTGGAAAACCTGGGCCTGGTCCTCTGGGGGGGCCGGCCGAAGGCCTTTTACCGTCCCCCGGCCTTAAGCCAGGTCTATACCTGGGGTGACCTTCGCATCCTCAGCCTGAGTCCCTGGACTTTTTTACTGACCTTGGGGCTTCTGCTGGCCGTCTTTCTTATCCTTTACCGGACTAAAGTCGGCCTGGCCATGAGGGCCATCTCCCGGGACGCGGAAACCGTTCAATTGATGGGGGTTCCCCTGAACCGGATCATCAGTTTAACCTTTGCTCTGGGGTCGGCCCTGGCGGCCGCCGGCGGTATTCTTTGGGCCATGAAATATCCTCAAATCAATCCCCTGATGGGGATCATGCCCGGATTAAAGGCCTTTGTGGCAGCGGTCCTGGGAGGGATCGGGAACGTGGTCGGAGCCGTCATCGGGGGGCTCATCCTGGGACTGATGGAAATCCTTCTGGTGGCTTTATTGCCTTCCCTGGCAGGGTATCGGGATGCCCTGGCCTTTGCCTTACTGATTATTCTTCTCCTGGTGCGGCCTACCGGAATTCTGGGAGAAAAATTACCGGAATGAGGAGGAGATCTTGAATTCAGCCTTCAGCGGTAAATGGCTTTCCTATCTGGGCTGCCTGGTTCTTTTCCTATTCCTTTATCTGTGCCAGAGGGAGGCCTCCGACTATCAGATCCGGATCTTGAATCTCATCGCCATCTTCATTACCTTGGCCGTAAGCTATAATCTGATCACCGGCGTCACGGGCCAATTTTCCCTGGCCCCCAATGCCTTCGTGGCTGTCGGGGCCTATACCTCGGCTCTCCTGACCCTGAGCCCGGCCGAGAAGGAGCTCACTTTCATTATCGAACCGCTTAAATGGCCGCTGAGCCAGATCAGCCTGCCTTTTTTAATTTCGTTGCCCCTGGCCGGTCTGGTTACGGCTTTATTCGGGTTTCTGATAGGCTTCCCGGTCTTCCGGGTTCGGGGGGATTACCTGGCCATTGTGACTCTGGGCTTTGGGGAAGTGGTTCGGGTGACGGCCAATAACCTGCAATCCATCACCAACGGACCTTTGGGCCTCAAGGGCCTGGAGCCCCATACCAACCTTTGGTGGTCCTGGGGCGTGGCCGTGGCCACGGTTTTTTTTATCCAGCGACTGGTTAAGAGCAGCTATGGACGGGCCTTTAAAACCATTCGGCAGGATGAAGGGGCCGCCGAAGCCCTGGGCATCAATACCTTTTGGCATAAAATGCTCGCTTTTACTGTGAGCGCCTTCTTTGCAGGTCTGGCCGGGGGTCTACTGGCCCACCTGATCACCACCATATCTCCCGGCCTTTTTTCTTTTTTCCTGACCTTCAACCTGCTCATCATTATCGTAGTCGGGGGATTGGGCAGTATCACCGGGTCGGTCGTTTCAGCCGCTCTTTTTACCTGGGCCGGAGAATGGCTTCGGGTGGTGGAAGAACCTATGCAATGGGGCCGGCTGACCTGGCCGGGCATTCCTGGGATGCGGATGGTCCTCTTCTCGCTCATCCTGATCCTGGTGATGATCTTTGCCCGTGAAGGCCTCATGGGTCGCAAAGAGTTTTCCTGGGCCGGACTGTTTGGAAAGAATCATGATTGAACTTTCCCAGGTCAGCCTGAGTTTCGACGGCTTAATGGCCTTGAATGACTTTTCCTGGCGGGTGTCCCGGGGATCCATTCTGGGCCTGATCGGGCCCAATGGGGCCGGGAAGACCACGGTTTTTAATGTCATCACCGGCGGCCTGATCCCTCAGGCAGGCCAAGTCCTTTTTAAGGGGGAGGAGATTACCGGTTTTCCTGCTCATGCCGTTACTCGGAAAGGCATTGCCCGGACCTTCCAAACGCTGCGCCTTTTTCCGGAATTATCCGTTTTGGAAAATCTATTAGTTGCTTTTCATGGCCGAAGGTCTTTTTCCTTTTGGGGGGCTGTGTTTCATAGCCCCGGCACCCTTCGGGAAGAGCGCGCTCTCAGGGAATCGGCTCGGGATTTGCTGTCCGCTCTGGGTCTGGAGGGTCTGGATCGGAGCGTTATCCGGTCCCTGTCCTTTGGCCAGCAAAGGAAACTGGAGATAGCCCGGGCCCTGGCCACCCAGCCTGAACTGCTCCTGCTGGATGAACCGGCCGCCGGGATGAATCCCAGGGAGACTGAGGAGTTGATGGAACTGATCCGGAAAATCCAAGCCGATTTCCGATTGACCATCCTGATCATTGAGCATGACATGAAGGTCATCATGGGACTCTGCCGGGCCATAAAGGTTCTGGACTACGGGGCCTCCATTGCCGAGGGCACTCCCCAGGAGATCCGGCATCATCCCAAGGTCATTGAGGCTTATCTGGGAAGGAAAAATGCCGATGCTGGACGTTAAGGCCCTACAGGTTGCTTATCAGGGGATCCCGGCCTTGAAAGACATTTCTTTACGGGTGCCGGAGGGGAAGGTCGTAACCCTGATCGGGGCCAACGGCGCCGGGAAAAGCTCCCTCTTAAGGACGGTGGCCGGTCTGGTCCGCAGCCAGGAGGGGAAGGTTTATTTTAAAGGAGCCGACATTTCCAATAGACCGGCCCATGTAATTGCCCGGAAAGGAATCAGTCTGGTGCCTGAAGGTCGAAGGGTCTTTGCCAATTTGACGGTAGATGAAAATCTCAAGATAGGAGGCTATACTCGTCCCAGCGACAGGAATTTCCGGAGAGATCTGGAATGGATTTTTTCCGTTTTCCCCCGGCTGAAGGACCGTTTGAAGCAAAAGGCCGGCACCTTATCCGGAGGGGAACAACAGATGCTGGCTCTCAGCCGGGCCTTGATGGCCGCCCCGGAGCTCCTGATGATGGATGAGCCCTCCCTGGGGCTGGCCCCCCAACTGGTGGAAGAGGTCTTCCGGATCATCAAAAAAATTCATCAAAAAGGAACCACCCTCCTGCTGATCGAACAAAACGCCTGGGCGGCCTTGGAAGCGGCGGATTACGGTTATGTCCTGGAGACCGGGAGGCTGACCCTGGAAGGGCCGGGCCAGGAGTTGCTTCAGGATGAACGGGTCCGCCAGGCCTATCTGGGGGAGAATTAAAGCATTAGGATACTCGATAAAAACGAAAGACGATACTGGATTCTGGATTCAGGATACAGGAACGACAGAACAGCTTGAGTTACATGACTTTAAGCTCGCTTCCAGGTCGTTTTTCTCTCCCGCACCGTGACTCGCCTGCATCCCGGATCGTGATCGTTTGATGGCCAATTGGTGAAGTTCAGCAGGATGATTATAATTGAATTTATCCAGTATCCAGCATCCGGTATCGGAGTTAAATAAGATGACCCTTGATATGTTCAGCAACAGGATTCCGGAAAACATCCCTCTGGCGGAGCGGATGCGGCCTCAAGCCCTGGAGGAATTTTTCGGCCAGGGGCATTTGCTGGGACCGGGTAAATTTTTGAAGCGGATGCTGGATACAGGGAAGATCTTTTCGCTTCTTTTTTGGGGTCCTCCGGGTTCGGGGAAGACCAGCCTGGCCCTGTTGATCGCCCGCTATGTCAAGGCCCATTTTATCCAATTCTCCGCGGTTCTTTCCGGGGTAAAAGAAATTCGGGAGGTGGTCAGGGAGGCGGAAGAGCGGTTGCAGCACGGGCAAGCCACGATCCTTTTTGTGGACGAAATTCATCGTTTCAACAAGGCCCAGCAGGATGCTTTTCTGCCTCACGTGGAAAAGGGGCGTCTTATCCTCATCGGTGCTACGACCGAGAATCCTTCCTTTGAGATCATTGCCCCTCTGCTGTCCCGATGCAAGGTGTTGGTCCTGAACCGCCTCCAGGCTGACGATATTGAGAAAATTTTGCTCCAGGCCCTCCGCGACCCGGTGAGAGGGCTGGGACAACGGCCGGTTCGGTTGACCCCGGAGGCCATGGATTTTCTAACCCACATGGCCGATGGGGATGCCCGGATGGCCCTCAATACCCTGGAGCAATCCCTGGCCTTGACCCAACCGGATAAAACAGGAGAATATGGGATCAGCTTGCCCCTGGTTGAGGAAGCCCTCCAGCGAAAGGCCTTGGTCTACGACAAGGCCGGGGAAGAACATTACAACCTGATCTCGGCCCTGCATAAAAGTCTTCGCGGCAGCGACCCCGACGCCGCCCTCTATTGGCTGGCCCGGATGCTGGCAGCCGGAGAAGATCCTCTTTACCTTGCCCGACGATTGATTCGGTTCGCTATGGAAGATGTAGGCCTGGCTGATCCTCAGGCCCTGTCTTTAACCGTGGCCGCCAAGGAGGCCTATCATTTCTTGGGATCCCCGGAAGGGGAATTGGCCCTAGTCCAGGCGGTGATTTATCTGGCCACGGCCCCCAAGAGCAATGCCCTATACCGGGCCTATGGGGGGGTTCAAAAGGAGATTGAGAAAACCCAGAGCCTGCCGGTCCCGCTCCATCTGCGCAATGCCCCGACTGCTCTAATGAAGGGGTTGGGGTACGGAAAGGGATACCGCTATGCCCATGATTATCCGGAGGCCCTGGTCGCTCAAAAAAATCTGCCCGATGAGTTGACGGGCCGAAGATATTACCAGCCCACCGATCGGGGCTATGAAAAATTGGTCAAGGAACGCTTGGAAGCCTGGCGGAGGAAATTGAATTCGATTAAAAAAGAGTAATATGGTAGAAAAGGGGACGGATTTTTAACCGATAAGGCAACAAGCCCACACGGAAGGGAGCTTAACTAAATGAAACGCTGGATGGATCCAAATTGGGTTCAAGAGATGAGATTGGCCCTGGATGTCAATTTTATGATGAGCCCTTTATTAGGGGAAAAAGAGGGGATTGCCGAGGAGGAAATTGAACATTTGATTCCCGCCCTCCAGGCCATCCGGCAAGAGATTCAGGAGAAAAAAGATCAGGGGCAACTTCCTTTCTTAACCCTTCCTTATGATTCCTCCTTAGCGCCCCGGATCAAAAGTTTCGTTCAAGGAAATAAAAACTGGATTGAAAATTTTGTCGTTCTGGGGATCGGCGGGTCGGCCCTCGGGGCCAAGGCCCTGCAGACGGCCCTCAACCACCCCCATTATAATTTATTATCCAAGACCATGCGGAAGGGTTTCCCCCGGGTATTTGTGGCCGACAATATCGATCCGGACGGCTTTAAGGCCTTGCTGGACCTGCTGGATATTAGAAAGACCCTTTTTAATGTCATTAGTAAATCCGGGGGCACAGCGGAAACGATGAGCCAGTTCTTGATCATCCGGGATTTGCTTAAGAAACGTCTTGGAAACCGGAAAGAAAAGGAACACTTGGTCATCACCACCGATCCGGAACAAGGGGTGCTGAGAAAGATCGCCGGGGAGGAACAGATCCAGAGTTTCGAGATCCACCCCTTACTGGGCGGACGTTATTCGGTTTTTTCGGCCGTGGGGCTGCTGCCCGCTGCCATGGGGGATATCGATCTGGAAGAATTGCTGGCCGGGGCCCGGGAGATGGAAAAACGCTGCCGGACCGATTCGATCTGGGAGAACCCGGCCTATCTCTGTGCTGCCCTGGCCACCCTGGTCTATAAACAGAAGAAAAAAAATATCCGGGTGGTCATGCCCTATGCCGATGCCCTGAAAGGTGTAGGAGATTGGTTTTGTCAGCTTTGGGCCGAGAGCCTGGGAAAAAAGTTGAATACCAAAGGAAAAGAAGTCTGGACCGGACAAACTCCGCTGGTGGCCCTGGGGGCCACCGATCAACATTCCCAGCTCCAGTTGTATCATGAAGGACCCGGGGACAAGGTTTTTACCTTTGTGGGGGTAAAGCATTATGTCAACCTGCTATCCCTGCCCAAGCTCTATCCCAAGCTGGAAGCCCTTTCCTATCTGGGGGGCCACAGCCTCAATGAATTGATTCAAGCTGAAATGCTGGCGACCCGTTTGACCCTGGTGAAAGGCGGGCGCCCCAGCCTGACCTTGATGCTGCCCAAAGTGAATCCCTTTACGGTTGGACAACTGATGATGCTCTGGGAATTGGAAACCACCCTCTGCGGTCATCTGCTAGGGATCAATCCTTTGGATCAGCCCGGGGTTGAAGAAGGCAAGAATCTGGCCTATGCCTATTTGGGGAGGAAGGGCTACGAGGATAAAGTCAAAGAGTGGGGGCCGTACACCAAATCCAGAAAGAAGTATCTGAGTTAGCCGACCGCTATGGAAATGTTACCGGAAAACGTCAAGCCCTTTAAACTGGTCAAGTATTTTTTCTTGAGTAGTTTCATCGTGATGATGCTTTTTGCCGTCTCCCTGACCTTTATCATCACCCAGCGCTCCAAGGAGGCTTTATTAAAGAAGACGGAATCCTTCGCTCTTTTGCTGGCGGAAAATCTTAACCATCAGGTTTTTTTCAATTTCGTCCTGCCCGTCACGGTGCGGATTGGAAAGGTGCAGCTCCGGGACCCCGAGCAATTCAAAGTTCTGGACCTGATCGTCCGGAATACCATTCACAGCTTTAAGATTGAGAAGGTCAATATCTATGACTTATCCAATGTCCTGGCCTACAGTACGGAGCGCTCCCTGGTGGGGAAAAAAAATCTGGGGGGGACCGACTTTAAAAAGGCCGCCCAGGGCCGGCATACTTCCCGTTTGCTTTCGGAGGATGTGTCTTTCCGCATCCCGACCTGGGGAGAGACGCCCGTCCGAAAGCTGATCACCACCATTTCTTTCCGGGTGGAGAGTCCGGCCTATAAGCCCACCGGCCAGATCTTGGGGGTTTTTGAAATCACCCAGAATATTTCCGATGATTACGAGGAGATTATCCGGGACCAATATCTGATGGTCCTGATTTCCATCGGCCTCATGGCTTTATTGTACCTCATACTGCTCTTTATTGTAAAACGGGGTGAGGTGATAATGGCCAAGCGGGCCGAAGGCGAAAAACGTCTGGTCGCCAAACTGCATCAGGCGGAACGCTTGGCCAGCCTGGGAGAAATGATTGCCTCGGTCTCTCATGAAATAAAAAACCCCCTGGGGATTATTCGCAGTACCGCCGAATTGCTCGAAAGAAAGGTCGCCCAACACGATCCCGGGAACCAACTGGCCTCGGTCATCCGAGAAGAGGCCGATCGTCTAAACCGGATCGTAACCGAGTTCCTGGATTTCGCCCGGCCTCAGGTGCCCCGTTATGCCCCGATTCGGATCGAAATCATCCTGGAAAAAAATTTAAATTTCCTGGGCCCTGAATTGGAACGGCAGGGGATCGGTGTTGAAAAGGATTTTTCAGAAGCCCATTCCCAACCGGTAGAAGCCGACCAGGATCTTCTCTACCGGGCTTTTTTAAATATTTTTATCAATGCCCTTCAGGCCCTGCCGGAGGGGGGGACCATCGGGATTAAGGTCCGCTATGAACCGAGGCAGGTGCAGGTGGAGATCAGTGACACCGGTCCAGGATTGTCCCCGGAAGCACTGAACCGGGCCTTTGATCCTTTCTATACCACGAAAGAAAAGGGCAGCGGACTGGGCTTGCCGATTGTCCGGAATATCATTGAGGCCCATCGCGGCCAGATCCAAATGATGTTGGGGGAGAAGAGTGGCGTATTGATCAGACTGACCCTGCCCAGGGAAAGGCCGGTCTAATTTCTTTCCCCTTCGGAAAAGAAGACCAGGCAGCAGCAACGAATGTGACGAAGGTGTTAAGAAGATGGAAACCATTTTAGTGGTCGATGATGAAAAAAATTACCTTTTGGTGTTGACCGAATTACTCGAGGAGGAGGGCTACGAAGTCCTGAGCGCTCAATCGGCCTCGAAAGCCTTGAGCCTCATCCAGGAAAACGACCTGGATCTGGTTATTACCGATATGAAAATGCCGGCCATGAGCGGTATGGAATTGCTCAGCCTCTTGAAAGAGAGAGACCTCCACCTTCCGGTCATCATGATGACCGCTTACGGGACGGTGGAAAAGGCCGTTGAAGCCATGAAAAAAGGGGCTTCCGATTATATCACCAAACCCTTTGACAATGAGGTCTTAAAGAAAACGATTGCCCGAGCCCTGGCCCTGGGCCGAATCATCAAGGAAAACCGGCTGCTCTCCAAGGAACTGAAGGAAAAATTCGGCCCCACCGATTTGGTGGGGAATAGTCTGCCCATGAGACAAGTCCGGGATCTGATCGCCAAGGTGGCCGGTACCCGCGCTACGGTGTTGATCACCGGGGAGTCGGGTACGGGCAAAGAACTGGTGGCCCGGGCCGTTCATTTCAGCAGCGACCGGAAGGACAAGCCCCTTATTTCGGTCAATTGTTCGGCCTTAACCGAAACCCTGCTGGAAAGCGAGCTGTTCGGCCATGAACGGGGATCCTTTACCGGGGCGGTCAGCCAGCGTAAGGGACGATTTGAATTGGCCAACGAGGGCACGCTCTTTCTGGATGAAGTAGGCGAGATGTCTCCCTCGGTTCAGGTGACCATGCTCCGGGTCCTTCAAAATAAAGAATTCGAGCGGGTGGGAGGCAACAAGACCATCAAGGTGGATGTAAGGGTCATGGCCGCTTCCAACAAGGATTTGAGAGAAGAAATTGCCAAGGGCAACTTTCGGGAGGACCTTTTTTACCGCTTGAACGTGGTTCACATAGAGGTTCCTCCCCTTAGAGAAAGGAAGGAAGACCTGCCTCTGCTTATCCGCTATTTCCTGGAACGATTCTCAAGGGAAATGAACAGGAAAGAGGTCCCGCGTTTATCTCCCGAGGCGATGGAAGGGCTGCTGACGTATGACTGGCCCGGGAACATCAGAGAATTAGAAAATATGCTGGAAAGGGCGGTTATACTCCATTCCGGTCCGTCCATCCGGCCGGAAGACCTGCCTTTAGGGAAGAAGTCCTCCGTCGATCCTGAATGGCTGACGGAAAGATTTATTCCGGCCGGGGCCAAATTAAATGAGGTCCTTGAAATGATAGAAATAAAGATGATAACCCGGGCGCTGACGGCATCCGGTTATGTCCAAAGCCGGGCCGCGGAACTCCTGGGGATTGAAAAGAACCTGCTGAGATATAAGATAAAGAAATATAATCTTTCCTGAAGCCGGATAAGGAGGCTAAAATTTTTTACATGAAATTTTTTAATTATTTTAAACTGTTATATCGTTTAAAGCCCAGTGACCTTTTAATTAAGTAAAAATATTTTTACTTTTCAGAGACGCAATAAACAACCAGGATAAGCCTAAAAATTAAAATTAATTATAAAAATCATGATGTTAGATAGGGAAGGCCTCGCAACTTCCAGTTTGGCACCATGCTTGCAGTAAAGAGAAGCAACAAAAAATCTCTTTTTCTCCTTTCCTCTTAAAAAGCCGGCCTTAAACAAGCCGGCTTTTTATTTTAGGAAATGATTCTAAATTTTTATAGACAAAATCAAGGTAAGCATGCCAATATCTACCCTTTTAGTTAGCGTCTATTGAAGGTGAAAGGATGTCTATGGTCTCTTCAGTAAAGACCAACCTTAACCAGAAGGCCAAGGAAACGGACTCTCTTCGTTTGGGGAAGGTCAGCGCCTTTATCCAAACCCTGAGATCGGAAGATGGGCGGGAGGGTGTTGCCTTTGACGCCCTGAGCCAAATAGCTCACCAATTGGAGTCGGACCGTTTGCTGGCGGAACTTTTCTTCCAGAGTTTCACAGCCCAGCCCGATGAATGGACCATCAACCAGTTACTTCGACTCCAGAGCGAGATCTCCGAAAAGGGTGTTCAAAAAATAATCCGGCGGGCACTCTATCAACTTAGACAAAAAGGCTTAAAGGTCCAGTTCCATGAGGAGAAAACAGAGGGAAACAGGCGCGGAATCTTAAAGGAAATTCCTCCAGTTCCCATGGAAGGGCATATCTCAGAATATGACGGGTCCGGCAGCCGGATGGCAGCTCTACTCCTTCCCCAACCTCAGGGAGGACGGATCTTCACCTTCGCCCTCATCGGTTCTCAGGGGGGTCTTGAGGATGTGAGGGCCATGGAGGCCAGTAAAAAAGAAGCCAGGAAGCTTTTACGAGAGATGGAAGAAGGGGTCGGGCAACCGTTCTTAGCGGCCGATGCCGGGCACTTGGCCTTTCTTATAAAAGAGGCTCATCAGCAGGGATCCAAACTCTCTGTGGAGGATGAGAAGGTCTTTGAGGCCGTAATGGGTTTTATCGAGAAGGCCGGAGAGGTTCGGCCTTTTCCTTTAAGAACAACTCTTTTCTCGGAGCAGGCCCCCGACTCTGGGGAATTCCCGGATCCCTCGGTTTTAAGCCTTATTCCGGAAGTTTTTTATTTTTCCTTGAACCCGGAGAAATCCGGGCCTTTTCTGGAAGAGATCAAACGGGTCAAGGAAAGCGTCTTGATCCTGAGCGAGGCCCAGAAGCGGGACCAAATCCAGGAGATCGTCCGGAAGGCAGTCCGGGAATTGTTCCCGAAAGAGGAAATAGAAAGGCTGAAACGATTTCTGGAGGAGGCCGCTTATCTTTATTATCTGAAAAACCAAAGGACTCAGGCCGTATCCCTTTTTCAAACCGCTTCTTCTTTAACGGCCGAAGAAGATAGGTCTTCCGGGAAGGAAAATCCTTTTTTATCCTGGCTGGTTGGAAAATCGCTCCTGCCGGAAGAGTCGGAAAAAGCGGCCGAGGAGGCCGCCCCTGAAAAAAGAACCGAGGGTGGGATCATTTTGCCCTCTTGGGTTAAAAGCGGAACTTAAACAAAGCCATCTGAAAACTGGAGTTTGTCCCAAAGTTACGTGATTTTTAAGCACCCCATTCATAGAGGGCTTCAGGGGTCTTGATTCCAAGGTTGTCCGAACGGTAATCCGTTGCCCCAACCCGGCCCGAATTTCCAAGTTGATTAGGAGCCGGGCATTCACCCAAGACGATAAATCGTTTTGGTGTTGGCCTGTTTCTAAAACTACTTATAAACTTCCTGCCCGGGGTTAGGCTGCTGGCGTTTTGGCGGACAATCCTTGAAATCAAGACCCCTGAAGCCCTTTGGGGTGATTTAATATTTTAAGAGGCTACCCCTTCGGTTTGAGAATTACGTAACTTTGGGACTATCCAGAAAATTATATTCATCATGGACAGGCGATCTTAGTAGGTCTTATTTTTTGAATTGTTCAAAGGGAGATTAAAAGGCATGGTTACTTTCTCCGTCACCACCTCCGGACAAACCGAATTTATTGATATTACAAGGCAGGTGGAGCAGGCGATTGCAGCAAGCCGGGTTTCGGAAGGGATCGCCTTTGTTTTCATACCCCATACCACCGCCGGTATTACCATCAATGAGGGGGCGGATCCAAGCGTTCAGGCGGATATCCTGACGGCCCTGAACCAGATTGTGCCCTCCAAAGGTCCTTACCGGCACGGAGAAGGAAATTCACCAGCCCATATCAAGGCTGGCTTGATAGGATCCTCGGTGGCGGTTTTAGTGGAGTCAGGCCGCCTTGTTCTGGGAACCTGGCAGTCGATTTTTTTTTGTGAATTTGACGGGCCACGAAGCCGAAAAGTATTGGTGCGGATGATCCCTTCCCATTAACTGATTCGGGCCGGATTTAGGGCGCCGAGTCCCCTTTTGGAAAACTCAAAAAACAAGACCCCCAACCACCCTAACGATCAACGGTGGAGTAAAATTTCAACTATCTTTGATTAGGCTTTAAGGCAAGGAGGTTTTCTCTTCTTGGGCAAACTGGTATTGATCCGTCACGGTCAATCACAATGGAATCTCGAAAATCGATTCACGGGCTGGGTGGACGTTCCCCTGTGTAATCAGGGTCGGGAGCAGGCCAAAGAAGCCGGCCGACAGGTCAAGAACATCCTCTTTGATGTGGCCTTTTCCAGCCCCTTAATCAGGGCGCTTGAAACGGTCTTGCTGGTCTTAAGCGGAAATCAGGATCAACGGACTCCCATCCTGATGCCGGAGGACCGGCGCAGCCCGGCCATAGGGAAGCGACCCGGACAAAACCGGGAATGCGAATTGCCGGTTTACCGCACTCCGGCCTTAATGGAACGCCATTACGGGGAACTTCAGGGCCTGGAGAAAGGGTATTGCGCCGAACGATGGGGCCGGGGACAGGTCCAACTCTGGCGTCGAAGTTATGACCAGGCGCCGCCCGGGGGAGAGTCGCAAAAGAACCTGACGGAACGCGTTATTCCCTATTTTTGGGAACAGATTTCCCCTTGCCTGGACCAAAATCAGAACGTCCTGGTGGCGGCCCACGGCAGTCCGCTGCGAGCCCTGATGATGATCATAAAAGGCCTGCCCCCGGAGGAGGTGGCCAGGCTGGAAATTGCGACCGGTAGCCCGGTTATTTTTGAAATGGACGGATTCGCCAAAAGAGGTTTCGTCGAAAAAGGGGAGAGGGCTTGCTTTAAAACCTGACGGACTTAATCAGATCCTTATAAGATTCAACCTGTTCGGGGGTTATTTGCTTGCGTAGAAGTTTTTGATGGACGAAGACCGGGAGTCGGCGGTTCAGGGCCAAGGCCAGGGCATCACTGGGCCGAGCATCCACGGTCGCTTCGCTCCCATCCTTATCATAAAGGACGTTGGCCAAATAGGCCTGGTCTCGAAGATCATAAATCTCAACCCGGAGGAAGCGGACCCCCAGATTTTCCAGGATCTTCAAATAGAGTTCGTGGGTTAAGGGCCGCGGAGTCTGGATGAGCCCTTTTTCTTTGGCGATGGCTATGAATTCGGGCTCCCCGACAAACATGACTAAGGCCGAATCCGAGTCCTTGTTTTCTTTCAAGATCAGGGTCTTCCCCGCATCGCTTTCGGCTTTCAGGATGATTTCATCTATGGCCACAAAAGGGGATTCTGCCATCGTTGCCTCGCCTTAGGATTTATCGAAACTATAGATCCAATGGCGGCCTTTTTCAAGTTAATTTAGGTAAAGTGCTTCTTTGGTAGTGATGAATTTATGGGGAGCTTAGGTAAAGAGGGGGATCAAAACATGTCATCAGGAATCCTGTTAAAAGACAGTTTTAAGAGCTATACCTACGACCAGGAAAAAGCCGCTGATCCCCGGGAGACCATTGCCCGGGTACGGGCCAAGTTAAAAATGGTTGACCTGGATATCCTCAAAGAAACCCTCCGGATCGACAGCGGACGATTAGACATCCCCATTTATATCAGTCGCTGCGGGAAGGATGCCGTTGAAGTCATAGGGACTCAGAAACAGATGGGAAAGGGGGGAACGGCCGAACAATCGGAAGCCAGCGCCCTTATGGAACTGGTGGAACGATTCAGTTTCTTCCATTTTATCAAGACGGCCCCTTTTTTTGAGGAACGCTATGAAGCCGTCAGTGAGCGGGCCTTGCCTTTTGACTCGCTGGCCCTGTCTTTTTACGACCGGTCGCCGGAGTTGCCGCAGTTGAGGAAAGTTTATGATCAGATGCCTCTTAACTGGGTCTGGGCTTATAATCTGACCCGTAAAAAGGATGTCCTGGTCCCGATCCAGTGGTTTTATCTGATTCACGAATACAACGGCCCTTCAGCCGGCAATACCCTGGAAGAAGCCATCCTGCAGGGCCTGTGCGAGGTGGTGGAGCGGCATGTCTCTTCGGTCATCAGCCATGACTTCCTTTTGACCCCCTCAATCGATCCGGCTTCCGTAACTGATCCCGTTGCCGGAGAATTGATCGGGAAATTCGACCGGTTGGGAATCAAGCTGTTCCTGAAGGATTTTTCACTGGATACCGGGATTCCCACGGTAGGGTCTCTAGCCTATGATCCGGCCACTTTCCCGGAGAAAAGTGAAATCGTCTTCACGGCCGGCACCACTACCAGTCCGGCTAAATCGTTGATCCGGGCTGTAACGGAGATCGCCCAGTTGGCCGGTGATTTCATCAACCGGACCCAGTACCGCCCCACGTTGCCGAAATATCGGAATCTGGAAGAAGCCCGGTATGTTATGACCTCTCCGAAGATCGTTGCCCTGAATGAATTGCCTGATCTGGCCCACCCTAATATGCGGCTGGAAATTGAAGCCTGCTGCGAAGCCCTGGCCCGGGTAGGGTTGGAGGTCCTTATCGTCAATGTGACCCATCCTCTGTTGGGAATACCGGCCGTCTATACCATTATCCCGGGGGCCCATTTCCGTGACCGGACCCGGCATACGGGAGTGCTTTTCCACATGGTTAAGTTGCTTTCCATGCTGGAAGATCCGGAAAGAGCGGTCAGCGAGCTTCGAAAGATGGAGGCCCTTTTCGCGGAACGTTACGAAGTCCACTTCTTCCTGGGCTATGCCCTGGAGCGCCAGGATCGGCCGCAGGAGGCCTTGGTCCACTTCCGGAAGGCCCTGGAGTTGAATCCAAGGGATATCGATCTGAGCAGCATCTATTGCCATATCGGCGTCTGCCTTAAAGATATGGGCGAATACCGTCAGGCCCTTCCCTACCTGGATCAGGCCAAATCGTATAATGAAGCCCAGAAAGAAATCCATAATGTCCTGGGTTTCTGTTATTATAAATTAAAGGACCATCATAAAGCCATCGAAGCCTTCGAGCGGGCCATCGAGATCGATCCCGGATCCGGCATCGATTATGCCAATATAGGGTCCAACCTAAGGGAATTGGGGTTCTACCGGGAAGCCGTCAAACTGTATCAAATGGCCCTGGAACTGGATCCTTCTCTTGATTTTGCCAGGGACAACCTGGCCAAACTCGGCCTGATGGTCGGGCAGGAAGAACCGCCCTCAAAAAGCTGAGGTCGTCCAAACCCCGGGCCAAAAAAGGAAGCGGCAGGAAGGAAAACGCGGATGTTGGATTACTCACAGACTTTTGGAAAATACGAGGCCTTCGTCAACCAGTTAGAGAGCCTCACCTCTCGGGTAAAGGCTGACTATCCCGAGAATTTTCTCTGTCGGGAACAATGTGCCGACTGTTGTCAGGCCGTTTTTGACCTTTCTCTGATCGAATCCGTTTATATCAATCTTCATTTTTTCCATGGCCTGACCAAGGAAAAGCAGGAGCAGATCCTGGAGAGGGCCGAAAGGGCAGATAGAAAATTTTATCAGTTAAAACGCAAAGTTCACAAGATGATGACCCAGGAGGGGGCCAGGGAGGAAGAGGTGCTGAGCCGCCTGGCAGAGGAAAGGATCCGCTGCCCCTTTCTCAACGACAGGGATCTCTGTGATCTCTATGAGCACCGGCCCCTGACCTGCAGGGTCTATGGGCTTCCGACCTCCATTCAAGGGAAAGGGTTTACCTGCGGCCGGTCGGGTTTCACCCAGGGGGTCTCCTATCCCACGGTCAATATGGACCGACTTCATCAGCGCCTCTTGGTCCTTTCCAGGGATTTGCTGGAGGAAATCCAGGCGGCCGATCCTCAAAAGGCGATCGAGCTGGTTCCCCTCTCCACCAGTCTGCTGACCGATTATAATGAAACATACTTTGGCTTGGAATAAAGGAGGGCACCCCGATGGCCCAGTTGACCCCTGAAGAGGAAAAAAGAAAGAAGGCCATATTTGACAGCATGTCCCCCAGGGTGCAGGAACGGGTGCGGAGAAAGGGGTATGAGATCTGGGATCCCTTTGTGCAGCCCAAGGATCCCATTGATTTGCGCCGTGGTAAATTAAAACGGACCGCCATGGAATTGACCAGGGCCTTCTTAACGACTTGCGACGCCTCGAGTTACAGCAATGCCTTTGGACAGGGGGCCTGGGAGATGTGCCGGGGCATCATGGAAGAAGACGAGCGTTTTCTGGGTATGTATGCCTTTTCCCTCTGGTATGAAAAAGAAGCGGCCAAGTCGGGTTTGAAGTAGTTTATTTCTTCAAGTACCTATTTCAGGAAGAAGCCGGATAAAGACAAAAGCCCCAAAACCGCTTTTATAGGTTCTCTGAAGCCCTAAAACGCGATGTTCATGCCTGGAGTAGCCTTCCAGGAATTTTACCTCATAGTCCCGGTCGGCTTCCAGGGCGGCGGCTTTTTCCCAATCCTCCCCGCAGGCCAGGAGCAGGCCCTCCAGCATGGCCTCCCCCATAGTATTGCCGGTAGCATCAAAAATTCCCAGGGCCCCGCAGGCGCAGGTCCATTTAAAAAAATTTTCCCGCCGCCCCTGGGCCTGATTAGTCAATCTCCCAAAAGGTGTTTGACAAAAAGGGCAGCGGGGGATTTCCGATTCTCTTTTTTTAAGTCTGAACAAGATAAGCACCCTTCTTTTTTTAAACTTTTTTAAAAATAAAGATAACCATCAATCCAAGGCCAGGCAAGGAACCGTTTACGGCCGCCGGCCTGTCGACCCCCAGCGGTTCCCTTGACTTTTTCCGAGAGCTCGTGATAAGAAATGAGGCATCCTATAGATTATTAGAGGTAAGCATGACCCAATCCATTAATACCCCGGATCAAACCACCGAGGCCTATATTGAGGAATTAAGGCAGGCCCTGCTCAAAAACCAGGAATGCGGCACCACCCATTATAACCTGGCTGTGGCCTTGCTGAAACAAGGTCAATGGGATGAAGCCATCAGGGAGTTTTTCGCTGCTATCGAATACAGTCCCACCCTGGCCGAAGCCTATGTGGACCTGGGGGGCATTTATTTTCAGCAGGGAGACCTGGAAAGGTGCATCCGATTTAACCGGGAGGCCATTAAGGTCAGACCTAAATTTGCTGTTCCCCACGGCAATTTGGGGTTTGCTCATCTCCAGAGGGGAGACCTGACCGAGGCCATTGATGCCCTGGAAAAGGCGGTCGGCCTTAATCCCCAGTTTATTCAGGCCCTGGCTACCTTGGCCAGCGCTTATTTTATGGCCGGAAGGCTGGATGAAAGCATCGCCATGTCCCAAAAGGCCCTAACCCTGGGTCCGACCTTTGCCGTCGCCCACAACAATCTGGCCCTGGCCTATTTTGAGAAAGGAAATTACCGGGAAGCGGTTTTCCATAGCGATCAGGCCCAGGCCGGCGGGTATGCGGTTGATCCAAAATTTTTGGAGGAACTTAACCCTTACCGAGAGTAAATTCGAATCGCTTGAATCAAAAAAAAACTCCCATTCTCGGCTATTTTCGCTCCTCCCTCCTGGGCCTGGTCCCTCTAAATGCCGAAAAAGCCCGATCCTTTATCCCTCTGGACCGGCCCGGTTCCGGCCCTTCTCAAGAGAAGGGGATAACCTACGGCCAGTATTTTAATTGGATTAAAGCGGCCATTTCCAGGGAGGATTTCAGTCGTCTGGCTTGGGCATCGGGTCTTCAGTTAAAAAAGGATCTTGCCGGACAGGACCTGGAAACGATCCTGATTTTTTCCGAAAAACACGGGAACCTTTATCACCCGGCAAAAATCGAGGTCCGGACCCTGCTGGGCAAGGCCCTTTTCGTGATGAACGTGGCCTTGAGCGCCACCGGCAAAGGAATCCTGGGCTCTGAATTCGAAACCCTACACTATTTGGGGGGAACCTTTCCTTATCCTTTTCTGCCCAGGGTGTATTTCCTGGACCAGGTCCCTTTCCCTCCCGAGGTTGGAGAAGGAGAGGCCGGCATGTTTCTGGCCGATTGGTTTGAGGGCTACCATGAATTCCACCTTTCCCGTGATCCATCCGACGGCCGGGTTAAAATGGTTCTTTGGAACGGGGAAGATCCCCCCCCTTTTCTTACCGGGGAGGAGGCTCAGCAGGTTTATTATCAGACCGCCAGGATCCTGACCCTCTACTATAACGTTTTGACCTATCAGCAAATTTTCCCCTGGCATCACGGGGCCGGTGATTTTGTCATCAGGAAGGGAGGCCCGGCGCTGGAAGTCAAGTTGATCACGGCCCGTCAATATGGGGCCATGGCCGACCCCTCCGATTTGCCGGCTGAAGAGGCCCTCCTTTTCTTTTACTTGAACCTGTCGCTGCGGACCCGGCTGGACCGGTTGGACGGGGTGGGGGAGGTGGTCTGGGCCGGAGAAGACAGTCTGGAAGTAAGCCTGTCGGGATTCCTGGAGGCCCTGGACATAAAAAGCCGGGAGGAGGCTTGGCCGGAAAGGTTCCTGCCTGAATTTCTAAGAAAGCTCCGTGGCCTTTCCCTTGAGGCCCTTGAAGAGAGGCTGGCTGCCCTCCTGGAATCCTCTTCCCCGGAGGCCCCGGATATTCCGGTTATCAAAAGACATTTTAGTGAACATGTGAAGGATCTTGGCCGGATTCTTAAGGAAGTAAGGATCTGATCTTTTGAATCAGCCCCTATAGGGCCTAACTGCCTTAAGGTTGTTTCTTTTCTCACATTTTTTTGTTGACAAAAGCGGACTAGATATTCTATAGGAAGCTTTTATATAAAAGGGTTTGGATTTTCTGTAAAATCCCCTAAAAGCTCCTTCCCGGGGTGGGGTAAATCAGCGCTGGGAAGATTTTTTGTGCCCAACCCCTTCAAAGAGGGAGCCTTTGAAGTCTGTAAGAATAATCAGTTCAATCCTCGAGAGGAGGTGGTGGAGTACTGGTGATTACGCCCCCGGCGGGCTGAAAAAATATCAAAAAAGCAAGCAGGTGATAAATTTTCATAGAACGGAGGTACTATAATGAAGCACAAGACACCCCTGCTGGATCAATTAGAAAGCGGGCCCTGGCCGAGTTTTGTAAGCGACATTAAGCGGGAAGCAGAAGCTCGGTCCAAAAATGAAAAAGGGGTAGATTTCCAGATACCCGTTGATGTCTGTGATGATATTTTAGGGGTTATGGAACTCACCTATAACCAGAAAAGGACCCACTGGAAACACGGCGGGATTGTGGGTGTTTTTGGTTATGGCGGCGGCGTTATCGGCCGGTACTGCGATCAGCCGGAGATGTTCCCCGGAGTGGCTCATTTTCACACCATCCGGGTCAATCAGCCCAGCGGGAAATATTATAAAACCGATTATCTGAAACAACTCTGTGACATCTGGAACCGAAGGGGAAGCGGGATCACCAATATGCATGGTTCCACCGGCGATATCATTCTCCTGGGCACCCAGACTTCTCAATTGGAGGAGATCTTCTGGGAACTCACCCACGACATGAATCAGGACCTCGGCGGATCGGGCTCCAATCTGCGGACCCCGTCGGATTGTCTGGGCAAGTCGCGCTGTGAATATGCCTGTTATGATACCCAGGCCCTCTGCTTTGACCTGACCAACGAATATCAGGACTTCCTGCACCGTCCGGCTTTTCCTTATAAATTCAAATTCAAATTTGACGGCTGCCCCAACTGTTGTGTGGCCTCCATTGCCCGATCCGACCTTTCTTTTATCGGGACCTGGCGGGATAAGATCCGGATCGATCAGAAAGCCGTCCAGGCCTATGTGGGCGGGGAAGTAAAACCGAATGCCGGGGCCCATGCCGGAAAAGATTGGGGTCCTTTTGATATTCAAAAAGAGGTCATCGGACTCTGTCCGACCAAGTGCATGGAATGGGATGGAAAGCAACTGACCATCTACGACTCCGAATGCACCCGCTGCATGCATTGCATCAATGTCATGCCTCAGGCCCTGCGGATCGGTGAAGATACGGGTCTGTCCATCCTGTGTGGAGCCAAGGCCCCTATTCTGGACGGCGCCCAGATGAGCTCTCTGCTGGTCCCTTTTATGAAGGTGGAACCGCCTTACACGGAAATCAAGGAGCTCATCGAGAAGATCTGGGATTGGTGGATGGAAGAAGGTAAGAACCGGGAACGCCTGGGCGAAATGATGAAGCGCCAGGGATTCCAGAAACTGCTGGAAGTGACCGGCCTGCCGCCTGTTCCCCAGATGGTCAAGGAACCCAGGACCAATCCTTATATCTTCTGGAAAGAGGAAGAGGTGCCGGGCGGATTTACTCGAGACATTAATGAATATCGCAAGTATCATCTGAGATAGGAGGTAACGACTAATGGCTTATGATCCTTCAAATCCATTAAAAGACAGGATGACCGATCTCGGGCCGAGGAACTACCAGGAATTCCTTCCCCCGGTCATCAAGAAGAATTTCGGAAAGTGGCTCTATCACGATATCCCGGAGCCCGGAGTGCTGGTCCACGTGGCCGAAAGCGGCGACAAGGTTTTTACCGTACGCGTCGGCGGGGCCCGGTTGATGAGTATTTCCCACATCCAGGAACTCTGTGAGATCGCCGATAAACACTGCGACGGTTATCTCCGTTTTACCACCCGAAATAATATCGAATTCATGGTCGATAACCCCTCCAAAGTGGAACCGCTCAAGCAGGACCTTTTGAGTCGTAAACAACCCGGGGGGGGCTTTAAGTTTCCCATCGGCGGTACCGGTGCCGGGATTACCAATATCGTTCATACCCAGGGCTGGATTCATTGCCATACCCCGGCGACCGATGCTTCCGGCGTGGTTAAGGCGGTTATGGATGTTTTGTTTGATGAATTTACCAGTATGAGGATGCCGGCCCAGGTACGGATTTCGCTGGCTTGCTGTCTGAATATGTGCGGAGCCGTCCATTGTTCCGATATCGCCATCCTGGGCTATCACCGCAAACCGCCCATGATCGACGCCGAAGTCATCGATAAAGTCTGCGAGATTCCCCTGGCCATTGCCTCCTGCCCGACAGCGGCCATCAAACCCGCAAAAATCCAGAAGCCGGACGGATCTCAGGCCCAGGCCGTAGCCATCAATTCCGCCCGCTGTATGTTCTGCGGCAACTGCTATACCATGTGCCCGGCCCTGCCGTTGGCCGATGACCTGGGCGACGGAATCGTCATCATGGCCGGCGGAAAGGTGTCCAACCGGATTAGCCCGCCGAAGTTCTCCAAGGTCATTGTGGCCTTTTTGCCCAACGAGACCCCGCGCTGGCCGTCAACCACGGACTGCATCAAGAACCTGGTCCAGGTCTATGCGGCCAACGCTCAAAAATACGAGCGTTTCGGAGACTGGGCGGAACGGATCGGCTGGGAAAGGTTCTTTGAAATGACCGGTTTGGAATTCACCCATCACCTGATCGATGATTTCCGTGACCCGGCCTATTACACCTGGCGACAAACCACCCAGTTCAAGTTTACGAAATAATTTCTTTCAAAAAGGAACTCGGGGGCGGGGTTTCTAAGATCCCGCCTCCGAGTAAGGACTTACTTAAAGAAAGAGGAAAAAAATGGAAGATCCCGAAGCCAAAAAATTAATATTGGAGACCCTGCAACAAAAGAAGGGGAAATCCAAGTTTTATTTAAAGGATTTCTATGCCATGTTGCCGGACAAGAAAGCCCGTGAGGTCAATAAGCTGGTCAATAATATGGTCCAGGAAGGGACCCTGGAATACTGGTCCAGCGGCAGTACTACCCTTTACGGGATCAAGGGGGCGGGTAAGCAGGCTGATGCCGAAGGAGAATAGGCCCTCCTAAGCCCTGCTTAACTTCCGGCACGCTTAATTTTAGAAGTACCCACCAAAAAATGGGCCTTCCACGCATCATGACGGCCTCCCTGCGGGGCGGATCAGGCAAGACGGTCCTTTCCATGGGAATGGCCGCAGCTTGGAAAGCCAAAGGAATCCAGGTAGTTCCCTTTAAAAAGGGACCCGATTATATTGATGCCGGGTGGTTGGCCATGGCGGCCGGCACCCCGTGTTTTAATTTGGATCCCTACTTGCAAGGAAAAAAGAAAGCCCTGCGTTCCTTCCAAGAGAGGTCCCAGGGCGGGGAATTGTCCCTCATCGAGGGCAATCGGGGCCTTTTTGACGGGATCAATCCCCGGGGGATTTACAGTACGGCCGAATTGGCCAAGTTGCTCCAAGCCCCGGTCGTTCTGATTGTAGATTGCACCAAGACCACCCGAACCGTAGCGGCCATGATCCTGGGTTGCCTGCATCTCGACCCCGACCTGGACTTAAAAGGGGTCATTTTAAATCATATTGCCCGGAGCCGGCATGAGTCGATCATTCGCCGGGCCGTCAAAAAATACTGCCGCCTGCCCATCCTGGGCGTCATCCCAAGGATGCCGTCCTCCCAATTCCCGGAACGCCATTTGGGACTTCTGCCTTTTCAGGAACATCCTGAAGTGGAAAAGGCTGTTTTCTCAGCCCGCAAACTGGCCGAAGATTACATCGATCTCGATGGTCTACTCCGGTTAGCCCGGGAAGCCCCGCCGATGAGGGCCTCTGGGCCGTTAATCCCTTCCAGTCCAACCCGGCCATCCCTGGCCTCCCCCAAGATCGGGATCATCCAGGACCAGGCCTTTCAATTTTATTATCCCGAGAATATAGAGGCCCTGACCCGGGAAGGGGCTGAATTGATCTTCCTTAATGCCCTCTCGGGGGCTTTTCCATCCTCTTTGGATGCCCTCTACATCGGGGGGGGCTTTCCGGAAACCCAGGCCCTTTTACTGGCCCGAAACAAACCGTTTCGCCGGGCCTTAAAGAAGGCCATTGAGGCCGGATTGCCGGTTTACGGGGAATGCGGCGGACTTATGTATTTGGGAAAGACCCTTATTTATCAAGGCCGCTCCTTTCCCATGGTGGGGGCACTGCCTCTGACCTTTGTTTTAGAAAAGCGACCTCAGGGTCACGGCTACACCACCCTCACGGTCAGGAAGGAAAATCCCTTCTTCCCGGTCGGGACAGTCCTCAAAGGGCATGAATTCCATTATTCCAGGGTCCTGAACTGGGAAACGGCTGGAGTGACCCCGGTATTTGAAATGATCAAGGGCTCCGGTCTGGATGGGAGCGGTGATGGGGTTGCCTATAAAAACCTATTGGCCAGTTACACCCATCTCCATGCCCTGGGCTCCCCGATCTGGGCCAAGGCCCTGGTGAAAAGGGCCAGGGAGCATCAAAAAAACCCGCCAGGGCCGGATAAGGCCTGCCCCTCCCGGGCCGGAGGGGGGCTGTTTGTTGAGATGCGGCAGAAAGAAGCCGGGGTTTGAAACTATTCAGTAAATTAGGAAAAAAAAGTGAATTTCCCCTTGACTTTTTTTAGAAAATAGGTCATGTAATGGCCACCCCATAAAAAATGATACTAATTTTTATTAGGAGGAGGAATAAGGTATGCCAAATGTTGAATTTAAAGGACAAACTTTCAGCGTAGATGAAGACGGATTCATTGATGACTTCAATAGTTGGACCAGGGAATGGGTCGATTACGTAAAGGAATCCGAAGGGATTAAGGAATTGACCGAGGAGCACTGGAAGATCATCAATATCCTCCAAGACTACTATAAAAAGAACGGGATCGCCCCTATGGTCCGAATCCTTTCCAAGGTGACCGGTTTCAAACTCAAATACATCTACGAGTTGTTTCCCTCCGGCCCGGGAAAAGGAGCCTGCAAAATGGCGGGTCTTCCCAAGCCCACCGGTTGCGTCTAAAAGAATATTTTGGATAACCGGTAACAGGGAGCGGCCTCAAAGGCCCTCTTTGTTACCGGTTGCTGAACCCTATGGACCTGGGGAAATTCTTATGGGAGAGAAGAAAAACCATCGCCAAAAGGTGGTTTGAGGCCTTAATTGATTCCTACCCGGATGAAACCTCCCGTTTTTTAAAAAAACAAAAAGACCGTTTCGCCAACCCGGTCGGGCAGACGCTTTCCCAGGGAATAACCCAAATTCTGGAAAAGTTGCTGGGGGGGCAGGACAGGGAAGGCCTCAGAGCGGCGCTCGACCCCATCATCAGGATACGTGCGGTTCAGGATTTTGCACCTTCGCAGGCCCTGGCCTTTGTTTTTTTGTTGAAAAAGGTCCTCCGGGAGGAGTTGGGCAAAGAAATTGAGGAAAAAGGCCTGGTCCAGGAACTGTCCGACCTGGAATCCAGGATTGATGAACTGGCCCTGCTTTCCTTTGATCTCTTTATGATCTGTCGGGAAAAGATTTACGAACTGAAAGCCAGTGAGCTGAAGCATCAGACCTTCCGGCTCTTAGAAAGGGCCAAACTGGTTGTGGAGAGTCCACAGGAGAAGCCCTCATCTACATAGATCTTATTATTTCATTAAGTTAGCGAACCAAACCCCTTGAGGAGAGGTAAACGTATATGAATTTCATACTGGGCATTATCTTATCCTTCATCACGGTACTGGTTCTCGTTTTGATTCCCCTGGTGGGGATGCAGGTGGCCGACCTGCAGGTCTTGTTCGGGGTGGTTATTCCCTATCTGGCCATAGGTACATTCTTGGTGGGGCTGGTTTACCGCATCATCCTCTGGTCGCGATCTCCGGTTCCTTTCCGCATCCCTACCACCGCCGGCCAGCAGAAATCCCTTTCCTGGATCAAGCCCAACAAACTCGAGAACCCTTCGACCACAGCCGGAGTCATCGGCAGGATGCTCCTGGAAATCCTTCTCTTCCGTTCCCTCTTCCGGAACACCAAAATGTCGTACCGGGAAGGCCCGCGGGTCACCTATGAATGGGAAAAGTGGCTCTGGCTGGCGGCCCTCCTCTTCCACTATGCCTTCCTGGTGGTCCTGCTGCGGCACTTGAGGTTTTTCACCGAGCCGGTGCCGGCCTTTGTCCAACTCCTGGAGACCCTGGATGGATTTGCCCAGACCGGGATCGGTCCTTTGCCCGGATTGGGATTGCCCGGTCTTTTGATCAGCGGGGTTATTTTGTTGCTGGCCGCTACCTATCTTTTCTTAAGAAGGATCTATATTCCCCAGGTCCGTTATATCTCGTTACCCACCGATTATTTTCCCCTGTTTATGGTTATCGGCATCGCCCTGACCGGGATCCTGATGCGTTATCTCCTCAAGGTCGATGTGATCGGGGTCAAGGAAATGATCATGGGCTTGGTCACCTTCCATCCCGTCCTGCCCCAGGGGATAGGGGTTCTTTTCTATATTCATTTTTTTCTGGTCAGTATCTTCTTCGCTTATTTTCCGTTCAGCAAACTGGTCCATCTGGGAGGGGTCTTCCTCAGCCCGACCCGCAACCTGGCCAACAACAACCGGGTGGTCCGGCATATCAATCCCTGGAACTATCCGGTCAAGGTTCACACCTACGAAGAATATGAGGATGATTTTAGAGAAAAAATGGTTGAGGCTGGATTGCCAGTGGAGAAGGAGTAATTATGGCTCTCAAGAATGTCCCAGGACCTGAAGAACTATCCCGGATAAAGCACAGCCCCCCTTATTTGAAAGGGTGGATGGATGTCAAGGCCGATATCAGGCCCGGCAACTATTGCTACGCCGCCCAGCCCAAGAATGTCGAGGCCGTCGGAATGCCCTTCCCCAGGTCCTGGAACCCCCTGGATGAGGACTGGAAGCTGCCGGACAACTGGAAGGCCATCATCATCGAGGGCATCCGGGAACGGCTGAGCCGGTTCCGTTCCTTTCACATCTTCATGGATATCTGTGTCCGCTGCGGGGCCTGTGCCGACAAGTGCCATTTCTTCATCGGGTCAGGCGACCCGAAGAACATGCCGGTTCTGCGGGCTGAGCTCCTGCGGTCGGTTTACCGCCGGGAATTTACCACGGCCGGCAAGATCTTTAAAAAAATGGTCGGAGCCCGGGACCTGACGGAAGATGTCCTGAAGGAATGGTGGCACTATTTCTTCCAATGCACCGAGTGCCGCCGCTGTTCGGTGTTTTGCCCCTACGGCATCGATACGGCCGAGGTGACCATTATCGGCCGGGAACTCTTGAACCTGTTGGGGTTGAATATCGACTGGATCATGGGCCCGGTAGCCAACTGCTTCCGCAAAGGCAATCATCTGGGCATTGAACCCCATGCCTTCAAGGACATGATCGATTTCTTCCTGGATGAGATCGAGGGCGTGACCGGTATCCGGCCGGAACCGACCTTCAACCGCAAGGGGGCCGAAATCCTTTTTGTCACCCCATCCGGAGATGTGTTTGCCGACCCGGGAACCTACACCTGTATGGGCTACCTGATGCTCTTTCACCAGTTGGGCTTGGACTACACCTGGAGCACCTATGCCTCGGAAGGCGGGAATTTCGGCTTTTTTACCTCCCACGAAATGATGAAGCGGCTTAATGCCAAGATGTATGCCGAGGCCAAGCGGTTGGGGGTAAAATGGATCCTGGGCGGTGAATGCGGCCATATGTGGCGGGTGGTCAACCAGTATATGGATACCATGAACGGCCCGGCGGATTTCCTGGAAGTGCCGGTTTCTCCCATCACCGGGACCCGATTCGACAATGCCGCCTCGACCAAGATGACCCACATCGTGGAATTCACGGCCGACCTGATCCGAAACGGAAAATTGAAACTGGATCCCAGCCGCAACGACCGTCTCAAAGTGACCTTCCATGATTCCTGCAATACCTCCCGGGGCATGGGCTTTCTGGAGGAACCCCGCTACGTACTCCGAAGCGTCTGTAATAATTTCTATGAAATGCCGGAAAATACCATCCGGGAACAGACCTTCTGCTGCGGCAGCGGTTCCGGTCTCAATGCCGGCGAGGATATGGAACTCCGGATGCGGGGCGGATTTCCGAGGGCCAATGCGGTCCGCTACGTGCATGATAAGCACGGCGTTAATATGCTGGCCAATATCTGCGCCATCGACCGGGCGGCCCTGACCACCCTCATGGAATATTGGGTCCCGGAGGTCGGGGTGACCGGGCTTCATGAACTGGTGGCCAACGCCCTGGTGATGGACGGTGAGGGCGAACGGACGACCGACCTGCGGGGTGAACCGCTGGGAGAAGAAACCGCGGAGGAGGGTGAAGAATAATGTACGATTCCAATAAAATTATTCCCGGCCTGATCATCTTCGTCATTCTGGTGACCTTTCCCCTCTGGTATAATCTGGGCAAAGCGGCGGCTAAACCCGATCCTAAAATCGATACCCCGGTTATTAAGGAGATGAAAGAGAAACAATGCATCGAACCCAAGGCGGCCATGAAGACCACCCACATGAAGATTCTGGATCAGTGGCGGAACGACGTGGTTCGGGGACCGTATAACCGGTTATATACAGCGGCCGACGGAAAGACCTATGAAATGAGTCTCCAAAACGGCTGCATGAAATGCCATTCCAACAAGACCCAGTTTTGCGATCAATGCCATAATTATCTGCAGGTGAAACCCTATTGCTGGGATTGCCATATCGTGCCGAAGGAGAAACAGTGATGGGTATCAACAGACGAGAATTTTTAAGGATTGCCGGGATTGCCTCCCTCTGGGGACTGGGCGGCAAAACCGCTTTTGAGATCCTCAAACCGGGTGCCCTTGAGGCCCAGGTGCGGGCTCCTTTGACCCAGGGGAAGAAATGGGCCATGGTCATCGATACGCGCAAGTTTAAAAGCCAGGCCGACTTCCAGCGCTGTATTGAGGCCTGCGATAAAACCCATAATATTCCCAAGGTGGACCTCAAACGCCAGGAGATTAAATGGATCTGGCAGGAACATTACGAGAATGCCTTCCCCGACGACCAGCATCAATTCCTGCCCGAGGGGCTGGAACACAAGCCTTTTCTGGTCCTCTGCAACCACTGCACCAACCCGCCCTGTGTCCGGGTTTGCCCGACCCAGGCCACTTTTAAACGGCCGGACGGCATCGTCATGATGGATTACCATCGCTGTATCGGCTGCCGTTTCTGCATGGCCGGCTGTCCCTATGGTTCCCGGAGCTTCAATTGGGGAGACCCCCGGCGCTTCATCAAGGAACCCAGCAACCGGGAATACCCGACCCGTTCCAAAGGGGTGGTGGAAAAGTGCAACTTCTGTGAGGAACGGATCGCCAAAGGGCTCTATCCGGCCTGTGTCGAGGCCAGCAACGGGGCCTTGATCTTCGGCGATCTGGAAAATCCCAACTCGGAATTACGGAAAATGCTCAGGGAAAATTATTCCATTCGCCGCAAACCCAGTTTAGGTACCCAACCCAATGTTTACTATTTAGTATGAGGTGACTATGTTTGAGAAGGCGCTCTCCGGAACCAAAGGCTACTGGAGCTGGATTATCTTTTTACTCATTTTTATCGGCATCGGCTTCGCCTGTTACCTGTATCAGTTCAATGAAGGGCTGCGCATAACCGGCATGGGCCGGGATGTCTCCTGGGGGTTCTACATCGCCCAGTTCACCTTCCTGGTCGGCGTGGCCGCCTCGGCCGTGATGCTGGTCCTGCCCTACTATCTGCACGATGTCCAGGCTTTTGGCCGGATCACCATTCTGGGCGAATTCCTGGCCATTGCCTCGGTCACTATGTGTATCCTCTTTATCTTCGTCGATTTAGGGAACCCGGTCCGGATCTTGAACGTCCTGCTCTACCCGACGCCCAACTCGATCCTCTTCTGGGACATGCTGGTTTTAAACGGCTACCTTTTTCTGAATATCTTTATCGGCTGGAACGTCCTGGCAGCGGAACGCAATGCCCTATCGCCGCCCAAGTGGGTCAAACCGCTTATTTATATTTCCATTCCCTGGGCGGTCAGCATCCACACCGTTACGGCCTTCCTCTATGCCGGTCTCCCGGGCCGGCATTTCTGGCTCACGGCTATCATGGCGGCCCGATTTTTGGGATCGGCCTTTGCCGCCGGTCCGGCCCTGTTGATCATCCTGGCCCTGCTGGTGAAACGGGTCTCCGGGTTTGATTCCGGCCAGGAAGCCATCAATAAACTGCGAAATATCGTTACCTATGCCATACTGATCAGCATCTTCTTCGTCATTTTGGAACTCTTCACCGCTTTTTACAGCAATATCCCCGGCCACAAGCATGCCTTCACCTATTTATTCTGGGGCTTGGAGGGCTATAATAAATATGTGACCTGGACCTGGATTTCCGTTTTTGCAGGCTGCCTTTCCGCCCTTCTCCTGCTCTTGCCCTTGACCCGCAGGAGCAACGTCTGGCTGGTTTTGGCCTGCATCGGGGTTTTCGGCTCCCTGTGGATCGAAAAGGGTCTTACCCTGGTGGTGAGCGGTTTTGTCCCCAGCCCCCTGGAGCACATTACCGAATATGCCCCCAGCACGCCGGAGATCTTCATCGCCCTGGGGGTCTGGGCCACAGGATTCCTGGTCCTGACCCTCCTTTATAAAATCGCCGTCGGGGTCAAGCTGGACCCGAACAGCGCTTCCATCCATTAAGAAATTATTTTAGCCGGTAATTTAGAAGCCCATCCTGGAAAAGGATGGGCTTCTTGCTTTGGAGGCTGATTAAGGGACCGGGGGGTCTTCTTTTCTGGGGTTGTTCAACCTGACTTATTCTTTCTTTATCCCGTGAAACAACTCACTTCCCACCCCCGGATAGACCTTGCGTTTCTCCCGGGGCGTCGGATTCGCAACTGCCGGCCAGACCTTGGGATTGGGTTCCGCCCCTTCCCGGCTGACGGCCGAAGGGGCGGCATCTCGCATGGTCGGAGACTGCCGGATATTCACTCCTTCGACAGTGTGACTGAATTCGATGGGGATGCCGTTGGGATCAAAGGCGTAGATGGAATGGATAAAGCCGTGGTTGATCACCCCTGAGACCTCAAACCCGGCGGCCTCTAATCGATCCTTGACCTCCCATAGATCATCAGGGGTTTCCACCCCGAAGGCGATGTGATCGAAAACGAAAGGGCCTTTCACCGGATAGCCGTGGTCCTTTTCCTCCACCGGTTCAACGCCCGGCCATTCAAAAAAGGCCAGAAGATCGTCTTCGCTGATCTGGAAAAAATAATGGCGGTACCCGGGTTTCCCCAGTCCGGCCACCAAACGCATTCCCAGGAGGTCTCTCCAAAACCGTATCGTCCGATCCATATCTCCCGTCGCCATAGCCAGATGATTAATCCCGTTGTATTTAATCATAGTCGGTCTCCTTGTGGTGTTAAGTTTCCGGATCTTTTTATGTCATGTTATGAAAATCCGCATGGTCTGTCAATATCGGGCCTTTGAAATTCATCGATTGAGGATTATGGCATAAGGGAATATAATTATTTCGGATCAAAGAAAGCAAAAGGGCCGGGGCCAAGGGAAGGTCTAAAAAGCTAAGGGAAGGGAGTCGAAGAAAATGAAAAACGAACCGTCTATTCAGCCGCCCGGCCTGGTTAGTTACCTTGTCTTTTTCGTAATCAGCCTATTTATTCTTGTAGCTTCGGTTGTTGTCGCCTCCCTGGTCCAGACGGATTTCGGCCGGGTGGAGGTGACCAATGCAGACTACAAGAATTTCAACGGTATCCCCATCAGGGCCAAACTGTTTCGCCCCCAGGAAGCCTCCCCGACCCAGCCCGTCCCGGGGATTGTCTATGCCCATGGCTACCAGAATAACCGGGAAACCAGTGACGCCTATTGCCTGGAGCTGGCCAGACGAGGTTTCGTGGTCCTCGGCCTTGATGCCATCGGCCGAGGCAATTCAGGAAACCCGAATGAACCCAAGGCCCCTGATTTCGACAAGACCTATGGTGTTTTTTCCTCCTTTCACTACTCTGAGAAGCCTGGCCTTCGTCGATCCGGAGTCTGTGGGCTTGATGGGCCACAGCCTGGGGGCTGAGTGGTCCTATAATGTGGCCCTGAAAGATTCCGGCGTCAAGGCCCTGGTCTTCTCCGGCTTTGCCTATCGTCTGGATGCCACGGCATCGAACCCAAAAAACATGCTCATGATTATCGGGAAATACGATGAATACCGGAAGCGGATGACCGGGGTCCGGGATATTGAACGGGAGTGGATGCAGACCCCGCAAAGCCAAAAGGTGATCCCCTTTGAAAACCCGGGTATCAACCATACTTACGGCGATTTTTCCCGGGGAACGGCCCGGAAGGTTTTCATTCCCCCGGTGACCCATGTCCAGGAGTCGCACAATCGGGCCGCCATTGCCGAGGCCTTGACCTGGATGAAGATGGCTTTGCACCCTTCCGAAAAGGCCTGGATTGATCCCCGTAAACAGATCTGGCCGGTCAAGGAATGGGCTACCCTGGCGGCTATGCTGGCCGGTCTGGCTTCGATTCTGCCCTTGGGCGCCATGCTTCTGAAGCCTTCTTTTTTCAGCGGTATCCCAAGATCTATTTCTTCGGCAACCACCTGCAGCGCCAAAACCTTTTTCAAAATAGCCGGACTGAATGCCGTTCTGATGTGGCTTTATCTGCCTCTGATATTTGTCCTCTTCGGCCTTCATGTCTATCTGGTCCGCATCGACCGGGTCTTCCCCATGATGATGGTCAACGGCACGGTCTGGTGGTTTTTCTGGATTAATGTGATCGGTTTTTTTATTTTCAAAAGATGGTACCGAACGAAGCGCCTTGAAACCGGGGTGACTTTAGCTGATCTGGGGATTTCCTACCGTCAGGACGGATTCGGTCTGGAGAGGGGAGTCCTGGTAAAAACCATACTTCTTGGGTTGTTGCTTTTTTTCTTTGCCTATGCCTGCGAGCACCTGCTGGAACAGGTTTTTATCGTGGATTTTCGGTTTATCTTTCCCTTTGCCAGCGATCTGACCTTCTCTCGAGCCAAGGTCTGTCTGCTCTATTTTCCCTTTCTTCTGGCCGGGTTCCTGGGAACCGGCATCCTGCTCCACGGCCAGTTGCGCCGCCCCCTGAAAAAGACCTGGATGGGAACCTTTATCTCCTGGTCTTTTTTGAATATAATGGTCCTGGTTTCGCCTTTGATCCTCTTTCTGATGATCCAGTATATCCCGCTGTTCACTACCGGCTTCATTCCTTTTGTCGGTCCAGGCGGGATGTTCGTGACCTTTGTCCTCAATCTGTTTCATATCATTATCGTGCTGCTCATGACCGTTCCTATTTCGACCTGGTTCTTTCAACTGACAGGAAAGATCTACCTGGGTGCCCTGGTGAACGCCTGCCTGGTGACCTGGATGTTCGTCTCCTCCCAGGTCATCGCCCCCATACCGGTGTAGCAGATTCTGGATGGCTTCGGAATCCATTCGTCAAAGAAAATGGTTTATCATCAGGGCCTCTAAGACTAAAGAACAACCACCGAAAGGTAGGCATGATTAAACTGCTTCGCAACCGTGAATTCCTCCTGCTTCTCTCTATTGTGCTGGGCCTGGCCGCAGGCGGGGGCGCCGGCTGGACCAAGGAGATGGTCATTCCAGCCCTGGCCGGGATCATGACCCTGGCGGTTATGGGGGTACCTGGGAGTGTCTTTTATTCTCCCCGGGCCCTGGTCTTGCCGATCCTGATTGGGCTGGTGATGAATTATGGGATCTTAGGCGCGGTCCTGTTCGGGTTCAAGACCCTGCTGATTCAGGAAGAGGCCCTGAAAGCCGGTTTTATCATCGTCATAGCCGTTCCTCCTGCGGTGGCCGTTATTCCCTTTACCATGCTTTTAAAAGGGGATGGCCCTTTTTCACTGGTGGCGACCATCGGCTGTTACCTGGGGGCCCTGGTTCTCATGCCTCTTATTGCAGTTGGTTTTCTCGGATCGGAATTTGTGGATCAAAGCAAACTGATCTGGATTATGATCGAACTGATTCTGATTCCCCTGGTTTTATCCCGCTTTTTGCTGTGGACCGGGCTGTCCCAAAAAATTGAGCCCTACAAAGGGACCCTGACCAATTGGGGCTTTTTTCTGGTTACCTACACCATCGTGGGACTGAATCAGGCCATCTTTTTCAGGCAGCCCCTGGTTATTGCCCCGGTGGCCCTGGTGGCCCTGGTCAGCAGCTTTGGATTGGGAATCGCGATCGAAAAGATTGGCCGAATTTTTAAGGTCGATCCCAAAAAGGTTATCAGCCTGGTACTCCTGGGGACGAATAAGAATACGGGTCTGGCGGCCGGGTTGGCCCTGGCCCTGTTCGGCGATCGGACCGCCTTGCCGGCTGCGGTCTCCACCATCTTCATGATTGTTTATATCGTCTGGCTGGGCTTCAAGCAGCGAAAATCCTCTTGAGGCAGGAACCTAAGTATGGTTTACTATAAGGTGGGATTCATAAAATCTAAAAAAGAGAGGAGAAGGCTATGATCCAAAGGAAAATGAGGTTTTCAAAAGTAACCTGCTGGATGATTTTTGTGGGGATTTTTGTAGTCCTGGGATTAAACCCCGCCGTTTATGGCAAGACAGAAAAGGCGGCCACCGACACGGGCGCAACGGCACCGGGTGCCAAGGCGCCGGCTAAGGAAGCCCCGGCTAAAGCCCCAGCCGCCAAGGAGACTCCCGCTCCGAAGGAAAAGGCTGCCGCACCGGCCGCCAAGCTGGCCCCGGGTCAGAAGGTCAACCTGAACAAGGCCACCAAGGCGCAACTGGAAGCCCTTCCGGAAATCGGCCCGGCCAAGGCCCAAGCCATCATAGACGGGCGTCCTTATAAGAAACCCGAGGATGTCATGAAGGTTAAGGGGATCAAGGAAGGGACCTTCAAGAAAATCAAGGACGTTATTATAGTTGATTAAGCCCTTGAGTTGAAGGGGTTCTATAAAAGGGGTAGGTTTATTATTTGCCCCTTTTTTTCTTGGTCTGAAAAAACCGGGTGCCATAATAACCGTGGTCGGCCCTACCGCCTTGATGCTGCTGGAGGCTTTCTTTGAGAGATCGGAAGGTCCGCCGATCGGGTGGTTATCTGCAAACCACAGGCAGCTCGAATAAGATTTCAAGTTCACCGTAAAGACACCAGGACCTCAATTTTCAACAACTTGCCCGCTTTTGTTATCACTTGTTTTAAACAAAATCCTTTTGATATAACAGGCTATATTAAGTTTAAGACCCCAAGAAAAGCCCTTTAAATCCAATAGTTATCGGCAAGTGAAGGGAGGTAAGCGTTCCTTCAGCCAGTTGACATTTGATTCAAAAAATGTGTATATATTTCTATAATATTTAAGAACAGGTAAGGCCTTGGCCGGAAGAGTAAAGCTTATACTCCATACCCTTTCCCCCAAAGGTTAGGGAAAGGATACCCTTTTCTTATTGAATACTCAGACGAATCTATAGGAGGTGCACTATGGCGAGAGTTCAGGTGTTTGAAAATAAACGGCCGGTCATCGGAATTAACGGGTTAGGTAGAATCGGAAAGCTGACCGTGTGGAATCACCTGGCGCGTAAATACTTCCAGGAGATCGTTGTCAATACGGGACGGGAAATAGGGACTGGATTGCAGACCATTGCCCAGCGGATTGAAACCGATACCACTTACGGGCCACTCCACCGTTTTCTCTACGGAATTAAAGGAGAACGGTTGATCGAGATCGTTGATGAGAAGGCCGGAAAACTTCTTATTGACGGTGTCCCCGTAACTATTCTGCGAGAGGCGCGAAACCCAGCGGAGATCAAATGGCGGGATCACGGCGTGGATCTGGTTGTGGAATGCACCAGCCAGTTCAGGGACCCCACAGTCCCTCCCGATGATAAAAAAGGCTCAATCAGAGGCCATTTGTCGGCCGGGCCCAAAGTGGTGATCAATTCCTCTCCCTTTAAAATAAAAGACAAGGCCCTGACCACACCGAGGGATGCGGTCACCCTGATCTACGGTATCAACCATGCCGCCTACGATAAGAAAAACCATCAGGTCCTATCCGCGGCATCATGTACCACCACGGGGCTGGCCCACATGGTCAAACCCCTTTTGGAAAATGAAGAGACGAACAAGATCCTGACCGCTTCTCTTTCGACGATCCATGCCGTAACCAATTCCCAGGCCGTCCTCGATTCCATGCCGAAGGCGGGTGAGAAGGATTTGAGAAAGAACAGGAGTATCCTCAATAATATCATTCTTACCTCTACCAATGCCGCAGCGGCTCTGGCAGAAGTCATCCCGGAGGTCAAGAATATCGGTTTTATGGCCGATTCCATTCGGGTACCCACCAACACGGAATCGCTTATCGTCCTTAATGTCACTTTTCAGAGCAAGAACACTCCGAATGGAACGGCCTTCGAACTGGACACCAATACCATCAACCGGATCTATCAGAAGGTCAGCGAGCGGGACCCGGAAAAATTGCTCGTTTTTTCAATGGAACAAAATGTCTCCAGTGATCTGATCGGGTTGAATGCTGCCGTGGTGATCGAAGGCCAGTTCAATCACACCCGCACCTCATTTATCGATATCGACTGTGCCTGTATTCCCGGTTGGTCACCGCAGATACTGCCGTCCCTCCCCATGAATATGCTCAGGGTACCGGTGGTTCATGCCAAGATCTTCGGATGGTACGATAATGAGTACGGGAGCTATGTGAACCGTTTGGGAGATTTGACCATCCACGTCCACAAGCAGCTGACGTAAATTGGAAGTGTAATTGAAGGACTAAAGAGGGGTTATAAATCAAACAGACCGTTCGGAGTTCGGAGTAATGCCTTCGGAGCAAAAACCGTTAATTTCGAATTTCAAACTTCAAACTCCGAGCTCCGAACTCTAAACTCCGAACTATTTTTATAAAGTTACCCGGTTGGATTCCTGGGCTTCCTTTTCATGAAAGCCCTGGTACACGGCGCCGGTCCAACCATCAATGGAAATAAAGTCCCCACCCCGTATGGTTCGACCATCAACCGTACTCAATCCTCTGGTTTCATAGACGCTCAGTTTGGTAAACCCCACTACGCCGACCTTATCGAGCTGGGGGATGGTGACCGCTGCATGGGAAGTACTTCCCCCTTTGGCCGTCAATAGGCCTTCGACCTGGAGGAGGACCCCCACGTCATCAGGAACTGAATCGGGCCGGATGAGAATCAACGGCGTTTCCGGTTCTTTTTCACGATAGTAACGGATTTCCTCTTCGGAGTATACGGCCCTTCCTGACAAGGCCCCGCCGCTCACCCCGATTCCGGTACCGAGCAGGTCCCTTTTCAGTTCCTCGGTCTCTTTGAACATCTCCAGTTTTTGGGTTTCCCGCTGGACCATGTCTCGGGTCTGAAGGATATAGAGTCCCTCCCGGGTCGCATTCTCAAAGGTGAACTCGATTTCCTGGTGGTTGAATCTCTTATCATAAATTAATTTTTCGGAAAGATGGACGAGTTCTTCGTAGATCTCCGGAAAATTGGCCTCTAAAGAGATCAGCGTATCTTTTCTTTCCGTCAGTCTCTGTTTTTCCGATATGGGATACGTGGAAACCAGGCCGGAAACGATGTCGTCTCCCTGGACTCCGAAAATGAAATCACCGTATAGATTGATTCCGGGGGAGGATTCTTTCGGGTCCCGGGTGAAGATCACGCCGGATCCGGATTGGTCATTTAGATTTCCGAAGATCATGGATTGGATGATGACGGCCGTGCCCCATTCATCGGACAGGTGCATCTGACGGCGGTAAATCCTGGCCTGTTCCGAATTCCAAGAGGCAATGACCTGGAGGATGGCATCCTGAAGCTGATCGGCAGGGTGGTCTGGAACCTTTATTCCTTTTTCTTCCAAGGCCTGCCTGTAACCCAGGGCGACCTGCTTCATTTGTTGCGGGGCAAACTGGATCTTTCGACTGACCCCATACTTCTGTTTGAAGGTATCGATAATGGAGTCGAAAAAATTCCGGTCAAGTCCCCTTAACATCCCATAGCTCTGGAGAAATCTCCGGTAGGAATCCCAGGCGGCCCAGGGGAAAGCTGTTTTCTTGCTCAATCCTTCGGCAATCTTTTCATTAATGCCGACATTCAAGATCGATTGCATCATCCCCGGCAGGGAAAGGGTGGCCCCGCTTCGGACACTTAAAAGAAGCGGATTTTTGGGATCTCCGAATTTTCTCCCGACGATCCTTTCCAGTCGCCTTATTTCTTTTCCGATTCTGACATGGAGATCCTCCATAATGTATCGGTAGCCCAATAAGGCCTCGATCCTTCGGAAGACTTCTGTGGTCAGGACAAATCCGGGAGGAACCGGAAAATCCATGGAAGCCAGTTCTTTCAGAAAATATCCCTTACTTCCAAGGAGTATCTGGTTGTCGAGTCTTTTACTGCGCTGGTAGAGGGGGGTGATGGTCATTTCCGGATCATAGGACATCACCAGGGTCAAAATTTGCTTGTTTTCCTTAAACTTTTCCAATTCGGCTTGAAGGGTTCTCAGGATGCTGTTGATAAAATTATCGAGCACCTGGAGACCGAAGGCCGATGATATGGCGGCCCGGATAAAACTCTCGGAAAGTTGATAGTAAATTTCCTCGTTTCCGGAGGGAATGGACCTTTGACCTGAGCCCGGGCCGTTTTCCTTGATGATTTGACCGATTATTATGGGAAGGTTGGGGCGATGGGCATCGATGTGATAATCCCTGATAATATCCTGAATACCTTTGGAGATGAATTGGAAGATATCAATATACTGGTCAAACGAAAACTGTTTGATCTCCAAAGCGTGGCTGACATACTTCATTTTGGCCGTCAGACCTTCGGTGGTAATCCCCTCGATGTCCAGGGCCTTTACATAAAGCCAGAGATAATGATGAATTCTCTTCAAGGTACTTTTAGTTATAAAAGTCAAATTAAGGGACCGGATGAGTTCCTCGAAGAGGACGGTGGCAAAACTCTCCAAACGCAGGGAAAGTCCCAAGGCTTCAAATTTTTCTTCGTGATAGGTCCCGTACATGGAGGGGATGCCGGCGGCAATATGTCTTTTACGATAAATATTCTCAACATATTCCGTTTTTTCCGGTGAGAGTATCTTCTCCTTGAGATGAGAGAGAAAGCCGAGAATGATGGCCAGACTCTTATCTTGTTTTTTCTCTTGGAGATGGCGTTTGAGGGCATGGACTTTCGCCGGATCGAACAAGAAAGAAGCCTCGATGTTCTTGATCACTTCGATGTGCTGCGGATTGTATTTTTTATAAAGAAGTTGATAGAAACGAATAAGGAGTTTGGCCCGCTCCCGGTCCTTCTCCGAAAGCCCGGCTACGGCTTGGATCTCTTTAAAAATCCTGGAGCTGTCCCAATCCAGGAAACCCGCAGGGTCTCCGTTTACTTTTTCAAAAAGGTTTTCAAATAGGGTTCGAAGACCGGTCGTTTCTTGGCCGCCTTCCGGAATCTGCTCATAAACTTCGTCAGGAAGATGGTGGCGAAGATGACCCTTTATCCCGGAGGCCCAATAACGAAAGGCGTTTTCCAGGAAGGTGACCAGCAAACTGTTGCTCTCCACGTGAGATTGTTTGCGCAGAAAATGGATAACCAGCTCTTGGCGCGAAAACAGTTCATCCACCTGCGTCGATATTTCCCGAAGTTCCCCTTCGGCGCCGATCTCACTGAAATAGATTGGGAATAACCTAAGGAGTTGCTTGACCAGATTGTAAGCCGGTGCAATATCGGCGTTAAGAAGGGCCGAGATATTTTTCTGGAGGAGATCGGTGTCCCGGACGAAGACGCCGCCGATTTTTAAATTAATGATAAGCGCCGAGAGCAGTCTTTTGGTCCATCTGGGTTTCAGGGCGATGATTTCAAGCCAGGCGCGTATATTTTCAATGTGGACCGGATTTACCTTGATCTGCCATTCTGTGGTGGATCCTGCCAATTGCGGATGCTGGAAGCCGAAGGCAATCAGCTCTTCAATAAAGATATCCACCAGGGGATGGTGGTTCAGCTTGAAGACCTCCCGGGCCACGGTAATGATACAATGGAGGATCGTGCTGCGGTACTGGGTGCAGGAGGTACATTTTTTTAGGAGATAAAAAACTTTTCGGAGAAAATCATTTAAATTTTCCGGGTTCTCCTCCCGAAAGACCATGGTTAGACAGCGGTTGATCTCGATCAAGGCCCGGCCGTGGATATCGGAGAGGGCGGCAACATTGATGATATGAAAGAGGATATCGAGTTTAACCAGATATTCCCGACCGGCGTAAACCTCCGCTCTCTCCAATTCGTCGGCTATCAGCAAGTAGCCTTCAACGATTTGGGCATAGTCCGGAAGGCTGAGGTAAAAGGCTGTTCCGTTTCCGTCTTCTTTTCCGGTCGCTTCCGGTAGCGATTCGAGCTTATCGATCAGATCGGAAATAGACCGATGACTCAGGGGTTTTACGATATTATCATAGATGAAAATCGAAGAGGCCTCTTCTCCCTCCCGGTCGAACCAATCTCGAGGGTCGGGCTGATCAAGCCAAAAAAGGTAAGTCGCCCTGAAAACTTGATGGAGAAAATCCCTCAGCCGTCCGGCATCAACAGGAGCCGATTGCTCAATGGCAACCTGAAGAAGTTTTTTCCCATAGGTCGAACCCTTTCTGAAAAGAAAAATCTCTTTTTGGGCAATAGTATTGAGGGAATCGATGAGCTCGGGAAAGATGGCCATATTCCGAGAAAGCAGTCCGTTACTTTTTGTAAGGATAAGGTTTAAAAAATCGAAAAGATAGCGGACAGAAGTCTCTCTGGTCTCTTCTTTTGCCGGGGAAAGGATAATATCAAAGTAAATTCCAACCAGGGTTTTTAAGGCACTAAACCCGTTTTCATGGCGGTTGAAATCATAGAAATCGCCCATAGACAGGGTGCGCAGTTGTTTCAGTACATGTTCCCAGTTTACAAAGGGATGATTCATTTCGGTCAGGAGATCCTGGGTCCTTTTGAATACGCCGAAATGTTCCCGGGCTATATCAAGCAGGACCTGGTATCTGGCCGGAATTTCCACTGTGGCCGCTGTTCTTTCCAGGTTTACCTGAAGGGCCGAAGAGGTAAATGTCTTTTCCTGTTTTTGCATAGGATGTTGTTATTCTAAAGATCCTATTGCCAAGGGGCGGTTTTTTGTGAGGTATCGCTTTCTTGAATCCCTGAATCCTCGAATCCTTGAACCCTTTTCCTTTTCTATTTCATGACAAACGACAAGAGTTCCACAATTCTATTTGAGAAACCCCACTCGTTATCATACCAGGAGAGAATTTTGATTATCTTGCCGCCGATGACATTCGTGTTGGGAAGGTCGACAATCGATGAATGGGGATTCCCGTTGAAATCATGTGAAACCAGTTCTTCATCGCTGCACAGGAGTATGCCCTTCATGGGGCCTGCGGCATATTCTTTGAACTTGGCATTCACTTCGTCTTTACTGGTGGCTTTCGATAAGGTGGCCACGAAGTCGACCAGAGAAACATTGGGAACAGGCACTCGTATGGCGATGCCGTCCAGTCTGCCCTTCATCTCCGGGATCACTTCGGAAATCGCCTTGGCGGCACCGGTTGTTGTCGGAATCATGGAAAGAGCTGCTGCCCTGGATCGCCGAAGGTCTTTATGCGGTTCATCCTGGATGACCTGATCATTGGTATAGGCATGAATGGTGGTCATCAGACCGTATTCGACACCGAACTCCTTCTGAAGTATTTTAACGATGGGAGCCAGGCAGTTGGTGGTACAGGACCCCATGGAGATGATGTGGTGTTTGGTCTGATCGTATTCCTCCTGATTGATCCCGAAAATCACAGTGACATCCGGGTTCTTGGCCGGCGCTGAAATAACGACCTTTTTTGCCCCGGCCATTAAATGTTTTTCGGCCCCGGACCGGTCGGTAAACTTACCGGTGCTCTCCAGGACGACGTCTATGCCGAGTTCCTTCCAGGGCAAAGATTCCGGATCTTTCATCGAGAAGGTTTTAAGTTCCTGGCCGTCGATTATTAAGGAATTCGAGGTGGCCTTGACCTCGGCATCCATGATTCCATGAACCGAATCGTATTTCAACAGATGGGCCATTGTTTTTGCGTCGGTTAGATCATTGACGGCTATGAATTCGACCTCACGGCTCTTAAAACCCGCCCGATAAACCAATCGACCAATCCTTCCAAAACCATTGATGGCCACTTTAACCGCCATAGCTCTCTCCTTTTTTAATATTTCCGAATTTTTTGATATTGGTTAAAAATATAAACAAGTTAGGGAAATGGTAACTCAAAGACGAGGTCTTGTCAACTTTTTGCGAAAGGGATTAAGTTATACCTCGCTACTGAGGATGTGGATTAAAGAACACCTGGCTAAAGAGGCAGAAAGTGGGGCTTAAAGGATGATCAAAATAATTCTCCATTTTGTCCTGATCTGACAATCCCGGAGGTTATGCTCCTCCTCAAAATCGAAAAATGAGGAGGCAAACCCCATGCAAGCCATCAAAGCTCTTCTCGACCTGGTCAAGTTCGCCCACCCCCAATCCCATAAAAAACTGACCCTCTTCCCGCTTCTCGCCCCGGAGACCGGGGAGCTCGGACTTCCTCACCCTGGAGGAGGCCCTCAAGCAGGCCCTGCTGGAAATCACCGAGGTCAGCGGAGGGAGACTCTTGATATTAATTTCGAATGCAACCGGTATAACACGGCCTGTTCCCTTCCATTGACAATAGGCCCAATATATGCTATTTCAAGCCTATCTTGTTAAATTTACTTTCTTTTTCCATTTAACCTTAAACCGGGAGAATTCGATGGAGCTTAAAGGCCCTTGCTTTTCATAAAGTTAGGGCCTTTTTTCTATGTCGGCTTCCCTGGAATTTACTTTTATTGCTTATGCCTGACCCCAGATTACTTGGTTTAATATTCAAAGGCTTGTCCCTAAGAAGGAGAATGAATGGAATCTGTGGTCCCAATGGAAGTAATTGAGAAGAAGATTTTACTGGTCAGAGGCCAAAAAAACATGCTGGATAGGGACTTGGCACGACTTTATGGAGTTACCACCGGGAATTTAAACAAGGCCGTAAGAAGAAATTTGGTTCGATTTCCACATGATTTTATGTTCCAATTAACCCAGGAAGAATATACTTCTCTAAGATTCCAATTTGGAAGCTTAGAGAAAGGACATTGGTGCCGTCTGGGGCGATTACGTAAATAATTTTCTTGACGAGGATAATTTATTCGGATAAATTTCCATTATTATGAAAATTAAAAACAGACTGTTCGAGCTTAACCTGCCCCCCGGGAGGTCGGCTTTCCTTTGGGGCCCTCGCAAGGTCGGCAAAACCTATTGGATCACCCACCACCTGGCCGGGGCCGAGATTATTGATTTGCTGAAGACTGATGTTTTTGCGGAATACATCTCCCGGCCGGCGCTGCTCCGAGAACGCTATCAGAATCACCGGGGACTGGTGGTTATCGATGAAGTCCAAAAAGCACCGGCCCTCCTGGATGAAGTCCACTGGCTGATTGAAAACACAACCCTTTCTTTTTTATTGACCGGTTCCAGTGCCCGTAAACTACGGCGCGGACATGCCAATCTCCTGGGAGGCCGAGCCTGGCGTAGAACCCTGACCCCTCTGTCCTATATGGAGGTAACCGGGTTTAACCTGGAACGCGTTATGTTTTCCGGGCTGCTCCCGCCCCACTACCTCTCACCCGACCCGATTGAAGAGTTACGTTCTTATGTGGCCGATTATTTGAAAGAAGAGGTAGTCGCGGAAGCGCTCACCCAAAACATCCCGGCCTTCAGTGAATTCATGCGGGTGGCGGCGATCACTTCCAGCGAACTCATCAATTACGTCAACATCGCCCGGGAAACAGGCGTTTCGCATAAAGTCATACGGACCTATTTCGATATCTTGGAAGATACCTATCTGGGATTCAGAATACCGCCCTGGAAGAAATCGAAAAACCGGCGACTGATCACCACCGAAAAGTTTTATTTGTTCGACGTGGGGGTAGCCAACTATCTGGCCAGACGCCAACCCAAAATCGGCAGTCGGGAATTCGGCAAAGCCTTTGAACACTATATTTTGATGGAGTTAAAAGCTTATCAGGCCTACCGCAATCCCGATTGGCCCATTACTTTCTGGCGGACTTCAACCGGCCGTGAGGTTGACTTCCTCCTCGGGGACAAGGAGCTGGCGATAGAAATTAAAGGCTCCTCCCGCGTCCACGAAGGCGATATCGGCGGGCTGCAAGCCCTTCTGGAAGACGGACCGGTAAAAAAATGCTGTATCGTCTGCTTGGAAAAACAGCCTCGCCGGCTGGAAAAAAATATTGAGGTGATACCCTGGCCCCAGTTTATTGAGCGGTTATGGGCCGGTGAATTTAAATAGAATGTCTATGCAAAAGGGTGGCTGCGGGACAGGTCGAAGATCCGCCGCGGCGGGCGAAAAGGAAAGCGAGATGACCCCCAAAGACCATCTAACTTACGCAGAACAAATTGGGAAATCCATTTATATAATTCGTGGGCAGAGAGTCATGTTAAGCACACCTTTGGCGGAACTTTATGGCGTTGAACCTCGAGCATTGATCCAGGCCGTAAAGCGCAATATCGAAAGGTTTCCTCAGGATTTCATGTTTCAATTGACCATGGAAGAATTCCAGAACTTGAAATCACAAATTGTGATTTCAAGTTGGGGTGGCCTGCGCCGTGCAAGGCCCTATGCATTCACTGAGCAGGGAGTGGCCATGCTGTCCAGCGTTCTCAATAGTCAGAGAGCAATCCAGGTCAACATCACGATCATGCGTGTTTTTGTCCGGCTTCGCCAAATGATGGTCACCCACAGGACATTGGCCGGCAAACTGGCAGAATTGGAAGAACGTATCCAGGATCATGATGAACAAATTACAGACATTTTTAAGGCTATAGAGCAGCTCATGGCTCCGCCGGAGAGACCCAGAAAGAAAATCGGTTTTTTGACCAGGGAGCCCCGGGCAAAATATGGCAGGAGATGATCCCTTCTCACCCTCTCCCCACCGTGGGAGAGGTCGAAGATCCGCCGAGGCGGAGCGGGGGTGAGGGGGAAAGGGAACCCAGGGTCAGGGATGGGGTAAAATGATCCAAAGATATTTTATTGTAAGGTCACCAAGAGGTTGAAGAGGGAAATAAAATTCGATCCAGATGGAACGAAAGTCAACGAATTCAAGAACGGATAAAATATTTTTGAATGAAGTGGACAACGTCCCCTTCTCTATTGTTGCCGTAACAAGGACTTTCGAGGTTAAGCTAAACAAGGTTTAAATTATGTGAATAAAGTTATACAAATAAAGTTATTGCCATATTAAAGAAAGGTTTCTCCGTGAGTGGACTTGATGAACAGGCCCGCATAACTGCTTTTGAATGGTTGAAGGAACAAGTCTCAATCCATGGGGATGTTTTACCTCGGGCACTACTTGAAAAGGATTTATTTTTGAGGGTGAACGGATTCCACCAATCTCCCCACAGGGTATTTTTAAGCCGAAATATCTCGATCTACCCCTTTCCATTACAACAGCCCCGAAAGGTCCCTACAAGGATAGTTTCAGTCCGGATGGATATTTATTTTACAAATACAGGGGCACCGATAAACTCCATCGGGACACTCGAGCGATCTGCCGAGAATGATCTCAGGCGTTTGACACCATCCATCTTCCACCGTATCCTCCCCCATATTAAAACCTTAGCAGGAAACCCAAGACCTTCCGGGTGCAGTAAAATTACAGGTTCCAGAAACGATTGGCGTATTAGAATTGGCGACTATCATATTATTTACGAGATCGACGATGAGGCAAAAGCGATAAGGATTATGCGCGTACGCCATCGTCGGGAGGTTTATCGAAGATAATAAATAGCACAGGCACCCCGAGCATATCGAAGGCCTGGAGGACGCCACTGAGAGAGAGGAAGTGTTTCGATTTCTCAGGGAGGCAGCCCGACCGGATTCAGATTTTTTCGGCTGGTATGAACCTGCCATCGGGGAACAGGGCAAGGAACCCGACTTCGTTTTCTTCGGCAAACAACTCGGCCTACTGGTACTTGAAGTCAAAGACTGGCTGATCGATCAAATCGAGGAGGCCGACCCCCGGACTTTCAAGGTCTGGATCGCATGACGGGAGGAATCCCGGAATAATCCCGACCGGCAGGTCAAATACAGTATTCACCGCGGAGACGCAAAGGACGCAGAGATGAAATATTTTTCAACCGGTGGAAGATACCGCCGGTCGAAAAGTCCTTGGTCTTATGATTCGCCGATTCCCGTTTAAGGGTGGGCATTACCGCCTGGTATGTTCATCGCCTTGGAGAGTCTCGGCAGAGCCCTGATCATTTCCCCTGATTTCTGATCGGCCAGACGCAATTCGTATAGCTTCTGCAGATTCAGCCAGAATTCCGGGCTCGTTCTGAAGAAATGTCCCAGGCGCAAGGCCGTGTCCCCGGTCACGTTTCGCTGGCCGTTCAGGATTTCGGTTATGCGATTAGTGGGCACTTTGAGCTTGCGGGCCAATTCAGCCGCGCTCATGGCCAGAGCTTGAAGTTGTTCGGCGAGATGTTCGCCAGGATGTATAGCACTACGTCTCATAATACACCTCAATTCAATGGTAATCGATAATTTGAACCTTGATTGGCCCCGGAGAACCCTTCGGCCACTCGAAGCAAATCCGCCATCGGTCATTGATACGGATACTGTATTGACCCTGACGGTCTCCCTTGAGGGCTTCGAGACGGTTTCCGGGCAAGTCCAGATCAAGCAACGAGGTAGCTGAATCCAGTTGGTCAAGCCTCATTTCAGCCTTGTATTCAAATCCCGTGAAAGCCTTGACCCGCTTGCCCTGGGCGAAGTTTTGTGTTCGCTTATCTTTGAAGCTTACGATCATACGAACTTAATCTGTCACCCTTTATGCGTTATGTCAAGCATAAAAGGAGGCTTTTTATTCATAAATCCGGATAAAGGGTGGTTTCAATTTGAAAACCGAGACATAGTTGCTGAGCGAACTTTTGAGGACAAGGGATCCTGAAGACGTGGAGACCAGGACGTTCTTGAATTCGTGGAATAAAATTGACATGGCCCGCATGCACCCTGAGGATATCGAAGGCCTGAAAAGCACCCCCGAGGGCGAAAGGAAGGTCTTTCGTTTCCTCCGGGAAGCGGCCCGGCCGGACCAGGATTTTATCGGTGGGTATGAGCCTGCCATCGGGGAAGAGGGCAAAGAGCCTGACTTCGTTCTCTTCGGCAAACAGCAGGGCCTGCTGGTCCGGGAAGTCAAGGACTGGCTGGTCGACCAGATCGAAGAGGCCGACCCCATCGAGTGTAAAGGGGTCTGCTTTTGACTCTTAAGAATGATTTGTTCTTTAGGGTTGGTTATGTCCCGACCATTGAGAATAGAATGTCCGGACGCCCGGTTTCATGTGATGAATCGCGGGAGACGGCGGGAAGAAATATTTAAAGGCAAAAAAGATTATAGGACGGGACGTAGTTCCTGAGTGAACTTATTATCTTTGAAAAACCTGCTATTGGAGAGGAGGTAAAGGCAGTTATTTCCTTTTTACCGAGCCTCCTCTATATTAGATTTTTCAGCCTCAATTTTTTCATGCAACCACATAGCCATGAGTTGGCTAAAGGGAATTCCTTTAAGGCGGGCGATGCGCTTGGCCATGGATAGATCAAAGGGGTCGATTCGGAGGGAAACCGGTTGACGGACCGGGCGCTGGGTAACAAAGGGTTCTGCCTCTTCGAGTAGTTTAGCTGCTTGGGCGGAGTCTTCCCGGCCAATCCGGCTATCCCAGTATGAAGCTTCTTCCTTCAGGTTTTTTCTGATTTTTTTAGGGAGCTTGCTCATCTCTTTATCCGTCTCAAATAGGTTTTTTGGGTGGATGGTGACATGGGAAATGCCGTAACGCATCTCCAAATACCATATTCCAGATAAGGGGCGATAACGGCTTCAATGAAAAAGCCAGCGGCATCACAGCCCCATAGTCGATATCTATATTCGGTATTCTTTCCCCTTCTATTTTTGAGGGCAAGGGTCGGATACGGTCCTTCCCCATAATAAACCTCTTCAACCTGTTCCGGTCTGATCCCATGTCTTGCAATATGGTCACTATTTTCTTCATCCCAGTCTGGATCAAGATGAGGATCGGGATTAATCATGCTGGCAAGGTATCGTAATTTTTTAATTACGTCAAGTGGAATTAAATTGACATGGCCCGCCTGCAACCCGAGGATATCGAAAACCTTGAAGGCCCCACCGAGGGCGAACGGAGGGCCGTATTCGATGGTTGAAATCGTTTGACCGTTTGTTATAATAAGAAAGAGAAATGGAGGTGTTTGCCATGACTACCATAGAGGCAACGTCCGAGGTCTTCTTGACAGCTTTTCGGGCTTTGCCAAAGAAGACCAGAGAGGCTGTCGTTGGTAAAATGCTGAGCGACAAGGAATTTCTTGAAGACTTGATCGATACCGTTATTATCGAGCAACGTCGCAAGGAACCCTCCCGAAGCTTAGACGACTATCTATCAGCCCGGAAGAAAAAGGGCAGATAATGCCATATACGGTCAACCTAAAAAGATCGGCAGAAAAAGAATTAGATGATCTTCCCCCAAGAATCCATGACAAAATCATAAAAGCCATTCTTGCCTTAAAAAAGAACCCCTATCTCCGCAACGTCAAAAGGCTTCATGGCCGGGAAGGCGCCAGAATTAGGGTTGGCAATTACCGGATACTCTATCTGGTTAAGGACTCCAGTAAGGAGATCGAGGTCTTTTCCATTGCGGATCGAAAGGATGTTTACCGCTATTAGCAGTCCCCCCTGCAGATAACCGACGCAGAAATTAGGAGAATGGGAACGTAGTTGCTGAGTGAACTTATGGAACCAAAGACGTTCTTAAATTCGTGCAATTAAATTGACATGACCCTCATCCCCCCGAGGATAGCGAAGGCCTGGAAAAGGCCACCAAGGGCGAGCGATGAATCTTATGTCCCTGTTGAGAAGAAGCGCAAGGAAATCCGAAATCAGGACCACCCTGCGGCAAGTTTTAGTTAATCGATTGGATCAGATGGCCGAACGCACCCTATCCGCACCCAGCCCAAAATCAAAACGGCCAAGTATTTGAAAACTTAGCCGTTTTTCAGTCTTTGGTGCCGAAGGCGGGACTTGAACCCGCACGGGCGTAACCCGCCACCCCCTCAAGATGGTGTGTCTACCAGATTCCACCACTTCGGCAGCGCATTGGGTTTACTTCGCGGTCGGCGTCGCTGGTGCAGCCGGGACCGCGGGACCGGCCGGCGATGGGGTAGTCGCTTGAGAACCGGCCGGGGCCTGTGCCGGCGCCTGTTGAGACGGTGCAGCCGGAGCGGTTACCACGGATGAACGGCTTCGGGGACCGGACATGAAGGCCAGAAACAGGGAGGTCAGCATAAAGAGTACCGCCACACCGGTGGTTATCTTGGCCAGAAAAGGAGTTGCGCCGCTGCTTCCGAAAATGGTCTGGCTGGATCCCCCAAAGGCTGCGCCCATACTGGCCCCTTTTCCGGCCTGAAGCAGGACGATCAGAATCAGGGAAATGCAGATCACGACATGGATGATGACAACAAGAGTAAACATAACAGGTTAGGCTTGAACCTCCGTAATTAGAGCCAGAAAACTTTCCGCCTTCAGGCTGGCTCCCCCGACCAGGGCACCGTCAATATCCGGTTCCGAAACGAGAGCCTTAATGGTCTCGGGGGTAACGCTTCCACCATACACAATCCTCTTTTCCATTGCAATCCTTTTGTTAAAGGCCTCTTCGAGCAATCGGCGGATCAGGGCATGGACCTCCTGGGCCGCTTCGGGGCTGGCTGTTTTCCCGGTCCCGATGGCCCAAACCGGCTCGTAGGCAATCACCCCCTGGGTCATTTCCTGTTCCGAAAAATTTGCCACGGCCGTTAAGATCTGGCGGTGAATGACCTCCCGAACCTTGCCGTTTTCCCTTTCTTCCAGGGTCTCTCCGACGCAGAAGACGGGTTTAAGGCCGGCCTGAAGGCAGGCCTTCAGCTTTTCATGGACCTCCTTATCCGACTCATGGAACCAGTGCCGTCGTTCGGAATGGCCGACGATACAATAGCTGCAGCCGGCGTCCAGGAGCATCCGGGTCGAGATTTCTCCGGTAAAGGCGCCTTCCTCAACCCAATGGACATCCTGGGCGGCCAGGAGGACCGGTGACCCTTCCAGTTCCCGGGCTGCGGGCTGCAAGGCGGTAAAGGCCGGGGCCAGGATAATTTCGGCCGTGGGGGAAGGGGGAAGACCGGCCTTCAGGTCTCGGATAAAGCGGATGGCCTCCGGAATGGTTTTGAACATCTTCCAGTTTCCACCGAGCCAGAGGCGGCGTGGGGCGGAGTTCATGGTTTAGAGCCTCTTGGGAAGGCAGGAGTCGGCGCGTTCATTGACTGGCCTCTCAAAACGTTTCTCCAGGGCCAGGACACCCGGTAACTGGTTACCCTCCAGGAGTTCCAAAAAGGCGCCGCCTCCGGTGGAGATATACGAAATCTTGGCGGTCTCTCCGGCCTTGTGGACGGCCACGTCGGTATCCCCGCCTCCGACGATGGTCAGGGCGTAGGAATTAGCGATGGTCTGGACCATGGCCATGGTCCCTCGCGAAAAGGCGTCCATCTCAAAGGCCCCCATGGGGCCGTTCCAGATGATGGTCTTGGCATTTTGCAGGGCTTCCGAATAGAGCAGCGAGGTGGCTGGTCCGATATCCAGAATGAACCAGTCCTGAGGAACCTCCTGAACGGTGGTGATTTTGGTTTCGGCCTTAGGCTCGAAGGCGTTGGCCACCACGCAGTCCACCGGAATATATAATCGGACGCCCAGATCCTTGGCTTTGCGCATCAGGCAATTGGCTACGCTGACCAGGTCTTCCTCCACCAGGGATTTCCCGATATCGTAATTGACCCCTTTTAAAAAGGTATTGGCCATGGCTCCGCCGATGACCATTTTATCCACATGGTTCAAGAGATTTTCCAGGGCGGACAGTTTGCCGCTGACTTTGGACCCGCCGATAACCGCCACCAGGGGACGGGCCGGATCTTCCATGGACTTGTGAAAGAACTTCAACTCATCATGCATCAAAAACCCGGCCGCACATTCCTTGGCATACTTGGCCACGGCCACCACCGAGGCATGGGCCCGGTGGGCTACGGCAAAGGCGTCGTTAATATAAATATCCGCCAGGTCGGCCAGTTCCCGCCCGAAGGCCTCGTCGTTCTTAGTCTCGCCGGGGTGAAAACGAAGATTCTCCAGGAGAATGATATCGCCGGGTTTCAGGGCCTGGATCATCTTCTTGACCTCCGGCCCGACACAATCCGGGGCCAGGGGAACATTTCTTTGAAGCAATCGGGTCAGACGACGGGCTACCGGAGCCAGGCTTAATTCCGGAACCACTTTGCCCTTGGGCCGCCCCATGTGGGAACAGAGAATAATGATGGCATTTTCATCCAGGGCATAATTGATGGAAGGAAGAACCCCTCGAATGCGGGTGTCGTCGGTGATATTTAAATTTTTATCCAGGGGGACGTTCAGATCGACCCGAATCAGGAGCTTCTTATTTTTTATATCCAGTTCGTTCAGAGTGCGCATGGTGGTCCCTCCCGGCTATAACTGTTGTCCGATAAAAAACGCCAGGTCGATCTTGGCCTCCGGTAACAACTTCTTATAATAATCAAAACGGTCTGTTAAGTCAATTCTAAAAAAAACTTTTTATTTTTTGTTGACAATGTAGAAGAAAAAAGTTATAAAAATTTTTTCTCCTTGCTCCCCAAGGGGGGCTTCAATATCCGGAAGGAGGCCTTATGAAAAGGTATGAGCTTATTTTCATCATCCATCCCGACCTGAACGAGGAAGAGGTCAAGGCAGTCACCGAGAAGTTCCTCCAGATTATTTCCGCCCAACAAGGAATCCTGATCAAAACCGAAGATTGGGGTAAACGGCGGCTGGCTTATGAAATCAAAAAGCAGCCCAAGGGAACCTATATCCTGGTTGATTTCTATGGCCCGGGAAACATGATCCGGGAAATTGAACGGAACCTCAAGATCGACGACAAGATCCTGAAATTCCTGACCATCAAGACCAAAGATCCCTTCAACCCCGAGTCTCTGGAGGAAGAAAAGAGACGAGAACAACTCCTTCAGGAAGCCCAGCTATCCGCGGAAGCACCCGAACCGGCCAAGATCATCATCAGCGAGGCGGGCGAAAACGAGATAGAAAAGGAGGGTGAATAGGCCATGATCCAGCATCAACAGAAGAGGAAAAAGAGAGTTTTCCCCCGCCGAAAGGTCTGCCGTTTTTGCGCCGACAGCTCCATGGTCATTGATTACAAGGACATCCGGATTTTAAAGCATTTCACCAGTGAACGGGGGAAGATCATTCCCCGCAGAATCACCGGGAATTGCGCCAAACACCAGCGGGAATTAACCGAAGCCATCAAAAGGGCCCGCCAGATTGCTTTGCTGCCTTATCTGGCAACCGGCCTGCAACACTAATTTTTTCGGCTGGGCGATCACAAGATCAAGGAAGGGGACCCGCTTAAGGCAGGCCCCCTTTTTGGCTTTAAAGGGGAACTGGAGAGCCCTTGCTTTGGCCGGGCAAATCGGATAAGATACCTCAAGGGTCGAGAGTCAAGGCGAGGAGCCTTTTGAGGAGTTTTCCTGTCCGAAAGAAAATTTAAAAGAATCAGGAGGTCGAAACGGTGAAAGTCATTCTAAAGGAAGATATCCCTACCCTGGGTAAGACAGGAGACCTGGTTGAAGTCGCCCGGGGGTATGGTCAAAATTATTTAATCCCCCAGGGTAAAGCCCTGGAGGCCACCCGGAACCATATGAAGGAATTGGAGGAGCAAAAACGGATCCTTCTGAAAAGAAAGGCCCAGGATTTCGAAGCCGCCCGGAAACTGGCGGAGCGCCTCGATGCCCTGACCCTGGAAATCAGACGCAAGGTGGTGGAAGAAGAAAAGCTCTACGGGTCGGTCACCACCAAGGATATCATGGAAAAACTGACCCTTGAGGGAATTCCCCTGGATCGGAAAAAAATCGTTCTGAAAGATCCGATTCGGACTTTAGGCGACTACGAGGTCCCGGTTAAACTGCATCCCGAGGTCGCTTCGCTTCTTAAAATCAAGGTGGTTGAAGAAAAATAGACGGTGGTTATGGCGGGCTCCAGTGAGGCGAACTTAAAAATCCCACCCCAGAACATAGAGGCCGAGCAGTCGGTCTTAGGAGGCATCCTCCTGGAACCGGAGGCCCTTTCCCGTGTTCTGGAAGTCATGTCCGGAGAAGACTTCTACCGCGAGAGTCACCGGAGGATCTTCGCCGCCATGATAGAACTCTACCAGAAGGGAACCCCGGTCGACCTGGTTACCCTGACCGAAGCCCTCCATAACAAAGGTCATCTGGATGAGATCGGAGGAGCCGGTTATCTGGCTTCTCTGGCCGATGCCATTCCTTCCGCGGTCAATGTAGACACCTATGCCCGGATCATCCGGGAAAAATCCATTCTACGTCGTCTGATCAACAAGGCCACTGAGATTGCCAGCAAAGGCTATCAATTTTCCGGCGATGCCGAGGATCTCCTGGACGAGGCCGAAAAATCCATTTTTGAAATTTCCGAATCCAAGATCAATCCCCTGGTCTATCCCATCAGCGAGGTCATCAAGGAGAGTTTCGGGACCATCGAGGAACTCTACGAACGCAAAGACCGGGTGATCGGGGTGCCCAGCGGCTACACTCAGATGGATAAACTCATTTCGGGATTCCAGGATTCGGACCTGATCATTATTGCCGGCCGCCCCAGTATGGGAAAGACGGCCTTTGCCCTCAACATCGCCCGCAATGCCGCGGTCGATCACGACGTTACGGTGGTCATCTTCTCCCTGGAAATGTCGCGGCAGCAACTGGCCATGCGCATGCTTTGCAGTGAAGCCCGGGTGGACTCCTACAAGTTGCGGAGCGGGCTGATCGGGGAGCGTGATTGGTCCAAGTTGACCGTGGCGGCCGGAACCCTCTCGGACGCCAAGATTTTTATCGACGATTCCCCCTCCCTGACGGTCCTGCAGATGAGGGCCAAGTCCCGCCGCTTAAAGGCCGAAAAAGGATTGGGCCTGGTGATTGTCGATTACCTGCAATTGATGCGGGGCAAGGACGGCATGGAACGAAGGGAACAGGAGATATCGGATATCTCTCGGTCTCTAAAGGCCCTGGCCAAGGAACTCCGTCTCCCGGTCATTGCCCTTTCCCAGCTCAACCGCCGGCCGGAAGGGCGGGAGGATAAGAAGCCGGTGCTGGCCGATCTGCGGGAGTCCGGAGCCATCGAACAGGATGCGGACCTGGTCTGTTTTATTTACCGGGAAGAAATGTATGAGGAAAATCCCAAACAAAAAGGTATCGCCGAAATCCTGGTCCGCAAACACCGTAATGGACCTACCGGCTCGGTCTCCCTGGCCTTTCAGGACCAATACACCCGTTTTGAAAACCTGGCTTCCGATCAGGAAGAACCCTTTTAGGAGGTATCTCGATTCACCGACTCTTCGGAAATACTACCGGCCTTAAACCCCACCAGGTAAAAAAGCTGCAAACCCTTTACCGTCGGCAGTTGAATCCTTCCCAAATAGTATCCCCCGAACTGGCCCATACCCTGGCCCAGCTCTCCTTTGAGCTGAACCGTCAGATCGGCCTGCTGATTAATCGCAAGGGCGGCATTGAGACCATCATTCTGGGCAACGACCAATCGCTGACCATCCCGGCCCTGAACGAATTTAGGACCGGGGCCGGCCGCCTGAAAGGGTTGCGCCTTTTGCATACCCATCTAAAAGGAGAAGGGATTACCGAAGAGGATCGAATGGACCTGGCCCTGCTCCAGTTGGATTTAATGACGGCCCTGGAGGTAGACAAAACGGGCCAGGCCCAAAGGCTTTACACGGCCCATCTCCTGCCGGAGAACGCCGAAGGGAAAGAATGGAGGCTTCTGGATCCGGAGCGGGTGGGGCAATCCCAGGTGGACGTCTCAGGCCTGGTCCGATCCCTGGAGGAAGAATGGGGCCGAAAACTGGCTTCCAAAAAGGTCAACCCCGGGCAGGAGCGGGCGATACTGGTTAGCGTTACCACCCAGTCCAGATCGGCGGCCCTGGAGTCCCTGGATGAGTTGGCCGAGCTGGCCCGTTCCGCCGGCCTGCAGGTGGTTGAGTCCGTGATCCAGCAGCGCAAGGAAATCAAACCCAAATATCTCATGGGGAAGGATCGCCTGAGCAGCTTATCCATCCGGGCCCTGCAGGTCGGGGCCGCTGTACTGATTTTTGATCAGGATCTGAATCCCTCGCAAGTCCGCTCCATCACCGATTTTACCGAGTTGAAGGTCATTGATCGAACCCAGTTGATTCTGGATATATTTGCCCAGAGGGCCCGAACCCGGGAAGGAAAGATCCAGGTGGAGATGGCCCAGCTAAAATATATCCTTCCCCGCCTGGTGGGACGCGATGATGCCCTTTCCCGGCTGACCGGAGGCATCGGCGGGCGGGGTCCGGGTGAAACCAGGCTGGAGATCGACCGGCGCCGGGTTCGGGAAAAAATCCACCGCCTGCAGAAGGAATTGGAAGCCATCCGGGCCCAGCGCAAACAACGACGGGGAAAAAGAAAACGCCGGGGCCTGCCGGTGATTTCGATCGTCGGTTATACCAACGCCGGCAAATCCACCCTGTTAAATACCTTGACCCACAGCCGCCTGACCGCCGAGGACCGCTACTTCGCCACCCTGGATCCGACCAGCAAGCGGCTTCGTTTTCCCAAGGACCGGGAAGTGATCATCACCGATACCGTGGGCTTTATCAAAAATCTGCCCAAGGACCTCCTGGCCGCCTTCGGGGCGACCTTGGAGGAACTGGCCGAGGCCGATCTCCTGCTCCATGTCGTTGATCTCAGCAACCCGCGCTTTGAAGAGCAGATGGCCATTGTGGAGGATTTACTGACTCAATTGGATCTGGGTCATATCCCCGTAGTCCGGGTATTCAACAAGATTGATCTGGTTAATCCGGAATATGCCCGGATTCAGAGCAACCGCTTCCAGGGGCTGGCGGTTTCGGCCTTGAAGGAAGAGACCCTGGGGGAGCTGATCCAGCGCCTGGAAAAAATTTGGGAAGACCCGGCCAGGTCCCCGGTCCAGCTTAGGCCGGTTCCCTATTCACCAACCCCAGCCCCTTGATTCCATGACGTCCGGATTGAGCCAGGTAAGTCTGAGTCGTTGCCGGGATTACCAGCAGGCCCATTTAGGTCGGGCTGTCAAGGAGGTCCTTTCCTCTCTACCGGCACTGCCTTTTAAAAAAGGGGATCGGGTGCTTCTGAAGCCCAACTGCCTGTCATCGCACCACGGCCCGGAGAAGCCGGTTAATACCCGGCCGGAAGTGGTGGAAGAGGTTGGCCGCTTTCTGAAAAATGAGTATGGGGTGGAACTGCTCATTGCGGATTCCGGCGGCATGGGCTCCTATGGGCGAACCAGGCGCACCTATGCCCTGCTGGGACTGGAGGCCCTGGCCGACCGTTTGGAAGCCCGACTGGTAAACCTGGAGGAGCAAGGCCTCATTTCCGTCAAAAGCCCCGGGGGGAAGATAGTGCCGGTATTCAAGGCCACCTCCCTCTTGAATGAAATTGAGGCGATCGTAAATCTCCCCAAATTAAAAACCCATCTGCTGACCGGCATCACCGGGGCCATTAAAAATAGTCTGGGTTTACTGCCCGGATCTTTAAAACGGGACGTCCACCGTCTGGCCTTAAATGGCAGCGCCATGGCCCAGGCATTGGTGGACATCTACCAGGGCCTGAAAATCAAGGTCCCTTTTGTCTTGCAGGTAATGGACGGCATCATGGCCATGGAAGGGGCCGGTCCGGTCCAAGGGACCTCGCGATCGGTCGGCTGGATACTGGCCTCGACCGATCCGGTGGCCATGGATTGCGCCAGCGCCCAGATTATGGGCTTCAATCCCGGAAGGATAGCCACCATAACCCTGGCCGCCGCGGCCGGTTTGGGAGAGGCCGACCCTTCCAACATTAGACTACAGGGCGCTGCCTGGGAGGAGTTGCCGGTCCAAGGATTTAAAAGACCGTTTTCCCAGGCTCGTCAGTGGCTGGGTAAGATGCTTCCTCCCAAGCTGGCGGGCCGGGCCCTGGATTGGCTGACCGAGGCCAGGCCCCGTCTGAACCCCGACGGCTGCCAGTTATGCGGCCTGTGCGTTCAGGCCTGTCCTGCGGAGGCCTTGAGCTTTGAGGGAAAAAATTTAGTTCTGACCAAGTCGAATTGCATCGAATGTTACTGCTGCCTGGAACATTGTCCCGGTGAGGGACTATGGGTCCCGCGCGGACTAAAAGAAAAAGTGATGGGGAAAAGCAGGGTGGGCTTCGGTTCAGACTATCGACTCAATGGATTCTGATTGCGCCTTACGCTGAACGCCGAACGCCGAACGGAACGCTTGACGGTTTTTATCCCCCCGAGGTCTGGGGGAAAGCGGCATTTACATAAAGGTACTCGACCTTTTCCTTGTGGGCCAGTTCTTCCAGGGCCAATTTCCCGAGAAGGTCCTTGACTTCGCCGGCCGGGTGCAGGCCGGCCAGGTTCAGGTAAAAATCATGGGAAAGCCTTTCCCTTTCCGCGGCCAGCAAAAAGGCATCTTTCTGCAAAAGATCCGGAGTCACCGGCGGTGCTTGAAAGGCCTCGACGATCTTGCCGTCGTGGACCTGGCTCAGCCGCAGCGTCCCGGCCGAGATCTTTCCCTGGACATAACTTTCCAGAAAGGCTTTATGCTTCAATTCTTCCCGGGAAAGAAAATCAAGCGTATCCTTGGTCATCTCATCCAGTACGGCATCCTGCAACCGTTTATAAAAGGTGTAGGACAGTTCTTCAAAGGTAATGGCCGTGTTCAGGATTTCTTCGGTGGTGACGGTTTTCATAATCCACTCCTAAGCAAGTTAAAAATTTGGGCCGGATTGGTCTCCTTCAAACAAAATTCCATGCTCGTAGAGGATCGTTTGCTTCAGGCCTCCCACCTCAAACCTCCAGCGCTTTTTCTACCTTTACCGCGCAGAACTTTAATTCCGGTATTTTGGCCACAGGATCCAGGGCCGTGTTGGTCAGGAGATTGGCGTTGCTTTCCCCATAATGGAAGGAGAGAAAAACCAACCCCGGACTGACCCGGTCCGTAACCGTTACCCGGGAGAGGATTTCCCCCCTCCGGCTGCTGATGCGGGCCTTATCCCCTTCGGCCAGCCCCAGGTCCAGGGCATCGGCCGGATGGATTTCCGCCAATTGTTCCGGCCCTTCTTTTTCAAGAGAGGGAGAATTGCGGGTCATGGTCCCGGTATGATAGTGCATATGCAAGCGCCCGGTGGTCAGGACAAAAGGAAATTCGGCGTCGGGGACCTCGGCCGGTTCTTTATAGTCGACGGCATGAAACAGGCCCTTCCCCCGGGAAAAGCGGTCTTTATGCAGAAAAGGGGTCCCGGGGTGTTCCGCAGTCGGGCAGGGCCAGGTCAGGCCCTCTCCCTCCAGCCTTTCGTAGCTGATTCCGCCATAGGAAGGAGCCACCCGGCGAATCTCCTCCTGGATCTCTTTCGGAGAGGCATAGCTCATGGGATAGCCGAAACGCGTGGCCAGTTCCTGAATGATCCGCCAGTCCTCCCGGGCTTCTCCGGGAGGATCAACGGCTTTCCGGATCCGTTGGACCCGGCGCTCGGTGTTGGCAAAGGTGCCGTCCTTCTCGGCAAAGGCCGCCCCGGGCAGGACCACATGAGCCAGCCCGGCGGTCTCGGTGGGAAAGATATCGATGACCGCCAAAAATTCGCAGCCTTTCAAGACCTTTTCCACATGGTGGCTATCCGGGTCGCTCAGCAGGGGGTTTTCTCCCAGGATCACCAGGGCCTTGATCCGGCCCTCTTCAATCCCCTGCATGATTTCCATGATGGTCAGGCCCGCCCGGTCGGATAGGGCCTCCACCTGCCAGGTCTTTAAAAACTTATCCCTGACGGCCAGATCCGTAACCGCCTGGTAAGCGGGATAGACATTGGGCAGTCCTCCCATGTCGCAAGCTCCCTGGACGTTGTTCTGCCCGCGCAGGGGATTGACCCCGGTGGACTCCCGGCCGATCTGGCCGCAGAGCATGGCCAGGTTGGCCAGGCTTTTGACATTATCGACGCCGGTATGGTGCTGGGTGATCCCCATGGTGTAGAGGATGGTCGACTTCTCCGACCTGGCGTAGAGTTCGGCCATTTTAGCGATTTCTTCGGCCGGTATCCCGGTGATCTCGGCAGCCCGCTCGGGCGGGTACTGATCCACCACGGCCTTAAAGGCTTCAAAGTTCTCGGTTCGTTCATCGATGAAGGTCTGATTCTGCCAGTTGTTTTTCAAGATCACCTGCATCATGCCGTTCAGCAAGGCCACATCGGTCCCGGCCTTCTGCCGGACATAGAGATCGGCCTGGGCCACCAGGGGGATGCGCCGGGGATCGGCAATAATGATCTTCCCCCCCTTGGCTTTGGCCCGAAAGACCCGCATGGCAATCAGGGGGTGGGCTACGCTGGTATTGGAGCCGATAATAAAGATGCAATCGGCATCTTCGATCTCGGCAATGGAGTTGGTCATGGCACCACTGCCGAAAGCGGCGGCCAGCCCGGCCACGGTGGAGGAGTGTCAGAGACGGGCGCAGTGATCAATATTATTGGTTCCGACGCCGGCCCGGGCGAATTTCTGGAGCAGATAATTTTCTTCATTCGTGCACTTGGCCGAGGTCAAAAAAGCGATGCTGTCCGGCCCATAAGTGTCCCGGATGGTGCGCAGGCGGGAAGCGGTCCAGTCCAGGGCTTCTTCCCAGGAAGCCGGCTGTAATTCCGCGCCCCGGCGGATCAGGGGCTGGGTGAGACGGTTGGGGCTGACTACGAATTCGTGAACATTCCAGCCCTTGACGCACAGTTTCCCCTCGTTGACCGGGGCGGTTTTATTGGGCAGGGTGCCGATCAGTTGCCCGTCCAGAACCTCGAGATAGAAACTGCAGCCGCAGCCGCAGTAAGGGCAGATGGTGGGGACCAGTTTATAATCCATTCATAACTCCTAATTTTTTAAGATACTGGATGGACCTTGGGTTTCAACTTGGGTTTTGATCCAGCATCCAGTATCCAGTATCATTTAGTTTACCAGGGTCTATTCCGGCGCCGGGCCGAGTACATTCAAAGGCGACTTGGTCTCAGGCTGGTACCCCGGCCGGTAGCCGGTCTGTTCATCCAGGATGTCAGCCACTCTTTTGTAAAGGGTCCTTAAGGGGATATCCGCCGGACAGGCCTCGTTGCACAGCCCGCAGTCGATACACCGTCCGGCCATGTGCACGGCCCGCACCAGATGGAAAATGGGATTTTCAGGAGGAACATTCCCGGTCTGAATCAGGGACTCTTCCTCCAGGGTGCACTCTTTGCAAAAACACATGGGGCAGATATCCCGGCAGCCGTAGCATTTGATGCAACGGGAGAACTCCTTAAGCCAGTGCTGGAGCCGGTCTTTCAACTCCAGGGCCAGGACCCGGGTTACACTGTCGTTTCCGGCCGGTTCGCCCTTATCTCCGGCCGAACAGCGGTCCGGATAGGGCTTGGGACATTCGCAGGCCCGGGCCAATTCCGAGGGGCAGGCTATCCCGACAGGAACGATCCGTTCCGGGTTCAATTGCTTCCACTTATATAATTCCAGCAGGCCGCGCTCGTCGCAGCCGCGGATGAGGACGCCCAAGGCGGCTTCCGGATGCTGCCGGCTCAGATGAATCAGCAGTTTATTTAAAGGATAGCGGACATCGCCGGGACCTTTCAAGTCTCCCAGGGAAAGGTTCGGAAGCTCATCTTCCTGCGTAAAAAGATAAGGGCTGACCTGCCCTTCAACTTCCCGAAGGCCGAGGAAACCCTCTATCTTCCCCTCCTTTAAGAGTCCTGCAATCTCAGAAACTATGATCTCTTTCATCATGAGTTTTTACCTGTACCTGAATAAATAGCCGTCGCTATCCGCTTTGAGCTTTCTGCCTTTAAGCGGCCTTAGCCGCCGAAAGCGGATTGGGTCCCAATCCCCGCACTTGTTCTACGAACTCGGTAATGTATTTGGCGAACTCCGGTCCTTCAGCCGAGGAAATCCACTCCACCCGAAGCCTCTCCGGTTCGATGCCGGTAAAAGCCAGGAGTTCCTTCATGAAAGCCACCCGTTTTTTGGTCATGAAGTTTCCAGCCAGATAATGGCAATCGCCAATATGGCAGCCTCCGACAAAAATACCGTCCACCCCTTTCTGAAAGGCTTTCAGGATGTGATGGGGGGATACGGTCCCGGAACACATGACCCGAATGGACCGTATATTGGTCGGGTACTGCAACCGGCTGACCCCTGCCAGGTCAGCTGCGGCATAGGTTCACCAGGTGCACAAAAAGCAGAGAATTGTGGGTTCAAAATGCTCGGTCATAATTACCTCTTTGTTTGAAATTAGTGCTTAGATACTGGATACTGGCTGGCCAATACCTTTTTCCTCTTATATCCAGTATCCAGCATCCAGTATCGGTGTTAGGCTGCCATCGCCTTGTCAATTTCCGCCATGAGCTGCTGGGTGGTGAAGCCGGAGAGCTGGGCGCTGGCCGAAGGACAGGTGGCCGCACAGGCCCCGCATCCTTTGCAGAGTACCTGGTTGATGAAGCAGATTCCTTGGTCTTCATTGAAACCAATGGCCTGGTAGGGACAGACCTCCAGGCACCCCTGGCAGCCCACACAGGTCGCTGCGTTGATTTCGGCCACAATCCCGGAAGTGAACATCTTTCCTTTGGAAAGCAGCGTCGCCGCCCGGGAGGCGGCCCCTAAGCCTTGGGCTATAGTTTCCCGGAGGGTGGCCGGATAGCGGCAGTTGCCGCATAAAAAAATCCCATCGGAGGCAAAATCCAACGGTTTTAATTTGACATGGCCCTCCATGAAGAAGCGGTTGACATCCAGGGGGACCCGCAAGAGCTGGGAAATGCGGTCCGCATCGGGGTAAGCCACCAAGGGAGTGGACAGGACCACCAGATCGGCCGGCAGGGCAACCTCCTTGCCCAGCAACTGGTGGAAAACACGAACCTGTTTTTCCTCAACCACCGGGGGTTGGGAGGGATCGTAATTGATGTAACGGACGCCCATCTGTTTTGATTTCCGGAAGAGCTCTTCATTTTCAATGCCGTACATCTGCATGTCCCGGTAAAGGATGGCTACCCCGGCTCTGGGGTTGGCTTCCTTGATAAGGATGGCATTTTTGACGGCCGTCATGCAGCAGGTGCGGGAGCAGTATTTGCGGCCTTCCATCCGGGAACCGACGCATTGAATAAAGACCGCCTGATCAACAGCAGCCCGGCCCTGCTTCTGGAGGGCCTCCAATTCCAGGTGGGTGATGACCCGCCGGCCGTCATAACCGTAAAACCCTTCCGGTGTAAATACCCGGGCCCCGGTAGCGACGACCACGATGCCCACCTTAAAATTTTCCTCTCCGGCCTGACTCCGTACCACCACTTCGAAGTTGCCCACATAGCCCTGAACCGTTTCCACCGCAGCCGAGGTCCGGATCTGAATCATCGGGTTTTGCTTGACTTCGGAGACGATTTTTTCCAGATAGGCGGAGGCTGAAATCCCCGAGGGCAGTATTTTGTTAAGGCTGCGCAGCAGCCCTCCCAGTTCGGCTTCCCGCTCCACCAGAACCACCTCAAAGCCCATCTTGGCCAGGGAATTGGAAGCGGTCAGACCGGCAATGCCGCCGCCCAGGACCAGGGCACTCGGGGTTACCGATAATTCAATGGATTCCAGGGGCCGGAGGAGACCGGCCTTGGCTACGCCCATCCGGATCAGATCTTTGGCCTTGCCGGTGGCGGCTTCTTTTTCCTGCATGTGGACCCAGGAACACTGATCCCGGATATTGACCATTTGAAAAAGATAAGGATTCAATCCCGCTTCCAGGCAGGCCCCCTGGAAGAGCGGCTCATGGGTCCGCGGGGTACAGGAGGCGACCACTACCCGATTCAGGTTCTGAAGGCCGATGGCATTCTTGATCTCATTGATTCCGCCTTCGGAGCAGGTATAAAGATTGGCCTGGACAAAAGCCACCTGGGGCAGGGTCTGGGCGTAATCCACCAGGGCCTGCATATTCAAATAGCCGGCGATATTGGAGCCGCAGTGGCAGACAAAAACCCCTATGCGCACATCTTCTTTTCCAGACAAGATAACTCTCCTTTTTAAGAAATGATGAATGGGGAAGGAGGAAGAAAGGCCTCATTCAGCATTTTAGAACACCTTCGGCCGCTTTGGCGGCCGCGCTGCTGGCCTGGGCCACGGATTCCGGGATATCCATGGGACCCTGGGCGCAGCCGCAGGTATAGATCCCCGGGACGTTGGTGGACAGCGGCTCCAGGGGATCGGTCTTGATGAAATTATTTTCATCCAGATCAACTCCCAGAATCCGGGCCAGTTGATTGGCGCCGGGGGTGGCCACACAGGCATTGGCCAGGATGACCAGGTCGGCGTCCATGTGCTCGACCAGGCGGTTTTTGGTATCCTCGTACCAGACCATGGGATGGAAGTCCGCATCCTGGGTAATTTCGGCCACCCGGCCCCGGATATAGCGGATTCCCGATTCGTCGGCCCCGCGCAGCTTATATTCTTCAAAGCCTTTCCCCACGGTCCTCAAGTCCATAGCAAAGACGGTGGATTCGGTTTGCGGGGCATGTTCCTTGGCGATAATGGCTTCCTTGATCGTGTGCATGCAGCAGTAGCTGGAACAGTAGGGGTGAAAGCGAAAATCACGCGAACCGACACATTGGATGAAAGCCAGCTTTCTGGCGATTGCGAACTGGGCTACCTTTTGAGTCAGGCATTCATTTTCACCCTGGATCTTCTGAAAGGCCAGATATTTTTCGGCCCAGGCCTTTTCATCCCCATTGCCTTCGATCTCCCGGGCCTGATATTTTTGGAAGAATTCAGCCGAGGTCAGACCGGCCTTTTTTTCATAACTTTCCAGAACCCGCTGGGTTCGCTGGAGATCTTTGGCCAGTTCAGCCAAACGGGCCTTGGCCGCCAGATCGGAAGGGCGTTCCACGTGGCCATGGGTAGGGCCGCTGGCCGAGAGGAGGCGCTCGAACTCCATGGCCGAAATCACATTGGGCATTTTTTTATAACCGTACTCCGGGATCCGTTCGGCATCAAACAATTCATAGCCTATGGCGATCACGACCGCACCGACCTCAAAAGTCAGCACCTGGTCCTGCTGCTCAAAATCAACGGCCCCGGCCTGGCAGGTTTTTTTACAGACGCCGCATTTTTTGCCGGTAAATTGACGGCAATAACGGGTGTCGATGGTAAAGACCGAAGGAATCCCCTGGGGGAAATGTTTATAAATGGCCTTGCGTTTGGCCAGACCCATATTGAAGTCGTCGGAGACCTCGGTCGGGCACTTTTCGGCGCAGGAGCCGCAGCCGGTGCACTTGGTTTCATCCACATAGCGGGCCCTCTTGCGCACCGTAACCGAGAAACTGCCGGCTTCTCCGGAAAATCCTTCCACTTCACTGTAGGCCAGGAGCCTGATCCTGGGATGCCGACCGGCATCCAGCAACTTGGGCGAAAGGATTCAGATGGCACAATCGTTGGTCGGGAAGGTCTTGTCCAACTGGGCCATCTTGCCCCCGATACTGGGAAGCTTTTCCACCAGGTGGACCTGGAGGCCCATTTCAGCCAGATCCAGGGAGGCCTGGATCCCGGCAATCCCTCCTCCGATGACTAATACATCGCGACTCATATCAACTCCTTAAAAAAATGATGCTGCGGAATGATAGTCCTTTTTGTTTTCACTCATTATTCAGCATTCAGCGTTCATCGTTTCTATTAACAGGTCATTCAAATCTTTTACCTGAATGGCCATGGGATTGGCCTTTAAGGCGCAGGAGAGATGGATTTCGCATTTGGGGCAGGCCGTGATCAGCGTGCCGGCCCCGGTGGCCAGGGCTTCCTGAAGCCGCTCCAGCTGGATGGCCTTGGAGCAACTGGAGCAGTTGCTCCAGGCGCTGGTCCCGCAGCAAACCCCGTTCTCGCGGGACCGTTCCATCTCCACCAGGGTTAAGCCCGGAATCATCCGGATCAGTTCCCGGGGGGCCTCATAGATACCGGCCATTCTTCCCAGGCGGCAGGGGTCATGATAGGTAGCGGTCCCCTCCAGGGACTTGAAGGTGATTCCCTTCTCCCGGATCATGGTGACCAGGAATTCCTGCAGGTGAAGGACTTCGAAATCAAGCTTTCCGAAAAACCGGGGGTAATGCTCTTTAAAGGTATAATACCCTTCGGGACAGGACAGGATAACCGCCTTAGCGCCGGAGGCCTTGATGGTCTCGATATTAATCCGGGCCAGGGCTTTGAACTGTTCCTCATGGCCGCTCCAGAGGGCGTCATGGCCGCAGCAGCGTTCCTGGTTGGAGACCGCCGGGATAATGCCGGCGGCATTGATCAACCGGATCACATTACGGCCCCCCTGGATGGACCCGGCCTCGATATCCCGGAAGATGACATCAAAATAGGGCCGGCAGCCGACAAAATAGAAATAGTCTCCCCGGTCGCTCACTTTTTCGGCCCCGGTCAGCCAGGCCAGGCGGTTCTGTTGGAGCGGCCGGGTCTGCAGGGCCATGATGGTCTGCAACATGCCGTTATGGGCGTAGAGGCCTTCGATGCCTTTCTGGAAAGCCTCGTCCCTCAGCAGGCGGACGAACTCCGGGAAGTTGATATTGGCCGGGCAGCGCACACTGCAGCGGGCGCAGGTCAGACAGGACCAGATCTCCTGGTCCGTAACCTCCTCCAGACCGATTAACGATTGCTCGACGATCAAACGAGGGGAAAAGGCCGGATGAACCCGGGCCACCGGGCAGCTCCCGGTGCAAACCCCGCAATCCAAACAGTAGTAGGTCTGGGTTTCTTGAACCATTTCTTCTATGCTCTGGGTCTTCATGAGGCCATCCTTTGTGAAAAGGAACCCTTTTCCTTTAGCTGCCGGGTAAAATCGGACATGACCTGGGCAAAACGTCCTCCTTCAGCCGAGGAGATCCATTCCAGCCGGAGGCGATCGTCGTCGATTCCCAGAAGGGCCATTAACTCGCGGGCCATGGCGATGACTTTTTGGGCCTTCACATTACCATCCTGGTAATGACAGTCACCGATGTGTCAGCCGCCGACCAGGACCCCGTCGGCCCCCAGTTCAAAGGCCTTGAGGACGAAATTGGGATTGACTTTCCCGGAACACATGAGCCTTATGATCCGCACATTAGAGGGATACTGCAATCGGCTGACCCCGGCCAGGTCCGCTGCCGAATAGGCGCACCAGTTGCAGGTAAAGGCGATGATGCGTGGTTCGAATTCAGAAGCCATTGAAAACTCCTAAGCTAAAAAATGTAAAGTCGCAATAGTATATTTTAAGGGTTCAAGGATTAAGGGGTCGAGGGGTCGAGAGAGGCTCATTTTTCCATCGATCCCGTACCCTTGAACCCTGGACTCCTGAACCCTTTATCTTTCAAGCTGCCAAAGCCGCTTCCAGAATCTTCAAGACCTGTCCGTCGTTGAAATGGCGCAGGCTGGCCGCTCCGGTAGGGCAGACGACCGCGCAGGGGCCGCAGCCCTTGCAGACGGCCTCGTTGACCCGGGCCACGGTTAGTCCGGCCTCGTTGGTTATCAGCTCCACGGCCTTATAGGCGCAGATCTCGGCACATTGGCCGCAGCCCCGGCAAAGGTCTTCGTTGATATGGGAAACCACACCCTCGGCTTCGATAAAGTTCTGGGACAAGACCACGCCGGCCCGGGAAGCGGCAGCCAGGGCCTGGGTGATACTTTCCTCGATCGGCTTGGGATAGTGGGCCAGCCCGGCTACAAAAATGCCGTCGGTGGAAAAATCCACCGGGCGCAGCTTGGCATGGGCTTCCATAAAGAACCCGTCCTCGTTGACCGCCACCTTGCAGAGTTGGGCTAAGGGGCTGTTGTCCTGGGGCAGGATGGCGGAAGCCAGTCCGACCAAGTCCGCATCCAGGATGATCTCCCGGCCTAAAACATGGTCTAAGATTTTCACCTGCAGGTTTCCCCGGTCGTCCTTTTCCACCCGGGGTTTGTGATCCGGGTCATAACGAACGAACAGCACCCCCTGACTGCGGGCCTCCTGGTAAAGGATTTCCCGGGTGCCGTAGGCCCGTAAATCCCGGTAAAGGATAATGCACTCCAGGTCGGGATTCAGCTCCTTTAAATAAAGGGCGGATTTCAAAGAGTGGGTGCAACAGACCTTGGAGCAATAGGGGTGTTCCGGTTCTCTGGAGCCGACGCACTGAATGAAGACGGCACGTTGGGCCTCTTTAATCCGGGAATCTCCCCGGATTATGGCCTGATCCAGTTCCAGATGGGTCATTACTCTGGGATCCTGACCGTATAAATATTCCCTGGGACTGAACTCTTTCCCGCCGGTGGCCAGAATCATGGCGCCATGTTCGATGACCTGATCGCCTTGGCCGTTGGAGACCGTGGTTACAAAATTCCCCAGGAACCCCTGGACTTCCTTCACCTTGGTCTTGAGATGAATTTGCAGATGCGGGTGTGCTTGAACCTTTTGGATCAAGTCGGAGATCAGGGGTTGAATGGGATCCCCTTTCCAGGTTGTTATCAAATGCCGGGCGTTTCCGCCCAGGATATCCTTTTCTTCGATCAGGTGGGTCGGAAACCCCTGCTCGGCCAGGTTCAGGGCGGCGGTCAGGCCGGCGATCCCTCCTCCGACGACCAGGGCCTTTCTGGTAACCGGGAGTTTCGGCTGCAACAAGGGCTGGATCAGATTGGCCCGGGTTACGGCCATGCGGACCAGGTCCTTGGCCTTCCGGGTGGCTCCATCCGGATCCTGGTTGTGGACCCAGGAACACTGATTCCGGATGTTGGCCATCTCAAACAGATACTTGTTTAATCCGGCATCCCGCAGGGTCTCCTGAAAAAGGGGTTCATGGGTCCTGGGGGTGCAGGCCGCCACTACGATCCGGTTAAGCTTTTCCTTCTCAATAACCTCTTTCATTTTTTCCTGCGTGTCCTGGGAGCAGGTGAAAAGATTTTCTTCCACATAGTGAACGCCGGGCAGGCTGCGGGCATAGGCCGCCACTTCCGGAACCCGGACGATACCTCCGATATTGATGCCGCAGTTGCAGACGAAAACGCCGACGCGGGCTTCCTGGCCGGAGACCTCCCGTTCTGCCGGAAAGGAGCGTTCCTTGATCAGGGTATTTCTGGCTTCCGAGAGTTTGGCCGCGGCTTCACTGGCTGCGGCCGAGGCCTCCATGACCGAAACCGGGATGTCCTTGGGTTCCTGAAAGGCCCCGCAGACATAGATGCCCGGCCTGGAGGTGGCCACGGGCCTGGCCGCGGAGGTCAGGGCAAAGGCGTGTTGGTCCATCTCAATCCCCAGGGCCTTTCCGGTCTTTATGACCTGATCCGGGGTTTCCATGCCTACCGACAGGACGACCAGGTCAAAGACCTCCTCCTTGATCTCCCCCGACTCGGTCACATAGTGAATGGCCAGGTCTTCTTTCTCCCCCAGAGGGGTAATGGAGTGAATGCGGGAGCGGATAAATCGAACCCCGCTTTCATTTTTGGCCCGCTCATAGTATCTCTCAAAATCCTTGCCGTAAGTGCGCATGTCCATATAAAATATGGCGCAATCCAGGTCTCCCCGGCTGTGTTCTTTGGAAATGACGGCTTCTTTAATAGCGACCATGCAGCAGACCGAGGAACAATAAGCATGGTCGCAGTGGTTGACGTCCCGGGATCCGACGCATTGCAGCCAGGCTATCTTCCTGGGTTCCTTATGATCGGACGGCCTGACCAGGTGTCCCATGGTGGGCCCGGAAGCGGAAAGGATCCGTTCATATTCAATGCTGGTCACCACATTGGGGTGATGGGCATACTCATAGGTATCGAAGTCGGGAGGGGTCGTAGGGCTGAAATCCGGGGGCCAGGATGACCGCCCCCACCTCTAAGGTATGGACCTTTTCCTGCTGGGAATGATCCACCGCACCGGCTTTACAAGCCGAGACGCACTGGAAACATTCGCAGCAGACGCCGCAATCCAGGCAGCGGTCCGCTTCCTCCGTTGCCAGGTCGTTAATAACCTCCTGGGTTATGATGGAAACACCCTGTTGAACCTTTGATTCTTCGATGAAGGGAATGCGCCGGCGTTGGCGGATCGGTTCGGCCGGGGCAATGGGCAGCCAGTCCCCCCGGACCGGGGGCTCTTCCTCCCATTCCTGAGGGAGTTCCAGGCCCTGAAGATAGCGGTCGATGTAATGGGCGGCCCGCTGTCCGGCTTCTACGGCCTCGATGGCCGTTGCCGGCCCGGTAATGCAATCCCCGCCGGCAAAGACGTTAGGCCGATTGGTCTGAAGGGTGGCCGGGTTGGTGACCAAAAGGCCCCACTTGGAGATGGCCAGCCCGGAATCATTTCCTAAATAACGCAAGTCGGGCTCCTGCCCGATGGCGGAGATGACGGTGTCGGCTTCAAAAAAGATTTCCGACCCGGCTATCGGTACCGGTTTTCTGCGGCCGGTGCTGTCCGGTTCCATCAGGCGGGTTCGGATACATTCCATGCCGATGACCTGGCCCTTTTCCCCGACCAAGCGCAGGGGCGCTACCTGAAAGTGGATTTTGACCCCGGCCACTTCAGCCATGGTCACTTCCGCCTGATCGGCCAGCATCTCCTGGCGGGAACGCCTATAGACGATGTGGACCTCCTTCGCGCCCATTCGCACCGAGGTTACGGCGGCATCGAGTACGGAATGCCCGCCCCCGACCACGACTACTTTGCCCGAAACCTGGGTCCGTTTCCCCAGGTGGACATCCCGGAGAAAAGAGACCACATCAACCACCCCCTGGAGTTCATCCTCCCCGGGGATGCCCATTCGTAATCCCTGGTGGGCCCCGGTAGCCAGGTAAACCGCATCAGTCCCATGGCCGAGAAGGTCATCCAGGGTGAGGTCCTTTCCAAGAGGGGTATTGGTTAGAATCTCCACCCCATGGCGCTGGATAAAGGCGATTTCGGCATCCAAGATGGATCGCGGAAGGCGGTAGGTCGGGATGCAATAGCGCAGCATGCCGCCGGCCTCGGGCATGGCCTCATAGATCCTTACCTGATAGCCTTTTAAGGCCAGGAAGTAGGCCGCGGTTAATCCCGAGGGACCTGAACCGATAACGGCCACATGCTTTCCGTTCGGTTCAATGGCCGGAATAGGCAGGCCGGATAAGTCAACTTGTTCGGCGGCCACCCGTTTTAATTCCCGGATGGAAACCGCCTCCTCTTTTTCCAGACGCCGGCAGCTCTTTTCGCACTGATGGACGCAAACCCGTCCCAGGACGCCGGGCAGAGGAAGTTTTTCCAAAATTATTTCGATGGCTTCCCGGTACTTGCCCTCCTTGACCATGGCCACATAACCCTGGACATTTAAGTTGGCCGGGCAGGCCAGACCACAGGGGGCCCGATCCTTTTTTTCGATACAATACCCTCCCGGGATGGCTTGAGCGTACGGTTTGTAGGTGGCCTTCCGGGAACTTAAGCCCCAATCGTATTCATTGGGCCGGGTTACCGGGCAAACCGTGGGGCAGTCTCCGCAGGCCGTGCATTTATTCAAATCAATAAAACGAGGGGCTTGACGGACGGTAACGAAAAAATCTCCTTCTTCTCCCTGAATAGCCTCTACGGTCGCTGTGGGGAGGAGTTCAATATTGATGTGCCGGCCGACCTCGACCAGCTTGGGAGAGATGATTCACATGGCGCAGTCATTGGTCGGGAAGGTTTTGTCCAGTTGGGCCATGACCCCGCCGATGGCCGGTGATTTTTCAACCAGGTAAACGTAAAAACCGGAGTTGGCCAGATCCAGGGCGGCCTGCATGCCGGCAATACCGCCCCCGACCACCATGACCGAACCGACCGTCTTTTTAGGGGAATGCATTGAATCCATCGTGTCGCCTCACATCAATTTCTAAGGTATCCGTTGACAGTAAAAATATCTGATTTAATCGCATTTAAACCTTTCTAAATAATAATAAATTCCTTCCTTTGTCAAGATCCAATTTATTTCGAAAGGGCCTGTTCGGGAAAATGTGATTTATTTTCAAAGCGTTGAATTATTAAGGGTTTCAAAATAATAGTGACCACCAGGGACCGAGGGGTCTTCTTCTCTGGGGTTGTCCAAAGGGTAACTCATCGTCCCATCCCGGCCCGGACGGCTAAAGGGGTTAGGTGCAGGGCATTCACTTAAAAAGAAATCCCCCCGGAATTTTCAGCAACCTGATATAATACTTCCCGATACTGCAAGAAGCCGTTTGTTTCAGTCAGAGTCGGTTAAAGGTTCTTAAAGGTCCGGTATCCATTTAGGGATAAACCATGTCCCTTTTTACCACCCTCCGGGGAAATCTTAATGCCAAACTGATCCTGGCCATCTGGCTGGTTTTGGGGCTGGTTATCGCTCTGTTCCTTTTTATCCATATCCGCTTTGGGCAAAAGGCCTTCCTGAATGAAACCATAGAGAATGCCCACCGGTTCAGTAATACGGTCAAGAACAGTACCCGCAACGATATGCTTAACGATCGCCGGGAGAACGTTCAACGCATCATCGAGGCCGTCAGCCGGGAGGAAGGGGTGGAAAGGGTCCGGATTTTTAACCGCCAGGGAGTCATCATGCTTTCCACGCGTTCGGAGGAAGTGGGCCGGGTAGTGGATAAGCAGGCTGAAGCCTGCTTCGGCTGCCACACCCGGGAACAGCCTCTGAGCCGCCTTTCCTCTTCTTCCCGGACCCGAATCTTCAAGGGGCCGGATTCGGCCAAGCTACTCGGGATCATTAATCCTATCTATAATGAACCCTCCTGCAGCAGCGCTTCCTGTCATGCCCATCCCAAGGGGGTCGAAGTTCTGGGGGTGTTGGATATTGATATGTCCCTGGCCAGGATGGGGGACAGGATCAAGGGACAACTTCCCTGGATCATTCTCCTTTCCATCCTGCTCTACCTCTCCATCTCGGCCACCATATATCTGTTGGTTCTTTTCCTGGTGATAAAACCGGTCAATCGACTTACGGAGGGGGCCCTCCAAATGGCTGGCGGTGATTTTGATGTCCATATCCCGGACCAGGCCAAGGACCAGATAGGGAAATTGGCTCAGGCTTTTAATAAACTGGGCAACAATCTCAAGGACCGGACCCGGGACCTGCTTGAAAAAAGGAAAGACTATCGGACCCTGATCCAGAGCGTCACCAATTACGTGATGTCCATCAATCCGGATTACCAAATAACGATGTGCAACGATCTGGTGAGAAGAGATTTTCTGGTCGATCCGGAAGGCACCTGTTACCAGGCCTGGAAAGGACGGACCGAACCCTGTCCGGACTGTCCGGTAAAGAGCTGTTTTGAAAAGGGAGAGGTGGTTACCAATCAGGACCTGGTTATCCTGAAGGATGGGAGCAGCGCAACTTTTGAAGTCAGGGCGACCCCGGTCAAAAATGACTTCGGGGAGGTCATCTCCGTGATCCTGGCGGCCACGGACATAGATCAAACCCGGAGGCTGGCCCAAAAGCTCGGCAGTTCGACCGCACCGCTGGATGAACAGGTGGCCGAACGCATTCAAGAACTTCAAAGCTCCGAGAAAAGATATCGGACTATTTTCGAGCGCTCCCTGGATATGATCCTGTTGCTGAACCAGGACCTGAAAATCATCGATATTAATCCGGCCGGATTACGACTTCTGGATGGATTCAGCCGGGAGGAAATCTTGGAGTTCGGCTCGCTGAAGGACCTTTTTTCGGAGAAGGCCGCCTTTGAGCCCTTTAAAACCAAACTCCTTCGGAAGGGCATCATCCGGGATTACGAAACCACCCTCCTGGCCAAGCCCGGCTACCTCCTGCCGGTTTTAATCTCGGCCAATGCCATCAGCGATGAAAACGGCCAGATTATTTCTTATGAGGCCTTTGTCAGGGATATTTACCTCCTGCGGCTTAAAGAGGAGGCCCTTCGTCAGCAGAATATTGAGCTGGCCTCCATTAATGAGATTTCCCGGCTCTTAAATCAATCGCTGTTTTTGGAAGAACTCTTCAATCAAGTGGCCGATAAACTGATGGAGGTCCTGAAGGGGAACAGTTTGCGCATCTACCGGCTGGACGAAAAAAAGGAAACACTGAACCTGGTCGTGGCCAGGGGACTCACGGATGACTTTATTGCCAAGCCTTACATCCAAAAGCGAAAAGTAGGCCAGGGAATCCTGGGGCAGGCCGCTCAAAGCGATCGCGCCGTCCTAATAGATAACTTTCAAGAAGCGGAGAGCGTTTTTAAAGAAGAAATAGCCCGGGAGATTCTGCAGTCGGCGGTTTATATACCCCTGGTCTCCAAAGGATCGGTGGTGGGGGTTCTTTGTTCCACCAGCCGCCTTCAGAATAAATTTTCCCGGCAGGACGTCAAGTTTTTGACGGCTATCGGCCGGCCGATTGGCATGGCCATCGAAAATGCGCACCTTTATCAGGAAACCTGCCGTGCTTACCAGGAACTTAAAGCCGCCCATGAACATATCTATCATCGCGAAAAACTGGCCTCCCTGGGCCGGTTGGCCGCGACGGTGGCCCACGAAATCAATAACCCCATCACCTCGGTATTGACCTATATCACCTTGCTGATAAAGCTGTTCGCTAAGGAGCCTCTCCCGGAGAACCGCTTAACGGATATCCGGCGTTATCTGGCTACCATGGAAAGCGAAACGGCCCGTTGCGGCGACATTGTAAAAAACCTCCTTGATTTTTCCAGGCAGACCAAGCCGAAGATTGAATGGGTGGATTTAAGGGAATTAGTCGATCTTTCCCTAACCTTAATCGGACACGAACTCAAGCTGAAATCCATTGTCCTGGAGAAAAAGATACCGGCTTATCTCCCCTTGGTCCTCTGCGATGCCAAACAAATCCATCAAGTCATTTTGAATCTCTTAGGGAATGCCATCGAGGCCATGCCGGAAGGGGGCAAATTGACGCTGGCGCTTTCCTATGATGAAAATGAGAACACCGTAATCCTCCTGATTGAAGATAGCGGGATCGGGATCCCAGCCGAGGATCTCGGCCATATTTTTGAGCCCTTTTTTACCACCAAGGAGGAAGGGAAGGGGGTCGGGCTGGGACTTTCGGTCGTCCATGGGATCGTCACCAAGCATGGAGGCACTATCGAAGTGGCCAGCCAGGTAGGCCGGGGGACCCGCTTTTGGGTCAGGCTGCCGAAGGACAAACCCAGGGCAGATCAAAAGGGCAGGGAAGGATAGGGGGCAGGATATGGCTGGTAAGTTCCGTATATTGGTTGTAGACGATGAAGCTTCGGTCCGGGAAAGTCTGCAGGATTGGCTTTCCGAAGAAGGCTACGAAATGGGTCTGGCCGAGAGCGGATTTAAGGCGGTCGAACTGGTCAAGAACCAGAGCTGGAACGTGGTGCTTTTGGATCTGAAAATGCCTGGAATGGACGGCCTGGAGACCTTGAGAAAAATTAAAGAAACGGCTCCCAATACCGAGGTCATCATGATGACCGCCTACGCCACCATGGAAACGGCCGTCCAATCAATCAAAGAAGGGGCCTATGACTATCTGGTAAAACCCTTTGACCCCAAGGAAATGGAACATCGTATTAAAAAAATCACGGCCCATCAGGAACTTCTTATAGAGAATATTCTTTTAAAAAAACAACTAAAGGAGCAGGTTGCCTTTGGAGAAATTGTCGGTCAGAGTCCCAAAATGATCGAACTCTTTGAGCTTATTGAACAAGTGGCCCCGACAGATTCCACGGTTTTAATTACCGGGGAGTCGGGCACGGGAAAGGAACTGGTAGCCAGGGCCATCCATACCCGGAGCCGGCGTTGTTATCAGCCTTTTATTGCCGTCAGCAGCGCCGCTCTTCCGGAGACCTTATTGGAAAGCGAGCTTTTCGGCTTTGAAAAAGGGGCCTTTACCGGAGCGGACCGTTCTAAAAAAGGACGTTTTGAGCTGGCCGATGGAGGGACCCTATTTCTGGATGAAATCGGGGATGTCAGTTTAAAGACCCAGGCTAATCTGTTAAGGGTTCTGGAAGAAAGGACCTTTCAACGGATTGGAGGCACAGTGACTATTGAGGTGGATGTCCGCATCCTGACGGCCACCAATCGAGACCTGAAAAAGGCCATGGCCGAAGGGGCCTTCCGGGAAGACCTTTTTTACCGGCTCAATGTCATCTCTATCCATCTGCCTCCCTTGCGGGAAAGGAGAGAAGATATTCCTCTTCTGACCCGCCATTTTATTGAAAAATTTTCCTTTGAATTAAATCGTCCCCAAAAAGACATCTCACCGGCGGCCATGGGCCAATTAATGGCCTATGCCTGGCCGGGAAATGTCAGGGAATTGAAGAATATCATGGAGCGGGCCATGGTCATCAGTAAGCTTAAAGAGATCCTCCCGCAGGACCTGCCTTTCCTGGCCGGGACAACCGGCGAACCCGGGCCTTTCCCGGACTCCCTGGAAGAGATGGAAAAATTACACATCACCCGACTGCTCGTGGAAAACAACTGGAATATTTCCCGGTCGGCCGAAAAACTGAATATCGACCGGCAGACCTTATATAATAAAATCAATAAATATAAATTGGACCGTTGAAATTGAACCAAGAGCGGGTCCGGCTGTTTTCGGCTTGTCCTTAAACGGCGGTTTCGGAGGAAACCCATCTAAAGCCTCTCCCCCTGAGAGGTTGTGTCATGATTCGTCATCCCGGCCCGCCTCCCGCCGAGGCTGGACCCATCCGGAATGAGCTTTGGGTAATTGCGACACAGTCTCTGAAGGGGTGGGGTGGGGGTGGGCTGAATGCCTGCCAAGGAGAAACCCCCGTGACAGCGATGGGGATCCAGATCATAGCCCTGGGAGAGATGGATGGTGAGGTCCTCGTGGGCCTCGCTTCCCGGATAACGCCGCTCAGCGGCCTTGCCTGCAGGCCTCTTCTTTTCCTGGAGCGGCCTGATTTTGCCTACAACCGGGAAAGAGGACAATTCAACGCTCAAAAAATCCTCACTTTTTTATTGGAGCACGATCCGAACCCCTCTTCCCGGATCCTGGGAATAACCGGGGTTGATCTCTACCTCCCTATTTTTACCTATGTGTTCGGTTTGGCCCAGGTCGGGGGCCGGGGAGCCGTGGTATCTACCTATCGTCTCGACCCGCACTATTACGGGATGGCTGTCCATCAGGACCTTTTCCGCTGCCGCCTGGAGAAGACGGTGCTCCATGAAATTGCCCACCTTCTGGGCCTGACCCATTGCCGGAATCGCTATTGCGTCCTTTTCTCTTCCTCCCGGATAGAAGATACCGACCAAAAAAAAGCGGAATTCTGCCCCACCTGTAAAACCCTCTTCAAGTGGATCCTGGACGGGATTTGAGGATAGTGAAATAACTGTCTAATTATTAGACACATTGCAAAAGTATGTGCCTAATAATTAGACAGTTATTTCATCCAAAGGATTTCAGATAGTGACTCTTTGTTTAAAATTAACAGTTATTTTAATATGTTAAAAAAATTAAGCTATTATGGCATCCCTTTTGCTTATAAAATGGCAAAACATCATTAAGTAAGAAGGAGATCCGATCATGGTTATGGAAAAGCAGGAAAGTTCCCTAAAGGTTGTCCCCCCTGACAAGAAACCCTGCATCTGGATGGAGGCCGGAGTAGTCTCCTATAAACTCTGCTATAACAGCTACGACTGCACCACCTGCGATTATGATCATGCCCTGCAGCAAAAAGTGGCTCAACAGCGTACGGCAGCCGAAAAGCAGCCTTTGGTCCTGGAAGCCGGAAAAGATAAATTGTCCGCCACCTGGGTTGAGAAAATGATGCACCTTCCTGCGGGCCGAAGAAAATGCCGCTACATGCTGACCGGGGAAGTGGACCGGAAGCTGTGTCCTAATGCCTATGAATGCGGTAATTGTGCCTTTGACCAGATGATGCAGGAACGCCTGCAAGCCCAAACCCTCCCGGTGGAAGGTCTCCAGGAAGCTTCCGGTTTCAGGCTGGCCCCTGATTTTTATTACCACGAAGGGCATACCTGGGCCCGGCCCGAGTATGGCGGGCGCATCCGAATCGGGGTGGATGATTTTGCCCAACGGCTCCTGGGCAAACTTTCGGGGGTTTTTCTACCGGAGGTGGGCCAAGAGCTCAGGCAGGGAGAGGGTGCCGTACAATTTAAACGCAATGGGGAGATGACCTCGGCCCTTTCCCCCATGGACGGGATCGTGACTCATCTCAATCACCGTTTGCTGACCGAACCCTCGCTGCTCAACACCTCCCCTTTTGAAGAAGGGTGGCTGTTCATTGTCGAACCGACCAAAATGAAAAAGAATTTGAAGGGATTATACTTTGGGGAAGCGGCCGTAAACTATTTGGCGGAGGAACGGGATCGCTTGATGGAAAGGGCGACCAAGGAATTTAACCTTGCCGCCGACGGCGGTTTCTCGGTAGACGACATTTCTCCTCAGCTTAAGGGAGAACAATGGTCCAAAATGGTCAAAGCCTTTTTGCGGAGTTGAGCGTCTTTCAAAAAACTCGGATCCGGAATGGCTTGGCCCGACTCAACTTACTAATATTAAGGGTCTCAAAATAATAGTGACCAACAGGGACCGGGGGGTCTCGTTAAAGAAAAGAAGACCCCCCGGTCCCATCTAAGGCAAGCTCCTCAATTTCAGGTCAAGACTATTATGAGACCCTTAATAAATTCTCAAAATAAGCTGGGTAAGCACCGATTTAACCAAAAACCAGATTTACGATCCAGACCGAGGCTAAGATCCCCGCGATATCGGCGATGATCCCGGCCGGGACGGCCTGGCGGGTGCGGGTGATTCCCACCGAGCCGAAATAGACGGCCAGGACATAAAAGGTCGTCTCGCCGCTGCCCATCATGACAGCCACCAGACGCCCGATCAGGGAATCCGGGCCATGGGTTTTGATGATCTCCGACATGACCCCCAAAGCCCCGCTGCCTGAAAGGGGCCGCATCAAGGCCATGGGCAGTGATTCAGAAGGCATGCCGATCAAGCCGGTGACCGGGGCGAGCAGGCCGGTCAGGATATCCATGGCCCCGCTGGCCCGGAAGACCCCGATGGCCACCAGCATGGCCACCAGGAAGGGGAGGATCCGGACCCCGACCTGAAAACCCTCTTTAGCCCCTTCCACGAAACATTCATAGACCTTCACCCTTCGTATGGCTCCAAAGAGGACAATACCAAGTATCAGCAGCGGGATGGCCAGGATGGAAAGGGTCTCGATGATCAGCGTCAGGATTTCCATGGGCTATTCCCGGTCGCCGTCCAACTGTTTTATAAAAAGCGGCAGGCGGCTTAAAAGCCTGACGGTGATGACCCCGATCAGGGTGCTGATCGAAGTGGCCACAATGACCGGCCCGATGATCTCCGTGGGGCTGGAGGCTCCGGCTGCCGCCCGGATGGCAATCACCGCGGCCGGGATGAGCTGGACGTTGCTGGTATTGATAACCAGAAAGGTGCACATGGCATCGGTGGCCGTGCCCGGTTTTTTATTCAGCTTGTTCAATTCCTCCATGGCCTTTAACCCCAGAGGGGTGGCGGCATTCCCCAGTCCCAGGATGTTGGCCGAGATATTCATGATCATGGCCCCCATGGCCGGATGATCAGGAGGCACATCCGGGAAAAGACGGCTGGTGACGCCTCGTAAGGCCCTGGCCAGGCGATGAATCAGGCCGGCCTGTTCGGCGATCTTCATGATCCCCAGCCACAAAGCCATGATGCCGATCAGGCCGATGGCCAGTTCCACGGCCAGGGTGGCATAACGGATGACCCCCTCGTTGGTCAGGGCATTCAGTTTAACGAATCGGACCGGGTCAAAGGAGAGGAGGACCGGGAAGCCGGTTTCGCCGGAAGGCCCTGGCCGGCGAATGCGGGCCAGGAGGAAGTCCGGATTTTTTTGGGTCTTTCTGATCTCTTTCCAGAGGGCAGGGGTCTGTTCATCGAGGGCCAGATGAAGGACGCCCGAGTCCGGCCCGGTGAGCCTGAGTTCGGCCCGCTGTTTTATGGGAGAAGCGGGTTTATCCGGCAGGTGGTAGAATTTTTGAAATTCTTCCGAGGTGATGGAGAGGGTGCACTCTTTTATCGTCGATGGGCTGTCACCTCTTTTCCCTTCAACCGGGCATTCCAGGAAGGCCCTGAGCTCCAGGCCGTTACGGAACCTGTTGGTCAGGGAATCATGGGCATCCCGGCCCACGGCCACCAGGGTGCCTATGACAATCAATCCCAGCCAGATGTAGTTGAGCATTTTTTCCCTCAAAAGGAGAAAATAAGCTATAATCCATCCCTCATCCGCCTTTGTAACAACTTAGCAAGATAAAAACAAGCCTGTTAATACATAGGTGGAGAGAGCTTATAGAAAGGTTGGTCTCCATGGTAAAAGAGCATCAGAGCGGTTTCACTATCTGGTTCACCGGATTGTCGGGTTCGGGCAAAACTACCCTTTCTCTGGCCATTGCCCAGGTGCTGGAAAAAAGAGGTCTACCCGTTGAGATCTTTGACGGGGATATGGTCCGGAAAACCATCTCAAAGGGGTTGGGTTACTCCAGGGAAGATCGCATAGAAAATAACAGGCGGATTGGGGTGGCCTGCCGGCAGTTGACTGAAACGGGCCAGGTGGCTATTGCGGCCGTCATATCACCCTACCAGGAGGGCAGGGAGACGGCGCGGAAGCTCCATCCTGAAGGGAGTTTTATCGAGATTTATTTGGAATGTCCCCTGGAAATTCTGAAGGCCAGGGATGCCAAAGGACTTTACCAGAAGGCCTTACGGGGGGAAATTCCATTTTTTACCGGCATCTCCGACCCCTATGAACCGCCGGAAAACCCGGAATTGCTTATCCGGACGGATCACCAATCCGTAGAAGAAAGTTTGGGGACGATAATGGCCTGGCTGGAACAAAACGGATCTTTGCCTTCGGAGACAAGCCGAGCAGGCCGGGGCATTGATAAAAAATAGGGGGAACCTCAGCCATAAATTATAGGCTATGAATCAAGAGGCGTTCATTGATGAACTTAACCAACCCGAGGCCGGAGAACCTGAAATCGAGATCCTTGTCTCCCGCTATTTCACCCAATGGCTGGCCGACCACCAGGTCAGCCTGGCTTTTACCAATCCGCCCCTGAAACTGTTTCCTGATCGGTTTAAAAAGGGATGGAGAGATTTCCATTTTCGAACGGACTTTTCCCCGCTGTATGGGCCTGGCCTGTGAGGGAGAGGCCCTTTATATCAGTACCCGCTATCAAATCTGGCGTCTGCAGAACGCCCTGCCCCCGGGCCGGGAATCCGAGGGAGGCACCGACCGTCACTATATCCCCCGGAAGGTCTATACCACCGGGGCCTTGGGTATCCATGATCTGGCCGTGGATAAGCAGGGCCGGATCATCTTTGTCAATACCCGTTTTGGTTGTCTGGCCGCAGCCAGCGAACGATACAGCTTTATCCCCCTTTGGCGTCCCGCCTTTCTGTCCGATTTGAAACCGGGGGATCGCTGCCATCTGAACGGTTTGGCTATGCAGGAAGGGCTGCCGGCTTATGTCACCTGTGTCAGCCGGACAGACGGCTTCGACAGTTGGCGCGAGCATCGCCGGGATGGGGGAGCGGTCTTGGATCTGAAGACCGGGGAGACCATTCTGGCCGGACTATCCATGCCCCATTCCCCAAGGATGTACCGGAACCAGCTTTGGCTGGCCGATTCCGGCAGCGGGCACTTGGGGCGGGTGGATCTGAACCAGGGCCGCTTTGAGCCCCTGGCCTTTGCTCCCGGCTTTTTAAGGGGATTGTCCTTTTGCGGAGATTATGCCATTATCGGCTCCTCTAAGCCCCGCCGCGGTGATGCCTATTCGGGCTTGAAGTTGGATGATACCCTGCGGGAGAAGGGTCTTGAACCCCGTTTGGGTCTGTTTATCATCGACCTGCGTAGCGGTGAAATCGCCCACTGGCTGTTTATTCAAAGCTCTTTTACCAGGGAGATTTACGATGTGGTGGTCCTGCCCGGTGTCCGCCGGCCCACGGCCTTAGGCATTATCGGGGATGAAATCCAAAAGACCGTCTGGTTCAATCCCCGCTGGGCGGAACAATCCGGTAACTATTTAGTAACGTTGAAATAAAATTTTATGATTTTTTTTGAAAATGTTTGTATGAATAACCATAACCATCTGCCAGGCTTGGTTCTACGCAGAATGAATGGCTATTCAACTTTTTAGCCACAGACCCACACGGACAAATGCGGACAATTTTTTTTGCCCGGGGGACACTCTCCGGGCAAAACAAGTCATCGCTGGCGCGAGTAAGATACTCACTATTTTCATAGCTCTTGGCAAGGCACTGTTTTTAATGCCCGAAGGGCCTGCCGGGAGCATGGCGGCAGGTCGCCGCCAGGCTGTCTGTGTGTGTCGGTGGCAAAGATCTTTTCCGAATTTTTCGGGTTAGGGGATTCTTAAGACGAAAATAAAAAAGGATACTATATAATGCCTTTTATCAGCAACGGCCAAAGTTCCAATGCTCAATTCCTCGAAATGACCAATTTCCAGATCAGCGTCTCTCCCTATTTTACCTCCTGGCTGGAAGAGCAGAAGGTCAGCCTGGTCTTTACCAACACCCTGGGGAACCGATTGTTCTTTGTCGGCCTAAAACCGGACGGCAGTCTGTCGGTGTCCGAAACCCGCTTTGACCGCTGTATGGGCCTCAAGATAGGCGACAGCAACACGCTTTACGTGGTCACTCGCTATCAAATCTGGCGCCTGGAAAACGCCCTGCCTCCCGGCCGGACCACCGAAGACGGTTTCGATCGGCTCTATATTCCCAAAACCGGCTATACTACGGGATCCCTTAACATCCACGATGTCGATCTGGACCGGGATGGGAATATTATTTTTGTGAATACCCGCTTTGCCTGTCTGGCCGCTGCCAGTGAAGTGGATAATTTTATCCCTTTCTGGAAGCCGCCGTTTATCAAAGACCTCCAACCCGCTGATCCCTGCCACCTGAACGGCCTGGCCATGAAGGATGGACGCCCGGCTTTTGTAACCTGCTTCAGCCGGACCCAAACCGCAGAAGGCTGGCGGGATGAAAAGCTGGAAGGAGGGAGCATCCTGGATGTGGCCTCCAATGAAGTCATCCTCTCCGGCCTCTGTATGCCCCATTCGCCCACCTTTCATAACGGTAACCTCTGGATAACCCATTCCGGAACAGGCCATTTCGGACGGGTGGATCTCGGGAAAGGTTGTTTCGAACCCCTGGCTTTTGCCCCGGGATTTTTAAGAGGACTGGATTTCAGCGGGGAATTTGCGGTGGTCGGGTCTTCCAAGCCCCGTCACAGCAATTTCTTTTCCGGATTACCCCTGGAAGAAAATATCAAACAACACGGCGCCGTCCTCCACCGGGGGCTTTTTGTGTTTGACCTGCGCTCCGGTGACCTGGTCCACTGGCTAAGCCTCGAAGGGGTTGAAGGTGAGATTTATGACGTGGTGGTTCTGCCGGGAGTGAGACGGGCCAGGGCCATCGGCTTTGAAACGGAAGAAATCCAGCAGATGGTTACGATCGGGCCGTACGGCAGGCTCTTCCCGGAGCAATAAAAGCAGAAGGCAGCCATATAAGGGGGGCAGGTGAAAGGAAGCGACTTTCTAAGATCTTTCTCCGATGCGGAGAATGATTTGGCCGATCTCGGACGTATCTTAAAGAATGAGGTCCGGATAACGGACGGCCCTTTGGATTGGCAGGCCGAGCCGGCCGGCTCCCGCCTGGTAAAGAGATGGATGATCCTGGCCGTTAGCGGCTTTTTTTCAATCCCCCAGGCCGGAGCGGCTTTCTCCGGACCGGTTGCCGGCGGACCCTCAGTCGCCAGCCCTATAAGCGGGCCGGTTCTTCACCAGGCAGTCATCAGTTCCAGCTCAGCCGCTGGAGAAGAGGCAGCCAGAGGGGCCTCAAAAAATCTACCCGATTTTTCCGAGGGGATCATTGTGCCCTCAGCCGATATCCAGGGAGATGGATTTGGGAGAAGGGGTTTAAAAATGCGGGCCGGTTTCAACAAAGGGGCCTCCTTAGCCAAGCCTTTAAAACGAAAGGCCCCCACCCGGGATGGATCCTATACCTTGAACTCAAGGCAGATCAGCGGAGATGGTTTTATTATTGGTGCCGGCGAAAGGCAATTAGTGGATGCCGCCGGATTGATGTGGCTGGTCAATACCAATGTGACCAGTGCAACGACCAGTTCGGCCAGCGGAGCTATTGCTGCTGCCACTTTTACCCGGGCCGTTAATGCCACTACTGCCGCCGGGGGTACGGTGGCTACGGTCCTGAGCGATGCCTTTGACGGCTACGGGGGGCTGATGGTAAACGGAGTCGTTTATAATAATAACGGAGCTGCTCTTACCGAATGCCAGGGACCGGTCTCAGGAATAAACCGCCAGGTGGTCTATCCGAAAAAAACCATAGGTAATTTTGAAGTCTATCGCAAAGTATTTATCCCTGATAATGACGCCTTTGCCCGCCACCTGGAGATTGTTAAAAATATCGGTACGGCCAGTGAAACGGTTACTCTAAAAACATCGAATAACCTGGGTTCGGACGGCGACACCATCCTATTCGCTACTTCCGACGGGGACCTTATCCCGGAATTGACCGATCACTGGGTGGGCACCATGGAAAACTACACGGCCGGTATCTCCCCTGATCCGCGCCTGGCCCATGTGTTCTCAGGCCCGGGAGGGAAAATTGGAATAAGTACCCTTTCTTTTATCAACGGCAACGACGAACCCTTCTGGGAATATAGCTTCGGATTGGACCCCGGCCAGACGGCCATGGTCATGCATTTTGTTACCGGCCAGGCCTCCAAGGCGGCCGCTGCGGCCCAAGCCGATTATCTAATGAATCTTCCCCAGAAGGCCCTGCAATGTCTGACCGTGGAAGAGAAAAGCCAAATAGTAAATTTCGGTTTTCACCTGTTTCTCCCGATCATCCTGAAACAATAGAAGCCTTTTCCGTATGACCGCCTATCGCTTCCTGCTGCCTTATCTCCGCCAAGGAATTTTTCCCCTTTCCATCGGGATCCTCCTCCTGCTGCTGGTGGATTTTCTTCAACTGTTGATCCCCCGTTATATCAAGGGGGCCGTGGATGCCTTAACCGGCGGCCGGGCCCTGCCGGGCACCCTGCTGAAAACCGTGGCCCTGATCATCGGCACCGCCTTTCTGATCTTCGGTTTGCGAATGATCTGGCGCCGTCTCATCTTCGGCCAGGCCCGGAGGATCGAAGAGGCCCTCCGGAACCGGATATTCGGCCACCTGTTGACCCTGTCCCAGTCCTTCTTTTTCCGGACCCCTATCGGGGACATCATGGCCCGGGCCACCAACGATATGGAAGCGGTCCGCATGGCCCTGGGCATGGGCCTGGTCTCCCTGGTGGATTCTTTGATCTTAGGCTCGGCGGCCATCGGCTTCATGATCTACATCAATGTCAAGCTGACCCTGATATCCCTCCTGCCCATGCCGCTGGTGGCTTTCCTGACCCAACGCTTCAGCCATCTGCTTCACCAGCGTTTTGAACAGGTGCAGGGCACCTTTTCCCAACTTATGGAGAAAGTTCGGGAAAGCCTGGTCGGAATTACGGTAGTCAAGGCCTATACTCTTCAGGAAAGGGAAGAGGCCAGACTGGCCCAATTAAGCCAGACCTACCTGAACCAGAATCTCAGCCTGGCCCGGATCACCGGGACCTTATTTCCCTTATCGGCCCTGATGACCAGCCTGAGCCTGGCCATAGTCTTGTGGCTGGGAGGGAGACAGGTTTTGAGCAAAGAAATCACGGCCGGGGATTTCGTGGCTTTCATCAGTTACCTGGGGCTTCTTTCCTGGCCGATGATGGCCCTGGGCTGGGTGATCAATCTCCTGAAAAGGGGAGCCGTTTCCCTGGGGCGAATCGAGAGCATCCTGAAGGAGGTGCCGGAGATTGCCGACCGGCCCGGGGTTAAAGAGCAACTGCTTGAAGAAAACGGTTTCCGGGGGGAAGGGTTAACCTACGCCTATCCGGGAACCGGGAAGCCGGTTCTCAGGGAAGTCAGCTTCCAATTCGTTTCCGGGAAGCAGGTCCTCATTACCGGGCGGACCGGCTGCGGGAAAACCACCCTGGCCCTGTTGATGGCCCGGATCCTGGAATCGCCTCCGGAAACCCTTTTCCTGAGCGGGCATGAAATCCACACCATCCCCCTGGCCCAGCTCCGGAAAACGGTTTCCCTGGTTCCCCAGGAACCTTTTCTTTTCTCCGACACCATTCGGGCCAATCTGCTGTTTGCCTGCCCGGAGGCCGCCGAGGCCGAGTTATGGGCGGCCCTGCAGCAGGCCTCTTTCGAATCCGAGGTCAGGGGGTTCGATCAGGGTCTGGATACGGTGGTCGGCGAAAGAGGGGTGCTGCTTTCCGGGGGACAAAAGCAGCGGCTGGCCCTGGCCCGGGCCTTTCTGAATGCCCCGCCCATCCTCATCCTGGACAACACCCTGGCCTCGGTGGACCTGGCTACCGAACGGGCCATCCAGCGGGTTCTTCAGACCCAGCGGAAGGACCTGATCACCGTCATCATCTCCCATCGCCTGGTCGGATTTGAGGGCGTGGACGGCATCTATCTCCTGGAGGAGGGCCGGATCAGCGAGTCCGGGACCCACCAGCAGTTGATCCAGGCCGAGGGGTTGTATGCCCGTCTTTACGCCCGGCAGCGAATAGAACTGGAATTGAAACAAGGGAGCTTTTAAATGCCTTTCGGCGACTTCGGCTATATCGAAGGGGAAAAGTTAGGCCGGCCCTACGACCTGGGCCTGTTGAAAAGAATTTTCCCCTTTCTCTGGCCTTTTCGGAAGTGGTGGCTGGTCGGGCTCCTGCTCTCTCTGGGTATAACCATCCTGGATCTGATCCCACCTTATCTGACCAAACAGGTTATCGACAACCACATCCTGGCCGGAGAGGCCAAGGGTTTGGGCCTCCTGGCCCTGTTGCTGCTGCTGGTGCTGACGATCAGCTTTTTCCTGCAATACCTCCAGGTGGTGATCATGGAGCGGCTGGGGCAGCGGGTTAATCATGCCCTGCGGCTCAAACTCTATGCCCATCTGCTTTCGCTGCCCTTGCCCTTTTATCAGCACAACCCGGTCGGTCGTCTGGTGACCCGGCTCACCAATGACATCGAGAATCTGAATGAGATGGTCAAGTCCCTGCTGGCCACCCTGGTCAAGGATATTCTGATGGCCCTGGGCATCCTGGTCATTCTCCTCACCCTGGACCTCAAGCTGGCCCTGGTTACCTTCACCCTGATTCCCATTATTTTTATTACCGCCCGCCTTTTCAGTAAAAAGTCCCGGGACGCCTTCAGGGACCTGCGGCGCCGGGTCTCCCAGGTGAATGCCTTCATTCAGGAAAGCATTCCGGGTATGGCCCTGACCCAGATCCTGGTTCGGGAGGAAAAACGGTACCGGGATTTTGCCGGGGTCAATCATAAAGCCTACCAGGCCGGCATGAAGCAGATCCAGGTCTTCGCCCTTTTTATGCCCCTGCTGGAGCTCGTCTCCGCTGCGGCCATTGCCCTCCTGATCTGGTACGGCGGCGGCCAGGTCATCCAGCAGACCCTCAGCCTGGGGTCCCTGGTGGCTTTTTTGTCCTATATCCAGATGTTCTTTAAGCCCCTCCGGGAGATGACCGAAAAATACAGCGTCATGCAATCGGCCATGGCCTCTCTGGAGCGTATCTTCGCCCTCTTTGATGAGCATCCGGAGGAGGAAGCCCCGGCCCTTCAGGAAGAAAGCTCATCTCCGGTCAAAGGTGAAATAACCTTTGACCGGGTCAGCTTTGCCTATGCGCCGGAGAATTGGGTGCTCCGGGACCTTTCCTTTACGATTCGCGCCGGAGAAGTAGTGGCCATCGTGGGCATGACCGGTGCGGGAAAGAGCACCCTGATCCAGCTCCTGGAAGGGTTCTACCAGCCTCAGAAGGGCGCGATCCGGATCGACGGCCGGGATATCCGAACCCTTCCCCGGAAGGTCCTGCGGACCATCATCGGACTGGTCCCCCAGGAGATCTTTCTTTTTACCGGGGATCTCAAGGAAAATATCCTTTTCCAGGGGCAGGAGGTTTCCGGACCGGACTGGGAGAACCTGATGGGGAGGCTCCCGGCGGGCTGGCCTTTAAGGAAAATCCAAAATCGATCCGCCGACGCCCTCTCGGCCGGGGAACAGCAGTTGGTGGCCCTGGCCCGGGTGATGGTCCGCGACCCGGCCATTCTGGTCCTGGACGAGGCCACTTCCCAGGTGGATGCCGAATCCGAGGCCCTGGTGCAGGAATCCATCAAAAAATTGCTGGCCGGCCGGACCTCGCTCATCATCGCCCACCGTCTTTTCACTTTGAGACAGGCCAGCCGCATCCTGGTCATCCACGAGGGCCGGCTGAAGGAGGACGGTTCCCATGAAGAGCTGATGAAGAAAAAAGGCTATTATTATCGGCTCTATCAGTTGCAGTTTAATAATGCGGTGAAAAGCGACCGGTAAGGTTTGACCCAGATTGGAGAAAACTGGTCCGACCCGGCTGCTGGTCGGCCGCCACAAACCTTTTTTATGGGTCCGGTCAATGCTATGAATACCACGGGCGGTAAGCTTTTTGCTTCGGCCTACGCACTTTTTTCCGGTTTGGTTTTTATCGGCGTGATGGCCGTGCTGCTTGCTCCCTTTGCCCATCGAATGCTGCATCGCTTTCATTTGGGGATTAACACGGAAACCGATAGTTAAATTAAAGTATCTTTGCCAAATTATTTTGCCTTTTGTCCTCCTCAAACTCCGAATGTCTTTCCGCTCCCATTACGCCTTGCTTCTGCCGCCTCGCGGTTATCTTGCCATGAGCCTTGAGCTATCAGCTGAAGAGCCTTCCTCGCCTTGCGCCATAACCCCTTACGGTTTTTTTTGAGCTATGAGCTATCAGCTACGAGCTTTCCTTCATCCCCCATGCCCTATGCTTTTTCCCTTGACTTCCTCCCTTTGCTTTTATCTTATTTTTTAGCTTTTTATTCTGTTTTCTGATAAAATAATCCATATTTGAACTTAGTAATCATCCCGACTACCAAAAAAATCGGTTAAAATTAACGGGGGGAAAGATGATACCTATTGAATATGATGTCATTGTCTTCAAGGAAGACCATACTTACGTGGCCTATTGCCCAGAACTCGATATTTCAAGCTGCGGCCAGGATATTCAACAGGCCAAAGAAATGCTGAAAACCGCGGTAAGGCTTTTTGTCGAAGAGGCAGAAAAAATGGGGACCCTTGAAGATATTCTGGATGAATCAAGATACAAGAAAGACCCTGCTGGACGCTGGATACCCCCCAAGCTCGTGGCTACTGAATTGGTAAGCGCCTATTAAAATGCCCAAAATCTCTCCGATACCCCCAGAGCGTCTTAAAAGGGTATTTGAAAAGGCCGGATTCCGATGTGTGAGAATAGAAGGGGACCATTTCGTTTATACCAAGGAAGGGGTCCCAAGGCCGGTAGTCATCCCTGACTGGAAAGAAGTACCGGTGTTTATCATTAAGAACAATCTACGAACCGCAGGATTAACTCGGGATGAGTATTTTGGGTTATTGGCAGAGTTATAAGGTCAATAGCCGATCTTTTCTGTTATTGTTCTCTCTCTGAACGCCGAACGTCTTCTCTCCCTCTGTCTTTTTATGACCTTGCCTTTCCGCTGAACCCTGAACTCTGAATCCTGAGCCCCTTATCGCCGAACGCTGAACGCCGAACGTCTTCCCCCCCCTTGCGCCCTCACCCCTTACGGTTTTCTTGCTATGAGCTATGAGTTATTATGCTTCAAGCCCGCTCCGGCGGACGATCCTTCTAATGATAATCCTTGAAAATCCTCACTTGACATTACGATTTTCAATGTTAAGATAGGACCTATGATCCCACGACCTGACGCGCTTAAACGAATTGATAATGCCTTCCATGTCCATCCGATGGCCGCCCTTTTAGGCCCCCGCCAGTGCGGCAAGACAACGCTGGCCAGAATGTTTGCCGAAAAGGTACCCTGTACCTATTTCGATTTGGAAAATCCGGTAGATTTGCGACGGCTATCCGCTCCTATGAGTGTACTGGAAGATCTATCCGGACTGGTGGTCATCGATGAGGTTCAACGGCGGCCTGACCTGTTCGAATTGTTGCGGGTTCTTGTGGACCGGCCTCAAAGTCCGGCTCGATTCCTTCTCCTGGGATCCGCCTCTCCCGGATTGATCAAGGGGGTATCGGAGTCCCTGGCCGGGCGTATTGGTTTTGTCGATCTTTCCGGGTTTAATCTCTTGGAGGTCGGGGGAGAGCAACAAAACAGCCTTTGGATCCGCGGCGGTTTTCCGAGATCCTTCCTGGCCTTTGACGATTCCGCCAGTCTGAGCTGGCGGGAAGACTTCATGCGCACCTTTCTTGAGCGGGACATCCCACAACTGGGGATTACGATTCCATCCGAGACCCTGAGACGCTTTTGGACCATGATCGCCCACTATCATGGACAAGTTTGGAATGCGTCCCAGCTTGCCAGGTCGCTGGGGACCTCAGAGAATACGGCCCGGCGCTATCTTGATATTCTGGTTGGGGCCTATATGGTCAGGATCCTCCCCCCCTGGTTTGAAAATCTTCGGAAACGCCAGATTAAGTCCCCTAAGATTTATATCCGGGACAGCGGGATATTGCACGCCTTGCTTCAAATACCTGACTTGGCAGGCCTGCAAGGCCATCCGAAGGTGGGTTCATCCTGGGAGGGTTTTGCCCTGGAGCAGGTTATCGGAGTGCTCCAGAAGCAAGAGACCTATTTCTGGGCCACCCATGCCGGCGCCGAGCTCGACCTGTTAATCGGATGGGCCGGAAAAAATTATGGGTTCGAGTTTAAATACGCCGATGCCCCCGGCCGAACCCGCTCCATGAATACAGCCATCCAGGATTTGGGTCTGGAGCATTTGTGGGTTGTTTATCCCGGTCATCAGGAGTATATCCTTGACGCCAAAATCTCTGTCATTCCCCTTAAAGCCGTCTCGAAGCATATAAAAGATCTCCTATAGATTCTTTATATTAACGGCAGGAAATTAGTCCCGTTTCTTTATCCCTTTCCCCGCCCCATCAGGCCTTCTGCCGTTAGACGCTTTAATGCGAGAAGGATTTTTTCTTTGCGATCTTTGCGTCTTTGCGGTGAGATGTCATTTTCCCCGAACCCCGAACGTTGAACGCCGAACGTGTCTTTCCCTCCCCCCTGTAACAAATCTCTTCACATCTTGGCCGGGTCGCTGAATGAGAGTCACTGCTAACTAATATGTTGTGATTTTGTTTAAAATATGTAATAAATTGACATGATATTTGATTGGGATCCGCTTAAAAGCCATTCTAATAAGGAAAAACACGGGATCGATTTTGAAGCGGCCAAACCTTTGTGGGATGATCCGGATCGAATTGAAATTATGGCCCCTTATCCTGTGGAGGATCGTTATATCCTAATCGGGAAAATCGATTCCCACCCGTGGACGGCTATTTATACCTTTAGAAAAGGAACTATCAGGATCATTTCAGTCAGACGGTCCCGGAAGAAAGAGAGTGAATTATATGAGAAAGAAAAACTTGGCGAAGACTACCGAAGAATTTGACAGGCGATTTGATCAAGGAGAAGACATCCATCAATTGATAGACCTTTCAAAGGCCATGGTTGTCAAACCCGGCAAGAAAGTCCGCATTACTTTGGACGTCAGCCAGTCCCTGGTTAATGAAATTGATTCTATCCGAGAATCTATCGGCGTGGATCGCGGGGCTTTGATCAAGGTTTGGTTATATGATCGCGTCAGGCAGGAGAAGGCATCCAGAAGCCATTGAGATAAAAATTTCTTTTTAGACAGAGAAAGAGTCAAGGGCAGACTCTTTTATCATATTGTCCCGCCTTGTTTTCCTTCTCCGAACGCCGAACGTCCTTCCCCCCCCCTCCCCTCCTGTCTTTTTATGACCTTGCCTTTCCGCTGAACCCTGAACTCTGAATCCGAGCCCCTTTTTCTTCATCCGCCGAACCCCGAACTCCCAACTCCGAACGCCTTTTAAAAAAAGGTTGACATTCCCATTTTATCTGAATATACCTACTCTTACATACTCCCCGGGGGTTTTCCCCTGAGTTCCTTTCACCCGTTTTTGTGAAGTTAACATTTCCTTGCTTTTGAAGTAAGTTACCCGGCCAAATGACCAGTTGAAGTGATAGCTTTACAAATATGCCTTTAATTTTGAACAAAACCACGACCTGTGGCGAATCGCCAGAAATGCCAGTTCTCTCTGACGTCCGTGGTGGGTCGCCTATCGGTGGCCCATCGCCCATGCTGTGCAAAATGGTTCTCAGGGATTGGGGATCGGTCCAATGCCGTTAACATAAGCCTTTTTGCCTAGATTCGAAACTATTGGCGTCATTCCGGCATAAGCATCAAGCTAAACTATAGGAGGGCAGATGAAAGTAATTACGTTTTTCAATAACTGGAATCGATAGTAAGGAATATGAAACAGTACGCAGAACGAACACTCAGCGCGATAGAAACAGAGAAGCAGCAACGCCTAAAGCCTTTGAAGGTTATGCATGACCGAAAGAAGAGAAGACGGTAAAGGTAAGGAATTGTTTAAGGGTCAAAGAACCCCCATTTTCTTAACAGAGGAGTTGTTTTAGGGGACATCCTATATTCTTCCTGTCAAGAGGAAATATTTCATTTTGAGAAAAATAACGATTTCGTCAGTTCAATAGCGAAGTGCAACACTTGGGAAAGCAGGAAGGAACATGCTATCCTAAGTGGCTATGCCAAAACCATACAAACATTTATCCCATGAAAATGGGGACGCTCGTAAAAAAGTGATTCCTGAGAAGTAACTCACTTTTAAGTAGATCATCCCAATATGCTTTATTCAATTCCCGGTTAATAAATGTTAAAAGGGGACGCCTTTCACATAGGATTCCCGAGAAGTAACACTTGCTTTAACTGCATGAATATGCTATACATAGTCATGTATAAGAAAACATCTCCCCAACAAAAGTTATTCGGTATAGACACACAGCTCTCAGCCTCATTACGTAATCGTATAGAATCTTCCTGGGCGCACCTGTTTAAATTCGAAGTTCTTCCCATACTGTTTAAAAACGAAGATCGATATGCGATGCTTTATGGCAAAACCGGGCGACCTAATTTCAGCGTAGTCCGGTTGCTGGGTTTGTTTCATGAAGAGGGGACGTTGATGAAAAAAATAACTTTACCAGGTATTGGGAAGTTGCTATAAGAGGGGTTATGCCGCGCCAAGCCCGATTAGATGCCCCCGGGACCCTTCACCATATCATGGCCCGAGGGATAGAAGGGGTGAAGATCTTTCGCGATGATCAGGATCGCGCTGATCTCCTGGCCCGAATCGAACGATTGGTCCTTAAAACCGGGACCCGGATTCTGGCCTGGGTTTTAATGGATAACCATATTCATTTTTTGCTGTTCAGCGGGCCAAGCGGAATTTCCCGGTTTATGCGTTGTCTTTTGACCGGGTACGCCGTCAGGGTTTAACCGGAGACATAAAAGAAAAGGCCATCTATTCCAAAACCGCTATAAGTCCATCGTCTGTGAGGAAGACCCCTATCTTTTGGAACTGGTACGGTATATCCATTTGAATCCCCTTCGAGGAAGAATAGTAGCCCATATCGGTGAATTAGACCGCTATCCCTGGAGCGGTCACGCAGTCCTGGTGGGTCGTCATCAAGCCGGCTGGCAGGACCGAGACTATGTCCTGGGACAATTCGGGCCAGACCGGAGACGGGCGGTAAGGGCCTACCGGACCTTTGTGGAAGAGGCCAAAGGCCGGGGCAGACGAGATGATTTGAGCGGAGGGGGTTTGGTTCGGAGTCTTGGGGGATGGTCGCAAGTCCGGTCATTGAGGGACAGCGGGGAAAGCAGGGAACATGATCCCCGGGTTTTGGGCCGAGGGGATTTTGTGGAACAAATTATCCTGGAGGCCGATGCGGGGATTCGAAGGCAGTTGAAGAATGGTGAGAGGAAGAAACTTGATTGATCGAGTGATCCGGGAACAGTGTCAAAAGGAATCGGTCCTGGAGATGGAACTCAGGCAGGGCAGCCAGCGAAGAAAGGTCTCGGCGGTCCGGGCGAAAGTGGGCTATCTGCTCAACCGGGAAAGAGGAATCAGTTGTGCTGAAATTGCCCGAAACCTGGGGGTGAGTACCACAGCCATCATAAAGGCAGTGGAGCGAACTGCCGAAGAAATGAGCAGACGATCAAACAATAAGTTATGATTTTCAGCAACGTCCCCTAAAATGCTTTTAAAAAGATCTTTTGGTAATAGCAGCCGGAAAATCACCGTCGTCGGTCTTGGAGGCGAAGGCGTCCTCAGGACCTTCGGAAGGGAAAAGACGGCCCGGAAGGTGATCGAGACCGCCCTGGACGAGGGGATCGGCTATTTTGATTCCGCCCGGGCCTATGCCGGAAGTGAAGCCTATTACGGTTTGGTCTGGACCCGGCGTCCCCAGGACCGGGCCGGAATCTTTCAGACCAGCAAATCGGCCATGAGGACTAAAAGGGAGGCCCTCCAGGAATTAGACCGTACCCTGCTCAACCTGGGAACCGATTACCTTGATCTCTGGCAGATCCATGATGTAAGGACTGAAGAAGATTTTCAAACCATAGCCGGGCCGGGCGGGGCCTTGGAGGCCTTTATCGAGGCCAAGGCCGGCGGGAAAATCCGCTTTATCGGCCTGACCGGTCATCATGATCCGGAAATTTTGACCAGGGCCGTTAAGGCCTGGCCGATAGATTCGGTCCTCATACCCGTCAATCCCGTAGAGGGGAACCTGGGAGGGTTTCTGACCTCCACCCTTCCGGCTGCCCGGGCAAAAGGAGCGGCGGTCATTGGGATGAAGGTCTTGGGGGGTTCTCATTATTTAATCCCCCAGACCGGAATAACAGCCGAGTTGCTTATTCGATTTGCCCTTTCGCAGCCCATCACCTTGGCCATTGTCGGCTGCTCCACGCCGGAAGAGGTAAAAACCCTGGCCCGGATCGGCCGCCATTTTGAACCGTTATCCCCTGAAGAACAACAACAGATCCTCGACCTTTATTCACCGTATGCCCGGCGGCTGGCCTTTTATCGCGGAGTGATCTAATTCCGGAACCGCTGGAGTCGGTCATGGGCGATATACGTTTTAGAGCACGTAGTTACTGAGTGAACTTATTAACAAGGATATAAAAAGATAAAGATTTCGGAAATCAGGCAGGTGTCTTTAAAATTACCTTCATTCCAAAAGCGCCCCGGCGAGGCCAGGTCTTTTATCCTGCGCCTTGAAAAACTGATTGGAGATTCCGGGACCAAACCTTGTAGTTTTAGGGGACCAGGTGCGAATCCTTATTACCTGAACAAATCAGCATGAGAGCCTGTCCTGACCAGACAAAGTTCACTGCCTTCGATCCGATAGATTAAAAGCCAGTCCCCTTCAATAGGACACTCCCGGCAATCCTTAAGCGTTCCCTTGAGGGGATGATCTTTGGTTCGAGCGGGCAACGGTTCAGCCGCGGCCAGGCATTCAATAGTTTTTTTAATTTGTCCGGGTCTTTCCCGCGTCTAAACAGGACCTTCACATCTTTTTTGAACTGGCTATCCCTCCTGATGGAACGCATGGCCTCAGATGCCCAGATCCTTAAAGAGATCTTCCGTACCGGCAAACCTCTTCCCTTTCCCTGATCGGGAGTTGCTGATGGCCTTCATGGTTTTTTCATTCGGGACATGAATTTCAAAAGGTAGACCCCTTTGAGCCACCACTTGCCGGTAAAAGAGTTCCACCGAATTGGAAACCGACAGTCCCATTTCCTTAAGTATGGCTTCCGCCTCTTTTTTAACTTCCGGGTCGATTAAAGCCCTGGCGGTTGCGGTTTTCACTGTTCCCACTTTCCCCCTCCTTTTTCTCCTAACGGAGGCGATTTATCCCCGGCCGATCTAAAATGAAAACTCCAAACAGCCGGGTAAGATGGCATATTATATGCCATCCGGACCATCTGTCAAGAACTTGGAATAGAAGCAGTAGAGGGGGACGCTGTCCACTCCACTGAAGGGGCGGCATCTTAAATAGCGGGAAAAAATCGGACCTTCCAAAGAAACGGATCAAACCCACCTAAAATCATCCACTCGCCCCGGCGCAACCGTTTCCAGAAAACACCGAAGACCCCGATCAGGATAAGGGCCATCCCCGAGACGGTCGAGGCGGTGATGCGCTCTCCCAGGACCAGCCAGCCGAGGATAACGGCGATGACCGGATTGATATAGGCGTAGGTCATGACCACGGAGATAGGCAGGGTGCGCACGGCGATGAGATAGGAGGTAAAGCTGATCAGGGATCCGAAAATAACCAGATAGGCCCAGCCGATCCAGGCCATGGCCGCGGGTTGGGGCCAGGGTTCGCCGGACAGCAGCATGGCCGCGGTCAAGCCCATCCCTCCGAACAGGTGCTGGTAGGCGGAAACCAAAAGCGCTGGAGACCCCGGCGGCCGGCGTTGCAGGAGCAGGGAGCCGGCAGACCAGGCCATGGCGGCCAGCAGGAGGGCCGCGGTGGCTGAGGCATCGGCCCGAAAGCCTTGTTGCAGGACCGGGGCAACCAGGACGGCCAGGCCGGCAAATCCGATCAGCAGGGAAACCACCAACAGAAAAGAGGGTGCCTTACGTTCGATGATGGATTCCATAATAACCGGCCACATGGGGGTGGTGCCAACCACCAGCGCGGCATAACTCGAGTCGGCATGGCGCTCGGCCCAGACGACCATGCCATTTCCGCCGAGCCAGAACAGAAGACCGGAGGCAAACAGAACCCGCATCTCCGGCCCCGAAGGCCATAGGCCGTAACCGCAGCCCCTGGCCAGTCCAAAGAGAATCACCGAGGCACACAGCGTCCGGCTGGCCGCCATGGCAAAGGGCGGAAAGCCGCTTCCTTCATGGACGGTCAGACGGATGAAAAGGTAGGTGCTGCCCCAGACCAGATAGACCACGATCAGGTTCAGCATCCCCTTGGTGGACATGGATGGGGGCATAGGCCGATTTTATAGTCGAGTTGGCCGGGAAGGTCAACGAGGATTTAATTCAGGATGTCCCCCTCATAAAGCGGGATGTTGGTTCTAAGTTGCATTAATTAAAATCGGAAAGGGTGGCCCAGGGAAAACAGGCCTCATAAACCCGAGCGGAGGAATTTAACCGGGTTGCCAGGAAAAGGAGTTTGCGAATTAGGGGGACACATTACTAAAATCATCGAAGGGTAGAGGAGAGAGCTGGGGCCGAGCTGGACCTCCTCATTATCCGAGGAAGAAAACGGCTGGGATTTGAATTTAAAAAAACGAGTTCTCCCCGTCTTACCACCTCAATGAAAAACGCCTTGGAAGACTTAAGATTAGACCTCCTGAATATCATTCATGCAGGGGAAGGAACCTTTTTTTAGAGAACCGGGTCCGGTGTGTGCCCCTGACACGACTTTTGGAAGATCTGAGTTCCTTTTAAGCCTCAGGTGGGTATATCATCAGGACTTCCTAAGCTCCACCAAGTTCCAGGATCCCTTTTCGAATTCCTTATTGATAAAAAAACCTTGACATTCAAAAATAATTGAGTCTATACTTACCCTTAGATTTCCTCGTGGGTTTTTTCCTGACTTCCTGTCACCCGTTTTTGTGAAGTTAACATTTCTGGTTCTTATATTAAGTCCCACTGCCAATCGGCCGGTTGAAGTGATAGCTGAGCAATTATGCCTTCCTTTCGTAATAAATTGATGCAAAGAAAATAGACCCTAATTCCAGTGGGTAAGCCTTAGCTAAGCACATTCTGCACGAACGTACCCTTTTCATTTTATTGCGACGCATTTAGGCGTCGGAGTCTTTCGTTGGGTCGGCGCTTCCGCCGACCAGGCCCGGGCTCGCAGCGGGAAAGGAGGCGGCCTGTGTACCCTGTGTTCAAGGATTTGATCGGAGATCTTTCGGTAATAAGCTTATTCAACCTGGTAAAACCTCTGGTGGACGGGAAGAGGTCCGGGCTGATGGCGGTCAAGGGTAAGAAGGGTAAGGAGGTAGCGGAGTTATATATTGAGGGGGGCCAGATCGTCCATGCCCGGACCGACACCCTGAACGGAGAAGAAGCGATCCTGCCCATTATGGACCTGGACATCGGCCGGGTCACCTTCAATTGGCGAACGTCGCCGGAGGAACGCACGGTGCGCCTGCCCACCGAGCAAGTCATGTCGAATTGGTCCCAACGGGAGGAGAAGTGGAAGAAGATCAGGCAATTGGTGCCTTCCTCCGAGGCCGTCTTCTCCCTGGTGGGTGATAGCGGCGGCGAAGACCGGGTGATCCCGGCCGGACAGTGGGGCGTACTCGCCCTGTGCAACGGGAGGCGAAACGTCTCCGAAATGGCCGGTCGGCTCGGGTGGACCGTGTTTGATGTTTCGGGCAACCTCTACGCCTTGGTTGAAAGAGGTCTGGTCGAAAAAACGGAGGCCGCCGATATTCCCAAAGCGGGGCTGAGGGCCATGGTTGACGAGGCCTTTTTCGAGGCCGCCGAGACGGAACTCAAGAAGGTGGTGGGGCCGATCGCCCGGATCATCCTGAACGATACCCTGGCGGCTTTTGAGGAATCCCGGGAGGCCTTCCCAAAGGACCGGGTGCAAAGTTTCATCTCGACGGTCTGTGACCAGATCACGGAGGAGCCGAAACGGGAAAAGTTTGGCAAGGCCATGCATGTCGCCTGGCTTTCTTCCCTCGAAACCAGTTAAACACTCAAAACCAGGAGGATCGATCATGACGGAAATATCGAAGCGCGAGGGGGGCTTTCTGGACCGGATAACGGGACCGTTCAGGCAGCGGATGAACCGGCTGGGGTTAAAGGGAACCCTGCTGCTGGGGATCTTCGTCCCCATTCTGATCGCCTTCCTGGTCATCGCCGGCCTGCTTTTCGTCAATGTGGGCCCGTTGGTCAGCATCCGGGCCCTCGGGTCCAACAGCCTGAAGGAACTGGGCGCCGCCAGCGTCAAAGAATCCGTCGCTTCCCTCAACAAACTGGGAGAAAAGATTATTCAGGAAAAAGCCGAAGGGGTGGCCCGGCAGATTGAAATCTACCTTGAAGCGCATCCGGGCCTGTCGGAGGCGGCCCTGGCCAACCAGCCGCGTCTCCAGGAGATTGCCATCCAGCGGGTCGGGGAAACCGGCTATACGGCGGTTCATAACAATAAAGGGATCAACTATTTTCACGTCAACCCGAAGATCGTGGGGACCGACCTGCATCGGCTGGCCGGTAAACTGCCGGAATTCGTCAAGGTCATGGAAGCGGGGCTGAAAGGGGCTTCGGGTGGCTATTACCAATGGAAGGACATCGATGGGAAGGTGCGGCCCAAGTACATGTTCAGCGCCCCGGTGGAAGGCACGAACCTGATCGTGGCCGCCACGACCTACATAGACGAATTCGGAAAACCGGTTGGCGCCATCCTGGCCAAGGTGGACCGGATGCAGGCCGCTTACGCGGAGCGGTACAGAAACCGGTTCCTGATTTTCCTGGCCATCGTCCTGATCGACCTGGCCGTGCTGCTGACGGTCATCTACGCCTTTTCGTTTTCCATCGTCCGGCCGATCCGTCAACTGTCGGAAGCGGCCGACCGGATCAGTATGGGGGACCTGGAGGCGGCCGTCAATGTGGAGGGGGAAGGAGAAGTCGCCCGACTGGGCCAGTCGATCGAGCGGATGCGAACCAGCGTCAAAACCGCTCTGGAGCGGCTGGAGAACCGACGACCGATAACCATTCGCGAATAAAAGGAGGAAGGTTATGAAAGGGCGCAACGGGCCGAAGTGGGCCCTCCCCGTACTCGGCCTGACAGTCTTCCTGTTCTATTTCGGTGACCGGGTTTTCGGTCAGGAAACCCCCAAAGCGGCGCCGGATACCCGGCCAAACCTTCCTTCCGCCGCGGACCAAGCGCCGGCCATAGCGCAGCATACCCTGACGATCCTCCTGACCGGTAAAGGGCAGGGCAAGGTGAGAAGGAACCCCGCCGGGCCCTCCTTTAAAAAAGGAACGCCGGTGACCCTGGTCGCGATTCCCGCCCCCCATTCCGTATTCGAGGGCTGGAGTGGGGCCTGTGGGGGATCCTTCCGGACTTGTTCGGTCATCCTGTCAGCTGACCTGACGGTCACCGCCAACTTTTCCCTGAAAACGTACACGATCCACGTCCGCCCCCCGTTTAACGGGGTTATCCATCCTTACGGTACGGTAAAAGCGGTGCATGGGGAGAAGCGGAGGTTCCAGATTATCCCCCTGCCCGGCTACCGGCTTTCCGAGGTCCTGGTGGACAAGGTTTCGCAGGGCGCCATAAACACCTACACCTTCAAGGAAATCACCGGCGACCACGTCCTGGAAGCGACTTTTATAAAACAATAGGGAACGCTCTTCAGCCTTTGATGGAGGACTGCCATGGATCTGACGAAAAAAGGGTAAAGAGTCGAAGGGTACGTAGGTGCTGAGTGAACTTATTAGAGGTTTGCCCGGGTAGTGCGTTACCGGGAAGACAAGTTCCCGTCGGAGGCTGATACGAGTCAAAGGATCCAGGCGATGTTTGAAGAGAGTCTCAGGCCCTGATGTACCGGAACCCCATCCAGGCGCCCATCGCGCAGAAAACGATCGTCAGGGTTAACCCGGGGAGCAGGTTGGCGGTGGCGGCCCCCAGGTAGCCGCCGGCAACGGCTCCCGGCGCCAGACCCCAAACGATAGCCGACCGGACGTTCCCCAGCCGGTAATGGGTCAAGGCGCCGATCAGGGCGGCCGGAGCCATCACCAGGAGTGAAGTGCCCTGGGCCAGGTGCTGTTCCATACCGGCCAGGAGGACCATCAGCGGGATCATGATGCCCCCCCCGCCGACCCCCATCATGCCCGATAAGAAGCCGCAAGCCACCCCGGTGAGAAGAAAGGCGGCGACTTTCACCCACCAGACAGGCTCATGGCTTATCCCCGGGAGAAAATTCCTGGCCACCAGGAGCAGCGAGACCGCAACCAGAAAAACACCAAAGGCCTTTCTCAGCTTTTTCTCCGGCAGTGAATGGGCGTAGAGCGCGCCATAGCGGGCCGAAAAAATGGCGGTTGCTGCCAGCAGCAAAGCCGCCCTCCAATCAACCGCCCCGTGGAGAGAGTAAGTGGCTGCCCCGGCCAGGCCTGTAAAGACAATAGCCACCAGGCTGGTTCCGTGGGCCTGATGCTGAGTCATCCCTGCCAACCGGGTCATAAACGGTATCATGACTACCGCACCCCCCACGCCCACCAGGCCGCCCAGAAAACCACCGGAAAGTCCTGTTACCAAACCCAAGATCAGATTCATAACCCTTGAAAGCCTTTCCGTTGCCGTCAGGAGCGGAGGCGGGAGGTTGTTTCTATTGGGATGGGATTTCCCTCGATGCCGGTACCCGCCCCCCGGGCGGTCACCGGGACCCGGGCCCTGGGTTTTTCGAGAAGCGGGGCAGGGATCATACCGGCAGACTAATCCTAATCTTAGAGGGGTGCAATGAGATTTTCTTGTTGGAGGGATCCTTTAGGGCTCCGTGGTGAAAAAACACATCCGGACAAAGGGGATCCAGGTTATAATGCAGAGGGTTGGGGTAGACAGGCCGGGAATCAGCAGGAGAAGCTAAATGGTAAGGCATAGGAGCAGCGGGTTTATCATGGCCATACTGGCCGTATTTTTCCATCTCTGTCTGGCGGGAGCTTCTCCGGCTCAACCGGCAAACGAAGCGGGAGGTCTTGACCTCCGGGTATCCCGCTTCCTGGAGGAGGCCCGCCATTCCTGGTCGGCCTGGAACGTTCCCTACGAGGACGGGAAAATTCTTTACTCCCTGGTACTCCGGGGCCATTTCAAAAACATCCTTGAGATCGGCACCTCAACGGGACATTCGACGATCTGGCTGGCCTGGGCGGCCTCTAAAACAGGGGGCAGGGTCACGACGATTGAGATAAATAAAGAGCGGTATGAAACGGCCCTGGCCAACTTCAGGAAGGCCGGGGTGTCGCCCTATATCGACGCCCGTCTCGGCGACGCCCACCAACTCGTCCTCTCTCTCAAAGGTCCCTTCGACCTTGTTTTTTGTGACGCGGACAAGGATTGGTATTGGCAATATTTCCTCGATCTGAAAGGCAAGCTGACACCCAAGGGCTGCTTCAGCGCCCATAACGTCTTGTGGAGCAACGATCCCCACATCCGCAAGTTTCTTGAGGTTGTGAAGCGGGACCCGGAATTCCGGACGACCGTCGAGCGGGGCAGCGGAGAGGGCATCTCAATAAGCTGCCGGGCGGGGAAATAGCCGCTCCGGGGCCACCTAAGTGATTAATGCTTGAAGGCCCGCTGGCCGGTAAAGACCATGGTCGCCTTGGCTTCGTTGCAGGCTTCGATGACTTCGTAATCCCGCAGGGATCCGCCGGGCTGGACCACAGCGGTGATGCCTTGCTGCAACCCGACATCCAGCCCGTCCCGGAAGGGAAAAAAGGCATCCGAGATCATGGCCGATCCCGGCAGGCCGGCCCTATCGGCTTTGGTTTTTTGATCAACGGCTTCTTTCTCCCGGAGATCCCTTCGACCCTCTTTAATGGCCAGTTCGAGCTCCTTATAGGGAATTCCGTAGGCATCAAAACAGACCCAATCGGCATACTTGGTCTGGGCCTTGAAGACCGCTATCTCGGCCACGCCCACCCGATCCTGTTCGCCGGTGCCGATGCCGACGGTGCATTCATCTTTTACATAAAGCACGGAATTGGAGGTCACGCCCTGTTCCACCGACCAACCGAAGACCATATCTTCCAGTTCTTTTTCGGTGGGGGGCCGCTCGATCCGGTAGTCTTTTCCCTTAAAGCTGCAGGAAGCTATTTTAAAATCCTCTTTTTTCTGAACGGCATTGATCGGGGACTGTTGAACGATCAAGCCGCCGTCCTGCAGACTCTTGAAATCCAAGAAGCGCATGGTGCGCAGGGCTTTCAGGCGGTCCATGCCGGGCACCTTCAGGATCCGGAGGTTACCCCGGCCGGTCAGGTTGGAAAGCGCACCTTCCTCGTAGTCAGGGGCCGCCACCACTTCCAGGTAATTTCGGGCAATCAGTTCCGCAGTGGCCTTATCCAGGGGCCGGTTGAAAACCGCGGCCCCGCCGAAGGCGGCGATCCGATCGGCCCGGTTGGCCCGGAAATAGGCCTCGGCCAGGGTCCGGCCATAAGCAACCCCGCAGGGATTGTTGTGTTTGACGATGACCGCCGCCGGTTTTTCCAATAGAAATTTAAGGATATTTAGGGCGTTATCCACATCGGTGAGATTGGTCTTCCCGGGGTGCTTGCCTTCCTGAATCATTTCGGCCTCGGTGATGGCTGAGACCATTCCCAGGCCGGGCCGGATGAACCGGCAATCTCCCAGGACCAGGTTCCCATTGACCAGTTCATACAGGGCGGCCTCCTGCCCCGGATTCTCGCCGTAGCGCAGCCCTTTTTCTTCCAGGACGCCGTCGGCCTGGGGCAGCTTCCAGGTGCGTTTGCGAAAGATCAGGGTCTGATCGTTCAGAGTAATGGAAAGGGTGGCCGGGAAGTGATCGGCCATGACGGTCCGGTACATTTTTTTCAGATCATCCATGATGACTCCAGCCGATAGCTGATGGCTCATAGCTGATAGCAAAAGCTTTAAACTAAAACCTATAAGCTGTGAGCTATGAGCACACTTATTTTTGTCTTTCTATATAGGCGTAGGCGCTGTGGTTGTGAATGGATTCAAAATTTTCGGAGTCGACCGAAAACCAGGTGATATTGGGATCGGCGTCCAATTTCCGGGCGATTTCACGGACCACGTCCTCCACAAACATGGGATTCTCATAGCCCTTCTCGGTAACGAATTTTTCATCATTGCGTTTTAAAACCGAGAAGACCTCGCAGGAACTGGATTCTTCCACCAGATGGATGATGTCCTCGATCCAGACAAATTTTTTAAAACGGAGGCTGACCCGGACTTCCCCGCGCTGGTTGTGGGCCCCGTAGCGGCTGATCTCTTTGGAGCAGGGGCAGACGGTGGCAATGGGGATCTTCAAATCGATCACCAGATCCCGGCCCTTGGTGTGGTTGACCGAACCTTTAAAGGTGCAGACATACTCCATCAGGCCTTCGGTCTGGCTGACGGGGGCCTTTTTGGTGATGAAATAAGGAAAGGTAATCTCCATGTGGGCCGATTCGGCATTAAGGCGCTGTTTGAGCTCCTCGAGGATGTCGCTGAAATTCTGGAGGCTGATCCGGCGGCGGTATTCGCTCAACACCTCGACGAAGCGGCTCATGTGGGTGCCCTTGTGGTCATGGGGCAGATTGACAAACATGTTGATGCTGGCCACGGTCTGTTGGGTGCCGTTTTCCTTATCCCGGACCGTGATGGGGTAGCGGATGTTCTTTACCCCGACCTTGTCGATCTCGATTCGGCGATAGTCTTTTTGACTCTGGACGTCGATCATTTTCTGGATACTAGTTTCTGGATACTGGTTTCTGGATGCTAATGCTGGACTGTGCTCTTGATTACTAGTTTTTATCCAATATCCAGTATCAAGTATCCAGTATCTTCGGGATTTACCAGCCTATGGTCAAATATTCGTGGATGGAGTTGGCGGCCAGGCGACCGGCCCCCATGGCCAGGATAACGGTGGCCGAACCGGTAACGATATCTCCTCCGGCCCAAACCCCTTTCTTGAAGGTTTTACCCGTCTTCTCATCAGCCAGGATATAGCCCCGCTTGTTGACCTGGAGGCCCGGGGTGGTTGCGGTGATCAGGGGATTGGCCCCGGCTCCGATGGAAATGACCGCCAGATCGGTTTCCATGGTAAATTCAGAACCCGGAATAGGGATGGGGCGCCGGCGGCCCGAGGCATCGGGTTCGCCCAATTCCATTTTGATACATTCCATGGCCACTACCCGGCCCTGCTCGTCGCCGATGAAGCGGGTGGGATTGGTCAACAAATGCATCTCCACCCCTTCTTGTTCGGCATGATGGATCTCTTCACCCCGGGCCGGCATTTCATCCCGGGAGCGGCGATAGACGATTTTTACGTTTTCGGCCCCTAAACGCAGAGCGGTCCGGGCCGAGTCCATGGCCACGTTGCCGGCCCCCAGGACGACCACGTTCCTTCCCAGGACGATCGGGGTGTCATATTCCGGGAAACGATAGGCTTTCATCAGGTTGGAGCGCGTCAGGTATTCATTAGCCGAATAAATACCGATCAGGTTTTCACCGGGGATATTCATAAAGATCGGAAGTCCGGCCCCAACCCCGATGTAGACGGCTTCAAAACCTTCCTCGGTCATCAGCTCATCGATGGTCTGGGTTCGGCCGATGACGGCATTACAGACGATCTTGGCCCCCATTTTTTCGAGGGTATCCACTTCGGCCTGAACGATGGCCTTGGGCATGCGGAATTCAGGGATACCGTAGATCAAGACCCCGCCGGTTTTATGGAAGGCTTCAAAGATGGTTACCTCATGTCCTTTCAGGATCAGGTCCCCGGCTACGGTGAGTCCGGAGGGACCGGACCCGATTACGGCCACCTTCTTCCCGGTCGGGGCGGCCTTAACCGGAAGTTGAAATTCACCCTTGAGACGCTGCCAGTCGGCGGCGAACCGTTCCAGACGCCCGACGGCCACCGGTTCATCCTTTTTGCCTAAAATGCAGAGGGCTTCGCACTGGCTTTCCTGGGGACAGACCCGGCCGCAGACGGCCGGTAGGCTGGTCTTTTCCCAGAGCTTCATAATCGCCCCGGAGAAATCCCCTTCCTTGATATTTTTAATAAAGGCCGGAATGTCGATCTGAACCGGACAGCCCTCGATGCAGGTCGGTTTTTTGCACTGCAAACAGCGGCCGGCCTCCAATTGGGCCGTTTCGGCCGAATAGCCTAAAGGAACCTCTTCAAAATTTCGGGCCCGGACCTTCGGTTCCTGTTCGGGCATTTTTTGTCTCGGGATCTTCTCTTTTTTCTTGGTTTCCTCAGTCATCTTTTCCTCCATACTATTTAGGAGGGTTCAAGGATTCAATCCCGTCAAGGCGGGACTTGGCCCCCGGACCCCAGCTTTTCTTAGGCTTGACACTGGCACTGACGGGCTTGAAATTTTTCCAGGGAGAGTTTTTCCTGTTCCAGATAGGCCCGCTGCCTTTGAATCAATTCATCGAAATTAACCTTATGACCGTCAAATTCAGGTCCGTCGACACAGGCGAAACGGGTGGCCCCATCGACCGAAACCCGGCAGCAACCGCACATCCCGGTTCCATCGACCATGATAGGGTTCAAACTGACCAGGGTCTTAACCCCATACGCGGCAGTCAGCTTACAGGTAAATTTCATCATGGGAACGGGTCCGATGGCCACAATCAGGGCCACCGGGTCTTTTTTGTCCAGGTATTCTTTCAGGACGTCGGTCACAAAGCCATGATGGCCATAGGAGCCGTCATCGGTGCAAACCCGCAGCTCATGGGAGGCCTGGCCCATTTTGTCCTCAAGGATAAGCAGGTCCTTGGTCCGGGCTCCGATAATGGCGATGACCTGGTTTCCGGCGGCCTTCATCCCTTTGGTGATGGGGTGCAGGACCGCTACGCCCGTACCTCCGCCGACACAGATGACGGTTCCCAGTTTTTCGAGATGGGTCGGTTGTCCCAAAGGACCGCAAATGTCCTGGTAGCCATCCCCGACCTTAAGGCTCTTCATCAGGGCCGTGGATTTTCCGACGACCTGATAAATTAAGGTAATGGTCCCGGCCTCCGGATCCGTGTCGGCCATGGTTAAGGGAATTCGTTCCCCGGTTTCATTGACTCTGATGATGACAAACTGCCCGGGTCTGGCTTTTTTGGCAATCAGGGGGGCTTTAATGACATTGCCGACCACAGTGCCCTGGGCCAGCTCTTCTTTGGCTAAGATTTCGAACACGGTTTCGCTCCTTGATTTTTTGAAGATTAATGTTTCCCGACCGACTAAGGCTAAGAGAGGTTGCGTGAAATTTTTAGCATATAAGATCCATCCTGTCAAAATTTTCTTGGACCCAGGCCAGGGCCCCGGTTCGGAAAAGCAATGGGTAAGCGGACCCCGGGAAGAAGGTTTAAGAAAATCAAATGGTTTAATAAAAAAAGGTTTGGTCCGAATCCCAATTTTTCCCATGATTACATTTCCCGAATATCCTAATTTAAAGGTTGACGGTCAGGGGCCATTGTGATAGATAATGCGAGTTTATTAGGGATAAAATAGCGCGATATTATAAATATAAGGAGGTAGGGTTCTATGGCCTACAATGCGGTAAAGATGAAGGACTGGCAGATCTCCGAAGCTGCTGAGAAAAAGATGCCCCGTCCCGAGGAATGGCGGGAAAAGCTGGGAATGACCCGGGATGAACTGATCCCTTACGGCCGTCTGGCCCGTATGGATTTCATGAAAATCATGGATCGCCTGAAGAGACAAGCCGGATGGGAAATATATCGAAGTCACAGCCATTACCCCCACCCCCCTGGGAGAAGGGAAAAGCACCACCTCCTGCGGACTTATGGAAGGTTTGGGCAAGCGAGGCGTCAATGTCGGCGGCGCCTTGCGCCAGCCTTCTGGCGGACCGACCATGAACATCAAAGGAACGGCGGCCGGCGGCGGGAACGCCCTGCTGATACCGATGACGGAGTTCTCCATGGGCCTCACCGGCGATATCAACAACATTATGAACGCCCACAACCTGGCCATGGTGGCCATGACGGCCCGGATGCAGCACGAGCGCAACTACAACGACGAACAATTGAAACGCCTGACCCGGATGCGGCGGCTGGATATCGATCCTACCCGGGTGGAAATGGGCTGGATCATCGACTTCTGCGCCCAGGCCATGCGAAACATTATCATCGGTATCGGCGGCCGGATGGACGGCTACATGATGCAGTCCAAGTTCGGGATCGCCGTCTCCTCCGAGGTCATGGCCATCCTCTCCATTGTCAACGACCTGGCTGATATGCGTAAACGCCTGGACGAAATCACGGTCGCCTTCGACAAGAAAGGCAACCCGGTTACCACCGGCGACCTTCAGGTCGGCGGGGCCATGACCGCCTTCATGGTCCAATCCATTAACCCGACCCTGATGTGCACGGCTGAATACCAGCCCTGCCTGGTTCACGCCGGTCCTTTCGCCAATATCGCCGTGGGCCAATCCTCGATTATCGCCGACCGGGTCGGTTTGAAGCTGTTTGATTATCACGTAACCGAGAGCGGTTTTGCGGCTGATATCGGGTTTGAGAAATTCTGGAATGTCAAGTGCCGCTACAGCGGACTAAAGCCGCACGTCTCGGTCCTGACCACCACCATCCGGGCCTTGAAGATGCACGGCGGGGGCCCCAAGGTCGTAGCCGGCCTGGCCCTGCCTGAAGAATATACCAAGGAAAACGTGGGCCTGGTCGAGAAGGGGGTAGCCAATATGGTGCACTGCATCGAGGTCATCCGAAAATCCGGCATGAACCCGGTGGTCTGCATCAATGCCTTCCATACCGACACCAAGGATGAAATCGCCATGGTGCGGAAGTACGCCGAAAAAGCCGGCGCCCGCTGCGCCCTGTCCACCCATTGGGCCGACGGCGGCGACGGGGCCTTGGAACTGGCCGATGCGGTTATCGATGCCTGCAACGACAAGTCTAAGTTCAAGTTCCTCTATCCCCTGGAAATGAAGCTCCGCGACCGGGTGGCCAAGGTGGCCAAGGAAGTCTATGGGGCCGACGGTGTTTCCTGGACTGCTGAAGCAGAAGCCAAGGCCAAAATGCTGGAAGGCAATCCCAAATATGCCGATTATGCCACCATGATGGTCAAGACCCACCTGAGCCTCACCCATGACCCGACCAGGAAGGGCGTTCCCAAGGGTTGGACCCTGCCGGTCCGGGATGTGCTGATCTATTCCGGAGCCAAGTTCCTCTGCCCCGTGGCCGGCACCATCACCCTGATGCCGGGGACTTCCTCCGATCCCGCCTTTCGCCGGATCGACGTGGATGTTAAAACCGGGAAGACCAAGGGTCTTTTTTAACTAAGCCCAGTGCCCGGGGATCCCGATCCCTGGGCACTGGCGTTTTTTTTAACCCTCCCTTGTCCTCCCTTCCCGACCAGAAGCGGATCTTTTACCATCCCGGATGGACGACCGTAGCGGTGATTAGGCGGGATGAGACCAATCCGATGGAATTCCTATACCAATTGAATCATTAGCAAGGGTTTTCAATATGTCAGAAACCAAAGATAAAAAAGTAGGATCGGTGATGGTGGTCGGGGCCGGGATTGCCGGAATCCAAACGGCCTTGGATTTGGCCAATTCCGGTTTTTATGTCTACCTGGTGGAAAAGAAGTCGGCCATCGGTGGGGTGATGGCCCAATTAGACAAGACCTTCCCCACCAACGACTGCTCCATGTGCATTATTTCGCCCAAATTGGTGGAAGCCGGACGGCACCTTAATATCGAATTGCTGACCCTGACGGAAGTCGAGGGCGTCAGCGGCCAGCCGGGAAATTTCCAGGTCAAGATCCTGGAACATCCCAGATATATTGATCCGGCCAAGTGTACGGCCTGTGGGGAATGCGCCAAGGCCTGCCCGATCGAGGTGTCCAATCTGTTCGATATGGGCCTCCGAAGCCGGCGAGCCGCTTATAAGTTTTATCCCCAGGCCATGCCCAGCGCCTATGCCATAGAGAAACGGGGCACGGCCCCCTGTAAGGCCACCTGCCCGGCCCATGTCAGCGTCCAGGGATTTATCGCCCTTATTAATCAGAAAAAATATCAGGAGGCCCTGGCTCTTTTCAAAGAGGCTCATCCCTTCCCCGGCATTTGCGGCCGGGTCTGCCACCATCCCTGCGAGGGGATCTGCACCCGGGGGGATGTGGATCAACCCCTGGCCATCCAGGTTCTGCACCGATTCCTGGCCGATGAGGACCTGGCCCGGGCAGACCGCTATGTGCCTAAAATGAAGGAACCTAAGGCGGAAAAAATCGCCGTCGTCGGTTCCGGTCCGGCCGGATTGGGGGCCGCTTATTTCCTGGCCCAGGAGGGCTACCCGGTAACGGTCTATGAAAAACTTCCGGTCGCCGGCGGCATGATGGCGGTCGGCATACCCGAATATCGCCTGCCCCGGGACATTCTCCTGGCGGAGATTCAAACGATCGAGGCCCTCGGGGTGGAGATCAAGACCGGGGTCACTTTCGGACAGGATATTACCCTGGATTCGTTGAAGAGCGACGGCTTCCAGGCCGTCTTCCTGGCTACCGGCCTCCATGTCAGCCGGGGCTTGAATGTGCCGGGCGAAGATTTTCCCGGCGTGCTCAAAGGGGTGGAATATCTCAAGGACTCGGCCCTGGGGAACCCGGTTGTCTTAGGTAAAAAAGTCCTGGTCATCGGCGGCGGTAACGTGGCCGTGGATGTGGCCCTGACCGCCAAGCGGAAAGGGGCGGAGGAAGTCACCCTGATTTGCCTGGAAAAACGGAAGGAAATGCCGGCCTGGGATTATGAAATTGAAGAGGCCCTGGAAGAGGGGATTCGGATTGTCAACAGCCTGGGCCCGAAACAATTCCTCCAGGAGGGCGGCCGCGTCTCCGGCATTGAATTCAAACGTTGCACGGCCGTCTTCGACGCCCAGAGGGCCTTCCGGCCGACCTATGATGAAGCCGACCTGACCACTATCACCGGAGATACGGTTATTGTCGCCATTGGCCAGGCGGCCGATCTTGCCTTTGCCGATGGGCAGGGGATATCCGTGACCCCCAGAGGGGGACTCCAGGGCGATCCCGTTTCCCTGGAAACCTCCATTCCGGGGGTATTTTGCGGCGGCGATGTTTTTTACGGACCCAAGTCGGTGGTCGAAGCCGTGGAAAGCGGCAAGAAGGCGGCTGAAAGCATCCGAAGGTATCTCAACGGGATCGATCTGAAGGCCGGGCGGGAAGAAGATTGGTCCTATGAAAAACCTCCTACGGAAGGGGTCCTGACAAAGCCCCGGATGGCGATCGAAAAAATTGCCCCGGCCGCCCGGGAAGGAAACTTCCGGGAAGTCGCCCAGGGCTTCAACGAAGAAACGTCTTTGAGCGAAGCCGAACGGTGTCTGAAATGCGGTATTTGTTCCGAATGCTATCAGTGCGTCAAGGCCTGTCTGGCCGAGGCGGTGGTCCACGAGATGCGTCCCCAGGAACGGGTTATCGACGTGGGATCCATCGTTATGGCGCCGGGGTTCCAGCCTTTTGACCCGACCCTCTATGACGCCTATAGCTATGCCCATCATCCCAATGTGGTGACCAGCATGGAATTCGAGCGAATCCTTTCCGCCTCCGGTCCTTACGAGGGGCATCTGATCCGACCCTCCGATCATAAGGAGCCGGAAAAGATCGCCTGGCTGCAGTGCGTCGGATCGCGCGATATCAACCATTGCGACCACGGCTATTGTTCGGCGGTTTGCTGTATGTACGCCATCAAAGAGGCGGTGATCGCCAAGGAACACAGCGCCCATCCCCTGGATACGGCCATCTTTTTTATGGATATGAGGACCTACGGCAAGGATTTTGAAAAGTACTATAACCGGGCCGAGGAAGAGCGGGGGGTTCGTTTTATCAGGTCCCGGATCCATTCCATTGATCCGATCCACGAAAGCGATAATCTCCTGATCCAGTATGTTACGGAAAAAGGGGAAGTGATTCAGGAAGAATTTGATCTGGTCGTCCTTTCGGTAGGATTGGAGACCTCCCCGGAAGCCCTTGATCTGGCCGAAAAACTTGGGATTCCTTTGGATAAAAACCAATTTGCCCAGGTCAGCAGCTTTACCCCGGTAGCCACTAAAAAGCCGGGCATTTTCACCTGCGGTGCCTTTAACGGTCCCAAGGACATTCCCCAGGCCGTGATGGAGGCTTCAGCCGCCGCTTGTGCCGCTTCGGAAGGCATTGCCGAGAGCCGCAATCAGCTTATCCGCTTCCAGGACCTCCCCCCTGAAAAAGACTTCGCTGGAGAAGACATTAAGGTGGGGGTCTTTGTCTGTAACTGCGGTATCAATATCGGCGGGGTAGCCGATGTGCCGGCGGTCAGGGAGTATGCCAAAACCCTGCCCCATGTGGTTCATGTGGAGGATAACCTGTTCACCTGTTCTCAGGATACCCAAGAGAAGATGAAAGAGGTCATTCAGGAAAAAGGGATCAACCGGGTGGTGGTGGCCTCCTGTTCGCCCCGGACCCATGAACCCCTCTTTCAGCAGACCATCCGGGAGGTTGGTTTAAATACCTACCTTTTTGATATGGCCAATATCCGGGACCAGGACACCTGGGTTCACCAGGGTGATCCGGTTGCGGCTACCGGGAAGGCCAAGGATCTGGTGAGGATGGCCGTGGCCCGGGTTTCCCTGCTGGAGCCCCTGCACAAGGTCTCCTTCGGGTTGAAGAAAACGGCCCTGGTGGTCGGCGGCGGGGTCGCCGGGATGACCGGGGCGCTTAACCTGGCTCAGCAGGGCTATGAGGTTAAATTGGTCGAAAAAACCGATACCCTGGGTGGCAACGCCCTTAAGCTCCGCCAGACCTGGAAGGGGGAAGATATCCAGGCCCATGTCTGGGACCTGATCGCCAGGGTTAGCAGTCATCCGAAGATCCAGGTCCTTTACAACACCGTGGTGGAGCATGGTTCGGGTTTTGTAGGGAATTACACCACCACCCTGAATCAGGGCGGTCAAACCCAGCAATTCGAGCATGGGGTGGCCATACTGGCCACCGGGGCCCAGGAATGGAAACCCGATGTCTACGGTTATGGGCAGGATCCACGGATTCTGACCGCCCTGGAGTTGGATCAGGCTATTACCGCCCAAGACCCCCGGGTGAGCAAAGCCCAGACCGCGGTTTTTATACAATGCGTGGGTTCTCGAGAACCGGAGCGCCCCTATTGCAGCAAGGTCTGCTGCACCCACAGCGTGGAGAGCGCTCTGGCTTTGAAGAAGCTGAACCCGGAAATCGATATCTATATCATCTACCGGGACATCCGGACCTTTGGGGTCCGGGAGGATCTTTACCGCGAGGCCCGGGACAAAGGGGTTTTCTTTATCCGCTTTGACCTGGAGAACAGGCCCGAAGTTCACGTAGCCGGGGATAAGGTGACGGTGAAGGTCATTGACCATGTGCTGGGTGAACCCATCCTTCTTTCGGCAGATCTTCTGACCCTGGCCTCGGCCATCATCCCCAACCCGGTCAAAGAACTGGTGGATGCTTATAAGGTGTCCTTGAACAGCGAGGGGTTCTTGTTGGAGGCCCACATGAAGTTGCGGCCGGTGGACTTTGCCACCGAAGGCATCTATCTCTGCGGGTTGGCTCACTATCCCAAACCGATAGATGAAAGCATCGCCCAGGCCCAGGCGGCCGCAGGACGGGCCTTGACCCTGCTCTCCAAAGACTCCGTCCAGGTGGGCGGCGTGGTGGCCGTGGTCAACCCGGATCTCTGCGCGGTTTGCCTGACCTGCGTCCGGGCCTGCCCCTTCAAGGTACCGGTGATCGGCGAGAGCGGGGCGGCCGAGATCGACGTCTCCAAGTGCCAGGGCTGCGGGGTCTGCGTGGCCGAATGTCCGGGCAAGGCCATCACCCTGCAGCATTTCACCGACAGGCAGGTCATCGCCAAGGTGGATGCCCTGATGGAGGCAGCCTAAAAAAACAGGGGCCAAGGGGTCGAGGGTTCCAGTCCCGCCTTGGCGGGATTGAATCCTTGAATCCTCGAACCCTTTTTATTAAGGAGTTATTAATGACAGAACAATTCGAACCCAAAATCGTCGCCTTTTGCTGCCAGTACTGAGCCTACAGCGCTGCGGACCTGGCAGGTTCCATGCGACTGCAATACCCGACCAATGTCCGGGTGATTATGATGCCCTGCACCGGCCGGGTGGATGTCATCCACCTGCTGAAGGCCATTGAAGACGGGGCCGACGGGGTCTATGTGGCCGGTTGTCTGGAAGGCGACTGCCACTATCTTAACGGAAATATCAAGGCCCGCAAACGCGTGGAGGCCGTAAAAAAGATACTCAAAGACCTGGGAATCGAAGAGGACCGGGTGGCCATGTACAACCTTTCGGCCGCCCAGGGACCGCGCTTCGCTGAAATCGCCCGGGAAATGACCGAAAAGATCCGGGCCTTGGGGCCCAGCCCCATAAGACCGGCAGCCAAGGCGGCCTGAAAAATGATAATAACGATACTCGATGCTGGATACTTGATACTGGTAAACAAGAAACAAAAAAGTTTTAACATCCAGTATCCAGCATCCAGTATCCAGAAGATGGAGGAAGAACGATGGTAGTAGCGGAAAGAAAACCCCTAAGCGAAATCCTGGCCATGCTGGAACCGTATAAAAAAATCCTGGTGGCCGGATGCAAGGGTTGCGTGACGGTCTGCAATGCCGGAGGAAAGAAGGAAGTGGAAATACTGGCTTCCGAGCTTCGGATCGCCCGAAAAAAGGATGGCCAGGAAGCCGATGTCCAGGAGATCACTCTGGAACGTCAATGCGACCCCGAATACATCGACCAACTCGAAGGGCCGCTCAAGGATCGGGATGCCGTTATCTCCATCGCCTGCAGCGTCGGTCCCCAATACATCGCCGGCCGCTATATGGACAAGATGGTCTTTCCCGGCCTCAATACCACTTTTATCGGGGGTTCTCTGGAGCATGGCGTTTTTGCCGAATTCTGCCAGGCCTGCGGGGCCTGCGGGATTCATAATTTCGGCGGCCTTTGTCCTATCGCCCGCTGCTCCAAGAGTCTCCTGAATGGGCCCTGCGGGGGATCGGCCAACGGGAAGTGCGAAATCAGCAAGGATGTGGACTGCGTCTGGCAATTGATCTATGACCGGCTCCAGGGGCTGGGCCAATTAGACAAGCTGAACCGGGTCATCCCTTGTAAGGATTGGACTACCAGCCGCGACGGCGGACCCAGAAAAATGATCAGGGAGGATCTGAGGCTATGAAATCAGGAAGCAGGTTAGAAAAAATATTAAGCAGCGGTCAGTTCGCCGTTACCGGTGAATGCGGTCCTCCCCGGAGTGCGGACCCGGAAGTCATTAAGAAAAAAGCCGCCCATCTTAAGGGCGTAGTGGATTCCGTGAATGTCACCGACAACCAAACGGCAGTGGTTCGCATGTCCAGCTTTGCCGGTTGTCTGCTGTTGATACAGGAAGGCCTGGAACCCAATCTGCAGATGGTGGTCCGGGATCGGAACCGCATCGCCATACAAAGTGATATTCTGGGGGCCTATGCCTTAGGGGTCCGGAATATGCTTTGTCTCTCCGGCGACCACCAGAAGTTTGGTGATCACCCCTCGGCCAAGAATGTTTTCGACCTAGATTCCATGCAACTCATCCAGACCGTCAAGAAAATGAGGGACGAAGGCAAGTTTATCAACGATCAAGAGATCGAATATCCGCCCAAGATGTTTATCGGAGCCGCTGCTAACCCCTTTGCCGACCCGGCGGAGTTCCGGGCCGTACGACTTGGAAAGAAGGTGGCCGCCGGTGTGGATTTCGTCCAGACCCAGTGCATTTACAACATGGACCGGTTTGAGAAATTCATGCAGCAGGCCCGCGATATGGGGCTGGATGAAAAGGTCTATATCTTAGGCGGGGTCACTCCCATGAAGTCGGTCGGTATGGCCAAATATATGAAGAATCTGGTCCCCGGCATGGATGTTCCCGATGCGCTCATCAAGCGGCTTCAGGGCGTTGACAAGAAAAGCCAGGCCAAAGAAGGGATCGCCATCTGCATTGAGACCATTCAACGTCTCAAGGAAATGAAGGGCATCGCCGGAGTCCACATTATGGCCATCGAGTGGGAAGAACGGGTCCCTGAGATCGCCGAGATGGCCGGACTGCTCCCCCGCCCGCAGGTGGACTGAGCCATCAGCTTTTCCCTGGAAGAAACAAAAAAGCCGCTTGGCTAATTCAAGCGGCTTTTTTGTTCATTTTGCCATTTGAATTATAAAATTTGAGGTTTGAACTGTTTTTATTCTTCCCCGCCCCCTTCTTTTCCTCCCTCGGCTTCTTCTTCCTCTTCCTCCTTGGCCTTCAGCTCCTCAGGGATGTACATAATCTCTTCGAAGATCTCTTTGAAGGACATGACCTTGATCCCCAGATCGTATTCCTTGCCCAGGTCCCGGACCTGGTCGTAGCAGTTGTGACAGGGGCAGATGACGATCTTGGCTCCGGTGACCTTGATCTGATCGGCCTTAACCTTTCCGGCTTCCATACGGCGCCGTTTGAAAGGGGGGCCCATGGGGATGGCTCCGCCGCCGCCGGAACAGCAGTAGTTGTCATTCCCGTGGGGGGTCATTTCCCGGAAGTCTTCGGCAATGTGGCTGATGATAAACCGGGCTTCGTCGGCCAGTCCCCCGCTGCGCGATACGTTACAGGGGTCCTGATAAGTAATCGGCTCGGTCATCTTCCGGGTAAACTTCAGCCGGCCCTCCCGGATATATTCGGCAAAGAGTTTTACACTGTGAACCACCTCGAATTTATAATCGCCTTTTAACCAGATCGGCCCTTCAAACTGAACGGCCCTGAGCGCGTGGCCTCACTCGGTTATGACGACACGTTTGACCTGCAGGGCCTCCGCCTGTTCTTTAATTAAGCTGACGATATACCCGGCCGTTTTGATATCCCCGGCAAACATGGCCAGGTTGGTATCATCCCAACCCGGTTTGCTGGGAAAAGTCCAGTCCTCCCCGACCACATGAAAGATCTTGGCCGCCATCTGGATATCCTGGGGATAATATTTGGGTTCCCGGGCGTTGACGGTGTACATGATCTTGGCGCCCTTTTTATCAATCGGGATGGTGGCCCCGGGCAGTTCTTCCTGCAGTTCCTCTTCCATCCACTTCAGGGTTTCCACCCAGTCCTCTTCGCTGACCGCCATCTGGTTGCCCGTTTCCAGATAATTTTGGATGGCGGCTTTTAAGCCTTCCGGCGTCATTCCCTGGGAGGTCAGGATTCCTCTCAGGGTGGCCACCATCATGGCCATATCGATCCCAAAAGGACAATAGAGGGTACAGCGGCGGCAGAGGGTGCATTCCCCATAGGCGGTATCATAAAGTTCGTCCATAAAGGCCTGATCGACGTTTCCCTTCTTCTTGACCAGTTTTTTCAATTTTTGGGCCTTGAAGGATGGCACCATCCGGGGATCTTTGTTTTTGGCCGTATAAAAATGACAGGTGTCGGCACAAAGCCCGCAATGGGCGCAGATACGCATCCACATCTTAAGCCGGGCATTCAGCCGGGCATCGACAGCCTGTCTTATGGCTTCAGGATTGATTTGAATTTCCGGGCGTTGAGGTTTGGCTTGCGGTTCGGCCATAATTCTTTTCCTCCCTTTTATGAATGAGAAAAATTATACGGTATAGTTGCGTCGGCCGAATTCGACCCCGGTAACCATACGGGACGTAAAAAACAGGACCCAGTGGGAAAGCTTGCTAAAGGGCACCACGATCATCATCAAGGCACCGGTCAGGATATGGAGTTCCCTGGGGTAGGTGCTGTAAATGGGTATGAGGGCGGTAAGCCAGTTATAGATGGTCCCGTCCGGGTGGGCATTAACATACCCGGTCAGGAAGGGCAGGGCGCAGATGAGGATCAGTAAATAGTCGGAAACCTGGGTAATGATCCGGACCTCGGCCAGGACAATGCGGCGAATGATAAAAAAGATGGCGATGGCCAGGAGGACAAGACTCATCCAGTCGGCCCATTTGTCGGGCATGGTCCACCATTTCCAGCCAAAACGGCTTTGCTCCCATTCATAGATGTGGGCTCCGTAAAAAATGGGCACGCCTAAAAGACAGATATGAAAGATATAACCGAGGATGGAAAAGACGGGATTTTTTTTGAGATCCGGATTAACCGGGAAAAGCCAGCGTAAGATGGAAAGGAACATCCATTTTGATTTGTAATAATGATAGACGGGCTTATCTTTTTTGGTACTGAGGGTGAAGAAAAAAAGGAGTCGCAGGGCGCTCCCGATAAAAAAGGTGAGAAAGGCAATCCAGACCAGGGGGCCTTCGACAAAGCCTGTAAAAGTCATTTTACCCTCCTATTCAGTTGATATCAGTCAAAAAGAACAAATCCACAATCGCCGTCAAACAAGTTCACTATCCTTTACCGAAAAATTTTTAGGATGTCAACAGAAATCAAGATAGAGCGGTTTGCTTTTAGGGATGATAGGCGACCAGCAAACAGATCAGAAGAATGAAAATTTTTTTGAATGGGGGGAGGGGACTTGTACTATTTGGAAGAGTTAAGAGATCTCCTCAGCTTCGATTTCTGCCGGGGGACCCCCGGTTACTTCATAATTAAGGGCAGATAGAGCGAGAAAAAACTCGGCGTCCCTGATGTAAATACATAGGCCGAGCCTTGATCGGTATTCGTCCCGATATCATCATAGTAGGCCCCGACCAGGGCAGTGAGGCCGCTGATGGCCACCGAGACGCCGAAATTGTCAACAGTTGCCCCATCGGAAGCAGTTAGCTTGGCTGTGAAGTTATTGGTAGTGGTCCAGCCGGTGACCGGTTTATCGAAGAGATAAGCGGCCCCACGACTGAGAGCATTGCCGTAGGCCCCGACCAGTACGGTGTCGCCACTGATGGCCACCGAGACGCCGAAATTGTCATAGGCGGCTCCATCGGAAGCGGTCAGTTTGGCATTGAAGATATTAGTGGTGGCCCAGGCACCTGGAGGTTTGACGAAGACATAGGCCGAACCCTGGCTGGAGTTGCTAATGATTTGATCGTAAGGGGACCCGACTATGACGGTATCGTTGCTGATGGCCGCCGAAAAGCCGAAATTGTCCCCAGCGGCCCCATCGGAAGCGGTCAGTTTGGCGGAGAAGGCGGAGGTAGTGGCCCAGCCGGAGATGGGCTTAACAAAGACGTAAGTGGCGCCGGAGCCCTGATTGTGGCCATAGGCCGCGACTACAGCCGTGTCCCCGCTCAGGGCGGCCGAGAAACCGAAATTGTCATCCTCCACCCCATCGGAAGCGGTCAGTTTGGCGGAGAAGGCGGAGGTAGTGGCCCAGCCGGAGACGGGACTAACAAAGACATAAGCGGCACCCCGTATTAGGCCGGCACCATAGGCTCCGACCAGGGCGGTGTCCCCGCTGATAGCCACCGAGTACCCGAATCGGTCGTTGTCTTCCCCATCGGAGGTGGTCAGTTTGGCGGAGAAATTGGATGTGGTGGCCCAGCCGGAGACGGGCTTAACAAAGACGTAAGCCGCACCGCGTCCAAGGTTGCCATCCGCTCCGACCACAACGGTGTCTCCGCTGACGGCCACCGACACACCAAAATAATCATTGACTGCCCCATCGGAGGCGGTCAGTTTGGCGGAGAAAGTGGCTATAGAAGCCCATCCGGAGACGGGCCTAACAAAGACGTAAGCCGCACCGTGGAACAGGTTGTTGCCATAGGCCCCGACTACAGCCGTGTCTCCGCTGACGGCCACCGAGTACCCGAATTGGTCGAAGTCCGCCCCATTGGGGTCAATCAGTTTGGCGGACTGAATCCAGGGGTCAATCGTCAGCGGATAGACAGCCCCCCGGTCGTCCACGTGTAAATGGAGTATTGTGGAGGCCTCACCTTCGAGCTCCAGCCAGGCCGGCAGTTCCTTGCCGGCGGCATCAAAGGCGGTCAGCCCTCCGTAGCGAAGCAGGGCCGGGCCATGGGGACGGCTCAAAGTAATCCCTTTTTTATCAGCGTCCAGCCTGAGGTCCAAATCAGTTGTAACGGCCAGGGCCAGGGTCAGCCCACGGCCATCCTCTTCCAATAATCCGGAGGGGGTGTCCGGTGGGCACTCAATACTGAAACCCTGCTCCAGACCAAGGGGTCCATTGAGGTACCATTCCGTCAGCCGGCCATGGGCATAGGCGATGCGATTGGCCGTGGTCTGGGGCAGGGACGGCGATACCAGCCGGAGCCCCTTAGGGTTTCCCCAAGCCACCAGTTTCAGGGCTAATCGGTGGTCAGCGGTGCGCAGCACCAGACCGTCAGCCTCCAGATCGATTTCCAATCCCTGACGCATTTGCCGGGCTCGCCAGCCGTCGGCAATGGGCTGAAAATGATAGGCCGGGTTATCCTGGCCCAGAGCAGCGGAAATAGGGGCCTGGGTTGAGACCGGCAGGTCCGATAGATCGGCAGGTCTCTGGTGGGCAGTCGCTTTTTCGGACGTCTTGGCCGCCGCCGGCGCAAACACCAAAACAACGAAGGCCAAGAGTAAGAGAGCAGAAAGACCGCCAACACGCAGAATTTTCACGTTGCCTCCTTGATTGAACCCCCGGGCTAATTTAAGGTCTGATACCACTGGATCCGCTGCATGTAGCGAACCCGGGGAGTGCCCGGAGGCAAATGCGCAGGATCGATACCATAGGACCAGACGCGGTTCGGGGCGGTATAAACAGGAGAGCCGTATCGCCAATTGCCGGTCACTTGCTCGCTTTGCCAGAGACAAACCAGGGAGCCTTTATAGGTAAAGGGCTTCCCGGTCCAATTCTCCAGGAACCGGATGAAATTTTCTATGCCTCCGCTGTATTGTCCTCCGGAAGCGCTTTCCCGGTTTCCCGTGAGCAGAGCGGCATTAACTGTCGTGGCGGCAGCAACCCGGTGGCTGAGATTATTTTCAAAGCTGGAGGTGCTATCGCTGGTGCTGTTCCAGCTTTTGGAAAGGACCGTAACGGCATCGGCCGCTACGGCCGCAGGCCTGTTGGCGGGGTTATTATAGTCGCCTTGAATATAAAGGGGATTGTCGGTGGCCACCGTAAGCCCGGTGGCCGGGATGACCGATCCATTAACCAGGCGTACGGCGTTAATTTCAGCCGGGTTGACCGAGGGGGTTTCGGAGATATAAAAAATACCGGGGTCGCCGCCGCTGGGCGGGTCATTTATTTTAGCCAGCCAAGGGTATAACGGGTTCGTCAATATGTCCACGTCCACCTGGGTGACCTGCATGGTTTTCCCTTCGCGCTGGTCATACATAGTATGAGTAGAAATGGGATTCTTGATTACACCGCTGTCATTATAGCTTAGGTTAACTACATTTCCATTTTTGTCATAGGCCACCCCATCCAAAATTCTCAACCCGGCTTTCCAGTACAACCGGCTTTCTCTGAGTAATGACGGATCGCTTGCCTGTCCTCGTTTGATAATATCGATGGTGTTGCTGGAGGAGGGAAGAGGCAAGGTGATCGGAAAGATATCATGGTCTTTGGTTTGAACCTGATAATCCCATCGGTTAATGGCCAGATTGGCCCAATCGGCGGTACGACTATCGATATTCAGGGTTTGATAGGCGGGAGGGTTTTTCCCGTCCATGATCTGAACCGTCCCTGTGGAACGGGCGGTGCCGTCTTTTTGCCCGTTGATGATATCTCCGGCGGTGGTGATCGGGGCGTTAATGTTAAAGGTGGTCCCATTGGCCTGGAGGTAAATATCATGGTTGGAATGGATCCGGCCCCCGGAATAATCCATGCGGGCTCCGGGGATCATTTCCAGGTCGTTGTAATAAAAAATCCCGAATTGAAAAATGGGGATAAGCTGATCATCCACCAGCAGGCCGACGCTGGCATTTGTGTTGGAGTTGTTCACCCTGGCTTTGGTTTTAATTTCGTATCGGGTGAGGAAGGCCTGTAAGCCTCGATAGGTGCCTTGGTTAATATCCATCTGAACGGGAGTGGCATTGAGTTTAACGACTGAAAAATCCTCGATGGCATAGCCCGCCATAGTCGGTGCCGGGATGTTAATGGTCGGGTAGAGGGTGTTCTGAAGCAAACCCCGCAGGTTGGACAAGCCATATTCCGTTCCGGCTTCGGCGGCATAAAAGGCTTTTTTAACCAGGACCCCGTTCCCGGAGATCTGGGTCTCCTGATTGGACATCAACAGGCCGGCCCCGCCGATCAGCAACAGGATGGTCATGACGGCCAAAGCAATGATTAAGGCGCTTCCTTTATTGTTGTTGAGGGTCTTAAACCCTTTGGAATCCCTGAAGTCATTCATCTCTAAATCCCCAAATTCCTGATCATGAAGGTGGTGGTTAAGGTTCTCCTGCGCAGGTTGTCCAAAATACCGCTGGGACGGTCCTCCAGCGCAGGCCGCCGTCCTGAAAAAACCGGGTCCAGTCCTCTGGACCTGCCGACCAGATTGAGCCGGACATCTCGAATATTTCCGGGCGGTGTGCTGTTGGAGAGCGTATAATGCCAGATACCGACATCATCCCGGTAGGCAATCTGGAGATCTTCGATATCTTCGGCCAGGGATTGAAAGGTTCCGCCGGTCCAGGCTCCACCCCAGTTCACTTCCAAACGGGGATGGTTGGGGTTGGCATTAGTAATCCGATAGGAACCATTTTTTAATTTATAGACCCAACTCCCTTTCACGTAGTCCCTGGGAAAAAAATCCATGCCCGCCGGGGGGTTGAGATTGCCCGAGACCGAGGCATGCAGGAGCTGCGAAGTATTGATGCCCGTTATCTGTAATAAGGAAGCATTGGTCCCATCGCTGAGGAGGATGATATCGTTCACCTGAAAGCCGGCTGTATTATCCACCGACAGGGGAGCGGAGTGGGTGGCCTTAAGTGCGGGTTCGCTTAGTTTTGTTTTGAGGGCGTTATCTCCGTAACTGATTTGAATACTATCCGGGCCGTTAGTGCTGTTGGTCGGCACGACCGATTTTAAAGTGACAATCCCGCTGCCGTTATAGTAGGAGGCTGTTCCGGTCGTTGAAAATCCAAAGCCGGCCATCTTGATATCCAAGCCCATAATCTCCAAAGCACCTCGGAGATTTTGTTGTATCTCGGTCACCTGCCCTTGAACGATGAAACTCTTGTTTTGATGAATAAATAAGCTATAGACCGCCGAAACAATAATCCCGCTCAGGGACATGGCCACCAATAATTCAACCAGGGTAAACCCTGAGTTTTTAAACAATTTTTTTATGGCCGCAGGTTTAAAAGGAAATCTTTTTTTCATTGGGTAACCATGGTCTGCAGCGTTACTGCCTTGGAACCCGCGGCCCAGCTCACCGTGAGGTTTATGGTTTTCATCCCGCTCGATGGGAAATCGTTCTGTACATTCCAGCTTCGGGCAAACAGGCCGGAAACGTCGTTGCCGGTGCCGATCTGGGTATAAGGAAGCCTTTTTAAAATTTCCATTTTATCCTGGGCCAAGGTGATGGCCGTGGTTCGCTGCTGGCTGGTGGCATTGGTTTGAATAGCCATAATCTGCATTTGGGCCAGGGCCAGCAAGGCAAAGGAGAAGACCGAGACGGCAATCAAAACCTCCAATATGGTAAATCCTTTTTGGTTACGCTTCTTTCTAAATCCCATACCCGACCTCAATGAAGGCTGATATTTCCCCCGGCCGAAAGATCGACCTGGCGTGTTGTGCCGCTTTGATTTTGAAAAACTACGGATCCGGAGCGGTTGGCGAAAGACAACCCCATGGGGGTAAACCCATAGGCGGAGGACCCGTCTAAGGTGACGCCGATTAAGGCAATGCCGGGATTATCGGTGGCCGGAGAAACACTCTTGATCAGTTCTTCAGAGCCGTCTCTTAGGCCGTTTTTGGCTGTGCCTCCTCCCGCGCCGTCGTCCATAAACAGGAGATAACTCCCGGAACCGGTCAGATCAAAGGACACCACACAGTTGCTATTCTGACTGATCGCTCTCATTCGGGCCTTATGAAGATTGGACATCATATCACTGGCGGCATTTTTTAAGCGAAAGCTGTGAATCCAGTTTGAAAAATTAGGGATGCCGATAGCGGCGATAATACCAATGACCGCAATAATGGTCAGCATTTCAATAAGGGTCCAGCCTTGCCGGTTGTCACGGCCTGAAAGGATCGGTGGGCCTGGGGGAGGATTTCTAAAATCAAGGGATAAGGATTCGTTACGATAAAAATTCATAAACCTGTAGATCAGTCACCCCAGGGCGTTGAAAAAATTAATAGATTCGACTTAAATCCTTGCAAGAAAAACACCAAGGAAAAGAACTGGACGGTATAAGTAAATTTACGTGAAATAATGAATAGTTATAGAAATGCAAAACCATTTTCAACAGGACGGAATTCGTCAAAGGCCAACTTTTGTTGCTTCAAGGACGCCGGGGGACAAAAAAATTGCGAAAAATAACAAAAAATGTCTTCAAGCGGAGGGCTAACGGAGTAAAATTACGTTACGGCTGAAGATGAAATCATCGAAAGGGGAACCTCTTATTCTATTTATTCCTTACCCGGAGATATGGTAAGTAATCGGAAGTGAAATGAGTTCATCTTGAAGGAGAAAGCTCCCATGGTTGATGAAGTACAAGACGATGAGATGGAATATGAAGGCATGGTCATCCGGCCGCCGAGCGAGGCCTTCAGCATCCTGCTTCAGGTCACGGTCGGCTGTTCCCACAATAAGTGTTCCTTTTGCGGAACCTATAAGGAAAAGCGCTTCCGGATCAAATCCGAAGAAAGGATATTGAAAGATATCCTGTTTGCCGCGAGAATCTGCCGGCGCCAGGACCGGGTTTTCCTGATGGACGGCGATGCCCTGATTATCCCCCAGAAAAGGCTGGTCTGGATTCTGGAACGGATAAGGGAGCATCTGCCCTGGGTCAAGAGGGTGGGGCTCTACGCCAACGCCAAAAGCATCAAGATGAAAAGCGATGATGAACTGCGGCAACTGAAGGCCCTGGGGCTGGGAATCGTTTATCTGGGGGTGGAAACCGGCCACCCTGAACTGCTTAAAAAGATTTGCAAGGGCAGCAGCCGTGAGAATTTGATCCTTCAGGGGCAGAGGATCAAAGAAGCCGGGATTAAACTGTCCGTCACCGTCCTTTTGGGTATCGCCGGAAAGGAAATGTCCTTGGAACACGCCCGGGCTACCGGCAGCCTGTTGACTGAAATGGATCCGAATTTCGTGGGGGCCTTGACGGTTATGATCCTACCCAATACCGACCTGGGCCGGGAACAGGCCGAGGGAAGATTCGAGCCCCTGACGGTGGAAGAACTGCTGCTGGAGTTGGGAGAGATGCTGGCCGCCACCCGGCTTTCCCGGGGTCTTTTTTATTCCAACCATGCCTCCAATTACCTGCCGATTAAGGTGCGCTTCCCTGAAGGCAAAGAACCGGCCCTGGGCTTGATCGCCAGGGCCATTAAAGGGGAAGTGGGCTTAAGGCCGGAATGGATGAGGGCCTTATAGAAGCTGATAGCTCACAGCTCATAGCTCGTAGCTGAAAGGGGAAGGGCAAAATGTATTTTCCGTGGCAGGCTCTTCAACTTGTTTAGTACATTTGAATTTTTGTCATTTGTATTTGTTTCGGATTTCGTGCTTCGAATTTCGGATTTATATATCTCAACTTTTTATAAAGTGCATTAAGGAGGCAAACCATGGATCAAGTGAAAAAACTCTACCCCTCGTTTTTTAATCCCTTATTTCTGAAACCGAAAAGGCCGTTGCCCAAAGAAATCGCCGTGATCGGCGCCGGGACCATCGGCCCGGACATCGGCTATTACCTGAAGAGCGCCCTGCCCGGCATCCGGTTATATCTGGTTGATGTAGCCGATGAGCCCCTCAAAAAGGCCGAGAAGAGGCTGGCCGGATATGTGCAAAAAGCCCTGGACATGAAGAAGATGAAAGAGGAAAAGGCCCGGGAAGTCCTGGGGGGCATCCTCTATACCCAGGATTACGCTCAGATTAAAAACTGCGACCTGGTTATCGAAGCGGCTACGGAGCGCATCCCGATCAAGCAAAAGATCTTTGAGACAGTAGAAGGCATCGTCAGCGACCAGGCGATCATTACCTCCAATACCAGTTCCATCCCGGCCGACCGGATCTTTAACAAAATGAAACGTCAGGAACGGACCACCATTACTCACTTTTTTGCCCCGGCCTGGCGTTCCCTTCCCGTGGAAGTAATCAACTGGCCGGGGGCCGATCCGGATACCGTGGATTGGCTCTGCTGGTTTTTTGCCGCTACCGGCAAGGCCCCGATGGTAACGGATAATGCCCTTTGCTTTATGCTGGACCGCATCTTCGACAACTGGTGCAACGATGCCGCCTATCTGCTGGACCAGGCCAACGCCGGCCAGATCGACAAGGTGGCCGAAGCCTTTGTTTCCGCCGGTCCGTTCTTTGTCCTGAATCTGGCCAACGGAAATCCGATCATCATCGAAACCAACACCCTCCAGATGGAAGAGGGCGCTCATTATAAACCGGCTGCCATTCTGGGATCGGTGGAGAAATGGCTGACCCATCGTCCGGGCGCTAAAGTGGAGGTGCCGGAGGCCTTGAAAGGGACCATCCGGGACCGGCTGCTGGGGATCCTTTTCTCGCAAGCCTTTGACGTCATAGACCGCGGCATCGGGACCCGGGAAGACCTCAACTTCGGCTGCCAGATAGCCCTCGGCTTTCGGAAAGGGGTATTGGATATCATGGCGGAGTTGGGCGAAAAGGAAGTCAATCGCATTATGAGCCGATTTCAGAAGGACCGGCCGGGGTTTCCTTCAGCCAGGCAGGGTCTCTCTTATTATCTGGACTTCAACCGTTACCTGCTGCTGGATGAAATAGAAGGCGTTAAAATCATTACCCTCCGCCGGCCTCAGGCTATGAACGCCCTGAGCGATGTAATCACCGATGAAATCCTGTCCGTCCTTATGAAATACAGCCAGGATCCGGGAGTAAAAGGGTTTGTCATTACCGGTTATGGAAATCAGGCTTTTTCAGCCGGGGCGGACATCGGAAAATTCCCTGAGATGCTGGGCGACAAGGAGGCCGCAGTTCAGTATAGTCGGGATTGCGCCAAGGTCCAACGCTTCATGGATCAGATGGACAAGCCGGTGGTAGCTGCGGTAAACGGTTTTGCCATGGGCGGCGGTCTGGAAGTGGCCCTGCGCTGCCACGGCATCGTGGCTACCCGGAAATCCACCTTTCAATTCCCGGAAATTACCCTGGGCATCCTGCCCGGAATCGGCGGCTGCGTCGTGCCATATCGCCGCTGGCCTCAGGGGGCAAAGCTTTTTCATGAAATGATCTGCCTGGCCAGACCCATCCCGGCCAAGGAGGCCGCGGAGGTGGGGCTGGTTAAAAAATTGGCCGATGATTATGCCGGGATGATTGAAATGGCTGTTGAAGAGGTCAAGAACCTCCAGGGAAAGATTGAAAGGATTCCCGAGGGCAGGGTGGATCTGCCTGAATTTCAGCTTCCCGATCCTCCTCTGGCCGGCAAACGGCCTTTGAGCAGGGAGGCCGTTGCCATTACCATGAAAACGATCCAGGCGGCTGCCAAGGCCGAAACCCTGGCGGAGGCCCTGGAGATTGGTTATCAGGGCTTCGGGGAGATCGCCTGCACTGATGCGGCCAGGGAGGGCATCTCGGCCTTTCTGGAAAAAAGGAAGCCGGAATTTAGAAAATAGAAAATAATGAACAGGTAGGGGTGGGTTTCCAAAAATTGCCCTAACTTCATCCCTCCCAATTCATGAGGAAAAGTAAGATGAAAATCGAGATCACAAAAAGTGAATTTAAAACCCTATTTGAAATGATTGAAATGGCTGAGTGGATCCTCTATGCCCACAAGATCGATGAGCCGGAGGAGACCAAGCCCTATCGGGATTTAGAACAGAAAATTTGCGGTCTGGCCAAAGACTTTGGAAACGGCCACTTGGTTGACTATGACCCGGAATTGCAGAGCTATTTTCCGACTCTGGAGTTTGAAAAAACGAATCCTTCGATGGACTATATTGAAGAATTTGAAAACGACAGTTTCTGGGATGAATTGATCGAGCGTCTTGTAGCACGGGATCTTTATCGTGAATTAGGAGAGAAAAAATACCTGGCCCTTGATCCAATGGCTCGGGTCAAGAAAGAAGAACCATATCGTATTAGATACATGGAAGAATTCGAAGTCCATGGCATTGATCGACTGGAGATAGTTCCAGGATCCAAGGTTAGACCATTAAGCCAAAAGGGTACAGTAAATAAAAATTAGCGGCACCCTCTTGAGGACTTAGCCCTCTGCCAGGGCCAGGCGGATTTCCAAGTCGCACTGGAGACAGCGGGCGGCTTCTCTCAAGGCCTGTTCGTCGGTGAAAGGCAGGTCCACTTCGGGAAAGCCGGGGGTCCTCTCCGACACGGGCAATACAGGGTTCTCTTCCCGCCGCTGATCGGCAAAACCTTGTTCCCTTTTACCGGAATAGTCAACAGACTCCTGATTCCAGGTGAAAGATTCTTCGATATTGCCGTCGCCTCCCAGAAATCGATCGATGGAAGAGGCGGCTTTCCGGCCCGAAGCGATGGCTTCGATGATGGTGCCTGGTCCTTTGACGATGTCACCGCCGGCAAAGACACCGGACAGATTGGTTTGAAGGATTTCAGGGTCAATAACGATCAGCCCCTTTTCCATTCCCAGAGACAGGTCTCCCGGAACAAAGGATAAGTCGGTTGTCTGGCCGACAGCCAGGATGACCTGATCCATTGGCAGCGATTCTCTGGCCTCCCCGAACCGGGGGCAGAAATACCCCTGGGCGTCAAAGACCGAAGTGCATTGGATCAATTCGATGCCGCTGACCTGACCGGTATCCCCTAAAATCTTATGGGGCCCCCAGGCAGCCATGATCTTGACCCCTTCTTCCAGGGCCATTTCGATCTCCCAGGGGTTGGCCGGCATCTCCTCTCGCTTCTCCAGACAGGCCAGGGTTACTTCCTTGGCCCCCAGCCGAAGGGCGGTCAGGGCCACATCCACGGCCACATTGCCGCCGCCGATGACCATGACTTTCTCCTTCAGGTCCGGGGCTTGTCCTTCTTTTACGGCTTTAAGAAAGTCCACCCCCCAGAGGACTCCGTCCAGGGCGACCCCCTCCAACTCGATTTTTCGGCTCGAAGAAAGACCCAGGGATAGGAAGACCGCCTCAAATCCATCCGCCTGTAACTGCCCCAAAGTGAAGTCCCGGCCCAAGGCTTGATTGGTTTTCAGCTCTATTCCGGCCGACAAAACCCGATTGATCTCATTTTCCAAAATATCTTCAGGCAGCCGATAGGCCGGGATGCCGTAGCGCATCATGCCCCCCGGTTTGGGTTTTTCTTCGAACAGGCTGACCCAGTGGCCCTTCCGACGCAGATAAAAAGCGGCTGTCAATCCGGCCGGACCGGCGCCGATGACCGCTACTCGGCGGCCCGTATCGGGAGAAATCGTCAGCCAACTCGCCGGGGTTTGGCCTCCTTTATCCGCAGCAAAACGCTTCAAGGCGCAGATGGCGATCGGCTGATTCACTTCCCTTCTCCGGCAGGAGGTTTCGCAGGGATGGGTGCAGACCCTGCCCAGGATTCCCGGAAAGGGTACTTTGCCGAGGATCAGGGCATAGGCTTCCTCGGGCTTTCCTTGGGCAATCAGCCGCACATACCCCGGTACATCGATTCCGGCCGGGCAGGCCAGGGTGCAGGGCGGACCGTCTGGAACAAACTCCGGAGGGGACAGGGAACGAAGGGGACGGATGATGTCCAGTATGGCGATGCCGTTGGGACAGACTCCTTCGCATCGTCCGCAGGTGGTGCAGGTCCAGGGCAGCGGCGTTGGCGCCAATTCATCGAGTATATCCAATTCGGCATGCCTGAGGATACGCCGGATATTAAAACCGTTGACCCCGGAAACCGGGCAGGCCGAGCTGCAATAGCCGCACTGCTCGCAGGTGCGGAACATGTTGACGCCGTCGATTTTTACAGCCATTGGCATTAAGAACACCTCAATTTTTTTGCCACAGACCCACACGGACAAAGGCAGACGGGATATTTTTCCGGCCGACTAAGGCCGGTAAAATCCTGTCCGGGCTAAAGCCGAATTTGTGCCCGAAAGGGCTGGCAAGACTGGGGTGGTCCGTTTTGGTTTATAACGGACCGCCCCAGATCCAATTTGAAGGTCTGCGTCCGTCTGTGGCGAAAAGAAAAATTGCATAAAAAAGCTTTATGTTAGGCCTAACTGCTTGGACATTACCCGCATGGTGTTGGCGAACTTGGGGCCGTCGGCGGCCGAACACCAGACGTTCCAGAGCTTATCCGGGTCGTAGCCTTTTTTAGCCAGCTTGCCTTTGGCCCGTTTCACCCGTGTTTCGCAGGCGTAATTGCCGGAAATATAGTGACAGGTGGGGAATTCGCATCCGGCCACCAGTACGCCGCCGGCCTTCAGTTCAAAGGCCCGTTCGATCAGCTTGATGGGCACCCGAGCCGAACACATGACTCGGATCAATCGGGCATGAGTCGGGTATTGGAGGCGGCTGACACCGGCCATGTCCACACCGCCCAGCGCGCACCAGTGGCAGACAAAACCCAGGATTTTTTCTCCTGGGTTTTCGGCCAAAGCCGCTTCCACTTGGGCCTGGAGCTGGGCATCGGTATAATGAACGATAGTGATACACTCCTTCGGGCAGTCGGCGGCGCACAAGCCGCAGCCTTTGCAGAGGGCCTTGATGACCAGCGGTTCCTTGGCTTCGGTCACCTTGATGGCCGTGTAGGGGCAACGCTTCCAGCAGATGCCGCAGTTGTTGCAGAGGGAGGGGTCTATTTCGGCTACGATTCCTTCGGCTTCAATAAAACCCCTGTTCATGGGGATGGAGACCCGCATGGCCGCCCCTAAGCCTTCTTCACAGGTCTCCTTGAGGCTTTTGGGATTCTTGGCACAGCCGCACAGAGCGATGCCGTCGGCCGGAAAATCCAAGGGCCCGAGTTTGATATGTCTTTCCTGAAAGAACCCTTCGGCATTACTGGAGACCTTCAGGAGTCCTTTGACCTTTTCCACCGTATCGTCACCGGTAAAGGCCGTAGTCAGAACCAATAAATCGCAGGGAAGGGAGAGTTCTCGGCCTAATAAGATATCATAGACCTTTATCTGCAGCCCCCCATGGACCTGATTTACTTCAGGATAGCGGCTGTCCGGAAACCGGATAAACTTGATGCCGGCCCCTTTGGCGGCATCCAAAGGGAAATGCTCCTCTTTCACCAGACTCAGGTCGCGGTAAAGAATATGAATGCGGGCCTCGGGAAAGAGGGACTTAAGGACCAGGGCATTTTTTATTGAAATGGGACAACCTACATTACAACAGCCCCGGGTATCGTTTTTGGAATTGACGCAGTTGATCATGACTACATCTTTGATTGGTCCCAAACCGCCGGCTTTCAATCGTTCTTCCAGTTGAAGCTGGGTGATGACCTTCGGATCGCGGCCGTATTCAAACAAGCCAATCGGTTCAAGCTCCTTCATGCCGGTGGCCACGATCACGGTGGAAATCGGGAAATTCACCTGGTTGCCGTCAGCCTTCAGGACCAGGCGGTAGTTCCCGATATACCCCTCCAAGCTCTCAATTTCGGCATTGGAAAATATTTTTATACGGGGATGGGCCTGCACCCGGGCGATCATCTCCTGAAGGATTTCCTCAGCCGGCAGGTTGTAGTGGTCATGGGAGATGTGGGATATTTTGTTGAGCAGTCCGCCCAGACGGGCTTCTTTTTCCACCAGGATGGCCTGAAAGCCCTGGTCGGCGATTTGCAAGGCCGCAGTCATGCCGGCCATCCCGCCCCCGATGATCAGACAGTCGCTGCCGACCGGCAGGCGGATCTCTTCCCCTTCTTCCAGGAGGACGGCCTTGGCCACACCCATACGGACCAGGTCCTTGGCCTTATCGGTGGCTTTCTGCGGCTCTTTCATGTGGACCCAGGAAACCTGCTCGCGGATGCTGACGAATTCCAGGAGATAGGGATTAAGCCCGGCTTCTTTGACCGTTTGTTTAAATAAGGGTTCATGGGTGCGCGGGGTACAGGAGGCGATCACCACCCGGTTGAGGTTGTGCTCCTTGATGGAATCCTGTAAGCGGGCCAGGTAGTCCACCGAACAGGACCATCGGCCTTCATCGGCCAAGACGACCCGGTCAAGCCCTTTGGCGTACTCCACCAGTTCGGGGACATTAACCACCCCGGCGATATTGGATCCGCAGTCACAGATAAAAACACCGACCCTGATTTCTTCGTTCATTTGGAAACCTTTTCCGGATAAAAAAACGATACTGGATGCCGGATACTGGATACTGGATGAGAATCCCAAAATAGCGTATTAGAAGTTATCCAGCATCCAGTATCGTTTTTTGTCTTTATCCAGTATCTTGTCTTCTTAATACCGCTTTCATACTGGCGGCCGTGGCTTGGACCACTGATTCGGAAATGTCTATGGGGCCGGTTGCCCCGCCGCAGACATAGATGCCTTCGATCCGGGTGGCCAGCGGGTCTCTAAGAGGGTTTTCCTCTTTAAAGTATCCCAATTTATCCAGCTCGATTCCGAGAACCTTGGCCAGCTTTTCGTTGCGGTCGCTGGGGATCAACCCGGTGGACAGGACCAAAAGGTCACATTCCTGAGTCCGGATATCTCCGCTTTCAAGATCCTCGAAGCGAAGAATCAGATTGGCTGTTTCCGGATCTTCGCAGACATCATGCGGCCGGGCCCGCACATAACGGACCCCGCTCTCCAGGGCCTTGCGGTAAAAACCCCAAAAGCCTTTCCCATAGGCTTTCAAGTCATTATAAAAGATGGTGGTTTCCACCGACGGGTCATGTTCCTTGGTGATAATAGTCTGTTTGGCGGCGATCATGCAGCAGACTTTGGAGCAGTAGGGCACACCGGTCACCAGTCCCCGGCCGGCGCACTGGATCCAGGCGATGCGCTGGGCATGCTTCTGATCGGAAGGCCGGATGATCCGGCCTTCCGTGGGACCGCCGGCATTCATCAGACGCTCGAACTCAATATTGGTGATGACGTTAGGAAACAGATCATACCCGTAGAGACCTTGGGGAGGAGGGGCGCCCATGATCCCGGCGGCGACTACGATGCTTTTTACTTCCAGATCGAGATTTTTGTTGGATTGCCAGAGACGGATCGCATCTTTCCCTTCTTTTTGACAGGCCTTGACACAGAGGGCGATGGGGCATTCCCGGCATTGGCTGCAGTCTACTACGCAGCCTCCGACACAGGCACCCTGGTCCCGCTTCCGGCCGTGACGGCAGTCCGGATCGAGGTAAACGCAATTGGGAACCGCCTGGGGAAAGGCCAGAGAGATCAGTTTTCGCCGACCTCCGATCTTGCCGTCCATGACGTCGGGCAAGCTGACCGGGCAGGCCTCGACGCAGGCTCCACAGCCGGTGCATTTTTCTTCATCGATAAACTTGGCTTTTTTCTGGAGTTTGACTTTGAAGTTTCCATTGACCCGGTTGACCTTGCGAACCTCGGTGTTGGTCAGGATTTCGATTTGCGGGTGATTGTTTACCTCGTACATTTCCGGGGATTCGATGCAGATGGAACAATCATTGGTAGGAAAGGTCTTGTCCAGGCGGGCCATCATGCCCCCGATACTAGGGGTATCATCCACCAGATAGACTTTGGTGCCGTATTTGGCGGCGTTCAGGGCGCAATTGATGCCGGCAATGCCGCCGCCGATTACCAGAATAGCATCACTCATATCGAAGTCCTAAATACCAGGGTTCAAGGGGTCAAGGATTCAAGGGTTCGAGGGTCCAGAAAAAAATTACATCAGACGTTCATATAACGAGCCAATTGTTTCCGCTCCCGCAAAACCTGCGATCCAAAAATGGCTTAAGGTACTAGATTCCGGCTTTCGGCGGAATGAACCTCAACGATATTTCCCCGGGAGTTTATCAGGCAGGTTATTTCCTACTTGACCCCTCTTTTTAAATCTCCGTAATCACTATAGCCTTCGACTTGCAGACTCCCTCGCAGGTCCGGCAGCCCAGGCAGTGTCGAGGCCGGGCCGGTATGGCCTTGTGGAACATATCAAAGACGTCCACCGGGCAGAATTTGATGCATTCCTCGCAGCCGTCGCAGCGATCCGGATCAACGTAGACCAGGTAAACTTCAAAAACATTTCGTTTGGCCATAGACTATTTTTCCAGACTCGTTCAACAGGAAAAACCTCTAAATTCGAAACCCGAAGCACGAAATCCGAAACAAACCCAAATTTTCTAAATTCAAATGTTCCAAACAAAAACCTTTCGAGTTTTGGATTTTGATCATTTGAGTTTGTTTCGTCCGCGGCGACGGATCGAATTTCGAATTTTAAACCAAGATGTCAGGTTGTCTATTACTTGCCCTTCAACTCATCCCACTTATAATCAATGAGTTCGGTCAGAACGCCGTTTAATTTTTTTGGATGGACAAAGGCAAACTCGCAGTCCCGGAAAGGCCGGGCGATTTCTCCTTTGGGATCGGGAATAAAGGGAAACCCCTTTCCCTGAAGCTCCTGGACCGCTTCCCGGGTATTGCCCACGTTAAAACTGATGAGCATGACCCCTTCGCCCCGTTTTTCGATGAACTTGGCCACATCGCCATCCGGGGTGGTGGATTCCATGAGCTCAAAGCCGATCTCGCCCACCCAGTAACGGGCTACCCTGATCTTTTCCGGTTCGTCGATATAGGCATCATCAGGACCTGTTTTTCCCAAAAGAGGTTCCCAGGTCTTTCGAGCCTCATCCAAATTCTTAACGGCGATACAGATATGATCCATTTTGTTGACTTTCATTTCTTTTCTCCTCCGGCATTATGTCCCTTATGGATTCTCTGGGCATTTGATGATCACCTGCACCAGGGTGGGCAATCAAAGGATTCAAGGGGTCAAGGATTTTGCATCCGATTCTGGATAAAATACCGATACTGGATACTGGATGAAAACAAACCAATACAGAACGGGTCTTTATCCAGCATCCAGTATCGTTTTTTGTTTTTATCCAGTATCCGACATCTCAAACCCACCTTGTTAGAACGTCACCTTTTCCATAGGCACCTTGATGGCTTGGTCGGGACAGACACAGCCGCATTCATTGCAGTCCTCACAGATGAATTCCGTGACCACCACTCGCCCATCCTGCACCCGGATGGCGGCATCGGGACAGACCTCCACGCAGAGCGGCTGCATGGTCCCCCCGCACATCGTACATTTTTTGGGATCCACTTGAGCTGCCATATTCAACCTCCTTACCCTTCGATCTCGTAGAGCCTGAAAATATAAAGGCCGTGGCCTCTGGGGATGGCTTTGAGCATTTCAATACCCAGCTTGATGCAAAAGAAGGCGCTCACGTCTTCCAGGATGGTCTGAAGAATCTTCTCCCGGGTCAGGGCAACCTCTTCCATGGGAACGCCGTAATCTTTGGCGAAGCTGGGCCAGGGATCCCGGGTGCATTTAATGATGACCTCGTTGGCCTTTTCGCCTTTTTCAACCTGAGTGACGGCCCCTTCGTTGGCCCAAGAACCGGCTATGAGCCCGGCCAAACTCCCCATAAAGGCCTCCTTGCCTTTGAGCCAATTGAGGCGGGGCAGGAAGCTTTTCCCGATTTCCTTGCCGAAGATCTCGGCTGCTTTCAGAGCTACATCCAGGGGCTTGGCCTCCGGACCGGCAGCTTCCAGGGCGGCCTGCCGCCAGCGGTAAAAGGTTTTGCAGATTTCATCCTGGGCACCATGGAGATTTCTCCATAAGGTCGTAATTTCTTTGGTCGCATTAACTGGCATGGCACACCTCCTTCTTAGATCCGGAGTCCGACCCGGTAGCCGTCATGAACGGCGCTGGACAGGTTACGAGGCACCAAGGCATCTCCGATGACAAAATGTTCAATCCCCTCCGCCAGGACGGATTTCTTGAGACTCTCGTTGGCCTGCCGTTCGGAAAGGATGATGGTGTCGCATTTCAAGGGAAATCGGTAGCCGTCATAGGTTTTGACAATGACCTCGCCGGCATTCACCTCTTCCAGATCGCAGTCGTTATAGACCATGACCCCGTGTTGCCGGAGGTAGATCATATACCGCCATTTGAAAGAGGGGTTGACGTCAAAGCCGGCTGACTTTTCTTTGCCGACCAGGGTGACCTTCTTGCCTTGTTTGGACAGGTGAAGGGCGCAGCCGATGCCCGGTTTCCGGTTTCCATAAACGATGACGTTTTCGCCCACTTCAACCTTGCCGGCCATGACATCCAGGATGTTGACCACTTTGGCCCCCTCAGCTACCTTGCCGGTAAGGCGGGAATAAATCGGACCGGTAGCCAGGACCACGGTGTCAGGCAGTTCGTCGGAAATCATTTCATCGGTCACTTCGGTTCCCAGGTGGAACTGGACCCCGAATTTATTGCAGAGGGTTTTTTGAAAGTTGATGCAGGTCATGAGTTCATCGTCGCCGTAGGGGGCCTTGGAGGCCTCCAGGATGGTGCCGCCCAGCTCGTTCCGTTTGTCATAGACATGGACTTCATGGCCCCGCTGGGCCGCCACATAGGCGCATTCCAGTCCGGAAGGACCGGCCCCGACGATCATGATCTTCTTTTTATCCTCTTCTTTGACCGGCTGGGGATAAAAGCGCGGATCGTGTTCATGGGCGCAGAGGGGATTGATGTAGCAGGTCATGGGTGCATCCCGGAAGAGACGGGCCAGGCAAAGGTTGCAGGCCACGCAATGGCGGATTTCGTCCTCCCGCCCCTCAGCCACTTTTTTCGGCATCAGGGGATCGGCGATCATAGAGCGGCAGATCTCCCAAATATCCAGTTCTCCTTTGGCTATTGCGCTATCGGGGAAGTGGGGGAGGAAAATCCGATAGGCCATCTGGATGGGGATCTTGACGTTTTCCTTGGCCCGCTTGGCCAGGTAGAGCCAGTTGCCCTGGGGAATGTCGCGGCTGATGACCGGGAAGATGGATTCCTGCCAGCCCAGGGTGCAACTGATATAATCGGCCCCGGCTTCTTCGGCGAACTTATAGGTCATCATGGATTCTTCGGGTGTATTGCCCCGGACATCATTGAGTAGTTCTTCGGAGCAAAGGCGGATGCCCAGCGGGATATCCGGACCCACGGCCGCCTTAACGCCCTGGATGATCTCAATCATGGCCTGAGACCGGCCGCGGATATCCCCGCCGTATTCGTCGGTCCGGCGATTGGTATAGCTGGAGAGAAAGTTGGAGATCAAATAACCCACGATACCGGAAATCTCGATAATATCGAATCCGGCCTTCAGACCTCGTATGGCCGCCTCGACGTGTTGTTGGATCATCTCCTTTACTTCGGCATGGGTCATCTCAAACATGGGTTTGAAGACCCGGAGCCGTTGGGGGACGGTAGAGGGACCATGCCCGCTTTCCACTTCCACGGCGCCTACGCGGCCGCAGTCCATCAACTGAAAGCCGGCCACGGCCCGTTCGCCGTGAATGGCATCGGCCAGCCTTTTCAGGCCGGGGATGTATTGGTCGTCCCAGGCTCCGGCCTGCCCCACATAGCCCTGGCCCTTGCGGGCCGGATCCATATACACCCCCTGCATGAAGCACAGACCGCCGACGACGCCTTCGGCCCTGGCCCGCATGTAGGCCACATCGGCATCGGTGACAAAGCCCTTGTGGTCATTGAAGTTGTCCTCGGTGGCGGCATACTTGATCCGGTTGGGAATCATCAGATTCCCGATCTGGATCGGCTTGAAAAGGTTGGGGTACCGTTGGGCCCCCGGGTAGGACGAGTAATCCCATTCAAACAGTAACTTTGCCATTTGCCCTCCTTCGTTTGTTTAAGTTTTCAAATCCGAAATTCGAAAGGCATCTTCCATTAAGGAAAAGACCCCTTCCAGGTTGTCGAACAGGGAATAAGACATGTCCTTCAGCAGCCAACGGGTTACCAGGTGGTCCATGGCACCGATAAAGATGGCCCGGGCCAGCAGGGGATCCAGGTCCGGTTTCATTTCCCCGCTCTTCTTTCCTTCCTCAAAGATATCGGTCAGGAAAGAATAAAGGATTTTGACGTTGGAGTAAACCTCGGTCTTCATGAAATTGGCATTGGTCTTTAGAAACAGATAGACAATCTTGGCATCCAGAGGAGACTGCTCGATCCGTCGCATGTTCCACCAGAGGTATTTCCGGAGCTTGTTGAAGGCCCCTTTGAGACCGAAAAGCTGGTCTTTGAGGTCTTCGATCAGGTCCGCCACCCAGAGATCGGGTATGGTCAGCAGTAAGTCCTCCTTGCCCTGAAAATATTCGTAAAGGGCCGCCTCCGACAGTCCGGCCTGCTTGGAAATGTCGACAACGGTAGTCTTTTGATAGCCCTGGTCGGCAAAAAGCTTTTTAGCGGAATTTATAATGCGGTCTTTGGTGCTTTCTTTGGGGGTTTTATTATTCATGTTAAAAAACTAATATAATTAGGATAATTATCTTTATTAACCGGTGTTTAATTGATAACCAATTAAAATTTAATAACTTTCTTAGTCTAATAATATTAGGAAAAGATTTTGTCAAGCAAAAAAATGACCTTTAGGAAAACCACCATTTTTGTTATCATGGATACCTATAAGGTTGAGGCTTTTCGGGATTATTAATACCTAAAAAACCGGCTTTGTTTGTTTTTTAGGTTGAAAGATTGGAGTTGGATTATGGCGATTAACAGTGAATTTACTCTCCCCTCTTTTTACCGGGACACCTTAACGCCGCCTGAGGAGATAAACCGCAGGATTCTGTCTTTTCAGAAGCTCCTGTCAACGGAAGGGATCGAAGGGGCCCTTATTTATCAGAATGTGGATCTCTATTATTTTACCGGAACCCTGCAAAATGGATTTCTTTTCCTTCCTTCGGAAGGGGAACCAATACTTTTAATTAAGAAAGAATTTCAAAGGGCCCAGGCGGAGAGCCCTCTGGAAAGAGTTGAATGGCTGTCCTCCATAACCGACCTGGGTGAAGGGATCCGCCGGTGCGGCCTTCGCATCCCCGCCTGCCTTGGGTTGGAGCTGGACGTGCTACCTTTTTCCACCTTCCAATTCCTGAAGGAAATTCTCAAATTTGAACAGTCCCGGGATGTCTGGCCTTTGATCAGGTCGCTTCGGGAGACCAAGTCTGAATATGAACTGGGTCTGTTGAAAAGGGCAGGGGAGATCGGCGGGAAAATTTATCGGGAAATTTGCGAAACTATCCGTCCCGGCAGCTCTGAGATCGAAATCGCCGGCTGGATGAATTACCTGGCCATGCGCCAGGGCCACCAAAACATCCTGCGCAGCCGGGGATTCAACAGTGAGATCTATACCTGGCATGTCGTCAGCGGCCGGTTGGGCACCCTGCCCAGCAATATAGACGCCCCCTTTTCAGGGCTGGGCCTTAGTCCGGCCTTTCCTTTGGGGGCCAGCCTGAAACCTATCCAAGAAAAGGAGCCGGTGTTGATCGATTTCGGCACCTGCTACACCGGCTACCAGGTAGATCAGACCCGAATGTATTCCATTGGAAAACCAGGCCATGAATATTTGGAGGCCTATGAAGCCTTGATGGAAATCGAAGCCCATCTGCTTCAGCACCTGCGTCCGGGGGTTCCGGCGGAGAGTCTTTTCCCCCTGGCCCTGGCTAAAGGCAGGGAACTGGGATATGAGGATGTGTTTCTCGGACCACTTGAAAGAAAGATCCGCTACGTGGGCCATGGGGTGGGGCTGGAAAGTCCGGAAAATCCCTTTCTGGCCCCCGGCCATACTTATCCCCTGCGTGAAGGCATGACCCTGGCTCTGGAGCTCAAAATTGTTCTGGAGAAGGGGGCCGTAGGATTTGAAAATACGGTTGTAATCCATAAGGACCGGGTGGAAAAATTAACTCTGGCGGATGAGCGATTTCTTATTCTTTAAGCAAGTTTCTCTCGATGTTGCAAAAGTTTCGGAAGTTGCAGATCCGAGGCGTCCAGGGCGAAGCTGTATATGCATACCGCGAGCCCTGGACAACAAAGGAGATGCGGCTTCCCAGACTTTCCCGAAGGGTAAAAAGTGATCGATACTTTTTAGGATCCTAAACCTCACCTGGAGTGAGTTTTGGTCTCAGCTCTGAAATCGTTAGAGCACACTATTTTAATTTAGAAAAAACAATTTATCGATCAATTTTTATGCAACTTTGAGATTTCTTCGGCCGGTGAAAAGGGGCGGCCGGCAGCAGCAGGCTCAGGAGGAAACCCATGATGGGCATGAAGGCCAGAGAATGCAGGGCGGCCGGGACGCCCCAATGATCGGCTACTATTCCCAAAAGGGTTACCCCCAGCCCGCCGGTGCCGATGGCAAAGCCGACCATCAGGCCGGAAGCCATGCCCAGTTTGCCCGGCAGCAGGTCCTGGGCCATGACCACGGTCACCGAAAAGCTGGATATCAGGACAAACCCGGCCAAGGCCAGAGCCAGGAACGCCAACCAGCCACTAACCTGAAGGAAGAGGAAAAGCATTGGGATCGTAAGCAACATGGTCAGGGACAGATAACGCTTATGCCCCCAGCGGTCGGCCAGTTGTGCCCCGAGCAAGCTCCCCAGCGTTCCGGCGGCCAGGAAGGTGGTGACCATCTTGCCGGCCAGCAGCGGATCTCCTTTGAGATAGTTGATATAGTAAAAAGGGATGAAACTGACCAGTCCCATTTGAACCCAGGAGCGCATAGTCACGATAAGGATCAAGAGGGTCAATTTGCCATAAGAGGAATCCCGGCCCTTGGGTTTTTCTCCGGTTTTTATCTGGGGTGAGGGATGGGTGTAGCGCAAGGTCGGGAGGGAGTAGAGAATAAAAAAAACCATGAGCACCCCGGGAATGATGTAGGCCAGGGTGCCTGATAGCGAAAAGCTTGTGACCAGAAAGGTCATGCTAACAGGACCCAGCGCAAATCCTAAATTTCCACCCACGGCAAACAGAGACATGCCGGAGGCCTTCTTCTGACCGATAAAAAAATGGGCGGTTTTAAAGCCCTCCGGATGAAAAGAAGCCACTCCCATTCCGCAGACGATTACCAGAAGAATGAGGACCGGATAGTTAGGGGACAATCCCAAAAGACTGAGGCCCAGAGCAGCAAGAAAAACCCCTAAAGGAATGAGCCAGACCTTGGGCCGGCGGTCGGAAAAATAACCGAATATGGGCTGGATGATGGAGGAGGTGAGATTGGAAACCAGGAGGACGGCGCCGGCAGCCGTATACGATAGTCCCAGAGCTTCCTTCATGAAAGGCAGCAGGGCCGGTATCGCCCCCTGGGTGAGATCCGCCACCAGATGGGCCAGGCTTAATAGAAATAGAACTTTAAGGTTCATGGGGTTATAGGGAGCCGTCCTGGCCCGCAAGACCGGCCAGGCCGTTCGAGAGGGCTACAAATTGGCTGATACTCAGCCTTTCCCCTCGGTTTTTGGGATCAATACCGTTTTGGGACAGGACCTTCAATATCATTTCCGGGTCCAGACGGCCGTCGGCGACTAAGGCGTTCTTGAGTTGTTTCCGGCGCTGATGGAAAGCCGCCCGGACAACCCATTGAAAAAGATCTTCCTCTTCAATCTTGGGAAAGCGGTCCGAATCAAAAAGGATCCCCACAAAGGTGGAAGCGACTTTAGGCCTTGGGAAAAAGGCATTAGGTCCCAAGTGCATCATGGTAAATACCCGGGCGTAATAACCGATCAAGATGGTGATTACCCCGTAGGCTTTATGTCCGGGTTGCCCCAGAAGACGATCGGCCACCTCTCTTTGAAGCATGACATAGGCCGCCCGCAGGAGGCGTCGATGTTCAATAATCTTGAACAGAATCGGGGTGGAGATGTGGTAGGGCAGGTTGCCGACAATATAAAAGGGCTCCTTAAGGATCCCAAACCATTCCTGCCAATCGGCCTTCAAAATATCCTGATGAAGGACTTCAATATTGGTCTGGCCGGCCTGCCGAATTCTTTCTTTTAATTGGAGGCTGTGTCCGGCGTCGATTTCAACGGCCAGGACCTTCTTTGCTTTTTGCGATAAGAGAAAAGTGAGGGCTCCCTGACCGGCCCCTAATTCCACCACGCAATCGGCTGTCGTCAAGGGCAATCGGTCAACCAGCTTTTGGGCTAGGAGAGGGCTTTTTAAAAAATTCTGGCTGAGGGATCTCAGGGCCGGATAGTTTTTCAGCGACATGGAAGGATTAGCCGTAGTATCAAATGGGGGAAGAGGACACGATCCCCAATCCGGCCTCCGGCCCCTTTTCCATCTTGTAACCCAAGGCGGGCAAAAGGTCCAGAAGGGGCCTTCCGAACAAAAAAGTAAGCCGATCCGGGCTCAGGCCGTATTTTTCCCCTAAAAATTGGCGGATCTGCCGGTCGAAAGAAAGCATATCCAGGGCTTCTTCCTGGTTTGAAGACCCTCCATCTGAAATTTTCCTGAGAGCCTTTTTCAGGTTTTCGGGAGAAAATTTTGTATCGTGGTTTTCCATCACGGCCAGCAGGGGATCATCGGGGTTGATCAGATCCTTTCGTTTTAGGAAGACAAGGGGGGTCAGTTTCTCAAACCCATCAGGATTCCAACATTCCAAATTTTGACATTGAATAGGACGGTGGTCATAAATGGTACAATCCCCGCTGGCCGATAGAAAGAAAAGGCATTCCCGGGAATCCGGTTTCTCCCGAATTTTCAACCTTTCCTCGGCCAGGACTACCAACCCCTGGGCCTCGTGGGAAAAACCGACCTCGCCCGGCCGCAGAGCGATTAATTGTTCCCGCTGAACAACCCCCCGGCGCACTATTTCAATGTCTTCCCGGTAAAAGGTCGGGCTGCCCTTTCGGCAGCATTCCCCGCAGCGCAGGCAGTAAGGCCGGGTTGCGTAAGCCCTCCTTTCCAAGGCTCGGGATAAAACAAGCCAATGGTTTTCTCTCCGGTCTTCGCTCCAGCCGGCCCACTGGCCGAAAGCCTGCCGGAAAGAGGGCTCGGCCTGAAAGATAGGCCAGACTTCCTGGAAGGATGCCGGGGAATGAATCTCCTGGAGCATCCTTTCCAGAGATCGTTTCAGGTGGATTTCTATCTCGTCCCACTTCCTTCCGGCTGATCGAACGGTTGCCATCAGAGGTTCTCACGGGACTCACAAGCCGGGACTACCGTAAGGCCTAAGATTTTGGCACCGTTCAAAAGTTTGGGCATTATATTTCTGATACCCGATGGAAGGAGACCGTAGGTCTTGATTTCAAGGTTGTCCACCATAAACGCCTCACTTTAAAACCGGGCTGGAAGGTTGACGATAAGGCCTTAAGTAGGCCTACACCAAAGCTGTTTGTTCGGTTGGGTGAAGACCCGGCTCTAAGGCAACCTTAGAAATCTGGGCCGGATTGGCGGGAAGGATCACCCTTTGGACAAACCTTGAAATCAAGACCTACGGTCCCCTATTCAGGCAATAATGCGCCAGTGCCACAACTTTTGAACGATGCTAAGATTTCACTTTTTTGCCTTCCGGTAGTGACTTCCGAATTTCCCTGATGCATTGGCCTCCCTATAAGGGCGATCAGGCAGCTTCGAGTAATTTTTTGAGAGGATTAATCACACTGATAGGGACAGGCGGGGAAACCAGGTAAAGATTTAACAACCGGACATCAAATTTGATCTTTTCCGCAGCCTCAGCCCAGGAAACCCCTTTGGTTTCCAACTGTTCTTTAAGCTGGTGCAATTCCGACTTCTCCATTCAAACCTCCTCCTTTTTCTAACAAAATCTTCAACTCACCAGACAACCAAAAGGCTGTTCGGCGGGCTTAACCAATAAAGGTTGCCGCCACCAAAGCCCACCCCTTATTGACCATGGGCCCGGTTTTTCCCGGCTGGCGAATCCCCATCACTCTATTTCTACCGGCAGGTCTTGTCAATTTCTTTTCGATCCTCCCGGTAAAGACCTTTCCAAGAACGGCCACCTGTTTTGAGACCTTTGAAAAGATCATCCAAGCTTCCAGCGGGAAAAGGCGTCGATATCCAGGGAATCCTGCCGCCCTCTTTCCAGGTAGTAATTCCCAACCCAGGCAATCATGGCCGCATTGTCGGTGCAGAGCGCCGGGGAAGGCAGATATAAATCCAGACCTTCCTCCTCGGCCAACATTTGAAAGCGGTCGCGGAGATAGCCGTTGGAAACCACCCCGCCGGAAAGGACCAGACGTCCTATCTTAAACTCCCTTTGAGCCAGGATGACCTTTTTGATCAACATCTCCACGACAGCGGTCTGAAAGGAAGCGGCAATATCTTTGACCGGCAGGATTTGGTTTTTGTTGGAAGGGTCTGCGGATCGTTTTACATAATTAACCACGGCTGTTTTAAGACCGCTGAAGCTGAAATCCAGGGAATCCCGGGAAGGTATGGCCCTGGGGAAGGGGATGCTGGAGGTCCCCTCCCTGGCCAGGGCTTCAATAACCCCCCCACCGGGATAGCCCAGATTTAACAGCTTGGCTACTTTATCAAAGGCTTCGCCGGCGGCGTCGTCCCGGGTCTGTCCCAGTAATTGATAGGACCCGATATCCGTCACCAGGAAAAGACTGGTGTGTCCCCCGGAAACGGTCAGGGATAAAAAAGGCAGGGGGACCTCTTGTTCCAAGAAAATAGAGCAGATGTGTCCCTCCAGGTGATTGACGCCGATGAAGGGGATCTCACGGACGACACTTAAGGATTTGGCGAAACACAAGCCCACCAGCAAGGCCCCGACCAGCCCGGGGCCGCGGGTGACGGCAATACCTTCACGGCCTCCAGACTCATTCCGGCCTGGGACAGGGCTTCCTCGACCACCGGGACTATTTTGTCCAAGTGCCTTCGAGAGGCCAGCTCCGGAACTACCCCCCCGTAGGGGCGATGGAGGGCGATCTGGGAATAGACTACATTGGAGAGGATTCTTCTGACCGTCCTCGAGAACAGCCGCTGCGGTTTCATCACAGGAGGTTTCAATGCCGAGGACTACCATGATCGCTTTTTGCTTTCATCCAGCATCCTGTATCGTCGTTTGTTTTTATCCGTTCTTTTGAATCCTTACCCTCCCGACTCCTCGAATCCCGACCTTAAATATGGCGTCTCTTCGGTTCGGCGGTTTCGATCAACTCGTAATCATACTTCCGGGGAGGGCGGCCGAAGCAGGTGCCCAGGGATTCGAACAAGGCCACTTCGTTGAGGTCCACTTCCATACGCTTGATGGCTTCGGAGGTGGGCATGTAATAAATTTTATCGCCGACGACGTTGACCACGGTATAGCCGGTCTTGCCTTCCAGCAACAGGAAGACGGCCACCGCGCCGGCTCGATGTCCGAAAATGACATCAAAGGCCGAAGAATGACCGGAGCGGACCAGGTGCCCGGGCGTGACCTCTCGAACCTCAGGGACCAGGTACACCCCGGGGGCATACATGCCCACTCGCTTCATAAATTCCAGAACGGCGGGATCCTTTTTTAGGCGTCTTTCCAACTGCTGGCGGACATAGCGGCCGGCTCCGGCTAATTTTTTATGGCCGAAGGCATCCACCCCGGCCGACTCGTCAATGAGCAATTCTCCGTTGGCGTTTTGAATCCCTTCGGACACGACTATGATATAAGTTCCGGCCTGGACATCACTGCGCTCGATCCGGCCGAAATAGGTCGTTTTCATGTGTTTATAAACGCAATCGAAGTCCACGGGGATCTCCGGGATAAGGATGCAATCCACTTCCGCTCCGACGCCGCCCCGGAAGGCGGTATGGCCCACGTAGCGGCCAAAGACCTCGATGACCAGGATCCGGTTGTGGCTCAGGCCGGTGGTCTTCAGGTCCCGGGCGAACACGGCTATCCGGTTGATGGCCGAATCCCCGCCCACGCTGTAGGGTTGAAGATCGAGGTCCATGGTCTTGGGCACATGGACGCAGGGGATTCCCCGCCCGCTCAAATCCACCACCACACTGCCGGTATCGTCTCCGCCGCTGATGATCAGGGCGTCGATGCCGAATTTTTTAAGTCCTTCTTTTATGCGTTCATACTTCCGAGGGTCGGCAATCTTGCTGATCTTAACCCGGGAATGGCCGGCCTCCGAACCGGCTAAAGAGGCTTCGATACGGCTGACCCGGTCGGCATTGAGCAGCACGACCTCGGGCAAGTCCACCAGATTATACAGTCCGGCATAGCCGTTGGGGATGACCACGGATTCAATCCCCAGAGAATAGGCCTCTCGGGCGATGCCTTTGATGACGGCATTAAGGCCTCCGCAGTCGCCGCCGCTGGTTATCACGCCAATCCGTTTAATGGAAGCCATCGGAAATTCCCTCCTCTAATAATTTATCCAATAGATCTTAGGCCTTTTCGTCGGAAAGGGTCAGTAAATTTTTAATTTTGTCAAAGGTCTTTTCTTTAAGGCCTTCCACCTGTTTCAGTTCTTCCAAAGAAGAAAAGCCTCTTTGGGCCTCCCGATAGGCGATGATGCGCCGGGCTAGCCCCGGACCAACCCCGGGCAGCCGGTCCAGGTCTTCGGCCGTAGCCTGATTAAGGGGTATGGATCGCCCCAGAATCCAACGGGCCCGATTGGAAAGAGGCCCTGGTCGAACAAAGGCCCCTTGTTCGGGATGATATCCAATTTCGAGGGCCGCATCTTCGGAAAGGACTTGAGCGGCCTCGACCGCCAACAGCGACCGATTTGAGGCCAATCCTCCGCCATCCTGAATAACCTGCCAGACCGGCAGAGCTTTGCCGTAGTGAATAAGGCTCGGGCGCCGGATGTCTCCCCTTAATTCAACAAAGAAACCTTTGCTTAAACCAACGGGCCCGGGAACAGGCTTCAGACTATGAGACAAGGCCCAATACTGCTGAGCCAGACAAGCCCCGACCAGGACGGCAAAAAGAAAAAGGCCCTTCCGCTGAAAGGGGGCAATCCTTGGAAAGGACAGGTTCATATGGACCGTCTCATAAGGGGCGATTGGCCTTATCCGACTATTCTTCCCAGTGAATACAATTTACCGGACAAATCTCGATGGCTTCTTCAATCCGGCTCTCCGGACAGCCCTGGGGATTGACCACCAAGGCCTTGCCCAGGGCTTCGTTTAAGGTAAAGACCTCCGGGCAGATTTCCAGACAACTGCCGCAGCCGACGCAATCTTCGCCTTCAATAACCGGTATCTTTTCCATAAGGTCGGATTTTTGCTGCTCAGTCTTTCGAACTCCCGGTCTTAACCCTGGCCGCCCTTTGTTTCCTGTCTTCCTGGTAAAGCTTATAATTGATGCTGTCGACCAGGGCCTGCCAGGAAGCCTCTAGAATGTCGGTGGACACCCCGACGGTCCCCCATTTGTTTTCCTGATCCGCGGATTCGATCAAAACCCGTACCCGGGCAGCGGTTCCATCAACGCTGGACAGGACCCGGACTTTATAATCATCCAGGCGCATCTCCCGTAATTCGGGATAAAATCGCTCCAAGGCTTTGCGCAAGGCATTATCCAGGGCATTGACCGGGCCGTTCCCGACAGCGGCCGTATGTTCCACCCGGCCTTCCACCTTGACCATGATCGTGGCCTCGGCCAGAGGAGGCAGATCCTCCCGGGTCTTATGGGAGATGACCCGGAAGCCTACTAATTGAAAATAGCGTTTCTGGGTTCCCATGGCCCGCTGCATCAATAATTCGAAAGACCCTTCGGCCCCTTCGAACTGGAAGCCCTGGTGTTCCAGTTCTTTGAGCCGGGATAAAATTTTTAAAACAGCCGGGTCGGTTCGGGATATATCCAGGCCATAGCGTTGGGCTTTGGAAAGGATGTTGCTTCTTCCAGCCAGGTCCGAGACCAAAATCCGCTGCACGTTTCCCACCAGTTCAGGACGGATATGCTCGTAGGTTTCAGGATTTTTGACAACGGCGCTGACATGGATTCCGCCCTTATGGGAAAAGGCGCTGGCCCCCACATAAGGCTGGTATTTGTTGTGGCGGATGTTGGCCAGTTCGTTGACGAAACGGGAGACTTCGCTGATCATGGCCAGTTGTTCCGGAGCCAGGACCGGGACCCCGAGTTTCAGTTGAAGGTTGGGAATAATGGAGCAGAGATTGGCGTTGCCGCAGCGGTCGCCAAATCCATTAATAGTCCCTTGCACCTGGGTGATGCCTAATTCCACGGCGGCCATCACATTGGCAACCGAACAGTCGCAGTCGTTATGGGCATGGATGCCGAAAGGGATCCTCTTGATTTCTTTTTTAACCTCCAGGATGATCCGGGTCAGTTGCCGGGGCAGGGTCCCTCCGTTGGTATCGCAGAGCACCAGGCAATCCACCCCGGCTTTTTTAGCGGCCTTGAGGGTGGCCAGGGCATATTCCGGGTTGGCTTTATAACCGTCAAAAAAATGTTCCGCATCATAAAAAAGTTTCCTGACCTGGGGACGGATGAAGGCCAGGGAATCCTCGATGATCCGGAGATTCCTCTCCAAAGGGACCCTCAAGGCATCCCGGACGTGGACATCCCAACTTTTCCCAAAGATGGTCACTGCCGGAGTTCGGGCCTGAATCAAGGCTTTTAAATTAGGATCGTTGGAAGGACTGGTCCGGGGGTTATGGGTGCTGCCGAAAGCGGCCAATTTGGCCTGGCTTAAGGAAGTCCCCTGCATGGCCTGAAAGAATTGAACATCTTTAGGGTTGGAGCCGGGCCAGCCCCCTTCAATATAGGCGATCCCGAGTTCATCCAATTTTTTTGAGATCCGGATTTTATCCTCTACCGATAAGTTAAAGTCCTCGGCTTGGGTTCCGTCTCGAAGGGTGGTGTCGTAGATTTCGATGGGTTTCATAAAGACAAATGCTGGATACTGGTTGCTGGATACTTGAACTTGATACTTGATACTGGTTACTGGATGCCGGTTACCGGATGATTGATTTCCTGTTTCTTGTCTTTATCCAGTATCAAGTATCCAGTATCAGCCTTTTTCAAGTATTCAGTATCGGCTTTTTTATCTGTTATCGATCATCCGTCATCCGGCTCTATCCCCGTCCTATCGGTTCTTCATCCAAATGAAAGACCTCATGAAGGGTGCGGACGGCCAGTTCGGTGTATTTTTCGTCAATGACGCAGGAAATCTTGATCTCCGAGGTGGCGATCATCATAATATTGATCCCTTCCTTGGCCAAGGCCGAAAACATACTGGTGGCTACGCCGGCATGGTTGCGCATCCCCAGGCCGATGATGGAGACTTTGGCAATATGTTCATCCCCCAAAACCCTTTCGGCCTTGATTTCTTTGGCCACCTTTTTAATAATGGCCATGGTTCTTTTGAAATCGACTTTGGGCACCGTAAAGGTTAAATCGGTCAGTCCTTCGGCGCTGGTGTTCTGAATGATCATGTCCACCACGATACCGGCCTCTGAAATAGGGATGAATATCTTGGAGGCGATACCCGGCCGGTCTGGGACCTTGGTGATGGTTAAGCGGGCTTCGTTTTTATTATAGGTGACTCCGGAGACCAGGATCTTCTCCATGCTTTTATCCTCTTGCATTACCATGGTTCCCTCCTTATCGGTAAAAGTCGAACGAACGTGGATCGGGACTTTAAATTTTTTGGCGAACTCCACCGATCGAATTTCCAAAACCTTGGCCCCCAAACTGGCCATCTCCAGCATCTCGTCATAGGAGACTTTTTTAAGCTTCCGGGCCTTGGGACAAATACCGGGATCGGTGGTATAGACCCCTTCCACATCGGTAAAGATCTCGCAGACCTGGGCTTTCAAGGCCGCGGCCACGGCCACGGCAGTGGTGTCGGATCCGCCTCGCCCCAGGGTGGTAATATTTCCGGCTTCATCCAATCCCTGAAAACCGGCCACGGCCACGATTTTATCCCTCCGGATCTCTTCCATAATCCGCCGGGTATCGATTTCACTGATCCGGGCCCGGCCGTAGGCCTGGTCGGTGACGATTTTGACCTGGTAGCCCAATAGGGAAGTGGCCTTAAATCCCAGGCTTTGAACCGCCATGCTGAAGAGGGCTACCGTAACCTGCTCCCCGGTGGAGATGAGGACATCCAATTCCCGGGGGTCCGGAGATTCGGTCATTTCCTGGGCCAGACGGATCAGCTTATCGGTCTCGCCGGACATGGCCGAAAGGACCACCACCAGGTCGATCCCTTTCTCTTTTATTTCGATTACCCGTTTGGCGACGTTTCGGATCTTTTCAATCGACCCGACCGAGGTCCCGCCATACTTCTGGACAACTAAAGGCATAAATCATTCCTCCTTTAAAGGTTTGGTTCCGTCAGGTCCGGCAGACCCAACCGATTCGTCCTGCTATTTCAGCGCCGGTCTTCAGCACTACCCGGCGGCGATGTTCGTCGAGAATCTCGAAAAAAATATCCAGCCGGACCTCAGGCAGGTCCTCTATCCGCTCCGCCCATTCTACGGCCGAAACCCCCGGCCCTTCCAGGTAATCCTCCAACCCCAATTCCCGGATCTCTTCCCGGAGCTGAAGGCGGTAACAATCGATATGATAGAAGGGTATCGGGCCTGCGTATTCGTTGATCAGGGTAAAAGAAGGACTGCTTACTTCCCCTTCCTTAACCCCTAATCCCCGGGCCAGGCCCCGGACCAAGCAGGTCTTGCCTGAACCCAATTCCCCGTAAAGAGCGACTACATCTCCCGGGCGAAGAAAGGGGGCCAGCCGGCGGCCCAGTTCTTCCGTGGCCTTTTCCCCTTCCAGGATTTCCTCCAGGCAATGAATCTGCAAGATCCGAACCTTTCAGCGGGCCAGGGAACGGACAATATCTTTTTTCCCTATGATGCCCACCAGGGTACCCCCTTCCAAGACCGGTATGGAATGGATGCGCTGCTCGACCATGAGGGCGGCAATGGCTTCCACCGGGGTTTCCGGGGCTATGGTTTTGACCGGGGATGACATAATATCCCGAGCTACCAGGCCCATCATTTTTTTCAGCTCTTTTTCGAGGGTCTTGCCGCTTTCCAGGAAAACCAGATAGCCCATGAGGTTAATTACGGTGGGCAGATGAAGTTTCTTGGACTGGTCGATGATATCGCTTTCACAGACGATCCCGACCAGTTCCTTGGCCTGATTGAGAACCGGGAGGCCGCTGATCCGTTTTTCAGTCAGCAATCGGGCTACCTCGCTGACGGGGGTATCCTCCTGAACGGTGATCACTTCTCGGGTCATTATCTCCTGGGCTGAGGTCATAATAGGGTCCTTTCGCGGTGATTCGAATCTTCCCCCCCGAAGAGGAGGGGAAGAGAGCGTAAAATTTATCCTAATTTCACTTCCCGTATCAAAGGAATCGCTTCCTTTTGCAGGGGTGTCCAGAGATCCTTTTGAGACAAAAGTCCGGGGATTTCTTCGGGCAGTTCGGAAGCCAGGAGGCCCTGAGCTCCCCGTCTGGCGGCCAGGAGGACCCCGGCCCGGCCATGGAGATAGACCCCCAGACAGGCTGCTTCTTTCAGGGAAAGCCCTTGGGATAATAGACCTAAGATCACCCCGGTCAGTACATCTCCGGTGCCCCCGGCAGCCAAGACCGAATGGGCCACCGGATTCAGGTAAACCGGTCCCTCCGGATCGGCTATGACCGTTCCGGCCCCCTTGAGGACCAGGATTAGTTGGTGTCGTTGCGCAAATTCCCGGGCGGCCTTAATTCTATCGGCCTGGATTTCAGCCACCGGCTTTCCCGAAAGGCGGGACATTTCTCCCGGATGAGGCGTTAAAATAGCCCGGCCGGCCAAGTGTTTCAGAACTTTTGGGGCCTCTGACAGGGCATTCAAGCCGTCGGCATCAATGACCAGAGGCAGGGAGGTTTCTTTTGTCAGGGTTTGCACCAGCCTTTTGGTCTGAGGGGCGGTTGAGAGCCCGGGGCCGATGGCCAGGGCCTTTTTCCCTTGAAGGAGGGTAACAATCCTGCCCAGGGCCTTGGAGCCAAGGGTCCCCCTGGTTCCTTCCGGCAAGGGTTCGGTCATGGCCTCGGTCAGCTTTACTTCCATTATGGCATTCAGGCTTTCAGGGATGCCCAGCGTGACCAGACCGGCACCGGCTCGAAGAGCCCCCAGGCAAGCCAAGGCCGCCGCCCCGGTTTTACCTTGGGATCCGGCCAGGATCAAAACGTGGCCGTAAGAACTTTTATGGCCTCCCGGGTCCCTCTGAGGCAAACAGGATCTCAGTTGAGAGGCCTCCAACAATTCCACCCGGTCTTCGGGTGGCGGTAAAAATAGGGGTGAGAGTCCGATGTCGGCAACAAAGAGTCTTCCCAGCCAGCGGCATCCCGGGAAAAGGACCTGCCCTACCTTCGGGAGGCCGAAGGTAACGGTCAGGTCGGCCTGGAGGCAGATTCCCAAAGATTGGCCGGTGTCGGAGGAAAGTCCGGAAGGGAGGTCAACCGCAACTTTTGGGATTGGAAGTTCATTCATGAGGGCTATCAACTCCTTAAAAAGCCCTTGCACCTCTTTTTCCAAGCCGGTTCCCAGCAGGGCATCCACCAGGAGGTCGGACCGTGAGACTTCCAGTTTTAAAAAGGACCGGTCCACCTTTTCATCCATCTCGATAAAGGGAACCCCCGATTTTTCTACGAGTCGGAATTGATGGGCGGCATCGCCCTTCAGGGTTTTTCGCGACCCGGCTAAATAAACTCGGACGTCCAACCCTTGCTGATGGAAATAACGGGCCATGGCCAGGCCGTCCCCGCCGTTATTCCCTTTGCCGCAGAAGACGGCCGGAGAATGCATCCGGGGATAATGATGCGCAATGACCTGAACCGCGCTGCGAGCGGCATTCTCCATTAGGACCAGTCCCGGGATGCCCAGTTCTTCGATGGTGCGGCGATCCAGTTCCTTCATTTGGGCGGCTGTAGTCAGGATCATCTCAGACCTCCAGAACTACTACGGCGAGGGCATAATCCCCTTCATCGGTCAAGGATAAAAAACTGTTGCTGATCCCGGCCTGGCTGGAGATCTCCCGAGCCCGGCCGTGAAGGATCAATTCGGGCTTTCCGAAACGGTTGGCCGTCACCTCGATATCCTTCCAGCGCAAACCCTGTCGCATCCCCAGTCCTATGGCTTTCGAAAAAGCCTCCTTGGCGGCAAACCGCATGGCCCAGTAGCGGGTGGGACGGGGTTTACTCAGACAGAAAGCTCTTTCCCGATCCGTAAAGACCCTTTGTTGAAGCCGCTCCCCCCAGGTTTCCATAGCCTGCCCGATCCTGGACATTTTCACCAAGTCTATTCCGATACCGTAAATCATGATTTTACTTTAGATTGTTACATCTCTTAGTCTGAGAATTTATCTCTAACTTTCCAAAATTGGTGTAGGGGGGTCCTATTTTTTATGTTGTCCAAAGGGTGACTAAGAGCCCCTAATCCGGCCCGAATAACTAAGTTTATTTTAGAGCAGGGCATTCACCCCAGCCCATTTCCAGCTCGGGTGTAGGCCTGTTGCCAAAACACTATCTGATTTTGGCCCGGTCCGCCGCGGCGGAAAGCTCATGGCTTGGGGGTGGACAACATAAAAAATAGGACCCCCCTACACCATTTCATCAGGACTTTAAAAACCAATTTCAAATATCTTTACGTTAGGTTATCCCAGCATTCCTTTAATTTTTATATAGCAAGGGCCGGGCCGGGTCAAGGGGAATCCTGTTCTTTGGCGGAAAGAAGATTTGAACCCGTTCCTTCTTATCGGAATTCCTGCTAATTCCTGGAGATTGGTTGGGGCCGGGGAGAGATTAGAGATTTTTTAAATAGCGGTCCCGGTTGTTCAGAAAATCCCGGTAGATTTTAAAGTAGTCGGTATCTTCATAGGTCATTTCCCGGATCGGTAGGGCATCGAAACTGAAAATGGTGGCCTCAGGATAGGAGAGCAGAATAGGGGAATGGGTAACGATTATAAATTGGACCTGGCCGCCGGCGCTGGTTTCCTTTAGAATTTTCAAGAGCTCGATCTGCCGTTTCGGCGAAAGGGCATTTTCAGGCTCGTCTAAGAAATAGATGCCTTTTTTCCGATAGGTGCTGTTAAAATATTGAATATGCCTTTGACCATGGGACCGGGCGATAAGGGAGTCGCCCCCGTAATAGTTGAAGAGGGCCGGACTGGGCTTGGCCCATTCGTCCAGGCACTCGGCAAAATAGCGGAAGATTTCGGAATCGAAGTAGGATCCCGGAACCCTTTCGTGGACCCACTCCACCTTCAGGTATCTATAAAGCTCTTCAGCCTGGGGATTGCTGTAAAATACCTTTCTCTGATAGCCTTCTTCATCCCGCCAGATATGGATGGAACATCTCTTGGCCATGGCCTTGAGCAGGGTGGATTTGCCGGTTCCATTCTCGCCGATAAAGAAGGTAATGGGTTTGTCGAAGACCAAGGATTCCGTCTGGTTGAAAATTTCCAGCTCGAAAGGATAGCAGTCCCGGGAGGGAAAGGAATTGCTTAGTATTTTAATTTCTCGGATATGCATCTTTCCTCCGATAAAAAGCTGGTGAGATTTCCATGGATGGCCGGGCACCCGGTCTGAACCTGCAGGAGTATAAAACAGGGGGGTCAGGGGATCAAGAAGAAATAAAATCGGCTGTTGGTGAAGGTCAGCAATGGGTTGGAGGCGCTAAAAAGGCAGCCGGATCATTTCATCATCGAGGGCAGGATGGTGACGATTTGAGGGAACAGGGTCAGGAGGCCGATGACGATGAAGAGATCAACCAGGAAAAAGGGCACAAAGCCCCTGAAGATATCATCCATACTCAAATGGGGGGCCACCCCTTTTAAAACGTAAGCCTGTATGCCCACCGGCGGGGTGATCAGGCCGATTTCCAGCATCTTGACCACAATGATCCCGAACCAGATGGGGTCAAAGCCGAGTTTGACCATGGGAGCGAAGATAAAAGGGATGGTCAGAAAAAGCAGGCCCAGGGCGTCCATGAAGCAGCCCAGGATCAGATAAACGCCGAGGATGCCGGCATAGATCAGCATGGGATGGATGGGAAGTTCTACAATGAATTCCGAGAAAGCTATGGGCAGACGGGTCAGGGCCAGAAAGCGGACGAAGATATAGGCCCCAAGGATGATTAAAAATATCGATGAGTACACTTTAAGGGATTCGTAGGTAACTTCTTTAAAGGCCTTCCAGTTGACTCTTTTCATGATCAGGGACAGAATCAGACTGGCGCAGGCCCCGACCGCTCCGGCCTCGGTCGGAGTGAAGACCCCGGCGTAGAGCCCGCCGATAATGGCGGAAAAAATAATTCCAATGCCGACCGTCCCTTTTAAACTGACCAGTCTTTCCTTCCAGGAAAAGCTCTCTCCGGCTGGGGCCAGGGCTGGGGTTGAGTTTCACTCGAACGATAACCAGAACAATAAAGGCCAGCATGGAAAGGATGCCCGGCAGAATGCCGGCAATCAGGAGCTTGGCTACGTTTTCCTCGGTGATCACCCCATAGAGCACCAGCAGGATGCTGGGCGGGATGAGGGCATCCAGAGGGCCGCTCATGGCCGCTGTTCCGGCGGCCAGCTTCCGGTCGTAGCCGTGGCGTTCCATCTCCGGCAGGCACAACTTACCGATCGCCGCCGTGGCGGCCACGCTGGAGCCGCTGCAGGCCCCGAAGAGGGCGCCGCCGATCAGGGTGGCCACGGCCAGCCCGCCGGGCAGTTTGCCCACCCATTTGTAGGCCGTTTCATAGGCATCCCGGGCAAAACCGGCATGAAAGGCAATGTAGCCCATGAAGATAAACATGGGAATGACGGACAAGAGCCAGTTGGAGATGGCGCTGTAGGGCAACTGATAGAGGGCATTCAAGGCCACCGGCCAGCCTCGGATGGCCCAGATGCCGGCAAAACCGACCACGCCCATGCCGATCCCGATCGGCACCCCGATGACCATCATGAAAACAAAGATAAAGAATCCGATTATTCCGATCCAGGTCGGGTCAAGGGCGGGCAAGGCGAGGACTCCTTTTGGGTTAACGACTTAAGCCCATTCTTAATATCGAACAGATAACGAAGGCAAAGCAGAAAAGACCCCAGGGGCACCAGCACCTTGGTGGGAAAAAGAGGGAAAGGGAGAACGCCGAAGGTTGTTTCCCAGAAGGTCCAGGCCTTGATGGCGGCCAGGGTTCCCTGCCAGGTGATTAAAGCGAAAAGAACGAGGCCCAACAAGTAGGTTATCAAGTCGAGAACCAGTCTGGTTCGCTTCTTGAAGTAGGAAAGGAAGATATCTACATTGATATGCCCTTTGAGGGCCTGGGTGTGCGCCAGGGACAGATACAATAGGGCCACCATCATAAATTCGGTGACTTCCGTAGTGCCTTGCACCGGTTTACTGAAGAAGAACCGGCCCAGGACGTCGGTCGTCACCAGGAGCATCATGGCCATGAGCAGGATGCCTCCGCCGATGGCGGTCAGGTATTTTTCAAAGGTTGCGAACATGGTAAGAAAAGAAGGGTTCAAGGGGTCGAGGGGTCAAGGGTTCGAGCGAAAAGACCAAAAATCCGTGAACCCTGGACCCCTCAAGCAGTCCGTTATTTTTTCTCGTACTTCTTATAAAGCTTTTCGAAATCCTCGATTATTTTCTTGCCGTCCACCCCCATCTTGCTCATCTTGGCCAGATAATCAGCCACCAGAAAGTTGGCCGATTCCTTCCATTTATTGTATTGGGCCGGGGGCAATTCAATAATTTTTACCCCGCTGTCCCGAAGGGCTTTCAATTGTTTGGAAATTTCCTCCTCGCAATGCTTGGCAATGGCCTTGGGATAATATTCCCGCCAGGTTTCTTCATAGATCTTCTGAATATCCGGAGGGAGTTTGTTCCAGGCATCCAGGTTCATCCAGGTGTTTACAATCAGAGTATTGGCCAAGGGAGTCAGGGTAAAGAATTTACAGAAATCATGAAATTTATAGGGGACATGCACATAGAGGTAACCCACGGTTCCATCGATGACACCGCGGGCCAGTCCCTCGGTCACCTCATAAAAGGTCAGGGGAACTGCCGTAGCGCCCAGTGAACCGATCCATTTGGCCGTGGCTCCGACGGCTCTGAATTTCACCCCTTTAAAATCGCCCAGGTCGTCCAAGGGTTTTTTACAAATCAGGGTAGTGGGATAACCGAAGGTACTCAAGAATTTCACCCCCTGCTTGTCGAATTCCGCTTTCAACTGGGGATTGGTCAGGGCCATCTCATTCCAAGCCTTCATCACTCCGGTCAAATCCGGACCGCCCAGAAACATGAGCTGGGAAAACTGCCAGATGGGGAAACGGCCGGGATGATAAACCACATCCGGAGCCCCTCCAAGATCGCAGGTGCCGGCTTTGATGGCCTCCAACGAATCCTTGGCTTTGACCAGGGATTCGGACCAGTAAAATTCATGCTTGACCCGCTCCCCCGGTCCGTTTCTCTATTTCCAACATGGTTTCCTTGGTGGCATCGGTTCGGGCCGTGCCCTCCTTGGAAGGATCGGAGTATTTCAGGATGATCGGCTTGGATTGGGCCGAGGCCTGAGAAGGGGCCAGCAGGAAAAAGGTTACCAAAGAAAAGAGCAGCAATAAAGTAACCGGCCAAAAAATGTTTGTTTCTCATGTTTTCCTCCTTTCATTTAAAAAACCGGCCCTGGGCCGGGCTATCTGATTTTAGGTAACCGCCTTGACCCCTGGTTTTTCCGCTCCTTCAGACGGGTCCTAATCCAACTTTTAAGATTACTAAGAATTTAGTTAAATTTTTTATTAAATTTATGTACAATGGGCTTGGCTTGTCAATAAAAAAATAGCCCGCCCGGCGGTTTCGGATCAGAAAAATATATTCCAAAATATTTGAATAGTAAAACAAAAAGAGATCGAGAGGGGATTTATGTCACGAAAAATCTTCACCGAGGACCATGAGATATTCCGCACGGCTTTTCGCAAATATCTGGAAAAAGAAGTCGTTCCCCATCTGGATGAATGGGAAGCCCAGGCCGAGGTGCCCCGCAGCGCCTGGAGGAAAATGGGGGAGCAGGGTTATCTCTGCCCCTGGCTGGAAGAAAAATACGGAGGTTCGGGCGCCGATTTCCGCTATTCGGTAATTATCAACGAAGAAATGAGCCGGGTCCGGGCCATGGGTTTCTCCGTTTCCCTACATAATGACATTGTCGTCCCTTATCTTGAGGCCTACGGGACCGAGGATCAAAAGAACCAGTGGCTGCCCGGTTGCACCACGGGAGAGATGGTTACGGCCGTGGCCATGACCGAACCGGGGGCCGGATCGGACCTGCAGGCCATCCGAACCCGGGCCGTAAAAGCAGGGGATGATTACCTCCTTAACGGCCAGAAGACCTTTATCACCAACGGCCATTGTTGCGATTTGGTTATTGTGGCCTGCAAGACCGATACGACGGCCAAACCGGCCTACAAGGGGATCAGCCTGATCGTCGTAGAAGCCGGGACGCCTGGCTTTGTCAAAGGGCGCAAACTCAAAAAAATGGGGCTGGGGTTTCAGGATACGGCCGAGCTTTTTTTCGAGGACTGCCGGGTTCCCCGATCCAATCTCCTGGGTGAGGAGGGCCGGGGATTTGTCTATCTTATGGAAAAACTGCAGCAGGAACGCCTGATCGTGGTTTTGCGGTCTCAGGTGGCGGCGGAGATTATGCTGGAGCAGACCATCGCCTATTGCCGGAGCCGGGAAGCCTTCGGCCGGCCCATCAGCCTTTTCCAGCATAATTCCTTTAAGATTGTGGAAATGGCCACTGAGATCGAATTGGGCCGGACCTTTGTGGACGATTTATTGGCCGACCACCTGGAGGGGAAGGACATCGTCAAGAAGGTGTCTATGGCCAAGTGGTGGATTGCCGAGATGGCCAACCGGGTGGCCTACCAGTGCGTCCAGTTGCACGGCGGCTATGGCTACATGGACGAATATGAAATCAGCCGGTGGTACCGGGACATCCGGGCCGCCACCATCTATGCCGGGACCACCGAGATCATGAAAGGCGTCATCGCCAAGATGATGGATCTATAATCGCCGCCTGGCTTGAAATGCCGAAGCCAGGATAAAGGAAAGATTCGCCGTGGCGGAGCCTTCCGCCGATGAAACCGGAAAAGCATCCCGGCCATCCGGAAAGAGGAGGGTATTATTTTGCGTTTAAATAGCCGAAGGAGAGATTGTTTCCCCAGATGAAATCCGACCCGGCCCTGATCGCCCAGATCGATGACTTGTTCCATCCTCGGTCCATCGCTGTCGTAGGCGCCCCCCGAGGGATGAAAACCGGGGCTGTTTTTCTGACCGCCCTTTTGGAGCAGGGGTTTCCCCGGCCCGATTTACCCGGTGATCGGGCCGAAGAAATCAGCGGGCTCAAGACCTATCCCGGCCTGGCCGCTATTCCCGGCCCGTGGATCTGGCCATTGTACTCGTGCCTCACCAGAATTCTTTGGCGGTCGTCAGGGAGTGTGCCGCCAAGGGGGGTCAAAGGCGCGGTCCTTTTCACCGCCGGATACACCGAGACCGGAACCGCGGAAGGCAAGGCCCTGGAGGAGGAACTGGTGCGCCTGGCGCGACGGGCCGGGATGCGGCGGCGCCTATCGGCCCCAACGGGATGGGCCTCTATTGTCCGAAAACAGGGCTTTCATTTTTCCCCGGGGTTTCCAAGGAAACCGGGCCGGTCGGAATCGTTTCCCACAGCGGCTCCCTGACCAATATCCTGGGGAGGCTGGCCTCCGGGAAAGGGATCCGTTTCAGCAAGGTGATCAGTTCGGGAAATGACGGCGATCTGACCGTCGACTTTTTGACCTATTTGGGCCACGATCCGGAGACCGGGCTTATTGGTGCTTATATTGAAGGCATCAAGAACGGCCCGGATTTTCTGGGGGCGCTTCAACAGGCTTCTCTGAAAAAGCCGGTGATTATCTGGAGTGGGTTTGACGCCGTAGGGTTCCCGGGCCTTGGCTCCTCATACCGGCGCCCTGGCCGGTTCTCGAAAAAAGGTCTCGGCAGGCGGTGGAACGTCAGGCCGGAGTAATTCCCGCAGTCGGGTTTGAGGCCTGGGTCGATGCCCTGATGGGTTTTTCCTTGTTGCCGGAAAATCTCGGCCGGAATCTGGCGGTTATTTCAGGTCCCGGCGGGCTGGCTGTATCGGCCGCCGAGGCCTGCGGGAATGAAGGACTCGCTCTCGCCTCCCTTTCCGAAGCCGACCAAGACCCGGTTGGCCGAGTTTGTCCCCTCCACCGGCACCAGCCTGCAGAATCCCGTTGATGTGAGTCTGAGCGGCCATTTCGATCTGACCATTTTTAAACGGGCCGCCGAATGGGTTGCCCGGGATCCCGGGGTTGATGCACTGGTGATTATCGGAGGCGGCCTGAGCCCGGAGGATAATCAGACCTTTGTTCAATACATGTTCGGGGTCCGGCAGGATTGCGGGAAGCCGCTGGTGATGGTGAGGACACCCGGTCGTGATTTCAACCTGAGCCGGCAATTTTGCCAAGCCGGAATTCCCTTTTTTGATTCGGTCGAGCGGGCCGTGCGGACCTATGCCCAGGTTTTTCGATACCAGCGCTGGCGTCAAAAAAAGGCCGAATCGGAGCAGCTTTGAGAGCCTATTTTTTATTGGCGGAAGTGCATGGGAATCGGAAACTCTCTCAATAGATAACTATTTATCTAATTATATGTTATTGATTTACCGCCATTTCCTGGAAAAACTAACTTGCACTAATTATTAGAAACTACCTCTTGCAAGCGCTTCCAGTTATAAAGACTACCTTCCAGACCAAAGCTCAGGAACATAGTCTGCTGTGGTTTCCAGAAGGTCCATATTAGGACTTCATTTACAAGTCTTCGCCATTAGTTTTTGCTTGAATTAATTATTACGATTTTAAAGTTATCAACTGGGCCATCGCTGGAGAGAATGGAGCATAGCGGAATTTCCATCTGTGTGCATGGCATTATTATGCTCTTCCTCTTGTGAAATCATTAAGGATCTATCTGGCCCTTTTATCGGCATCCTGCTTTCTCAGATTGTGTCAATGATCACCCTAATGGCGCCACCCATGTCCGCCGTAATGGAGCCACTTTGAAGTGGTCAAAAAGGCGTCTCGGACACCCTTGGCAATTAGGCTTTTTCACCTCCTTTTTCGGTGGCGTTTTTCTCTGATTTTAGAGGTCGTTGGTTTTGGCGTTTTTGGCCCCTGGGGGGCGCGATAGCTTTTGCCCTCCAGGAGGATTTTATAGGCCCCGTGCCGGAGCCGGTCAATGGTGGCGGCACCCAGGATCCGGTTGGGAAAGGCATCCACCCACTCCGGGATATCCAGGTTGGAGGTAACGATCGTGCTTCTTCGCTCGTACCGCTCGGCCACCACCTCATGAAAATCCTCATCCTGAGAGGTCTTTAATGGCTTGAGTCCAAAGTCGTCGATGATGAGCAGATCCACCGCGGCCAGTTTGGCAAAGTGCCGGTCATAGCTATTGGTGGCCCGGGCCGCCTGGAGTTGGTTGAGCATCTTGGACTGGGTGGTGAACAGGACGTCATAACCGACCCGGATGGCGGCATGCCCCAGAGCCTGGGCGATATGGCTTTTGCCGGTACCGCAGGGGCCGACGACGAAGACACAGACCTTTTCCTGGAGAAACCGGCAGGAGGCCAGGTCCAGGACCAGGGCGCGGTTGATGTTGGGGTTGAAGGTGAAGTCGAACTCCTCCAGGGTCTTCTGGTTGCGGAAGTTGGCCCGGCGCAGGGCCGAGGCAAACCGCTTCTGGGTCCTCCGGGCGATCTCATCCTGAAGGATGGTGGCCAGGAAGTCCATATGGGAGAACTTCTCCTCGATGGCCTGGCGGTTCCGGGTCTCCAGGGAGTCCAGGATCCCGGACAGCCTAAGCTGCTTGAGCATAGGGGTCAACTCGGGCATAGGGTTCATCGGCGCACCTCCTAATGGACCCACAGCTCAGCGCCGGGGCGGACAAAGCGTCCGGAAGTGTAGGAGGCCGAAAGCGGCCGATCGGGTTCGGCCAGAGGCTGCTGATCGAGACCCTTTGGCCAGGATGCTTTTTAAGGCCTGATAGCGGATGTCGCCAAAAAACAGGGCCCGCTGACAGGCGCTTTCCAGCCGCCGGGTTCCATACTGCCGTCCCAGCTTCAGGGTGCCTTGGGCAGCCCGCAGGTTGTCCAGGACCCGGTGGCTGAATAACTCCTGTATGAAGCGATGGCAGTGCGGCCCCACCGCTTCGGAATCCCGCAGGCACCGTTGGGGGTCCTGCATGAGATAGGCCACCGCCTCCGGCGGCAAGTGGTCCGGGACCGTGGACCGGGCGCCGGGTTTCCGCAGCCGGGGATGGACCGCCACCAGTTCCAGGTTGTGGTGCAGCTTCACCGTGGTATCCGTCGCCTTGAGCCACAGCTCCCGATGGACCAGTGGATACGGGGCGGAGTAATAGGCCTTTTCGAACTGGACATGGCAGTTGCCGTGCAGTTTGACCCGGGTCCAGACCGACAGTTCCGGCGGCACATCGGGCAGCCGGCGCAATAGATGCTTCTCGGTTTCCGCGAACAGAGTTAAAGGCTTTTGGTGGGTGGTTCCATGGGTCCGGTTCCCGGCCACCTCCAGCAGCCAGGTTTTTAGCTGGACATTGGCGTCTTCCAGGGACCGGAACTCACGTAAAGGCACAAAGGCGTTTTTGACATATTTAACACTCGATTCCACGCGCCCCTTCTTCTGGGGATCCCGCGGCGGGCAGGGAGCGATCAAAAAGCCGTAGCCCTCCGCCAGGTCCCCGTAGGAACGCTGGACTTCCGGATCATAGTAGCAGGCCCGGGTGATGGCGCACTTGGTATTGTCGATGATCATTTTAAGCGTGACCCCGCCGAACCATTCCAGGGCTCGTCGGTGGCAGCCCAGCCAGGTGCCTAACTTCTGGTCCGGGACGATCTCGGCATACATATGCCGGCTGTAGCATAAGGTCATGATGAAAATCCAGGTCTTGATCACCTCGCCGGTCCAGGCGTCGGTGATTACCGGCCCCTGGCCGAAGTCCACTTGGGCGGCTTCCCCCGGCTCGAACTCCAGCATACAGGTGGCCTGGGGATGGTCCCGGTGCAGCTTTTTTAAATACCGCCTGACCGAGGAATAGGCCCCGGTAAATCCGAACCGGTTGACCAGGGCCTGGTGAATGGTCGTGCCCTTGATCCCGTCCTGCCACCACCGTTCGACCTGTTCGGCATGGGTCTCCACCAGGGACTGGTGGGTGGGATTGGGTTTTTGACTTTCGAAGGTTTGGGCCAGCACCCGGTCTTCCGGAAGGGGCACGGGCAACAGCCAGCCTTTCTGCTCGGCGATCTCCCGAACCTGGCCGCACTTCAATCGGCCCATGAGTTTGGACTTGGCGATCTGCCGATCGCTGGCGCCCTGGCGCATCGCAAAGATAGCCTGTCGGTAATGAAACATCTCGATCCTCCTGTTGCTCATGGCAGCCCTCCCGGTCAACGATTTTCCGGGAAGTCTACCCGATTTACAGCACAGGTCCGAGACGCTTTTTAATCCACCTGGCGCGATTGCGCCGATCACCGAGTGGCTCCATTACGCCGATCATCGACTGGCCTCATTACGGCGATCATGGACTGGCTCCATTGCGGCGATCTTCAGGTGGCTCGATTACGGCGATCCTCAAATGGCACTATAGCAGCGATCATTAACAGGGGGGGATAAGCGCGACCCCCTTTGAAAGGTCTATAAAAACCGCCCTGAAAAAGCCATCGGTTTCAAACTCGGGTTCCTTTAACCCGGCCCCGGTCACCGCCTCTCTCATTCTCTTGATCCCCATGCCAATCCGCTACAATCAAAAGAGCGGGTGTCCTTGATCAAAACCTTGAAACGTTCCAAGAGATATTAGCTTTCTTCATTGGTGATGAAGGTCAGGTCGTAAGGGCTTTTTAACCGATATTCTTTTTCATGGATTAATATTTTCAGTATTTTTAATTATAGAGATACTATCGGCAAGGCCTGATCTTTTTATTCGTAGTTCAATTACGGGTGGATTAACTTCAAATGGACGTGCCACTTCTTTAGAGATATATGACCAAAAATCATCCGGAATTACTTTAAATTGCGAAAAAATATGCTGATAATTTTCAATGACTTCTAGCAAGTTGCTTCGAGGCAAGTTAACGGAACCAAAACTTGTTCGGCGAACCAGTCAGCATGAGTTTCGAACCATCCGATTTCGTCTTGAGGGACTGATAATTTCCATTGAATAAATTCAGCCACCGATTCGAATGGTGGATCACAGTAAAAATCTTCATGAAAAGAATTGCCCGAGTTCATGGGCCAAGACTAAATCTATATTTCTCGGGAAATTCCTCTGATTGAATTTCATCAACATAAATGTTGGATCTATCCCGAGATAAAAAACCATTTTGTCCAAAATCCTTATATAATCTCGGAAAAGGGAAAATATCAATTCCCAACTCGACATCAATAATATGCTCAATGGGGATAGGAAGCTCAAGAGAAGGGTAATACTATTAAGGAACTCCTGAGCCTTCCTGCCGATATCGGTATAGGTTAGATAGGGAATGTTTGGACTCAACGTAATTGTTTTCTTATCGATTCAACGAGCTTTTTAGTTTATCTTTTTCAGCTTCCGGGTCTTCCCCTTTACCCCTAATGGATCTAAAAAGAACAGGAAGCGCGTTCATTAGTTCATGATTAGAAACAATATCCGAAGGTATCTTTCCAATACTGGTCGCCGCTAAATCACAAAATTCAAGCCAATCATCTGTCCCCTCCTTAATCCCCAGAGCCTTGGCATAATCCAATCTCTTCTCCCGAGATTGCGGCGGGGCGAAAAGCCCCCTTTCTATTTTGCTTATGTTTCCCGGATCGAATCCATTTATTCTACAAAATTCACGTAGGGTTAGCCCGAGATCCCTTCTCTTTTTTTTAAAAAATTCCCCAAATCCGCTGGCGACCTCCATACCTGTATCACCCCCCTCCTTTTAGATTTGTTGTATACTTTAATACAACAGTCTTGATTGTCAAGGGGAAATTTATGCCATACGCTTTAAAAAATTTGCTAAAACCATTACATGAAATCAAATTAAAACAGATAGTTAAATGGATTCAAACGTGAAGGGACTCCTGTTTTATGTGAAGCTTTTCGATAACAAATCGTTTAAAACATCCACCGGTAGACGGCCTTCCGGTCCGGGATCAGAGAGAACTTGTTAATCCGCAAGAAAGAGTAGCCGTAGCTCTCCAGCTCCAACTGCCGCTCGACGTCGTATTCCAGATATTCCTGGTCAAAATTGTGGCGGGTCACCAGGTCCGGGTTTTGGGTATGGAACTCCACCCCGTCGTATTCGAGGATCAGCGATTTTTCCTTGCCGCCCTGGATCGGGTCAGGAGGAAATCGACGCGGTAGCGGGGGATGTTCCGATGGTATTCCTCCCGGATGTACTTGCCGATCTCAAACTGGGCGATCAGGCGGAGCTTGTCCCGATTTTCCTGAAAAAAGCGCGTCTGGGTGATAAGCGGTAAAGCTCTTTTTCGGCCGGCGAACCGAAAACGCTTTCGTCCTCGATGTAATGATCCTGGGCCGCGTTGCGGGATCTTCTCGTAGTGGCGCAGGGCATCGCCCAGACGGGTGTCGCTGTAATCGGCTAAGGGCATGCTGTGGACGAAGACCATGATATCCTTGGCCCGGCTGAAGCCCACATTGAGTCGCTGCATTTTCAGGCGGCGGATGTTGTCGGCGGTCCCGCCGATGGTGGGATAGATGGATTTCAGGTCGGCATTGTCCAGCTTTTTGTCCTGGACAAAGGAGTAATAGACCATGTCCCGTTCTTCTCCCTGGACATCGCCGACAAACCAGATGGTGAAGCTTATGATTTCGAACCAGATCGGGATAGATGGGCAGTCTCCTTTCGAAAGAGCTCTTCCATGCGGGCGGTCTGTTCCTGGAACGAACAAATGACGCCGATGGTTCCCTTGTAGCCGTTTTGAAACATTTCGATGAGGTCCTTTTGAATGGCCTCGATTTCGTCCAGATTCACATTCCGGCCGGAATTGCCCTGGGTATCAACCGTAATAAATCGGAGGACCTCCTGGATCGGCTTGGTCCGGATCCGGTTGGGGATCAGCTCGATCTGGCTTTCCTTGTAAAAGAATTCATTGGAGTAGCTGATGATTTCCGGAAAGCTGCGAAAATGGACCGTTAAGGATTCGCGAATAATTTTGCAGGGCTTTGGCAAAGGCCAGTGTGGAGGTGCGGACGCTGAAGGTCTTTAGCCATTCCCGGGTTCCCGGTTCTACTGGGATGAGGCGGCTGGATTCCTCTTCCTCCTCGGAAGGGGTTTCGGATGCCTCCCGGGCGATCCGCTCTTTTTCTTCCTCGGAAATAGTCCTGATTTCGGTCCAGGGCAAAATCGCGCAGGATGTCTTTGAAATAGTAACTGCGAATAACGCTGAGAGACATTGACGGCCCCGACGGCGCCGTACTGGAGTTCGTCGCCAAAGACGATGGTCTGCTTGGCCCGGAGCATCAGGGAAATGGATTCGGCAATGGAGACCTGGGAGGCTTCGTCGATGATCAAGCAGGTCGATCAGGTCGGCTTCCATGGGGAAATATTGGGCGATCAGGCCGGGATCGGAAAGAATGCAGGATAAGTTGGCACAGCAGGACCTGAGCCTGCTCCGGGGTAATACGTTTTCCTGCGGCCATAGCGGTTTGAATACGCTGAATATCGGCGGCGTGGTGAAGGAGTTGACTGAATCGGAGGTCGGTCTGATGTTCAAGCAATTTTTGGGTCTTGGTAAAATAATCGTCCAAACGGGCTTTGGCAGGCGGCAGGGTTATGGAAAAAGCCGAGAGGGCGGTATGCACCCGGATATATTGCAGGATATGGGCGGCTTTTTCCTGCTCGGCGGCCAGTTTTCCAAGAGTAGATAAATCCTGGGGTTCAATGTTGAGGCTATGTAGAAAAAAACCATAATACTGAAATAATTCGGATAGGGCCTTCAGATCTTCCGGATACAGTTTGCTCGTTAAGTCATGGATATGTTTAAGTGCCTTATGAAACACGGGAAGGTTTTCCAATAGTATCCCCAGATGGGCGGAATAAGCCTGCAAATCATTCTGGAGCTTGATAACCTGATCCAGCGCCTCCAATAATTTCAACTTTTCCTTTATTTCAGATAGGGTTGCCTGAGGAAAAGGTTTTCCAAGCAAATCGGCTAAAAGAGTGGTTACGGAATTAAATTCTAAACTGGCCAGCTTTTTAATAATGACGTTCAATGCCTCGGGAGGGAACTCCTCATAGCCATGCAGGAGGTAGGTTTTGGCAAGAAAAGGAAACCCAGCCTGGGTCTGATCCAGATAAGAGACCAGGCTTTCGGCTTTGTTTAAAGATAAGGAACAACCCTCACGGGCTATCCAATTGTAAACGGAGGGATGATCCTTTTCCAGGGAGGATTTAATTCCTTTAATCTCCTTGCCTTTAAGAACTTTCCCCAGGAACTTTCCTTCTAATTCGGCCAAACGTGAAACGATCGCCCCTTACTTCAATTAATACCTCGTATGAAGGGAACAGGGTCCTGTCGATATCGCTTGGGGGGGTCAAGTTAAGCCCATCTAAGACTACCATATTTAAGGGGGTATTATTTTGAAGGTATTTTAAAAGTTGATCCACCAAATCCTTTAATGGCCGGAATTCAACAGGAACTGATTCTATCCGAACAATAATCCCGTCGGGCAATATGGTAGTTAGCTGGTTCAGTTGTTCGCATTTGCTTAGAATATCCGGGAGGCCATCCCGATTTTTGGAAAAAAAGAGCAGGGCTTCTAACGATAAAGGGATGGAAACATTGGCCAGCCAGGGTAAGAGGTTCTGAATACGGTCCAGATTGATCTGTGTGCCCTCGGGGAGGCGGGCAGGAAGGACATCCGAAGGAACTGGATCTGGCCCAAAAAGCACTTCCTGAAGGCGGGCCAGCTCAAAGGTTTTCTGAACGGCCTCATCATAATGAGTTATTTCCTTCCAGTACTTATCGACGTCTTCTTTGATTTCTTCAACCAGGTGGAGGCGATCATGGGCGACGGCTTCCTGGTTCATTGTCTGAGATCGGGACCTGGCGGCATTTATTACTACCGTTGAGAGGGTATTTTGAAGGCTGTTTAAACTTTGGGGTTCGCTGGCTCGCTGGATTCTGAGGATAGACGGTTTGGACTTGGGATGGAGATTTTTGAACTGCTCAGTCAGCACTTGATCAATCACATCAAGGGCCTGTTTTTTATGGGAGGTTATGACCACTGATTTTCCCAACTGGTTGGCCAAATAAACGATGGCCGTGATGGTATAAGACTTCCCGGTTCCGGGAGGGCCGTCCACTGACGATCAGTTCGCTTTTCTGGTTTTCAACGGCAGTCAGGATTTTCTTTTGGGTTTCATTCAGGCTGAGCGGGATGGTCAGGCGGAGGGGGATCAACCTGTCTATTGATTTCCTGGGGTAATGTTGGATATAGTTTTGATAGACCTCGTCAGATAAATTTTTTACATTTCCCTCAATATATTGGGAGACAAGGTCAATAAATTTCCGGCCTGGGCCTTGGTCCAGATTGGTCAGCAATTCCGAATAATCCAGAATCCTTCGGTCCTCTTCTTTAACGGACTGCAAACCAATTCGAAAACTGACAGTCGGTAGCCCTTCACTAACCAGGGGTTGGAAATGGGCAGAAACAAGAAAAGGCTCTGAAACATTATATTTGGCTTGAAAGAATCGTTGAATGGTGGAGAGTTCGGTATCTGCCATCTTCAAACCGGCAGGCCCGAGGGGTGGTCAGAATGCTGTCAAATTCAAAATTATTAATCGCCGGAGAATTGAGCATGATGACGTTACGCAGCGATTCGATCCAGACGCTTTGCTCGCCATCCCGGATAGAGATTTCCACGGAAAAAAGGGGGTATTTCTGCTCGTCTTTTGCGATTTCATGGAAAAAAATATAAAGGGATTGGGTGGTGATAAGTTGAGAATATCGCCTGAAGATTGGATGGAGATCGAAAATTACAAAGTTCAAATCCTGGTCTTTAATATGGACTATAAAGGCCTGGTAATATCCTTCCGGGTTGTTTGATCAAGGGCCAGCTTTTGGAGTTCATCATAAATCCTTTGAACCTCACGCTGGGGATTAAAGGATGAAGGGGGAACCCGTTGAAAACCCCATTGGATTTGCAGTTCTTTGATTTTTTGGGCCTGGCATTCGGTAAGAGTCTGGTCCAGCAAACGGCGAAAAGCCAGGTTGAAATCCCTCAACCCTTCGGAAAAACTTCTGGCCTGAAGCTCAGTGGATCCAAACCCGGAAAGGCCTCGGCAATTTGAGTCCGCTTGTTTTCAATAACTGTTTTTAGAAATTCTGCGTTTAGATTCAAATCAATGGCCGGATTTAATTTCTCTTTGACCTCTTCCGAATCCAGGGAAACGGTATGGTCGCCCTTCCGGACTTCAATCGTTATCGGTGTTCCTTGGGTAATGGAATCCAAGAGTTGCTTTTGGAAAACAGGGAAAACGGATAAATCCAGGGTATAGGGATCATCCGTCCATTCATAGGGGAGTTTTCGGCTGAAACGAAACCGGGTTTCATTGAAGGCCGCAAAATAATTGAGAACGCTTTTGGCAAAATTTTTCATCAGCTTTCCCTATCTGAAACCCATGATGCAATTTTTAAGTCTCAGAAAATCCAGTTTATTTACGGTGACCGTTCCCCCCAACCCCCGAACATGGGATCGGGTTAGGCGTAAATCTCTAAGTCTTAGCAATCAATTCATGAGTCTTGAAGGAATCAAGCTCGAAGGTTGTAAGCCTCCCGATTCTCAGAAACCATGCTGCCGGGTTCATAGATCTCAGTTAGTAAAGATATCCGTGCCAGGTCTTGAGGGCCTGTTGCTCAAAATCTAATTTTTTAATCATAAGAATAAATAAAAACTGGCTTGGGAAGATAGCCGAAAGGGAATCCTCCCCAAAAACAATTGGCCAGACGGATTATCTTAGACCGGGACGTTGGTTCTAAGTTGCATTATTATCCGCCTCACGAATTGGCCTGTGTGGGCCAAGGCATCACCCCCCCCCCTCCCCTCCCCGCTACTCTCCCGTATTGCGGAGAGAATGATATCCGTGCCAGGCCTTGACATTTGACATGACCCCCCCACCCTCTGCGCGGGGACGGAATCCGGGACCTTGTTGAATTCATTGACCTTCGTTTGTATTTTTTTCTATAACCTTTTGGTGACCCCTACTAATCCAACTCCCTGCCCCCAATAGCTATTTTTGGAACCGGAGATACCGGCCGGCAAGAAGGATCACTCCAGGACCTGGATCCCGGATCGAGTCCGGGATGACGTTATCACCCCCATTACTCCTGCGGCTGACCTAAGAAGGATTTCCCGCCGTGACAGGAAAAGGGGGATAAGCTCCGGATCCTGGATCAAGCTGTTATGCCGATTTCATCCGATAGGGTGTTCGCTTATCCGCCACTGAACATTTCCTCCCCATCTCCATGGGTTCAATTTCAATCCGAATAGAGGCCCCTAATGCCTCCGCCACCCGACGGATCATGCTCAAAGAGTGCCCTTCATAGGACGGGGATTCCAGTCGGCTGATCTGCTGTTGGGTGGTGCCTATCTTCCGGGCCAATTCTTTCTGGGAAAGCCCCGATTGTTGGCGAAGCGCAGCTAACTGAAGGGCCACCTCCCAGGCCCGGCCGGCCTTTTTAAACCGCTCGGCAAAATCCTGATCCTGCAACTGCTTTTCCAGATAATTCTCAAAGTTGGTTTTTCTTTTCATGCTTGTTTCCAGCTTCCCATTCATTTTTCCTTTTTACAGCCACAATACTATCTCTTTCGGGACTCCCCAGCCCTTGTTTCGAATTCCGTGGATAAGAATTATTCGCCTGCCTCCAGCGAAGAAATAAATAATCCGGGTATTCAATTTGCCCACATGGCGAAGCTCGAACATATCTTTGCCCAGCGGTTTGGATAACGGGGGCCGATGGCAATCCCGGTTTCGCAGTTTGGTTATCCCGGCCATCACCGAGGCAAAGTCATCCGGGTCCGACACCTTGAGGGATTCCAGAAATTCCCGGACAGGACAGCCCCCCGAGATAGTTTCAAAAAATTCTATACTGAATTCCATGAAAGATCAATATCAATTTTGATGTGGATATCCGTAGACCGTTGGTTCTAAGTTGCATTATTATCCGCCTCACGAATTGGCCTGTGTGGGGCCCGGTCTACCTTGTCCCCCCTCACCCCCCCGCCCCTCTCCCACGGTGGGGAGAGGGAAAGAAGGGATCATTTCCTGCCATATTTAGCCCTGGGCTCCCTGGCCAGAAAGCCGATCTTTTTTCGGGGCCGCTCGGGCGGGGCCATGAGCTGCCGGAGGGCCTCAAAAACTGCAACGATCTTTTCATCGTGATCATGGATGCGATCCTCCAATTCCTTTAGCTTGCTGGCCAGAGTTCGATGAGAAACCATTAATCGGCGAAGGCGAACGAATACCCGCATGATGGCGATGTTGACTTCAATGGCCCTTTCGCTGTTGAGAATACTGGACAACATAGCTACTCCCTGCTCGGTAAAGGCAAAAGGAGGAGAAGTTGAATGTTTTAAACGGACGAACCGGTCACAAATTGTGACCAGTTTCAGCTTTTCGTCGCCAGTCAATTGAAACATAAAATCGGCTGGAAAACGCTTTATATTTCTTCTTACTGCCTGATTTAATGCCTTTGTAGGTATACCGTATAATTCGGCCAGATCGGCATCGAGCATTACCTTTTGACTGCGAATTAAAAGTATTTTGTTTTCAATTACTTCTGTCGGGACAAGGCTATCCATGGTATTTTCCTCTTAGCCTCTTTTCAGTAGAGCGTTGGTGCAGGAGTTGCTTCTTTTAGCAACCATTTCCGGCCTCAACAAAAACTCCAGGTCCTTGAATCATTTCCTGCCATATTTTGCCCTGGGCTCCCTGGCCAGAAAGCCGATTTTCTTTCTGGCTGCTCTGGCTGGGCCATCAGGGTAAACGGGACCTTATTGAGTTCGTTGACTTGTGGCCTCTCCACAGTCGAAAGCATAGCCACGGCTTGATCTACCGCAGCCCGCGGCCGGAGCGGCGGCCACCCTTTTGCATAGACATTCTATTTAAATTCACCGGCCCATAACCGTTCAATAAACTGGGGCCAGGGTATCACCTCAATATTTTTTGCCAGCCGGCGAGGCTGTTTTTCCAGGCAGACGATACAGCATTTTTTTACCGGTCCGTCTTCCAGAAGGGCTTGTAGCCCGCCGATATCGCCTTCGTGGACGCGGGAGGAGCCTTTAATTTCTATCGCCAGCTCCTTGTCCCCGAGGAGGAAGTCAACCTCACGGCCGGTTGAAGTCCGCCAGAAAGTAATGGGCCAATCGGGATTTCGGTAGGCCTGATACGCTTTTAATTCCATCAAAATATAGTGTTCAAAAGCTTTGCCGAATTCCGGACTTCCGATTTTGGGTTGGCGTCTGGCCAGATAGTTGGCTACCCCCACGTCGAACAAATAAAACTTTTCGGTGGTGATCATTCGCCGATTTTTCGATTTCTTCCAGGGTGGTATTCTGAATCCCAGATAGGTATCTTCCAGGATGTCGAAATAAGTCCGTATGACTTTATGCGAAACGCCTGTTTCTCTGGCGATGTTGACGTAATTGATGAGCTCGCTGGAAGTGATCGCCGCCACCCGCATGAATTCACTGAAGGCCGGGATGTTTTGGGTGAGCGCTTCCGCGACCACCTCTTCTTTTAAATAATCGGCCACATAAGAGCGTAAATCTTCAATCGGGTCGGGTGAGAGGTAGTGGGGCGGGAGCAGCCCGGAAAACATAACGCGTTCCAGGTTAAACCCGGTTACCTCCATATAGGACAGAGGGGTCAGGGTTCTACGCCAGGCTCGGCCTCCCAGGAGATTGGCATGTCCGCGCCGTAGTTTACGGGCACTGGAACCGGTCAATAAAAAAGAAAGGGTCGTGTTTTCAATCAGCCAGTGGACTTCATCCAGGAGGGCCGGGGCTTTTTGGACTTCATCGATAACCAGCAGTCCCCGGTGATTCTGATAGCGCTCTCGGAGCAACGCCGGGCGGGAGATGTATTCCGCAAAAACATCGGTCTTCAGCAAATCAATAATCTCGGCCCCGACCAGGTGGTGGGTGATCCAATAGGTTTTGCCGACCTTGCGAGGGCCCCAAAGGAAAGCGGACTTCCCGGGGGGCAGATTAAGCTCAAACAGTCTGTTTTTAATTTTCATAATAATAGGAATTTATCCGAATAATTTTCCCTGGTCAAGAAAATTATCTACTCCACAGACTCAGACGGCGCCAACGTTTCCATATCCGCCTCCAGTCACATTTGCCTTGATAAAACTCGTTTCCGGCGAATTTCCCGACCAGTTCGGGCAAAGGAATTGGGGTTAAGCTGACAGCTCAGAGCTGACAGCTCATACTCTTTAGAGGGTATCAAAAACAGGATCATTAAAGCTTCTCAGAACAGGTGCCTGAAAAGCCGGCTACTTAAAAATCAAAAAGGCCCTGCCCCTTGATTATAAGGCAGGGCCTTTAAGTTTCATTTATCCTCCCCAAATTGAGGTTAGACAAAAAAAGAAAAGAAAAATATGCTGGGCTTCTTGAATTTAAGTGGAGCCGGCGATGGGATTCGAACCCGCGACCTGCTGATTACGAATCAGCTGCTCTACCCCTGAGCTACGCCGGCCCGGAAGGAATAATTCCACAGATGGCCCGGATTGTCAATAAAGAGATGGAATAATTACCGGTTGGAGGTAAGAGGTTTGAGGCCCAAAATTTATATAGAATCGGGCGGCCTTCTTAATCTATAATACCGAATCACAGGGTATTGAAGCCGACTCTCGGCAATGAGCCGACCAAGGAGGAGGACTATGGACCACGGAAACCGGACCCCGCAATACGGGCTGGAACACCATGGGATAAAAAACGCCGGTAACATCTATTGGAATTTAACCACCCCCGAGCTCTATGAACAGGTGGTCCGCAGGCGAGAGGGCGTCATCGGCCATTTAGGGCCGATTGTGGTCAGGACCGGCCATCATACCGGCCGCTCACCAAATGACAAGAGGATCGTCAGGGAAAAATCGACGGCCGACAAGATCTGGTGGAGTCCGGTAAACGTTCCTATGGAAGCGGAGAAGTTTGAGATGCTCAATTCCAAGCTGCTGGCCTACCTCCAGGGAAAAGACATTTTTGTCCAGGATTGCCATGTGGGAGCAGACCCCAAATACCAGGTACCCATCCGGATTATTACCGAAAGCGCCTGGCATAACCTCTTTTCCAGGAATATGTTTATCCAACTCAAAGAACCCGACACCTATGCCCGGCATGTTCCCAAATTTACCATCATCAACGTACCCCGCTTCCATGCCGATCCCGAAAGGGACGGCACCAACTCGGAAGCCTTTATTGTCGTTAACTTTGGGAAGCGCTTGATTATTATTGGAGGGACCAGCTATGCCGGTGAAATAAAAAAGTCGGTCTTTACCGTGCTCAATTACCTCTACCCCCAGGAAAAAGTCCTCTCCATGCACTGTTCGGCCAATGTCGGGGAAGGAGGGGACGTGGCCGTCTTCTTCGGTCTATCCGGTACCGGTAAAACCACCCTTTCGGCCGATCCGGATCGTTACCTGATCGGGGATGATGAACACGGCTGGAGTGACAAAGGGGTTTTTAATTTTGAAGGAGGTTGTTATGCCAAAGTAATCCGGCTCTCCCTGGAAGCCGAGCCCGACATCTACGCGTGCACCCGGAAGTTTGGAACCATTCTGGAAAATGTCGCCATCGATCAGGAAACGCGCCGTATCGATTTAAATGACGGCACCTATACTGAAAATACCCGGGCCGCCTATCCCATCAGCCATATCCAGAAGGCCCTCCGTTCCGGGGTGGGCGGGCATCCCCGGAACGTTATTATGCTGACCTTTGATGCCTTCGGGGTGCTCCCCCCGATTGCCAAGCTGACCCAGGAACAGGCCATGTACCAGTTTCTGACGGGCTATACGGCCAAAGTGGCCGGAACGGAAAAAGGCCTGGGCCAGGAACCCCAGGCCACCTTCAGCACCTGTTTCGGAGCCCCTTTTATGGCCCTGCCCCCTACGGTCTATTCCGGTCTTCTCGGGGACCGGATTAAAGAACATCAGGTAAACTGCTGGCTGGTCAATACCGGTCTTACCGGAGGACCTTTCGGAGTCGGCCAACGGATCAAAATCGCCCATACCCGGGCCATGATCCATCAAGCCTTAAAGGGAGGGTTGGATGATGTGCCTATGGAATTGGATCCCGTTTTCAATCTTCGGGTCCCGGCCTATTGCGCCGGGGTTCCCAAGGAAATCCTGGCGACCCGTTCCACCTGGAAAAAACCCGGGGACTATGACCTGAAAGCCAGGGAGCTGGCGGCCCGTTTTCGGGAAAACTTCAAACAGTACGCCTCCAAGGTTTCGGCCAAGGTCCGGAAGGCCGGACCCCCTGAAACCTAACCAAAAATATTTGTATCAATTTAGCTTTTTATAAAATTTTTGGCACGGATTTCACGGATTCCACTGATGCTTTATTTTCCCCCTGCGGAAGGACCGCAGGGGGAAAAATCATCCAGCCGCCGGAGGCCGGAAGGCAAGGGATTGGCAAGGTTGCCAATCCCTTTCTTAACTCAACCGTGTTTATCCGTGTAATCCGTGCCAAGAAAAATTAGCTTTGACAAATTTTCAAACACCTAAAGTGTTACAAATATTTAAATTTTTGGTTAGAAACCAATTCAAAGCCCCGCTAAAGAAAAAACTTAAGGTTGCAGCAATTCGCCGATTCGCCGCACCAGGGCCTGGGTATCGACCGGTTTCTGGAAAAAATCATCGGCCAGGGTTTCCATGCCGCCGCGCAAGGTATAGGTGGTCGTGGCGATATGGTCCCCCACGGCCGTCAGCAAAATGATCGGAATCTCCCCTAAGACCGGGTCTTTCTTGAGCTCGTTGCAGACTGCGTAGCCGTCCTTATCCGGCATCATGACGTCCAGGACGATCAGATCCGGTCTTTCCTGCCGGGCCTTATCCAATCCCTCCAGTCCGCCATAGGCCGGTATGGGAGCAAACCCCCTGGCCTCCAGCATCATGCTGACGGTTTCCACCAGGTCGGGGTCGTCATCGACGATTAAAATCCTTTTCTTGTCCATAAAAACTCCTTTCGTTCATCTCGCCTTGCGCTAGGCCCCATGCCCGTTCAAATTCCCGCGGCCTTTAAAATATCCGGCACCACCTCTTCCTTACCGATGGCCATAATATGGACCCCGTCGCAGATCTTTTCCTCTTTAATCTGCCGGATCATCCGGCCGGTGATTTCAATGCCTTTGGCCAGGGCCTGTCCCTTGGGGGCCCCGGCCATTTCATCAATCAGGTTTTGGGGAACAAAAACGCCCGGGACGTTTTTGTTCATGTACTGGGCCATCCGGGCCGAGGTCAGCAGGATGACCCCGGCCAGGATCTTGACCGGGAATTGCCGGGCATACTTCATGAAGCGGGCAAATTTATCCAGATCATATACGGCCTGGGTCTGGATGAACTCGGCCCCGGCCTCGATCTTTTTTTCGAATTTGATGAGTTGCGGTTCCAGAGGGTTGGCCTCCGGGGTAACGATGGCGCCGGCACAAAATTCTACGGCGCCGTCCAGATCGCTCCCGCCCAGGTCCCTGCCCTTTTCCAGGCTGCGGATCGTGGCCAGCAACTGGCTGGAGTCGAGGTCGAAAACCGCTTTGGCGGTTTTATGGTCCCCGACGACAATGGAGTCGCCGGTCAAACAGAGGACATTCGTGATGCCCCGTTGATAGGCGAAAAGGAGGTCGGCCTGCAGGGCCAGGCGGTTACGATCCCGGCAGGTCATCTGCAGGATGGGTTCCCCGCCCCTTTCCTTGACGATCAGGGCCGCCCCGAGCGAAGGAAAACGCATCACCGAACTCTGGTGGTCGGTCAGGTTAAGGGCATCCACCTTGTCCTTCAAGAGGTCAATGTGATGAATCATCTTGTCCAAATTGGTACCCTTAGGAGGGCCGACTTCACTGGTAATGACGAACTTACCGGATTGCAGGGTCTGACGAAAAGGGTGAGCCATGACCTTAACTCCTTTCTCCCAAGGGGACAAAATATTTTCCGGGCTTGGGTTCTTTTTGATGATTGCGCGGCCCCTGGTAACGCTTCATCAGATGTAATTGACCCAGCTCTTCCAGGCGGCGGTGGATCAAGGTCCAGGCACAGTCCTTTTCGGGATCGATTTCACACTTGCCGTTGTTGGTGCCGCCGCAGGGGCCGTTGACCATCCCCTTATGACAGGAAGTCACCGGGCAGATGCCTCCGGTTTGGCCCAGGACGCATTCCCCGCACTGGGTACAGATTTCGTCAAACTGCCCCAGTCCCTTTTCCTTGCCGATAAACAGGGTATCCAGGGCCGGTATGACCGGCAAGACCAGCTGACGGGCTACGGTTTGAACTCCGAAGGCACAGGTCATGATCAGCAGGGCGTTGGCCTGGCTGATCTGGGGGCTGAATTCCTTAAGGGCCTCTTCGGTCAGGTTGTCACAGGCCACCGGCAAGATCAGGGTTCCGGTCACCATTTTCCCTTTTTTGGAGAGCTTGTCCTTCATCTCCCTGACCTCGGGTTCTCCCCCGGTTCGGCAGAGGGTCACACAGGTTCCGCAGCCGATGATAAAAATCCTGCCCAGGCCCTCTAAAAGCTGATCAATCTCTGCTTCGGTTTTCTGACGTGTAATAGACCGGATCATGGCATTCTCCTATTTTGTTTCCAGGTCACAGCGGAGACATCTGCGGGCCTCCTGCTGGGCCTGGGATTCATCTAAGCCTCGTTCAACTTCCCGGAAATCTTTGATGCGCACCCCGGGGTCCTCCAGGGTGATTTTGATCCTGGGCCTGGCCGGGGTGGATTCCTCTTCCAGGGCCAGGAGTGACCCTTCCTTCATCTCGGTTTTTTCATCCGGCAGTTGAACCGGCCCCTGCACGCCCTGAAGGTACTGGTCGATGGAGACGGCGGCCCTGCGTCCCGACCCGATAGCCCGGATGACAAAGGTCGGACCGGTAGTAAAGTCCCCTTCCGGCAAAGATACCCGGGATATTGGTGCTGAGGGTATTGTCATTGATCTCCAGGGTTCCCCAGAGGGCCCTTTCCAGTTGGCTGTCCTCGGAGAGGAAAGAGAGGTCCGGGGCCTGACCGATGGAAATGATGACCGTATCGGCCTCCACGGTCCGGGTGATATCCGGATCGAAGGTCGGTTTGAAACGGCCTTCGGAATCAAAAACCGCCAGGCAGCGCCTGAAGGTGATACCGGTGACCTTTCTTTCCTCCTGAAGGATCTGAACCGGGCCCCAGGAAGGATGAATGATGATCCCCTCCTCGATGGCCTCGTGAATTTCTTTTTCCCAGGCCGGCATCTCCTGGCGGGCCTCCAAGCAGTAAAGCAGGACCTCCTCCGCCCCCAAGCGCAAGGCGGTCCGAGCCACATCGATGGCCACGTTGCCGCCTCCGACGACCACGGCCTTGCCCTTCAGTTCAGGGGCCTGGCCGGTCTTGGCCTGGCTTAAGAATTGGAGACCGTAATAAAGCCCTTCCAGGTCTTCTTCTTCTCCAGGTACGCCGATGCGCTTGCTGGACTGGGCCCCAGCGGCAATAAAGATGGCGCTATAGCCTTCCTTTTTCAGGTCATTAACCGTATGCCGGGCATTGATGGGGGAATTGTAGCGGATTTCCACCCCGCAGCTTTCAATGTAGTCGATTTCCTTCTGGATAATCTCCCGGGGAAGGCGGAATTCCGGAACCGTAATCCCTAACATCCCTCCGGCAACCGACTGGGCTTCGAACACCGTTACCGGGTAGCCTGATTTGGCCAGGAAATAAGCACAGGTCAGGCCGGCCGGCCCGGCGCCCACAATGGCCACCTTTTGCCTTTGGGTTTTGCTAAAGGGTTGCCGGGCCGTTTGGAGATGTTCAAAATACCAATCGGCCGCAAACCGTTTCAGGGATCGGATAGCCACCGGCTAATCCAATTCCCCCCGGCGGCATTTGAATTCGCAGGGATGGATGCAGATACGGCCGCAGACCGCCGGAAACGGGTT
>CAVQFQ010000020.1:0-8870 GCA_963711835.1 uncultured delta proteobacterium | reverse complement strand
CTGCAAGCCAAGCTGGATCCGAAACAGGTCACTATCCTGGTCTTAAAGCCGCCGGAGATGATCGGGGCCTTACGGAGCGGAGACATTGACGGGTTCATCGCCTGGGAGCCCTTTCCGGCCAGGGCCTTGACCTTGGAGGCCGGGAAAATCCTGACCCATTCCCGGGAGATCTGGAAGGATCATCCCTGCTGTGTCCTGGTGGCCGATACCCGATTCCTGGAAGCCCAGCCGGAACAGGCCCGGAAAATGGTCAAGGCCCACGTCCGGGCCACCGAGTTCATCGGGCAGTACCCTCAGGAGGCCCGGCAGATCGCCGTGAAATTTACCGGGATGGATGAAAAAACCATCGACCTGGCCATGAAACACGTCCATTATACCTATGCCATCAGCGTGGAAGGGGAAAAAGAATTTGTGGAATTTCTGGCCAGGTTAAAATATATCACCGTGGAAGACAGCCGCCTCTTCATCCAGCAATTTTTGAACCCCCAATTTCTGCCGGAAATGCCCAGGAAATGAAAAAGGAAGGGATCATTGTCCCCGTAGGTTTGATTTTTCTCTGGCAGGTCCTGTCTTCTCTCGAAGTCATTCCCGATTATAAACTTCCTTCGCCCCTGAAAATCCTCCAGGGTCTTAAAGAACTCCTGGTCGAAGGGATGCCCCCCGGGCATCTGCTGCATAAGCACATCCTCTACAGCCTCTACCGGGTAGGTCTCGGCTTTGGGATAGCCGCTCTCCTGGCCATCCCCCTGGGCCTGGCCATGGGCTGGTCGGAGAAACTCAGGAGTTATGTCCGGCCGGTGACCGAAGTCATCCGGCCCATTCCGCCCCTGGCCTGGATACCGATTGCCATTTTATGGTTCGGGATAGGGATCAAGTCGGCGGCCTTCATTATTTTCCTGGGAGCCTTTTTCCCCATCCTTCTGAACACCATCTCCGGAGTGCTCTCCATCAATCCCCTCCTGATCGAGGCCGCCCGGTCTCTGCAGGCCAGGGGCAAGGACATTTTCCTTAAGGTTTTATGGCCCGGGTCGCTTCCTTCCATTTTTGTGGGCCTGAGAATCGGGATCGGGATCGGTTGGATGACCCTGGTGGCGGCTGAGTTTACCGGCATCAGGGAGGGCTACGGGTTGGGTTATATGATCATGACGGCTCGGGACATCCAGCGACCGGATGAGATCATTGCCGGTATGCTGGTCATCGGATTGATCGGATTGCTGATCGATACCGGCCTGAGAAAAACAGAATCGCGCCTGATACCCTGGAAAGGATAAGAGGATTCTCCCTTGGTGTTAGAATTGGTCGAACTGAGCAAGACCTATCCCGCCAAACCGCCCGGTGCGGAGATCCCGGTTCTGGATCGTCTTTCCGGCCGGTTCGAAGCCGGCAAATTTATTTCCATTATCGGCTCCAGCGGCTGCGGTAAGACGACCCTGCTCCGGATCGTCTCCGGTCTGGAACCGGCCGACTCGGGGAGGGTCCTCTGGAACGGCGAAGAACTCACCCTGGGGTCAAAGAAAGTCGGGCTGGTTTTCCAGGAATACGCCCTTTTCCCCTGGAGGACCACCCTGGAGAACATCCAGTTCGGTTTGGAGATTCAAGGCCTCGGAAAAGAGGAGCGGGAAGGGCTGGCCCGGGAATATCTTTCCATTATCGGGCTGAACGGATTTGAAGAGCACTACCCGCACCAGTTATCCGGAGGGATGCAGCAGCGGGTGGCCATTGCCAGGACTCTGATCATGAATCCTCAAGTGGTCCTCATGGATGAACCCTTTGCCTCGCTGGACAGCCAGACCCGGAACGACCTGCAGGAATTCTTAATGGCTGTCTGGCAAAAACGAGGGGATACGATCCTCTTCGTTACCCATAACGTGGACGAAGCGGTCTTCCTGAGCGACCTGATCGTGGTGCTGTCCCCAAGACCGGCCCGGATTGAAACGATTCTGAAGGTGGAGACCCAGCGACCGAGGGAGCGCACCGATCCGGAATTCAATACCTTGCGACGGACTATTCTACAGCATCTAAAACAGCAGAAACAGAAAGGACAGGAAGGGCGATCCTTATGAAAATTATCGGCATTTGTTGCAGTCCCCGAAAAGGCAAGACGACCTGCTATGCCCTGGAAAAATGTTTGGAGGCCGTCCGGGAAGCTGCTCCAGGGATGGAAACGGACCTTTTTGAACTGGCCGACTATAGGCTTGGGGGATGTCTGGCCTGCGGTCAATGCGCGAAAGAATGGAAGTGCAGTCAGGAAGATGATTTCGAAAAGATCATAAGGCCGTTGACCGATCCGGCGCTGGTGGGGTTGGTGGTAGCCACACCGGTCTATATGGGTTCCATGACCTCCCAATGCAAGGCCTTTTTGGATCGTTGCGTCTCCTTGAGACGGAACGGCTTTCTACTGCGCAACAAGGTGGGCGGGGTTATTGCCGTGGGGGGAGTCCGAAACGGGGGGCAGAGTCTGACCATCCAGGCCGTTCAGGCCGCCCTGCTGGTTCAGGATATGGTTATCGTCAGCGACGGCCGGCCCACGGCCCATTTCGGGGGGACGGTCTGGAGCGGCCATCCCGACGGTATTGCTGGGGATGCTTTTGGACTGGAGACGGTTCGCAACCTGGGCAAAAGGGTGGCCGAAGTAGCCTTGATGATCCATAGGTAACAAATATTTTTGCCACAGACAAAGTCAGATCCCGCTTGCAGGGGACGGCGACCTTGCCGTCACCCCGTATTAATACCTCAGGGCCGGTTTGACGCAAAAAAGTTCTTCCTTCGCGAGCGACAAAGTTTATATGCGCCAAGTTCATTGTCGATTACGGGTATCAACAAGTCGTCCGCCTTCTGTCTGTCTGTGTCCGTGGCAAAAAAAATGATCCCAACACATTAACAATGATTAAGTCTAACATAGTTGTCGAACTTCAAAGCCTCGGATTGCGGATGGATCAAAAGGTCCTGGCCAGAAGGGGAGGGGCCGGTCCGGCCGAGGGGGCGACTATCGTGATTGCCGGGCGTCCGGTGAGCGTGCCGACAGGATGCGATTTTGTAAGCCGTTCTCCTTTTGTGCTTGAGGAAGAACAAGAGCGGTTTGTGCTTTTAAAAAATGAGGAAAAAATCGAAACCGTCGAACTTGTAAACCCTCCCCGATTCTATCTTGGACGCACCGGCGACGGCATTGCCTACAATAAAATCGCCCTCCTTCACGGCCGGGATTGTCTGGCCACGACCGTTAATCAAACCTGCGCTAACTGGCGATCCGGAAACAGATGCCGTTTTTGCGGTATTGAATTGACCCTTTCAGCAGGTCAGACCTTGCCGGTCAAGACGCCTGAGCAATTGGCTGAGGTGGCCATGGAGGCCCAAAAGCAGGACGGCATTGGTCATGTGGTCCTGACCACCGGCGCATCCGAAAGGCCGGATTACGAAATAAGGGTTCTGGCCGCCTGCATCCGAGCCGTCAAAGAAGCCACCGGCCTTTCGGTCCACGCCCAGCTTCTTCCCCCTGATGATCCTAAAATGCTATGGGAACTGAAAGAAGCGGGCCTTGATACGGTAGGAATTCACATTGAAAGTTTTGACTTTGAGATTTTATCAACAGCCGCCCCCTACAAATCGGCCTTGGGATTGGAGGCCTATGTGGCCTCCTGGAAAAAGGCGGTGGAGATTTTTGGAACCAACCAGGTGAGCAGCTTCCTGATCGCCGGTCTGGGGGAGAGAGAAGATTCAATCATCAAAGGAAGTAAGCTTCTTGCGGAGCTGGGGGTCTATCCTTTTATGGTTCCCTTGCGGCCTATTCCAGGTTCCCTGATGGAACAGGAACGGCCGCCGGATCCGGCCCTGATGATCCGCCTGTATGAACAGGTGGCGGAAATTTTAAGACGAAAGGGCCTGCATTCAACGCGGTCTCTGGCAGGCTGTGTCCGCTGCGGCGCCTGCTCGGCCCTGCCTTTTTTTGAGCATCAGGAAGAAGGCCTGATTTGCCATCCCGCCAGAGATCGGTCTGATTTCGATCGGGTTTTTGAAATCCGGCATAACGTCTTTGTGAAAGAACAAATGCTCTTTCAGGAGTCGGATAGAGATGAAGACGATGCTAAGAGCACCTTTTTAGTGGCGACAATGGATGGCCGGGTGGTCGGAACAGTGCGTGTTTTTCCGGTCAACCAAAATGGTCATTGGATCGGCGGCCGGCTGGCCATTCAGAAACCTTTTCGTCACTCCGGCGCCGGAGAATTATTGGTGCGTGAAGCGGTCCGCTGTGTCAAGAAACAAGGCTGTCAGCACTTCACCGCCCACATCCAGGCCGAGAATGTTCCCTTTTTTTTACGTCTGGGCTGGAAAGCCATCGGCCCGGTGGAGGATTTCCACGGCTATCCCCACCAGCTCATGGACATCGACCTTAGCGATTGATTTTCAATTGACTTTCCCCAGTTATTGTGTTTTATCTATCTCATACCAAATAAGGGCTTCAGATAACCTCTCCTCTTAAACCTTTTTTTCGGAGCCTAACCGTGAAGAGGCCCCTCAAATTGCCGCAAAGTAAGCTACTAACCGGACGCAAATCCGCTTAGGAGCTTATTATTTTGACCGTTTTATTAAGATTCCAACAAACCAAACGCTCCAAAAATTTTCTCTCAAGCCAATTGTCCTGTAAACTGGGGGTCATTAAAACTTCTCATGTCCAACGGAACGCATGGAGGAGAAACCATGAATCGCCATTTTAAGCAATACGCAATCTTGCTGGCTGTCCTGGGGGTCATTTCCCTGGCAGGCACAGCTCAAAAGGTGAATGCTGAAACCGTCATTTGGAATACCTTTCTCGGGGGAGGCGGTTATGAAGATCCCACCGCAATCGCATTGGATGTAAATGGAAAAGCCTATATAGTCGGTTACACCAATGACACCTGGGGTTCACCTATCCGTCCCTACACGGATGGTGATGATGTCTTTGTGGCCAAGGTGGACGGGAATGGAAATCTGATCTGGAATACCTTTCTCGGAGGAGGTTCGAACGATGAAGCCACAGGGGTTGCGGTGGACGGGAATGGGAACATATACGTAGCAGGGTTCAGTTATGATACTTGGGGTACACCCATCCGACCCTTCACGGTAGGATATGATGCCTTCGTCGCTAAATTAGACAACAATGGGAATTTGATCTGGAACACCTTTCTTGGCGGAAGTAATTGGGATTTTGGAGCCGGCGTGGCTGTTTACGGGAATGGAAATATCTATGTGGCTGGAAGGAGTTATGTTTCCTGGGGTTCTCCAATACGAGCCTTTACCGGGAACCAGGATGCCTTCGTCGCTAAATTAGACAACAATGGGAATTTGATCTGGAACACCTTCCTTGGCGGAAATGCAGTTGATTTAGGAGGTGGCATCGCCGTTGCAGGAGGAAGCGAAAACATCTATATGTCGGGCCGAAGCGAGGATACCTGGGGTTCTCCTGTCCGCGCCTTTACAGCCGATAGGGATGCCTTTGTCGCCAAATTGAACAACAATGGGAATTTGATCTGGAACACCTTTCTTGGTGGAAGTGCAGATGATGGTGGAGCCGGGATCGCCTTAGTGGAAAACGAAAACGTCTTCGTGTCAGGCGAAAGTGAAGCAACCTGGGGTTCCCCAATTCGTCCCTACACGGGAGAGGGAACTGACATCTTTATCGCCAAGGTGGACAGCAGCGGCAATCTGGGATGGAATACCTTCCTCGGCAGCAATGGTTATGACAGGGATAGCAGCGTTGCTCTGGACGGGAATGGAAATGTGTATGCGGCGGCGATGAGTCCATCCACTTGGGGCTCACCCATCCGGCCCTATTCGGGAGGGGATGATGCCTTTGTTGCTGGCTTGGACACCAACGGCAACCTCATCTGGAACACCTTCCTCGGCAGCTCTGCGAATGACGGTGCAAAAGGCATCGCGGTGAGTCAAAATGGATCTGTGTACGTCTTAGGATATAGCGCTGCTTCTTGGGGTTCGCCCATTCGTCCCTATGCAGAATCCCTCGATGCTTTTGTAGCCAGGTTGACAAGGGGACCACAGGCCAAAATATTTCTTCCGTTGATCCTTCGACAGTAGTTGCCAATTTGGGGACACCTTACTTATTTTCCGTTCCGGCTTGTTTGGATCATTTAAATTTTGGTCATTTGAATTTGTTTCGGCCCGCGACGAGCTCGGCCGAGTCGATTTCGAATTTCGTGCTTCGGATTTAGTTGCGGCTAAGTTGCGCTGCGGTACATCCGTATTCTATGATTCTTCATACATGAGGTGATTCTATGAAAGTACTCGGTATTATGGGGAGTCCCCGGATCGGGGGCAATAGCGACCTGCTTCTGGACCAGGCCCTGGCCGGCGCCGAGGAGGCCGGTGCGGAAGTTGAAAAAATCCTCCTGGTCAAGAGAAAGATTTCAGGCTGCCTGGACTGCAAAAAGTGCAATGAAACAGGCCGCTGCGCCATTGAGGATGATATGCCGGAGATCAGCCGCAAGATCCTGGAAGCGGACGCCGTTATCCACAGCGGGCCGGTTTATTTCTGGTCCATGACCTCGCAGATGAAGGCCTACCTAGACCGCTGGTGCGCCTTCTTCGATGCCCAGTGGAATTGGCATAAGGATTATTATCCCAAAATGAAAGGGAAAGGCACCGGGCTGATTACCGTTTGCGGTGATCTTAATCCCCATACGGCTGACCCGATCGTCCACAGCTTTAAAACCACGGCGGACTTCACCAGGCTCCGTTGGATCGGCGCCGTCATGGCTTCGGCCACCGAGAAAGGGGAGATTGCCAAAAACGAAGCGGCCTTGAAAGAGGCCTATGAACTGGGCCGGAAGGCAGTTGCCTGATTTGGGGGCATCTTCCTTAATTTACCCATGAAGTTTTTTGTTTATTTTGATGCCTATGGCCAGGCCCGAAAATGGCTTGATGAAAAAGAACTCGCCCGGCAATTTGGGAATGATCCCGACCTGTTTCGCCGGGCTGCGGCCCAAGGAGAGAGGGCCGGGGAGATGGGGACGGCCTCAGGGACCGTAGGCGTGCTCAATTTTGGAAGCGAAAAGGAACTTCAGGAGTATCTTCAGTCCCTGGGAGAGGAGATTGAGGGTTTTTTTAATTGCGCTTCTGATTCCCGTCCCTATAATTTTTGACGGCTTTGCAAAATGGGCGGGTTTTTTTTCGACAGGCTCTCGACCCTGAGCAGTTCGGCCCTGAGCTCACTGCCGAAGGGAAATCCCGCCTCTACGAACCGTCCTGTTTGGATCATTTTAATCTTGGTCATTCGAATTTGTTTCGGATTTTGGATTTGGTCGCGGCCAAAGGCTGCGCTAAATAAGGTTGCAATTCCTTTCTGAGCCAGTCGGGGACCTCGATTTTCTCAAAGGTATCGGTCTTGACACAGACCGTGGTGTTTTGCCCCTCCACGACAATTTTTTCCGAGGTGTCCCCGCGAAATCCCCGATAGCCCCAGGTGATGGAGGTCCGGCCGATTCTGATTATCCGCACTTCCATATTGATGCGGTCTCCGTACTGGATCCTATGGCGAAAATCGGCTTCCACATGGACGGTGGGCAGGGAGAGATTGCGTTTGTGCAGCACATCGGCATAGTCGATCCCCAGTCCGGAGCCGAAAAATTCCTCAACGGCCAGATGGAAATAATGCATGAAGCGGGGATAATAAACGATCCCGGCATTGTCGATATCGCTGAAACAGACTTTGATGGGGGTGCGAAAGATCATCGGCTGATTCCTCCTTTTGCGAGTCCATCCATGGTAATCAAATCCCGAATCCTTTTCAAGACCTGATCCGTTGCGGGCATAAAATTATTTGACTAACCGGCTTATCTGGGAGTAAATATAAGGTCTTAAAAAAATTTTATTTGGAGGGCGTTATGGAAAAACCAGTAAAAACAATTTCTTTAATGATTTTGGCTATTCTTTTTCTGGCCCTTGGAGCACCCCAGGTTCAGGCAGCGGCTATCCCGGCTAAGATCGGGGTTATTTCGTACATCACCGGCCCGGGCGCTGCTTACGGCGAGGCCATTACCAACGGCTTCAAGCTGGCCCGGGATGAACTCAATGCCAAGGGAGAAGTAAAAATTGAGTTAATTATTGAAGATTCTTCCGGGAAGCAGGAACAGGCCCTGGCCGCTGCCCAGAAACTGATCAATTCCCAGCAGGTGGTGGCCATTTTAGGTCCGACCCTGAGTACCGAGATGAAGGTCGCCGGTCCCGAAGCCAATGCCAGCGGGGTGCCGATCATGGGCACTTCGACCACGGCAGCAGGGATCACCCAGATCGGAAAATACGTCTTCCGGAACTCCCTTCCCGAATCTCTGGCCGTACCGGCCTCGATCAAAAAGGCAGTGGCCAAATACCATCTTAAATCTGTGGCCATGCTTTACGGCAATGACGACGTTTTTACCAAGTCCGCATTCGACTCTATGAAAAAAGCGGCTACCGACCTGGGCCTGAAGATCACCACCATCGAAGAATTCCAAAAAGGCCAAGCCGACTACAAGGCCCAACTGACCAAGATCAAGGCCAGCAAGCCGGATGCCATTTTATGTTCGGCTCTGTATGATGAGGGGGCGGTCATCCTCACCCAGGCCCGAAAGATGGGCATCAATGTGCCCTTTGTGGGTGGAAACGGCTTCAACTCCCCCAAGGTGATTGAAATCGCCAAAGAAGCTGCCGATGGGTTGATCTTGGCCACTCCCTGGTTTGGGGATAACCCCGACCCCAAGGTAAAGGGGTTCGTGCAGAAATTTGAAAAAAACTTCGGCAAGAAACCGGATCAGTTTGCCGCCCAGGCCTACGATGCCCTCTACATCATGGCCGAGGCCCTCAAAAAGGCCGGCAAGGCCGACCGGGACAAGCTGCGCGAT
>CAVQFQ010000019.1:0-84133 GCA_963711835.1 uncultured delta proteobacterium | reverse complement strand
ATGACGCAAATGGAAACATAACGTCTGTGACTGACTACAAAGGGCAAACTACAACATTAACCTATGATGCCCTTAATCGAATGACCCAGAAAGCGGTTGGGAGCAAGACCACCAACTATGCCTATGATAAGCTGGGATACCTGAAGCAGATCAGCAATCCTGATGACACAATAAGCTTCGATTATAGAGTTCGGGGGTTAAACGGGCTTGTGACAACATCTGTTACCAGCACCCAGGGAACTGTTTCTTACGATTGGAAGAGCTGCTGTGATACACTTACCTCTCAACGTACAACGGGGTTTTCATCTCTATCTCTTCCTGATACGCTCATGCAGTACTCTTTTGATAGAATGCGAAGACCGACGAGCATATATGACTTTCATAACGGTAGCTATCTACCGGGTGTTCAGCAATATCAATATGACAACCTCAGCCGTTTGATTTCCAGGAGACTTCGCAACCTGCCAACCACGACATATACCTATAACGACATCAGCAACCTGCTCACGATAACAGATGGACTCGGAATACAAAACTTGTCATATACCTATGATCATGTCAGTAACATCCTCACTAAGACCGACAAAATAGGGACCCATCAGTTCAATTATGACTCCCTTTATCAGTTATTGAGGCTGTTCATCCTGCCTCAGCTTCGGAAACGTTTACCTATGATAGTGAAGGCAACCGCCTGACCTCAGCAGGCGGAATTAGTTATACCTATGATGCCGCGAACAGGCTCCAGTCCGCAAATGGGGCGACCTTCACGTATGACGATAACGGCAATGTGACATCGAAGACAGATGCCCCCGGGACTACCACCTACACCTGGGATGCCGAGGATCAGCTCATAAGGATTGATTTTCCTGATACCACCTGGGCCGAGTACACCTACGATCCTTTTGGAAGGCGCATCAAGAAGAATGTCAATGGAGTCGTAACGAAATACCTTTACAGCGGACCAAATATCGTCGAAGAGTATGACGGAAACGGTGTCTGCCAGGCAACCTACGCCTATGAGGGTCTTGATAGACTGATCTTCCAGCGCCGTGGCACCAATTTCTATTTTTACCACCAGGATGAACTGGGGAATGTGGTTACTCTTACGGATAGTTCCGGTACTACTGTAAACACATACAGCTACGATTCCTTTGGGAATATCCTTTCCAAAACTGAGACCATCCCCAATCCCTTCACTTATACTGGCAGGCAGTATGATCCAGAATCAGGCCTCTACTATTATCGAAATCGGTATTATGAACCTACGCACTGGGCGGTTTCTATCCTCCGATCCTTTAAACGAAAGAAAGTATAGCTATGTTAGTAATAATCCCATCAATTTCAAAGATCCGTTAGGGTTGTCAGAGAATAGAAACGTTCCATTGGATTTCTTAGGAGAAATGACAAAAGGGATTTTGGGAGGATCAGGGTTTGTCGTAAAATTTGGAGGAAAAACAGTCTTGAAGGTATTAAAAAATGAGATGACGGCGGGTGACCTAATATTTGGGATTAGTACGCAGACGGCAGGTATAGGAGTGGATTATGCGATGAGTAAACCGCCAAAAATCGATTGGCGTGATTGGAAATGGGTAGGTAACCCAAATTTTTACGAACGTTATTTTGAACCTGGCCTGGGCTATGTCGTTGGATTCACCCTGTGCCGGGGTTTTTTTATTTCGTCGCAACAAGCTCCCCTGTAAAATCATTTGTAAAGGAGGCTTTCCAAGATTACGCGGACAAACATTCGCCTTTGATTGATGAATGCACTATTTTTGCGCCGGAACTAGTTGAACACAACAAAATATTACGGAGGAATTCTGGTCTCAGCGGCAACGTACAAACATCCAGGGATTATGTGTACAACTCTACTACGGGAAAAATGATGGAGCGGATCGTAATAGAACGCAAGCGACGAACATTCGACTTTGATTGATGAATGCACTATTTTTGCGCCGGAACTAGTTGAACACAAGGGGGATATCTGAGGGGAACGGAGGCGCTCTTGAAATGATAACACCCTGAAAAGGGGATGTTCGTGCAGAATGTGCTTAACTAATGCTCATTTACTCAACCATAACGTTCCTTCAATTCGGACAACCTCCTCCTCGTCGAAACCGCCCGCGTAACGCAGAAATTCGTTACTCCAAGATACCAGGCGATCTCCGCCCCTGAAAATCCCAAAACTGCACCCCCGCTTGTGATAACTCCCTGCGGGCTTTTACCACTGCAAGCCTCCGTGGAAAAGGGGACATCCTATAATCATCCTGTCAAGGGAAAAAGTATCATCAAAAGAAAAATAATGAATTTAACCAGTTGCGATTTTAGTCTTTTTTAGGACGCACCTCTCCTGCACAACTAAGCGGTAGGCTTGCTGTTTCTGGTTTCCCTAGTGCTCACTAATCGCGAACTTTAAATCTCAGCGTTATCAGTATCCGGCATCCCGCCCGAGGCAGAGATTTTAAAGGACGAATAGGAATCTTCAGTGTCAGGTCTACACTTTTCACAAGATCATGGAGGAAAGGAAACAAGCTACTTTTTAATTTTAATTTATGGGGCGTTCTTGAATTAGTTGGGTTAAATGACCCCCGGCAAAGCCGGGGGCTTATTTTTGTTAGCCCCCCAAGGGGGCCTTTTCATGAGTCCCCTGAAGGGGACGGTCCTTTATAGGGAAGTTGGAGTTGATCCAGACGCTCATCTTCTTTCTCTTGATCACGAATATATTTCCTGACGGAATCCTCATCTATCCCCACCGTGGACACAAAGAATCCCCGCGCCCAAAAACTCTCCCCAGCAAAATTCCTCTTCCTTCCCATAAAAGTTCGGGCTATCGATATTGCGCTCTTGCCCTTGATATACCCCACAACACTTGATACTGCCAACTTCGGAGGTTTTTATTCCTATTGCCTCACACGGTCAAACCTTTCGGAGTCCCCCGGCAAAGCCGGGGGTTTACCTGTTGGATTATTACTATTTTTTCCTCACAACTTGAAGCATCTTGGATATGGCCGAAGTGGTCACCCACAAATGCCGGGCTGCCTCGGCCAGGAAAACCCCATGAAACTCCACCAGTTGACTGGCGGCGGTGGAGCGCAGGGCAGAAACCTGAGGCCGGCGGCTCCCCGAGCACAGTTTCTCCAGGTTGATCCGTCCTTTGGTGCATAAACGGGCCAGGACCTCCTCCTCTTGTTGCCCCCGCTCTTTAGCTGGAAACAGAGGCCGTTGCCCTTTTTAAAATAACTCTGCTGTTGCCAACGGCTTAGGTCTTCATGCTGATTCTTCCTGGGGGAGGTCGAAAGGGATGTCGTTAATTACGTTGAATTACTGATTTCTATTTAGGCGAAATTCAGGGCAGGCGGCTGATGCCTTCAAATTGCTCAAAATGTTTGTCAAAGGCAAAGGCCTTTTTCAGTTTAAGAGACCTCATGATGGAAAAGCTCGTGCAGTCGGTAAAACTGAAATCCTTGTCAGTGTATCGTTTGAAAATAGTAAAAGCCGCGTCCTCAATAGAAGGGGTAACTGTGACAATTTCAATGAAGCCGCTCTTCTTCAGGTTCTCCCGGAAAAGAACAGCGATATGATGTGAAATCCTTGCCCTGAGGTAATTCATCGTCTCGCAGACAACGAAGTTTGTGGTGACAAACCGCGTCCCCTTTTCCTTTGCATTTCTGTAAAAGGCAGACAGCAGCTTTGTGGTTTTCGTCATCTGCATCTGTGAGCGCTATAAATGCCCCCGTGTCTACAAACAACTTCATCGTTTTGTCCCGTAGAGGTAGCGGTCATGCTTAGAAGACGCATCCTTGATGCCTGATCTTGCGATTCCGATCATGTCTTCAAAAGGGTCCATTTCGCGTTCTTCCGGCTGGGGAGCGGCAGCAAGAGACATCTCGATCGCTTCGCGGATAATCTGATTCACGCTCTTTTTCTCCTCGATTGCTCTGTACTTAAGGGCCTTCAAAAGATCTTCGGGAAGCCGTATATTTGTTGCTATCATTGCAGCCATAATGAACCTCCATTCAGTTACTTAATGATACCATAGCATCATAGTACCATTATGTCAAGGATTTATGAAACGTTGCCAACTTATTCAAATAACTTGGCAGAAATGCCGGCTCAGTCGGTATTTCTGCCTCACTTTTTTAAGGCCCGCAGTTTGGCTAGTTCCCAGACATAATCGTACAAATGCAGGCCTTTGCTGGCGGCGATGATCTCGCCCTCCCCTACCCCGATTTCGGCCGCCATATTCCTTGAGAATTTGAATAGCCGCCAGATTGGCCCGAATGTAAAAGTTTCAAGCCAAAATTTCCCATTGACCCATTAAGGGATTCGGGGTAAACTGTCCCTAAAATCGGAGGTCTGATCATGCAAAGAAACACCTTAAAAATCGAGGACGAGTTCCTTGAAATAGGCACCCGCACCGTCGATGAACGAAACCGAGTTACCCTGGGTGAACTTATCAAAGGCTCCAAAAGAATAAGGATCTATCAAAATGACCGAGGGGAGGTCTTGCTAAAGCCTGTGGTAGAAATTCCGGCCTCTGAATTTTGGTTGTTTCAAAACAAAACGGCCTTAAAAAGCGTCCTTCAAGGATTAAAAGAGGCCAAAGAAGGCAAAATCTCAAAGATAAACCCTGATGAACTATAGGATCAGCCGTTGTTTGAAATCTTTCTTACCGATCAGGCCAAAGATCAACTTCACAAACTCAGAGGTGACCGAAGTCTCGAAAAAAGGTTCAAGGCTGTAAAAAAGACCTTGCAATTTCTGGCTGCCAATCCCAGACATCAAGGCCTTAAAACCCATGAATATACAAGTTTAAAAGGACCTAACGGCCAGAAGGTATTCGAAGCCTGCGCCGAACAATCTACCTCAGCCGCCTATCGGATCTTCTGGTATTACGGCCCTGGTCCGAAGGCCATCACCATCATTGCCATAACCCGTCATCCATGATTCTTGGCAGAAATACCTGCGCAGTCGGTATTTCTGCCTTACTTTTTTAAGGCCCGCAGTTTGGCCAGTTCCCAGACGTAATCGTATAGATGCAGACCTTTGCTGGCGGCGATGATCTCGCCCTCCCCTACCCCGATTTCGGCAGCCATGTACTCCTTGAGCATCTGGATGGCCGCCAGATTGGCCGGGAAGCCGTTCCATAAATCCCAGGACCGGAAATAGACAAAAAAATGCAGACGGCCGTCGCGGATGCGGGTGTCGATACCCCGCAGGCAGGGAGGGTCATTGAGAAAGATGGTTTGGGGATCGCCCACGGTCATAAAGGCCTGATTGGTGCCGTAGCCTTCTTCCCGGTACATGCGGATCACTTCCCGGATCTGGGGCTCCAGATACTGGCCATAGGTATAATCCTCATTGGGCTGTTTGGCGGCGGTCATCAGATAAGGCAGATATTGTTCCACATAGCCCTCCGCAACAGGATTGGGAATTCCCAGTGCAGGAGGGATATCGGGAATCAAGGGCCGGGTCCCCGGAAATTTGATCCGGACCGTAATATAGTCGAATTCCAAGCGCTTCTGCCCGGCGCAGCTTCCCCGGTCAATGACATATTCCTGGCCGCGATCGAGGATTTCATAAACGCACTGGAACCAGGCATCCGGCAGATCCCGGGCCTCAATAAATTGAAGTTTCATAGCCTTAAACCTCTTTTTTAAAAAATTTTTATGCCAGGGGACCAGCCCTGTCCTGAAGAAAGCGCATTCTCCCGAGCCGCTTGAAGAACAAAATAATGGAACGCGTCCAGCCTGTCAATTGGATTGACAAGCGCACCTTCCCGGATCATAATTTAGGCCATGAAGATCACCTATCAGGCTTCCCATTTATTCGTGCCCTCTTTTGAAATCGAGAACCGCCTCCGCTGCCTGCAGGAATTGATGACCCAGGAAGGGCTGGACGGGGTCCTGCTTTGCCAGAATGTGGATCTTTTCTATTTTTCCGGAACCTTGCAGCCGGGATATCTCTACCTCCCTGCAGAAGAAGAACCCCTCCTGATGGTCCGGAAAAATTTGGAACGGGCCTTGGAAGAATCCTCCTTGGCGAAAATCAAGGAACTCTCCCATTTAAAAGAGATACCCTCCCATCTGGCCGATGAAGGGATAAGTCAACCCCAGACCCTGGGTCTGGAAATGGACGTCTTGCCGGCCAACACCTTTCTCCAATTTAAAAACCTCTTTAAAAAGACCAAAGTCTCGGATGCCTCGACCCTGATCCGCAAGTGCCGGATGTTTAAGTCTCCCTGGGAAATCGAAAACATGAAAAAGGCCGCCGAAATGGTCAAGAAAATGACGGCCGCGGTTCCCCGGCTGATAGGTCCGGGAATGACGGAAATCGAGCTGGCCGGGGTCCTCGAGTCCTTCCTGCGCAAGGAAGGCCACCAGGGTTTAATCCGCACCCGGGGCTTTAACCAGGAAGTGTATTATGGGCATGTACTTTCCGGACCGGAAGGAGCCCAGGCCTCTTATCTGGACGCCCCTTCGGGCGGACTGGGTATCAGCCCGGCCTTCAGCCAGGGGTCGGGCCTGAAATTGCTTCGGTCCCACGAACCCATCAGCATTGATTATTGCGGCTGTTTTAACGGCTACATCGCCGATCAGACCCGGATGTTTTCCATCGGCCCGCCGGCTCAAGCGGTTGCCGAGGCCTTTGCCGCCATCCGCCGAATCCTGAGGTCCATTGAACTCAAGGCCCAGCCGGGGGTAGCCTGCGACCAGCTTTATTGGTGGGCTGTCGAGGAAGCTGAACAATTGGGATACGGCCGGACCTTTATGGGCAGCGGCCCAAAGCGGGCCTCTTATATCGGCCACGGGCTGGGTCTGGATCTGGACGAACTGCCTATTATCGGCCAGAAATTTGATTGGCCTTTGGAGGCCGGAATGGTCTTGGCCCTGGAACCGAAAATCATGCTGCCGGAACATGGGCTGGTAGGGCTGGAAAACACCTACCAGCTCACCCCGGAAGGCTTGTCGGCCTTAACCACCTCGCCGGAAAATTTTCAGGTTTTATCCTCATAGATCCCCTTGGCCCGTGAATTCCCGAAAACTCCGTCGGATTATTGAAGCGGCCCTGGTAAGGGGAAAGAGGATAAGAGCTGATGACGGATAACAGATACCCGATGCCAGATTAAAACTCCCCCCTCCCCCTTTGACAAAGGGGGAGGGGGGACATCTGGTATCCGTTACGGTTTATCGTCAGGATTCTCCTTGTAGAATCTTCAACTCCTCCTCCCCCACCACTTCCAGGAGCACCTCGCCAACTACCCTGGCGCATTCACCCACAAAGCGGGTGCACTCGTCACGACGCCCGTCCAGACGCCTGGCCTTGACATCTTCCGGGTTATACCAGTCGCAGGCTGAGATGGTCCGGCAACTGGTATCCCCGTATTTTTCAACGGCTATCGTTTTCAAGCGGTCGTACACGATCCGGATGGTGTTGGTCAGACGCCCGTCTTCCAGGTCATCCAAATCGGCCCGTCCGAACAGGCAGCCGACAACCTGCACTGCACCGGCCATGGCCCCGCAAAATTCTCCCCGATAACAACCGCCGGTTAAGCCGGCCATGGCCCGCACCGCGGTATCCCTTTCCTCCTCCCCAATCATTTCCAGGCCCACGGCCAGGACGGCCTGAGCTCAATAAAAATTGCGGTCGAACAGGTCCATGGCCTTTTCACGCATAGTCGCCGGTGTAACCATAAGACCTTATCGTCCGGCATTAAAAAATTCATCCAGCCATTCTTCCATTTCATGAAATTCTCGGCTGAAGATGCTTCTCAAATTGTCAAAAATGCGTTCGTAGGAGGCAATGCGGTTTTCCAGTTCGGCCAATTGCTGGTTCAATTCCTGGGCATAAAGATAGTGGCCCTGGCCCATGCGAATCAACTCACGCTTCCGCGGGGGTTTCTTTTTGGTTTTAGCGGGCGGTTTTGGGGGGACCTTCCCGGAAGTTTTCTTGGTCCTGACTTTTTTTACACCGGGTGCTGCCTTTTTCTTCAGGACTTTTTTCCCGGCCGGCGCCGGTTTCTTTTTGGGTTCAAGCCGGAGATCTCCTTCCTGGAATTTGATCTTGCTGAAATTTCGGGTGAGGCATTTGTCCAAGACCGGATAGGTAATCTCCTTGGCAATGGTTAAAGGGCCGGCGTTGTATCCTTTGCCCTTTTTTCCGATGAGATAGTCGTTCCCATAAAGGTTTCCCATCAGGGTCAGGGCGTAGCGTTTCAAAGTTCCGGAAGAATAATGCATTTTAAATTTTTTTTCCAGGGCTTGGCTGGCTTCCTTGAAATCCATTTCTTTCTTTCCTGCAAGGAAACGCAGCCAGGTTTGTAGATAGGATTTTCGATTGTCTTTCTTCATGGCTTTTCCTCCTGTCCTGTTTTTTTGTTTCATCGTACTTCCGGAAACATCAAATGTCAAAATGAAATCGTTAAGCAGTGGGGAAATGCTGCAGTATGGTGTAGGGGGGTCTTATTTTTTTAAGTTGTCCAAAGGGTGACGAAGAGCCCCTAATTCGGCCCGAATAATTAAGTTTACGTTAGGTAGGGCATTCACCAAAGCTTATTTCCAGCTTGGGTGTAGGCTTGCTGATAAAATAGGGTTCGCAGTTTGGCCCGGCAAAGAAGTTTATGGCTTTGGGGTGGATAACTTAAAAAAATAAGACCCCCCTATACCTGATATTGGAAAGATAGAGATACATTCTTAAAATAGGCTGTATAAGCCACTAAATATATTGATCTACCAATTCCGTGATAAACGACTCGACTCCTTGGGGATAGGTCTGCCGGACTTCTTCAATCGCTTTTTTAATTTTTCGCCGCAAGACCAGGTCTTTCATGTCCTGCACCGAACGGTAGGCGCCGCCGCGACGGCCGAAGCGATAGATCAATTTTTCTTCCGGAGAAAGATTCAGGTAGGCATCCAGAGCGGCCAGGATACGGCCCATGTCCTGAGGCAGGGTCCCGCTGACATCTTCCAGAAGGTTCATGATATGGTCGGAGGTCAGGGTGCTGGTAATGCCCTCCAGATGATCTACCATCAAGCGGATTTCCTCAACGGTTTCATCATCGTTTAACAGCACAAAACGGCCGTCCTGCACCCATTGATGCAGGGGCACCCGGGGGGGAACCCGCAAGGATCGGAGACGGATAAAATCAGGATTCACGGCATTTAAGACCCGGGCCGTTTCCAGGGCATGGTCCTGCCACAAGGTCTTTCCCCCCAGTCCCGGCATGACATATTCGGACAGGGCCATGCCGGCCTGTTTCACTTTTTGGCCGGCCTCGATATGCTCGGCGGCGGTTACCCCTTTCTGCATCAGCTTCAAAACGGCATCCGAACCGCTTTCCAAACCGATATGGATCCGATCCAAACCCGCTTTCCGGATGGCGGTCAATTCCGCCACCGTTTTCCGCCCGGCGGTCTTGGCCCGGGCATAGGAGGTGATGCGCCGTACCTGAGGAATTTCACGGCGCAGAAATTCGAGAATCGCGACCAACTCGGCCGTTGGAAGGACCAGATTGTTGCCGTCCTGAAGAAAGACATTGTATTCCTTATAATACATCCAGGCGGCCACATTCCGGTAGGCCTGGCTGTAAGAAGGTTGCTGGAACACTTCGGTTATGACGGCATCATCGATTTGACCGCTGCGTCCCAATTTCCAGGAAATCCCTTTTAGATCCTCGATGATATTTTTTATAGTCCGGATGTCTCCTTTGATCTCTTCCGTGCTCCGCCGGGAAAAGGTCTGGCCTTTATAGACCGGGCAAAAGAGGCACTTGTTCCAGGAACAATTCCGGGTCACCCGCAGCAATAAGCTCCGGGCCTCACTGGGGGGACGAATGGGTCCTTGTTCAAAATCGAATGACTTCGTCTCACTCATCAATTTCCTCCGATTCTCCTTTTTTGATAAAAAATCTATTTTATTACAATAATCATTTCTTGAGGCTTTGACAATACTCCCATTTCAAATTACAATGCCTATCCATGCAGAAAAAGCCCTTTCTCTTTTTTGCAGCCACCGTGATTCTCCTGGCCACCCTGCTTGGCATCCGGCATCAGGAAGCCAATCGGGAATGGAAAAGGATCCAGAAATCCTCCCATCATGACCTGAAAGTCAAAGAAGTTTACCTGGCCCAATGGAATATCCGGGAGCGTTGCCTGACCTGCCATTTCGGTCTTGAAGAAATCTCCGGCTCTCATCCTGTTCAAAGTTTCGGCTGCACCATCTGTCATGGCGGAAACGGCCTGGCCCTGGACAAAGACCTGGCCCATCAAGGGTTGTGGGGCGGAAGGAATCCGTCGGACTTTCGAGTCATTCATAAAACCTGCGGCCGAAGGGCGCCGGACGGAACCCTCTGCCATGCCGGGCATAGCCAGGTGGAAAAAAATCCGGCTCAGACCTCTCCCCGAAGTCTGATGGCCACAATGGCCGGCGTCATTGCCGGCTTGCGCTATACCTGGGGCGCCCAACTCACCCCTGAGGCCCTTTACGGTTCCGTTGGCATTCAGGGCCCCGATAAGGATCTAAAGACCATTCCTTTTTTTAATCACCTGAGCCTGCCCAAAGATGGAAGCGGCGCCGTCATCAGCCGGGATGAACGGGGAAACACCCTGACCGTTTCCGGCCAGGTCGCCGATGATCAGTGGCGAAAGTTCTGTTCCCGCTGCCACCTGAATAACGAAAGGCCATCCGGACCAGGCGCCCACGGCGGCGGTTGTTCCTCCTGCCATGTGGCGCGGAACGAGACCGGCACCTATGAAGGACGGGACCGCGCCCTGTCCCGAACCAAAGAGGGTTATGGAAAAAGACATCACCTCACGGCAGCCATCCCTACGGCCCAATGCCTGCGTTGCCATAACCGCAGCGGCCGGATCGGCCTGACCTTCAGCGGCCTGATGGAATCGGATCAGTACGGAACTCCTTATCAACAAGGCCGGATGAATCCCAACCGTTTAAGCGGCGGCCGGTTCGTCCAGCATCTGACCCCGGATATCCACTTTGAAAAAGGGATGCACTGCATCGACTGTCATACGGCCGGAGAAATTATGGGGGACGGCCGAATTTATTCCCGTATGTTTCAACAAGTGAAGATCCGTTGCCGCGATTGTCATGGAACCGAAAAGGAAGCTCCGAAAACCTATCGGATCCAGTCCGAAGAAGACCCCGCCCTATGGGCTTCGGCCTTTGGAAAGGCCCCGCCCTTGAAGGTGGGGGATGAACTGCTTCGATCCTCCGGAGGCCATACCCTGGTTAATATCCGGAAGGAATCCCCCGGGTGGGTGCTCTATAGCAAGGTGGACGGCCGCCGGCATCCGCTTAAGATCATTACCCGACAGCCGGGAGCGCATCGGTTTCCCGGGCATGGCTCCGATCGGATGGAGTGCTTCTCCTGCCACTCCCGCTGGGCCCCCCAGTGTTACGGCTGTCACGACTATCGCAAGAACGGGGAGAACCAATTGGATGCCCAGGCCCGGGTCCAATCCCCCGGCCGCTGGCAGGAGACCCGCGATTATTACCGTTTTGAAGACCCGCCCCTGGGCATCAATCAGCGGGGCCGGGTCTCCCCCTTTATGCCGGGATGTCAGGTCTTGGTAACCCTGCTTGATGCCCGGAACCAGCCCCTCCCGGGATGGGATCGGGCCGTGCACCAGCGGACTGGCTTTACCGGAATAGTGGCCGGTCCCATCAATCCCCACTCCACCCGGAAAGAAGTCCGCCCCTGCCAGGACTGCCACGGAAATCCTAAATTGCTGGGTTTGGGCAGCGGGCTACTGATTTCAGGAAAAAGTCGCTTTGCCGATAGGCACCTTTCCCCTCATAAAGGTGAACAGGTTTTTCCTTATTCCTGGGAGTCCTTAAGCACCCCCGAGGGCCGGCCCCTTCAATCCGCCTCACGTCCGGATGCGCGCCCTTTCAATGAGGCGGAACTGAATCGAATCCTTCGCCTGACGCCCTGCCTGCCCTGCCATGATTCCTATCAGGATCCCATTTACCGGAACTTTGAAAAAAGCCTGATCCTTGACCGCAGCCCCAAGCATCTCCAGATCGTCAACCGTTTTTTGAAAGGGCTTCCCCGATGACCAGGCCTTTTCTGTTGTCTGGATTAATGATGATCAGCCTCCTCGGCCTCATGGGAGGTGCGGCTGACCAGGCCCGGCCGACCAAAGAAGGCTGCCTGTCCTGCCATCAGGGCATTGAATCGCCCGGACCGAATCACACCTTTCCCTGCCGGCGCTGTCACCAGGGGAAACCCGATGAAAAGGAAAAGGACCAGGCCCACCAGGGCCTGGTGGCCAACCCTTCGGCCTTAAATCAGGCTTCGATCCGCTGCCTGCCCTGCCATGAGGCCCAAGTGGCCCGGGTTACCCGATCCATCATGGCCACCTCAGCCGGTGAAATCAATCAGACCCGTTATCTCTGGGGCGCTCAGGAAAAACCGAATCTCCAGTACCTGAACCGCTCGATAGATCCTTATCCGGGCCTGCCCCGCTATGGCCAGACCGGACAACTGGTGGATGATCTTTTACGGCGCCGCTGTCTGCGCTGCCATCTCCAAACCACCGGGGAAGGCCGCTATGGGGACTGGCGGGCCGAGGGCTGCGCCGCCTGCCATATGCCCTATGGGCCTGACGGCCTCAGCCGGAGCAAGGATCAAGCTATGGCCGGCTGGATGGACCAGATCAAGGGAAATCCGGGAAAACAAAAAAGGGGCTTCCCCCTTCAGCACGGCCTTACCCGGGCCATCCCCACCCAACAGTGTTTGACCTGCCACAATGGGCACCGGGTGGGCATGGACTTTGTGGGTCTGGCGGAACGGGACTATGAGGAAAGTTACCGCTTTTTTTCAAAGGACGGGGAGCAGGCTTCTTTAATTCACGGATTCGATCCCAGGAACTTGACGGCCGATGTCCATTTCGAAAAGGGCCTGGGTTGTATTGACTGTCATGGCTCCCGGGATGCCATGGGCAGCGGGAAATTGGTTTCTCATGCCCCGGAGCAGGTAACCATCCGCTGCCGGGACTGCCACGGGACACCCCGGAAAGGTCCCCGAACAGAGAGGATTAAAGTCCCTAACACTATAGAAGTGATTTTAGATTCTGCCGGTAATCCATTAAAACATATCAGGAAAGAAGCTGGAAAAATTTTTCTTTATTCCAAACTGGACGGCAGAAAACATCGCATCCCACAACTCTCCCAGAAACCCTTTCCAGTCTCCCACCGCATCCCTGAACATATCAGCAACATGGAGTGCCATAGCTGCCACGCCCTCTGGTCCTATCAGGATTTCGGCTTCCACCTGATCCGGGAGGACCGGGCTGATTATGAAAAGTGGGCTCCTCTTTGGATTCAGAACGATCCTCAGGTACAAGCCCTGCTGCGCCAAAACCTGCCCTTAAAAAGCGAGCAGTGGACCCCTCCTGCGGCCCGGGATTACCTTGATGGCTCGGTCAAGCCTGGCATTTGGTATGGCGGGTACAGTTACCGTCGTTTTGAATCCCCCATCTTCGGCCTTAACGAGCGGGGGAAAACCAGCGTCTTCAGGCCCCTTAATCAATTTGTCATCAGTCATGTGGATGAGAGAGGAAAGGTGCGCTTAGACAGCCTCATTCCCAGAACCAGGGATGGGAAACCCGGTTTGGGATTCAATCCCTACGCCCCCCATACTATCAGAAGGGAAACGCTGCGTTGTGAGGGCTGTCACGAAAATCCCCGGGCCCTTGGACTGGGAAACCGTCTACCCGCAGGAAATAAAAAGAACCTTCTTCGCTTTTCCGTCCCCTTGACCCAGCCCAAGAAAGACGGCCTTTCTATTGATTTTGAATGGGAGGCCCTGGTTGATTTGGATGGAAGGCCCCTGCAGACCCAAACCCGCCCGGGCGCCCGCCCCTACAATAAAAGCGAATTAAGATTATTACTAAATAAATCAAATAATTATAAAGGATATGCAACAAAGTACTTTATGGAAAAGGGCTTGTACCGGGCGGTAGATTGAGCCAGTCAAAAAAACAAATACCCGATCATTTGAGTTTGTCCCAACGTTACGTGATTTTTAAGCTATCCATTCATAGAGGGCTTCGGGGGTCTTGATTTCAAGGTTGTCCAAAAGGTAATCCGTAGCCCCAACCCGGCCCTAATTTCTAAGTTGGTTGGGAGCCGGGCATTCACCCAAGACGATAAATAGCTTTGGTGTTGGCCTGTTTCTAAACCCCATTATGAACTTCCTGCCCGGGTTCAGGCGGCTGGCGTTTTGGCGGACAATCCTTGGAATCAAGGCCTCTGAAGCCCTTTGGGGTGTTTTAATATTTTAAGAAGCGACCCCATCGGTTTGAGATTCACGTAACTTTGGGACTATTCCGATCATTTTATTCGAAAAAGACCATAAAGGGTAAGGGCGATTCCTCCCAGTAGGAGGAGGGCGAAAAGAATTCGCGTCAGGGCGGGGTGGAGTCGGGTTTTGGCCTCCAGGGGCAATAGGACCAGGAAGAGGAGTACGACCAGGGGAAAGACAAGACCTGCCACAAGGGGATGGAAATAGAGCAGCAAGGTCTGCAGGCCGGCGAAGATCCAGGGGGCCTGAACCGTCACCCCGGGAGGTAGCATCTCTCCTCCCGGCTGGGACAAAGGGGCGGGAACCCAGACCGCCAGCCAGCAGCAGAAAAACAATAAAACCAGAAGGGCGATGAATTCCTTGAACAGGAGCTGATCGCGGGTTATTCTTTCTTCCTTGTTTTCCATGGAATAATATTTTAAAAAAACAAAAGGCCTTGTAAATCCTTCCCGACCTGCCTTTTTCAAAGGGAGGGGAAACTTTCCCCTTTGGGAAGGGGGATTGAGGGAGATTTGTCAACCTCAGGGATTCCTCCGGCAGAGCCGGGATTTACTTTTAAGGAAATTATACCTAAAAAAAGAAATTCTGAACAGAGTCAACTTTGAGATTTCTTCCCCCCTTTGATTCCCGATTTTCCCGAAGGATCTTTTTAACGCTGGGCCTGCTGGCCGGGGCGGGATCGGTTTATCTCCTATTGAAGCAGGGGGTTTCCTTTCTTTTTTCTCCGGCCATGCCGGACAGGCCCGCCAAATTTCCGGTAATCGGTTCCCAAGCCCTGGCCCAATCAAAAACCCCTTGGCATTTTGCACAGGGCCTCTGGTTGATTCAAGATGAACGAGGCTGGTATGCCCTTTCCAACATCTGCACCCATCTAGGCTGCCGGCCGGCGCTGGATCAAACCAGCAAGCTATTGATCTGCCCCTGTCACGGCAGCCGCTTCGACCTCCAGGGTTTCCCGACCAAGGGACCGGCAACGCGTCCCCTCTCCCGGCCCTTCCTTTGGCTGGACGGGAAAAAAACGCTCTGGGCCGATACCGGCCGAATAGTGGATCAGGCTTTTCGGGTTAATTTATGAAAAAAGGATACCTCGAAGACAGCTTCTGGAAGCACCTGCATCCTTTGAAGCTCCCGCCAGAGAGCATCCGCTTCAGCTACACCTTCTGTTTGGGAGGATCCACTTTCTTTCTTTTTTTCCTGCTGATTTTAAGCGGCATTCTATTGGCTTTTTATTATCTGCCTGTTCAGGACCGGGCCTATCCCAGCATCACCCGGATCACCTATCTGGTTCCCTACGGGGGCTTCCTGCGCACTTTTCACTACTGGTCCGGTCAACTTATGGTCCTGGCCCTTATGCTCCACATGATCCGGGTCTTTTATTACCGGGCCTACCGGCCCCCGCGGCAGCTCAACTGGTGGGTGGGTCTTTGTCTCTTCCTGTTAACCCTGTTGATTGATTTTACCGGCTATGTACTGCGTTGGGATGCCGATACCTTTGCCGCCCTGCAGGTGGCCACCCAACTGGTTCGTGAAATCCCCTTGTTGGGCAAGCCTCTCTATATTTTATTAGTGGGTGGTCCGGAGATAGGCGCCCTGACGGCTATCCGTTTTTACCTCTTCCACTGCCTGATCCTGCCCGGGCTGATGATCCTGTTGATTTTTTATCATTTCTGGAGGGTGAGAAAGGACGGCTTGGCGGGAAAACCGCTTTAGTGTGTGACAAGTGACGGGGATATCCGATGCTTGGTGTCTGATGCCGGATGCCGAGTTAGAAAATGTAGTCAACCTCCCCTGTTTCTTAAACTCGAAATTCGAAGCATGAAATCCGAAACAAGCACAAATTTTCAAATTTCAATTATCAAAACCAAACGTTTTGAATTTTGAGTTTTGATCATTAGGATTTGTTTCGGATTTCGAATTTCCGATAATGCCTTTGTTTATCCTAATTCTTTATTTCTTGCTTCTTCCCCTCTTCCCTCTCTGTTTCTTTCCCGGCCAGTGAAAGACAATAGGAGAAGCCACAAAGATGGAGGAATAGGTGCCGATCACCACCCCCAGGAGCAGGGCCAGGGCAAAATCATGGATGACCACCCCGCCCAGGAAGAAGAGGGCCAGGACCACCAGGAAGACGGTCAGGGAAGTAATGATGGTCCGCGAAAGGACTTCGTTGATGCTGATGTTGATGATCTCCCCGAAGGTCCTTTTGCCGCCGCGGCCCATGGTTTCCCGGATACGGTCAAAGACCACTACGGTATCGGTCAGGGAATACCCGGCCAGGGTTAATAAAGCGGTGATGATGAGCAGGGTGATTTCCTTGTCCAGCAGATAGAAGATCCCCAATACGGCCAGGACATCATGAAAGGTGGCGATGGCGGCCGCCACCCCGAAGCGCAGTTCAAATCGCCAGCCCAGGTAGATGATGATCCCCGCCAGGGAAATGGCAATGGCGATCAGGGCCGCCTTCTTTAAGGCGCTGCTGACCGAGGCCCCGATCTCGGCCTTGCTCTCCATGGCGAATTTGAGTTCCGGGAAGTCCTCCTGCAGGGCCTTGCCGATGGCCTCGGCCTCCTTGCCGACCGACTGTTCAGCTTTCTTGGTCCGCACAATCAGAATATTTTCATTGGCCACCTGCTGCAGTTCGGCATCCTTAAAACCCCTTTGGACTAAAGCCATGCGGACTTTATCCAGCCGGAAGGATTGAGCGGCCTTGAACTGGACCATGGTCCCTCCGGAAAAATCCACTCCCAGGTTGGCCTCGCCCCGATTGATCTGAACAAAGGCGATAATCCCGATCAGGACCAGGATCCCGGACAGGATAAAAGCGTATTTCCTCAGGCCGATAAAATCGATTTGGGATTTCTTGATAAATTCCACGAAGCGCAGGGCCTTGAGACGCCGCTTGACGCTGAGATAATCATAAACCACCCTGGTGCAAAAAAGGGCGGTGAAAAGGTTAAAGATCACGCCGATACTCAAGGTCACGGCAAAGCCCTTAATTGGCCCCGAGCCGAAGAGAAAGAGGGCGAAGGCCGTGATCAGAGTTGTAACATGGGAATCGATGATGGTCCAGAAAGCCTTGTCATAACCGCCGTCCACCCCGGACTTGACCGGCTTTCCGGCATGGAATTCCTCCCGCATCCGTTCAAAGATCAGGACGTTTGAATCCACCGCCATTCCGATGGAGAGGATGATCCCGGCAATCCCGGGCAGGGTCAGGGTGGCCCGGAATATTCCCAAAGCAGCCATCATAAAAATCACATTTAAGAACAGGGCCAGGTTGGCCACCAGGCCGGAAAAACGGTAGTAATACATCATGAACAAGACGACCAGGGCCGTCCCCACCAGACCCGACAGGAAACCTTTGTTGATGGAATCCAGCCCCAGAGACGGGCCTACAGTTACATTTTGAACGATGTGCACCGGAGCCGGCAAGGCCCCGGCCCGCAGGACGATAGCCAGATCGGTGGCCTCTTCCATGCTGAAGGAGCCGGTAATCTGGGCCTGGCCGCCGGATATCCTTTCCTGGATTACCGGCGCCGATTGGACCACCTGATCCAGAACAATGGCTAACTGGCGGCCCACATTGTCCCGGGTGACCTGGTCGAAAACCCGGCTGCCATGGGTATTCAGCGTCACGCTGACATAGGGCTCGTTAAAATTTCCTCCGATCTGAACCTGGGCGGTCTTGATGGCATCGCCGGTCATCAACGTCTTGGTAAAGAGCAAGACCGGCACCCGGCTGACCCGGCCGGTTTCCCGGTTGACCTCTTTTCGAATAAAGATTTCCCTTTCCAGCGGGAGCGCATCTTTCAGAGCCAGGTTCAGGTCGGCATGGCCGTATTCACTTTTAAGCTTGCCGCTGCTAACGGCCTGTTCGATGAGGCCGGCCAGGTCCAGTTTGGTCTCGGCATCCACCAGTTTAAATTCCAACTGGGCGGTCCGGCCGATAAGATCCATGGCCCTTTGGGGATCCTTGACCCCGGGCAACTGAACCACGATCTCATCCGATCCCTGCCGCACAATCGTCGGCTCGGTAACCCCGAACTGATCAATCCGGTTGCGGATGATTTCCAGGCTCTGGGAAAGGGCATTCTCAGTAATGGACTTGATCTCTTTTTCCTTGAGAGCAATATCCAGCTGCACCCCTTCCTGTTTGGGCAGGGTGGCGATGAGAGTTAAGCTGGGGAATTCTTCCTTAATGGTTTTTTGAACCTGGGCCAAGTGGTCGGCGTTGGGGATCAGAAAACTGAGCCGGTTGTCTCCGGCAACCTCTCCCCGGCTGGCCGGGACCTGCTTTTTCCTCAGGGTTTCCCGTAAATCCTGCTGGACCAGTTCCAGATGGTTGCGGGTAGCCTTGATTAAATCCACCTTCAGGATCAGGTGCATCCCGCCCTGCAAATCCAGACCCAAACGCATGCCTTCCGAGGGCAGAATCGGTTTCCACCAGGAAGGAAAATTTTTAGTCAGGGAGGGGATAATAAAAAGGATGGATACGGCCACCAGCACGGCAATCAGAGTAAATTTCCAGCGAATTTTTTTAAGCATGTTTTATTCCTTATCCTAATGAATGAGTATCGTTAAAAAATTTTGGCATTGGCGCATTATTTCCTGACTGGGGGACCGGGGGTCTTGATTTCAAGGCTTGTCCAAAGGGTGATCCTTCCCACCAATCCGGCCCTGATTTCTAAGGGTGGTTTAGAGCCGGGCATTCACCCAACCGGACAAACAGCTTTGGTGAAGGCCTGCTTAAGGCATTACCGTCACCCTTCCAGCCCCGCTAAAAGCGGGATTTCAAGGTGAGGAGTTTATGGTGGACAACCTTGAAATCAAGACCCCCGGTCCCCTTCTATCGTGTATCAAAAATATAATGCCACAACTTTTGAACGATACCGATGAATGGCATTACTCATAAAATTTTTTTCACTATTCCCTATAAATGTCAAGCGCAATACGCCGGAACCGTAATCCGGAATTTCAATCCCATTTATTTAACAGATCAAAGAGGGGTTCCGGGAGCCGGGCAAATTTGCCTTCTTTATCCAGACAGGCATGCACCGTGTGGCCCTCTACCAGCAGCTCGTTTTCCTGATTCAGGATCCGGTAATCAAAACGCATCGAAACCTTGCGGACGAATTTGACCCCGGTCTGGATCAGCAGCTTTTCATCATAATGGGCCGATTTGACATATTTGCAGTAGGCTTCGGTGACCGGCAGCAGGTATCCCCTGGCTTCTATCTCGGCATAGGGCAATCCCAAATCGCGGATCAGCTCCGTCCGGCCGATTTCAAACCAGCGTAAATAATTGGCATAGTAGGCCACTTTCATGGAATCGACGTCGCCGTAAATAACCCGATAGGTAGTGGTAAAATATTTCATAGAGAAGTTCGTCCTTGTTTTCCCTTGAACCTTAAGCCTTGGGCCTCAGGCCTCTTTGTATAAACCAGGGCATCAGATCGTCCCCTTTGGGAAAGGCGGCCTCCCCTTCCAAAGCGGATCTTTCCGAATAGCCCCTGTTCATTTTTGGATTTTTCTCGTCTTCCGACCTGAGCAGACCCAGAGGAGCCGGCTCCCTGGTATGGGTCATCACCTCCAGGGGAGTGAAATGATCGGTCAGGACCAGCAGGGAAAAAGGTCCCCCCTGAGAAAGCCCTTCCAGCACAGGCCCCACCACTTCCCGGTCGAAGTCCTCAATGGCTTTTAATTTTTTCTCCAGACTCCCCTCATGGGAAGCTTCGTCCGGGGCCTCGACATGAAGAAAAACCAGGTCCTTTTCCTGAAGGGCCTCCAGGGCTTTTTCAGCCTTCCCCTTATAATTGGTATCCAGGTAACCGGTTATCCCCGGAACCGGCAAGGATTCCAACCCGGCTGCCAGGCCCAACCCTTTTAACAAATCCACGGCCGAGATCATGCCTCCCCGGATGCCGAAGCGGTCCGGGAACAGAGGCATCCTGGGACGGCAGCCCTGCCCCCACAACCAGATCGAATTGGCCGGGAGAAGTCCCCTTTCTTTCCTGGCCTTATTGATGGGGTGGTCCTTTAGAAAAGGCCAGGACCGGCGCATAAGCGTAACCACAGGAGCCAGGGGTCCTTCGGCCTGAAGATACTCGGTAACCTTCTGGCCGGTCAGGTCGTGGGGCGGCAGGGTCTTAATGGCCGGATCCGCTCCTTCCCAGATGACAATATGGCGATAACCGACACCCGGGTAAAAAGATACCGGGCCTCCCTGGAAAAAGACGTTCAAATCCGTGATGATGGACTTAGCCTCTTCCGTCGAAATATGGCCGGCACTGTAAGAGCCCATGGTAATGGGCCCTTTCTCCGAATGATCCAGAAAAACCAGATTGCAGCGGAAAGCCACCTCATGGTCTTTCAAAGAGAGGCCCATACTGAGGGCCTCAAAGGGGGCCCGGCCCCGGTGATACTGGAGAGGGTCATAACCCAAGATGGAGAGATTGGCAATGTCGCTGCCCGGTTCGCACTCGGGCGGAATAGTCTGCACCCAGCCCATAATCCCCTTTGAGGCAATGGCGTCCATATGCGGCGTGTAAGCCGCTTCCAAAGGCGTCTTCCCTCCCAGGGCTTCCTGGGGATAATCCCCCATCCCATCTCCAACCAGAATGATATATTTTCGCGCCATGTCAGCCCTGATTTTTTATTCCGGCGCTTCCACCCGAATAATGACGGTTCGGCTGGTAATGACCGGCAGCCGGTCGATTTCTTTGATGGCTTCCTGGACATCCGACTCTTTGGCCTCGTGGCTCATCATAACAATGGGAACCGAACTGCTTATTCCCCGGCCTTTTTGAATGACCGAGGCAATACTGATGCGATGGGAGCCCAAGATGCCGGAAATCGAAGAGAGAACGCCGGGACTATCCAAAGCGGAAAACCGAATATAATACCGGGCCACCACCTCAGAAAAAGGCTTCAGGGCCAGGCCCTTTTTCTGAAATCCCCGGGCCGACAAAGCCGGAGGGATCCTCCGGGCGATCCCGTTGGCCAGGTTGCGACCAATCTCGACCAGGTCACTGACTACGGCACTGGCGGTAGGCATCATCCCGGCCCCTTGGCCGTAGAGCAAGATATCCCCCGCCGAGTCCCCGTGGATATAAAGGGCATTGTAAGCCCCCTGAACATTGGCCAGCATATGGCCGGATGGAATCATGGCCGGATGGACCCTGGCTTCCAGGAAATTGCCGTCCTGGCGGCAAACGGCCAGCAGTTTGATGCGATAGCCGAATTCCCGGGCATAGGTGATATCCAATGGAGTAATGCCGGTGATGCCCTCGACGAAGATAGGCTCTTTCCCCAAGGGAGCACCATAGGCCAGGTGCATCAGTATGGCCAACTTGTGGAAGGTGTCCCATCCTTCAACATCCAGGGTTGGATCCGCCTCGGCATAACCCTTGGCCTGGGCTTCCTTTAAGGCCTCTTCATAAGGCAGGCCGGCCTCGGTCATCTGGGTCAGAATATAATTGGATGTGCCGTTGACAATGCCGTGGATGGATTCGATTTCGTTGGCCACGAGTCCCTGCTTCAAGGCCAGAATAACCGGTATGCCCCCGCAGACGCTGGCTTCAAAGCCGACATCGGCCCGGCTCCTAACAGCCTCTTCAAAAATTTCGTCCCCTTTTTGGGCCAGCAGGGCCTTGTTGGCCGTCACCACATGTTTCCCTTTTTTCAGGGCCGCTAAGATAAAGGCCCCGGCCGGCTCCAGACCTCCGATCAATTCGATTACAATGGAGATATCCGGGTCGTCCAAAATAGCCTGGGCCCGGTCGGTCAGTATTCCCTGGGGGATCGGCAGGCCCCGGTCCTTCTCAAGATCAAGGTCGGCGATTTTTTTTAAGCGCAGGGGAAGGCCGACCATGGCCTGCAGGTGTTCCGCCTTTTCGAAAAGGATCTTGGCCACCCCGGTCCCGACCGTCCCCAACCCAATCAAACCTACCTGTATCTCTTTCATATCGGCCTCTCAGTCAGCCCGATCCTGCGGATCAGCCTTTGCTCAAAGCTTTTTTGATCCCGCGGACGGCCTGCTTAATGCGATGGGAGTTCTCCACTAAAGCAAACCGGACATGCTCATCGCCGTACTCCCCAAACCCCCGCCCCGGGGAAACGGCCACCTTCCCTTCCCGGATCAGAAACTTGGAAAATTCAACTGATCCCATCTTCCGGAAAGGCTCGGGAATCTTGGCCCAGACAAACATGGTGCCCTTGGGTTTTTCGACCTTCCAGCCTATCCTATTCAGCCCTCTGATCAGGGTATCTCTTCTTTCCTTGTAGGTATCAACGATATCCTGAACGCACTCCTGGGGTCCGTTCAGGGCAATAATGGAGGCAATCTGGATCGGCTGAAAGACCCCGTAATCCAGATAGCTCTTAATCCGGGTCAGGGCGTGAATCAATTGGGGATTGCCCACGGCGAACCCCACCCGCCAGCCGGCCATGCTGTAGCTTTTTGAAAGGGAAAACAATTCCACCCCAACCTCTTTAGCCCCGGGAATCTGTAGAAAACTGGGTGCTTTATAGCCGTCAAAAACCAGGTCGGCATAGGCAAAATCATGAATAACTATCATGGTATGTTCCCTGGCAAACTCAACGATTTTTTTAAAGAATCCCAGATCAACGACCATGGTCGTCGGGTTGTGGGGAAAAGAAATGATCAGCATCTTGGGGCTGGGCCAGGTCTGTTTGGTCGCAATGAGCAGGTCCTCAAAAAAATCGCGATCCTGGCTCAAGGGAATACTCCTCAAATCCCCGCCGGCGATGATAACCGAAAAAGGATGGATCGGGTAGGTGGGATTTGGAGCAAAAACCACATCCCCCGGGCTGGTGGTGGCCAAAACCAGATGGGAGATGCCTTCCTTGGCCCCTATGGTTACGATGGTTTCTGATTCCGGATCCAATTCCACCTGGAAGCGCCGCCGGTACCAATCGGAGATGGCGGATCGAAGCCGGGTGATCCCCCGGGAGGCCGAATAGCGATGGTTAGGAGATTTTAGGGCCGCCTCGCGCAGTTTGTCCACAATATGTTTGGGAGTACCCAGGTCCGGATTTCCCATACCCAGATCCACCACGTCCTCTCCCTGGCGGCGAAGATCCATTTTTAAGGCATTGACCGTCGCAAAAACATAGGGGGGAAGGCGGGTCATGCGCCTGAATTCTTCCATGTCCTTAACCTCCGTGAGTTAATGAACTCCTGCTTCATCCTCTGTCCGGCTGGGTATATAACCAGGGTCCAGCGAAATCGTCAGAACCCTTCTGTAGGACCTTACGGCTAAAAATTATTATTAATATCGTAAAGAGAAAAGGAAGTCAAAGTTTTTCACGCTGAAAAACTTCAGTAAAAATAAGATCATGGATCAGAGGACGGAAGAGTTTGATCTTTTCATTGGTCCGGGAGGGATGGATGCGATTGGATAACAGGACCACCATCAGATCCGTCTCCAAATCCAGCCAGAAAGAGGTCCCGGTAAATCCCAGATGTCCGATGCTTCGGCGTGAAAAATAACGACCGGCACTGGATTCCCGCTCGGCCGGAGTATCGAAACCCAGGGCCCTGGTCGTTCCAAGCGGTTCTTCCTGTTTTTGCCAGAAAGCCCGGACTAAAGGTCCCTCAAACAACCCGGAGTCTGTGGGGTCGTCATAGACCTTTTTCAAGCTCCTCAGGATGTGAAAGACGTCTATGGCCCGGCCGAAAAGTCCGGCCTGCCCGGAAATCCCCCCGACGACAAAGCTGTTTTCATCATGAACCTCACCCCGAATAATTTTCTTTCGCCAGGAACAATATTCTGTAGCCGCATAGGCTTCCGATTCGACCGCCACCGCCCCCATCCTGGGTCGAAAGCCTAACCGGGCCAGGCCCAAGGGTTTATAGAGGTTCTCCCGGGTCCAGAGGTCCAAATCTTGTCCGGAAAGTTCCTCGATGATCCCTTCCAGGATAATAAATCCCAAATCGCTATAAAGGGTTCCGCAACCCGGCGGGTAACTCAGGGCTTCCTGGCCGACCTGGCTTCTCAATCGGCCTTTGTCAATGGTTTGTTCCGGAGAATAAGGGATGTAATAGGGCCGGTAGGCCGGGAATCCTGAGGAATGAGCCAGGAGTTGACGGACGGTGATAGCTTCCTTCCCGGGAAAAATAAATCCTTGCCCCAGAGAAGACAGGGTTTGATCCAGCCTTAATTTCCCTTCCTGGATCAGGGCCATAACGGCCAAGCTGGTGGCCAGGGGTTTGGTCAGTGAAGCCAGGTCATAGACCGTGGAAAGATGCGCCGGTTCTTTTTGAGGATTCAGGACGGCATACCCATAGGCCTGATGGATCAGGATCTTTTCGCCCAGAGCCGCCAATATAACCGCGCCGGGGAAAACCCCTTCCACCACCCCCTGCTTCATGAGTTCGTCAATTTTTGGGGAAAAGGACATGCGGGACTACAATGGAATGGTAAGGAGACCGGCTTCCCCGTCAAAAAAGGCCGGAGCACCTATGGGCAAGGGGATATTCTGATCGCCATGGCCGACAGGCATACCGCTCCAGACCGGGATATCCGGATCGCCCAGGACTTCCCTGATCATCTTCAGGAATTGGGATTTCCGTTCCTCGGGCACAAACCGGCCCAAGAGCAGCGCGGAGATTCTACCTAAAACACCGCTTAAACGCAGGTGCATGAAGAGACGGTCCAAACGATAAAGGTCTTCGCCTTCATCTTCAAGAAATAGGACGGCCTGATCCCACTGCGGTTCGAAAGGGGTCCCGATCAAATGGGTCAAGAGAGTGAGATTCCCGCCTAAAAGAAAGCCGCTTCCTTGGCCCGGATGAAGGCAGCCCCGCTGAGGGAGTTGAATCGTGACCTGAAAATTACCTTCCAAGGTCTCCCTGACCCGGTTTAAGACCGGGGTTTTGACACGCTTCAGCGTGGTGACCATCGGGCCATGAAAGGTCATCAGCCGGGTTTTCTGCCAGAAGGCCAGCAGCAAGACCGTAATATCGCTGAAGCCCATGAAAATCTTGGGGGCCTGGGCCAGTCTTTTAAAATCCAAGTGCTCCAGGAGCCTCAGGGTCCCGTACCCCCCCCGGGAGCAGATGACGGCCTTGATCTCCGGGTCAAGGAAAAACTCGGTCAGTTCCTCCGCCCGTTCCCTGTCGCTCCCGGCCAGGTAATGTTTCTTACGGAATCCCGCCCTGCCTAAGCGGACCTGAAATCCCCAATGCCTCAAGATCTTTTGACCCTCCATCAAGAGTCCTGAGTCATAGGGACTGGCCGGTGTAATGATCCCGATGGTATCTCCTTTTCTGAGAAAGGCCGGCACCACTAATCTTCGTTCTTCCGGATGAACCATTTAATTTAAATCTCCAAAATCAATCGGGCATCGGCTCTAAAAAAACCCGATCCCCGAAACGGGCCGCCAATCGCTGTTGGATCTGATCCAACAGGTTTTCGGAATCCGCTTCCACCACCAGTTGGCCTTGATCATAGACCTTTAAAAATCCTTCCGGTTTAATCAGGCCCAGGACCTCCTTGGGATCCGCGGTCACCCAGCCCTTCATGCGCATCAGAAGTTCCTCTCCTTTAAAGGGCCTCTCGATGGTCAAACTGATGGATCGTTTTTTCGCCTCCCAACCGATAATGGCCGGTTGCACTAAAACCGGCGAAACCGGGTCGTGCATGGCCGCACACTGCAGCCAGAGTCGAGACCTGACCATACTTCCCCCTTTAAAGCTTATAACCGAATTTTCGCAGGAGATCCTTCCGCCAAGCCTTGCCCTCCTCCCCTTCCAGACCCTTGGGGGATGATCCGTCAATGACCCCTAAGACCCCGCAGCCCTGTTCGGTCCGGGCCAGGATGACTTCCACAGGGTTGGCCGTGGCGCAGAATATCGTACAGACTTCCTGGCAATTCTTGACGGCATTGAGCACATTGATGGGAAAGCCCTGCCTCATCAGGATATTGAAGGTATGGCCGGCTTGAAGGTTTTGGGTATTCCGAATAGCGGCCGCCTCCAGATCCGGATCATTCCCGACGCTTCGGATATGGCAATGTCCGGAGGCCTCGCTGAAGGCCAGCCCAAACTTTATTCCCGGCACGGATCCGACCAGGATCTCGTACAGGTCTTCTACGGTTTTGACAAAATGCGACTGGCCGAAAATAACATTGGCCCCCTCCGGAATTTCCAGTTTTTGAATAAGTAATTCCATGCTGCCTCCCTTTATTAACAGTTTGAAAATAATAGTGACCAACAGGGACCGGGGATTCCAGGGTTCCAGGAAAGGCCATTTTACTTTTTAGTGTTTTTCACTCGAACCCTCGACCCCTTGATCCTTGACCCCTTTAACACATATTTTTTCATTCCCCCGCTATTTCTAACTTCTCAATCCGCACCGCGGCCGGGCCGAAATAGGCTTCCCTTTGGGTGCTCTCTTTAGAAAAAAAGGCCCTCCGGAAGGCTTCCTGCATGCGTCCGGAAACAGAACCGCCTTTAACCGGCTGTCGCTGACCATCCCGGATCAAATACCCGGTCCGGATCTCTCCGGAGAAGGCCCCGGTAATGGGATTCGGTTCAAAGGTGGAAAACCGGAACAGATAATAACAAGGGGACCCTGACAGCAGGGCCCCTTCCGATTGAGCCCCGCTTTTTACCTCGATATTGGAGAAGTCTCCGGTAGGTTGTTCCTGAAGATAATCCGCATACCGTTTGTTATTCATCCTCTTCTTAAAGATATTCTCCCGAATAACCTCAACCCGCTGCAAGGGCAGCCCGTTCTCGTCAAGAGACCGGCTCCTTAATCCCCAGGAAAAAGCCGGGTTGCTGAACAAGGTCAAGGGCTCTCCGGTTATCTCTTGAATAACCGCTTGCTCCAAATGAAACTGGGACCAGTTTTGAAAACCGGCCGGTCCTGAGCTCTGCAGGACAAAAAAGTTGAACAAGGTATCCAGGGCCTCTCCGGAAAAAACCACCGGATACGTCCCGCTTTTCGGAAGGCCGGCCTTCTGGGCTTCCCGGGCAAAGCGGGCATAGTCTTCCAGGGTTTCGGTCAGATGGAGATCCTTATAGAATCGGGCCCGTCGGGTGGCCTGGCTTTCCCCCTCTAAGAGCGCCCCTTTTTCGGCCAGTAGAACAAATTCCACCAGGATCTCGGAAGAAGTCTCGCCCCTTTCCAGGCCGTTGGAATTTACTAGAAAAAATTCCTTTTCTTCAATATAGATCTCGGCCGAGCTTCTTTTTACCCCCGGCAGGGGAGCGGCAACCAGGTCCTCCTGGATTTGATCCAGATAGGATAAGGGATGGTCTCTCAGGTCCGGGTCCCGGATCCCGACCTCTTCATAGATCAGCCCTTTTCCCGGAAGGGCAAAAACAGGGTTGGCAATCAGTCCGGCCATCTCAAAGGCCGTACGGATCCGTTCACGAATATCATCTCCTTCCGATAGGACCAGAGAAGATTCCCCGAGTACCTTTAAGCCCTCTTGATTGCGAATCGTATAAAGACTCACCCCGAATTTTTCGGTTTCCACCTGCCGTTGGGCTTCCATTTGGTCGAAGATCAAATACCGCTGAAGGCTTTTTTTCCGATGCCGGCGAATCTCCCAGGCCGACAAGCCGGTTAGCTTTTCTATTTCTTTCCGAATTTGTTTGATATCCATGATCCTTCCCTGCAGACCCCTCCACCCCGAACAAGTCGGAAAAGGTTTTTGCCGGCTATCACCGCAGACCGCTTGGCGGGTTTAGGCCAGTCTGGCCCGAAGCTTCAGATAAGGCCCCCCGTCGGTCACCTTGACCCATTCCTTGTGCCCTTTACCGCACATCCCCAGACCACTGATCTCCAGGGTATTTCCAACCATGGAGATGGACCGGAGCAGATCCGGGACATATCCGGTGATGATGACCGGGCTGAAGATGTTTCCGGTCAAATTTCCTTCCCGGATCTCCTCGGCATAATAGCCTTCCAGTTGGATTCCCCAGCCCTTAGGATCTTCCATTCCATTGGAGGGATGATCCAGGAAAAAACCCTGGTTGGTGGAGGCCAGCATTTCATCCAAGGTCTGTTCTCCCGGCCCGAAATAGGTATTGGTCATCCGGGCATAGACCTTTCGTTCAAAAGATTCCCGGCGGCCGTTGGCCGAACGCGGCAAGCCCAGCCGCAGGGCCGAATTGAGATCGGTCAGCCCCCTTTTCAGGATACCCTTCTTAATAATCTGGGTCTCTTTGGCCGGTTCACCTTCGTGGTCAAAATAGAAGGAAGCGGCCTGACCCGGCAAGGCCGGGGAGTCAAACATATCGACCAATTCGGAAGCCACTGCCCTGCCCAGATAGTCCTCACCTCTGGCCCGTTTTTTTAAAAACATGTCGGTTTCCATGCCATGGCCGAAGGCCTCATGGGCAAAGATCCCTGAAAAATCCGGGGAGAAAATGCACTCATAATACCCGGGGCGGAGACGGGGGGCGAAAAGCAATTTTTCGCAATCCCTGACCAGTTGAGCCAGTTTAGTTTCCGGGATAAAGGCCTTTTCATAGCCTCCCTGAAGGGCCTGGCCGGTGTGCAGGGTCACGGACTGATCTTTTTCCCTCATTACAATCATGGCCACCATCTGGGTCCGCCGCAAATCCTGGAAAAGGACCTTATTCCTGTTGATGAACAGTTCCCTGTTCCGGACATGCGCATACTGGCAGGTAGCCTGGACAATCCGCTTATCTTGGTCGTGGAGCCGGTCCTTGATATCCCGGCAGGCCTGGATCTTTTCCTGAAGAGGTATGGCTTCAGGGTATTTTTCAATGGGAACGAAAAAATCCTTTTCCATTTTAGGCCCCGGATCGACCGGCGGGCCGTTATAGAAGACCCCCCGGTCTTTCCCTAGGTCCTGGAGTTTTTTTACCGCCTCCTGGAGACCTTCCGGGGTTGGATTATGAGAGGCAGTCTCCAGAAAGCTGCGGCCATTGAAGGCCGTCAGGACCAGGCCCCGGAACGGATCCAGGGGTTCGGCCTGTTGTTGTCTGGTCTGGACGGTCAGCCGCTCCCCCCAGGTTTCCAAGGCCAGCCCGGAGGCATAAGGGAAAACCTTTTCCAGTTCATAGACCGCATCCTGGATCAGGGATTTAAAGAAAGTTGAACTGATCATATTTGTCACTCGGTACCGGATGCCGGATACTGGATACTGGATACTGGATTTCTGGATCCATAGAATTTGTCAGCCATCGCCCATCTCCCCCGGCACCCGTCACTCGTCACATTTTACTCGTACTCGTCACTTCCTTATGTTCCTCTTTATAGCGAAGTTTAGGAGTTTCGATCATGACCGTGGTTCCGGGAGGAACTGACCGGGTCAGCCAGACATTTCCCCCGATAACGGATCCGGCCCCTATAACGGTATCCCCGCCCAGGATCGTAGCCCCGGCGTAAATGGTCACCCGATCCTCAAGGGTGGGATGACGCCTCATGGTTCTCAGAAGGTCTCCCTTTTCTTCCATGGGCAAGCTTAAGGCCCCCAGGGTTACCCCCTGATAGAGACGCACATGATCCCCGATGATGCAAGTCTCCCCTATCACTACTCCGGTGCCATGATCAATAAAGAAATGACGGCCGATGTGGGCCCCGGGATGGATATCGATTCCGGTGATATTATGGGCATATTCTGTCATCATCCTGGGAATCAAGGGCACTTCCTGGTGAAAAAGTTCATGGGCCGCCCTATAAGTCAGAATAGCCAGGATGCTCGGATAGCTAAAGATAATTTCATCAAAGCTCTTGGCCGCTGGATCACCCTGCAGGGCGGCCCGAACATCATCGGCCAGAATTTTTCGAAGTCCCGGCAATTGTTCAAGAAAATGGATGGCTTCCTGCTGCCCCCTATCCTGACACAAGGTGCAGACCTGCTGATAGCGCCGGCATTCATGGCGGATGCTCAAAGTTATCTGCCTTGAAAAAAGTTCAAAAAGGGCGTTGATTTCATTCCCGATCTGGTAGGTCAAATTATATCCATCCACCTCGTTTTCGCCAAAGTATCCTGGGAAAAGGACCTTTTTGAGCCGTTCCACAATCTCTATGACCGCTTGACGGGACGGGAGGCCCACCAGGTTCAGATGGTGGAAGGTTTCCGGGTCCTGACAGCTTTCAACCAGCTCGGCAACGATTCCGGGAAGCTCCTCCCGGTAGAGGGAGGGATGCCGGCACTCATCCGCTGCCTTCTCGGGAGGGTCTTTTTTTCCAGAGGGACAGGCCAGGTCGAGATCTTTCATGGGCAAGACTCCCCTTTGATTTTTTTCAATTATACCATGGAGTTCCTTTTTTACCAGCCTTCTTTTGAGCAGGCCGGAATAAAGGCCTTAAGGCTTGACAAAGATGCCTATTATAATTAGATTTAGCATAACTTTTTGGCAGAAACGCCAAGGACACGTGATTTAATATGGCCATCGTACTGAATGAAAGAGGGCGGTCCATACTGGACGCCATCATTCAAGATTACATAGAAACCGCCGAACCGGTGGGGTCGCGGTCCGTTTCCAAAAAGAGCCATTTGCGTCTCAGCCCGGCCACCATTCGAAACATCATGGCCGACCTGGAGGATATGGGTCTGATCAGCCAGCCCCACATCTCGGCCGGAAGGGTCCCGACTGAGACCGGATTGCGTTTCTATGTAAACTCAATCCTGGAACTCCGCCCCCTGGCCGAGGTTGAAAAGAGGAGGATCCAAGGCTACCTGAAGGACAGCGGTCAGGAGGTTGACGAGTTGCTGAAAACCACCTCGAAGATGCTGGCGGTCATTACCGAACAGGCGGCCGTGGTTTCCAAACCGAAATCTTCCGCGACCATTTTTAAGCATATCGAATTTATCATGTTACGGGATGCCCTGCTCCTGGTCGTCCTGGTTACCCAGGCCGGATTGGTGCAAAATAAACTGATCGAGATCGAGGAAAGTCTTTCTCAGAACGAGTTGGACCATTTGACCCAATACCTGAATGAACTGCTCAGCAACCTGACTCTGGATCAAGTCAAACTAAAAATCCTGGAAGAAATGAAAAAGGACAAGATCCAGTTCGACACCTTGCTTTCCAAGGCCTTAAAAATATCCAACCAGGCCCTGGGAGATGAGGTCGAGGGCGAGGTCTATATCGAAGGCCAGACCAACCTGATGCAATACCCGGAATTCAGCCGGATGGAAACCTTGAGAGATCTCTTCAAGGCCTTTGAAGAAAAAAGCATCCTGGTCCGGCTGCTGGAAAAAAGTATCCGTGCCATCGGGATTCAGATCTTTATCGGATCCGAGACCCAGATCAGTGAAATGGGGGGCTGCAGTGTGATTACGGCCTCTTATACCAAAGAAAATTATCCCATCGGAACCCTGGGCGTCATCGGGCCCACCCGAATGAACTACGACCGGGTCATCCCGATCGTGGATTATACGGCTAAGCTGGTCAGCCAGATCCTGGAAAAAAAGATTTAACCTTGCAGCCAACGGGCAGCGCCGGGATCCGGGCCAGCAAAGGAGAAAAGGTTGAACAAAATTAAGATCAGGGATGATTCGGACCAGCCTGAGGAAGTCAGGCCGAAGGAAGACCATCCCAATAAAGCCAAAGAAGAAGACTCGGAAGCCCGGCTTCAGGAAAAAGTTAAAGAAGCCGGGGAAAATTATGATAAATACCTGAGGGTCTCGGCCGAATTCGAAAATTTCAAGAAGAGGGCCGAAAAGGAAAAAATTGAGACCGGCAAATTTGCCAATGAAAGTTTAGTAAAAGACTTGATCCCGGTTTTGGACAACCTGGATCGGGCCATCGATCACGGACGCGAAACGGAAGATATCAAAACCCTGCTGGAAGGAGTCGAATTGACTTATAAAGGGTTTCTGAGCGTCCTGGAAAAATTCGGAGTCAAACCGATTGAGGCCCAGGGCGCTGAATTTGATCCCAATCTGCATGAAGCCGTTATGGTTCAACAGGATGCCGATCAGCCGCCCGGCCTGGTTCTGACGCAAATCCAGAGGGGTTACCAGTTGCACAACCGTCTGGTGCGGCCGGCCATGGTCGTGGTTTCCAAAAGTCCCGAGTTAACTGCTGAAGAAGAATCCGAAGCCGGAACGGCTTAAGCCCCGGCTTCGACTACCATTTGCTGAATAGATAAAGGAGGAGAAAATGAGTAAGATCATTGGAATTGACCTGGGTACTACCAACTCCTGTGTAGCCATCATGGAGGGAGGAGACCCAAAAGTAATCGCCAACGTGGAAGGAAGCCGTACCACCCCTTCCGTGGTATCCGTTACCGAAAACAATGAACGGTTGGTCGGCCAGGTGGCCAAACGGCAGGCTATCACCAACCCGACCCACACGGTATATGCCGTCAAAAGACTGATCGGGAGGAAATTTGATTCCCGTGAAGTCCAGGATGACATAAAAATTTTACCTTATAAGATAGTCAAAGCCCCTAACGGGGATGCCCATATAGAAATCCGGGGCAAGGAATACAGCCCGGCGGAGATATCGGCCATGGTCTTGACTAAGATGAAACAGACCGCCGAAGAGTATCTGGGGGAAAAAGTGACCGACGCGGTGGTTACCGTACCGGCCTATTTTAACGACAGCCAGCGCCAGGCCACCAAAGATGCCGGCCGGGTTTCCGGATTGAACGTCCTGCGGATTATCAATGAACCTACGGCCGCTGCCCTGGCTTACGGCCTGGACAAAAAGAAGGACGAAAAGATAGCCGTCTTTGACTTGGGCGGCGGTACCTTCGATATCTCCATCCTTGAGATTGGGGAGGGCGTCTTTGAAGTCAAATCGACCAATGGGGACACCCACCTGGGAGGAGAAGATTTCGATCTGAGGGTCATCGAATATTTAGCCGCTGAATTCCGCAAGGATCAGGGGATTGATTTGAGGAACGACAAGATGGCCCTCCAGCGTCTGAAGGAGGCTGCCGAAAAGGCCAAGATGGAACTTTCCACCTCCATGGAAACGGACATCAACCTGCCCTTCATCACCGCCGATGCCAGCGGCCCCAAACATTTGAATATCAAGCTGACCCGGGCCAAGCTGGAAATGTTGGTGGAGGAGTTGATCAACAAGGTTGAAGGTCCCTGTCGGACCGCCTTAAAAGACTCCGGGTTGGTTCCCGATCAGATCAATGAAGTCATCTTGGTGGGCGGCATGACCCGTATGCCCAAGGTCCAGCAAAAGGTTCGGGATCTTTTCGGCAAGGAACCCCATAAAGGAGTCAACCCGGATGAGGTGGTGGCCATCGGCGCGGCCATTCAAGCCGGGGTTTTGAAGGGGGAGGTCAAAGATGTCCTGCTGCTGGATGTGACCCCTCTGTCTCTTGGAATCGAAACCCTGGGCGGAGTTTTCACCAAATTGATTGAGAAAAACACCACTATCCCGACGCGAAAAAGCCAGACCTTTTCCACGGCAGGCGATAACCAGCCGGCCGTTTCGATCCATGTGCTTCAGGGAGAACGGGAGATGGCCGGCGACAACAAAACCCTGGGACGTTTTGAACTGACGGGCATTCCTCCCGCCCCCCGGGGCATGCCTCAGATCGAGGTCACCTTTGATATCGATGCCAACGGCATTGTTCACGTCTCGGCCAAGGACCTGGGGACCGGGAAGGAACAGTCCATCAAGATCACCGCTTCCAGCGGGCTGAATGAGGAGGAGATCAAGCGGCTGGTCAAAGACGCTGAAATGCATGCCGAGGAAGATCGGAAGAAGAAGGAACTGGCCGAGGCCCGCAACCATGCCGACACCCTAATCTATACTACGGAAAAGACGGTAAAGGACCTGGGCGACAAGGTTGAGGGCACCCTTAAGTCCGATATCGATTCGGCGGTCGAACGTCTAAAGAAGGCCATGGAGGGAAACGACGCCGATGAGATCAAACGGCTCACCGAGGAACTGACCGGCACCTCCCACAAGCTGGCGGAAAAAATATATTCCCAGGCATCCCAGCAGGCGGGCGGTCCCGGTGCCGGTACTCAGGAAGGGGCCGGCCCCTCCGGCGGCCGCAAACCCGACGACGACGTAGTGGATGCGGATTTTGAAGAAGTAAAATAACAACCCAACCCTGACCTTTCAAACCCCGGTCCTTCAAAAGGGCCGGGGTTTTTTATTCAAACCTTTTACCGGTTTTATGCAACTTCGAGGTTAGAGGCGCAGGGCCAGAGACCAGCCATCCCGTTCCGGGGAATGGCCGGGCAGAAACGACAGCAGATGCAGGGTCTGCCACTGACTCTGACAAAAGATTTCCTGATTAAATTCTTGGGAGGCCGTAAAAGCCACATTGTCCGTCACCAGAAGGCCGCCGGCCCGGAGCAAACGGCGGCACTCCGGCAGGAGGCTTAGATAGCCCTCTTTGTCGATGTCCATAAAAATAAAATCAAAGTCATCTTCCAGGGACGCCATAAGTCGGAGGGCCTCCCCTACCCTGATCTCGACTCCTTTTTCAATCCCGGCCTTTTTAAGGTTGCAACGGGCCCTCTCGGCCAGATCGGGATCCTTTTCCAACGAAATCAATCGGCCTTCAAAGGAACCAAAGCCGCGGGCCAGGTAAATCGCCGAGTATCCGATGGCCGTGCCCAATTCCAGAACCTTTCGAGCCTTGACCGCCCGCACTAAGATAGTCAGGAGTTGCCCCATAACCGGCCCGATGATGGGTATCTTCTCTCTCTCCGCTTCCTCTTCCAGGGTCAGGAGAATTTCGTCACGAGAGGGAATAAATTGTCTGAAATACCCTTCCGGATCTTCAATCATCTTTCCCATATCTTTTCCCTTCCCTTTCATCCGACTTTAATACTCAACAAAGAAAAAGGTTTCTTTCAAAAAAACCTTTGGCTACTATTGGGGTTCAATCCAAATTATTTTACCTGATGACAAGGTTTATGGGAAGATGAGCTTAGCAAAAAACCGAACCGCCTTCACGCTTCTTTTTTTCTTCCTTTTTTTGGCCTGCGGAAAAGCGGATTCCGAAAATACGACTCTCGTTATGATCGGGGATTCCCTAACGGCCTGGGGGGATTGGCCGATCCTGCTCAATCGCAAGGACGTGGCCAATAAAGGAAGGGCCGGTGACACCACTAATGATGTCCTGGAAAGGATGGAGGAAATATATCGGCTCAAGCCTCAAATGGCTTTGGTCATGATCGGGATTAACGATATGTTGAAAGGTCGGGAGGCGGCGGCGGTCTTTTCAAACTACCGGCGTATCATCCAGGGGCTCCTCGCCCACCGGATCAAACCGGTCATCCAATCCACTCTTTTCCTGGCCGGTGATGATCAGAGGAACGAAACCGTCGCAAATTTGAACCATAAACTGCGTCGTTATGCCCGAGAGCAGAAACTTCCTTTTCTTGATTTAAACAAGCGTCTGTCATCCCATAATCAATTAAACGCTTCTTTCACTTCTGACGGGCTGCACTTAAATAGCGCCGGCTACCGGGCCTGGGGAGAGGAAATTCAAAAAAACCTTTACCTGCCCGGCATCCCCTCAGGGACCGTAAGGGCCATAAAACCCCCGGCCATTTTCGGGCATTTCGATGGGCAGGCCTTTACTTTTTTAAGTTAAGGCAGGCGCTTTTATACAAGGCCTCCAGCATGGATTCGGGGAAAATCGGTTCCCAGGGCGAGGGAGGGAAGGAATTCAACATGCGCTTCTCCCGGTCGTAATCAATACCGGAGATGCGCTGATACTCCTTTCCCTGGCAACTGATTTCATACAAGGCCACATGGTAGGCAAAATGTTTATACCCCTCGGTGGGAAGCTTATCCAGCTTCCGAAGGTGGATCCAGAAATCAATCCCCTTCTTCCCTTTGGCTCCGTATTTGACCCATATTTTTACGAAATCCTCGGGAAAACGAGCGAGGCTTTCGCCGTCATAATAGACCTTTAAAAAAGCATTTTCCGTACAAAACTTCCAGTCCGCCCCCGATACCGGTACCGGGTTAAAAATGACCACTGCGAGCACCAAGGAAAACAGGACCGCACGTAAATTGGATTTAGCCATGGCTGTCTCTCCTTAATAAACCTCGAAGTTGCATAAAAATTGATCGATAAAGGGTTTTTCATCAATTAAACAGTGCGTTCTAACGATTTTAGAGTTGAGACTAAAATTCACCCCAGGTGAGGTTTAGCAGCCTAAAAAGTATCGATCAATTTTTACCCTTCGGGAAAGTCTGGGAAGCCGCATCTCCTTTGTTGTCCAGGGCTCGCGGTATGCATATACAGCTTCGCCCTGGACGCCTCGGATCTGCAACTTCCGAAACTTTTGCAACATCGAGGTAAAGGTCTTCAGGATCAGGTTGCCGCCTTGCCTTAAAAAAGGGTGAAGCCGGAATTAGGTTTTTTCATCCTCCGTTTCTTCTTCCTTTTTTTTCTTGCCGGTAAATTTAACGATCAGGATGCTCACTTCGTACAATAAATAAAGGGGAATGGCCAGAAGAATCTGGGAAACCACATCGGGCGGAGTGACGACCGCCGCTATGATAAAAATAAGCAGGATGGCGATCCGGCGGTTTTTGGCCATCATTGTGGAATTGAGAATGCCGATCCGTCCCAAAAAGTAAGCCAAGACCGGGAATTCAAAAACCAACCCGAAACCCAACAGTAATTTCAGGCAAAAGGACAGATACATCTGTAAAGAAGGCAAGGCCCGGATATTTTCCGTTGAAAACCCGACCAGGAAGCGGAAGCCCACCGGAAAAACCACGTAATAACCGAACAAGGCCCCTCCGATAAAAAGGAGAGAGGAGATAATGACAAAAGGCAGGACAAAACGCTTCTCCTTATGATATAAACCCGGGGCGATGAACATCCAGAGTTGATGGAAAATAACAGGAGAAGCCAAGACAATGCCGGCGATCAGGCTTACTTTGAGGTAAATGAAAAAGGCTTCCGGCAGGGCCGTAAAAACCAGTTTGTCCCCGGGAGGCAGGACCCCGATCAGGGGGCTTACCAGCCACTCAAAAAGTTGCGCGGAAAAACCGTAGGCCAGGGCAAAGCCTATGCCCACAGCCGTAAAAGAAATGATCAACCGCTTCCTGAGTTCCGCCAGGTGAGCGGTAAAGGGCATCTTTACTTCAGACATCAGAGGTTTTCAGAGAAGAGAGATCGGGTTTGTCGGAGGGGGAAGCCGTGTCGGTCTCCGGCTCGCTTGCTTCGGATGGGGCAGGCGTGGGGTCGGAAAGCCCCAGGTAGGATTGGGGATCCACCACATCTTTTAGATCCTTTTGGACATCCTTTAAGTCTTCATCAAGATTGAAATTTTGCTTTAGACCTTCGGCTGACTTTTTGAATTCAGCCAGTCCCCGGCCTATGGAACGAGCCAGTTCAGGCAATTTTTTTGGCCCCAGGACCACCAGGGCTACCACCAGAATCAACAAGAATTCCGGCATACCGATACCAAACATGAAAAGCCTCCAAATAACTGCCCGCGACCAGGGGTAGGGCTGAAAGCGGGGCGCTGACAGCAACTATCCAAAAACATCTTTTCCGGACGCGCTTAATTATTTAATCTTAGTGATAAATTTGAGGGCTGTCAACATTCAAAATAGGATCAGTCGACCCGAGGCGAGGCCTTTTGTTTTTCAGGCCGAAGCCTTTTTTCCCGGAGTTTATGATGGTAACTCAGGGCAAATCGATGGGCCTCATCTCGGACCTTTTCCAGATAATGCAGCAGGGGAGAATCGGAAGACAGGCGCAGTGGATTTTTCCGATTCGGGAGGTAAATGCCGTCCTTGCCGCCCTCGGGTAAAAAGGTTTTTTTGGCCAGGGCCAGCGCATCGGGTCTCTGATCCTCAGGCAACCGGCCGATGAATGTAGTCAAAATATTGAGTTGTCCCTTGCCTCCGTCTATCAGCACCAAGTCCGGCCAAGGAGCTTCCCTCCGGAACAACCGTGCGATCACTTCTTCCATCATAGCATAATCATTGGGTTGGTCGCCAGACCGAATCCTGAAGCGACGGTAACCGGATTTGTCCGAGTGGCCCTGTTTAAAGACCACCCACGATCCGACTGCCGACTCTCCTTGAATATTGGAGATATCCAAGGCCCCAACGGAATAGGGAAGGCGTTTTAAGCCCAATCGGCTTTGCAAGGGCTTGGCTACCTTCTCGACATAGTCCTGGGAGGGTTCCTTATTCTCCTGGACCAAGCGAATATTTTCCTCGGCCATGGCCATCCAGCGCCGTCCCTCCCCCCGAACCGGGACCATTAAGGTGACCTTCTGCCCTTTCAGATCCGAAAGGACCTCCTCCAGGAGGGATCGATCTTCAATCGGAAAGGGCATCAGAATCCGCGGCGGAATATATTTCCCTCCCCGATAGTATTGTTGAATCAGCCCGGTCAGCACCTCGGAAGGAGAAAGGTTCAAGTCTTTAAACCGGAAACGGCTTAAACCCGTCACCGAACCCAGTCGGACGAATAGTATGCCGGCCCGGATCGACTCCCCTTCCTGGAAGAGGGCGATGACGTCCACATCAATAAATCGGGGGGAAACGATCTTCTGCTCCTTTAAGGTTTCGGAGATAGCCCGGATACGGTCCCGCAAAAGGGCCGCCTTTTCAAAGGCCCATTCCGCCGAAGCCTCTTTCATTTGCCTCTTGAGGTTTTTTAACAGTTCTTGATTCCGGCCTTCAAAAAACCAGATGATTTCTTTGACCCGCCGGCGGTATTCCTCGGGTTGGATTTTCCCATGACAGGGAGCCGGGCATTTACCGGTCTGGTAGTAGAGGCAGGGCCGGGAACGTTGGGGAATTTCTTTTTGACGGCATAACCGGAGAGGAAATATTTTTTGAAGGTAGGTCGTGGTTTCCTTCATTTTCCGGGCTGAAGAAAACGGACCGAAATAAAAGGCCTTGTCCTTCTTGATCCGGCGGACCATCTGCAGCCTGGGGAAGGCCTCATCCAGACTCACCCGCAGGGAGGGATATTGTTTGTCGTCTCTCAGGACAACATTGTAGCGGGGGAGATGCTTTTTGATGAGATTACTCTCAAGGATCAGGGCCTCTTTTTCATTCGCGGTGAGAAGAAAATCCAGTTTTTCCACCCGTTCCAAAAGAGAAGAGACCTTGGGACGTTCCGCCTTCAGATAGGAAAGGACCCTTTTTTTCAGGTCTTTGGCCTTTCCGACATAAAGAATCCGGTCGTGCTGATCCTTCATCAGATAAACCCCGACCTGGTGGGGCAAGACATCCATAAGATCTTTTAAGGCTCGAAGCTCCATATCATAAATCAGGAAAGGCCGTTAAAAGGTCTGGCTAAGTACCACTTCCTTAACGGATTAATAACGTTCAAAAGTTATGGCACTGGCGTATTATCGTCTGACTTAGGGACCGGGGGTCTTGATTTCAAGGATTGTCCGCAAAGGTAATCCGTAGCCCCAACCCGGCCCGAATTTCTAAGTTGGTTAAGAGCCGGGCATTCACCTAAGCCGATAAATCGCTTTGGTGTAGGCCTGTTTTTAAACCCACTTACAAACTTCCTGCCCGGGTTCAGGGTTGCCAGCGTTTTGGCGGACAATCCTTGAAATCAAGACCCCCGGTCCCTTTCCATCGGGTATCAGAAATATAATGCCACAACTTTTGAACGACACCAAAGGATTAAAAAAAAGGGTTGGGGCAGGAAAGGTTCGAGATGGACGTGGCCGGGGGGAGAAGGCAACCGGGAATTATTTATTTAGAAAATGGGCTAATTCGGTCAGGTCCTCTTTTATTTCCTTTAAGACCAATTCCAGATCTCCGGGCTTAGCCGCAATCTCTTTTTCTTTCACCTTTTCCTTTCCTTTCTCCTCCTTATGGCCCTGGAGCAATTTCTTTCTGGCTCCGGCTATGGTAAACCCCTCCTGGTACAATAACTTTTTTATTTCCAGGATGGTTTCGACGTCCTTGCGGCGGTACATGCGCTGGTTGGAACCAAAACGGACCGGGCGAATCATCTTAAATTCGGTCTCCCAGTAGCGCAGGACATAGGGTTCCAGTTGGCTGAGCGTACTCACTTCCCCGATTTTAAAATACTGCTTATTGGGAATGATCTCTGGACTCATACTATTTCTCCCGCAAGGTTGCCCCAAATTTTTCAAGAACCTGTTTTAATACTTTTTCATGAACGGCATTGACCTGCTCATCTGAAAGGGTTTTTTCAAGAGACCGGTAATGGATCCGGACTCCTAAATTTTTTTTCCCCTCCGGAATGGGTTTGCCGTAGTACAGATCAAAGAGTTCGATGTCCTCTATCAAGACTTCCTTTAAAGACCGGATTTCCTCTTGAATGTCTCTCCAGAGCACCTGATCGTCGAGGATCAAAGCCATATCCCGGGTCACTTCGGGGAACCTGGGCCAGGGTCTAAAAAAAACCCCTTCCCCTATTTTAGGCAGAAGAAGATCCAGGTTCAAATCAAAGAGGAAAGCCGGCTCCTTCAGATCAAAGTGGGTTTGGGCCTGAACCGATATTTCCCCCATCTCTCCCAAGGCCTCCTCATCGGAAAAGATCCGGACATAACGGTCGGGCCTGAAATAAAGGGGAGGGTCCCCAGCCCGGAAGGAAACATCCTGAATCCTTAAGGCTTCCGATAATTCTTCAACCACCCCTTTCAAATCATAAAAGTCAACCCCGGCATCCTGGTAATGATGGATTTCCGGAAACCGCCTTCCGGTCCAAAGGGCGCAGAAACGGGTCACTTCCAGGGGCAGGGAATTCGAATTCAGGGGGATAAAAACCTTCCCTATTTCAAAAAGGCGCAGGTTCAAGTTCCGCTGGGACCAGTTTTTGGCCATGGTCATCAGCAGGCCGGGTACCAGACTGCTGCGCATGACCGCTTGGTCTTCCGAAATGGGGTTGCTGATTCTCACCAGGGAGGGCTCAGCCTCGGGCCGGGAGGTTGGGACGAGGGAAGAGGCCTTATCCGAAATAAAGCTGTAGGTGATAATTTCATCGAAGCACCGGCCGGCCATGATTTCCTTTATCCGCCTCCGCAGGAGCAAAGGCTCAGGCTCCTTTTGGGCCACCGAGGTCATTTCAGGTAGAGTAGCCGGAATTTTATCATACCCGATGAGCCGGGCCATCTCCTCAACCAGATCAACCGGTCTGGTCAGATCCCTTCGAAAAGAGGGCGGATTTACCTTGATCCGATTTTCACCCTCAAGGACGGCGCTTAACCCCAACCTGCGGCTGATTTCGAGAACCTCCCCGGCCGAAACTTCAATCCCTAAAAATCGACCGGTTTTGACCGGATCCAGGTAAATGGTTTGACTACCCTGAGGCTGGGGGTAGGCATCAATCCAGCCTCCAACCACTTCCCCTCCGGCCAGTTCCTGGATCAACCGGGCGGCTCGATGAAGGGCCGGAAGGACTCCCTCTATATCCACTCCGCGTTCGAAGCGAACCGAAGCTTCGGTGGATAGAGAAAGCCTTTTGGCTGTTTTGCGTATAGTGCGCGGCTCAAAGAAAGCGCTCTCAATCAGGATGGACCGGGTCCGGGGTTGAATTTCAGTCTCCTGTCCTCCCATGATTCCTGCCAGAGCCACCCCTTTCCGGCCGTCGGCGATGACCAGCATCTCCGTAGAAAGATCTCTTTTCACTCCATCCAGCGTCACCAGGCTCTCCCCGGGTTCGGCCCGCCGAACCACAATGCGCCTTTCCTCCAGGGTCTCCCAGTCAAAGGCATGAAGCGGTTGCCCGTATTCCATCAGGACAAAATTGGTGATATCCACTACATTGTTGATGCTTCGGAGACCTATCGAATTCAAACGCTGCCGCAACCAAAAGGGGGCAGGGCCGATCGTAACCTCTTTGACGAGACGGGCCGCATAACGGGGACAAAACTGGGGATCGAGAAGGGTGACCGAGGTTTCCCCTCGGATAGCCTCCCCTTCCGGACCGGCAGCCGGAGCGGGAAGCCTTAAAGGCCGGTCAAAGAGAGCGGAGAGCTCCCGGGCGATGCCGATCAAAGATAGACAGTCGGCTCGGTTGGGGGTCACGTTGATTTCAAGGAGGCAATCTTCCAGCCCCAAAGCCCCACTCAGGGGTTGCCCCAGAGGCAAGCCCTCCGGGAGGATCATGATTCCGGAATGGTCCTCCGATAATCCCAATTCCTTTTCAGAACAAAGCATCCCGGCTGAGGGACGATTTCGGATGACGGCCTTTTTGACTTCCATCCCTCCCGGCAAAACCGTCCCCGGTAAAGCCAGCGGGATCAAAACCCCGGGCCGGACATTAGGGGCCCCGCAAACGACCTCCAGAATTTCCCGGCCGGTGGACACCTTACAGAGAGAGAGGCGATCGGCTTCCGGGTGCTTTTCCACCTCCCGGATCTCTCCGACGATTAGAGCGGCCAGTTCCTTGCCGATAGACTGGACGGCCTCCACTTCCAGCCCGGCCATGGTCAGGGCCTCGGCGATCTTCTCCACGGAGAGGCCGGTCAGATCCACGTAGTCATTAAGCCAGTTTATGGTAACTTTCATAATAAACTCGGGGTTCACGGATTCAAGGGTTCGGGGGCTCAAGCCCCTTTTCCATCCGCCCTTTCACTGGAACCCTTGAATCCTCGGCCCTTTGGACCCTTTTTTAACTTAGAATTGCTTTAAGAACCGCTGATCATTTTCGTAAAAAAGGCGGATATCATCGATCCCGTAGCGCAGCATGGCAATCCGTTCTACTCCCATGCCGAAGGCAAAACCGGTTACCCGGTCGGGATCGTATCCGACCCTCCGGTAAACTTCGGGATCAATCATTCCGGCTCCGAGGATTTCCAGCCAGCCTGTTTGAGAGCACAACCGGCAGCCTGAGCCCCGGCAAATCACGCAGCCGATATCCACTTCGGCACTGGGTTCCGTAAAAGGAAAGAAGCTAGGCCGGAAGCGCAGTGGCGTATTTTCCCCGTACATCTGGTGGACAAAGTAACTCAAAACCCCTTTCAAATCTCCGAAGCTGACCGTATCGCCCACCATGAACCCCTCCACCTGATGAAACATGGGAGAGTGGGAAATGTCGGAATCCCGTCGATACACCTTTCCCGGGGCGATGACCCGGAGCGGGGGAGCGACCTTCTCCATCACCCGGATCTGCATGGGAGAAGTCTGGGTCCGCAGCAGGATGGTATCGGTTATATAAAAGGTGTCCTGCATATCACGGGCCGGGTGGTCGGGTGGGATATTCAAGGCTTCAAAATTGTAATAATCCAATTCGACCTCCGGTCCTTCAACCAGGTCGAAGTTAAGCCGGGAAAAGATTTGGCAAATTTCGTCCAGGGTCTGGCTTATAGGATGTTGTTTCCCCCTGAAATGCCTTCGGCCGGGCAGGGTCCAATCAAATCCGGATTGGGCCTTTTTATCGAGCACGGCGAACAAAGCCTTGGTTTGTTGAAAAAGGGCTTCCAGGATTCCCTTAATCCGATTGGCCTCCTGGCCTACGGCCGGCCGTTCTTCCGGAGCAAGGCTCCCCAACTGCCTCAACCATTCGGTTAACTTCCCCTTCCGCCCCAAGACCTGGACCTGCAAGGCCTCCAATTCTTTCAGGGAGGAGATTTTCTCCAGCTCTTCTCTAACATGGCTTTCCAGGGATTTTAGTAGAGATAACATCGCGGCTTTAGGGATGGATTTCTATTTACCCGGGATCCTTTTGGGGAATCAAACCTGAGGCTGGGTGGTCAGCCGGACCAGTTGGCTGAATCGTTCCGGGTCTCGGACCGCCATTTCCGACAGTACTTTTCGGTCCAAACCGATCTGGCCTTTATTAAAAGCTCCCATCAGGCGACTGTAGGAAAGGCCGTTCTGTTTGGCGGCCGCGCTGATGCGCACAATCCATAAGCCGCGGAACTCTCTTTTTCGAACCCGCCGGTCCCGGTAGGCGTATTTGAGGGACCGATCCACCGCTTCAGTGGCTGTCTTAAACAGGCGGCTTCGGGCGCCCCGATAGCCTTTGGCTAATTTCAGGATCTTATTTCTTCGTTGACGGGCCTTGAAGCCCCTTTTTACTCTTGGCATCTTAACTCACCTCAATCCTTATAGTATCCATCCGGAAATCTCTGATTTCCGGATGGAGCGTTCAGCCGTCAGCAAATAGCAGTCAGCTTAACCCATTTTTTAAAATTTATTGCTGATCGCTGATAGCTCTCCCCTGGAAACACCTTTTCCGGATGAGACCTAATTGCATTCTTAACCGTAGGGCATCATCCGCCTGAGGCCCCGGGCATTGGCCGGGTCCACCACGGCGGACTTTCTCAGGCTGCGTTTTCTCTTGGTCGTTTTACTGGTCAGGATATGGCTGCCAAAGGCCTTGGATCGAATAATCTTTCCATTGCCTGTGGTCTTGAACCGCTTGGCAGCCCCTCGCTTGGTTTTCATTTTGGGCATAACAGCACTCTCCTTGAATACGTCTTCCTCCATTCGGAAATCGGAAAATCGGATAATGGCCGTCCAAAATTCGAATCTCCCGATCCAAAGCAGATCAGGGACAAAACCGTTGTCCCTCCGGATTTGAAATGTCGCACCTTACACTCTGGGTTGGCGGTTTATTTGGGGCCCAAGACCATGGTCATATTCCGGCCCTCCAACTTGGGTGCCTGCTCCACCAGGGCCAAATCTTTGGTTTCTTCAGCAATGCGGTTTAAAATGCCCCTGGCGGTCTCGTGATATTGGATCTCCCGTCCCCGGAACATCAGCGATACTTTGGTCTTGTTTTTTTTCTCTAAAAATTTTCTTATGTTTCGCAGTTTGAATTGAAAGTCATGCTCCTCTGTCTTAGGTCGGAGCTTGACTTCTTTGATCTGAATGATGGTCCGTCGTTTTTTGCCTTCATGGACTTTTTTGGTTTGCTGATACCTGAACTTTCCATAATCCATGATACGACAGACCGGCGGATCCAGTTGTGGAGCCACCTCAACCAGATCCAGTCCCTTTTCCCTGGCCAAGTTCAGGGCCTGCGACACGGTGAAGATCCCCAGTTGCTGGCTGTCTTCTGCAATGACCCTGACCGATGAGGCTCTGATCTCCTCATTCACATTAACCGATTTAGCTATGCCCACCACCTCCTAAATATGGAATTGTTCCCTCAAAGGAAATTAAAATAAGGCCTTACGGTTCAGCAGGTTTCCCCGGAAGGGATTCCTCCCGGACCCGATCTATAAATTGAGGAAGGGTCCATAAACCCAGATTTTCCCCGGTTCGCGTTCTTGGACTGATCCGTTGCTGTTCTTCTTCCTTGTCCCCGATGACGATCATATAGGGAATTTTCTGTAATTGGGCCTCCCGCACCTTCAGCCCCAACTTCTCATTTCGAATATCCAGATCGGCCCGGATCCCGGCCTGAATCAGGGCCTGGTGGACTCCCCGGCAGTAGGTCAGTGTCCGATCCGTTACGGAAAGGACGATGGCCTGCACCGGCGCCAGCCAGGTAGGGAAAGCCCCGGCATAATGTTCAATCAGAACGCCCAAGAACCGCTCCAAGGCCCCCAAAATGACCCGATGGATCATGACCGGCCGGTGGCGCTCTCCATCCGGTCCGATGTAATGCAAATCAAAACGTTCCGGCAGGGTAAAGTCGCATTGGATAGTGGCGCACTGCCAGCGCCGATCCAGGGCATCCTTTAGCTTGATATCGATTTTGGGTCCGTAAAAGGCCCCCTCGCCTTCAGAGATGGAAAAAGACAAGCCGTTGGCCTCCAAAGCCTGGCTCAAGGCCTGAGTGGCCCTTTCCCAGTCCTCATCGCTTCCGATCGATTTTGCCGGACGGGTGCTGATCTCCACTTCAAAGGCGAAATCAAAAATCTTCATGACATAGGCCACAAAATCCAGGACCCCCCGGATTTCATCCTGAAGCTGATCGGGGGTGCAGATAATATGGGCATCATCCTGGGTAAACTGGCGAACCCGCATCAGGCCATGGAGCACCCCGGATTTTTCATGTCGGTGAACTGTTCCCAGTTCGAAATAGCGTTTGGGAAGGTCCCGGTAACTGCGGATCTTCGATTTATAAATGATCATATGGGCCAGGCAATTCATGGGCTTGATTCCATAGCTTTGCCCGTCGATCTCGGTGAAGTACATGAGCTCGCGGTAATTTTCGTAGTGGCCTGATTTTTTCCAAAGGTCGGCCCGCAAAAGCTGAGGGCCTATGACGATTTCATAGCCGCGTTTCAAATGCTCCTTTTTCTCGAAATCCTCTAGGATGGTTCGGAGCAAGGCCCCCTTGGGGTGATAGATAACCAGCCCGGGGCCCACTTCATCATGAATACTGAAAAGATCCAGGTCCTTGCCCAGGCGGCGGTGATCCCGGCGCCTAGCTTCTTCCAGACGATGCAGATGATCTTCCAGGGCCTTCTTTTCAAAGAAAGCCGTTCCGTAAATCCGTTGCAGCATGGGATTGCGTTCATCACCCCGCCAGTAAGCCCCGGCCACCTGGGTCAGCTTAAAAAAACGAATAGGCTCTGTAGAGGCCAGGTGCGGCCCCCGGCATAAGTCGGTAAAATTTCCCTGGCGGTACAGAGAAACCGTCGGGTCCTTCAAATCCTGTAATAAGGCGACCTTAAAGGACTCCCCTTGAGAGGCAAAAAGGTCAATCGCTTTTTGATGGGGAAGCTCCTCCCGGACCATCGGTATCTTTTGCCGGCTCAGGGAGGCCATGCGTTCTTCAATGCGGGGGAGGTCCTCCGGCGTAAAGGGTTCCTTCTTGGCAAAATCATAATAAAATCCCTGTTCAATAGCCGGACCGATGGCTATTTGAACCTCCGGAAATAATTCCTTAACCGCCTGGGCCATCAAATGAGCCGAGGAATGGCGTAAAATTTCCAGTGCCTCGGGCTCTTGGTCAAAAAGGGGCCTTAATTCCCCGTCTCGCATCAATTCTGCCGGCAAATCAATCAACTTTCCCTCAAAACGGGCGGCCACCATGCCGTTCAGGGGCTTTCGGCTCCAAACCTTTAAGGCTTCAATAGCCGGTATCCCCTTTGGGAAGGTCAAAGAGGCCTTATCGGGAAATTGTATATGAATTTCTTCCACTTAAAATCTGTCTACCAAGTAAATTATTAAGTTAATAATGGGGTTTAAACCTTTTATATACTAAAAATGAAAATTCAAGTCAAGTAAATATTTGAAATTGGGATGGAAGTAAATTTCAGGGTCACCCAATTAGGCTAAAGGCAAAGGAGGAGGAAGAGGGCTGGAATTCAACCGGTTCGAACCTCAAAACCATCAAACCCGCCCTGGTAATTCCCAAAGGTCACCTCCACCTTTTCCACCCTGGCCCGGGGCGACCCCTGGTGACACCAAGCCACCAATTTCTTTACCTGTCCGACTTCCCCTTCAAAATAAGCCTCCACCGTGCCGTCCCTCCGGTTCCTGACCCACCCGGAAAGACCCAGCGCGATGGCCTGATCCCGGGTAAAGGCCCGGAAGTAAACACCCTGTACCCAGCCCTGAATAATTACCCTGGCCGAGATCTTATCCACAGACACCCTCTCCATAAAATTGGCTTAACTTATCCTAAGCAATCATTTTGAGAAATTCTTTTTCACTTAGGATGGGGACCTGCATCTTCCGGGCCTTATCCAATTTAGAACCCGGGTCTTCCCCCACAATCAGATAATCAATCCGGCTGCTGACTTGGCCGGATACCTTTCCTCCCAGGGACTCGATTTTCTCTTTGGCTTCCTCCCGGGTGAAATTTTCCAGCTTTCCGGTGAGAAGGAAACTCTTGCCTTTTAGAGGCTCCGGTCCGGTTATTTTATCCTCCTGCAGGGTTACCCCGGCAGCCAGTATTTTTTCCACCACCCTGCGATTCTGAGGATTGTCAAAAAAAGCCCTGATACTGCGGGCCACCTGGGGACCGATTTCCCGGATAGAAAGGAGCTCCTCCTCTTCCGCCTCCATTAAGGCCTTTAAAAAACCATATCGGCCGGCCAGAAGAGAAGCCAAGTGTTCTCCAACATGGCGAATCCCGAGGGCGTAAATAAATTTTGACAGCAAAGCCGTTTTACTTCTCTCCAGGGCCTGAACCAGGTTTTCCGAGGATTTGGCAGCCATTCGTTCCAGGGAGGACAAGGTTTCCTGGGATAGGTAATAGAGATCACCGTAATCCTTGATCAGGTCTTTTTCGACTAATTGGTGGATGATTTTTTCACCCAGGCCCTCGATATCCATAGCGCCTTTGGAAGCGAAATGGCGGATGGCTTCCTTGATCTGGGCCGGGCAATTGGGATTCGAACAGCGGTGGGCGGCTTCCCCGGGTAAGCGAACCACCGGAGACCGGCAGACCGGACAGGTCTCCGGGATGCGAAAAGGTTTTTCATCCCCTTTACGAACCGAAAAGATCACTTTGACCACTTCCGGGATAACGTCTCCCGCCCTCTGAACAACAACCGTATCACCAAGCCTGATATCCTTGCGCTCGATTTCATCCTGGTTGTGAAGGGTGGCCCGGCTGACCTCAACCCCGCCGACCAGGATGGGGCTTAAATGGGCGACCGGGGTCAAGGTCCCGGTCCGGCCCACCTGGACTTCGATGGCGAGGATCCGGGTGGTTTCCTGAGACGGCTGAAATTTATAGGCCAGGGCCCAGCGCGGGCTCCTGGACTTGATCCCCAATTGTTCCTGGAGTAAGAAGGAATTCACCTTGATCACCAGGCCATCAATTTCATAGGCCAGGCTGTGACGCCGGGACTCCATTTCCCGGCAATAAGTTAGACAGGCTTCGATCCCCCGGCAGCATTTGATATGGCTGTTGACCGGCAATCCCCAATCTGGCAGGACCTGCAGAACATCCCATTGACTGGTAAAGCCACGGCCGGTTATCCCCCCCAGCCCATAGGCGAAGAAAAATAAGGGCCGCTGAGCCGTAATCCTGGGATCGAGCTGGCGCAAAGAGCCGGCCGCCGCATTTCTAGGATTGGCGAAAGGTGCCTCCCCATCCAGAACCCTCTTACGGTTATACTCTTTAAAATCCTTGACCTGCATGTAAACCTCTCCCCTGACTTCCAGACGCGCCGGGGGCGGGCTGGTTTCCTCCAGAAGACGCAGGGGTATGGCACGGATGGTTCTCACATTTTGGGTAACGTCTTCCCCCACGAATCCGTCTCCCCGGGTAGAGGACTGGGTCAGGATCCCGCCTTCGTAAACCAGCTCAATGGCCAAGCCGTCCATCTTGGGCTCAACCGTGTATTCGATTTCCTGGTCGTATTTTAAAAATCGCTTAACCCGGCGGTCGAATTCCAGGACCTCTTCCCCGCTGAATCCGTTTTCAAGGCTCAACATGGGGACGGAATGGGCCACGGTTTGGAATTTGGTCAGGGGCCTGGCGCCCACCCGCTGGGTGGGAGAATCCGGTGTGATGATCTCGGGGTACCTGGACTCCAAATCCTGCAGCTCCCGGAGTAAGCGGTCATACCGGGCATCGGAGATCTCCGGGTCATCCAGGACGTAATAGCGGTAATTGTGATAATGCAGGAGCCGCCGCAGTTCCTCTATTCTGTTTTTAGTTTGGCCGTCCATCAGGGAAAAGGTGAATTTACGTGAAAATGAACCGGGTAACACCAAACTTAGCATATCAGCCGGCATTTGAAAAGCGGAAGGCCCTCAATAACCCGAAACAGCCGCTCAGCATCATATTCCCGAAAGGGGCGGCCATCAGGACCGGGGTGCCGGACAACAGCGCCCTCCTCGGTCCGGTCACGGCTATGGGTGGGCTATTCACCTTTCGGGGGTCCTGGTTCAGGCAGCCATGACCACCCTCCTGCAGGACCTGGGCGTTGGATAATGCCCCGCTCCTAAAACCATTAAGGTCCTCCAGCAGCTTTTCCCCAGTCAGGAGACCGGTGTGCTGTTCGTAAATTCCACGTAAATAGCCGTCCACCATCCAGGCTGCCAGGGTGTGCTCATTGCCGATATTCACAATGAGTTTGGAAGCGGCCCCCAGGGCTGCGACCTTTTCATCCTCCAGCGCGCCCAGAATGGCGGCTGCTCCGGTGTCCATCACGATGGCCTGGGGCCATACTTCCTGAATAGCCTGCATCCGGGTCAGGTGTGGCGGGACGACCCGGTAAAGCAAATTTTCCAGGGGTTGGTTTGAATTCAAAAAATCTTCCCATTGTTGAAACCGAAACCGCCTGTTGCTGGCTTGCGGTGAAAAGCCATGGTCCTGTACCGCCACCAGGAAAAAGTCTGGAGGAAGGATCTCAAAGGCCTCGAAAAGGCTGTTCAAGGCCTCAATCCGGACATCGGCCATGAAAATTTCAACGACCCCACCGGGGGATTCTTCTACCACCTGAATCCCCATCCCTTTTACCTTTTCCAGGCTGTCATTCAACGTCAGGGCCTGGCTTTTCCTGGGTATAAACAGGAAGCCCGGCCCGAATATGGTTGTAAATGGCCCCTGAGGCGGCTCCCCCGCCCATGAGATGACCGGTCAAATAAATAGCCTTCCCCTCCCGGGTCGCTTTTTCAATCCTTCGAGCTACCATAACTGTCGGCGAGGGGAGTATCCCTTGGACGCTGTTTTCCAGGGGTCCTTTCCCGTCCCAAAGCAGCAAGTCCTGGGTCCCACCTCCGATATCCAGGGCCAGGATATTCCCCGGGGATTGGTTACTTAGTGATTTTTCCATAACGATCGCCCTTGCTTCTCCTTTTTCAGGCCTGAAATCGGGGCGGTAGGCCATTGTTTGAGTATAGCAGAGATACTGATCTTGCTAAAGGTCGAAAATATCCCCGGTCCTTTTAAATTCGACTTTCCCGGTTTCATTTGATAGACTTCTACCCCGGCCTCTACCACCTGATATCGGAAAATACTAAAAGGAAAACGCATGGAAACCGCCGAAAAAAAAATACCATTAGACAAGCGCATCATCTTCGCCCTAGATGTGGCCACCGCCTCCGAGGCCCGGGAGTGGGTGGAAAAGTTGGAGGGAGGAATAAAATTTTTCAAAGTGGGCTTGCAGCTTTTTTTGGGAGCGGGCTGGGACCTTATTGATTGGATCATCCGCCGGGACCTGGAGGTCATGCTGGATTTGAAATTTTTTGATGTCCCTCAGACCGTTTCTTCGGCGGTCAAACAAGTCACCGGCCGGGGGATCACCTACACCACCGTCCACGGCAACGATGCCATCCTGAAAGCCGCAGCCCAGGTCAAAAAGGAGGTAAAAATACTGGCGGTGACTGTTCTGACCAGCCTGGACCAGGGCGACCTGGACTCTTTGGGGTTCCAGTGCAATCCCGAAGAGCTGGTTCTCTCCCGGGCCCGGCGGGCGCTGGAGCTGGGCTGCGACGGGGTGGTTTCATCCGGCCTGGAGGCCCTCAAGCTCAGACGGGAACTCGGATCCCGTTTTTTCGTGGTTATTCCCGGGGTGCGGCCGGTTAAAAATCGTCCGGTCGATGATCAAAAGAGGGTAGTGGATATCCACTCGGCCTTTTTTGACGGTGCCGATCATGTCGTTGTGGGCCGTCCCATCCGCCAGGCCGGAGACCCGGCCGCCTTGATCAGGACCATGCAGGAACAGATTCAGCAAGCCTTAATAAGCCGGGCGAAGGGCAACGAACCGAGGACCTGATTTATAAATTAAAGACGGCATGAACCGTCACCGTAACATCTTTCCTTTTGGTGTTCACATTATAGATGCCGGTATCGGTGACTTCAGCCGAATAGGGCTCGGTAATTTGGAAAACCCCAACCCGGGCCGACTGGATCCCTTTTATCCGGGTTCCGGAATTCTTCGCAATCACCTCGGCCCTGGCCCTGGCATCTTTAACGGCAGCAGCAATCAATTCCTTCTTGATCCCGCCCAGGTCTGAAAAATAATATTCCACGTTGGAATTCAGAAGGATCATGCTTTCCCGCACTATTTCTCCCGGATTAAAAGCCAGCTTCTCAACGGCGGACATATCCCGGGAGGTAAGGGTTATGCCCTGCTGAATGGTATAGCCGGTAACATTACCGCTGTTGCCGTAGCTCGGTTGGGTAAGGACGGACTGGATGATCATTTCCTCTTTAGCCAGCCCCTTCTTTATCAGGTCTTCAGACAGGGCTTGGACATCTTTGGCTACCTTGACATAACCGCTGGTGACTTCCGTAGGCGAGGCATAGCGGCCTATGGCCAGGCGCCACTTTATGATGTCGGAATTAAAACCCCTGGTCCCCGTTCCCACAATTTTAACGGTTTTACCGCTGTCCCGGCTTTCATAAAAAAAGAAACCGAAGATCATAGCGGCCACAACCATTCCCAATGACAAAACCAACGCCTCTCTGAATTTCATAAGCACCCCCTAGTTCCCTAATCCATCCCACCATACGGACATTAAAGGCATGATGGTTTTATTTATATATGGATTTCTTTAGAGGTCAAGAGAGTTTTTTGAGTCAAATGGCTGTATAATTTTTAAACATATTGTTTAATATCTCATCATATTAATAAATTACATATTATCAATCAGTTATCTTAAATTACCCTACTGCCTGTGTAAATATTATCAACAGCCGTCCATCCCCCAAAAAAACAGGAATGGCTTTGCCTCTATTTTTTATAATAAATTCATGTAATTAAAATATTATCTTTTTCTGGCATTCAACTTGCTTATATTAACATAAAAACAACGCCTTTACCGGAGGACACCATGGGAGAAAAACTGAATTTTATGGCTTCTGAAAATAAATGCATCTGGATGGATGCCGGTGTGGTTTCCTATAAGCTCTGCAACAACAATTACAATTGCATGACCTGCAATTTTGATAAGGGGATGGCCAAGAAGGCCCTGGATGAAGCCTCAGGTAAGGTCCAGGTAAAACAAAATAAACCGCCGACCCAGGAATGGATGAAAAAATTTCTGGCCCTGCCGGCCGCGCAACGCAAATGCCGTTATATGCTGAATGGAGCCATTAGTTATAAAATTTGCCCCAATGCCTTTCTCTGCGGGGAATGCTCCTTTGATCAGATGATGCAGGATCAGGTGCCCCCTACCCTCTCCCCCAGATTAAAGGAAATCCCTCTGGTGGGCGGGTTCGAGCAGCCGGAAAATTATTTTTATCATCGCGGCCACAGTTGGGCCTTGACCGAATTCGGCGGCCGGGTTCGGGTAGGGATTGATGATTTTGCCCAGAGATTAGTAGGCCAGGTTGAGGAAGTCCTTCTGCCGAAGGTGGGGCAGAAAGTGGGACAAGGTTCCCCCAGCCTGGGGATCAAACGAAAAAAACAGGATGTACCGGTCCTGGCCCCTATCGAAGGCACCATTACCCATATCAATTCTCAGGTTGCCAAACACCCGGACCTGGTGAATAAAGAACCTTATGAGGAAGGCTGGTTGTTTATCGTCGAGCCCCTGACCCTTAAAAACGACCTTAAAAGCCTGCTGTTCGGCCAGGAAGCCCAGCAATGGATTGTGGATGAAAAAGACCGCTTAGTTTCCCAAATCCAAACTGAAATAGGGTCTACCGCTCTGGACGGGGGTATGCCGGGCCAGGATTTTACCGGCCATTTACGGGGTAAAAAGTGGGCCCGTTTTGTCCGGCAGTTCCTTCTCAGCTAAGCTTAGCCGTTATTTTTTTTAAAAAAGGCCGGGTGTTTCCGAAAAGACATCCGGCCTTTTTAATTCCGGACCCCTTCCAATTCCTGCCTCGGCCCAAAAAGCTTTTGAGCACGAAAAGCCATTGACTCAATTGCTTTTTCATATTATAAAAAATCCAATTTACATGCCACAAAGTAATACCTACTGATCGCGAAAACCCTATTGAGGAAGAGGAGCGCCCATGTCTAACGTTTCCCTGTCCATTGATGGACGAATGGTGACTTCGCCATCCGGAAAAACCATCCTGGAAGCGGCTACCGAGGCCGGCATTTTTATTCCCACCTTCTGCCATCACCCCCTTTTAAAACCCGAGGAATCCTGCCGCATTTGCGTGGTTCAGGTTGAAGGGGAGGATCGGCTGATCGCCTCCTGCGCCGCTCCCATAAAGGAAGGGATGGTCGTCCAGACCGACTCCCCTCTGGTCCATGCTTCCCGCCGGGCCATTTTGGAACTCCTTTTGGAACAACATTACGGAGATTGTCTGGCTCCCTGCCAGTTGAGCTGCCCGGCCGGGATCGATATCCAGGGTTATCTGGCCCATATCAGCCGGGGGGAATTCAGCCAGGCCTTAAAGGTCATCAAGGAGAGGAATCCTCTTCCCATGGTTATCGGCCGGGTTTGTCCTCATCCCTGCGAAGAGGTCTGCCGCCGCCATCGGGTAGATCAGCCCCTGGCCATCAATCCCTTAAAACGCTTCATGGCCGATTACGCTCTGTTGGAGGACATTCCTTTCAAACCTCCGTTAGCCAAAGACAGCGGACATAAAGTCGCCGTGATCGGCGGAGGACCCGGAGGCCTTTCAGCCGCCCATTACCTGCGTCTCAAAGGGCATACCGCCCATATTTTTGAGGCCAAACCCCAGTTGGGGGGCTTGCTCCGCTATGCCATTCCCGAATACCGTTTACCCAACGCCATTTTGGACAAAGAAATCCAGCAGATCCTGGACCTGGGAGTCGAGGTCCGGGTCAATCAGGTCTTCGGCTCCGATATTACTCTCAGCAGCCTCCGCAGCCAGGGCTTTGAAGCCGTCCTATTGGCCACCGGGTGCTGGAAATCCACCCGCCTGGGGCTTCCCGGTGAAGACCTGCCCGGCATCATTCCGGCCCTGGAATTGCTTATCCGGATAGCCGCCAAGGATCCTGTTGAAATTGGGAAAAGGGTCCTGATCATCGGTAACGGGAATACCGGCATGGACGCGGCCAGGACCTGTCTCAGGCTGGGAGCCGAAGAAGTGACCCTGCTCTATCGCCGGTCCCCAAATGAAATGACCGCCCATCCCGAAGAAGTGGCGGCGGCGGAACAGGAAGGCCTAAAAATGCACTTTCTTGTTTCTCCCACCCGGATTCTTTCTCAAGAGGGCCGTTTTTCCGGGATGGAATATATCCAAAATGAACTCCGTGAATCGGAAAGCGGAGGCCGTCCCCGGCCCTTTCCAATCCCCGGGTCGGAAACCGTTATACAAGCCGATACCGCCGTAGTGGCCATCGGCCAATATGCGGATCTTTCCTTTCTCGAAAAGGATCCGGAATTGATCAATCTGGCCCTGACTAAATGGGGAACCCCTAAAGCCGATCCCCAAACCCTCCAGACCTCCATTCCCGATCTTTTTATCGGGGGCGATCTTTTCCGGGGCCCCCAGACCGTTATCCAGGCCATCGCCGACGGTCGGAGAGCGGCTATTTCCATCCATCAGGTTCTGACCCAGGGATTCATCCATCCGGAGAAAAAACCTTTCAATATCAGCAAAGGGAAATGGACTGAAGTAGATCCCGTCAATTTTGAAGGAATTCTCCCAAGACCCCGGGTCCTTCAACCCCATATCCCGATCGAGAAAAGGCGCAACAGCTTTGAGGAAGTGGAATGCACCATAAAAGCCGAAGAAGCCATGCAGGAGGCCTCCCGCTGCCTCTCCTGCGGCTGCCAGGATCTCTTTGACTGCCGTTTAAGGGCTTATTCGGTCCAATACGGAGTGGAGATCGATAAGCTGCCGGTCTGGTCGAAGCGGATGCACCCTCTTAAGGAGTACCATCCCTTCATTCATATCGACCCGAACAAGTGCATCACCTGCCGCAGGTGCCTCCGTGGCTGTTCGGATTACCAAATCCAAAAGGCCTTTGAACTTCCGGAAGTGCCGGCCCTAAGCGAAGGCGGGCCTCCGGCCTATTCGGCGACCATCAACGAACGCTGCGTCTCTTGCGGACTTTGTCTGGCCAACTGTCCCACCGGGGCCTTAACTGAAAAGACGCCGGGTCTGCCGGGCCCCTGGCAACTGGAACGGACCAAGACCACCTGCACCTATTGTGGGGTAGGTTGCCAGCTCTATCTGGAAAAAGCCGGCCAGAAAATTGTCCGGGTCAATGGGGTGGAACGGGTGCCCCCTAATTTCGGACATCTCTGTGTCAAAGGCCGATTTGGATTCGATTTCATCCAACACCCGGATCGCCTGACCACCCCTCTGATCCGGGAGGGGAATGGTTTCCGCGAGGCCTCCTGGGAAGAGGCCTTGAATCTGGTGGCCGGCCGCTTCCAAAAGCTGCAGGAAACCTATGGCCCCAATACCCTGGCGACCTTGACCTCGGCCCGGGCCACCAATGAAGAAAACTATCTGATGCAGAAATTGGTCCGGGCGGTTTTTAAAACCAACAACATAGACCATTGCGCCCGCCTCTGACACTCCACCACGGTAGCCGGTCTGGCTGCCGCTTTCGGAAGTGGGGCCATGACCAATTCCATAGCCGAGATCGAACAGGCCAAGGTCCTCCTGATTACCGGCTCCAATACCACTGAAAACCATCCCATCATCGGGGCGGCCGTCAAGCGAGCCGTTCAGCAACACGGGGCCAAGCTGATTGTGGTGGATCCCAGAAAAATCGAACTGGTTGATCTGGCCACCCTCTGGCTCCACCCCCGTCCGGGAACAGATATTGCCTGGACCAACGGACTTATGAAAATCATCCTGGATGAGGACCTTTATGACCAGGAATATGTCCGGTCCAGGACTGAAGGGTTCGAGGAATGGAAGCAATCCCTGGCCCAGTTCACCCCGGATTTCGTTTCCAAAATTTGCGGCATCCCGGAAAAGGATCTGAACCAAGCTGCCCGCCTGTACGCCGGAGACCGGGCCGGTATTTACTACACCATGGGTATTACCCAGCACAGCCACGGGACCGATAACGTCAAGGCCCTGGCCAATCTGGCCATGCTCTGCGGCAACGTAGGCTTCCCGGCGGCCGGAGTAAATCCCCTGAGGGGGCAGAACAACGTCCAGGGGGCCTGCGATATGGGCGGCCTGCCTGATGTTTTTTCGGGCTATCAAAAGGTGAGCGATCCGGAGGCCAGGGAAAAAATGGAAAGGGCCTGGGGGGTCCGGGATCTTCCCGATCAGCCCGGCCTGACCTTGATGGAAATGTTTGATGGGGCCTTAAAAAAAGAGGTTCGGGGATTATATGTTTTTGGAGAGAATCCGGTCCTCTCGGATCCCGATGCCCACCATGTCCTCCAGGCATTGAAGGCCTTGGATTTTCTGGTAGTTCAGGATATCTTTTTGACCGAAACGGCCCGCTTGGCCCAGGTCGTTTTACCCGGCGTTTCTTTTGCCGAGAAGGATGGGACCTTTACCAACACCGAACGGAGGGTCCAGCGGGTCCGTCAGGCCATCGCTCCTCTTGGAAAGGCCCGCCCGGATTGGGAGATCATCAGCGACTTGGCCGCCCGGATGGGCCTACCTATGGCTTATAAAAATGCCGAAGAAATTTTTGAAGAGATCCGCACCGTAACACCCTCCTACGCCGGCATGACCTATGCCCGCCTCAACCGGATCGGCCTACAATGGCCCTGCCCGACCCTGGATCATCCGGGGACTACTTACCTCCATAAGGATCGCTTTAGCCGGGGGTTAGGAAAGTTCCATCCTGTTGCCTACCAAGGTCCCCAGGAACCGACGGATGCCGAGTTCCCTTTGACGCTGACCACCGGGCGTCTGCTCTATCAATACCACACCGGGACCATGACCCGGAAGAGTCCCGAATTGGAAAAAATGGCCCCGGAATGTCTGATCGAAATCTCCCCCGGAGATGCCTTTTTCTTGAAACTTTTGGACTGGGAACAGGTGCGGGTCCTGTCCAGGCGGGGGGCTTTAGAAGCCAGGATAAAAATAACTGACCGCTCGCCCCGGGGAACAATCTTCATTCCCTTCCACTATGCCGAGGCCGCGGCCAATGCCCTGACCCAGACCGCCCTGGATCCGGTAGCCAAGATCCCGGAGTTGAAAGTCTGCGCCGTGAGGATAGAAAAATTGATCTAAGATTCGGGCAGGCGCGGATCGGGCTAGGGTAGTCGGATTTGGACCGCATGGGGAAGACGATGGATTCCCCGCCTCCGGAACCCTCTGCTTACCCTGTCGGGAAATCTGATCAATGGAGGGGTAGTTTTTTATAATGGGGCTTCCTTGAGGCAAACCGGGATCAGGTGATCAGGCTTTAGAGTAACGGGTTAGGAAAAAACAAGCGGCAAGAGGATAATGATGAGGCGACACATCGTTTCTGGTTCTCTGGACTAAGAGGCCTTTTATTATAGTAAGGCAGCGGCTACCGGCCTTAGTTGGGCAGCCTGATATTCGATCCTCCGGTCCCATTTCCGACGATCGCCCCCTTGCCACTGCCCTCCCACTTTTCTGCGATCGGCCTTTCTTCGCTCTCCTTCGGCCACTTTCTCGAGGACATAGTCGCCGTACACAATACAATCCTCCCAAAAAACGCTGTCTTTCAACAATTGGTAGGGGCCTAAGTTTTTATAGAGTTTCCCATTCAAGTACATCATCGGCCATGTCCTTTAGCTACCCCGTCTTGGTAAGTTGGTAAGAATGAAGCGTTAACTCTCTCATCTCATACCTCTTCTTAAAACCTCTTTCTCCACTTTATAAAAAATACAACCCTGATTGTCAAGAAAAGGATTTTTTTTGAAGATCTTAACCTAATTCAATAAAACAATTGCAAATATTATACCCTAACCTCATAGACGGCCGGGCTTGACCCTAACCTTTGTAACTCTTAAGATTTTCAGATCATTTTATCAGGAAGGCGTCTTTCGGTTTCCTTGAAGAAAAAAAAAGTTTTTTTCAGCCTTCCGATTTCCCACAAAAAGGAAAAGGATTTCTTATTATGAGAATAATTTTCTCTATTTTTCTTTAGGGTACCCCCCTCGATCTTTCCCGCGGGAGGATTTCGGTCTCAGGGCAGGTTTTTTATGCGTTCCTGAAGCCTTCTAATATGGCCTTTCTCTTCCTCAATAATAGCTTTTAGATGATCCCTGCTCTCAGCCTCTTCTATGAACGGCTCCAGCATCTCATAAAAAAGAACCGTATCTTTTTCGAACTCGGCCGATATCTGCAACAGGGCCGTTAGATCGGAAAGATCAGCCGGATTCAACTCGTCCAGGGCAAAAGCCTTTTCCCCCAGAATGCCTTGAAATAATCCCCTGGCCATCTCTTCCAGGTCGGGATCAACGGCTTTGCTGATAATCCGGTTCTTTAGATCCCTGAACCACTGCTGGTGGTCCCCTTCCTCCTCGGCCAGTAGCCCGAGCATGGCCTTCAAGGCGTCATCGGAGGCCGCCTGCTGGGCCCTTCGATACGATTTTTCCCCGTTTTTTTCAATCTGAACAGCGAGTTCAATAATTTCGGTTATGGAAAACATAGCGCTCCTGAAAGACCTTTTTTTGACTTATTAAGGGTCTCATCATAGTCTTAACATGAAATTGAGGAGCTTGCATTAAATGGGACCGGGGGGTCTTCTTTTCTGGGTTGTCCACCTTCAAGCCCAAAGCTTCTTTACCGGGCCAAAATTTGAATCTAATTCAGAGACAGGCCTACGCTAATGCCCGAAACGGACTTGAGTGAATGCCCTGCACCTAACCTACTTAGCCGTCCGGGCCGGGATAGGGCGATGAGTTACCCTTTGGACAACCCCAGAAAAGAAGACCCCCCGGTCCCTGTTGGTAAATATTATTGTAAGACCCTTAATAAGGGTAACCTCGATGGTTGAAAAGTTTCGTTGCTTGCAGATCCGAGGCGTCCAGGGTGCCTTGTTACGACCGGAGGTACAGGCGTTCCCGGACCAAACCCCAGTCCACCGCGGCCTTCCGGCAGTTCCTGTTTTCCAGCAGCACACCCTGCACTACCGAATGGGGATGTCCCGAGCCTGAAGTATACCCGTTGCGTCCAAGGGTATATTTTTCCAGCAGGCGGTGGCGGACATACCAGAGACAGGTCACCCCCAGGACCGCGGTCGGGTCATGCTGTTTCACCTTCTCCAACATGAATTGATCGCTGGGGATGACCCCTTCCTGAAGGATCATCCGGGAACTTGGTACCACATAGACCCCGCCGTAGCCAAGGTCAAGTGCATCCCGCCGCAATTTCCCCAGCTCACAGTCCGGACAATATTCCCGGCAGATGTAGCCGAGCCCAGGATCCAGAAAGGCCTGACAATCCGGGGGGCGAAGACAGAGGGGGAGAAAAAGCAAACGCTTGGAAAAGGGGGTGGCGGCAAAGGCCTTCCGGAAATGGCGGTTACCCGCCCTAACCAGACTAAAAAGCAGACCGGGACCAACCGCTTTTAAGAGCCGCCCCTGCCCTCCGCTTACCCGGCGCATAAAGCCCAGACCGAGCCTGAGCATAAAGAACCCGCCCATTAAAACGGCCTCTCAGATGGCAGCGTCACACCCGTACAGCCCATTTTTTTATCGGGATCCTGGACTGACTATCGGATAGAGAAAGGTCAGGCATAGAAAAGTTTTTTCCAAGGTTATTCAACGAACCACATCCTTTAATGGACCCCTATCGCCGGTTTAGGCCCTAATCGGGTCGAATGTTTCCTTATACCAGAATTTCTGCAAGTTATCAAACGGGATCAGAGAGGGAGAGCCCCGCCCCAGCAGGGCCGTGAGCACCCGCGTGGTTCCGGTCAGCATATTGGCGATCTCTTTCATGTCCATGACCGTTGAAATCATCGTCCTTGTTGGCCGCGATATGACGCCGTTCCCGCATCAACCGTTCGATATCCTCTCTGGACCTTGTCCGTCGACACCCCTTCCCGGACCGAAACCCCGATGAGAGCGATGTCCTGATTTCCGGAAATACGCCTTTGATAAGTGTCCTGAGGGGAATCACCACCAGATCGTCCTGATCCATGCCCATAGAGCTCTGCCCCTTGGCTTCCAGCAGACCGATCACCTCACAGGAAAGTTTTTGGAGACGGATCTTCCCCCCCAGGGGCTCCTGCCCGCCGAACAGTTTCTTACGCACCGTCTCTCCTATGATGCAGGCAGCCGCCCCGGCGCGCAGCTCGCTTTCGCTGAAAAGGCCGTCCGGTTTTGATGACTCGGTTCCCCATCTTGAAGAATTGATTGTCCGTTCCGGTGACCGGTGGTCGACCAGTTTTCATTGCCGAATATGGCGGTCATGGATGCTTGGGAAGACGACGGGGGCCACAGCCGCCGCCGAGCCGATCATTCCTGCCGATGGCCTCGCCGTCTTCAGCTTGAACAGGGGCGCTGGCCGTGAAGACTGGCCCGGCCCCATCCGTTTTCCCGGGCTGACCATCAACATGATTGCTGCCCAGGCTGGCAATCTGCTCGGTCACCTGGACCGTGGCCCCGCCGCCGATGGTGACCATGACAATGACCGCCGCCACCCCGATGACAATACCCAGGATGGTCAAAACCGAGCGCAGGACATTACGTTTGATTTCACGCAGGGACAAAAGAATGGTGTTCCAAAGCATCAGGACGCCCTCCCGTTTCGCTCGATCCGACTCGACCCGGCCGTCCAGAAAACGGATGGTACGCGCCGGCATAAGCCGCCATATCCGATTCGTGGGTGACCATGACGATGGTAATCCCCTGGTTGTGGTTCAAGGCCAGCTAGCACTTCCATGATTTCCCGGCTTCGGGCCGTATCCAGATTGCCCGTGGGTTCGTCGGCCAGTAATACAGCCGGCTTGGTGACGATGGCCCGGGCGATGGCCACCCGCTGCTGCTGACCGCCCGAGAGTTCGCCGGGTGTATGGGATTCCCATCCGTTCAAGACCCACAATCTCCAGCGCCTGAACGGCCCGTGCTCGCCGTTCGCCGGCGGGGACTCCCGCGATAGATCAGGGGCAGTTCCACGTTTTCCAGGGCCGAGGTGCGGCTCAGCAGGTTATAGCCCTGGAAGACAAATCCAAGGTAAAATGGCGACGCAGCAGCGCCCGCTGGTTGCGGATCAGCCTGCCGACTTCGATGCCCTTGAATCGATAGGTTCCCGGCCGTCGGCGTATCCAGACATCCCAGAATGTTCATGCAAGTGGACTTGCCCGAACCGCTCGGCCCCATGATCGCCACGAATTCCCCTTCCCGATGCGAAAGATCAATGCCGCGCAAGGCCTCCATGGCCGCCTGGCCCTGCCATAGACTTTCGACACCCCTTGAAAGATCGATCAGGGATCTCCGATTGATGCCATTTGCCTGGAGGCTACTCATGTTCATTTGCCCCGCCTTGATCGGTATCAACCACCAGCGCCATCCCGGTTTGATTTCCCCGGCCGTCACTTCGGTCATGGTCCCATCGGTCGATCCGATGGAGATGGAAAGGGCGAGAGGCTTGCCCGTCCTTTAAGGATCCAGACGCGTCTGTTGCTTTTTGCTGGCGGTTGCATCCTCGCCTTGTTTTGACGCCGAAGGCTGGGCGGACGCGGAAGCAGAGAGCCGACCAGAGCCCGCCGGAAGGTTTCTTTTCCTTTCCTGCACCGGCGGTGTAAACCGTCAGGCCGCTTGGGGTATCAGGACGGCGTTTTCGACCTTCTTGACCGTGATGTCCGCCGTGGCCGTCATTCCCGGTCGCAGGGACAAATCCGAATTGTTGACCTTTCAGCACGGTTTCGTAGGTCACTACCCCTGACGGTCGTTGACGAACCATAACGGGCCTGGGTGATCCGTGCCTCGAAAGTTCGATTCGGATAGGCATCGACCCTGAACGTGGCTTTCTGGCCTTCCCGCACTCTGCCCACATCGGCTTCGTCCACATCCACGTTCAGTTCCATCTGGGTCAAGTCCTCGGCCAGGGTGAAGAGTACCGGGGCCTGGAAGGAAGCGGCCACGGTCTGGCCGGGCTCCACGCTGCGGGTGAGAACGATTCCATTGATCGGCGAACGGATGACCGTTTTGGACAGGTCCGTCTCCTTGGCTTCGAGCGTGGCCCGGGCCTGGGAGACCGCAGCCTTGGCGCTGGCTTCATCAGCCCTTGCCCGTTCGAACGCCGCCTCTGCCGCATGGAGCTCAGACTGTGAAGGAACCTTGTTCTTGCTCAGTTCCCGTACCTTTTGAAGCTGTCCGAGTTTGCTGCGGGTCTCCTTGAGAGTCGCCTGCGTCTGCAAGAGCTTGCCCTTTGCTGATTCCAGGGCGGCCCTGGATTGGGTTACCTGGGCCTCGAGTTTCGAGGTGTCCAGCCTGGCCAGGACCTGGCCGACCTTCACCCTGCCGTTGTGGTCCACTTCGACCGTCTTGATAATACCGGACAACTCGCTGCCCACGTCGACCTTATTGGTTGGCTGCAGGGTGCCTGTGGCCGTGACGATGACCGTCAGATTTCCGCGCACCGCCTCCTGGGTTTTGTACTGCACCGAATTGGAATTTTCCATTCTCTTATCAGATCACAACAGTTGTCACAGCGGCTGCCACTAGGAAGGCCACAATGAGCCATTGCCTCAGACCCTTTCGGCGGCCCGAAGATTGATCAATTTCCAAGGTTTGAGCAACATCCGATTCTGGATTAATCTTTGATTTCATCTCTTCTCTCTATGTTAAAAATTATTTGTTATCATTGGGGGCCAGGGAAGTCCATCCACCACCCACGGCCTTGTATAGACGGACCAGGTTAGAGGTTACGGTCCCGTCGCTTTGGGCCAGTTGGTCCTGGAAGGACAAGAGCGAACGCTGCGCATCTAGGACATTGCTGAAATCCGTCAGACCTGCCTGGTACTTGTGCTGTGCCAGCTCTACCGCCTTTTGGGCCGCTTCTGTCGCCTCGCTCAATGACTGTCTCCGTTGTTGTTCTTTTGCATAGGCCACGAGTGCGTTTTCAACCTCCTCCAAGGCACTGAGCACAGCGGCTTCATAGGCGATCAGGTACTGTTCCTGAAGTGCTGACTGCACCTCTATGTTTTGGCGGATAGCTCCGGCTTTGAAAATCGCCCAGGTGACTTTAGGGCCGCCGCTTAAGGTCCAGCTGCCGGCAGAGGACAGGTTGCTCAACGAAAGGGCTTCCAGGCCGATGGAGCCGCTCAGCGTGAACTTGGGGTAGAGATCCGCCGTAGCCACACCGATCCTCGCTGTCTGCGCCGCCAGTTCGCGTTCGGCCCGGCGTACGTCGGGCCGGCGTCGCAGGACGTCAGCCGGCACACCCACCGCCACTTCCAGAGGCGTGACCGGGATGGGCTCTCGTTTCTCCAGTTCCGCATGAACCTTCCCCGGTTGTTCTCCCAGAAGCACGGCAATGCGGTTCATGGCCTCTTCCAGCCCGGTACGCAGGGTCGGTATCTGAGAACGGGTGCTTTCAAGGTTGTAGCGGGCCTGCTGCACCGCCAGTTCGTCGCTCAAACCCGCCTCATACCGCCACAGGGTCAACTGGTAGGTCTCGGTTTGGGCCTCCAGGTTCGTTTCTGCCACGGCAAGTCGAGCCTGAAAGGTGCGCACCTCGACGTAGTTCAACGCCACTTCTGCGAGTAGGGAGACGAGCACATCGCGTAAGTCCTCCTGGCTGGCCTGTAAATCCGCACCTGCTGCTTCCAGGGAGCGACGAACGCCGCCAAAAATATCCAGCTCCCATCCGGCATCAAAACTCGCCGCGTAAAGGTCACTGGTCTTGCCTGTCCCCGTATCTTTGCTACTACGGCTCCACGTGGCAGAACCCGTGGCGTCGAGAGTGGGAAAGAGATCAGCCTTGGCCATACCCCGGCGGGCGCGCGCCTCACGAACTCGCGCTAAAGCCTTCTTCAGATCGAGGTTACCCAAGACCGCGCGATCGATCAGACTGGAAAGTTCTGAATCATTGAGCGTCGTCCACCACGCGGCCAAGGTCTGGGGATCCATCTCTCCAGTGGTCAGGCCACCCTTGAGTTGGGTGTGCCAGTCCTTGGACACAGATTTCTTGGGTGGGACATAATCAGGCCCCACAGTAGCGCACCCGGTGAGGATCACAAAGGCGAACACCACGGCGAGCCATGATTTATAGCGAATCACGGTCGTTTTTTTCTGAAAATTCATAAGCTAATCCCGTTTAACGGCCTCTTCGCTTCCTCGTCGCTTTTTGAACACCTTTCCCTTGTCCTCAGCTTCCTCGCGAATAGCGCGGATCCCGGCCAGCGAGAATTTCACAACGTGTTTCGCATAGGCTTCCATATCGTCGATTTCGTGAAAACCGTCTTTGTCTTTGTTCCTTCCTGCCGGCCCTCTTTTCATAAGCATCGGATTAAGACATTGGCTTATGCTGCTTATCTCGCAGAAATGTACCTGCCTGTCCGAGACTTGCGAGCCAAGCAGCTCCCGAACCAGGGACTCCATCTCCTTGCGCAGGGGCCGCAGTACTTCTCGCCAGACCTCCTCCAACAGCCCTGTCGGGTTGGCAATTTCCTTCTGTATAAACAAAAATTCTTTGTTGTTCTCGTCGGCAATCCGATGCAAAAGGGCCAGCACCCGTCCCCGCAGACGTTCTTCGGGTGGTGCGTCCTTACCTACATCGCCATCCGGGGGATGGGCTTTCACGGATTCGAAAAAAGAATGCCGCCACGCTTCCCGGTAAAGCGTTTCTTTATCATCAAAGTGGTAATTTACCGCCGCCACGTTTGCCCGGGCTCGTTCGCATATTTCCGCAATGGTTGCATCCCGGTAGCCTTTGTCCGCAAAAACCTCGGTTGCTGCAGCCAGAAGACTATGGTAGGTCTTTGCAGTACCTTTTTTTGGGGTCTTCATCTTAGCCTCTAAACCATGATCTCCTCTATTTCCATCAAATTATTATTTTAAATGCTCATTTGAAAAAGTCAATGGAAAAGTGCCTGGCCGATTTTTTCTGCGACCCCTTCACCCAAAATCATGCCGGAGACCGGCCTCAACTGCAAAAATAGCGGATACGCGCCTTAGGCGAAACCGCTCGGATTCACATGATTCCCTGGGGCGCGCAAGGAGGTTGCCAATCAAAATAAAATTCTCTATAGTACCGCCAGCAAGGCCATCCCCATCTATCCCCCTCAATGGCCGGGCCTATAAACTTTTAAAATAGTGCCGAATTTGGAAGGAGAAGGAAATTATGAAGAAATTTTTCTACAGGGGTGAACTGGAACACATGTCTCAGGAGGAAATTCGAAAGCACCAGGAAGCAAGACTGTCTAAACAGCTGACCTACTGCTACGAAAATTCCGATTTCTATAAAAAGAAATTCGACGACTGTGGAGCCAAGCCCGAGGATATTCGAACCATAGAGGATCTGCGAAAGCTCCCCGTCTTCATGGTCAAGGATGACGAAAGAAGGAGTGCCGAAGAGTCCCTGGAGAAATATGGTCATCCCTTCGGATTACACCTGTGCGCCCCGTTGGAGAATCTCTATCTGACTGGAACTACCTCAGGTACCACGGGAATGCCCACCTTCAGTTACACCTTTACGGAAAACGACATGAAATTCCTGGCCCCCCGGATCGGGCACCGGCTTGCCCTGGCGGGCGTGGGAAAAGGAGACCGGGTGGCGTTTTTCTTTGCCCTGGGGATCTATGCGACGACGATGACCCTCTGGGGACTCAGGACCTTGGGCGCCCTCCCCATCGATATTGACGCCAGGGCCGGGACCGATCTCTTCACCAAGTTCATCGGCCTGACCCGCCCGACCTACATGGCCTGCACACCCTCCCTGGCCGAGTATCTCATCAAGAAGACCCCCGAGCTATTGGGCCGCCAGGTTGAAGATTTCCGATATAAAGGAGTGCTCACCACGGGTGAAGTGGGCATCGCCATTCCCGAAATAAAGAGAAAGCTGGAATCCGCCTATGGATGCAGATTCTATGATTACTGGGCCCCCTGCGGGAATGCGCCGGCCATCTCCTGTGATGCGGAACCCTATTACGGCCTGCATGCCATTGCCCCGGATGTCTGTACCAGCTTCGATGATCTGGTGGACCCGGTGACCAAGAAGCCGGTGGATGCGGATGTGGACGGAGCCGTCGGGGAAATGGTTCAGACCAACCTCCAGCGGGAAGCCTGCCCTGTGGTCAAGTATGCCTACGGGGATATTGTCCAGGTCTTTTTGAAAGAGTGTCCGGGATGCGGCTTTCCGGGGAGACGGATCAAGGTGATCGGTCGGGCCGATGATATGCTCATCATCAAGGGAGTCAATGTCTATCCTGCGGCCATCAAAGATATTATCACCGAATTCAGCCCCGAGGTAACTGGAGAGATGCGGGTCGTCCTGGACAATCCACCGCCCAGGGTCGTACCGCCGCTGAAGCTGAAGATCGAGCACGGCAAGTCCGTCGGCCAGGCTGATCTGCCCGCCCTGGCGGAAAAAATAACCACGGAGCTTCACAACAAGATCAAGATACGGCCCCTGATCGAATTCGTTGAGCCGGGCAGTCTGCCTAAGGAGACCCGAAAGACCCCCATTTTTGAAAAAAAATATGATTAACAGAAGGGAAGGGCGCGGGAAATTTGAATAGTTATGGACGACCCTCGGCTTCTTCTTGGTCGTCCCCTAACGAAGCACTAAAATTCCCTTAAGGCTGGGGCATCCCCGCTCATCGTGATGGGACCTGATGCACCGGGACTTAAACGGCTACAAGAAGAAATCGATGTTCGCCCCGGCCGGTCTGTGGTCTGATTAAGTGACCTTTTCTTCCTGGATCTTCCTCAAAGTCTCCCAAAGTTCCCCCACCTGCTTTCTGGTCTCATCCAGAGAGTGATCATTATGGATCACGAAATCCGCATATCCCAGCTTTTCCTCGATGGCCAATTGGGACTTGAGGATATTGGCCGCTTCTTCCTTGCTGATGCCGTCCCGTTCGGCCAAACGCTCTATCTGTTTCTCCGGGGGAAGGTAAACCAGCAACAGTTTATGATACCTCCACTGCAGATTCAATTCAATCATCAGCGGAACGACCACCTGAATAATCGCCTTGGGGTCCCTGGCGGCATAGTCGTTAATCTGCCTGTTTACGATTTCACCCATACGGGGATGGATAAAGCTCTCCAGCTTTTTTCTCTTCTCGAAATCCCGGAAAACGATGTCCGAAACCTTTTTACGGTCCATGGTGCCGTCTTCATTGAGGACCTGCTTTCCAAAATAATCCACAATATCCTTCAGAGCCGGTTGTCCCGGCGCAACTACCTGCCTGGCAATCAGATCAAAGTCAACAATCGGCGCTCCTAGATCTTTCAACATATTGGCTACGGTGGTCTTCCCGCTGGCAATGCCTCCGGTTACCCCCAGGAGCAGCCGGTTGTCGTTGCCCCGCATGGCCTCGATCTCCTCTAACCCTCCATAGGACATGGGAAAGCCTTGGGCCAGATCCCCCTCCGCACCGGCATAACTGATCGGATAGCGGATGCCCCGCCGGTACAGGGTCTCCAGGCCCCTTAAGGCTTTTTCCATCATCCCGGCGGGCAGGGCCATGACCAGGTCCTCGTCCCGGGCATGTCCATAACGTCGTTCCCCATAACAGGGAATGGTCATCGAAGGTTTTCCGGACAAGTAGCAACGGGCAATGGCGTCCGAACAGGAAGATTCTCCCACGCAAAAAAACTGCATGACCTCGTAGTCTTCCATTGAAGGGCGTTGATCAAAAGCCCCACGGGCCGGATTGGTAGTTTCCGTCGATTCCGGCTCAAACGGGTTGTAGACCAGGGGCGCCATGGCCAGGGCCTCATATTTGCCCAGCGGAAGCCGGGGGATGGACTCCTCAAACTTCTTTCCGTCCGCTTTGGTCTTTACCCAGACGATGCTGCGGAACGTGCCGTCCTTATAGAGGCTGGGGGTATCAGCCATTCCCAGCATGGAAGGACAGGTAGGCCCCAGAAAATCCTCCGCAACCGCCCCGACCGTCCAGTCGAAATTCCGCACCTGGGTGATCAACTGACAGAGGGTCAAATCCCGATTCCCAACCGCAGGTTGTGCCGGAATCAATATGGTCCCTCTATTCGAAACCGCTGCTCCAACGCAATTTTATGGCCTCTGTTGGCATTACTTCATTCCTTTCGCTCCGGCAAGGGCGGCCTTCTTTTGTTTATTGCGTTCATAGCGGAGCTGCAATATTTCAACAAAAAGTGCAAACCCCATAGGTAAATAGATATAGGCCTTTGGAACATGTTTATGCAGGCCTTCCATAAATATAGTGACTCCGATGGTGATAAGGAAAGAAAGAGCCAATATTTTAAGGGATGGGCGTTGCAGAATGAAATCTCCGATTGGTCTTGCAAAAGCAAGGATAGCCAAAAAGGAAGCCACCACAGCGGTTATGATTATCCAGATTTTATCCGTCAATCCGATAGCGGTAATGACCGAATCAATTGAAAAGACAATATCCAACAGAACAAGTTGGGAAATAATACCGACGAACTTATTGTAATTTTTACCGATCGAAGCATGGTGGTCCTCTATTAATTCGGTGGTGTGATGAATTTCTTTTACGGCTTTCCAGAGCAGAAATAGTCCCCCCGGCAAGAAGAATCAGGTCTCGGACGGAAAAGGTAAACAGGATATTGTTGGTCAAAGTAGCCAGTTTAAGCAGGATGAACAGCATGATAATTCTGGCCAAAAGAGCTATCGTTAAGCCCAAAACCCGCGCCTTGTTTCTTTGTGATTCCGGCAGTCGTCCTACAAAAATCGAAATGACCAGGATATTGTCAACCCCGAGCACCAATTCTAACCCGATTAGTAACGATAGTAAGGCGATGGCATCCGTCATAATCTTCCATTCTCCGGAGCGGACTTAAAGCTTTTCGGGAGCCCGCGCCCACTTTTCCCGCTGAAATGCGGGAATCGTTTGAGCCAAGGGGAAAAATGACCCTCTACGGCCTTGATTTCGTATAAAAAATTCCATCCCCGGTCAAGCCCGGAAACGAAAGCTTCTCAAGCGGCGCCGATCTTTTCAAACCGGATGGTATCAACGTACTTAATCCACTCGTATCCGTAGTAACCTTCGGCCACCAGGCGCAGGGGAAAGCCGTGTTTGACCGGGAGGGTCTCTCCGTTGACCTGGTAGGCCAGAAATACTTTTCCGGATTCGATATCCTTCAGGGAGAACCGGCCGGTTTTATTGTAAGGGCCCGCCGGGCCGGAGATAGTGACAAAATTGATTCCCTTTTTTATCCCGGCCCTTTTCCCCAATTCGGACAGGGAAATCCCTTTCCAGATGCCGTGGTTGGCAAAAAATCCCGGGCAGATCAACAGGACCGGTTTTTCTATCGCCGGCAGGGTCCGGATTTCGTCGTAGGTCAGTCGGAGTTCCCGGCGGATTCCTCCGGTGCAGATCAACCGCCATTTCTCCGGATCAAGTTTATGATCGGACAGTCCCATGGTTCCGAAATGCTCCAGGGGTTGAATGTCCAGGTTCCGGGCATCCAAAAGGGCCGGATTTTCGTTGACCAGGGTTTCCAGTCGTGTGCCTTTGGGCAGGAGATGCTTGGCGGCCCCCCAGGCCTTATCCCAAGCGAAGGATTCCCGGATGAAAAGACAGAAGCCCCCCGCCGCGCCAAAAAACAATTGTTTAAGAAAAACTCTTCGGTTGGGCATCATGATGCCTTTGACCTGTCACGGTAAGATGCAGATGGGTAAAAAGACCGGGGAAAAGGGGGGGTAGTGAAGGCCCATATCCACCATCCCGCTGTCCGGTTGACTGTCATTGCGTGTGGGGCGGGCGGCGCGGTTCAGTGGGTCGGCCGAGCCGCTCCCGGTATCCACCGCCCCAACCGCTGGTTGGGGCGGTGTTCCGGATTTGATCGAAATTAGTAATGTGTCCCCTTAATTTGCTCGTATTTCCTTATAACGGTTACCGTCTCTTTTAATACAAGAAGGATCCCTTTCGGATCCTTCTTGTATTATTCCTGTAGCTTAAAAAGTTTCTACCTAATTCTTCGTAGGTTCGCCGGTCTTTCCCACTGCCTTGTCTTTTACCTTGGTGGCTGTTTCAACTGCCTTGTCTTTCACTGGTGGCGGTTTCAGTTGCTTTGTCCTTGACTGCAGTGGCCGTTTCAGCTGCCTTGTCTTTTACTTCAGTGGCCTCTTTCAAGGCCTTGTCCTTTATTTCGCCGGCTTCTTTCACCGCCTTTTCCTTCACCTCACTGGCCTTTTCGGAGGCCTTCTGGCACCCTAAGGTTAAGGAGAAGGAAAACGCCAGCAATAAACAAAGGTTCCACGCCAGTACCTTTTTCATGTCAACAATCACCTCCTTTCTTTCATTCAAGTCCAAACAATAAACGGAATGGAGTGCATTATAGCACAAACATTTCTAAAAAATAATTTCAAATAGTTACTAAAATCTTCGGAGGGAGCTGCCCGCAGTAATGCTGAAGCAGTCATCCCGAGGATCCGGGCCATCAGTCATGATCGCTTTTTAGAAAAGCTTGGGGCGATCGCTCCCTTGTCGATAGAGGTCATGAGCGTTTCCGGGCTGATGGCAGGGAAGGGCTAAGATCCGCCGCGGCGGAACAACGACTCACCCCATCCCTCTCCCCGTCGCGGGAGAGGGATGGGGTGAGAGGGGAACCATTGATTGCCCGGTCATCCCGGCCTCGATATGCCTGCCCCAGCAGGTAGTAGAAAGGGAGATCCAGGACGATAGGCCGGGTTTTCTGCCTTCTTAAAAAGTTGGCAACGTCCCGTATTACACACCGAGCAGTTCCAGTGCGCTGTGATGGGAGAAAACACCCTCCGGCCTGATCGCCGCCGCCGCCAAAAAAGGATCGGGGCGGAAGTCTTCTGTTTTCATGCCCGGGGCGGCATATATCCCCCAGGCCGCAAGTTTCAGTCTTCCGTTTTCCATATGGTACTTCAGTCTCTCCAAGGTCCCCGGTCGGCCGCCAGGAGGTGCCAGGGCTTTGCTGGCCTCATCGAGTGAAAAGACCGGATGGAGTGAAAGGAATTCAGCGCTTTTCATTTTACGTTCCGGCTAATAGGTGGGAAGAAATCCCCCCGAATGGTTTAAATTGTCAATCAAGGTCTGCAAGCGTTTAAACTTGACGTTCTATGGTTTAATAGGGATAATACATCGTTTTTGTTCATAAAATGTCAAAAAAGAAAAGTTCATTCGCTATATTTTTTTTGGCTAAAAATGGTTGACAAAGAGAAGTTAACTATATTATAGCTATATAAAATGGATCAATAACAATAACGATGGGATTCCGCAATAAATAATACCAGGTAATATAGGAGATCCTATGGGGGGAATACTTTGGTTGACAGAAAAGTTGAGCAAAGTGATGAATGGGATAGCGCTCTGTGCCCTGACATTCATCATGCTTCTCACGGTATCTGATGTTGTTCTCCGGTTTTTCGGGCACCCGATCATCGGTACCTTTGAAGTCGTAGGTTTTTGTGGGGCTGTCGTTATCGGCTTCGCCTTGCCGCTGACCACCTGGCAGCGGGGGCATATATTCGTTGACTTTGTCACCCAGAAAATGCCGAAGTCCGCCAAGAAATGGATGGACCTTTCTACCAGGGTCCTGTGTATTGTGCTGTTCGCTGTCGTCGGCTGGAACCTGTTCATCTATTCTGCTAAGCTTATGCATTCAGGGGAAGTTTCACTTACCATCCAGATACCCTTTTATCCTTTTTCCTATGGCGTGGGCGTCTGTTGCTTCCTGCAGTGCTTTGTCCTGGTTGGCGATATCGTCAAGATCTTTGGGGGTACCTATGAGTGAGGTTGCTGTAGGGATAACAGGCCTATTGATTGTTCTGGTCATGTTTTTAACGGGCATCGAACTGGCCTTTGCCATGATCGTGATAGGTTTTCTCGGCTTTGGATATCTTATCTCCTGGCATGCGGCCTTTAACCTCCTGGCCAAAGACTTTTTCGATGTCATGAACACTTACGGGTTCACGGTTATCCCCCTTTTCATCCTCATGGGGCAATTGGCCTTCCACTCCGGGGCGGCCAAGAGGCTCTTCGATACCTCCTTTAAGTTTATCGGTCATGTCCCGGGCGGTCTGGCCATGACCACCGTGCTCGCCGCCTCGACCTTCAAGGCCATCTGCGGGTCTTGTCCGGCTACCGCGGCCACTTTCGCGAGTGTTGCTGTCCCTGAAATGGACCGTTACAAGTATGACAAGAGGCTTTCAACGGGCGTCGTCGCCTCGGTCGGGACCCTGGGCATCCTCCTTCCGCCGAGCGTTACCCTGATCGTCTACGGCATCATTACCGACCAGTCCATCGGGAGGCTGTTCCTGGCCGGGATATTTCCGGGCCTGCTAACCGCCTTTTTCTTTATCACCGTCATCTACGGCTGGTGCAAGATCAATCCCGCCCTGGGACCAAAAGGGGAGAAATCTACCTGGAGCCAAAGGATCCGGTCCCTCCCGGAGGTTATATGGGTCGTCTTGATCTTCCTTCTGGTCATCGGAGGTATCCTCAAAGGATTCTTTACACCCACCGAGGCCGGAAGCGTGGGAACATTCCTGGTCCTCATTTTCGCTTTTGGTAGAAGGGATCTCAATTTCAAGGGTTACATAACGGCCGCCTTGGAATCGTTACGGACCGCCTGCATGGTCATGATGCTCATAACGGGCTCCGTAATCCTCGGCCACTTTATCACCGTCACCAAGATACCCATGATCGCCGCCGACTGGGTCGTGACTCTCCAGATGCCATCCTGGATTATCGTGTTGATGATCAGTCTTATTTATATTATCGGCGGCTCCTTCATTGATGACTTCGCCTTTATGATCCTGGCCACGCCGATCTTCTATCCGGCGATCACCAAGGCTCGGCTATGACCCCCTGTGGTTTGGCATGCTGGTCTGCTTAACGGTTATGGTCGGTTTGGTCATACCCCCCATGGCCATCGTTGTTTTTATCGTAAGTAAGATAACGAAGACGTCGCTCCGTGTCGTCTATGCCGGGGTCTATCCCTTCCTCCTCAGCATCGCTATCGTGGCCGTATTGGTCTTCCTTTTCCCTCCTATTGTCACTTGGCTGCCCGGCAAGCTGATGCCTTGATGGAGAAATGGTGAATAAAAAAAATTAAATATAAAAGGAGGAGTTATGAAAAAGCATTTGGGTGTAACGTTTTTAGTTTTCGCTTTTATGGCAGGTCTTCTGTTGGTGTCTGTTCCCGGTGTTTCAGCAGCAGGAAAAGGTGATTACCCTTAATTATGCCAATTTTTTCCCGGCGCCCAGCCCACACAGCGTTCTGGCCGAGCAATGGGGCAAAGAAATCGAGAAAAGGACCAACGGCCGGGTAAAGATTACCTTTTTTCACGGCGGCACTCTGGCCCCGGCTGCCCAGATTTATGATTCGACCGTTCAAGGCATCGCTGACATGGGGTTCAGTGTTCTTGGCTATACGCGAGGCAAGTTTCCCCTGACCGAAGTCATCGATATTCCTTTAGGCTTGAAGAACGGCGTCACCGCCACAAAATTGATCAACGCTTATTACAAAAAGTTTCAACCCAAAGAATTTGACGAAGTCAAGGTCCTCTATCTGCATGCCCATGGCCCCGGACTCCTTCATACCACCAAGAAACCGATTGCCAAGCTGGAAGACCTGAAGGGCATGAAAATCAGGGGTACCGGGCTGGCTGCCAAAATTATTTTAGCCCTGGGGGCAGCGCCGGTCGGAACGACCATGCCTGAGACCTATGACGTCCTCCGGACCGGCGTGGCCGAAGGGGCCTTGGCTCCTCTCATGGCCCTCAAGGATTTCAGGTGGGGGGAGCTCACCAAATACTCTATAGAGAACTATGGGTCCAGCTACTCGGTGGGGTTTTTCGTGGTCATGAACAAGAACAAGTGGAACGCCCTGCCTGCTGATATTCAGAAGGTATTCACGCAGGTGAGCGAGGAGTACACCGACAAGGTCGGCGCCCTCTGGGATCAAACCGACCAGGACGCGATAGCTTTTATTAAAAGCAAAGGGGGCACGCTATTGCCGCTCTCCAAAGAGGAAGATGCCCGTTGGGCCGCTGCCGTGCGTCCGCTCCTGGATGATTATGTGGCGGCCATGAAAACCAAGGGGTTGCCCGGTGATCAGGCGCTCAAATTCTGTCAGGATTTTATTAAGGCCAATCAGAAATAACGACAGACAGTCAGAAATTAGAGGTTAAGAAAACACCAGGGCTTCTCGGTTGAGAAGCCCTGGCCCCTCCCTTCAATCCGAGAAACATAAAAAAGGAAAGTGTTATGAAGGAGTCTGTTTTAGACGGAAAGAAGATTTTAGCAGTGGATGATGAGCCTGATGTTTTGGCAGTTTTATCAGACGAGATAATGCATGCTTGTCCGAAGTGTACATTGGACGAAGCTACCACCTATGAAGATGCCATAAAGAAGCTGGAATCAACCCACTATGATGTTGTCATACTCGATATTATGGGTGTGCGCGGTTTTAGCATTCTCGAATTTGCCATAAAAAAGGGTCTGAAGGTTGCCATGCTGACCGCCGGAGCGTTAAGCTCTGAAGCTCTGAAACGCTCGCATGAAATGGGTGCAAGGGCCTATATTCCCAAAGAAAAACTTGGCGAAATTGTTCCTTTCCTTGAAGATGTGCTGAATTACGAATTCGAGAGCGGCTGGAAAAGGCTTTTTGAAAAACTCCACGGCTTTTTCACCGAAACATTCGAGTCAGATTGGGAAAAGAAGACAGGTCTGGAATGGAGAGAATGGGGAAAATTCTCAGATAGGTAAAGATTACAGTATAGAATTAACCCTCAGACTGAGGCACAGGCTGAGGTTGTCATCACCGCTCATAAACCCTACCATTTTCTTCGAATAGGAAGCAGGCCGGGGGCAACGGAGTAGAATCCGTCCAGGGTTCTATTTTCTTCTTTTTTCTTCCCAGACCATCCGTCATTTTTTGATTTTCTTCCTTTTTCGAGAGTCTCAGCCCGCTTTATGGTTTTCCCGGGAGGGTGACCATGAACCGGATTGTTTGTGCCCACTGTGGCCGCGATTTTCTTCCAAATCCCCGGGTAATAAATCAGTGCTATTGTAATCGCCCGGAATGCCAGCGGGTCCCGAAAGTCCCTCTGGCAACGGCAGAAGTTAGCTGCGGATCAGGACTACCAGTCGGACGGGCGTAAGTTACTGAATGAACTTATTTTCTTTTGAATTGGTTCCTAATCTCCATGAACAAGAAGCACACTACCGTTGAATTAGTCACCCTGAGAAATCGGGCCACCTCTGCGACCGAAAGACCCTTCCGATCAATAGGCACCCAACAAAACCAAATCCGGACAGGGGAACTCAGGATTTTCGGCCTAAGGTGTAAAGTAACGGGAGTATTCGGTCGAGCTTGCCTGGGCGAGCCTTTTTATCGTATTTTCTTCTTTTTGCAAAGTTTATTCAGTACCTACCCCTTCGACAGACTTGTCTGGAAAAGAACCAGAATGAAATGCAGGTTGAAAATACCTGCCCAGCACGATACTATCAGGATGTAAATCAAAAAAAGTTGTTCAAGGAGAGTGATATGGAAGCGATCATCGCCTATTGTGGCCTGGCCTGCCATGAATGCGGGGCCTTTGTGGCCACCCGGGAGAACGATGATCAAAAAAGGGGGCAAGTCGCCCGGCAGTGGTCCAGGATGTTCAAGGCCGACATAAAACCCGAAGACATCAACTGCAAAGGCTGCCTTTCCCAAGAAGAGCCTTTGTTTTCCCACTGCAAGGTGTGCGAAATAAGAGGCTGCGGCACGGCCAAAGGGATCGCCAATTGCGGGTACTGCCTCGAATATCCCTGCCCCAAATTATACTTCATCTTCAAGGGAGTCCCCGCCGCCAAAGAGCGGTTGGACGAAATTCACGGCCGACTCTGATTTTCTTTCTCAACAAAGCCAAACAGGCTTAGAAAGGATTTATGATTATGGATCGCTGGCATAAAATGGGTGAGCGGTTAAGGACTTTTATCAATCCGGCCACCTTTCCTGTGGCGATAAAATTTTCCTGGAAAGATGGGGAGATTCCCCCAACAGCCAGGCGGCCTCTGAGGGATCTTTCCGTCCGGATGGCCCCCTGCCAGGGGGCGGCTATGGCCCGACGTTACGGCTGGACAGTGGCCTTCGCCAAGGAAGATAGTGGCTGCGCCATCGCGGCCCACACCTACGGCTGGGACAGTGTGGAGCATGAAGAAGGACCGGTTGCCTTCCTGACCCGGATGAATTATGCGGCCGGCATAGAAGCCGCTCGAGAAGTGCTGAAAGGTTTTCGAACCCTGAACGGTGGCGATAACCTGACGGTGGTCTACTCCCCCTTGGAAAGGACCAGAGTGGAACCCGATGTAATTTTGATCTATGTGAATCCGGCCCAGATGATGCGCCTGATTCACGGGGCCACTTATCATAGCGGGAAAGCCATCGAAGGGAGTTTTTCCGGCAGAGCCGGTTCCTGTACCGAGGGGGTGATTGCCGCCTACCTCGATCAGAGATCCAAAGTGGTAGTGCCGGGCAATGGGGACCGGGTTTGGGCAGGCTGCCAGGATCATGAAATGGCCATGGCCATCCCCGCCTCCCATCTCGAAGATTTGACGGAGGGGCTCCAGAAAACCCATGAAAAAGGAATCCGTTATCCCATACCGACCTACCTCCGCTATGCCCCTGAGGTGGGACTGGCACTGCCCCTCTCGGATATTTTCAATCCCGAAGCACTTCACAAGCTGGGGAAGTAAGGGAAAACGGGACAGATTTATTTTTTGTTAAGGGCACATCCCGGGCGGGGACTCAAGGATTTCCCGCCTGGGGTGTAAAGGTTCGGGAGTACCCGGGTGTGCTTATATCCTTTTATCGTTTTTCATCTTTTTTGTTAAGTTCATTCAGTATCTACGCACCCTGCGATTATTTGAATAAGTTGGCTACGTCCCCTACTCCATACATCAAACACGTTATTTGAGCGGCCGAGAACTTTCTTCTTTCGGCCTGCCTTCATATATCGAAGGAACGACCAATGATTTCCCTCATGATTTCAGATGTCCCGGCTCCAATCTCAAACTGACGGGAGTCCCGGAAAAATCTATTCACCGGAAATTCACTCATCATGCCGTACCCGCCGTGGATCTGAACGGCCTTATAACAGACCCGGCTTACGACTTCAGAGGTGAAGAGCTTACTCACGGCACTTTCAATCCTGCAGTCACGACCGGCATCCATGAGCGCCGCCGTCTGATAGGTAATGGCAAGTCCCACCTCAATGTCCTTATGCATATCCGCGAGGGTATGTTTGATCGTCTGATACCGCCCGATGGGTTGTCCGAATTGCTCCCTCTTTTTGGCATAATCGAGGGCCTCATCAAAGGCCGCTCGGGCCGTACCCATAATGAGACTACCGGCAAGGATTCTTTCCCCTGAAAAGGCCTTCATGACCCCATAAAATCCTTCCTCCTCCGCCCCGAGAAGTTGGCCACCAGGAATTTCGCAATCTTCCAGGACCACCTCAGCCGTATCGGAGGAGCGGATCCCCATCTTCTTGAGAGGCTTGGCACTGAACCCCGGGGTCCCCTTGTCCACGATGAAGAGGGCAATACCTTTCCTTGCCTTTTGCTTGTCAAGGCTTGCCGCTACAATGATATAGTCCGCCACAGTTCCGTTTGTAGTAAACATCTTGGTTCCGTTGAGCAGGTAACCCCCATCCGTTTTCCTGGCCCGCATTTCCAGGCTGGCCACATCAGAGCCCACGTTGGGTTCTGTAATTCCAAGTCCCCCTATCCATCTCCCTTTGAGAGAAGGCCTCAAATATTTTTCCTTTTGCGCTTCGGTCCCCCATTTCCAAAGGGGAGTCACGGCGAGAATAATGTGGGCAAATACAGTCTGCCCAAAGCCCGCATCAGCATACCCGAGCTCCTCCATCAAAACGCTCGCCGTAACCATCCGGGTCCCGCTTCCGCCGTCCTCCTGCGGACAGTAAACCCCCAAGAACCCCAGGTCGCCCAATTCTGGAAAGAGGTCCACAGGACACCTCTCCTCCTCATCCCATTTATCCCGGTAAGGGATGATCTTGTCCCGGCAAAAATCTCTTGCGCTTCTCCTCAGTAAAAGTTCTTCCTCTGTAAATGGATAGTTCGTCTCAATCATTTCTTTCCTCCAGGGAGTAATGAAAAACAGGACAGATTATTTTTTGTTAAGGGCAAGATCCGCCAGGGGACACCCTCTTGTTTTCCTTTGTTCAACCGCCGGTGATCCTGGCTCTCAGCCATCGCCAGGGGAGAAGCATAGAAACGGTCCCCTGGTATTCCCGGTATTTATCGCCGAACTCGCGCACCAGCTTCCGTTCCTCCAGAATGGTCCCGATCATGAAATAGAGGCTGATGACCATGTTGATCAGGATAGTCGATACGCTCAGGTCCTGCGCCCATACGATCAGGATGCCGCCCAAATACCACGGATGGCGGATAATCCGGTGAATCCCCGAGACAACGAATGAATCTCCTTTTGAAAGGGAGCCGTCTGCCTGCCGCGTCCTGATTTGAGCAATCCCCAAAAACTGCGCCCAACTGTAATGCTTACCACCGGCAACGAACAGATAGATGGAGGCCGCCAGCAAGAGGACTTGAACGATCATCAGGGGACCCTCCCAGCGGAAGACCGGGGTCTGCCGGATAACGTGGGAATAGGTCACGAGGGGGATCAGCGTCACCAGGGAAACGGCATTGTAAAATAGGCGGTAAAACCGGAAACCGTCCCCAAGCCTATTTTTCACATAGTCCGTTATGGTTGTGGAGATCAAGGTACTATGCAGGGCACACCACAGAACCCAACCCAGAACGGCGTAGAAATAATTTACGGATACCTTCATCGCTTGCTTTTCCTTGCAAGGGACCGATCACCCTAACCGGTCACTTGCACAGCGCTTATCGCCAATACGTAGTTACTAAATGAACGCATTTTCTTTTGAATTGGTTCCTATAATCCATGAACAAGAAGCGCACACTACCGCTGAGTCACCCTGAGAAATCGGGCCACCTCTGCAACGCAAGACCCTTCCGATCAACAGGTAACCAACAAAACCAGACCCGGGCAGGGGAACTCAAGATTTTCGACCCAAGGTTTAAAGTACCGGAAGTATCCGGTCGAACTTGCCTGAGATATGCCTTTATCGTATATCCCTCTTTTTGTCAAGTTCATTCAGTAACTACGTCCCCTTAATCAAGAGCCGTGGCTCAAAGTGCTTTGGAATTGCTACAAATAATAAAGCATGGTAAAAATACAATAAACGTACTCAAAGCCAAAAGTTGAAACAAAACAATAAATTCGAGAAGGGAAAGATCATGGAAATCGAAAAAGCTCGCCGTTGTTGGCCTGGGAACCATGGGAAGCCAGATCGCCGTTGTTTGTGCAAAAGGGGGGTTTAAAACAAAGGTCTTGGATATCTCGGAAGACCGATTGACCAAAGGGAAAGCGTCCATTGCCTCCTTCTTGGATAATGAAGTCAAAAAACAAAAGATGGACCTGAAAGCACGGGACCGAGTGCTTGGTGCCATTCAAGCTACCATGAACCCGAAGGAGGTTTTTGAAGACGTCGATCTGGTAATTGAAGCGGTCTACGAAGACATTGGGATAAAAATGGAAATCTTCAAAGAGGCGGACAGGAGATGCCCGCCCAAGACGATCCTGGCCAGCAATACCTCGACTCTCTCCATCTCAGAGCTGGCCGCGGGGACCCGAAGACCCGACCGCTGCATCGGGACCCATTTCCTGATCCCTGCCGCCCTGACCCCCCTGGTGGAAGTAGTCCGGGGGCTCGATACATCGGATCGGATTCATGAGGCGGTGATCGGCTTTCTCGAGAAGTGCGGAAAAGAAACGGTGACCGTGGCTGATTCCCCGGGATTTGTCATCAACCGGATCTATCTTCCCATGGTCAATGAGGCCTTTTTTGCCCTGGAAACCTCATTGGCCGATGCCGCCGATATTGACCGCTGCTGCAAAAAGGGTTTGGGATTCCCCCTCGGGCCCCTGGCGGCAGCCGATGCCTTCGGCCTGGACATCCTTCTGGACTGTATGAATACCCTCCACCGGGAACTGGGCGACAAATACCGGCCCGCACCCCTGCTGGTCAAACTGGTGAAGGCCGGCCGGTTAGGGCGAAAAACCGGGAAAGGGGTCTATAACTATGGCACCTAATAAAATGTGGACCGGGAGGTAGATGCTGAATGAACTTATTTTCTTTTTGAATTGGTTCCTGGAATCCATGAACAAGAAGCGCATACTACCGAGGAGTCACCCTGAAAAATCGGGCAACCTCTGCAACCGAAACACACTTCCGATCAACAGGCAACCAACAAAACCAGACTCGGACAGGGGAACTCAGGATTTTCGGCCTAAGGTGTAAAGTAACGGGAGTATTCGGTCGAGCTTGCCTGGAATATGCCTTTATCGTTTTTCTCTCATTTTGTTAAGTTCATTCAGTAACTATGTCCCCTTTGAAATGTACCATTGGTTTTGAATTTTGGCTAACAATGCCAGTTTTCTAATGATAATTGTTAATAAGGTGGTGGGAGATTTAAGCTCCTGCAGGACTTCGCCTCAAGCGCAATTCACCCTTAACATCTCGGATCTGCACCCCACAAAAGATACTTTTCACAACCTCACTTTCCTGTTGACGTAGACAAATATTCGACTTAATTTAAAACATACCACATTGTGGTACTATCCCGGCAGAAGCGAACCCACCTCAAATCCATAGAGCTTTGAGCGCATAGTACGTTCGGCAGGCACAGCTTCCCATGGGGTCTGACAGGAAGGGTCCCTTTTCTTTTTACCAATTCAATCAGAGATCCCAATGCTCCCAGAAAGGAGGAGGATGCGTGCACGGGAAGAGTGAGATGGGAAGGATAAGGGTGGTTGAAGAAGTCTTTGTTAACAAGACGAGATAGCGTCCGTTGCCTGGGAGGAGGTGCGTGGGCTTAAATGATTCACAAATAGAATTGTCCCATTTCATTTCGAGTTTTGTTCACTGCCACTTGAATTAAACAAACTAAAAAAGGGAGAATTAATCATGAAACACTTAACCTGGTTTATTATGAGCGTTTTGTTAGCCACTTTGGCATTGGGCTTGGCCACAAAAACGGCTCTGGCGCAAGACCTGGCGATACTGATGCCGAACGATGCCAAAGTGATAGTTGACAATGATCGAGTACGCGTGCTTGACGTCCTCCACAAACCCGGCGCGAAAGAGCCGATGCATTCGCATCCGGCTTTTGTGGTAGTTTTTTTAAACGATACGAGGCAGAAGGTCACCACGCCTGATGGTAAAACCGTTGAGAAAGACCGTAAAGCTGGAGAGGTGTCGTGGAGTGGCCCGCTGACGCACGCCGTGGAGAACATGGGAACTGTTGATCAACATAATATCGTGATCGAATTGAAAAAGTAGGTAAATGGGATGGTTCAATTTTTTGAAGAATACTCGCAACGGACGGCTAACATGTTGCAGAAGACATATATCCACAACTGCTTAGGCTTCTTTTGCAACGCAAAAGGTACTTGGTCAGACTGAAATGGAAATAGACAGGAGAAGCGCATGTTGAAAAATACCTTCTATCCCACCGTGTTCGTGACCGTAGCACTGCTTGGTGTTCGCACTGCTGGTGGTTCCCCAAGCGTTCGCCGTTACCTTTACCGTCAACAGCACCGACGATCTACCGAATGATCCTGACCATGATCGGCACTTGCCACACAGCCGCCAACACGTGCACCTTGCGCGCTGCGGTGATGCAGGCGAATAGAGTCGTGGAAGGCGCAACGATCATTCTGCCGTCCGGCATCTATAAGCTGACTATCCCGGAGGCGGGGCCAGACAGCGAGGAAAATGGCGACCTGAACCTGACGACGCCAGCCATCGGCACTCCATTTATCACCATCATTGGCGCAGGCGCCAGCACGACCATCATCGACGGGGGCAAACTCGACAGTGTGTTCCAACGTGTGCTCCATGTGCATCCCAACCGTTTGGCAGCTATCTCGGGTGTAACCATTCGCAATGGGTACGCTACGGGAGCCTATGGTTACGGCGGTGGAATCTACAACGAAGGTTTGCTCACCGTGAGCAATGCCGCGATCTCCGGTAATTACTCCGACAACGGGGGCGGCATTTACAACCGTGGCACCTTGACAGCGACGAATAGCACGATCAGCCAGAACATGGCCGACTACGGGGGCGGCATTGACAACGTTGGCACCTTAACAGTGACGAATAGCACGATCAGCCAGAACATGGGACATAGGTATGGCGGCGGCATTGATAACGATGGCGTCGGCATTGACTACGTTGGCACCTTGACAGTGATAAATAGCACTATCAGCCAGAACAACACGGTCACAGACGGAGCCGCAGGGTTGGGTGCCTCTGGACACGGAGGCGGGATTCTTAACGCCTATGGAAACTTGTTTGTGACCAGCAGCACGATTAGCAACAACAGTTCCAACTACGGTGGCGGCATTGATCAAGTCGGATGGCTCAGTCACGATTGTCAATAGCACGATCAGCGGAAACAAGGCAATGACCGACGGGGGTGGCATCTACACTTTCTCTGGCACCACCGACGTATACAACTCGACGATCGCTTCAACGGCGCGGATGACGACCACGATGCCAACGGCGGCAGTGGGGGAGGCGTGTACGTGGACGCGCAATTGCGCAATATGGACTCTATGGGATCGTCAACCTGCGCAACACGCTGGTGGCGTAAACACTCAGTACCATTATGACATCTATAATGACTGCACGGGCACCATCGACTCGTATGGGGTTAACCTGTTCTCGGATTTTACTGGCTGCACGGTCAACACCCACGTCTATTCTCTTTCGGGTTACTTTACCGGCGGCTTAGGTCCCTTGCAGAACAATGGCGGCCCGACGTGGACGCACGCGCTCCTGCCAGACAGCAACGCCATTGACGGCGGAGATCAGGTGCGAGGGTGTATTGGCCCTGACGGCCTTCTGCTTGCCAAAGACCAGCGTGGTGCGGCGCGGGTGGCGGGCATATTCCATGCTCTGCGACATCGGCGCGTTCGAGTACGGCGCGATCCTACCCGTACCGCGGCTCTACCTGCCGCTGATCATCCGCAATTAAAAGAGTTGTCCAACAGACCGCTCAGGCCAT
>CAVQFQ010000018.1:0-81681 GCA_963711835.1 uncultured delta proteobacterium | reverse complement strand
TTTGAGTTGAATCTAAAGGAAAAAAACTTGGAGTTAAAAATCAATGTTCCGGAAAAACAGATAGATGCCTTTGTAGATCCGGATAAACTAATTCAGGTTTTTACCAACCTGATAGGAAATGCCTTAAAATTCACGGATAGGGGTTATATAGAAATTTCATGCAAGAAAAAGAAAAGAAATTGAGTGCGTTGTGGCCGATACCGGTTTAGGTATGAATGAGGAAGATCTGCCTAAGGTATTCAGTAAGTTTGAACAGTTTGGCCGCCTGCCCGGCCCGGGAGAAAAAGGCACAGGCCTGGGCCTGGCTATTACCGAAGGAATTATTGAACTGCATGGAGGCAAAATCCGGGTGGAGAGTAAACTTGGCAAAGGGCAAAAGTCAGTTTTTATTCTGCCTAAATACCCTGCTGAAGGAATCTTAAGGAATACTTGATAATGGGATACGAGAGGCCATGGACCGGAAGGCTCGCATAAATTTAATTGTTATCTCCTATTCTTGAGTTTAATCAATTAAAACAGGAGTTCTCAGATGAGAAAATAGATGCTATTTTAAAGAATATGAAGGCGATTATCAAGAGTAGCATACGCCATGGGAATGCTGTGTTCTATTTGGATTCCGGCGAGATGATGATTATTTTGCCCGGCTGTGATAAAAAAGGTGCTTTGAGTGTAGAAAATAAGTTAAGGGAAGCATTGGAAAAGTATTTAACCAATGAGAAAGTACCTAAAGAGATTAAATTAAGGTTTGGTTCTGCGGTTTATCCGGATGAAGCTAAAAATGGTGAAGAATTAATTAAAATAGCTAAGAAGCGCCTAAAGAGTTATGGGGAAAAGAATATTAATCGTAGATGATGAAAAGGATTGGGTAAAGATGCTGGCCATAAGGTTAGGACACGAAGGCTATCAGATAGAAGGGGCATTCGATACCGTACAAGCTACGGCACAGGCAATCAAATTAATACCGGATCTAATACTTTTGGATATCATGATGCCTGCAGGCGGCGGATTGGAAGCATTGAAGAATATAAGAGCACACCTCAAAACATTCACTATACCCGTAATAGTACTTACGGCAAGAGGGGATAAGGAAACAAAAGAAGCGGCAGAAGAGTTCCATATTCCGGATATTTTGTCAAGACTGCGAGCACGGTCGAACTTGTGGCTAAAATAAAAGAAGTGCTTGGCGAATAACCAGCCGGGTTTTCAGTTTAAAGAGGGAAGGAGAACCCCGATGAAGAAAAAGATATTAGTAGTGGATGATGAGCCGGACTTTGTAGAATTTTTAAGTATTAGATTGAAAAGCAGTGGCTACGATGTAATTAGTGCATCGAATGGGGAAAGTGGCTAAAAAAAGCGCAAGAAGAAATGCCCGACCTGATTATCCTTGATATTCTTATGCCGAAAATCAATGGCTTTGAGTTGTGTAAACGTTTAAAAGAAAATCAAATTACCAAAGATATGCCGGTGATTATGTTGACGGCATTAGCCCGAGAGCAGGATTTATCTAAAGGGTTAAAAGAAGGAGCAGATTGTTTTATTACCAAGCCATTTAATTCAGTGGATTTATTATTTGAAATAAAGACAGCCCTTACTGTTAACCAATATAAATCCCAATCTAAAGCAAATCCATAAGTTCTTTCTTGAGTTGACGAAACTCCTCCAGTCTGATACGATCTGTTTCGTTCATTGGAAACTTCCTGTTTAAGAGTTTGAGTTTGGTGGTGCTTACTTTTTTTCTTACCAGGAGGTTTCTTTTTTTGGTAATTTATGACCCCTGCCACTCTGTCCGCGGAGTAAAACCCGGCTCGGAATCCCCCAGAGAGATAGTAAAGGCCATACCGGGCATTAAGATGATCAAAATGGAAAATAGGGGAGAAGCAGCCTGGTGTTGCCTGGCCTATGCTATCGGTGGATCGGTAAAGCCGGGGCTGGATTTCCGGGATGGCAGGCTTAAACAGGCCAAAGATACCGGTGCCGATATCATGAGCCTTTATTGTCCCGGCTGTCTGATGGTCTTAGGACCGGAGGGACCAAATCATAACCTGAAAATTGAATCCCTTCTTACTCTGCTGAGTAAGTCCATAGGGATAAGATAGGAAAACCTTTTCAGTTTTATATTCGAAACGACCTATTAATTTACTTATGGAGCGGTATTTGGATTGCGACAACCTCCTCACCGACATTGCCAGAATCAAGTGCGAAGACTGCTGCCGTGTATACTTATTGGCTTTCTCTTCAAAACGACAACATTTATACACCCCTGGCACAAGAAACCGGTCGTTGAATTCGGGAAGTTTCTATCGCACATTTCTATTGGTGATCGATAAATTATTAGCGCTTTGATTCTGAATAGTAGTGGGTGAAACACGCGAGAAACATCAAAATCAATTGTATGATGGGGGCGTTCTTGGATTAGTTGAACTGTTAAGATAAGGCGGGGCATACTCGCCCGGATACATTCATATGCCAGGGCATCTGTCCCAAACAGGTGAGGGATCAGTGCCCCCCCGAGGCTGACCCCGGCGGAAAGATGAATATTTTTAGGAAGCCCCTTAGGCCAAACCGATCTCTTCGTCGGTGAGGTAGCAGGCCGGGTCCGGGGCCCAGAGATCCCCGGTCTTGGCTTCGGACCGGACCCTGAAATTGCCGGCGCAGATGTCCAACCAGCGGCAGGCGGCGCAGCGGCCTTTAACGTGTTTCATCTTTTCTTTTAATTGGGCCATGAGGGGGTTGGAGGTATCCTGCCAGATCGCGCTGAAGGGCCGTTGCCGTATATTCCCGAAGGAATAATGACGCCAAAATTGATCGGCATGGACCTGGCCGTCCCAACTGATACAACCGATGCCCCGCCCCGAGCTGTTTCCTTCGTTCATTTTCAAAAGTTCCAGGACCTCCGAAGCCCGGGGAGACCCTTCCTTAAGAAGCCGCAAATAGATATAAGGTCCATCGGCATGGTTATCCACAGTCAGGACTTCTTTTTCCTGGCCGGCATCCGATAAGGCCTTGGTCCGGTCGATGATCAGGTCGACCAGCCGCCGGGTCTGGTCATGGTCAAGGTCTTCTTCGATCAACTCGGAACCCCGTCCGGCATAAACCAGATGATAGAAACAGACTCGGGGAATACCCTCTTTTTCAAGCAGGTCAAAAATCGGCTCCACCTGGTCGGCATTCATCCGGTTGATGGTGAAACCGCAGACCCACCTTGATGCCCGGCCTCCTGACAGTTGCGAATCCCTTTCAGGGCCTGGTCAAAGGCCCCGGAAACACCCCGAAAGCGGTCGTTGACCTGCTCCATCCCGTCCAGGCTGATCCCCACATAAGAGAGACCGATCTGTTTCAGGACCCGGGCCAACTCCCGGGTGATCAGGGTGCCGTTGGTTGAAATTACGGCCCGCAGGCCCCTGGCCACGGCATATTCCGCCAACTCGGGGAGATCCGGGCGCATGATGGGCTCGCCCCCGGAAAAGAGGATGACCGGGGCCCCGAAGCGGCTTAAGTCATCGATCAGGGCCTTGCCCTCCTGGGTGGTCAATTCATTGCTGGTCTTTTTAATTTGGGCCTGGGCATAGCAGTGGCGGCACTTCAAGTTGCACTGCCGGGTCATGTTCCAGACCACCACCGGTTTTTTGTCTTGCGAGAACTGAAGCAAATGGGAGGGAAGTTGGGCGGAATGCCGTCCATACCGAAGGGCATCGGAAGGTTCGACGGTGCCTAAATAAAGTTTGGAAATACCGATCATGTGGTTTTACCTTCGGTTTAATAAATCCCCCTGCCCCCCTTTGCCAAAGGGGGAATAGAGGGGGTTTTTGCAAATGGATGGATGAATCCGAAATCAGGCGTCCTGTATCCGACATCCGTCATCCGGTATCCGACTCAGCCTCGGCCTTGGGATTATTCCCTTTTTTCGGAAACCGGTTCTCCCTGCTGGTAATAGGTTCGAATCAGTTTTTGAATATAGGCCTCCGGATTGGAAACGGCCTCCGGGGTAATGATGAAGCGGGTCAGGCCGGTTTTTTCCTGAACCAGTTTAAAGCCGTACTCAAAATCCTTGGACAAATTCTCGCAAATGGACAGGACACTCACCCTGGAAGCCCCGGCCTTTCGGAGAACCTCATCGGTCCCTTCTTCGGAAAACTTCAAACCGATCCCGAATCGTTCAAAGAACCGCATTTCATAATCCTGAACCTGCTGGATCATCTGAAAGATCGCTTCCAGGGCCTGGGGGAGGTCCTGGACCATCTCCAGGGAGCGATCGGCAATCAGCTCCAGGCGAAAATCGGTCAATTTGGTATCAAAGCGTCCCATATATTCCGGGGCCTTGGTCTTAATCCGGTTTATCACGATCCGGCGTTCTTCTTCCCAGGCCGATTGAAAACGGGTCCGGATTTCCGGGTTATCGGGATGGGATAGCAGGCGGTCCAGTTCTTTGGCCGGGTTAAGGACCACTTCCGGAGTGACCAGAAGTTGTTTAATGGCGGTGGAGGGCAGTTTTTTCTCAAATTTTATTAAGGCCCTTTCTACCACACTAACCAGTCCCCGGGCTCCGGTTTTTTCTTCGCAGGCATTTTTGGCCAGAAGATGGAGGGCTTCTTCTTCGAAAAGGATATTAATCCCGTAGGATTTAAAATCCCTTTTCTTGCTTCGAATGATGGGGTTATTGGGATTCTTCAGGATTTGATAAAGGTCATCCTGGGTCAATTCCTCCAGGACCACCGTCACCGGCAGACGCCCCACAAATTCCGATTCGAATCCATAACCGATCAGATCTTCAGCCCGAACCTGGTTCAAGTATTTCTGGCTCTTTTTCTTGGATTTCAGGGGAGCGCCGAAGCCCAGGCCTTGCTCCTGGACCCTCTTCTGAATCATTTTATCCAGACTGTAAAAAGCCCCGCTGACAATAAAGAGGATGTTTTTGGTGTTGATGGTTTTCTTTTCCCGTTTTCCGGTCTTGCGATAACTTTCAATGGCCTGCAATTGGGAAATGGGATCATGGGCCACCCGGAGATCGATCTCGGTCTCTTCCATGGGTTTAAGCAGGGCCCGCTGAACACCGGTCCGGGAAACATCCGGCCCGATCAGATTGTTGCTGGAGGCGATTTTGTCGATTTCGTCGATATAGATGATGCCGCATTGCGCCAGCTCAATATCGCCATTGGACTCATAGACCAGATCGCGGACCAGGTCTTCCACATCCCCCCCGACGTAGCCGGTTTCACTGAATTTGGTGGCATCTCCTTTGACAAAGGGGACCCCTAATTTTTTGGCGATCAGTTTGATCAGGTAGGTCTTCCCGACACCGGTGGGTCCGATCATGATAATATTATTTTTGATCATGCCCACTTGATCGGTCCCGTTTTGCTTCGCTTGCTGCTCCCAATACTTGATGCGGTTGAAATGGGTGCTGATTTTAGTGGCCAGAACGGCCTTGGCCTCGTCCTGGCGGATTACGTATTCATCCAGATAGGCCTCTAATTCTTCCGGTTTGAGATCAAAATCAATCTTAGTGGCGGGACCGGCTTTTTGTTCTTTAGGAAAAGTGGGGATTTCTTCGGGTTCCCCTTTCGGAAAGACAAAGGGGGTAATGATCTTGACCCGGTCGCCGTATTTTTTAGCCAAATAATCGCCTAATTCCCTCTCTAATTCCTTTTGAGTCGGGAGCTTTTGGTCCACCTCGGGGCTGGAACCCTTTTTATCTCTTAAATCTTCCATAACCTTCCTTCCCTGCCTATCGGTTGGGTTTCGAATCACCTAACAGGGTCTTAAATCCTGTAATCATGGTGCCCATTAAAAATTAAGCAATCCTCCCATTTGGATTGCTTATGATCTGAAATATAACGCATAGCCAACCTATTTTCAACCCCGCCCTTGCCCGGGTCCTAAAGGAGAAAAATTTTAGGAATTTCCATTGGTAATCCCATTTTTTCCTTGACAAGACCCAGGTTTCCTATATATTTACACAAAAGTGGGGAATTGTGGGGAATTGTGTAGGATGAAGATCTTTAAGCTGGGGGTTTAGAGTGTTTCGGGGACGTTCCATTCATCTCATTGATTCCAAGGGGCGGATCAGCATCCCAACCCGTTTTCGGGAATTGCTGAAGGCCCATGGAGACCCGCGCCTGATCATCACCAACTGGGAGGACTGCCTGGCAGCCTATCCCTATTCCGAATGGCAACTAATCGAAGAAAAGATGGGGGAGTTCTCCCTGGTAGATCGGGACATCCGCTCCTTTAAGCGTTTTTTCCTCTCCGGGGCCTGTGAATGCAACCTCGATAGACAGGGCCGCATCCTGGTACCTCCGGCCTTGCGTGAATATGCAGGCCTGGAGAAAGAAGTGGTTATGGCCGGCCAGCTTAAATGCTTTGAAATCTGGGACAAGGGAAGGTTTGAAGAAGAATTATCCAAGAGCATCAGTAAGCTGCCTGACCTGGAAAACAAATTGGCCTCACTGGGTCTATAAAAAGGAGATCAACCGCGACCAGCCATCAACCGGTAATGGTTCAAGAAGTGGTACACCAGCTGCGGTGTTCCCGGGGAGGCCTGTTTGTCGACGGCACCCTGGGAACCGGAGGCCATACCTTGGCCATTCTCCAGAACAGCCCGGCACCCACGCAGGTTATCGGAATTGACCGAGACCCGGAAAGTATCATCCTGGCCCGGGAGAAGTTAAGCCCCTTTTCCAACCGACTGCACCTGATTCATGGGAAATTTGGAGATGTAAAAGACATCCTGTTCCATTCGGGATTTGAGGCGGTTGACGGCATCCTTCTCGATCTGGGCTTCTCTTCCTTCCAGTTGGAAAGCCCGGAAAGAGGCTTCAGCTTCCAAAGGGAAGATCCCTTGGATATGCGGATGGATCGAAGTCAGGGCAGAACCGCCCGGGAATGGCTGGCCCGGGCCAAAGAAAAAGAGTTGGCGCAGGTGTTAAGACAGTACGGCGAGGAGCGCTGGGCCAAGCGCATTGCCAAAAAGGTGGCGGCTTTTCCGGCCGGAAAGGCAATTGAAACCACCCGGGAATTGGCCGACCGGGTGGCTGAAGCCATTCCTCGAAAGTATTGGCCCAAACGTCTTCACCCGGCCACCAGGACCTTTCAGGCCCTGCGTATCCTCGTCAATGATGAACTGGCTCAATTACAAAATTTTTTGGAGCAGTTTATCCGGGTCTTGAATCCGGGCGGGCGGGTCTGTCTGCTTTCCTATCACTCCCTGGAAGATCGGCTCATTAAAGAGGCCTTTCTGAAATTGGAACGGGGAATCCCGACCGGACAAACCGATCCGGGCTATTCGGAGACTCCGGAAAGGCCCGTATTCAAAAGGATCAATCGTAAACCCTGGCCCCCGAGTCCGGAGGAGATCCGGGAAAATCCCCGGGCCCGCTCCGCAAAACTCCGGGTCGGGGAGAGACTGTCATGAAAGGGTCAATCCGGCCGCAGCCGCATAAAAGAAAAAAACCGTCAAAGGATTCGGGCTCCAGGAATCCCTTGAAGTACACTTTGATCGCCCTGGGGTTTTTTATCCCTGCAGTCCTGGCTTATATTTGGCTCCATGTCCAGCGAGTCAACTTGAGTTATGATCTGGCCAGGGAACAGAAACAGAAAAAGGAGCTGACGGAAACGAATAAAAAGTTGCGCATACAACTGGCCAACTTGAGAGCTCCCGAACGCATTGAACAGATTGCTCTGACCAAATTAGGGTTGAGACCGCCCGCCAAGGGACAGATAGAGATTATAAAATGAAGGAACCCGATCTGAAATGGATTCGATTCCGACTGCATTGGGTCCTGGGCCTCAGTGGTCTCCTTTTTCTGATTATTGTTTTCCGGGCCACCCAGCTCCAATTATGGGAGGGGCCCAAGCTGGCCAAGATCGCCCGAAATGAAATCCAGAAACAGATTCCCAGGACCCATAAAAGGGGGGCGATTTTCGATCGGAATCGGTTTGAATTGGCCTTGACGGTTGAAATGGAATCCATCTTTGCCCAGCCCAAAGGGATCAAGGATGTTAACGAAGTCTCCGGGCAGTTAAGCCCGGTACTAGCCATAGAACAAAAACGGCTTTCTCAATTGCTCAGTCAATCGAAACCGTTTGTCTTTCTTAAACGCCGGGCCACCCCCAGTCAATGCGAAGCGGTTAAGGCCCAGGGCATGGAAGGGGTCGCCTTTACCAAGGAAGCCCAGCGTTTTTATCCCTATCTGGATCTGGCCTGTCACGTTATCGGTTTTGTGGGGGCCGACCCTAATGGATTGGAAGGGCTGGAACGGCAATACAATACCTTTCTCAAGAGTCCTTACCTGTACGAACCCAGCGTCCGCGACGCCCTGGGCCGGTCCCTTTACCTGAATGATATGGAGACGATTCAGGAAAATGAGGGGCTGAGCCTGGTCCTGACCTTGGATAAGAACATTCAATACCTGGCGGAAAAGGAATTAAAAAAAGGGGTGATCAAGGCCCAGGCCAAAGGAGGAATGGCCATTGTTATGAATCCGAAGACCGGGGAAGTCCTGGCTATGGCCAACCAACCCTCTTTTAATTTAAACGGCTTTAAAGAAATTCCGCCCTCTTTTAGAAGAAATCAGGCCTTAACCGATACCTTTGAGCCGGGATCGACCTTCAAGACCTTTCTGCTGGCCGCCGCTTTGGAAGAGAAAAAGTTCGGCATCAACGACATGATCTTTTGCGAGAATGGGTCTTATCGGGTGGGAAACCATGTCATCCATGACGTCCACCGCTACGGCTGGCTTTCTTTTCAGGATGTCATCAAGGTTTCCAGTAATATCGGGGCGACCAAGATCGGTAAAAAAGTGGGGCCTAAGACTTTTCATGCCTATATCAAGAAATTTGGTTTCGGGAGGGAAACCGGGATCGACTTACCCGGGGAGGTTGGGGCCGTGGTCTGGCCTTACCAACGCTGGGGAGAAATCGAGGCCTCCAATATCTGTTTCGGCCAGGGGATTACCGTCACCGCCCTCCAGCTTACCGCTGCCCTGGGAGCCATCGCCAACGACGGCCGGCTCATGAAGCCCTACCTGGTCCAGAAGATCCTGGATCAAAAAGGACAACCGGTAAAATCCTTTACTCCCCAACCCGTCAGGCAGGTCCTTTCTCCGGACACCGCCCGGTTGATGAGGCAGCTCCTGGTCCGGGTTACCGAACCTGGGGGAACCGCCACCCTGGCCGCTATCGAAGGTTTTCAGGTGGGCGGAAAAACCGGAACAGCCCAAAAAGTAAACCCGGCCACCCGCCGCTATGCCCCCGGGAAATCCCTTTCGACTTTTATGGGCTTTTTACCGGCTGAAAATCCCTCTTTGGTGATCGTGATTGTCATCGATGAACCCAAAGGGTCCCATTACGGGGGGGTTGTAGCCGGTCCGGTTTTTAAAGCCATTGGGGAACAAACCCTCTCTTTACTGGGCCAAAAAAGGATTATGGCGCCGCCCCCCGTCCAAGACCTGCCGGTGCAGCAGAATCCCTGGTTGCTGGCCCAGCGGCATCTGGAAGAGGCCGGGCCCCTGACGGGCGAAATCCAGAACAAAAAGATCATGCCTGATGTGCGGGGGATGAGTATGCGGAAGGTGTTGGAGGTGATGAAAGGCTATGAGGTCCCGGTAGTTCTGGTTGGGACGGGAAAGGCCGTTTCCCAGAGGCCTTTGCCGGGGAGCCTGCTCAGTCAGGGAACTCCCTGCCAGGTACAATTTCATCCCGTACTTTAAGACGTGATTTGTGGATCCTTTAGAAGAGAGGCCCTTTTGAACCTTGAAGAATTAATCCGGACCCTGCCTGGGGCCGAAGTTTGCGGCAACAGGGATATAGAGATTGAAAGTTTGGCCTATGATTCCCGAAAAGTACGGAAAAACGGCCTGTTCGTGGCCATCTCCGGCCATAAAACCGATGGCCATCGCTATATCGATCAGGCCATCCAAAATGGGGCCCGGGTCATCGTCCAGGAGAAGGGGGCGGCTAAGGTTCCTGGAACCTTAACCGGGATTCGGGTTGGAAACAGCCGGGAGGCCTTATCTAAACTATCAACCCGTTTTTTTGAGTATCCGGCCCGGCGACTCCATCTGGTGGGCATTACCGGGACTAATGGTAAAACAACGACCTCTTATTTAATTGAATCGGTTTTAAAGGTTGCCGGGTGCCGGGTCGGCGTTTTGGGGACCATCTCTTATCGCACCGGTTCAAGGGTCATCCCAGCCCCGGTCACCACTCCTGAATCCCTGGATTTGCAGGAGCTTTTGGCTGAAATGGTCCGGGAAAAAATAACCCATGTGGTCATGGAAGTTTCCTCCCATGCCTTAGACCAGGGCCGGTTGGGAGAGGTCTGCTTTGAGCAGGGAATCTTTACCAACTTAAGCCAGGATCACCTTGATTATCACCGTGATATGGAAGACTATTTTCAAGCCAAGGCCAAGCTTTTTCAACACCATTTGAAGCCTTCCTCTGATGGAGCTCCGGCTCAAGCCATCATCAACCGGGATGATCCTTATGGGCAGAGACTCTGGGAAGAAATAAAGGACCGCAAGCAGGATTTCAGGATAGAAGGCCGGGCCGCCTACTTTCCTCTGAAGCTTCATTCCGATCTTAACGGGATTTCGGGCACTATTCGAACCCCAAAAGGGGACTATGGCATCACCTCCTCTTTGATCGGCCGTTACAATATGTATAATATCTTAGCGGCCTGGGCCGTAGGAGAAGGCTTTCATCTTCCCGGGAAGGTCATTCAGGAAGGGATCGAATCTCTGGCCCGGGTGCCGGGTAGGATGGAGCCTGTTCCCAATACCAGGGGCCTGACCCTTCTGGTCGATTACGCCCATACCCCGCAGGCCTTGGAGTTTGCTCTAATTTCATTAAAGGCCTGCGGAAAAGGAAGAATTCTGACGGTCTTTGGCTGCGGGGGTGATCGTGATCTTCAGAAGCGCCCGCTGATGGGTCTGGTGGCGGGTAACTTAAGTCATTTTACCCTGATTACTTCCGACAACCCCAGATCGGAAGATCCCTTAACGATTATCCAGGAAATAGAGACCGGCCTGATAAAATCAGGACGCCCCTTTTTTGAACGGACAGGCCTCAATCGGCTCCCTGACACCCCAGGTTACAGCTTGGTTCCTGATCGGGCCGAAGCGATTCATCTGGCCATTCGTCTGGCCCGGCCCGGCGATCTGGTGCTGATCGCCGGAAAAGGGCACGAAGTCCACTCAGTTGGTTGGTCAAAAAACCCTGGCCTTTGATGACCGCCGGGAAGCCTTAAAGGCTTTAGAGGATGGGGATGTTTAACACCGACCACTTAGGCTGGGATAACCTGATCCAAGGTATTTCCGGCAGGCTCATCCAGGGAGAGCTCAACCGGGAGGCTCAGGGGGTTTCGACTGACACCCGGACTCTTCAGGCCGGAAATCTGTTTGTGGCCTTAAAAGGACCCCATTTTAACGGCCAGACCTTCCTTTCTCAAGCCTTTGAAAAAGGGGCGGCGGCGGCCCTGGTTTCGGAGCCCTTTCCGCCGGGTGTCCCGGTCTCGGGAAAAGCCATCATCCTGGTCAAGGACACCCTGACCGCTTTGGGAGATCTGGCTTCCCTCTGGAGGGACCTGTTTCCGGTTGTCCTGACTGGTATTTCGGGTAGTAACGGCAAGACAACCGCCAAGGATATGCTGGCGAGCATCCTGCAATTGGAGGGGCCGACCTTAAAGAATCTCGGGAACCTGAACAACTGGATCGGATTACCATTAAGTCTCTTTTCTCTTCAGGCCGGGATTCGTTTTGCCGTGATGGAAATGGGCATGAACCGGGCCGGCGAGATCGCCCGTTTATGCCAGATAGCCAAACCGGCCGCAGGTCTTTTGACCAGTATCGGGCCGGCCCATTTAGAGGGTTTGGGTTCCCTGGAGGCCATTACCCAGGCGAAAGGAGAACTCTTCGAGGCCCTGGGTCCGGGTGATTGGGCCATTATTAATCAGGATGATTTTCGGATAAAAGAACTGGCTCAAACCTGTCGGGCCCGAAAGATGACCTTTGGCCTGGACCCCGGGGCCCAGGTCCAAGGCCGGCTTATTGATTCGACCACGGAGGGATTTCGGTTTCGAATCCTTTTCCAGGGGGAGGAGCAGGAAGTTTTCCTGAAAATGCAGGGAGGCCATAATATCGTCAATGCCTTAGGGGCGGCGGCCGCGGCCCTGGCCCTGGGTCTTTCTCTAACCACCGTCCGGAAAGGCCTGGAACAGGCCTCCCTCCCGGAGCACCGGCTCCAGCTCAGAAAAGGAGTCCGGGAAGTTCGCCTTATCGACGATACCTACAATGCCAACCCGGCCTCTTTAAAAGCAGCCCTTTCCACCTTCCAATCTCTCCGGAAAGCCGATAGAGGAGGGCTGGTCTTGGGCGACATGTTGGAACTTGGGGAGCAGGCCGGGCCGGCCCATCAGGAAATCGGCGAACTCATCGGTGAGATGGGGATCGATTATCTTTTAACCCTTGGCCCTCTCTCTCAGGTCTTACTGGAAAAAGCCCTGAAAGGTTCTCGTCCCCCGGCCCGGGCCTTTCAGATCCGGACCCAACAGGAGGCGGTCCAGCGCCTGATGGACGTCATGCAGCCGGGGGACTGGGTGCTGGTCAAGGGGTCGCACGGCCTGGGGATGGATGCCGTGGTCCGCTCCCTGGAAAAGGAGGCCCCTTAAGCCATGCTCTATCACTTACTCTACGGCCTTCATACCCAGCTTTCCTTTTTTAATGTTTTTCGATACATCTCGCTCAGGACGATCTATGCCACCCTGACGGCCTTATTGATCACCTTTATCTTAGGACCCACCGTTATCCGCCTGCTGAAGAAATACCAGATCGGCCAATACATCCGGGAAGACGGCCCCCAATCCCATCTCAGCAAAGAAGGGACGCCCACCATGGGCGGGGTCTTGATCCTTTTCGCGGTCTTTGTCGCAACGCTCTGCTGGGCTGATCTAACCAATGAATATATCTGGCTGGTGCTTTCAGTTTCCCTGTTTTTTGGAGGTCTCGGCTTTTGGGATGACTATTTGATGCTGATAAAAAAGAAAAATAAAGGCCTCTCCCCCCGGGCGAAGTTTCTCTGGCAAATCGGGGTCGCCTTAATCCCGGCCATTTTTTTATATCTGAATTATAAATTCAACACCCGGTTGAACATCCCCTTCTTTAAGGCCCTGACCCCTGACCTTGGTTTGGGTTATGTTATTTTGGCCCTGTTTATCATTGTCGGGACTTCCAATGCCGTCAACCTGACCGATGGTTTGGACGGGCTGGCCATTGGTCCGGCCACCATTGCCTTCGGGACCTTTTTGTTGCTCAGCTACTTTAGCGGCCACTTCAAGATTGCCAATTATCTTCTCATACCCTATGTGCCAGGATCCGGGGAACTTTCCATCTTATGCGGCGCCATGGTCGGGGCCGGAATCGGTTTCCTCTGGTTTAACGCCTATCCGGCGCAAGTCTTTATGGGGGATGTGGGCTCCCTTTCCTTAGGGTCGGCCCTGGGAACCACAGCGGTTATTACCAAAAATGAAATTTTGTTGATCCTGGTGGGCGGAATTTTTGTCATCGAGGCCCTTTCGGTCATCTTCCAGGTGGGCTACTTCAAGATGACCCACGGAAAACGAATTTTTCGCATGGCCCCTTTACACCATCATTTTGAACTGAAAGGGTGGGCTGAACCCAAGGTCATTGTCCGATTCTGGATTATCGCCGTCATTCTGAGTTTGCTGTCTTTAAGCACGTTAAAATTACGGTAGGAGCTCTTCTTGGAATTAAAAGGGAAAAAGGTCTTGGTGACGGGTCTGGGAAAAACAGGGCTGGCCCTGGTCTCCCTGTTAATGGAGCAAGGGGCCCAGGTCCTGGTTTCCGATACCCGAGAACGGTCCGGCCTGGAAGAGCAACTCAAGGCCTTTCAGGGAAAGGGCCTGCCTGTGGTGATGGAAGGGGGAAGGCATACCGAAGCCTTCTTTAACCAGGCCGATTTGATCTTACTTAGTCCGGGCATCCCCCTGGACCTGCCGGCCCTGGCCCAGGCCAGGCAACGGGGGGTCCCGGTCTGGGGGGAGTTGGAATTGTTCTCGACTTTGTGCCAAACACCGGTAGCGGCGGTCAGCGGAACCAACGGCAAAACAACCACCACGGCCTTACTGAATGAAATGCTCGTAGCTTCGGGTAAGAAAACCTTTTTAGGGGGCAATATCGGCCGGCCCTTAACCGAGTATCTCCTAAAGGGTCAGGATTTGGATTTGGTCGTGGCTGAAATCAGCAGCTTTCAACTGGATACGGCTTGGCATTTTTCTCCGATCCTGGGTCTTCTGCTCAACATCACCGAAGACCATCTGGACCGCTACCCCGACTTCCAGGCCTATCAAAATTCCAAAGCCAGCCTCTTCCGCAATCAAGGTGAAAAAGGAATGGCCGTTTTGAATTGGGATGACCCTATTGTCCGATCCCTCGGGGAAAGGCTCCCGGGGCCGGTCTTCTATTTTAGCCGGCGAGAGAAGGTCTTTCCCGGGGCTTATCTGGATCCCCAGGGGATTCTCCTGGAAATGGGATCCCGCTCTGAAAGGTATCACCTGAACGGCTTTTCTTTGCCGGGCCTCCATAATCGGGAAAACGCCCTGGCCGCCCTCTTAGCGGCGCGCCTTTTGGAGGCTTCGCCGGAAGCGGTCCAGCGGACCCTGCAAACCTTTAAGGGTTTCGGCCATCGCCTGGAATGGGTTGGAGAGGTTCGGGGGGTCCGGTTCTATGATGATTCCAAGGGAACCAATGTTGGTGCGGTCGTAAAGGCCCTGGAAGGTTTTTCCGAGCCGGTTTATCTCATTGCCGGAGGCCGGGACAAAGGGGGCGATTATAGTCCCCTGAAACCATGGATTCAACAGAAATGCAAAGGCCTGGCCTTAATCGGAGAAGCGCAGCAGGTCATGAAGGACCAATTGGGGGCTTTAACCCGGACCTTCCTGGCCCGGACCCTGGAAGAAGCCGTTTCCTGGTCCTTTCAGCAAGCGGCTCCGGGAGAGGTGGTCCTGCTCTCACCGGCCTGCTCCAGTTTTGATATGTTTCGCGATTATGTCCATCGGGGTGAAGTCTTTCAAAAAGCAGTAAAAGAACTGGGCTGGGACTACCCGGTAAAAGAACCAATAGCTGAGGGTTAAGAGGCTGCAGGCAAAAACCTGTAAATAAAACGGTAAGGGTAACTTGTGCAGGAAGAAACGAAACCGGCTTTAGGGATGGATTATCTTTTTTTGGGCCTGGCCCTGGCCCTGGTCATCATCGGGATCATCATGGTCTATAGCGCCAGTTCCCATTTGGCGGCCAAACGCTACCATAACAGTTTTTATTTTGTCCAAAAACAACTGGTTTTCGCTTTTTTCGGCCTCCTGGTGATGATCGTCTTTCGCTTCATTCCTTACCAGCGGTTTGAACGATGGGTCTATTGGTTGTTAGGAGCCAGCCTTTTATCGCTGCTGCTGGTATTGATCCCGGGAATCGGATCCCGGATGGGCGGGGCTTCCCGCTGGTTTCGGATGGGGGGACTCTCCCTGCAACCGGCCGAGTTTTCCAAATTGGTGATCGTGATCTATTTGGCCTATTTCATGAGCAAGCACCAGGTGCAAATAAAAACCCTGGTCAAGGGGTTTATTTTTCCCGCCGGTGTGGTCGGCCTTTTCCTGATTTTGATCTTGATTGAACCTGATCTGGGTATGGCCATCAGCCTCTTGATGATCACCGGTATCATGCTTTTTGTGGGGGGGGCACGGATTCGGTATCTGGTGTTCTCTATCCTGCCCATGATTCCCATGGCCTACTTCCTGGTCTGGAAAGTGCCTTATCGGAGGATGCGGGTCCTGTCCTATCTGGATCCCTGGAAAGATCCCCTCGGGTCCGGATTTCACCTGAAGCACTCGTTTCTGGCCTTTGGTTCCGGAGGCCTGACCGGACAGGGACTGGGTGGAAGCCAGCAAAAGCTTTTTTATTTGCCCGAACCTCACACCGATTTCATTTTCTCCATCCTGGGGGAGGAATTCGGTTATATCGGGGTGCTCTTGATTACGAGCCTTTATTTGATCCTTATTTTTAAATGCCTGCGATTGGCCCTGAAAATCAAGGAACTCTTTACGGTTTATTTGATTGTCGGAATCACGGTCATGATAGGCTTCCAGGCCTTCATCAATATCCTGGTGGTGATGGGGCTGCTGCCCACGAAGGGCCTGACCTTGCCTTTTATCAGTTACGGGGGATCTTCTTTGATTTTAACGATGATCTGTATGGGGATCCTAATGAATATTGCCGCCCAACATCTTGAGGAAAAGGAGTGCGAATCCTGATCGCCGGAGGGGGAACCGGAGGCCATCTTTTTCCGGCGATTGCGCTGGCTGAGGCCTTTATGGAAAAAGAGCCCCTTAATCAGGTCCTGTTTGTAACTACCGCCCGGACCCTGGATACCCGGATCCTAACCGACCGGGGCTTTTCAGCCCAAACCCTGGAACTGGGGGGAATCAAAGGGAAAAACCTGAACGAAAAAATGCGCTCCGTTTCGAAACTCCCCGGGGCCTTGAGGCAATCCCTGGCCTTGCTGAAAGAGATCCGTCCCCGGATCGTTTTGGGCGTGGGTGGATACATCTCGGGTCCGGTGGTCCTGGCGGCCCGGTTAAAGAGAATCCCCTGTGTCATCCAGGAACAGAATTCCATTCCCGGGACTACCAACCGCCTCCTGGGCCGGGTGGCGGACCGAGTCTTCTGTGCCTTCGAGGCCAGCAGGGCCTATTTCCCAAGGGAAAAATGTGTCCTGACCGGGAATCCGATTCGGAAGGAGCTCCAAAAGGCGGCCGCTGGAAAAACTTCCCGTTCCCAAGCCCTGACGCTGTTGATTTTGGGGGGGAGCCAGGGGGCCCAGCGGATTAATCAGGTTATGGTGGAAGCCCTCGATGAGCTCCTTTCCTTAAAAGAAGAGTTGATGTTTATCCATCAAACAGGTGCCAAAGATGAACCCCGGGTGGCCCAGGCCTATCGGGAAAAGGGGTTTCGGCACCAGGTTATGGCCTTTATTACCGACATGACCTGGGCCTATGGTCAGGCCGACCTGATCATCAGCCGGGCCGGGGCCATGACCCTGACCGAAATTACGGCTCTGGGGAAAGCCAGTTTATTGATCCCCTATCCCTATGCCACCAATAACCACCAGGAATATAATGCCCGGGCCTTGGTCAGGGCCAAGGCGGCTGAAATGATCCTGGAAAAAAATTTGACCCCGCAGCTCCTGGGGGAAACGATCAGAGACTGGCTGAAACATCCGGAGCGATGGGCTTCTCTGGGTGATCAGGCCCGGACTTTGGGGCGCTGGCAGGCAGCAGACGAGATTGTGGAAAGCTGCTATCAACTGCTTGAGGATAAAGAATCTCGGACTTAATCTTTAAGGAAACCCGATCAGAGCTGTTCGGGAAAAAACGGTGCGTTTGATCAGGAAATTATGTACCCGCGTTTTCAACATATCCATTTTATAGGAATCGGCGGCATCGGGATGAGCGGTATTGCCGAGGTTCTGCTGAATCTTGGCTATCAGGTCAGCGGGTCCGATCTTAAGGAATCGGAAATCACCCGGCGTCTGGAGTCCCTGGGGGGGAAGATTTCCATTGGGCATAAAGCCGAACAGGTTCAAGGGGCCGAGGTGGTGGTCATCTCCTCGGCGGTCCGGTCTGATAATCCCGAGGTCTTGGCGGCCCGGGAAGCCCTTCTTCCGGTTATTCCCCGGGCTGAAATGCTGGCCGAGTTGATGCGTTTGAAATACGGCATAGCGATTGCCGGGGCCCATGGTAAGACCACCACCACGGCCATCGTAGCCCAGGTCCTGGCCCAGGGGGGCCTTGACCCCACGGTGGTCATCGGAGGAAGGCTGGATAGTTGGGGCAGCAACGCCCGGCTGGGACAGGGGGCCTTCCTGGTGGCCGAAGCCGATGAAAGCGATGGTTCATTTCTGCATCTTTCGCCCAGTATTGCCGTGGTCACCAATATCGACTTGGAACATCTCGATTTTTACAGCGACCTAAGTCAGATCCAAGCCGCCTTTCTTGATTTTCTAAACCGTCTTCCCTTTTATGGGCTGGCCATCCTCTGTTTGGACGACCCCTATCTTCCTTCTTTGATTCCCAAATTAAAGAAGCGCTACCGGACCTACGGCCTCTCGACTCAGGCTGATTTCCAGGCCAGGGGGATCCAACAACAGGGGCTGTCCACCCACTTCCATCTTGTTCATAACGGCCGGGATTGGGGAGAGATTCATCTGAATCTGCCCGGGGTGCACAATGTTTATAACTCTCTGGCCGCTATTGCCGTTGGATTCGAACTGGAGATCCCTTTCGAAAAGATCAAAAAGGCCTTTGATCAATTAGCCGGGGTCCAACGGCGGTTCCAGATTCGAGGCGAATGGAACGGCGTGACCGTTGTTGATGATTATGGCCACCACCCCACCGAAATCCGGGCCACGCTCACTGCCGTGCGGGGCTGTTGGCCGGACCGGCGGATCGTAGTGGTTTTTCAACCTCACCGTTTTACCAGAACCAAGGCCCTTTTTAACGAATTTACGACCTCTTTTTACCAGGCCGATTGCCTGATCCTGATGCCTATTTATTCCGCCGGCGAAGATCCGATTCCGGGTCTGGACGCAGAACATTTGCTGGAGGGGATCAAGGAAAAAGGGCATCGCGAGGTCCGATTCCAACCGAGCCAGGATAAGGTCATGGCCTATCTCCAGGATGTCCTGGCTTCCGGAGATATTTTGGTTACCCTGGGGGCCGGTGATGTCTGGAAGATAGGACAGCAGCTTGTATCTTCGAAAGGGCCTGAAACAGCTTTTTGAAAGGGTCTGTCCGGGAAGGGCAAAACAGTGGCTTCCCCTGGCCCCTTTGACAACTCTTAACATCGGAGGGCGGGCCGATTGGTTTATTCAACCCCAGGGAATCCGGGAGGTAGAGCAGCTCCTGGAGATTTTTCAAAACCGGGATCTGCCCTGGTTTATTTTGGGGCAAGGCAGCAACCTGCTGGTGGCCGATCAGGGAGTCCGGGGAGCGGTTCTCCATCTGGCGCCTCATTTTGCCGGGTTGGAGGAAAAGACCCGGAGAACAAATCAAAGGCTTCTGGAGGTGGGAGCCGGCTATCCTCTTTCTAAACTGGTCCAGTATGGTCTGAAGAACCACCTTCAAGGGCTTGAATTTTTGACCGGCATCCCCGGTTCCCTGGGCGGAGCCTGGGCCATGAATGCCGGCAGTTATGGCCGGGAGATAAAAGATATTACCGAATACCTGATCCTGGTCTCCCCGGCCGCGGGCCTGGAAAAAATGAATCGGGAGCAGCTCACTTTTACCTATCGTCAGCTTAACCTTGAGGCCGGGGCCGTTATCCTGTCGGGAGGAGTGGCTTTATCCCAAGGAGATCCGCTTCGTATTCGGGAAGAAACCAAGGCCCTCTGGAACCGGCGAAGATTAACCCAGCCCCTAAGAAGGCCCAGTTGCGGTTCGGTATTTAAAAATCCCCCGGGGGATTTTGCCGGCCGGTTGATCGAAGAGGCCGGACTGAAAGGGGTTATCCGGGGTGATGTGGAAATATCCACCCGGCATGCCAATTTTATCATAAACCGGGGAAAGGGCCGGGCTCAAGACGTCCTGTCTTTGATGCGTTTGATCCAAAAACGCGTTTTTCAAGAGAGCGGAATTTTATTGGAACCGGAAGTAACATTATGGGGCTGTTCCCTTTAGGAGAAATTCATGTATATCGGTAAAACCAGAATCGGCAGCATCGGCAGAAATAGCTACCGGACCCCTCTCCGGGAATCCGGTCTTTCCTTGATTCAACGCTTCTGGCATAATTTTTGGATTGGGTCCCTGCTGATCATGATCGCCTTGGGGATCAGTCTGACCCTATTAATGGGCTACCTCGTGGCCCTTTCCACCCCCTTTTTCAAAATCGAAGACGTGGCGGTCGCCGGGATCAATAAGGTCACCCAAGCTGAATTGCTTCAGAAAGGGGGTCTTGAAAACGGGGTCAATCTTCTGGCCTTAAATTTAAACGAAGTTAAAAAAAAGATGGAGACCATCCCCTGGGTCAAAACGGTTTCTCTGCGGCGGGAACTGCCCAACAAACTTCATGTCGTGGTGACCGAACACCAGCCCCTGGACCTGGTCTTACTCAACCGGGACCTATATTTTTTAAACCGGGAAGGGCTGCTCTTTAAAAAAGCGGAGTCCCGGGACGGCGTCGCCTTTCCTCTCCTAACCGGACTGGAAAAAGAAGACTGGGAAGCTACGGGCCGGCTAAGATCGGGCCTTCTTCAAGACCTGGTAACCCTGCAAACCCTTTTGAGTCAAGGGGTTGACCCGATCTATCCGGGCAAGCTTTCCGAAATTCATTGCGACCCGGATTGCGGGTTTACCCTCTACACCTTAGAGCGGGGGATCCGGATTACCCTCGGAAAAGAAGACCTTCCAAACAGGGTCAAGCGGCTGGAGAAAATCTGGGCGGCACTGCAATCCCGCCCGGACCTCCCGCATCTCCGGGGAATTTCTTTGCAGTTTGGCCGGCGGATTATCGTCCATGGACTGAGGCCCCAAAAAGGCGTTTAAGTCCTTGGCCGCGGTTATTAAGGAAGGGAGGTGAGTACCTTTTGCATAACAATCTGGTGGTAGGATTGGATATCGGGACCACAAAAATTTGTGCCGTTGTCGGGGAAGTCTCCTCAGGCGGGGTGGATATCGTCGGGATCGGGACCCATCCATCAGTGGGTTTGCGGAAGGGGGTGGTCGTCAATATCGAAAGCACCGTGAATTCGATCAAGAAAGCCATCGAGGAAGCGGAACTCATGGCCGGCTGCGAGATTACCTCCGTTTTTGCCGGCATTGCCGGGGGGCACATCAAAGGCTTTAACAGCCAGGGTGTGATTGCCGTCAAAAGCAGGGAAGTCACCAAAAACGACATCGTACGGGTTATTGATGCGGCCAAGGCCATCGCCATTCCTCTGGATCGGGAAGTGATCCATGTGCTCCCCCAGGAATTTATTGTCGACGACCAGGACGGCATTCAGGACCCCTTAGGCATGTCGGGGGTGCGTCTGGAAGTCAAGGTCCATATTATCACCGGGGCGGTGACCTCGGCCCAGAACATCATTCGGTGTGCCAACAAGGCCGGATTGGACGTCTGTGATATCGTATTGGAATCCATTGCCTCCAGTGAAACCGTCCTTACCCCGGAAGAAAAAGAATTAGGGGTGGCCCTGATCGACTTCGGAGGCGGGACCACGGATTTGGCCATCTTCTCCAACAACAACATTAAACACACCTCCATTTTGGCCTTGGGAGGAAACAACCTGACCAACGATATTGCCGTAGGACTCCGAACGCCTCATTTAGCCGCGGAAAAAATAAAAAAGATCCACGGCTGTTGCCTAACCTCGATGATCACTAAGGATGAAACCATTGAGGTCCCGAGCGTCGGAGGCAGAAAACCCCGGACCCTCACGCGCCAGATCTTGGGGGAAATTTTAGAGCCCCGGGTGGAAGAAATCTTTTCTCTGGTGAACCGTGAAATCCTGCGGTCGAACTATAGCGATTCCATTGCCTCCGGCCTGGCCATAACGGGCGGCTCTTCGTTGATGGAAGGCATCCCTGAGTTGGCCGAACAGATTTTTAATCTTCCGGCTCGACGAGGATATCCGCAGGGATTCGGCGGGATTGCCGATGTAGTTAACAGTCCCATGTATGCTACCGCAGTCGGCCTGGTCCTTTACGGAGCCAGATCCCTGCCCAAGAAAAAATTTAGGATCCGCGACCAAAATATTTTTTTCCGGGTCATGGATCGGATGAAAAAATGGTTTAAAGAGATTATATAAAAAAGGGGGCTTGGGGTAGCCAATTGAACGGCCCGAAATTTTTTTAACTTTTTAAATCAAAAGGTTAGGGAAGATAAAAATTTCTGTTTTCAATCGGCTGCAAACAAGCTATATAAAGGATGATTCTTCTTGACTTCATGCGGATCTATCCTTTCGGCACCAGAATGGGAACAAACCAAATCAAGAGGAGGTAAAAGGGATGATGAAAATTGAAATGGTTGGGGTAGGTGAAGAAACCGCTTGTCAGAAACCAAAAATCCGCGTCTTGGGTATCGGGGGAGGGGGCAGCAATGCCATTAATAATATGATCCGATCCCAGTTGACAGGCGTTGAATTTATTACCGCCAATACCGACCTCCAGGCTCTCTCCTCTTGCCTGGCCGAGACCCGGATCCAGGTGGGAACGAACCTGACTAAAGGTTTAGGGGCCGGGGCCAATCCTGAAATTGGCCGTAATGCCACCCTGGAAGATTCGGAAAAAATCCGAGAGGCGTTACAAGGCAGCGACATGGTCTTTATCACGGCCGGCATGGGAGGCGGGACCGGAACCGGCGGTTCCCCCATAGTGGCTCAAATCTGCAAGGAATTGGACATCCTGACCGTCGCGGTCGTTACCAAACCGTTCCATTTTGAAGGGACCCGGCGCTTAAAACAGGCCGAAGAAGGGATCCAGGAGTTACGCCAGGTCGTGGATACCTTAATTACCATCCCGAACGACCGTCTGATTTCTCTGGCCACCAAAAAGGCCACTTTCCTGGAAATGCTGAAGAAAGCCGATGATGTTTTGCTTTATGCCGTCAAGGGGATTTCCGATTTAGTGGTTATCCCCGGGTTGATTAATCTTGATTTTGCCGATGTGAAGGCCATCATGTCGGAAATGGGCGTCGCTCTTATGGGAACCGGGGTGGCCAGCGGGGAGAACCGGGCGGTTGAGGCGGCCGAGAGGGCCATCTCCAGTCCTTTGTTGGAGGATATTACCATCTCCGGGGCCCGGGCGGTGCTGCTTAATATTACCGCCAGTTCCAATCTGGGGTTTGAGGAGGTTACCGAAGCCTGCACCCTGATTCGGAAAGAAGTGCATGAAGACGCCAATATCATATTCGGGACAGCCATCGATGAAGGGATGGGGGAAGAATTGCGGGTCACCGTGGTGGCCACGGGAATCCACCTGAAAGAGGAAAAAGTACACCTGGATATTGAACGAATTCACCCGTCGGTGCCCGAGTTCAAGAGAGAAAGCCCCGAGGATCGGGAAACCCCGACCTTTCGTCGGGTCGGTAAAGAAATAGACAAGTATGGTCCGCGGAGGCCGGCCAAACCCCCGGATTATTATTTTGACGAAGAAGAACTGGATGTCCCCACTTTTATACGCAAGGCGGCGGATTGAAAAGACCCCTTCAAGCGCCTGGGGAAATGGGTGACTCGTATCTTAAAAAGGTTAAAAGTTTTTATAATAATGGGAGTTTTGCCAGCCTCTTTTATAGGCTTCATTTAATTTATAAACGGTGTAAAAATTGGTTGGGTTTTTTAGATTTATTAACGATCTTAAAATGCGGAATTGATACCTGGGGAAGGAATAAATCCGTTCTTTGATGAAATTATCTCCGCTATAGATGGTTTCCGGTGTTATCCCCTTGGGATTATGGACCACATAAGAAAAACGATATTTCTCCCAATCATCAGGAAAATTATGATAAATCAGACGCCCCGCTTTTTCCAGTTCTTCCATGAAGGCCGTCCCTGGTAGGGGGGTCAAGATGGTAATCTGCACTACGTCAATGTTTGTTTGAATGATAAATTCGGCTAATGCTTTATAATAATTAGAAGATTCATAATCATTGCCGATTATAAAAGCCCCCAAAACCCCGATTCCATAACGATGGAATCGATCCACAACCTTTTTATAGTTTTCAACCCCGATTTTTAGATTAACCCTTTTTTTCATTCCCAAAAGAGAATCTTCGCTGATGGTTTCAAATCCAATAAAAACCATCATGCATCCAGATTTGGAGGCTAATTGAATTGTCTCCAGATCCTCTGCCGCATTTATAGATGTTTGCATCCACCAATGCTTATTTATTCCCCGGTCAATCAGGCCCTTAAATAATTTTTTGGCCCGGTTTCTGTGTTCCTCGTTATGACCAACTAAATTATCATCTACGAAAGTAATATAGTGGCCATTTATTTGTTCTATTTCATCAAGCACCTGATCTGGATCTCTTTGACGGTATTCATTTCCCAGGTATTTTGATACCGAGCAAAAATGGCAATTAAAAGGGCATCCCCGGGAGGTTTGAACCGAATTCCAAAAATATTTCGGACTTAACAAATCACGGCGGGGACGAATCGCATACCTTTTAAGATCAACCTGAGGCCCGTTGTATAGGGAGACTAAATTGTTCTTTTCGAAATCAGAAATTACTTTTTCCCAGACCCCCTCCACTTCTCCCCGGACCACTGCATCACAGTAATTCAAGGCTTCGTCTGGGAGCATGGAGGCATGAATACCGCCCATGACCACCTTAATCTTTTTTTTTCGGTAGGTTTGGGCCAATTCATAGGCTCGGTTGATATTGCTGGAAAAGGCCGTGATCCCAACCAGATCGGCTTCCTCAAATTCAAAGGTGTCAAAATTTTCATCTACAATTTTAATCTCCCAATGGGAAGGGGTTAGCGCTGCGACATACGCTAAACTCAAGGGAGAAAATGTTGAGAATTGGCTTAAGAGATAACCGCTTCTTCTTCCAACGGGGTTTATTAATAGAAGCCTTTTCATAAAAATCCGCCTTCTGGAGGTGGGTATATTTTTTAATAAAAAGTTGGATATTTTTTTACCTATTCAGATTCTTCTGGTAATTACTTCTCAAATTCTATAATACTTTTCAAGCATAATAGCACTATAAATTAAAAAGTGAGCCCCCATGGAAACCTTACCCTATCTCATGGAAAATGAAGAGGAATCAATCCGATTAGACCTTAAAACCGATCCGGAGACGATTAAGCGCCAAGCCCTCTGGGCTGGGATAAGATCCGGAATGCGGGTTGCTGATATAGGATGTGGTCCCGGAAAGACAACTTCTATCCTTTATGAATTGGTCAAGCCGGGAGGGGAGGCGGTTGGAATAGATTTTTCACGAAATAGATACGACTACGCCAAAAACCATTATGTTGAACCTGGGTTGCATTTTATTTGCAGGGATGCAAGAGAGGAGTTACAAGACCTGGGCAGATTTGATTTTTTATGGGTGCGGTTTCTGTTAGAGTACTATCTGGTTGGTGGCTCCCAATTGGTAGAAAATATTACCAAAATCTTAAAACCGGGGGGTATCTTATGCCTGATGGATTTGGATTACAACTGTCTTAGCCATTATGGGATACCCGGTCGTCTGGAAAAGACCATCTTCGCCATCACGGAGATTTTACAGAAAAAAGCAAATTTTGATCCCTATGCCGGAAGAAAACTCTATTCCTATTTTTATGATTTAGGCTACGAGGAAATAAAGGTCGATATTTCGGCCCATCATGTTATCTATGGATCCCTCAACGACACCGATGCCTTTAACTGGATGAAAAAAATTGAAGTGGTTCCCCCCAAGATCGGTTATCCATTTACTGAGTACAACGGCTCCTATGAGGCCTTCGTTCAGGAGTGTACCTCTTTTTTTCATCATCCCCGCCGATTTACCTATACACCTCTAATTGCCTGCTGCGGCCGCAAGCCGTTATCCTCTTAACCGGAGTTTCCAATATGGTTATGATAATAACGATCAAAGGCCTCCACCACCTGGGGATCAAAGGCATTGCCCGATCCTTTTTGAATGATCTCCAAAGCATCTTCGTTTTTCATGGGCTGACGATAATGTCTCTCGGCGGTTAAGGCCTCAAAAACGTCGGCCACGGCAATGATCCGGGCTCCCAAGGGAATTTCCTCTCCTTTTAAACCCATTGGATAACCGCTGCCGTCAACCTTTTCATGATGAAAACCAGCAATAGAAGGAATTTGATTGAAGATCCCCTCAAATTCCATTTGTTCCAATATCCGTCGGGTTTGTTCCACGTGGGAACGAATCTCCGTATACTCTTCATCGGTTAATTTACCCGGCTTTTTTAATACATCATCCCGGACCCCGATTTTTCCGTAATCGTGCAGTAACCCGGCGATTCCGATCATTTCACAGAACTCGCCGTCCAACTCTAAGATGCGGGCAATCCCCACGGCATACTCGGTGACCTTTTCGGAATGCCCGGCAGTTAGCGGGTCTCTGGCGTCGATGGAGGCCGCCAAAACTCGCAAAATCGAATTAAACTGTTTTTTCTGATTATTGACCATTCGGGCGTTATGAATACTGATCCCTATTTGGGGGGCGATCCCGGTTAACAAGCTGATATCCGTCTGAGTCAATCCTCTTTTTTTCCGAATATTATCTACTACCAGAACACCCATTGATTCGGTTTCATAGATGATGGGACAACAAATAAAAGATTGGCTTCCCATACCCCTTAATATGTCTAAGCTTTTGGAGGAGATGGTTTTTTCAAGATTGTCCATATCATTGACCAGGATAGGTCTTTGCTCGCGAAAAGACAGGACGAAAACCCCCTTGGATTCCGGCCGATCCAGATGGAAAAAGGTCTCCTTTAAAATTTTCAATTTTTCATCGTCCAGGCCAAAACCCGCAGCATAATGCAACAGGGTCTTATCCTCATTGGCCAGCAGGATCATCCCCCGATCGTAATCCAGTCTCTGTTCCAGGGTATGCATGATATTTAATAATATGGCATTAATATCTAATTTTTTACTGATGGCCTGCCCAATTTCATTGATCATTAAAGCATTTTTATAATTAATATCAATCTGATCAATCTGATGCTCCGTCATATCTCGGAGATTGTTAAGGGTAATTTGTAATTCTCGCTCTTCCAAGTTTTTGACAAAATAACTTAGTACCAAAAACACGGAAATCGCCAAAAGTATGGTAATCGTATCCCAAGGAAACAACCAAATCAGAAAACCACTGAGCCCCAATACTAACAGACCGACAATATTTCGAATCCGTTTCCAATATAAAGAGCGTGGTTTTTGCCATGAAATTAAATATTTACATGCTTTGGCCCCCTCAAAGATACACTCCGAATGTTCAACTCTCGCCGCCTTGTAATTGAACATTTCTATGGTTAATTCAAACATGCCCAACCGATTTTCACATTGATATGGTTTTTCAGAAGAATCTTCTCGGGGAGTTGCTGTGATTTCAACAACATTGGAGGAAATCTTTTTAAACTTTATTGTTGAGGATCTACTAAACTTCGGGTAGATATTACCTACCATTTGAAAGACATGGGCAGGACCTAATAATCCAATGGCATATTGCTTTAATAAACCGACGGCATCTGGGGACGCCGAATATCTTCCAACTTCGCGGGCGATCTTCTCATTCCCTGTTAACTCCACCAATTTTTCGTGAAAGCGGTCTTGCTGCTCCTGGGTGAACCAGTGGCCTTCATCAACTACCTGATATGATTCCACACCGGCATAGCTTAACACTTCATTGACATCAATGGCGGGGTAATTCCTCTTAACGAAGTTGATATAGGTATTTAAAATTCGACTGCTGTAGAGGGGCCTATCGTTCATAACCCTTAAGCTCCCGCTTCGGTTTTCAGGATTAGGCCGCAAACTTCCCTACTTCCCGGGCAATATTTTAATTGGGGGTATTATCCATTGAACGCTTTTAGATCAAAGAATCCAATCCATGTTGGGTCAATAAAAAAAACTCGAACCCTTTTTGGATCCAAATTCATAACCATTCGGTCACTTTTAGCCGTATTATACGAGAGAAGGAAATAGATGTCGAGGGTGAAATTTTTCCCTTAGGAAACAATGCGGGAGAAGATCTTGTTAATATACTTGAAGTAAAAATCGCTGTTATCCACCTTAAAGGCCCATAAATTATAGATTCTTTCATAAGCCAGGGAATATTTCTGGGCGTAGTGAACCGGGTAGATTAGGACCGGGAGGATTTCCCGTTCATCAAACAGGCTCAAGTTAGACAAGGCCTTGAGAAAGATTTCGAAGGGGAAGTCTTCGGGATCCAGGACGATCAGGGAAACACAATTGGCCAGTTCGGAGAGATTGAGTCCTTTTTCGGTCATAAGCAAATTGATAATCGCTTTTACTTCTCCATCCTTCTTGATGGATAACAGGTGGCGTTCTCTCTTCAAGCCGACTTTATGATAAGCCTGGCTGAGGGAACCGTCCTCTTCCAAACCGGGTTGTACATTAAGGGCCTGGAGCATCAGCCCCCCCGAGGTATGATCATAAAAGTTTCGCAGCTCTTCCAGATCTTCCCGATCGGTTCGGGTCATCGCCCAGGGTTGGGGTAGAACCTGCCGCTTGGTGTTTAAGGCCTGGGGATAATTAAAATAGGCAAAGCTGTCGAGGGAACAAATTTGGGGATCCCGCAAGGTCCGAGCCGCTCCCCCGAAAACCAGATTGGGGAATTTATTGTCCGGACGGAAAAAACAGATCATATAATCCATCTTAGTCGAATCGATATAATGCGAATCGATAATAAAGCGTTCAATTTGCTGTAACAACGTCAAGCCCACCCTCTTATGCCTCGAGTTCGGGGTGGTGGCATAATGGTGCAGCATCCAGGTGGTATCGTAGATATGCAACATGGAAATATGGCCCAGGATGGCCCCGCGCTCCTGGTAGGTGAAATGCCGTTCGATTCCGGCGGTGCCGGTGTAGATTTTTTCGTATAATTTTTTAAACGCTTCTTTGTTGGATTGAATGTAGTGGTACTTTTTAGGATAGATAAAGCCGGTTTCAAAGAAAAAATTCCATAGATTTTCCAAATCGATAAGGCCGCAAACATCCAGGTTGTTATTGAAGGTTTTGGTCACCATATTGGATAACCTGATATAGTCTTCGGTAGACATACTTAATATGGTGAGCCCGCACTTAATGATATTTTGATCCAAAGGATTCCTGAAGACGACCTGGGCGCGGCAGGCCAGGTTCGTGGCCGTAGCCAGGTCTATTTTTATTTCCGGGATGATCATGCCGGGCAACAGGTTGGACGATTCCCCTTCCTCCTCAATGGAAAAACCCGACGTGGATAAGTCGCAAACGGTCAAGTGAATTAATTTCCCGATTAAAGGATGGAGGAAAGAGATGCTCGGAGAGGGATGCAGTTTCTGCCTCGGAGCCCGGAATTCCCTCTTTTTAAATCGTTTAATGGGAGAAAGGCTGGGGAGTAAAATCAGGCTCTTGGCATCGCGGCTTCGGCTGTGTTTGATTATAGTGCATTCGCCGGTGTAGAGGATCTGGTTCTGTTTTTTGAGAATAACCTGAACCGGATATTCGGCATTGACCCATTTGAGGGAGCTGTTCTCATCGGAGAAAATTTCAACCTGAAAAGAGCCGATACTGAAAACGGATAGATGCCCGGAAAAGATGATACCGTTTTGGATCACCTGGGCTTGAATCTCAGGGCAGGCATAGCGTCTTGTTTTCCGGGAGCTTATTTCATAACAAAATTCAGGAACCTTAATACAGAGGCCGTTATCAATCAGTTCAATTTCTTCGGATCGGGCTAAAAGGACTTTTCTCCCATCTTCAATGTAGAAACAAAGAAACCTGGATTCTTTTAGGTGCTGGAAAGCATAGCCGGTCTTTTCTATCCGGCAGGAAAGAACTTCGGTTTGGCAAGGATCGGGTATGGCCGGGATGGTTAAGAGTTCCTCGTACCTGGAATGCTTAAAGACAATGATCAAATTACCATCTGCAAAATTGAGATAATTGATTTGATCGATCAGTCTTTTGCGATTAATTTTTTTTACATTGTTAAATCGCTTTTCAAGATCTTCCGACCCTAACAACTCAATAAGATTATATAAATTATAGTGCCGAAGATCGGCCTCCTCGAGTTGACCCTCATTCCTAAAGTTATAGATGTGAGAAGGGGTAGCCATCTGTTTTTTTGTAGGCCGACGTTAAATACTCTCTGGTACATCCCTTGATAATCAACCGAACCATGTTTACCTAAAGAAACAACTAATCAATTCCCTTCTTGGGCTATTAAGAGGTTAACCCTTTACTCTAAAGTGAAACTAATTCTTTTAATTGAAACTTTCTGTTTATATTTATTTTTATAAAAAGGTATCCATCAAATTTGGTTTAAATTAAACGGTTTAAATAAGAATTTGTCAAGAAAAATATTAAGATATAATTTTTCATGAAACAGACTTGAAAAAGGGGAAGATCTCAGGGGTTGGAGGGAAGTAGTTCTTATTTTGGCGGTTTAAAAGGATCGTAATGGAGAATTACGCTTTTCCCCGCCGGGAAGCACTGAAAAAGCCAAAAAAACCGTATTCACTTAAATAAACACATGGTTTCAATTAGTTAAAAAGCTGGTGGGGATAAATCCTATTATTGTTCAGGCCCTCTTTAATCAAGGCGCTGATTTAAGTCAGGGTTAATGGCCCGGGAAGTTAGGGAGGCTCCTTTTCTATTTTTGATGATTCCGTCGAAAAACCCATTTAGCGGACATCCAGGAGTCCATAGCCGTGCTCCCCATGAAGGCTTTGATCCAACCCGACCATCTCTTCCTGGGGATCAATCCGGAACCCGAGAGTTTTAGTAATAATCCAGACCAACACCATCGTGACTGTGGCAGCATAACCAATCGTTACCGCCAGTCCGAAAGCCTGGACGCCTAATTGATTCCAGATAGTCCATGAACCACCGGCCTTGAGCGCGGCCTCGGCCATCCAGCTCGGGCGGATAAAGAAGGAAAGAAGCAGGACCCCGAAGCCGCTGCCTACCCCATGAACACCAAAGACATCCAAGGTGTCATCGTAACCGAGTTTGTATTTGAGCAAGATGGCGGAATAACAGACCAGAGAGGAAATCCCGCCCAGGATAATGGCACCGATAGGCTGGACCACCCCGGCGGCGGGTGTAATGACTACCAGACCAGCCAGAATGCCGGTAACAAACCCCAGGGAGGTGGCCTTATGCAGGTGGATGGACTCTATCAACATCCAGGCTAGTGCCCCTGAGGCGGCTGAAATCTGGGTCATGGTCAGGGCCCTGGCCGTATCCAGCCCGCTGGAGACAGTACTTCCGGCATTGAACCCAAACCAGCCGACCCACAATAACCCGGCTCCGATCATGGTAATGACTAAGTTGTTGGGAGAGGTCACCACCTTCGGATAGCCATGTCTGGCCCCCAGATAAAGGACAGCCACCAAGGCGCTTATTCCGGCTGAGACATGGATCACCGTTCCTCCGGCCAGATCGATAACCCCGCGAGCCCCCAGGTTGTAGAGAAAACCGTCCCCAGACCAGACCCAATGACACAGGGGGCAATAAACCAATAAAAACCACAGAGTAATAAAAACGCAATAACTCCGGAAACGAATGCGTTCGGCAAAAGCGCCGGCTATCAAGGCCGGCGTAATAATGGCGAATTTTCCCTGAAACATGGCCACCACATACTCCGGGACCCCGGAACTATGGATAGAATCATCGATTCCCTTTAAAAAGAAGTAATCGCCATTCCAACCGATCCAGCCCCCCAGGATGTTTTTCCCGAAGCAGAGGGCATAACCGCAGACCGCCCAGAGGACGCCGATAATGGCCATGGAAACAAAGCTGTGCATCATGGTTCCCAGGACATTTTTGGTTCGCACCAGCCCTCCATAAAACATCGCCAATCCTGGAATCATGAGTAATACCAAAGCGGTTGACATCAACATCCAGGCCGTGGAACCGCTGTCGATTTGACTTTCTCCGGCTGCAAAGACACTATTAGTTGATAGAAAAAACAAAACGCCCCAGAACCAACCCCGGCCCAATTTGCTTTTCATAAGGTTCCCCCCCAAAGACGGTAATTAATAATATTTTTGCAAAAGGCCTGCCAAGGGGAAATGAATAAATTATATGTAATTACAATATGTTAATTAAATAAAACTGCAAAAATGGTATTTAGTATTATACAAAACTGTAATATGGTAATTTTGTTAATTACAATTATGTATTAATATGGGGGGATTTCTTGGCGGGAAGATCCGAGGGGACCGAGGCCGTTTCCTCCCGGCAAAGGGACATCCTAATGAACCTGATGTGGACTCGTGGGTTCGGATTTCAATGGCCGGATTATTGCCTCAACTTTTGGGATAGTCCCAAAGTTACGTGATTCTCAAACTCAAGGGGTAGCCTCTTAAAATATTAAATCACCCCAAAGGGCTTCAGGGGTCTTGATTTCAAGGATTGTCCGCCAAAACGCCGGCAGTCCGCCGCGGCGGATGGGTCGGGTTGGGGCTACGGATTACCTTTTGGACAACCTCCAACTTTTGAACGTTATTAACTGATTAGTCCTGGTGCCAGTCATATTCCATATATTGGGCGGTCTCCAGGGCCTGCGACTTCCCCAAAAGCCGGGCAACCACATACAAGGACATATCAATCCCGGCGGAGATCCCGGCCGATAGAATGATAGCGCCATTGTCGATAAACCGTTTTTGAGGCTCAATAACGGTCTTGGGCGCCAGTTCCTGGAGAAGACCTACAGCGCCGTGATGCGTGGTGGCTTTTAGGCCATCGAGCAGACCGGCTTTAGCCAACAGAAGTGCTCCGGTACAAACCGAAAGGGTAAGTTCGGCTTTTTGGGCCTGGTCTTTGATCCATTCAATCATAGCGGGATTATGTATTTCCCGACGGGTACCAAGGCCTCCCGGGATCACCAGAATCTTGGGAAGAGGGGCTTCACTAAAAGAGTAATGCGGATTTACGCTGAGGTTATTCCGGGCCAGAATAGGTTTTTTCTTCTCCGCCACGGTATAGACATGAAAAGGCCTCGGATCGGTCTTAACTCCTGTGACCGAAAAGACCTCAAAGGGGCCGCTAAAATCCAACACCTCCACCTGATCAAAAATTAAAATAGCCACATTTCTAATAGGCTGATCCATCCTTTTTCCTTTCTTATATTCGATGCTCATCTTTCCGATGAATTAGTATCGTTCAAAAGTTTTGGCATTGGCGCATTATGGCCTGACTGGGGACCACCGGTCCCCTTCCCTCCGGTATCAGAAATATAATGCCACAACTTTTGAACGATACCAATGAATTATAGCTTATTGGAATTAAAAGGTCTTTATAAAGATGGTGGGGATCAAGGAAAGTACCCCTTTCCCAGATGTTCCACGTGGAACATTATTTCTCTTTTTAAAAAAAAATTTTTATGTCATAGTATCACAAAACTATAGAGATTGTCCTAACATTACATGATTCTCAAACCAAAGGGCTTCAAGGGTCTTGATGTCAGGGATTGTCCGCTAAAACGCCGACCGTCTGCCGCAGCGGACCAAAACCAAAGCGATTTATCGTCTTGGGTTGGGTGTCTGCCCGGCTCCGAATCAACTTAGTCCGCCACGGCGGCCGGGGCGGTTTTGGAGCTAGGGATTCCTTTTGGACAACTGCGAAATAAAAACCCCTGAAGCCCCATAGAACCGGATGGCTAAAAAATAAAATAACGTTGGGATAACCTCAAATAATAATGGGTCAAACTCTTCTATGGGCAAAATTATCAGCTTCGTCAATCAAAAAGGAGGGGTAGGGAAAACCGCTACGGTCATTAACTTGGCTGCGGCCCTGGCCCTTTCCGATAAAAAGGTTCTGGTTATTGACTGCGACCCCCAGGGGAACGCCACCAGTGGGCTGGGAATCAACCCAAAGGAAATAGATCAATCGTTATATCAGCTCATTATCGACCAGGTGGACCCATCCGCCCTTATCTTACCAACCGCTATTGCTCTCCTAAAGATCATCCCTTCCGACATGGACCTGGTCGGGGCCGAGATCGAACTGGTTAACCTGCCTGACCGGGAAAAAGTGTTGAGACAACAAATCATGTCCTTACGGCCGGACTTTGATTATATCTTTTTGGATTGTCCTCCTTCTCTCGGCTTACTAACCATTAATGCCCTGACGGCCGCTCAATCGGTAATTATTCCCACCCAATGTGAATACTATGCCTTAGAGGGGTTGAGCAAGTTATTAGGTACCATCCAGATGGTTCAAAAAAATTTAAATCCTGCTCTTTATATCGAGGGCATTTTGTTGACGATGTTTGATGTTCGGAACAACCTCTCTTCCCAGGTTGAGAAAGAGGTCCGAACCCATTTAAAAGAACTGGTATTTAAGACCGTAATTCCGAGAAATGTTCGGATTAGCGAAAGTCCCAGCCATGGAATGCCGGTTGTCCTCTATGACATCCATTCCAAAGGGGCCCAAAGCTATTTGGACTTGGCCAAAGAAGTTCTGGAAGGAGAAGGGCTAAATGGAAGAATCCAAGAGCACTAGTCTGAAAAAGAAGGGATTGGGCCGGGGATTGGGGGCCCTGATCCCTTCAGGGGAGTATCGCGAAAGCCAGCCGAGGACTTTTCTTTCTGTAGGGATCGAAGAAATCAGCCCGAATCCTCTGCAACCCCGAAAAAAAATAAAAAACGCCTCCATCGATCAATTAGCCGAGTCCATTAAGGAAAATGGTATTATTCAACCTTTGATCGTTCGACGGAAAGACAAAGGGTATGAATTGATTGCCGGGGAAAGAAGATGGAGGGCCGCCCAAAAAGCCGGCTTTGGCGAAGTTCCTGTGGTTATTCGAGAAACCGGACCAAGGGCTCAATTGGAATTGGCCCTGATCGAAAATATCCAACGCCAAGATCTAAATCCTCTGGAGGAGGCGGAGGCCTATCAGCGCCTGATTAAGGAATTCGGCCTTTCCCAGGAGGAAGTAGGAAGCAGGGTCGGGAAGGATAGGTCGAGCATCGCCAATGTCCTCCGCCTCTTGAAATTACCCCCGTTTGTTCAGGAAAAAATCTTTGAGGGTACCTTGTCTTTTGGCCATGCCAAATGTCTCCTAAGTCTTGATTCTCCTCAAGATCAGATCCGGCTGACCAAGGAAGCAATTACGAAAGGGATTTCGGTACGCGAACTGGAACGGATCATTAAAAAAATCGGTGAGTTGGGAGGAAAGAGGCATTTCATAACTATCCCGCCTGAGGAAGAGTGGGTTAAGGATTTGATCCAAAAGTATAAAACCAGGGTTCGGGTAAAGAGAAAGAAGAAAGGCGGGTTACTGGAAATTTTCTTCCATTCCGAGGAGGAATTGATTCGGGTGGTCGATCTGCTGATGCAAAGAGGAGTGGTCTTGTGAGCTCATGGCCTTTGAGATTATTATTGACGGCTATAATCTAATCCGAAAATTCCCGCCCCTTTCCCGGGTTGAGGCCCAGAATTTTTCCAGGGGGAGAGAAGTATTATTGGAATGGCTCACTGAATACCGCCGTCAAAAGCCCCACCCGATAACCGTGGTTTTCGATGGGGTACGAGGCGGGGGATTTTCCGAAGAGAGGGATTTTTTTAAAGGGATTAAGGTCCTTTATTCCCAGATAGGCCAAACAGCAGACGATATTATCAAGCGACTGGTTTCAAAGGCACCAGGGAATTTTTTAGTGGTGACCTCCGACGTTGAACTTGGATTTTTCTGCCGTGCCCGAAGTGCCGGCTGGATTCCTTCGGAAGAATTTGCCCATCGAATCCAAAAAAAATCCCAGGGACAAGGCGGAGAAGATGACGATCATCAGGCTATTGATAGTCGTCCAGGGAAGAAAAAAGGTCTGGCCCGAAGGCCCTCCAAGCAAAAAAAATCAGAAAAAATGTATTGGGAAAAAATTTAAGAAGCTATCCGCTCAGCTAAACACCTTTTATCAGCCCTTTCTATTATACCAGACTTTTTCTTCCCCTTTTAGAAGACGCCGGATATTTTCCTTATGCTTCAAGATGATGGCTGCGGCCATGATAAAGGACAATAGAACCACGTAGATATTATAATTTAATAATATCAATGAGATAGGAACAGAGAGGACTGCACTGATTGATCCCAAAGAGATATATTTTCCCCATAAGACCACCAGGACAAACAAGGGAATAGCTACCAAAAGAGCCTTGGGACCCAATAGAATGAAAATACCCAAGGCCGTAGCCACTCCTTTCCCACCCTTAAAATGAAGATAGACAGGAAAAAGATGCCCCAAAAAGGCAGACAATGCAATTACACTTAAGGTGAGAAAAGACTGTTCGCTTTCAGCTTCCAGAACCCATTGACCCAGCCAAATGGGGATCATCCCCTTTAGCGTGTCTCCAACTAAGGTTAGGAGGCCCCATTTTTTCCCCAGCAACCGGGTAACATTTGTTGCCCCAATGTTTCCGCTTCCTTCTTTTTGAAGGTTTTTTTGGCCAAGGTAATATGAGAGGATAACCCCGGTAGAAATGGACCCGATAAAATAGGCCAGGACGGCAAGTAGGATTCCCTTAATAAAAATATCCATTAAAAAAATAAATAATAATAATAATCGGTTAAGCCATTAAGGAGATTATGAGCGTTATTTCAATTAGTTATAATAATCCAGCTTCAGAAACTATACGAAGAGCAAACGGTCAAGTCAAGGGAAATAAAAAACCCTTTTGCTTGCTTTTTAGATGCGCTTGGCATAAAAGATCAGCATAGGGTAGCAAATTGAACAGTATGAAAATCGGGATCTTAGACGGACAAGGCGGGGGCATCGGAAGCGCCATTATAAAAAGGCTTCGGGAAGAATTCGGCGAAAAAATGGAAGTGGTTGCCCTGGGAACTAATTCCATTGCCACGGCTCAGATGATGAAAGCCCGAGCCAACAAAGGGGCTACCGGAGAAAACGCCATCATTCAAACTGCCCCCCGAATGGATATTCTGATCGGCCCGATTGGGATCGTTCTCGCCCAGGCCATGATGGGTGAAGTGACACCGGCTATCGCTCAGGCGGTAGCCTCCAGTCCCGGCCTGAAACTTCTGGTTCCCCTGTCTCAGGAAAATATAGAGTTGGTCGGTTTGGCCCCTGAACCCCTGCCCCATTTAGTGGACAAGATAATCATTCGTTTGAAGGAGTGGATAGGCTAATGTGTGAAGCGTCGGCTTTTATTATTCGAGAAGGCCGGGAAGAACTGGTCTTAGAACGTGTGGATATTGTTGAACAGGAAAATGGGAACTTAAGGCTCATCAATATCTTTGGAGAACAAAAAATTCTGCCTGCCAAAATAAAAAAAATGTCCCTGGTGGACCATAAAATCCTACTTGGGGAAGATTAAACCGAAGATCAGCGTGTTAATCTAAAAGGAGGCCGACATGATCGAAGATGTCTTTAAAAAAATATCCTGGTTGGGGCATGATGGTATTTTGTATCACGATACCATCGTGCTTTATATTGATCCTTATGATATTTCAGGCGGCCCTCCGGCAGATTTGATCCTGATCAGTCACGATCATTTCGACCACTGCTCCCCAGAGGATGTGAAAAAGATTCAGAAACCGGAGACTCTCATCCTCACCGAACCTGATTCGGCCAAAAAACTTTCCGGCCGGGTTGAAATTCTAAAGCCGGGAGAAACCAAGACCGTTCTGGGTATTACGGTTGAGGCCGTCCCCGCCTATAATACCAATAAGGACTTTCATCCCAAGGCCAAGGGCTGGTTGGGTTTTATCATTTCCATCGAAGGGGTTCGTTTGTATCATCCCGGTGATGCCGACTTTATTCCGGAGATGAAAACCATTCAGGCCGACATTGCCTTTTTTCCTGTTTCCGGAACCTATGTCATGACGGCTAAAGAGGCGGCCGAAGCCGCCAAGGTGATGAAACCGCGGATAGCCGTTCCCATCCACTATGGCGCTATCGTAGGGTCTGATAAGGACGCTCAAGAATTTAGAGGATTGCTTGAGGGGGAGGTGGATGTCAGGATTTTGGCCAAAGAAAGAAAATGACTTGTTAATAGTAACGGGATGGTTTTCGGCGGCCTCGATTCATCACCCAGCCGAGGACCAATCCTAAAAACAAAACCCCGGAGCCGGCCAAAAACCATTGAATATGCTGCCCCGAACCAGGCTCTTTATCTTTAACAGCTCCTTGCTTTTTAAAAAATAGGATCTCCTTTTCCAATTGTTCATTCTTGGCCTTAAGTTGAGCCACTTCGGCCGGCAGGGGCCTATTTTTTTCCTGTGGATGGGTTGAGATCGGCCTCTTGCCATCCTCCCTTTCTTTAAGAAGCCTTTCCCTTTCCTGGTGGAGATCGCTCAGTTGCTTGACCAAGTTTTGATTGGCCTCCTTTAATCCCCGTAACTCTTCTTGAATTTTTGGATCCACCAAAGGGACTTGAGGCCGGACGCTTTCCACCAAAAAACTGGTGGCCAGCCAGCCGACGGTTCCATTTGGAAGCCTGACTTTCGACCAGGTCCGGTCCCCTTCAAGCACTTCAACCCGATCGCCGGTTTTTAAGGTTGAAATGATGCGCTGCTCAATGCCGATTCCGGAACGCAGCCCCACCTCAATACGATCGGTAATAACCATTGATCTGGCCCAAAGGGAGGTGTGAACAATAAGCAGGGCACCGACAAAAGCAGGTAAGAGGCGGAAGGTCATAAGGTCCCTCAACTTTAGAGGTGAAGTAGTGTAATTTTAATCAAATAGATTTGGGGAAGTCAAGAAAATTGGAGTTTGTCCCAAAGTTACGTGATTTTTTAGCACTCCATTCATAGAGGGCTTCGGGGGTCTTAATTTCAAGGATTGTCCGCCAAAACGCCGGCAGCCTGAACCCGGGCAGGAAATTTATAATGGGGTTTAGAAGCAGGCCAACACCAAAGTCCCGCCTCGGCGGGATGAATGCCCGGCTCCCAACCAACTTAGTCCGCCGTGGCGGACGGGCCGGGTTCTTCGCATCCAAAACAATGCTCAGTCCCACTCCTGCGGAGTGGATCCCAGTTTGGGGCTACGGATACCCTTTCGGACAACCTTGAAATCAAGACCCCCGAAGCCCTTTGGGACAATCCCGAAAATTGCAATAAAAAAGCCCCCGGTTCTCCGGGGGCTTTTTTATTATACTATGGGTTTTTAAAAGAATTAATACATTCCGCCACCCGGAGGCATCTGGGGCATGGGTTCTTTCTCTCTGGGCTTCTCGGCCACCATGGCTTCCGTAGTCAAAAGCAGGGAGGCTACCGAAGCGGCGTTCTGAAGGGCAAACCGGGTTACTTTAGTTGGGTCGATGACCCCGGCTTTCATCAGGTCTTCATAGATCCCGGTCTCGGCATTAAAACCAAAGCCTGATTTCTCGGACTTAACCTTCTCTACCACAACCGAGCCTTCGAATCCGGCGTTATTGGCAATTTGCCGAATCGGTTCCTCCAAGGCTCTCCGGATAATATTGACACCCAGGGCCTCTTCTCCTTCGACCTTTAGTTTTTCCAGGGCCGGAATGGTCCTTAATAGGGCAATCCCGCCACCAGGGACAATCCCCTCTTCAACGGCTGCCCGGGTAGCGTTCAAGGCATCCTCAACTCGGGCTTTCTTCTCTTTCATTTCGGTCTCGGTGGCCGCTCCAACATTGATTACGGCTACCCCGCCAATCAGCTTGGCCAACCGTTCTTGGAGTTTTTCCCGATCATAATCCGAGGTCGTTTCATCGATTTGAGCCCGGATCTGCTTTACCCGGCCTTCCAAGGCCGATTTTTCTCCGCCGCCATCCACGATCGTAGTATTATCCTTATCGATGGTGATTCTTTTAGCGGTCCCCAGGTCTTTCACGGTCACGTTCTCTAATTTTATCCCTAAGTCCTCTGAGATCATCTGGCCACCGGTCAAAATACCGATATCCTCCAACATGGCCTTCCGCCGATCTCCAAATCCAGGGGCTTTAACGGCCGCACAGGATAAGGTTCCCCGCAGCTTGTTGACCACCATAGTGGCCAGGGCCTCGCCTTCCACTTCTTCGGAAATAATCAGAAGGGGCCGGCCCATTTTGGCAATCTGCTCCAACAGAGGGAGGAGATCCTTCATATTGCTGATCTTTTTTTCGTTAAGGAGTATGTAGGGGTCGTTCAATACCGCTTGCATTTTTTCGGGATCGGTTACAAAATAGGGAGAAATATATCCGCGGTCAAACTGCATGCCTTCAACAACCTCCAGGGTCGTTTCCATGCTTTTGGCCTCTTCAACGGTAATGACTCCCTCCTTGCCAACTTTCTCCATGGCCTCGGCAATGATATTTCCAATAGTGGCGTCATTATTGGCGGAAATAGTCCCCACCTGGGCAATTTCTTTATGATCTTTGGTGGGTTTACTGATGTTCTTGAGTTCTTTGACCACGGCCTCTACGGCCCTCTCAATGCCTCTCTTAATGGCCATAGGATTGCTGCCGGCGGCTACCAGCTTGGAACCTTCCCGGTAAATGGCCTGAGCCAACAGGGTGGCTGTCGTAGTTCCATCTCCAGCGACGTCACTGGTTTTGGAGGCCACCTCTTTTACCATTTGAGCCCCCATGTTCTCAAATTTATCCTCTAATTCGATCTCTTTTGCTACAGTTACCCCGTCTTTGGTAATCGCCGGAGAACCGAAGGATTTTTCAAGTATTACATTGCGTCCCTTGGGTCCCAAGGTCACCTTAACGGCATCGGCCAAGGTGTCAACCCCTTTTTTAAGGGCCTCCCGGGCTTTCATATCATATTTTATCTCTTTAGCTGACATAATCATCTCCCTCCTTTATTCTATTACACCTAAGATATCGTCTTCTCTCATCATCAAATACTCATCGCCTTCGATTTTGATCTCGGTCCCGGCATATTTGCCAAAAAGTACCCGATCTCCCACCTTGACGTCCATAGGGACTTTGGTTCCACTTTCCAGGATCTTTCCTGCTCCTACGGCTATTACCTTCCCTTCTTGAGGCTTTTCTTTCGCCGTATCCGGGATAATAATTCCTCCCTTGGTTTTTTCTTCCTCTTCAATCCGTTGGACGATTACCCGGTCATTTAATGGCCTGATTTTCATAGATTCACACTCCTTCCACAAATTATTGGGTTTTATTAGCACTCGTCACGAGTCAGTGCTAATATAATGTTTTCCACGTAAAATTCAAGCTAAAAAATCTTTTTTTCTCAAAAAAATTTTTTAGCCCAAATCCCTTAAAATTTCCTTATTGGTTTCACAAGGAGTCGGTCGGCCCGGTTTTAAAAGCGGGCCAGAACCGATGGAAATAATTTATATTATAATTTCAAGATGTTATTAAGATATGGGGGCCTTCTTGGCCTGCAATTACTTTAGGTGGGGCGGAAAAACATGGGTATCTTTACCTCGCTGTTGCAAAAGTTTCGGAAGTTGCAGATCCGAGGCGTCCAGGGCGAATCCCGCCGCGGCGGGACGACTTCCCAGACTTTCGCGAAGGGTAAAAATTGATCGATACTTTTTAGAATGCTAAACCTCAATTGGAGTGAACTTTGGTCTCAACTCTGAAACCGTTAGAACGCACCGTTTTAATTGACAAAGAACACGTTATCGATCAATTTTTATGCAACTTCGAGGTTTATTTAGGAAGGGGGGTGAAGGACTAAAATACGACCGGGCTTAACATCGGTCCTGGGGGGAATTTGGTTCCATTTACGCAGATCCTCCGGATGTACCCGGAATCTTTTGGCAATGGCGGCCAAGGAATCTCCTTTCTTCACTCGATAGGAAATGGATTTGGGGGGCGCCTTTCTTTCGGGCGTTTTTTCAGGCTTCTTGGCCAAAACGACCACCTGTTCTTTGAGCCCTTTTATTTGTTCCTGGGCCCCCACCAGTTCACCCTTTATGGTTTCAACCTCTTTTTTTAAAGCGGCCCCTTCCGTAGTTAGCCTCTGAATCCCTTCTTTTAATTCCTTTATTTCCGGAAACCCTTCGGTCTTCCCGGTGGCCGGTCCGGTTTTTACAAAAGACCACAAACCAAAACCCACCCCTATCAAGGCAATCGCCAGGGCCGGTCCCCAAATTTTTAATGGGGACCGCTTCGGAGAAGGTTTGGGTGAGGGGATCATCGAACCAGGACCCCTCATTTTCTCCTCCAAGGGGGGAACCACTTCAATTCGGGGTTCCGGTCTATCTTCGGTTGGGATTGTATAGTCCATCCTTCTTTCCTATCTCTATCAGATCAGTGCTCATCCGGAAGTCGAAGATTTTCGGATGGCCATTAGATTAGTTAAAAATAGTTGGTCTGAGAATTTATCTCCAACTTTCCGAATAATCAGGTGTTGGGGGGTCCTATTTTTCGGGTTGTCCAAAAGGTGACTAAGAGCCCCCAATCCGGCCCGAATAGCTAAGATCATTTGAGAGCAGGGCCTACACCCCAGCCCATTTCCAGCTTGGGTGTAGGCCTGTTGCCAAAACACTATCTGATTTTGGCCCGGCAAAGAAGCTCATGGCTTAGGGGTGGACAACTCAAAAAATAGGACCCTCCAACACCATTTCTTGAAAAAGATTTCAAGTATCTTTGTTTAGACTTCAAAGTCAACCCGGATCTTGAAGATCTTGACCGCCGGCAAACTAATCAAATCCTCGATACCGCTAAGCCGCCTTATCTCCTGCAGGGAAGACTCGATCCGTTCCTGGGACTCGGCAATGAAGGTAAACCAGATATTATAGTCGCCTTCCCTCTCATAATTGTGAGTCACCCCCGCATAGTGATTGACCACCTCAATGAACCCTTCCATTTTTTCCCGGGGAACCCGGGCGGCACACAAGGTACTGGTAAAACCTAATTTCCGGGAGTTAACGTTAGCCCCAATCCGGCGGATGATCCCTTTTTCCTTCATGCGCTTTACCCTGGCGATGATCTCTTTTTCCTCCAAGGCAAGTCCCTGGGCCACCTTTTTGTATGGCCTGGCAATCAAAGGAAACTGCGATTGAATTTCATTCAGGATAGCACGGTCGGTTCGATCCAGTTTAAAGGTCTTTTCCATCCTCGGGGCAGTCACTTTTTCGTTATTCCAACAGATTAGATGGGTTCTGCGGGGTTTTCATCCCCCTGGGTTGATAGGTACAAAGCGGCTCTTCAGAAAGATAGTCGCCGCTGGCCTCAAAGGCCCGGGCCCGGCAGCCCCCGCAGACCTTAAAGTATTCACACCGACCGCATTTCCCGGTATATTTTGATCGGTCCCTTAAGGCCTGAAAAACCGGCGAGTTTTCCCAGATCTCCTTGAAGCTTTGTTTTCTGATATGGCCTGAATCGATTTCAAGATACCCGCAGGGCTGGACCTGTCCCCGGTGGGAGATAAAGCAAAATCCGGTTCCTCCCAGACAACCCCGGGTTACCGCATCCAGTCCATGGGACTTAAAGGTTATCTCTTTTCCTTCCTTACGGGCTATCTCCCTAAGGATACGGTAGTAATGGGGGGCACAAGTGGCCTTGACCGAAATAGGCAGCTCTTCTTTCCGCCCGACCAACCAGGTCAACGTCTTTTCATAATCACCGGCGGAGATGGTCTGGTCTGATAATTCCCGGCCTCGGCCGGTGGGCACCAACATAAAAATATGATGGGCCGCTGCCCCCAATTCCAGGGCAACCTCCTGAATTTTAGCCAGTTCATTTAGGTTGTATTGGGTTACCGTGGTGTTGATCTGAAACTCCAGACCAACGGTCTTGGCTGATTCCGCCCCTTTCAGAGCCCCGGCAAAAGCGCCTTTAACCTGGCGGAAAAAATCATGGCTTTCAGCGGAAGCGCCGTCCAGGCTGATACTGATTCGTTGAATCCCGGAGTCATTTAGCCTCTGGGCGGTAACAGGATCTAAAAGGGTCCCATTCACGGCCATGACCATTCGAAGGCCGAGATCGTGTCCATGACGGGCCAGATCAAAAATATCGGAACGAAGCAGCGGCTCTCCCCCGGTCAGGATGATAACCGGCTGTCCGACTTCCCTAATCTGATCCAGAACTTGGAGGCCCTCTCCGGTGGTTAGTTCCTCCGGATAAGGGCCCGAAGCCGCCGAAGCCCGGCAATGAAGGCAGGACAGGTTACATTGGCGGGTAACTTCCCAGGCGACTAATCGCAGAGAAGGGACGGAGGCCAGGGCGACCGGAAGGTTGGCTGATGCGGGTGGCATGATCTCTCTAACGAACAGCGATTACTTGTTTAGCAGGTCCGCTGCCTCCTTGGCAAAATAGGTTATTATGAGGTCAGCCCCGGCTCGACGGATTGAGTATAAGATCTCCATCATCACTTTTTCTCCATCCATCCAGCCCTGCTGGGCTGCGGCCTTGACCATGGCATACTCTCCGCTCACGTTGTAGGCGGCCACGGGAAGATCAAATTCCTCCCGGACCTTGCTGATCACATCCAGGTAAGCAAGGGCCGGCTTGACCATGATAATATCGGCCCCTTCTTCTACGTCCAGGCTAACCTCCCGAATGGCCTCCCGGACATTAGCCGGATCCATTTGATAGGTCTTCCGGTCTCCAAACTTCGGGGCGGACTCGGCGGCCTCCCGAAAAGGGCCATAAAAGGCCGAAGCGTATTTGGCGGAATAGGCCATAATCGGGACCGTTTCATAACCATTTTCATCTAAGGCCTGGCGTATCTCCGCCACCCTTCCATCCATCATATCACTCGGAGCGACCATATCGGCGCCGGCTTTGGCCTGGGATAAGGCCGTCCGGGCCAGAAGTTCCAGGGTAGCGTCATTATCCACATCCAGACCTTTTATCAAGCCGCAGTGCCCATGGCTCATGTATTCGCAAAGACAAACGTCGCAGATGACCAGGAGGTCAGGAACCTGGTCTTTGAGAACCTTTACGGCCCGTTGAATGATCCCGTTAGGGTCATAGGCCTGGGAGGCCTTTTCATCCTTTTTATCAGGAATTCCGAAGAGCAGGACAGCCGGGATACGAAGTTCCTTAACCTGTCGGGCCTCTTTAATCAGTTCATCGAGGGATAACTGATAAATCCCCGGCATGGAGGAGATGGGCCGGCGCACCCCCTTACCGGCCACAACAAACAGGGGATAGATCAGGTTATCGACGGATAAAGAGGTCTCCCGGATCATCCTTCTGAAGGCATCGTTTTGTCTCAATCTTCTGGGTCGGTAGTCAGGAAACAGCATAAGACCTCCTGTAACTTAAGTATTGGGAAGGGACCCCCTTACCAGAGGCGGACCTTAAGGCCGTCTGAAGCCACCTGGACCGGGGTGGGAATTCCCCGGTCTTGAAGGACCTTTTCAGCTACCGACTGCCATTCCGTCTGGCAGGTGGGAAGGGTATAGGGTAATTTGGTTTTGGGGTCCTTCATCGGTTTTTTAGGGGCCACTTTTTTTAAGGCCTCATTGGCCGGGTCGCCTTCGATGGGATAGGCTTCAGAAATATGGACCAGAAAGATCCGGCTTTTCGGTTTCCAGGCTTGGATAAAATCCACTCCCCTTTCCAAACTCAGGCTATGGGCCCGGTTGACCAGGGGTTCATTCAGCCAGTGCGACTGAAGGATCAGGAAGTCAGGCTCCATCAGGCGGCCGCCCAGTTTGGGTACATCAAAAAAGTCCGAGGTATAAATCAATTTGTGCGCATTTCCCGAAAGGTCTTCTTCGATGATAAAACCGACCGAACCGGGCGCTGAATCTCCGTGAAAAGTCTTAAAAGGATAAATATCCGTAGCCAGACCGGCTACCCTTTCCCCGGGCTTTATGACCCTGGGTTCCAGAAGGGTTCCGCACAGGTACCCGAATGATTTCTTAATCACCGCCCAGGCGGCTTTGGTGGCGTAAGTGGGAATGGGCTGCCATTTTTCCCGGGAAAGACGACGACGAAAGGCCGTGATATCGTCTAATCCCAAATAGTGATCGGCGTGTTCATGGCTGATCAGTATGGCATCCAGCCGCTCCACCTCTTGTCGTTCAAGCTGGCGGCGAATATCCGGCCCGCAATCCAGGAGCAGGGTTTCCTTGCCTTTTATAAGATAGGCACTCCGGGTTCTTTCTTCATCCAACGAACGCACTTTCTGACAGATGCGACAAGGGCAACCGACTTCGGGAACTCCCCAGGCCGCTCCCGTTCCTAAAAAAACAATCTCCAAAATGGTTCTCCCTATAATTTTGAACCTTCGGCAATTTCCTTTAACGATTCAAGATCCAGGATCGTGATCATATTCCCGGACATTTCGATCAGGCCTTTCTGTTTCATTTTGGCCAGGGTCCGGGAAAGCGTTTCCCCGATGGTCCCCAACCGGCCGGCTAAAAGATTTTTCTTGATTTCAAGTGAAATTCTTAAACCCTGGTCCGGCGCAGGAGATATTCGGGTTGCTTCCTCGATTAAAAATCGGGCTAATCGGGCCGAGACCTCCTTTAAGGAAAGATCTTCCACCTGCCGGGCCAGCTGCCTTAAGAGCTGGGACAAGCCGGTTATCATATTGAGGGCCAGTTGGGGGCTTTCCTTGATGAGCAGCAGGAAATCGGACTTCCTTAGATAGGTCAAGGAGGATTCTTCCAAGACCTCGGCTGAAGCCGGATAGGTCTGCCCGGAAAATACGGCCGCCTCGGCTATGGTTTCTCCGGGTCCGACGATACGCATGACATACTCCTGGCCTTGTGGGGAAAGGCGATAAATTTTTACTCGCCCGCTGATGACCAGATAGAGTCCGCTGGCCGCCTCTCCTTGTGAAAAAAGGGAAGTTCCCTTCCTGAAAGAATGGACCGAGGCAATGCCTCTAATTTTTTCCAATTCGGCTTCTTCCAGTCCGCGAAAGAGCGGGTTCTGTCTCAAGTTATCGATCATCAGCCGCCAAAGCCTTCTTATGAAATTATGATTTCTTACCTTAAATGGCTCTGGATAGTATAGCGATATTTTATTTTAGTCAATGAACTATTCTGGCCGGCCGCAGGTCAAACAATCCCGGTTCCGTTCTATCACTACCTCGGAGAAATGCATTTCCAAGCCATTGTAAATAAGGAGTCTGCCGGACAGGAGTCTTCCCAGCCCCAAAAGATACTTGATCGCTTCATTGGCCTCGATCAGACCAATGATTCCCGGAGTGGTTCCCAGAACCGGAAATTTCTGAGGCGGGGGAGCCTGGGGAAAAAGACATTGCAGGCAGGGGGTTTGTCCGGGTTGGATAAAGGTGGCCATGCCCATGAAGCCCAGAATCCCCCCATAGACAAAGGGGACGCCCCGCTCCTGAATTTTTTCATTGATCAGATAACGGGTCGGAAAATTGTCCAGCCCATCTATAATCAAATCACAGCCGGCTATTAAATCCGGAAAGGTTTTTTCATTTATTTCTTCCTGATAAATTTCTACCGCAGTCCCGGGATTGAAATGCAGCAGTTTTTCCCGGGCTGATTCCACCTTGGGTCTGCCCAGGTCTGCATTCCAGTGGAGGATTTGCCTGTTCAGGTTGCTGAGTTCGACTTTATCCCGATCCACCAGGCGCAAGGCCCCGACGCCGGCAGCGGCCAGATAAAACCCGGCGGCCGACCCCAGCCCTCCGGCTCCGGCGATTAAGACCCGGCTTTTTTTCAACTTCTCCTGACCGGCCGGTCCAAAGTCCTTAAGCATCATTTGCCGGTCATAGCGGATCAGGTCCAGGTCATTTAGCATAAGGGATTCTCCTCACGTCTTACGGTGTTTTAAGAAGAAGTTTATCATAACACCCCCTAAGGTCAATCTTTTTGACCGGGATCTCCCGGTCCTTCTTTTTTTTCATTATCCTGCCCGAGGCGGGTTCCCCGGAAGAAAGAAAATCTTCCTCTATTTCCATAACCTATTTAATTTATTATCAATTTATTTACTGAAGATTATCCTGAGAGGCGGCCCTAAAAATTTGATTGACCTTTGGAAAAAAATAATCTAACCTCCCCCCTTAATCTTAGGTCATCGGCCTGAGAAACCCTCAGGGGGTTTAACCAGGATCGAATTAACACCCTGAATTTAGGGGAAAAAATTATAAAAGAGCAAGGAGGTATGTTCAATGTTTGAGGTTACGGTTGATGCCGACAAATGCACCGGGGATTCCAATTGCGTGGACACCTGTCCGGTGAGTGTTTTCGAACTCCAGGACAATAAGGCCGTCCCGGTTAATATGGATGAGTGCCTTGGCTGCGAAAGTTGTGTTGAGGTTTGTGAATCCGGTGCCATTACAGTAAAAGAGATTTAACTCATTTTTTTCTCGGATTTTTGACAGGCCAGGCTAACCCCTGGCCTTTTTTTTCAGCCATTTAATCGGAAGGCCTGACCTCTCGGTCGGACAAGCTCGCTGGGGTTATCCTCCTGCCGGCTTGTCCGGCAGGAGATCACGACTGCCTGGCAATGCGACGAATGACCTCCAAATCATACTCACTGAACGTTCCCACGTAGAACCCATCCTGCCAGACCCGGCACCCCGCGGCCCGCGCCAGCCCATTCTGAAACGCCAACGCAATCTCTTCCGGCGACCGCTCGATATTCCCGCGCAACGCCATATGGACATGGTCCGGCATCACCGACAAAGCCGCGATCCGGTGGCCGCCCTCCGCCGCCACGGCCAAAGCCGCGTCGCGAATCCGTCCGAGCTGCTCGGGGGCGGTGATCCTGAAACGATCCGCCACCACCAGCACGAGATGCAGGTCGTACCAGTACCGCCCGCTGTTGGACTCCGACGGCTCGGCCAGCCGCACATCATCGGAGACAATCGTGAACTGGCGCATGATCTCTCGAAAACGCGGGTCGGCGAAGTCGCCCTTGCCGACCTGGCCGCGGATATAGTTTTCGACCACGTCGGAGGTGTTCTCGCCGAGACTGCGGAACGACACCTTGCGGCTGAAATCCACCGGCGTGCCGAACTTGCGGAGCGCATGCTGCAGCCGCCCTTTGACGCGCTGGCAGAAGAACGTAGGGCTCACCTGCGGGGTGACGCTGAAAAGAATCTGCACCTTTTCAGCCGTGGCGTGAGGTTCAAGCAGGCGCAGGCCGTCCTTTTCCCATAAGGACGCGGTTTCGCGCGCTACAGCGGCGCATCTGTGCGGGCAGACGTCGTGCCGGCGGTCGGCCAGCCGGTCCAGTCGTAGTGGAGAGCGAAAGCCGGCTTGAGATTGTGGGCAGTGTATAGGGATCCTGATGACCTTGTATCTGCACCGACATTTTGCGTCCGGCGACTCAAGGTCGCCGGGACACTGACCACATTCACTCCCGGTGACCTTGTGTTGCCGGAGAGAGAATCGCCTCCACGGCTATTGCCAATAGACGCACCCCTGCTCATTTCCCCTCCTTACCCGCCACGCCTTCCACAGCAATCTCCTCCTCCGTTAGCCCATAAAGCTCATAGACCATCAGGTCAATCCTCCCCGCCGCTGGCAAACAGGGTGGGGTCATCTACCAGCGCCTTGCGGGCGATATCCGGCCAGCCGCGCATACTGAGCGGTTTGTTTTCGCGCTCGTAGTTCAAGTTCCTCCCAGAAAAGCCTTTTAAGGCCGACCAGATCCCGCAAGTTTCCAGAGGATGTCAAGAACCGTCTGCTGTCTCTCGATTTGTGCCATGTAACCCCTTTCCTCCGATCATTCGGGATAACACTACTGTATTATCCCAAGATGAATCCAAAAAGGTCGTTTTACCATGATAACCATATGTTACTTCTAGGCATCTAAACGTAAAGTATATTTTCAATAATAAGGGTGGGAAAATAATTCAAAATCTGTCGATCAACTCATGGGTGCCTACAAAAAGCAGCCTAATCATATGGCCTTCTCTTTTGAAAATGCACCGATAGCCTTTATCCACATAAAACTCCCAATAATCCGTTCCTTCCATTTTGTGAATTTGCAAGGACCTGTGCTTGGGGTTGTCTTTTAAGAAGGCCAATTGCTTTTTAAATTTTTTCCTGACGGTTTTAGGAAGGGCCTCGTATTGGGAGAAAAACTCAGGGTCTATGGTAATTACGTTCGGGATCACTCGCTGAGATCCTTGTTAAGATCGTTGAGGTCATCATATTGGGTGAAATTACCGGCCTGGTAGTTTTTTTCCACTTTTTTTATTTTCTGTTGAACTTCATCGGTCCAAAACCAGGCCTGAGACCTTGGAATGGTGATCGTCGGCTCCAGGGTGATCTTCCCTTTAATGATTTTAAAAACCAGTTTGTCGCCGCTTTTTATTCGAAGCTTTTCCCTGATTTCTTTGGGAATGGCTATTTGTCCCTTTTGGGATACGGTTGCTGCTTTCATTGTTCTCCCTCCTTGACAAACAAGAAAATAAATTTTTCTTACTTTCTTGTCAAGATTTTAATGTTTTTCGATATAGCCTGGGGTCTAAAATCTTTATTTTTACCTCAGAATCATTTCCCTTGAGGTTGATTACAGGATTGTTATACAAAGGAAGGCGCTATGGACCTTTCTTCCTTAACACCGGCCCAACAAAAGGCGGTCAGGCACCGGGGCGGGCCGCTCATGGTGGTAGCCGGGCCGGGAACCGGCAAAACGCGCACCCTGACTTTTCGGATCGCTCATCTCCTTGAAGCCCGGATCGCTCGACCCGACCAGATCTTGGGTATCACCTTTACCAACAAAGCCGCCGATGAAATCCGGACCCGGATTGAAGGACTGGTGGTCCAGACCCAACCGTCGCACCTACCCCGGGTGACCACTTTTCATGGATTCTGTTTTCGGTTTTTACATGAAAACCTGGCCACACCCAGCCAACTGCTTTCCGAGACCGAGGCCCTGGCGGTGCTGAAAGAAGCGGTTCGGGAAAAGGATCCCCGATTCCCCGCCCCCCAATTCAAGGAGCTATCCAGGCGTATCTCGGCCGCCAAAAACAACCGGATCCCTGCCGCTAACTCCTCTCACTTGCCGGAATGGGAGACCTACCCGGCCTGGCCCGGCCTCTATCAGGCCTACCAGGATAAATTATCCCATAACAACTATTGGGATTTCGACGAACTGATTCTCCAGGCCCTGGCCCTTCTTGAGGACAACCCCCAGCTTCAAACCGACACCCGGCAGCGATACCCTTTTGTCCTGGTCGATGAATTTCAGGATATCAATTTAATTCAGTTTGATCTTTTTAAACGCCTGACCCGATTAGATGAAGAATGGATGATCATCGGTGATCCGAATCAGGCCATCTACGGTTTCCGCGGGGCCAGTGCGGATTTTTTCTCCCGACTCAAACAGGAAACTCCTTCCCTTGCTGAAATCCGGTTGGAAGAAACCTTTCGCCTCAACCCGACCGTTCTCAAGGCTTCCATCCAGGTCATTCAGGGTTCAATCCAGCCCTCCCCAATCAAACTCCGATCTCAAAAGGGCGGGGAAGGCGTTATTCCGGTCCTGGTCACTGCTTCGGAAGAGGAGGAAGGAGAGGAAGTAACTCGGCTCATTGAAAAAGAAATGGGTGGACTTACCTTCCTGGACCAGGGGGAGCGGTCTTATGCCAGAGATATATTGACCCGGAGTTTTTCCGATTTTGCCGTCCTTTACCGCCTTCATGCCCAGGGGGAAGGCCTGGCCCGGGCCTTTATGAAAAAAGGGATCCCTTTTCAAAGGGTTCAGGAAATACATTGGGCTGAACGGCCTGAGGTCCGAACCTGCCTGACTTACCTGAAACGCTCCCATCCCTTGGAGATTCCTCCTGCGCCTGCCCTGAATGAACTATTCTCCCGGGGGGTTATGGACCCGAAAGCAATCTCTTTGGAAGGAGCCGATGCCTTGAAAAAACTCCTGTCCTGGGCGGCCGCTTTTAAAGGAACCCTGGGAGAATTTCTGGACCTCCTTTCCGTACAAACCGGTTTGGATACCTATGAACCGGATCAGGAGAAAGTCAGCCTGTTAACCCTACACGCCGCCAAAGGGCTCGAGTTCCCTTTTGTCATCATTGCCGGCTGCGAAGCCAATCTCTTGCCCCTTAGCTTGTTAAAAGAATCGGATCCGGAAGAAGAGCGGCGTCTTTTCTATGTGGGTCTGACCCGGGCTCAGGATAAGCTTGTTCTCACCTGGGCCCGAAAACGAAACCTATTCGGGCAATACCTGTCCCAATCACCCTCCCCTTTCCTGGAGGATATTGAAGCGGAACTTAAATCTCAGGTCAGTTCGGCAGGGAAAAAACCGTCTGCGCACCCCAAAAAGAAACAGATGTCTCTTTTTAATTAACAGGTTGCTGAAAAAGGCCCATCTATCCCGCGCTTCGCGGGATTACCCTCATCCCTGGTCATTGCGACGTACTTTTATGTACGCCTCATTCCTCGGGAATTCGGGCGCCTTGTATCTGGACCTTTTTGAACAACCTGTAAAAATGAGTTTTTCCGCATCCTGTTAAAGACTGACCAAAGATATTGGAAATTTTTTCTAAAGTCCTGAAGAAATGGTGGTGGTGGGTCTTATTTTTTGAGTTGTCCACCCCAAAGCCATAAGCTTCTTTGCCGGGCCAAAATGCGAACCCTATTTCATCAGCAGGCCTACACCCAAGCTGGAAATAAGTGTTGGTGAATGCCCTGTTCTAACATAAACTTAGTTATTCGGGCCGGATTAGGGGCTCTAGTTACCCTTTGGACAATTCAAAAAATAAGACTCCCCACCACCTGATATTGAAAAGTTAGAGATAAATTTCCGGAATTAAGAGCGATGGAATTATTCTCATGACCGCCCCTTCTTATAATCGAAAAGAGATTTACAGTTGGGCCCTTTATGATTTCGCCAATTCGGCCTTTGCCACCACGATCCTGGCCGTTATATTTAACCAGTACTTCGCCTTGAAAATTGCCGGTGGAGAAAAAGGGGTGGTCATCTGGGGTTTCCATCTCCACGGGGCCTCTTTGTTTACTTTTACCGTTTCCATCAGCCTGGCCCTATCTGCCTTTCTGGCCCCGGTTTTAGGGGCCATAGCCGATTATTCCGGGGCTAAAAAAAAGATGCTCATTTTTTTCTGGTCCTTGGGGGTCATGGCCACCGGATGCTTGTACTTTGTAGGAGAGGGGACCTATCTTCGGGCCGCCCTGTTCTTCATCCTGGCCAATATCGGTTTTGCAGCCGGAAATGTCTTTTATAACTCCTTTCTCCCGGAGATCTGCCCGGAAGAGCACCTGGGTTGGGTATCCGGACTCGGCTGGGCCGTCGGCTACCTGGGCGGCGGGCTCCTTCTGGTGCTTAATTTGATCATGCTCCAGTATCCCCAGGTGCTGGGATTTCCCAAAGGCTATTTTACGGTCCAGGATTGTTTTCTCTCGGTGGCCCTCTGGTGGGCCCTCTTTGCCATCCCCACCCTGACCTGGCTTAAGGAGCGGCCGCCCCATCAGGACATCCATCCGGGTAAAGGGACGGGTTATTTCAGGATCGGATTTCACCGGATTTTTCAGACCCTGAAAAAGATCCGAAACTTCCGTCAACTTCTCCGCTTCTTTCTGGCTTATCTCTGTTACAATGAAGGGGTGGAGACCGTCATTATTATGGCCTCCATCTATGGGGTGGAGATCGTGGGCTTTAAGGAACAGGAGCTTATCTTTTTTTTCCTCTTCATCCAGGCCACCGCCTTCCTGGGGTCCCTTTTAGTCGGGCGCCTGGCTGATGCCTGGGGGAACAAAAAAGCCATTCTCATAACCCTGGTTATCTGGATCGTCATCACCATCTGGGCTTTTTTCTTGGGGGTTTTAGGGGATCTTAAGAAGGAATACTGGTTCCTGGGATTTCTGGCCGGGATGGTCTTGGGAGGCACCCAGGCCTCTTCCCGGGCACTCCAGGGTCAGTTGACACCGCTCTCCGCCAGTGCTGAATTCTTCGGCTTTTTCGGGGTCATCGGGAAATTTTCGGCCATTTTCGGACCCCTTATTTATGGGATGACCCTCCAAATGACCGGCAGTCTGCGCTGGGGGATTCTCTCCTTAGCCGTACTTTTTGCCTTGGGTCTTCTTCTCCTCACCCGTGTTGATCTGGAAAAAGGCAAAACAGAAAAACAGCGGGCCGACAGCCCGGAATTTTTTTAGCCTCCCCTTCTTCCTGGGATGGAGCACGCGGACTCGCCAGGTCCAGTAGGGTTACTTTTGGCCAAGGCTGAGGCTACAAAACGGAATTTTAGGGCAGGGTTTAATAGGTCGGTTTCTTCACTAAGAGACAGGCATTTCCTCCCCCAAAGGAAAACCCGGTTAATAGGGCCTGGGTTACCGGTCCCGACCTGGCGGGAATAAAGGCCCGGTCCCAAGGCTTACCAGGCACTAATTCGGAAGGGTTGACGCTGGGGGGAAGGACCTGATCCCTCATAGCCAGAAGCAGGGCCGCCAGTCTCAAGGTGCCCATGCCGGCAAATTCTCCGCTGAAATATTTTAATGGGGATAAGGCTATTTGAGAGAGTTTAGCCCCAAAGACCTCTTTGAGGACGGCATATTCCAGGCGGTCCAGGTCCTTAGAAAAATTGGCCGAAAGCCCGATCAACTCCACTGCTTCCGGTTCATTTTCAGGGCTGAGGCAACGTGAAACCGCCTTTTTCATTTCGTTACCCTCTCCTTCAAACTGGACCGGTTGAGTTACCCCGCTGTTTAAAACACAATTCCTGATCTCCCCATAAATCCGGGCCCCCCGGGCCAGGGCCTTTTCGGCCCGCTCCAGGACTAATATACAGGCCCCTTCTCCCAGAATGATCCCTTTACCAAGGATCGGGTTTGGGGATGGGTTCAAGGCTTTAAAGACGGAAAAGGCATGAAGGAGAATCGGAGAGAGCTCATCCGCCCCGCCCACCAGCATGGCTTCGGCCTGGCCGGAATCGAGAACCTGGCAGGCATAAGCCAGGGCCAGTTCAGAGGAAATCAAATTCTGGCAAAAGGTCGTCAAAGGACCCCGAAGTTTATGATATAAACTGATGTGGCTGGCGGCCGTGTTGGGGACGGTGTCGGCAAAAAGGAGGGGATTTGCTCCCTGGGCGCCCCCTTCCATGAAACTTAAAAAAAAATCGTCGGTCAGTCCTGAATTTCCATAGCCCGTTCCCATGACCACCCCGATCCGGTCCTGACCAGCCTCATTGATGGTTAATCCGGCATCACTAAGGGCCTCTATGCTGGCGGCCACGGATAGACGGGAGGTCCGGCCCATCTTGCGATAAACCAAAGGGGAGAGATATTCCTTGGGCTTGAATCCCGGCACCTCTCCGCCGAAGTCTATAGGGGATTCCAAAGGCGAAATTTCCGTCAAAGGTCTGATGCCGGTCCGCCCTTCCAGAAACTGTTTCCAGAAGACCTCCCGGCCGATCCCCAAGGAAGAGATAACCCCTATACCGGTCACCACAATCGCGGCGTTATGCATAATCCGGTTTTGAAAAGACAATGGAACTGTTATTTCCCCCGAAGGCGAAGGCGTTGCAAAGCACGGTTTGTATCTCTTTTTTCCGGGCCTGGTTAAAAACATAATCCAGATCACAGGCCGGATCCCGCTCCCTAAAGTGCAGGGTAGGGGGCAGGACCCCTTGGTCTAAGGCCAGGATACCGGCGACGGCCCCTAAAACACCGGCTGCGCCCAGACAATGGCCGATCGAGGATTTAATGGAGGTAACCGGGATCCGATAGGCACGATCTCCAAAAACCTTTTTAATGGCCCTGGTTTCAATCGGGTCGTTGGCCGGGGTGGCCGTACCGTGGGCATTGATGAAATCGATATCATCGGCCGAAAGCCCGGCCCTGGCGATAGCCCGCTCCATAGACAAAATCGCCCCCCGCCCTTCCGGATGGGGAGCCGTTATGTGATGGGCATCCCCGGAGGTGCCATAGCCCAATACCTCGGCATAGACCGGAGCTCCCCGTTCCCGGGCCCTTTCCTTTTCTTCAAGAATCAGCAGGGCGGCCCCTTCGCCCAGAGAAAGCCCTTGCCGGGTCCGGTCGAAAGGCCGGCAGGGTTCGGGGTCCAAGGCTTTCAAAGCATTAAATCCGGAAAAAGTCAATTGCGAGAGGGATTCACTGCCGCCGGTAATGACCAGATCAGCCTGGTCTCTTTGGATGAAATCCAAACCGAGTCCGATGGCCGTGATGGTCGAGGAACAGGCCGTATCAATAGTGGCCCGGGGACCGGTCAGGCCCCAGCGGTTGCCGATATGATCGGTCAGACTGCACATGGGAAACGAAAGCAGAAAAGAAGGATAGCGCGGTTTTTTATGACGATAAAGGTCCTGACGATAGATTTCAGCCGGATAGATCCCCCCTGCTCCAGCGCCCAAGACAACGGCTATCCGGTCGGGAGGAAGGGCCGGGGTGTTAAAGGGGATCTCTTCCAGGGCTTCCCGGGCTGCCACCAGGCCCAGGAGGTCGGAGCGGGACAGCCGCCGGCATTCCCGCGAGGTAAAGTGCTCCCGGCCCGAAAAACCCCTGGCCTGGGCGGCAATCGTGACTCGGTATTGGGCCGTATCAAACAGGTCTATCCGGCCGATACCGGTCTTGCCGGCGATAAGGTTTTGCCAGAACTCCCGGCGGTTTGTTCCGATGGAGGTGACCACCCCGATGCCGGTTATAACGGCTTTTCTTTTCTCCACCGCTTCAACCGAATCGCCGGCGAAAGGGCAACAGGAACGTTCCTTTCGGCCGCGGGGTTTCTCGTTTCCAAAAAATACTCCTTAGGACCAACATGCTGATCTGATAGATGTCTTTCACCGGCCGGAAATTAGAAGCCTGCCGGACCTCATTATAAATAGCCGGGATGGGGATAGAGGAAAAGACACAACCTCGTTTGGCCAGCTTGATCAATACTTCGGTTTCCAGGGCGAACCGGTTATCTTTCAAGGATAAACCCTCCAAGGCTTTGGTCTCATAGAGACGATAGCCGCTCTGGGAATCGGGGACATATTGTCCGGTAGCCCAGGAAAGGCAGTAGGTCCCGATCAGGTTGAGAACATAGCGGGCTTTGGGTATTTTTGAACCTTCTTCCATTCGGGACCCGATAATGACCTGGGCCTTTCCCTTTTTATAGGCCTCGAGAAAGTGGGGGATATATCGGGGGTCATGCTGTCCATCGCCATCTATGGTCAGTATGGTCTCAAACCCATGAAAACGGAAATAGGCAAAACCTTGCTTCAAGGCATACCCCTTCCCTCGATTAGGCTTATTCGATATGACTTCCGTCCCCAGACCTAAGGCCTTTTCGCGGGTATGGTCCGAGGAACCGTCGTCCAGGACCAAAATTCCATCCACCCAGGGCCGGGCACCCTCGATAACGGCGCCGATCTGATCTTCAACATTATAGGCCGGGATAAGCAAACCGACTTTCAACGATCCTCCTGACCCTGTTCCCTTGGTTCGCGCCACAAGGTGAGTTCTGCCCGGGCGACAACGACGTCCCCGGATTTCGCCTGAGCCTGAAATTGGACCATCTGCCCGAAGACCATTTTTTTATTCACAACGATACATATCTCCTGGCCGGCCTGGGGAAGGGCCTCAAAAAATACCCGGTCCAATCGCAAAAGATAGCCTTTCCCCGGAGCGGGTTCATCCTTTTGGCCTGACTCGCTGATCAAAATGAGTCCGGCCCCCTCGGCCATGGCTTCCAAAAGGAGGGCCTGCTGAAAAGAAGGCGGGGTGCTTCCCGAAAGATAATAACCATCGGCCGAGCTCCGAAAACAAAAGATGCCTTGCTCGCCTGGGATCAGGGTCTGGATCCGGTCGAGAAACAGAAAAGGGAAACGATGTGGAAGAGCATCGACGGCAATCAAGGCTATGGGCTTGTCCTCTTGGTAGCCCCTTAGGACACCTTGGCTCCGGGACCCAGGTTTCCTTCCGGGACGATCAATGTTAACCCCTTTTCGTCCTTGGCCGCCAGAAGCATGGCTTGGGATTCTACCCCCATGATACGGGAAGGCTCCAGGTTGGCCACCACAATGATCTTTTTTCCAATCAGCTCTTCGGGTGAATAGGTCTGGCCGATGCCGGCCACCAGGATCCTTTTTTCCCCTAAGTCAATTTCCAGTTTCAACAGCTTATTGGATTTAGGGACCCTTTCGGCCTTTTCAATCCGGGCGACCCGCAAATCCCACTTCTGGAATTCGGCAAAGGGTTGCGCCGGCTGGAAGCGGAGGGCATTTTTCAACTCTCCTCCTGGGGCTTCCGGGGCGGTTTTCCCTTCCGGTTCTATCCGAGGGAAGAGAGCCGGTCCCTTTACGATGGTTGTTCCCGGACTCAGTTTTCCCCAGGCCAGTTCCCTGTTCCAGTTGGGAGACCCTTTCTCCGGGGGGATTCCCAACTGCTGCTTCATCCGGGATGACGTTTGAGGCAGAAAAGGGTAAAGGAGCAGGGCCGTCTGACGAAGGCTTTCCGCGATATGGTAAAGGACCGTGGCTAATCGTGGCCCTTTCTCCGGGTCCTTGGCCAAGGCCCAGGGAGCCTGGCCGTCGATATATTTATTCAGCCCGTCAATCAGGTCCCAGAGTCCCATTAAGGCTTTGTGAAAAGACAGCCTCCGGACTTCCTCTCTGACCGTTTCCTGAACTTCCCGGGTTAAATTTTTTAAGCCTTCCTCGGCCGGACCGGATGGGCCGGGTTCCGGAACCTTTCCGGCGCAATATTTTTCAATCATAGCCAGGCTGCGGCTGAAACAATTGCCTAGGTTATTGGCCAGGTCGGCATTAATCCGTTGCACCAAGGCTTCTTCAGTGAAATGGGCATCTAGCCCGAAGACCATTTCCCGAAGGAAAAAATAACGAACGGCGTCGCCCCCGAACTTTTCTTTGAGTTGGGCCGGGCGGATCACATTGCCGAGACTTTTGGAAATCTTGGTCTGATCAATATTCCAATAACCATGGACGTTCAAATGGCGATACTGCGCAATCCCGGCGGCCTTCAACATAATGGGCCAATAAATCCCGTGGGGTTTTAAAATATCTTTGGCAATAATATGTTCCGCCGCCGGCCAGAACTTTGGAAATAGTTCCCCCTGAGGATAGCCTAAGCCGGAGAGATAATTGATCAGGGCATCGAACCAGACATAGGTGACATAGTTCTCGTCAAAAGGAAGAGGAATCCCCCAGGTCAAACGGGTTTTGGGGCGGGAAATGCACAGATCCTCCAGGGGTTCGTTTAAAAAGGACAAGACCTCATTGCGATACCGTTCCGGCCGGATAAAGTCCGGATGGCTTTTGATCTGGTCAATCAACCAGTCCTGATAGGCACTCATCCGGAAAAAATAGTTGGCCTCTTTAACCAAGGTCGGTTTGGTTTGATGATCCGGACAACATCCGTCCAGCAGTTCCCTTTCGGTATAAAACCGTTCGCAGCCCAGACAATATTGCCCTTCATATTCGCTGAAATAGATATCTCCGGAGGCGTAAACCTTATTCAGGATATAGGTGACGACTTGGATATGATCCGGATCGGTGGTTCGAATAAAATGATCAGGGAAAATATCCAAGTCCGGCCAGGTGTCCTGGAACAAGCGACTGATCCGGTCGGCGTAAGCTTTCGGATCCAGGCCCTCTTTCTGGGCGGCCTGGACCACCTTTTCTCCATGTTCGTCCGTCCCGGTTTGAAACCGGGTGAGATAGCCGAGGGATTGATAATAACGCGTTAAGGTATCGGCCACCAAGGTGCTGTAGGCATGGCCGATGTGGGGTTCGGCATTCACATAATAAATAGGGGTAGTCACATAAAAATAGTTATCCACGGCTATTTATTCCTTATCCTTCTTGGGGTCGGAAGCCCCTTTCTGCAGTTCGGCCACTTTCAGGATCTTTTCTTCCCGGTCCTGAGTTTCGACGAGCAACGTGCCCTCCATGATATTTTGGCGAAGGACCTTGACCGGTCCCAGGGAGCACATAATCGTCTTTCCACATTTGGGGAAATCCTTCTTAAGCTCCAGATAGGTTTCAAACTCATAGGTCAAGCAGCACATCAACCGGCCGCAAAGGCCGGAGATTTTGGTCGGATTAAGGGGCAGGTTTTGCTCCTTGGCCATTTTCACCGAAACGGTGGCGAAATCCGGGAGAAAAGCGGAACAGCACACTTCTCTCCCGCAGTGCCCCAAGCCGCCCAACATCTTAGCTTCATTACGAACGCCGATTTGACGCATCTCGATCCGGGTATGGAAGCGGTGCACTAGGTCTTTGACCAATTCACGAAAATCAATCCGGCCGTCGGCCGTAAAATAAAAAATGATCTTGCTGCCGTCAAAATAACTTTCGACCCTGACCAGTTTCATAACCAGCTTACTCTCCCGGATCCGCTCCTGGCAAAAAGAGTAGGCCTCTTTTTCTCTTTCCTGGACCTTGCGGTACTGGTCTAAATCGGCTTCATGGGCCAGACGGAATATTTTCTTGATTTCCTTCCCTTCCTCAATCTTGTCTATCTTGTTCGGTCCTCGGACTACCTTCCCCAGGCCCAGGCCCTGCTCGGTCTTGACAATGACCCGGTCCCCGCATTTTAAGACAAAATGGCCGCAGTCGAAATCATAAATAGTCCCGGTAGATTGAAATTTTACCCCTACAATTTTTTTGGATTCCGTTGTCCTGTTTTCAGTAGCATTCATGGGATAGAACCGTAACTCTCTGTAATTCAGTTTATTTTTAGTAAAATGTTTTCATTGAAACTTATCTTAACAACTTTATGGCTCGCTGTAAACCCTTGAAAGCCTCCCGACCGAGATGGTCATGACAACGCCGGCCTCTTCTTGCAGTTGTTTGGCTTGGTGGTCCAGACCCAAATTTAAACTCCAGATCTTTAAGGTTTAACCCGAAGGAAACCAGAACTTCAGCAGCGGCCCGGAGCAGGAGATCCAGATATTTCTTCCGGTCGTAAGATTCTCCTCCATCCAAGAAAGGGGCGGGAAGAACGCCGGCTTCAGAAGAAGAGGCTGAAGCGGTGTCACGCAAAACGTAGCCCACCCGTTGGCCCGGATAAAGGGTGATACCCACGGCCTCTAATTGCTGCAGGGCCAGAACGGAAGCGGTATTGACTTTATATTCCTCCAGGGTTTGACTTAGGCGGCGATGGATGATTAAGTCACGGGACGGCACTTGGCCATCTCTTAGACTAAGAACATATTCCTCCAGGCGTTCCAGCACGCTGGGGACCTGTTGCTCCAAATGCGCTCGATCCTTGGCCGCCGAAAGAGTCAGCAAAAGATCCTTCTGGGCATTTTTGATGAAGGGCGGGGAGTCATGGCAGCAGCAGGCGATCCCCCGGATTTTCACTGTCCCATCCTGGAAAAGCCCGAAATAACGATTGGCCACCGGACGGCTGGCCCGGACCCTGGATGGCAGAAAGATGATCCAGTCATAGATCCCTTCCAGGCTGATGTCCAGGCCGGTCCGCTCCCGGATGGCGATCAGCAGGTCTTCTACCTTGGTCTCATCCAAACCCTCTGCCTGAATCCAAAGCGAATCGGTCAGGCCGTGGAGGACCTGGAAACCTTGTTCTTCGGCGCACTCCTTGGCCTGCAACAGCTTCTCTCGACCAAAGGCAGTAATGGCTTCGTGGGCCTCGATGCAGCCGAAGCGGGCATTCTTGTAGCCCATATAGCCAAAGCAGGTTACCAGAATCCACTTCAGGGCCTGCCGCATCGATTTATAAAGAGGCCCTTTCGGATGACCGGTCTTGATCCGATGTTTTAATTCATCCCTTAATTTCAATATGGGGCGCAGAGTTTGGGGCACCAACCCTTCCCGCTTCCGGCAGATGTTGGTGCCTGCCTCCGGCACCACCGGCTCCGGGCAGCAGCGGCAAAGCATGGTCTCGGGCGAAATATTGTGTCGGACCATGATGCTGGGATACATGGAGACAAAATCGATTTCGGCCACCCTTTCCTTGAGGCCGATGGGAGGCTGAAAGACCAGCCCGCCCTTGTCGGCCACCAGGAGTTCCCAGGCGGTTTTGAAGGTTTCGGGCCGACCTTTTTTCCAGGGAATGAGTATCCTCTTCCGGACGGCCCGGTCCAGTTGCATGGAGGTGATGGCCGTTCCCGGCGTGGCGCGGGCCAGGGTCTGAACCGGCAGCTTGGTCAGGCGGGAGAGAAAGAAGATTCCTTCCAGGCCGGCTTCTTTATAGAAAAAGGAATTTTCCTGATCGATATGGAGACGGCCGTAAAGAGGGAACGCCGTGCTTTGATAAAGGACCTGGCCATAGGAAAAATAAGAGCGGCCTTGGCCTATCTTGGCCCGCAGGGGAGGCCGGGGATCCCGATCCAGGCCCAAAGGGACTTTTTCTTTCTGAGCCCACTTCCAGAGGAAAGGCAAGATGCGGGCGTCTCCATGACGGGAGAGGATCAGATCCGGGTCCAGGCGCATCAGGCAATGGTTCAGTTTCCGGAGGAGCCCGGGTATATCCGAGGCCTCTATTTCAAACGAAACACCTTCCTGCAAAATTTGAATGGAATTCCCCCGGTCCAGGGAGATCTGGGGATGACCGGTGAGGCCGATTTTCAGGACCTTCAGTTCAGGCAGATCGGCATCCGGATCCCAGGGAGAGCTCAAGACCTTAAGGGTCTTCAGGCTTCCCCGTTCCCACTCTATTTCACAGGAGCATAAAGGAAACAACCCTTTCTCATAGGCATAATACTGGGGGATGCTCAGGTCACAGTTATAAAGGGTAAGGCCTTCCGGACACGTGGCCAGTAATCGCTGAACTTGGGGCAGTTTCTCTAAAGAACGGATTTCCAGTTCCAGCACCGAGATCGGTTTCCCGCTCCAGAATTCGATCCGCCGGGTCCAGGCCGTATTTCGTAAATAGGGTCTTAGGGTTTTTTCCAAATGGCGGAGGGCCGAAGGGTTTCCCCAGGCATAAAAACGATAGGGAAAGGAATCGGTCAGGCAAAGGAGTTCCCCGGATCGGAGCCGGAACCAGAGGGCCAGGAAATCTTCCCGGACATAGAGATCAATAAGCCAGCCGTGGGAAGGCATTGCTTGTTTATTTCTCAAGATGGAGCAGTTGGTCGCGCATTTCCGTTACCTCTTTCCGGAGGGTCTGGAGGCCCTTTTCCTGTTCAATGAGAATTGAGATCAGGATGGTCTCCAACGGCCAGGGGCGGGAGGCATAGACCCCGGCCTGGACATGGATGCGGGCCAGGTCGAAAAGCCGGTCTAAAATCTCCTGGTCCTCCCGACGCAATCCGCGGCGGAACTTCTTCCAGTCTCCATACTCTCGCTCCAAGGCCTGGCTGAAAGGCAGGACGGTCCGTCCCACCGCTAATCCTTTCTCGCCGGAAGGGCGAAGGAGGGATAAAGCCGGCCTTCCAATTTTTCTTTCGCCCACTGAACTCGGATAACCCAGCGGACCGAACGGGCCAGGTCCCGGCCGAAATAATAGGTTTTGATTTGCCTGGCTAACGGGGGCTGGAAGAGAAAAATCCTCCGGCCTCTTTCTTTTAACCCTTTCAGGGAACGGAGTACTTGTTTGAAAAGGGCCTGCCGCTCCTTCAAGGCCACCTGATCATCATAAAACAGACCACAGGGACCCAGGATGAAAAGGGGCTCTTTCCTTCCGTCCCGAGGCAGGGTCTCACAGAGCAGGGTTACCAGTTGGTGGCAGGTGAAGGCCCGGCTGAGGCGGATACGTTCCAGGAGCAGGCGCGGGGGAATTCCCTTAAAGCGGCCTATCCTGGCTACCCGATAGGGATCAAAGGCTTGGGCGGCATCAACCAGGGTAAGAGGTGACCCTCGGGCCGACAGCAGACCCATCAGGTAGGCCGAGAGGCGGGACATGGCCTCTCCAAAAAAGAGGATGCTTCCTCCGGATAAGGCCAGCCGTCTAATTTCTTTTAAGGGAATCAGGTCATTCATTTTTCAAGGCAGCCCTCAAAACCATTGATTCATCCTTTCTCCACGGAACGATAGATCCCGGTCACCCTGCCCAGGATGACCAGAGCCGCCAGTTCCCGCCCTTTCAAAACCATGGGGACAAACTCCGGGGAATCCCCTTTCAGTATGACGCGATCCTTCTCGCGAAAGTAGCGCTTCAGGGTAACTTCCCCTTCCAGGCGAAAGACCCCCACCGCCCCCTGGGGAAGGTGCTCCTGGCGACGGACGATGACCTGATCCCCCGGAAGGATGTAAGGGCTCATGCTCTCTCCCCGGACCCGGAGGAGAAAGACCTCCTTCCCGCGGGTCCAGACTTCCGGCAGGACCATATAGCCCTCAGGGGTTTCCTCGATAAGCAGGGGGTCTCCCGCCGGGATGGCCCCATAGAGGGGGATGGTACGCAAAGAGCGGGTAAAAGGGATCAGACGCAGCCCCCGGGAGCGGTTGGGTTCCCGGATCAGATATCCTTTCCGTATCAGGGCCTTGAGGTGGTCCTGGATGGCATTCGGATAGACCCGGAAATGGGTGGCCAGCTCTCGAAGAGACGGGGGGTAGCCATGGTGATTGTGGTAATCCCGGAGGAAAGCCAAAATCTCATTCTGTCGGGTTGTAAGCGCTGGCATGATTTTAGTGAATACTGTATTTTTGTACAGGCGTCAATAAAAAATTATCGTATGGGGGGACGTTGGTGCAGGGAGTGCATCACTTTTTCACATGGAATCCCTTATTAGGAATTTACAGTATGGAATAGGATAGAGCCATCCCATAAAGTTGTGCCATCTGTCAGTGGATTTAATCAGGGGTAGAGAGAGGGTCCTGATAAGGGGCAGGACCCTTTATTCTTACTCTAAATGTTTTTGCAGGAAACTAAAACCTCAGGAATTTTTTAGACTATTATATAATTCAAAGGCCTCCTGGGGAGCAGCGTTTTTGTGGACGATGGCCCGCACGGCCTGGATCATGGCCACTGGGTGATCGGCCTGAAAGATGTTGCGGCCCATATCGACCCCCACGGCTCCTCTTTGAATGGCATCATAGGCCAGTTGAAGAGCCTCCGGTTCGGGGAGTTTTTTGCCCCCGGCAATAACCACCGGCACCGGAACGCTGTTGACCAGGTTTTCGAAACCATCGCAGTAGTAGGTTTTGACGAAATGGGCTCCTAATTCAGCGGCAATGCGGGAGGCCAAGCTCAAGTAGCGCACATCCCGGCCCATTTCTTTCCCAACCGCAGTTACCGCCAACACCGGGATGCCGTATTTTTCCCCTTCGTTGACCAGGCGTGACAAAGAGAGCAGGGTCTGCTTTTCATATTCCGCCCCGACAAAAATGGAAAGGGCAACGCCGCAAACGTTCAAGCGGATGGCCTCTTCCATAGAGGTAGTGATTTCTTCATTGGAGAGTTCCTTGAGGACGCTGGTTCCGCCGGAAACCCGCAGCACGATAGGCACCGAGGCCGTACTGTCCACCGAGGTCCGCAAGATCCCCCGGGTGAGCATCAGAGAATCGGCAAAGGGGATCAAGGGGGCGATGGTCTTCTCCGGTTTTTCCAGGCCTGCGGTGGGACCCAGAAAATAGCCATGGTCCACGGCCAGCATAAGGGTTCGTCCGGTTTCCGGTTTGATGATCCGCGATAAACGATTTTTCAATCCCCAATCCATAGTAACCTCCGGTTTAAGGCGTTAGGCGCAAGGCGTTAAGGTCGCTTTCCTTGAGCCAATTCAGGTTCCAGTTTATCCAGTCAACCTCATAAAAACAAGCGGAAATTTAGCGTTGCGGTTCGATGATGACTTTGACGGATTCCTGGGCCTCGGTCACCAATTGAAAGCCCTTGACGGTATCGGCCAGGCCAAAGCGATGGGTGATCATCCTTGGGATGTTAAGCACACCGGCCTGGATCATTTGCAGGGCCCGCCAATGGTCGGCCGGGCTGCCGGCATACGAGGTGGTCAACGTAATATCGTTTCTGAAGAAAAGGTCATTAATAGAAAGAGGAACGGTCACTCCCTGATCGGTGGGGGCGAAGAAGAGGATCGTTCCACCTCGTTCCCCCGCGGCTAGGGCCTGAACCTGGGCTTCTCTGGCACCGGCGCAGACTATGACCCGGTCGGCCAGATAACCCTGGTTTACCCGGCGCAGGCTCTCCGGGGAAAAATCTCGGGCCTGAAAAACCTCCCGGGCCCCCAGATCCTTGGCGGCTTTGAGCCGGTGGGCGCTTACATCCGTGGCAATTATGTTGCCGGCCCCCAGGGACTTGGCCAACTGGATGTGGAGGAGTCCGGAAATGCCGCTGCCGATAACCAGGACCGTCTGACCGGGAGACACCTTGGCCATCCGCTGGGCCCGGAAGACGCAGGCCAGAGGTTCGATAAAGGTAGCTTCTTCATAGGTCATCTCATCGGGCAGGCGGTATACCCCCCGATCGACATTGATGGGCGGCAGGAGCACGTATTCCGCAAATCCCCCGGGATGAAAATTGGTTGTTCTCAGGGTGTCGCAGACCGTGTGATGGCCGCTCAAACAATATGGGCAGGTATTGCAGGGGACGTGATGGGAGGCGGCCACCCGGTCGCCAGTCCGGTATTTTTCCACCCCGGGTCCGACCTCAACCACCTGGCCGGCAATTTCATGGCCCAGGACCAGGGGGGCCTTGTGGATGCGGTACCATTCCATGACATCGCTACCGCAAATACCGCTGGCTTCGATCCGCAACAGGATCTCTCCCGGACCGACTTTGGGACGGGGCATTTCTTCAACCCGGATATCCCGGTTGTTATAGTACAGGGCTACACGCATCATCACCTCTTTCAGGGAAAGGAACAAAAACCATTCAGGACCGTCTTGCCATATAGGGTTATTTCCAAAAACTCCTTAAAGAGGTCCCGGAATTTCAAGAGACCCAGGAAAATCAAGGAAAGGCGACCCTGCGGGCCGAGGCCTTGCGTCGTTATACACGATTTCTGAGGCTGAGTTATTAGGTCAACGGCCGTTAAGCCGTTTTGCCTCCGGCAAGAAGATCGGGGTTTTGTTTCGTACTCAGCATCTCCTGAACATCCAGTTCCGGCTCCATAATAACCGGCCAAACCGCTTCCCGGCTGGAGCGTATTCGATCGAACTGAGAGGGGGTCAGATGAAAATAGGCCGCCATTTTTTCATTCTCCTGATTGGCTGGGTGTTGGGTACGGCGATTCCGTTTGCCGAATCTCCGGAGATTATAAAAGCCCCACAACCGTAAAATCGCAAAGATAATTAAAATACTCCAGCCCACCCGGCCTAAGAGTACAAAAAACTCTTTATAACCGGCTGTCTGAACCACTTCGAGATAAAAAAGCCGTATTCCAAAGTACCATAAGATAATATTCAAAACGGGCAAAAAGAGATAGATCCAGCCCCCCCACATCAGGCTGGTGAAACCCGCCTCGGTCACCGTTCTTAAAAAACTTTTCAGCTTGGGGTTGTCGATAATTTCGATTTCAGGCATGGACTAAGGGATCCCTCCTCCGGCTTATAGTTTATCCAGCCCCCGGTCGGGACTGGCCCAAACCGCCCGGGTGCCCTTTTTCTTAAAAAGGGCTTTAGGGGTGGCGATAACCAAGGTCAAGGCATTAATCATCCAGTATAAAAAAGGGTACCAGATGACCCAGAAAAGATACTTAAAAAGTTTTTTTTCGTATCTTCGATCCACGCAAATACTCACCAGGAACTGAATGGTACAGGCCAGAGCCAGAATGGAACCGGTCCAACGGGGAGGGATGGGGGGTTTGAACGAAACCGGGAAGACGAGCTGGAAGATTTCCTGGATCCCCCACAAGATCAAGATCGACCAGAAGGCATAGGCCCAGACTGCGCTGGCGACATATTCCAGATAAACCGGCCACAAACGCCGTTGTCTCCAGTGCCCCCAGATATCCCAATGTTTTTTCATGACCTCGATCCCTCCCTGGGCCCAGCGCAGGCGCTGGCGCCAAAGGCCTCGAAGCGTCTCGGGTACTCGTATCCAGCAGACGGCATGGGGCTCGTAGCGGACATCCCAAAAGCGCTTTTCCAGTTTCCAGGTGATATCGATATCCTCGGTGACCATGGTGGGATCCCAGAATCCGACCGAGAAGAGGGCCTGTTTCCGGAAGGCTGCGATCACACCGGAAACGGTCAATACCTTGCCCAATAAACGCTGGGTCCGTTTGATGAGCCCGATAATAGTGGCGTATTCACCGGTCTGTATTTTGCCCAGCAGAGAGGTACGGTTCAGGACCCGGGGGTTTCCGGTGATGGCCCCGACCCGAGGGAAGTTAAGGAAATGCCAGGCCAGCCATTTAAGGGCCGAGACATCCAATAAAGCATCGGCATCGATGGTGACGATTAAATCCCCCCGGGCCATTAAAGAACCCAGGGTTAAGGCCGATCCTTTCCCCTGGTTTTCCCTTAAATAGAGGGCTCGAACCCGTTCCTGGCCTCGACTGAGTTCATGGAGGAGGTCGGCGGTCTTATCCGTGCTGCCGTCATCAATAGCCAGGATCTCGAAGTTGGGATAATCCTGGTCCAGGAGATGGAGAACGGTTTCCCGGATCTGTTTTTCCTCATTATGGCAGGGAATCAGGATCGAAAAAAAGGGGTATTCGTTCAGGACCGGGAGGGTGGCTTTTTTCCCTTCGTGGCGGCTATAAAAAATTGTCGCCCCAATCATCCAGACCAGACTCATCAGGAGCGGGTAGAGATAAACAAATTCGTTCAGGGTTTGAAAAAAGGCCTGCATGGGGGTCCTATTTCAAAAAAGGATAGCTTTGGGTGGACATTTCCAGCCAAACGGTTTCCAGATCGGGTTTGTCCTCCCAAAGATTATCCGGATAATAGCCGATATGTTTTCCGCCCGAACTTAAAATATCACGCATTTCTTCCAGAAGAAAGGCAGCGGGCAGCCAGGACCTGGTCTGCCAGTCAAAGGACTGGAGTTTAAAAACGGTCTTGGGGGGTCCGGCAGGAAAGGCCTTCACTTTTTGAGTTAATTGCCTGAGCCAGGGCCTGGGCTGAGCGGCTTTTTCCATTTGGGGATAAGCCATCAGGACTACATAATCATAGTGGTTCAAGGAGAGCTCGTAGTTCTGGGCGAACCAATTCTCCGATTCGGGATCCATAAGGACCCGGGCATACAGATTCCTGGCAAACAAGGCCTGGGGCCGAAAGCGGCGGACCCTTTCCTTCAGGTCCTCGGTAAAATGGAGCAAGGTCTCGGTTTTGAAACGAGCCCATTGTTTTTCTCCTTTGGGATCTTGGATCTGTTTGGCGAAGTCCTTCCCGAAACGCGTTTCATAAAGGGCCAGGGCCGAGGGATGAAAATCTTCCCGGTCGGTCAAATAGGCGTCATCCTGGAAGAGAACCCCATGGATCAGGGCCTGCGCGGCTATATCTTCGTAGAGGGTGCCCACCAGTTCTCTAACCCGGTCATCAAAAGGGGTTAATCGGTTATACCAGGATCGGCTGAGCCGGGTTTTTTCATCTGTTTTTTCCCGCACCTTGAGACGGTCATTAAGTCCGGGGTCAGGCAGATCAATACTGAGGGTGGGCAACCAGGCGTAAACTTTCAGCCCGCGGATGACCATCTGATGAACGGCATGGCTGAAAATATCGGCTCGGACCGGCAAGACCCGGTTGGGGAAGTAAACACTCTTGATGTTGCCGGTGCCCTCCGGGTCGGCAAAGGCCTGGAGGAAAACCGTATTGACCTTCATGGCCATCAGGCGATCAATTAACTTACCCAAATTGCGATCGGTTTGCTCCTCGGATCGTGGGTCATAAATCAGGTCCAGATCCGCCTGAACAACTCGCAGAAGAGGCCTTTCACGATCCGGGTGGTTCAGGATCCGGATAAAGTCCGGCAGGGAGTCGTTCCGGATCATAAAGCGGTTGATGCCGTCCAGGCGGTTCAGATCGGCCAAGCCTTCTTCCGTGGTAAAACCAAAAAGAAATCCCGCCTTCCCGGCCACTTCCCGGCTCAGGGCGGTATTCCACCCATAAGGCCAGATAACGGCCCGGGGAATAACGCCCAACTGCTTTTGAAAGAGGACCTCCTGCTGTTTAAAATCGGCGGCCATACGGCTTCTATACTCCGCATCGCTTTCGTAGCGTCGGGTGGCCGGATTATAGGCCCGCAAGGCCACAGCCGCCCCGACATTTCCCTGGGGGTTGTAGATAACGGCCTTGTGAAGGTCATAGGTATGGGAAACCACTTCGACCAGTTTATTTGAGGCCGCTTGCCGAAGCTGATCCCAGCTCATCAGGGGTTCCGGGAATCCCGGCGGGGGATTCTCGATAAAACGGCCCACCACCCCCAGGATGGACGGGAAATTATATTTTTCGAGAACCGGGATGACGAATTGATAATAGGAGAGATAGGCATCATCAAATGAAAGAAGGACCGGTTTTTGGGGAAGGGCCTTAATGCCCTGCCTGGCCTGAAGGAGGTCATTTAAAGAAACGGGCTGGTAGCCGTGGGTCCGCAGATATTCCATCTGCTCTACAAAGCGGTCCTGGGAAAGGGTATAGGTGTCCGAGGGCTTGGCTTTGGGAAGAACGGCGTGGTAGGTGAGCACCAGAAATTCTCCCGGTTTCATCTCCTGAGCGGCCCGAGAGGTTTCCGGTACTAATAGAAAAAAGGCTATCAGGGGAAGTAAGAAGCGCCTGAACATTAAAACCTCCAGCGATAGGTCAGGTAAAAGGTGTAGTCGTCCACTGGATCCCCGTCATAGACCCTTCTACCGTAGGTAATCCCCCAGAGTAAGGCCTGGGTGTCTGAAAAATCGATATCCTGCTGGTAGCGGACCGACCAGATGGCTTCCGGGGCATAGCCGTGCTGGACATAGGTCCCCAAGGTCAGAAAAAGTTTTTGGACAAAGGCCTGGTTATAGATTCTCCAGTGGGTCAGTTCGGTCAAATGGGTAACGGTAAAACTCAGATCCTGGGAGGGATTAAAATAAGGGGCATCACCGCGGGTATTGTTGGACATAAAGAGGTCCAAATAGAGCCTCATCCGCCAGTCATTTTTAACCAGCAAACCTTGTTCATAGCCCAGCAGGATCTGGTCTCTCTCATTGCCGTCGGAATACTTGAAAACATTAAGGGTTAAATAAACCTGGCGCCAATCACTTTCCCGAAAATTGATCTGACCGGAGAGCTGGTCACCGGTGATGCCGAAAACGCGGGCCCGCAAGGGGATATCGGTCGAATAGGAATCATACGAGAGACTGAATTTCCAATAATCATCCGGGGCATAATGGATTTGGGTGTAAGATCCGAATTTCCCGCCGCTGTCATAATCGATTGAAAAATGCTGTCGAAAGCCCCAATTTCGATTAAAGAGGTGGGTTATCCCCAATCCGGCTCGGCGGTAAGACTGCATCAGGTTCTCAAAGGAACTCTGCTCCCATAAAAGAAAAGCGTAAAAACGGGTCTTATAGAACCAGGGCCGGGAGGTGAGGGTCAGGCTAAACTTCGAGTCTTCATAGCCATCCTCATCCCGATGAAAGACAAAGTCCGCCACCAGTTCATTTTTATCTTCCACCTCGAGACGGCGGACCAATTGCTGCACATGCTTGTCTTCAGGATGTTCCCGGTAAAGGGATTCCGCTAATTGGCGGGCCTCTTTTTTTAATATGAGATCATTCAGGGCCAGGGCCCGGCCGATAGCCGCTTTGTACGAAGCCGGGTCTAAGGTGTCGACGATATTAAATTCCCGCAAAGCCCTGTCGGGCCAGCCGCGCCACAAATAAACCTGGGCCAGGCCGGTGCGGGCCCCCATATGGGCCGGGGCCTTTTTACGAAGTTCCCAGAAAAGGCCTTCCGCTTCCGCCAACCGTCCTTCGTAAGCCAGGAACCAGGCCCGGTCTAAGGCTATCTCCATTTTGGGCCAGTTAGGATAGGTAAAATTCCCTTCACCTAAAACCGCCGGTATTTCATGATCGAGGCTGTCCAGCAATTCCCGTCCCGCTTTCCATTGGCGCATCTCCTGGAGGGTATAAAACTTTCCCATACGGGCGACAAAAGAGGTCGGGTTTTCTTCCAGTACCTTATCATAGAGTTGCAGGGCCTTTTCCGGCTCTTCCAGATATAAATAGGCGCTGGCTACCTGCTGTAAGACCCAATAAGGGATGGGAATCTTTTCCAAGATAAGCTGATTATAGGCCTTGACGGCTTCGGGCATATTCTTATTTTCAACCAGGGCCACCAGGGCGTCAAACCTGGCCCTTAAATTTCCCGGCTCCACCAGGAGCGGGGTAAGGATGGTTAAGGCCTCCCGGGGTTCTTCCCAATTGATCCGGTCTACAGCCAGGTCGCCTTGTAAGGTTTTGGCAAGTTCCTGATCACGGGGCATTTCCTTAACAGCGGCATCCAGGGCAATGGAACTGGCCCCCAGATCGGAAAGGGCCTGGAGTCTTAACTTCCTGGCCGTGGGATTTTCAGGGGAACGTTTCAGGATCAGGTCGTATTCCAGGATGGCCGGCCAAAACCTCCTTAATTTTTCATAAACAAAGGCCCGGGCAAATCGGATATCCAGGGTGTCGGGGTCCGCTTCGACCATGGGGTCGAGAAGGGGCAGGGCCTGATCGCCCTCCCCGGACGCGGCCAGACAATAGGCCAGCCCCAGACGAGCTCGAAGATAATTCGGGGTATTCTTCAGGATGGTTTGATACAGGGATCTGGCTTTTTCCAATTGGCCGGTCTTAAAATAGGCCCAGGCCACCCAGGAAAGATGGTATTCGGGATATTTCTCTGGTTCAACGGGTTTAGCTTCAAAGGTTTTTATGGCTGCCGGGTACTCTTTGTTGAGGCTCGAAACCCAGATATGGTCCAGGGCAGCCAGGGTGTCTCCCTTTTCCATGGCGCTGTGAAGGCCGGCTAAGAGGTCCTCTTTCTTTGCTGCCGGAAGATCGCTGAAAAGCTCTTCCTGAACGGAATAAACGGAATTGCTCTCCTTCCGGTGTTGTTCTGTTAAGGTCCGAAAGGCCTTTAAGGCCGGAAGGGTTTGACCCTGAAGGGCCAAAAGGCGGGCTTGAGCCAGCCCTAAGGCAAACGAGTGGGGATTTTCTTTTAAGAAAACTTCGAGGGCCTTGGAGGCCTTATTAGTCTGGCCGGTCCGGATCAGACTGAGCGTCAGGCCGACCTGGGCCTGTTCGTCGGATGGTGTTTGTTGCAAGGCGTCTTGATATAAGGATAAGGCCTTTGAAAATGCCCCGTTATCATAATAAACTTTTCCCAGGTTGCGTAACAGATAGGGCCGTTTGGGAAAGGAAGGGGGTAAGGCCTCGAAGAGCTTAATGGCCTCTTCTCCTCTTTTATCCCAGATCAGAATAACCAGATAATCCGTCATGAGGGCCGGATAATCCAAGGGGTTGGAGATGAAAGGCTCCAGAAGTCTTAAGGCCTTTTGATACTCCCCTTTGTTGGCCAGTTCCTTGGCCTGGCCCCAATTGGTTTCCGGGTCAGGGGCTTTGGGATTACCCGGACCGGAAGGGTGAGTAAAGGCCGGGGGGGATGGATCGGCTGTTTTAATCAATCGCCGGGAATCATTAATCCCTTCCAGGATATAGGCCTGGGGCTGGCGGGTAGAAATCAGGGATAGATATTTTTGGGCCTCCGATTTTGTATCGAAGCTGCCGATCCTGACGGTGTAAAAATTTTTAATCTTCTCAATTCGAAGGGCGGGCCGCTCTTTTTCCTTCAGTTTTTGGACTGCCTCTTGAAATTTTTGCTCGGCACTTTCAGCCAGAAGACAACTGCTGACCTGGATGGTAAATATTTTCTCCGAGGCCAGCCCGGCTGCGGGGGCCCGGAAAAGAGAAAAGAGGACAATCCCCAAAATCAGGCCGATGGCACGGTTTTTCATTCCATCCTCGTAATTTCTAAGCATTTCACTTGAACCCCTGAATCCTCGAACCTTCTATCATCGCCAGCTTTTTTGGAGATGATCCTTATTTTGTTATGGTCAAATCGAATTGATTACTCTATATAATAGCGGAACAAATTTTTCCATAAAGAAATAAGCAATTCGCATTCCAACTTTTTATTCTTTTTAACACACTAATATAAATAGGGAATTTAAACATAAGGGCTGAAGGGGAAGCCCCCGTGGGGATTTTGTTTGCCCCTATTGGCTCATCTTCCGGACAAAAAAGATTAACCAGGCTTCAAGTGACGATTAAAAAAAACAGACGGCCCTTTCTTTTCTCTTTTCTCTTCCCGGTTCTATGTTATCTCCTTCTTTGGTTTTCCCCCTATGCCAAGGCCGATCCGGGGGACACCACGTTTTGTCTTCTTAAGGACAATAAAAAGGCCGCCGTGACCTTCGTATTTGACGACGGGTTTTATGATGTGGTCCATGATGTTTATCTCCCTGAATTCAGAGAGCATGGGCTTAAGGGAACCGCGGCCCTGGTTACCGAAGATATCGAGGAATCGACCGGAATCCAGCCCTTGTGGATATTACGTGATCCCCTGTTATTTACCTGGGCTACTTGGACCGATTGGAACACAATCCTGGCCGAGGGGTATATTGATGTAGCCAATCATTCCTATTCCCATCCGGACCTCCGGAATGTAAATCCTACCCGGTTGGAACAGGAGGTTAATGGATCAAAAGTCATCCTGGATTCCCATCTCGCCAACTACCAAACCATCTGTTTCATCTACCCCTATAATCATCACAATGAAACAATCAGGGCCAAGGTGGCGGAAAAGCACTATGCCGCCCGAGGAGGGCAAATAGGCTATAATGGGCTCTCCCCAACGCAAGAGCAATTTTTCCAATTGTTCCAGCAGGATGTATTAATGGAGACGACAGCCTCGGAAATGAATGGCTGGGTGGATACGGCCATGGCCCAGGGGTCTTGGCTCATTGAAATGTGGCATGATTGTGACAACCTGAGTAATTGGTGGCCGGAAGGGTCACCACCTTGCGTTGTTATCCGGGATCATCTGGAATACGTGGGGTCTAAACTGACTGAAATCTGGAATGGAACCTTCCCGGAAGTGACCAAATACATCCGGGAGAGGATGGCCGCACAGGTAGACGTGAAAGGGCGAGAAGAAAAAAGGATAATACTGGAGCTGACCGACACCCTGGATGACCGCCTATTTAATTATCCCCTGACCTTGAAGACGGAAATCCCTAACCCGTTTGTCTCGGCTGAGAAGGTAAGGGTGGTCCAGAACGGCAGAACCCAATTGATCACCCCGGTAACTGAATCAGGCGTCGCCTATATCTATTATGAAGCAATACCGGACCAGGGATTGATCCAGATATTGGCCCCTGATTACCGCTGGAAATGGTACTTGCCCTTTATCAACAGATAAGCGGAAAACCTGTCCGGATTCAGATGGAAGTTGATTTTAAGCCCGATTCCGATTATAACTAACTTCTTTTCTTAAGGAAACGAATCAGCCATGCCGCATCGTTTAGAAATCACCTTAAAGCCGGACCTGAAAGATCCTGAAGGCGAGGGCCTACGAAAAAAGGCCGAAGATTATCTCGGGCTGACCCTGGGAGAAGTCAGAACCATCCAGGTCCTGACCTTTGATACTTCCCTTTCAGAAAAAGCCCTGGAAGACATCCGGGTCCGCATCTTTACCAACCCGGTGACTCAACAGTCTACCTTCCAGCCCTTGGCCGGGGAATTTGACTGGCTTATCTGGGTAGGGTTGCTTCCCGGGGTGAAGGATAACGCCGGAAGCACGGCCATCGAAGCCATTGAATCCTTTCTGGAGATAAAGCTCCCCCCTGGTGAGGCCGTTTATACCTCCAAACAATATCAGATCAAGGCCCCTCGCCTAAAAAAAGAGGCCATAGAAAAAATAGCCCGGGAGTTGCTGGCCAATGACCTGATTCAACAATGTAAGGTGTTCTCCAAAGAGGACTGGAATCCCCGACAGGGTATCGGTTTTCTCATTCCCAAGGTGGAGCTGCATCATCAACCTACGATTTCACTCATCCCGAACGATTCCTTGGAGGCCTTGCTGGGCCTCAATCGGGAGAGGTCCTGGGCCCTGCCGGAAGGGGATTTAAAGGTAATCCAGGCCTACTTTCAGAAACCCGAGGTCAGGGAAGGGCGAAAACAGGTCGGCCTTGATTTACCTACCGATGTGGAATTGGAATATATCTCTCAGGCCCGCAGTGACCACTGCAATCATAATACCTTCAGGGGATTGTTCCATTATCTGGATCTGTCAACCGGAGAACGGAAAGAGATCGATAACCTTTTTAAAACCTGTATTGAGGCCCCCACCTTAGAGATACAGAAAGAGAAAGACTGGGTGATCTCGGTCCTCTGGGATAATGCCGGCGTGGCCCGGTTTGATGAAAATCATTATTATTGCATTACGGCCGAAACCCACAACAGCCCCTCCAACATGGAGCCTTACGGCGGGGCCTTGACCGGGATCGTCGGGGTTTATCGGGATCCCATGGGTACGGGCAAAGGCTCCAGGCTCTGTCTGGGCAGCTACGGATTCTGCGTCGGGCCCAGAGATTATGCCGGTCCGCTTAAGCCCAAACTGCACCCCCGCCGGCTTCTGGACGGGATCATTGAAGGGGTTCGAGACGGCGGGAACAAGAGCGGAATCCCCACGCCCTTCGGCCAGGTCTTTTTTCATCCCGGGTATATCGGCAAATGTCTGGTCTTTGTGGCTGCCTTGGGATTCATGCCGGCCCGAATAAAGGAGGAACCGACGGAGTCAAAACGGACCGCACCCGGAGACCTGATCGTAATGTGCGGCGGCCGGGTGGGTAAAGACGGGATCCACGGGGTTACGGCCTCTTCCGAAGTCTACAGCGCCAGCACCCCGGCCGGCCATGTCCAGATCGGCGACCCGTATACCCAGAAAAAGATGCACGACTTCCTGCTCGAAGCCCGGGACGAAGGGATCATGTCCTATATTACCGATAACGGCGGCGGCGGGCTTTCTTCCTCGGTTGGGGAATCCGCCCGGTTCAGCAACGGCTGTGAAGTCCATCTGGATCGGGTGCCCTTGAAGTATGAAGGTCTGGATCAATGGGAGATCTGGATTTCCGAATCTCAGGAACGGATGACCGTGGGTCTGAAGCCGGAATACTGGGACCGCTTTCAGGCCCTGGCCCGCAAACACAATGTGGAATGCGCTGGCATAGGGAACTACACCGCTTCCGGCAAGGTTCATTTGCTTTATCAGGGAAAAACCTGTGCCTATGTGGACCTGGATTTTTTACAATCCGATTTCCCCAAATGGACCTTTGAGGCCGAATGGCAGCCGGCGGAGACCCGGGGGCTGTTTGAGCCGGTGATTAAGGAACCGGAGGATTATCTGGGTTTATTAAAAACTCTTTTGGCCAGACCCAATATTACCTCCAAGAACTGGATTACGCGGCAATACGATCACGAAGTCCAGGGAGGAAGCGTCCTTAAGCCCCTGACCGGGAAATACCGCGATATCCCCGGCGATGCCGTGGTGATCCGGCCCCATCTGCCTTCGTTTCGGGGAATCGCCTTCACTCAGGCTATCCAGCCCACCTACGCCCAAATCGACCCCTACGCTATGGTGGCCGCCACCATCGATGAGGCGGTCCGGAGGCTGTTGGTGGTGGGCAGCGATCTGGAGCAAATCGGGGGGGTGGATAATTTTTGCTGGCCCAGCATCCAATACCATCCTCTGGAAAACCCGGATGGGAAGTACAAAGCCGCCCAACTGGTGCGGGCCAACTGGGCCTTGCGGGATGTTTGTCTTAAGTTCGGTATCCCCTTGCTCTCCGGAAAAGACAGCATGTATGTCGATGGCTATATCGAGGGCCCCTTTGGTGAGGCCCACCGGATTTCCGGGCTGCCGACCTTTCAATTTACGGCCACCGGCATTGTCCCGGATGTTCGCTCTTGCCAATCCCTGGACTTAAAAATTCCCGGAGACCTGATCTATTGCCTGGGAGAGACCCGGGACGAATTGGGGGGCTCGGAATATTATGATCTCCTGGGGTATATCGGTTTGAATGTCCCCCGACTGAATGCCGTCGCAGGGGAAAAACCATACCAGGCCTTGCAACAAGCCATTCAAGCGGGATGGGTTGCTTCGGCCCACGGAATCTATCGCGGCGGCCTGGGGATCCATTTGGCCCTCATGGCCTTGGCCGGTGATCTGGGCCTTGAGGTGGATCTGGCCAAAATCCCTGTGGCCTCTCCCCTTTCCCCGGAAAGACGCCTTTTTTCCGAATCCTGCAGCCGGGTGATCCTCTGCCTGGACCCCAAAAAGAAAAAAACTTTTGAAAAACACATGGCCGGGTGCCGGATGGAATCCATCGGACGGGTGCGAAAAGATCAAACCTTTCAGATTAAAGATGGAAAGCGGACCTTGATAAAGACCCGGTTGAAAACCTTAAGGGAGGCCTTTCATCAAACCTTTGGAGGTTTGATATGATTAAGATCCCCCGTGCTCTCGTGTTGACCGGATATGGCCTGAATTGTGATGTAGAAACCCAGTATGCCCTGACCCTGGCCGGCTTTGAGGCCGACCGGGTCCATATCAGTGAACTGATAAATCCGGAGGTTGGGCAGACTCCCCAAAAACTAAAAGATTATCACCTCCTGGTTTTTGACGGCGGTTTTAGCTGGGGGGATGACCACGGGGCCGGGGTCCTTCTGGCCACCCGCTTGAAATACAAGTTAAAAACCGACCTGGAAGAATTTATAGCCTCGGGCAAGCTGATAATCGGCATCTGTAACGGGTTTCAAGCTATGGTCAACATGGGATTACTGCCGGGCTTTCAAGGACATTATGACCGGCGGGAGGTAGCCCTGCTGGCCAATGACTGCGGGAACTTTCGGAATGACTGGGTGAAGATGAGAAGTAATCCCGAATCCACCTGCCTTTTTACCAAAGGGATTGAAGGGCTGGAACTGCCCATCCGCCACGGCGAAGGAAAATTTTACGCACCCGACGGGATATTAATGCAACTGGAGCAGAATAACCAGGTGGCCCTGTCTTATGTTCTGCCCTCCGGGGACAGGGCCGAAGGCCGGTTTCCTGATAACCCCAACGGGTCCCTTTTGGATATTGCCGGTATCTGTGATCCGACCGGCCGCATCTTCGGACTCATGCCCCATCCCGAGGCCTATCACCACTTCACCCAGCACCCAAACTGGACCTTGAAGAAGGAGATCAATAAAAGAAAGGGCCTGCCGATCGAGGAGGAAGAAGGGGCGGGACTGAAGATCTTCAGGAATGCCTTTGAGTATCTAAAATAAAAAGGAATCAGGATTCAGAATCCAGAATTCAGCATAAAGACAATTGGTCTACCCCTGGATTACCCGAGAGGTTCATGGAAACCCAAAGTATTTTCTCTTGTTCTATTTCTTCAGATTCATTTCTATGAAAGGGAACGAACTTTTTTCAGGCTTGGCTGTTTTTAAATCCACAGCACTTCTTGTACTTTCGACCGCTGCCACAGGGACAGGGGGCATTTCGGCCCACTTTTCCCTTGACGAGGTCGGCCTTTGAATACGGGCGGGACTGTTTTTGTCGCCAGTCCGCCACCAATTTCATAAGCCGGGCATCGGCGTAGGAGAAAAAGGTCTTAAAGGCCCCACAGAAATGGTTGAGACCCTGGTCGCGGGGATCTCGTTGTCGATCCTTTAGGCATCCACCCCGGCACAACCACAGCCATTGGCATTGAGGGCATTCCGTTGACAGTGCTGCTTTGAGTTGGCCGAAAGTTTTTTGTTTTTGAGAATTCAACAAGTCCAGCAGTCGATTTTCCGGTATATTGCCGAGCCGATGCCCGGGAGTTACGAAAAAGTCGCAAGAGAAGACGTCTCCGTTATGCTCGACGACAAGGTAGGTGCCGCATTCGTGGAGAAGGGTGCATTCCGGTGGCGGTTCTCCCGCATACCGGAAAAGCAGGGATTCAAAAAATCGGATTGAGGTGGTGGGCCGGCCATTGGAAAAATCCGATAGCCAGAGGTCGAATAGCTTGCAGAGAAAGATTCCGTAATCATCAGAAGGGACTGAAAAGGGGGCGGCTTGTTGATGATGGTCGGGATCGGTCTCGAGGCAAGGAATAAACTGCATGTACGATAATCCTAAGGATTTGAAAAACCCGTAGATCTCTTCCGGAAAATGCACGGAATAGTCATTGACCACCGCGAGGGCGTTTACTTCCACCCCCGCATCCAGCAACCGCTTTGCCGCTTCGCACACCAGGCGAAAGGATCCTTGCCCTCCCTGCAACCGTCGATAATGATCATGGATGGGTTCGGGGCCGTCCAGGGACAGGCCTACCAGAAAAGGGGTCTGTTTCAGAAATGCGGCCCACTCCCGGTCTATCATCAACCCATTGGTCTGGAGACCGTTGGCCACCACTTTCCCCTGCCCGTATTGGTTTTGAAGCGCAACGGCCCGCTTGAAAAAAGCCAATCCCATAAGGGTGGGTTCGCCGCCTTGCCAGCTAAAGGAAACCCGGTTCGGTCCTTGCTGCAGGAAATCCCTGATCACAGCCTCCAAAATCGAATCCTCCATGCGATGGATTTCGGATAGAGGAAAGAGATCTTTTTTGCCGCTATAGAAACAGTAGCGGCAGCTCATGTTACAGTCGGGTCCGGCAGGTTTGACCAGGATATGGTTCAATGGCTTTTGGTTATGAGGTGCGGGGGGATCCATCTGTCATCGCCGGGTTTTTTGGAGAGGATTCCTTCGGGATAGGTTTTTAACGAACCGCCTTCTTTATTTAATCCAGCCGAAGGGATTTTCAGTCATTTTACCTTCCCATTGAACCATTTTTTCGTCCAGCTTTTTGCCTAGGTCCGGATGCTTGGTTATGAGGTTGTAGGCTTCGCCCGGGTCGATTTCCAGGTTGAATAGAAGGGGCAGTGGTCCGCTGGTGTGATTGCTGAGATGGCCCAGTTTCTTGTTGACCGGCATGGGCCAGACATAATGGTTAAGGGAACGGAAATATTTCCAGTTCCCGGTTCTGATTCCCTCCAGTTGATTGTTATGATAGAAATAAAGGGCTTCCTGGGGAGATTTGGCATTGATTTGAGTTAGCAGGGTAGTTATGTCCCGGCCGTCGATAAGACGATCGGACGGGAGGGTCAACCCCGCCAGGGCCAGGCAGGTGGGAAAAAGATCAATATTCATTGCCGGTTCACGACAGGTGCTGCCGCCAGGAATGTGCCTCGGCCATCGGGCAATGAATGGCACCCGATGGCCCCCTTCATAGCTCTGCCCTTTACGGCCTCTGAAGGGACCGGGACTTCCTTCATACCAGGGGCCGTTATCGCTGGTTAACATGAGCAAGGTGTTGTCTGCCTGCCCGACAGCTTTCAGGGTGTCTAAAATCCGACCGACACTCCAGTCAAGCTCTTCCACCACATCTCCGTAAAGACCGGCCTGAGACCGGTTCTGAAAGGCCTGGGAGGCATGGAGGGGACGATGGGGAAAGGTGTGGGCCAGATAAAGAAAAAATGGGCCGCTTTTAGCGGATTGAATAAAACGAATGGCTTCCTCCGTGTAAAGCCCGGTAAGCTTGGCCTGATCGGTGATATGGGACTCGATTTCCTTCGTATCGCGGTACAAGGGAAAGGGGGACATGTCATTGCTGTAGGGTACCCCGAAAAAAGAATCAAATCCGCGATTAACCGGGTTATAAGCCGGATTTACGCCAAAATCACCCAGGTGCCATTTGCCCACCATGCCGGTGCGATAACCCTTGAGTTTCAGGGCTTGGGCCAGGGTGATCTCCTGGTCCGGCAGACCTCCAGACCCTTCTTCAGCGGCGGTATCTATCAATCCCAACCTCCCGGCCCAGTTGCCGATGGTGAGCAGGAATTTTTTTGATAGAGGAAGATTATCGGGGTGGAGGGGGAAAAAGAGTTCCATCCGTTTGGGATACCTTCCGGTCAGCAGGCCTGCTCTGGAGGGCGTACATACGGAATCGCAGGCGTGAAAGTCGGTGAATCGGACCCCCTCTTTGGCCAGGCTGTCCATATGGGGAGTCCGGATGGCCTGGCTGCCATAGCATTCCAGGTCGCCATATCCCAGGTCATCGGCATTGATAATGATCACATTGGCTGGATTACCTCGGGTTCCGGAAACCTTCCGGATAACATCGGCAACCCTTTTCGCAGGGACCGGAGGTTCTTTTTTAGAACAGGCACCAATAACCCCCCCGGCTGCCAATGAAAGGCCGCCGCCGGCCATGGTTCGGAGAAATCCT
>CAVQFQ010000017.1:262500-770188 GCA_963711835.1 uncultured delta proteobacterium | reverse complement strand
ACCACCGGAGTTTTTGATGCCTGTCATAACATTGGCCCAGACGACCAGGTTTTCACCCGCAGGCCCGCAGACCATGCTCTTGACTTCCTGATCCCCAAGATCATCACGAATGGCCCACTGGGCATCGGTGACGGACTTCCCCCAGATGCCTCTGGCGTCGCGGATTTCGATTTCGCCGTTGTGCACAAAGAGATACACTGGTTTTTCCGCCTTGCCCGTGATCACCAGATGGTGAAAACCGGCCCAGGCAAGCTCAGGTGCAAAGAAGCCGCCCATGTTGGCACTCCCCAATAAACCGGTGAGTGGCGACTTGGCCATCACATGGGTTCTGGCCGTGGCTGAGGCGCAGGTGGCCGTCAGAATGCCTCCGCTAACCATGAGTGCATTGTCCGGACCAACCGGGTCGCACCCTTTTTTAGTGTGGTTATAAAGCAGATAGGCATCCAGCCCCCTTCCACCGAGGAATTTTTTTCGAACCTCAATGGGAATGGGTTTTGTTTCTATTTCACCTGTCGTTAGATCAATGTAGGCAATTTTCCTTTTTAGAGGCATGTTACTTCCCCTCCTTTTTCTTTTGTTCCTTCATTTTTTTAGCAAAGGCCTCGTCAGCAATTTTCCTATTGACGTCCCATACCGGCCCCCGGATTCTGGGGAACCCATCCTTAACCCAGGCCACGCGGTATTCCATCCCGCAGGTGGGGCATTTGATCGTTTTATCGCCGGCCTTGGGTTCAAGCCTTTCCATACAGGTTGGATTATGGCATCTGAATTTGCCGTAAGTCCTGGTCGCGCGTAGACTCGCAGCCCCGGAAATCTTTTCTTGTTCTATTGCCATATCGATCTCCTTTCTTTGATTGACCAGCCCTAAATAATGTTCACCTAAATGAACATCGCATCGAAACATTTAAAACCAACTACCCATCTTTTAAAATTCCCAATAATGTTTTATTATGCTTTTTTTGACATGATTAGATGATTTTTTTATAATATTAATGTATCATATTCTTTGTTTTTGTAAAGAAAAAATAGGGCCTCCAGTAAAGTTGTTTGAAAAATTTGTTCATTATAATGAACGGGCTTTAAGACTCAATGGGATCCTGGAACCAGGGTTGGCCCTTCGGCTAAAGGCATTGGATGCCAACAATTTGGATCGTTTGAGGAACGGCCGCCACGAAGAATGAAAAACCATCTTCCCTCACCCTCCCTTGAAGGGGTGGGAGTGGGTTATTTTCGTATTACTTTTGATTATTTTTGATTAACTGGCTGATTTCGATAGCGGTCTTTTGAATTTCGAGGACCACCTTCTCCATCTTTGGATCGGTGAAACCGGGACTGAAGCCGACAACCCAGATGGCAACCGGCGGCAGGGAGAGGGTCTCGATCTGGGAAGCGATGGCCGTTACGCCAAGAATATACTCTTCCTGGTCTGTAGCGAAACCTTTCCTCCGGGTCTCCTCCACTTCTTTAAGAAATCGTTTTGAATCGGTTACCGAATTAGTGGTATACACCTTTAATCCTTTTTTTTGAACAATCTCCCGAGCCTTCTCCTCTTCCAGTTGAGCCAGAAAAACTCGACCCAAGGCTCCTGCCAGCAGCGGCACCCTCGACCCGGCCGGAGCAGTGATTTTTAATTCATTATGCGATTCAACTACCTTCAGGATAATGGCGTGATCGCCATGCATGATCCCCAGAAAAACGGTTTCCCCTACGTGCTCCATCAGGGCCTCCATCGGGCTCTGGGCCACATCGGTCACCAGCTCAATTTTCCGGTAGGCCTTTCTCCCCAGGTCCATCAGGGTATATCCGATGGTAAATTTTTTATGGGCCCGGTCTCGTACCAGCACACCCAGTTCCTCCAGAGCCAGGGCAATGCCATGAACCGTGCTCTTCCCGATCTTTAACCTTTTCCCCAATTCGCTCACGCCAAGGCCGGTGGGGGAATCGGCAATGGCTTGCAGGATGTTAAAGGCTTTCTTAACGGAGGGAGCGGAATATTGGATTTCCTTCATAGGTTCACCTTTGTTGAATTTAAGCCTCTGTGGCCGGCTTCTTCCGTTCAACATAAAAAGTATAGGGCGGGAAAGGGAAGAGGGTCAAGGAGAAAAAGGAGATAGAACAACAAACCGTGGCCTGTTGACCGCCACCCGTCAATTGGAAAACCGTCCAGGAACCCTGCAAAAGTAAGAAATTAGAGTTCATCATAGTGAACATTTTTGGGAGACGCCTCGCGTTTTTTGGCGGATACCCCCCCATATCTGCTATGGCCGCCGGATCTCGGCGAAAGGGTTTTCCAAAGATACTCCGGACTTCGGACCCGGGCCTAAGTGACTAATTTAAATTAAATCAGGCCCGAACTCAGAGACTTTTAAGGCCTCCCAGGTTGGCCCTGCCTCCGGGAAGATTCGAAAACACTGAGGCCGGGGCAGAACCTAAAAAGAAATGTGGAAAACTCTTTCGCCGAGACCTGGCGGCCATGAAGGCCCGATTTCAGACTCGGTTGCCATATTTTGTGACCATCTACCCCACAGGATGAACTACCAGAAATGAGTTATCACTATTGACAGCCCCAGATGCTTTTCCTATAATGGTTCATCATTATGAATCATCGCCTGTTTGATCGCTATTCGGGTACCCGGAAAAAACATGACCGGTGGGTCAGGACCGTCTGCCAGGAATGTTCCCTGCGATGCGGTCTGATCGCCTATCTGAAAAATGGAGGCATTGTCGATATCCACGGTGATGACGATCACCCGGTCAGCAGAGGGAGACTCTGCGCCAGGGGTATGGCCTTTGTGCAAGGCCTTGTTAGTCCTGAGCGCATCACCTGCCCGGCCTTTCGAAAAAACCTCCAAGAACCTTTTACGGCTATGGAGGATTGGGAAAAGGCCCTGGATTGGTATGCAGAACACCTTCGAAAAATAAAAGACCAACACGGGGCTGAATCCATATTCATCGGCTGTGATCCGGAAGCCGACCTTGATTTTGCCATCGGGGCTACCCGTTTTGCCGGCCTCCTGGGCACACCACACGTTTATCATCCTTTCGATTTTCCACAAACCCTGTCTCAATTCCCTTGGCCTCCCTACCCTGCTTCCCCCTGTTATGAATGGGGACACAGCAAATGCCTTTTCTTGATTGAAGCCGACATCGCCGCGACCCATCCGGTGGCCTTTGGATGGGCCTTGGAGGCCCAACAGAACGGAGCTAAAATCATAGCCGCAGATACCCGTTTTACTAGGACCCTGTCCAAAGCCGACCTGCCCCTGAGAATCAGGCCCAATAGTGGAAACGTCTTGGGACTGGCTTTGATGAAAATAGTCCTGGAGAACCCAGGCCCCCACGACGCAATCGCCCAGGCCCGCTTTAGTGATCCGGAAAAGTGGCGAGCTTCCTTCGATCAACTTTCCTGGGAGGATATGGAAAATGCTTTAGGCATCACCTCCGAAAGCATTAAGGAGCTTCAGGACCTTCTGTGGGGGAACCTTCCCACCACCATCGTCACAGGCAGAAATTTGGCCGCCTTTGAAAGCTATGGTGTTTGGCCTACTCTGGTAACCGCCAAGGACTGGGGTGGAACTAAAGGCAGCGGCTGGTATCCCCTGGATGCGACAACGCCGCCGCTTAATCCTTACCGGGGTATTGCCGATCAACCTACTGAAAAGGTCCCGCAGGGTAAAGAAACCCAAGCCCCTGGGATATTAAAAGAACTCAGGGAGAGGGTTAAAAAAGGAGAGGTCCGGGCCAAGGCTATTCTCTGCTCGGGGGATTGCCTAAGTAATTTCTTTTCTTTCTTCCAGGGCCTGGAGAAAAGACCGGACGTGATTGCCACCTTTGGATCCTTCCCCAATATCACCCAGGAACTATCCCACTTGGTCTTTCCCGCGGCTTTATGGGCGGAAAAGAGCGGCCTTTGTTTCAGTAATGACCGGGCCATACATTGGGCCGAGAAGATCGTGGAGCCCCGGCCCGGGTGCCGGTCGGGCTTGGACTTTTGGTTGGGCCTGGCCAAACGTTTTGGGTGGCAAGAGGCCTTCCCCTGGATAAACGAAGAGGGTTCGGCGGATTATCGCTCCTTTTATCAATGGGTTGTTGAGGGCAGTCCAGTCCTAAAAGGATTTCAGCTGGACCGGCTAAAGGACCCGAACCAGGTTCCGGATCCCGGCTTTTGGTCCTTTGCGGTTGAAATGGATGGGGACGGGAAAATGGAACCGACCCCTGCCCCTAAGACCTTGGAATCACCCTCTCCGGCTTTAGATAGAGAACACTTCCCTCTGTACTTCCAAAAGATCCCCTTCGTTTCCAGCTCCGGATCTATCGGCCGTTTTTGGCCTTGGACCCAAAACCTGGAAGAGGAACATACGGTTCAAATCAATCCTGAGACGGCCATGGCCCTTCATATTGAAAATGGGGACGCCATTTTAATCTCCAGCCCTGCCGGGACCATGGAAGGGAGGGCCTGGATAAGCCGCATGGTCCCCCCCTGGATGGTTGCCTCTCTAAAAAATTCAGAGGAGGACTGGGTTTTAGTTCACAAAAAGGACCAGACCGGCGATGAAGCCCTAACCCTTTTAAAAAAATTTATTCCATGAACCAATTAAATACAAAAAGCGAGGGAGAACATTACCTGTGGGTTGACACGTCGCGCTGCATCGGTTGTTTCGGTTGTGAGGTGGCCTGCAAAATGGAGCATGAGTTGCCTGCCGGTCCCAGGCCTATCATGGTTATCCAGATAGGCCCTGTGGAGCACGAGGGTGAGCTAATCTTGACCTATCAGCCCGCCACTTGTCTCCACTGTAATTCACCGGCCTGTGTGGAGGCCTGCCCGACGGGGGCCATGCAAAAGAGGGCCGATGGTCTGGTCTTTGCCGACTCTGAAATCTGTATTGGGTGTCAAAGCTGCGCCATTGCCTGCCCGTTCGGGATCCCCCAACTTAATCCAGGCACCGGCAAGATTACTAAATGTGACGGCTGTGCGGACAGGGTTGAAAAGGGACTTTCTCCGGCCTGTGTGCTCTCCTGCCCTACGGAGGCCCTGAGTTTCATGACTCCCACCAAGAAAGCTCAAAGGATCAGAGAACAATTTTCCCAAAGAATACTCCAATCCGGTGCAGGACGATAGGAGAAAGGACATGTTAAGACTAACGGGAGATCCGAGTGAGAGAGCCTTCTTAAATCAGGTCCTTCAAAAGAGTGATCAAAATTTACTGGAATGTCTTCAATGTGGTAAATGCACCGCGGGTTGTCCTATAGCCTCGGAGGAAGTGGGCGGCCCCCGGCAACTGATCGCTGCTATCCTTATCGGAATGAAAGAACGGGCTCTGAAGGATCCTACCTGGGTATACTGCATCAGTTGCGGGACCTGCGCCACCCGATGCCCTGTGGAAATCAATATGTATGCGGTGGCTACGACCCTCTGTGAATTGGCGGAAAAAGAAAAAATTATTCCTTCAGCTCCGGAAATTCATCTTTTTGAGGATCTTTTTATGAAATCGGTCCTTAAGTACGGCCGGGTTCAGGAACTGAGAACCGTTATGGAATACAATCTGCGCACCTTCAAGCCCTTCAAGGACCTGAACCAGGGCCTGACCCTTATGCGAAAAGGCGCCTTCTCCCCTTTTGATATCTTGAAGGGTCCGAAAAAAAACCAGGCCGTTTCCCGCCTTTTTTCTAAGGTGCAACAGGCCGAAAATGGGAAATAGAAAGATGAAGGTGAGCTATTATCCCGGATGTTCCCTGGAGGTTTCGGCCAAACCATATAATATTTCCTTCAGACAGGTTTGCAGCTCATTGGATGTTGAGCTCGTGGATGTTCCTGATTGGCTTTGCTGCGGATCATCCGCTGTTCTTAAAATGAATCATCTCCTGTCTTTGTCCCTGGCTGCAAAAAACCTGGCCCTGGTTGAACAACAGGACCTGGAAGAGCTGGTGGTGCCCTGTCCTTTTTGTTTTAGACGCCTGATCAGTGCCCAGCAAGAAATCGGACTGGATCAGAAAACTCGGGAGGTCATTCGGGAAACCATCGAAGCACCCCTGGAAGGGAATCTCACGATCCGCAATCTCTTAGGTTTCTTTCATACCACCGTCGGCCTGGAACTCATAAAAGCCAAAACCAAGAAACCTCTGAAAGGCTTGAAGGTGATCCCCTATTACGGGTGCTACATGGTTAAGCCTGCCCAGGTGACCCATTTTGATGACCCGGAAAACCCCACATCCATGGATGATATCCTCATGGCCTTAGGGGCCGAGGTCCTGGATTGGGATTTCAAAACGGAATGCTGTGGCGCCTCCTTGTCGTTGAGTAAAACGGAAAAGGTTTTGGAATTAAGCGGCCGCCTGTTGAAAGAGGTCTTATGGAAAGGCGCCGACGCCATAGTGGTGGCCTGTCAGCTCTGCCAGTCCAACCTGGATATGCGTCAAGGAGAAATCTTTAAAGCGGAAAAGAAAAAACACCAGTTGCCTGTCCTTTATATTACCCAGCTAATGGGATTGGCTTTTGGGCTTTCACCCAAGGACCTGGGGCTCAACCACCACATCGTTGATCCCCTGCCGATCATAAAGGAAAGAGGTCTTTTATCATGAAGAAAAAGATTGGAGTTTATATTTGCCATTGCGGCACAAACATCGGCGACAAAGTCGATGTGGCTAAGATAGCGGAAAAGATCGCTGCCGATAATGAAGAAGTCGTCGTGGCCCGCCACTACAAGTATATGTGTTCCGAACCGGGTCAAAAGATGATCGGTGATGATATCAAGGCATTTGGGTTAGATCATGTGGTCGAGGCGTCCTGCTCGCCCAAAATGCATGAGCCCACCTTTCGTAATGCCGTTGCTCAGGCAGGCCTGAATCCTTACCTGTTCGAGATGGTCAATATTCGGGAGCATTGTTCCTGGGTCACGGCCGATCCGGAGCAGGCCACCCGGAAAGCAGAAGATTTAATTAATGGGGGGATTGCCAGGGTCCGCTATCACCTTCCCCTTACAGGTTCTCAAAAACCGGTCAATCCTACAGCCATGGTGGTCGGCGGTGGAATCGCCGGCATTACGGCGGCGCTCAAGATAGCCAAAGCCGGTTATAAGGTCTATTTGGTTGAGAAGATGGAAATCATCGGCGGCAGGATGGCCCAATTCGACAAAACCTTTCCGACCCTGGATTGTGCCGGTTGTACACTGACCCCGAAGACCAGTGAAGTGGGCCGACATCCTAATATAGAGATACTAACCAAGACAGAGGTAGTTGAGTTACGTGGATTCGTGGGGAATTTCCAGGCCCGCCTCAGGCAAAAACCCCGTTATGTAGACCTGAAAAAATGCACCGGATGCGGCGATTGTTTAAAGGTCTGCCCTGTCAATTTTAATGATGATTTTGAGCTGGGCTTGGCCACGCGCCATCCTATCAATCGGCCCTTCCCCCAGGCCATTCCGAACACCTTTGCCATATCACGTTTGGGGGAACCCCCCTGTAAGTCTGCCTGCCCTGCTGAGGTTAATGTGGTGGGATATATGGCCCTGACCGCTTTGGGAAAATATAATGAAGCCCTGGCCCTGGTTCGGGAAGGCATGCCCTTTGCCTCCATTTGTGGCCGCATCTGCTTTCATCCCTGCGAAGAGGCCTGCAAGAGGGGGCAGTTGGACAGGCCTCTGGCTATCTGTGACACCAAACGATTTTTGGGTGACCGGGAACTTGAAAAGGGGCTCTTTAATCATCCTCCCCTGAAGGAGAGCCGCAAAGAGAAGGTAGCCGTGATAGGGGCCGGTCCGGCCGGTCTATCTGCGGCCTATTATTTGACCCTGGAAGGCTATCCGGTGACTATCTTTGAAAAACTTCCGGTCCCAGGCGGGATGTTGGCCGTTGGGATACCAGAATACCGGCTCCCCCGGCATATCGTGGCCACCGAAATTTCCAATCTGGAAAAGCTGGGGGTGATTATCAAGACCGGGATAACTTTTGGTCGGGATATCCATTTTGACAGCTTGGAAAAGGAAGGTTTCAAGGCCTTCTTTATCGCCACCGGTATGCACCGGAGCCTAGCGTTGCACATGGAAGGGGAGGATCTGGAAGGGGTCGTCCCCGGAACCGATCTGCTTAGAAAAGTTGCTCTAAAAGAACCCATTTCGCCCGGCAATCAAGATTGATCATCGTCGGCGGTGGCAACGTGGCCATAGACTGCGCCCGCACCTGCCTGCGTTTGGGTGCTCCGAAAGAGTCACCCTCCTCTACCGTCGTTCTCGGACCGAGATGCCGGCATACGATTATGAAGTGAAAGAAGCTGAGAAAGAGGGGATTGAATTTATCTTTCTCGCAGCGCCCACCAGACTTATCGGCGAAAATGGTCGGGTCACGGCCCTGGAATATTTGCAAATGAGCCTGGCTGAGCCCGACGAAACAGGGCGCAGAAGACCGATTCCCATTGAAGGTTCGGAAACCATTATAGAGGTCGACCAAGTCATACCGGCTATCGGTCAGACCCCGGAGCCCGAATTTTTGACCGGCCTTGCACTGGAGTTCGATGGCCGGGGAAGGATCGCCACGCCGGGACCAGACCCTGGCCACATCAAGGCCAAGAGTCTTTGCGGGCGGGGACTGTATCCTGGGTCCGGCGAGCTTTCGTCGAGGCCGTGGCCCATGGGAGAAAGGCAGCCGAGTCGATTCGAAGCTATCTGGAGCATGGCGGACTTAGAGAGGTCAAATTGCAGGAAAGGCCTATGGATCAGGCCCTGACCGAAGAGGAGAAAAAAAGAGCCTTTCCCATCGAGCGGCAACAGATGCCCCTCCTTCCCCCTGAGAAGAGAAAAGGAAACTTCGCCGAGGTGAACTTAGGATTTAGCGAAGAAATGGCCAGAACCGAAGGACAGCGTTGCCTGAGCTGCAGTCTCTGTTCCCAATGCGGCGAATGTGTCCGCGCCTGCGGTCCGCAGGCCATAGACCTCAACGAACAGGAGCGGATCCTGGAGCGTGATGTAGGGGCTATCATAGTCGCCACCGGGATTGATATTTTTGATGCCGGGAATTATTCCGAATACGGCTATGGCCGGTATCCTGACGTCATCACCAATCTGCAATACGAGCGTTTGTGTAACGCTTCCGGGCCTACCGGAGGTCAGGTCCTCCGGCCCAGTGACGGTAAGGTCCCCCAGAGCATTGTTTTTATCCAGTGCGTGGGCTCCCGAGACAGGGCCAAAGGATTTGAATATTGTTCCAAGGTCTGCTGTATGATCAGCGCCAAGCAATTGACCCTTTTTAAACACCATAATCCGGAGGGTCAGGCCTATGTCTTCTATATCGACAATCGGGCCGGCGGGAAGGGCTACGAGGAATTCCTGCGAAGGGCCATTGAGGAATCCGAGGCCCAATACATACGCGGCCGGGTGGCCAAGGTCTTACAGGAGGGCGGCCGTCTGGTGGTCCGGGGGGAAAACAGTCTGTTAGGCATCCCCATAGAGGTGGAAGCGGATCTGGTGGTCTTAGCCACCGGTTTGACGGCCCAGAAGGATCATAGGAGCGTGGCCAGGACCTTTAACATCCCCACGGACAAATACGGTTTTTTTATCGAATTACATCCCAAGTTAGGCCCGGTGGAAACGTCCTTATCCGGCATTTATCTGGCCGGGGCGGCCCAGGGCCCCAAGGATATCCCGGAGTCAGTCGCCCAGGGTGGCGCCGCCGCCGCCGAGGCCCTGGCCCTATTCAGCCTGGGCCTGGTTGAAGTGGAGCCCACAGTGGCCTCGGTTGACGAACAGCTCTGCACCGGATGCAAGACTTGTGTGGATCTTTGCGCCTATAAGGCCATCACTTTCAGCGACCTGAACAAACTGGCCGGCATCAATGAAGCCCTCTGTCAGGGATGCGGCACCTGTGCCGCCGCCTGCCCCATGGCGGCCATCCGGGTGCGGCACTACACACCGGAACAAATCTTTTCCCAAATCGAAGGAATCCTGGCATGAACGATTTTGAACCCAAGATCCTGGCCTTTCTTTGTAACTGGTGCTCTTATGTGGCCGCTGATTCCGCCGGGGTTGCACGCCTTATACAAAAACCTAATGTCAGGATCATCCGCGTATTTTGCTCGGGGATGGTTGACCCGAGCTATGTCGTTAAAGCCTTTAGCCGCGGCGCAGACGGGGTACTTATCGCCGGTTGTCATCCCGGTGATTGCCATTATATCAGCGGCAACATCAAAGCTATGCGCCGTTCTTTTCTCTTAAAAAAGCTTCTGTCCGAGTTGGGCTTTGGAGAAGAGCGTTTTCGTTTGGAATGGATAGCGGCCTCGGAACCGCAGCGTTATGTCAAAGTGATCAATCAGATGATTGATGAGATACAAAAACTGGGACCTAATCCCCTGAAAAGGAGTTACCCGGGTGCCGAAAAAGAAAAAAATAGCCGTTTACGCAGCCACGGGTTGTAGGGCCTGCGAACAGGCCATTTTGGATATTCACTATCAGGTGGGTTCTTTGACTCGTTGGGCTGAACTCTCTTTCTGGCCTTATATATTGGGGTCTGAGTGGGAAAAGCTGGAAAAGCAACCTGAAATAGATGTTTGCTTTTTTACGGGGGCGATTAGGACCAGCAGTGATCGTCAGGCAGCCCTTAGGCTACGGGACAAATCCCGTCTGATGATCGCCCTTGGGGCCTGTGCCGCTTTCGGGGGCCTGCCCGGATTGGTCAACATGGCTCCTTCCGAAGTCATGAAGGAATCCAGGGAAGAAACAAACGCCCCAAATAGCCGGGCCCGGGAAAAGGGAGAAGAACCCGACCTCCCCCAGATGGAAGCAAGGGTCTCCGCCCTCTCTCAAGTGGTCGATGTGGAGTACTTTGTTCCCGGCTGTCCTCCCAGGCAAAATTTCCTCTGGGCAGCCATACAAGCCATCGCCTTTGAGACCGAATCCCCGGTGCGACTTTCTTTTTCTGCCCTCAGGCTGCCCCAAGCCATGGCCCAGGCCATAACTTCCGGCGTACTGCCTCCCAAAGGCAGTGTCTTTTCAGGGGAAAGGGCGGTTTGTGCCAGTTGTTCCCGGACCAAGGAGGAAAAGCAGTTTAAACGCTTTTTCCCGACCCTGGCAAAAGGACCCGGAACAGGGCCGTTGTATCCTGGAACAGGGATTCATATGTCAAGGCATTGTCACCCGTGAGGGATGTGGCGGGGTCTGTACCGCAGCCGGTCTCCCCTGCCGGGGTTGTTTCGGCAAAACCGATGAGGTCTTTGACCCGGGCCCGAAAATGGTGTCGGCCATCAGCTCTAATCTGGATTCCGATGATCCGGTTGAAATCGCAGCGGCCTTCAATCCTTTGGTCGATCTGGCAGGGACGGTCTATCGCTACACCTTAGCCAGCCAATGTACCCTTTTGTCATCACCCTAAAGGAATGGTGCAGGTGAAAGAAATAACCTTTGATGCCTTAAGATGGATGGAAGAGCCGGTCCGGATCAAGATCTTCCCGGACGGTGAACATCCTCGGGGCTACTTCCAGATAACCAGCCCAAGGGAAGTTGAGGGCCTGTGTCAAGGCCGGCCGGTTGAGGAGCTTCCCCGCATCTTGTCGATCCTGTCTCCGGCCCACCATCTGGCCTCGGCCCTGGCTCTGGATAAGCTCTTTGGAGTGGAACCGCCGCCCCTGGCCGTGAATATGCGGGAAGCCCTGCTTCAAACCCTTTTCTTTGAAAATCATCTAAGGAAAATCTATTTCTTGGTCTCTTCCCGGTTTGATCCTTTATCCTCCTCCATCTTCCCGGGAAACGGCACCCAGGGGTTTCCGCCTTCTCCTCATATCCTGGATGAAATCATGAGTCATATTTCCATTGCTCGGGAAGCAGTCACTCTATTGGGAGGACGATCCGATCATCCCCTGTCCGCGGTTGCCGGTGGCGTAAGCCGCTACTTAAAAGAAGAAAATTATGAACGACTCTCTCATATATATGAATCCTGTTTGGGATTCAGTCTCCGGCTGGGTGAATTTCTTCGCCAAGAGATCCTGGGAAAGGACCAGGCCTTGTCCGACATGGGGGCCTTTTCCATGGCCCCCATGTCCTTTATGACCTTATCGGAGGCAAAAGATACCGTTATCCTGAGAGGTGGCCTGGGCCAGGAATTGGATCGATTTACTCCGGACCGGATTTTTCAAAAAATCGGCCTTCACCGGGAGTCATGGTCCTATGAGCCGTTCGCCTATATCCAAAACCGGTCGGGAGGCCCTGAGCTTAAAGACCAGGTGGGGCTACAAGCTATTTTTCATGATCGATGCTTTTTTGTCGGGCCATTGGCCCGTTTAAACCAAGACACGGCGCTCACCCCCTTGGCCGAAGAGGAACGGCAGCGCCTCTTGAGGGATAGAAGGCCTTTGCCGCGCTTTGACCTCTCTTCCGCCTTTTGGTCGCTTTTTCTTGAGTTACTCCAGGCAGCCGAAAAAATGGCCGAATTATATAAAAAAGAAAATTTGACCGGACCGGAGATTCGAAACATCCCGACCGAAATGGGTCGTGAAGGCCAGGCCGCACTGGAATCCCCCAAAGGACTCATCTATCACCACTACTGTGTAGATGAAAAAGGTCTGGTGACGGACATCGCGGTCTTGGATACGGTGACGGAAAATAATGCTCTGCGCTGCCTCCTGACCCAAAAAACCGCTGAAATCGCTCTGACCAAGAAACAAACCACACAGGAAATGAAAAATTTCCTGGAGCTGGTTTTACTGCCCTTCTAATAGCGCCTTCAATAATCACCAGAGCTTAGCCGAGTTCCAATTATTAAGGGTCTCATAATAGTCTTGACCTGAAATTGAGGAGCTTGCCTTAAATGGGACCGGGGGGTCTTCTTTTCTGGGTTGTCCACCTGCAAGCCCAAAGCTTCTTTGCCGGGCCAAATTCGGGATCACATTCAGAGACAGGCCACCACTAATGCCCGAAACGGACTTGAGTGAATGCCCTGCACCTAACCCCTTTAGCCGTACGGGCCGGGATAGGGCGATGAGTTACCCTTTGGACAACCCCAGAAAAGTAGACCCCCCGGTCCCTGTTGGTCACTATTATTTTGAGACCCTTAATAATTACCCGGTGTTATCCCCTAGTAGGTGAAAAACGGCAAAATGTTCACCATGATGAACATTTCTATTAAATCTATAATTAAGTTTTCTAAAACTTTTAATAGAATAAATTAAAAATAGTAGCCTAATCATGGGTGTTATTGTAATTTTACCTTGACAGGGCTGTTTCTTTGTCTTATAATTTAATCTGAGTTTGTTCTCAATAGTGAACTTTTTATGAAAAAATAAAGAATTCGGCTCGGTAATGATTAAATTTCCCAAACCGAACAGGCCTACGAAGAAAAGGATGATGGCATGAATTTGAAAACATTAATCATACATCCGGAAAAATGCACGGGCTGTGGCGATTGCGAAACGGCCTGCTCCTTAAAGCACGCCGGAATAAAATATCCCGGTCGGTCAAGTATCCGAATTATCAAAGACAACAGTCAGGACGTTTTTTTTCTGCCCACGACCTGTAATCAGTGTGAAGACCCACCCTGTCTGGCGTCCTGCCCCAATGACGCTATTTCCCGCGACTAGGCAACTGAACCGGGTGATGATCGCGCACGACAAGTGCGTGGGCTGCCAGATGTGCGTTTCGGCCTGTCCCTTCGGGGCCATGGGTTTCGCCAAAAACCGGGGGAAGGCCTTTAAATGTACCCTCTGTGGGGGCGATCCTGAATGCGTGCGCGCCTGTGAAGTGAAAGCCCTGGAATACTCGGAACCGGAGATACTCCAATATCCTCAGATGTTCGAGTCAGCCGTCAAACTATCCGGAATGGCACGCCGGAAAAGGAGATAGTCGCGCGGCAATTGTATTGTAGAAGACCAGCCCATCGGTGATGATAAGTAAAGCCTCGATTTATTCGCCGATCGGGGATCAAAGGAAGTCATCGGGATGTCATTTTATCGTGTCAATGAAAAGTGTAACGGCTGTCTGGCCTGTGTGCAAAATTGTCCGGCCTCCGCTTTGAATTACTGGGACAAAGGACCTAACCGCAAAATTTTTCACAACATGTCGCTATGCGCCCGGTGCGGCAATTGCTGGCGTGTTTGTCCTCAGGAAGCGATTGAATTCGAAGAAATGTTCTCTGGCCGGTGGGAAGAGGTCGCCACCATGGAACTCGTTCATTGCCTGGTCTGCGGTGAACCCATCTATACGTCCGATTTTGGTAAAACCCTCGCGAAGAAGGTCGATAAACCGATTGAGGCCCTCTGTCCCTACCACAAAAAGACCGCCTCACTGGAGGTTTGGAAACGCGTCGCCTCAGGGAGGAACCTTGCGGCGGAGGAAGGAAAATGATTGTCGGCCATCAAAAACCTTTCGAGGAAATTCTCGCTTCCCTGGAGGGATACCGAAAAATCCTGATTCTGGGGTGCGGTACCTGCGTTTCCGTCTGTCTAACCGGCGGCGATAAGGAGGCCCACGCCCTGGCCCGTGCCATTGAGCGCGCCAAGGCCCATGAGGACCCGCCTCCTATCTTGGAAGTGGCCACCATGGAAAGGCAGTGCGAACGGGATTGGATACCGAAATTCCTCAATGTTTCGGATGAGGTCGAGGCGATTCTATCCCTGGCCTGCGGTGCGGGCGTTCAAACCGTTGCGGACGCTTTTAAAGGTTTACCCGTAATCCCGGCCCTCAACACGACATTTCTGGGCGCGCTGGATCAGCCCGGGGTATGGAATGAAAAGTGTCTCGGATGCGGAGATTGCGTCCTCACCCATACCGGGGGAGTATGCCCGATTGCGCGATGCGCCAAACGGCTCTTCAACGGTCCTTGCGGCGGTTCATCCAATGGCAAGTGTGAAATCAGCGCGGTCGTTGGAAGAGACGTTGAATGCGCCTGGCTACTGATTATTGACCGCTTGACAGCGCTTGGCCGATTGGAAGATTACTACAAAATCCAGCCGCCAAAGGATTGGTCAACTGAAACCGCCTGGGACCCCGAACGCTGGTTCATTCCGTAGAAATGCCTGGCAGCTAAATTATTAACCTGAGGTCCCTTGCCGTTTAGCTCCCCAAAAAACGTTATTAGGCGCTTTTAATGGGCTGTTTCCGGCTGGCTGGCTTGGCCTGTTTCAAGGGACAGACAGCCTCAGCCGCCTCGAAATGGCCCGGAGACACGTCACTTTCAACGGCCGTTTCCTTTAATGGCCCTGAGATCATCAGAATCCTGATTACTTTGCTGGACACCCTCGGTGAGGGTTTCCAGGATATCGATACCCGTGAATGAGGTCCAGGTGCCGCCTTCATCTCCCGCCACCGTATATCCCAAGACCCTGATCCGCATCCCCTTCTTCAGGTAATTTCGATCACTATAGTCGATTTTTAAGAGGATGAATGGGGGCCTGCCTTTGATCTCCTGGTTCTGGTAAGCCGGCCATTCCAGGTACCTGGTCATGGTGACTGCTGCTTCCGCTGCAACCCCTTCGAAGTCCACCAGTCTGACCAGGAAATGCGGAGACACCACCCGATCCTTTGCTGCCGAACCGGTCATGCGGGGGATGCCCTTGACCGTCTTTTCCGGGACCCATTGCACCTCACTGATGGTTCCGGTTACATCCACCGGCCCTATCGGACGTATAGGCGCAGCAAAAGCCAGCATCCCATTAAGGATGACAAAGCCCCCCAGCATTAATAAAGCGATCAGTTTTTTCAATTAGAAACCACCAAGTTGCATATCCAAATTTATTTTTTTTGCCTTGCTTCTTCTTCTAACCGATAGCCGATCACCTTATAGCCTTTCCGTCTCTTATCATACATTCTCATAAGCATCGGGACATGAACATCAACATAATCATACACTTGGACAACCCGCTTTTCATCATGGAACCGGTGTAATCGCCCTACGTATTGTTGTAGTGTTCCCCGCCATGATATGGGCATCACCAGAAACAAGGTGTCCAGACGGGCATCATCAAAGCCTTCACCGATATAACGCCCTGTAGCAAGGATCAGCCTCTCTTCTCTATCTGGGATGTCCTTGATCCGATTTAGCAAATCCTGCCGCTGTTTTTTCCCCAAGCCTCCTTTAAACACAATAACATTCTTGGCAAAATTTTTAAGCCTTTCGGTCAGGAGGTCAAGATGATCCTTCCGCTCGGTCAATAGAAGGGGAGAACGGCCGGCTTCCAGGGATGACAAAACATCCTCAAATATCAGGTCATTTCGTTCTTGGTCGGATGCCATGGCGGCATAAATATCCTGGATGGCTATCTTATTGAATAAGGAATGAATCTTGAAATTGGTTTTTCGGGGTATAACGATATGCTCAAAGGGTTCTTTTTGAATGGTCTTTTTATCCTGCTCCCTGAATCGAATGGGTCCGCATTGCATGGTAATTATAGGGTCATGGCCATCCTTGCGGATTGGGGTTGCCGTAAGGCCCAGGATATACCTTGCCCTGACCCTTTTTAAAACCTGTTCGAAACTGAAGGCAGGGATATGATGGCACTCATCCACAATGACTTGTGAATAATCCGAAACGAGGTCCTTGATCCTCCCTTTTCGATTTAAACTCTGAAGAATGCCCACGTCGATAAAACCGGTGTGGTGTCCTTTTCCCCCTCCTATTTGGCCTATTTCATTTTCAGCCAAATTCAAAAAAGCAGATAGCCGGGCCCGCCATTGGTCCAAGAGCTGGCTTCGATGGACCAGAATCAAGGTATTTACCTTTCTTGCGGCAATAACCCAGGCGGCTATCACGGTTTTTCCAAAGGCCGTCGGCGCAGAAAGGATTCCAATATCGTGCGACAGCAGGGCCTGAGCGGCTTTCTCCTGGGCTGTCTGCAGCGTTCCATGGAAACATACTTCAATCGGGATATCTCCAAGCCGATTTTCGTTGATTTCAACTTCAACTCCCTGGTTTTTAAATAGGGCCAGGACCTCTTCCAGACAGCCTCTGGGCAATTGGATGTGATCCGGGAGGTCTTCGGCACAGGAAATAATACGAGGTTTATTATAGGTCGACAACCTCATGGCCTGAGCCCGGTAGAATTCCGGGTTTTGAAAGGCCGCCAAGCCTTTAAGCTCATTAATGATTATAGATGGCAATTCACTCTTTTCTATTTGTACTGAAGCCCCCTGAGTTATTCTGACCTTTTGCGGCAGACTCAACGACACGATCTCAGGGTTTCTGTTGGGACTAAGAGATGATGGGCCAGGGCCTCTTCCGGCCTTTTCGTCCGTATAACTCATACGAATGCCAATGATTTTTCCGAGGCGCGAAGCCTCCCTGACCAAACTATCCAATTTTTCAAAAGAAAGCCTTTGAAGGTTAGAAAGAAATAGCCACTGATCCGAATAAGGGACGAAGTCCTTATTTACAAAAAGGGAATTACCTTTTTCGCTGGGACCTTTTTGGAAAGGTAAAGCAATCAGGTTTCCAAACCCACCTTTGGGAAGGGTGTCCTGGTTGGGAAAGAAGCGATCATAGGAATCCATTCCGATTTGATGTCTCTCTTCCATGGTCCGGGTTAGAATGGCACAGCCCAGTTTTCGCGCCGAAGAAGCCTGCACAGGGTTGTCAAAAAATATCCAGACATGCCCGCCCTTTCCGGACCGGGATCGTTCCAAGGCCGCAGGAACCTCCAGGTGTTCACAAGTCCTTAGAAACGCACCGGCATCTTCCTGCCAGGTAGTCTGGTCAAAATCAGCGGCAAGAAACCAGCAGGTCTCATCAGAAAGTAAGGGATAAACCCCGATGGTCTGTTTTCCTGTAAGATGGTTCTGGACCAGCTCATCGGTTACTGGGATAAATTTCCGATTCTCGCATTCCCCGCACTTCACCTGGGGCTTTCTACAAAAAGGCCTTTTCCACTCAAAAGTGCAGGCCGGTGAATATCCGGACAGGCCGTCTTTTCTTTCCCAGCGAACCGGATAAACATCCTCCCGGCCCCGGAAAAGACTTCGGAAAAGGGCTATCTTATCTTTGGGCGAAGAGAATTTTGTGACCTCAGAGTCGGGGGAAGGAAAAGGAACGGAGGGTTCGCAAAGGGTTTGTTTTGGTGATGAGTCGGTTTCTTCTAAAGGCAATCCAACAAGCTTTTTTAACTGAGCATTCTCAGCCTTTAAACGGGCACATTCGCTCAAAGCCTCATTTAGTTTTCTTTGAAGATCCCTTATACTATCCACTATCTAAAGCCCATTTGACATCATCGAACAGACGGGACAAAATGGATTTATCATTCCGGATACCAGGCATCGATCTGTGTCGGCTGCTCATAGCTCAACCATATCCGAAAAAGAAACCTTCAATCACCGACAAGATTTTGACAAAAAAAATCCACTATGATACATTTGCCATTAAATATGAAGCAAAACAAAGGGCCTTTTTTATGAAACAATCCATGACCAAAGATAACTTTGACCTGATCAACAAAATCGAGGCCATAGAAAAAGAGGTCAGGATTTTAAAACTGGCCGTTCTTAAAAAAGCACCTTCCCCCAGCAGGAAGATCATTAAGTTAAAAGGCCTATTCAAAGGGACTAAGTTTGCTGATATTGGAATAAAGAGGACTCAAAAATCCCTTTATAGTAGGGTTGAACTTTAGAATCCGATGAATTTTGTTACTGATACCCATGCCCTTCTCTGGTAGTTTACCGATAGTCCTAAAATAAGTCAGAAAGCAACAGAAATCTTCGAAAAAACCGAGAAGGGAGAAAACGTTATTTTCATCCCCACGATTGTTATGGCCGAAGCCTTAAGCATATTTGACAAGAAACGAATTTCATTTGATTTTAAGAAATTGTTCAAGAAAATACTGGGGAGCGAGAATTATGCCTTTGTCTCCCTCGATGTTCCAATCTTAAAAAAACTAATTGAAATTAAAGACATTCCGGAACTTCATGACAAAATAATCGTTTCTACAGCAAAACACTTGAATTGTCCCCTCATTACAAAAGACAAAACACTTCAAAACCTATCCTATTTGAGAATTATCTGGTAAATTCTCCCCACTAGTCGTCAAACGATAGCGACTCCAGGGGGATCTTTCTCCATGCTTCCTCGTGACACCACTCAAACACAGACGAAGGGTTTCCTGGAGGGCTGGGAGGAGTTTTTGATCGATGTTGTCGAAGATGCGCGGCATCAGCGGCTCTTTAACTTAGGCCAAGGACTTCGTTAACGGCCTGACCAATTTTTTCCATTAGCCCATCATCAAGTTGGAGGATCGGGTCCTTTAATCAATCTCTTGTTGTCAATGGCCCGTAATCTGGTCAATCAACAGATCCGAATCTTTTTCGAGGGCGCCCTGGGCGGGAATCCGTATTCGCAGCGGTTCGGCATCCTCAATAAGTTGGGTTGTAAGAGGGATAATAATGGTTGAAGGATGCAGGGCATCCAATAAAGCCTGATCCTGAAAAATCAGAACCGGTCTTCGTTTTCCCGGTTCAGTGCCGCTGCCGGGATTCAGATTGGCCCACCAGATGGAACCACGATTAAACGGCTGGATCATATTCGATCTCGCTGAACTCGGCGTTCACCTTCATGCTTTCCAATCGAACCCGCCGGCTCACTTCCTGAAGTCGATCACTTCGCTTTTTATGGGCCACTTCTTTGTTCATGTGTTCCAGGGCCTTTCGAATATAGGCTAGACCGCGGCACCTTAAGTTCCCCGGCCTGCCTTTCCATTTCTTTTAAAAGATGGTCCGGTATGCGGACGGTTATAGTGGTCATTTCTGTGCTCCTTTTCGTATTACTAATTGTAATTCTAATGCTTAAATGAGTTGAAGTCAAAATAATTATCTTCTCATGTTTTTTAACTATGGGTCCGCTGGCTTGGTCTAAACTTAAGAAAGACAAAGGCAGATCTTAAATCTTCAAAGAAAAGGAAAACGATATGAAATCACGATTATTAATTGGAATGGCAGGGCTTTTGGGCCTGTCTTTATTGATAGGCGGGTGCGCTACTTATCAGGGGGCCCAAGGGGCCTTGGTGGGTAGTGCCATAGGCGGGGCCTTGGGAGCTGCGGTTGACCCGTTCAATCCCTGGCTGGGTGCGGCTATTGGGGGCGGTATCGGGGCTATTGTCGGAGGAGCAGCCGGGGAGGCCGCCGGAGCACAGGAATATTACTCCGGGAGAGGTTATTATTATCCCCGAGAGCGTTACTATCCCCCTGAGCGCTACTATTATCCCAGGGGCTACTATTACCCGAGGGGTTACTATTACCGCCCTCCTTATAGATACAGATAAAGCAGACTGTCTGTAAAAAAGTGGGCGATGTCTGAGGGATTGAAGGATTCAGGGTTTCTTGGTAGTTTTCAGCATTTCACTTGAATCCTTGAACCCTCGAATCCTTGGCCCCTTTCTCCTAATGTTTGGTAATCATGTGGCTGACGGCCTTCTCCAGGCCGTCCAGGGTCAATTCAAACATGGGAAAAATTTCCCGGATCTGATTGATCGTCCGGGTGTAGGTCCACTCATCCCCCATGACCGGATTGATCCAGATGGCATGGCGGAAGGTCTTGGCAATGTCCTGCAACCGGTCGTAACTGGGCCTTCCCGTTCGCTCGCCGACATAAATCGAACCGTCGGTGCCCATCAGTTCATAAGGGGCCATGCTGGCGTCCCCGACCATGATGAATCGGGTCTCAGGATCCAGGCGAACCAGGTGATCGGTGGGAAAAGGCTTGGACCGTCTGGCAGGGTCCTCCCATAAATAGTCATAAATCGTATTGTGAAAGAAAAAGGTCTTCAGGTCTTTGAACTGGGACCGGGCATAATTAAAGAGGGTCTGCACCAGGGGGATATAGGGGTCCATGGACCAGCCCCCGTTGTCTATGGCCAGGATGACCGTCAACCGGTCCTTGAGACTCCGATCGAAAATGATCTCGATTTCGCCGGCATTTTTCATGGTCTGGTAGATGGTCTTGTCGATGTTGACGGTATCCTTAGGACCTACCGGAACCAGGTTGCGCAGCCTTTTCAGGGCTTCGCCGATCTGGGACTGGGTTAAAGGGCCTTCCTGGGAATAATCCTTATAGCGTCGTTCCAGGGCCACTTTTACCGCCGACTTATTTCTGGACATCCCCCCGACGCGCATGCCGCCCGGATGAAAGCCGGAATGCCCCACCGGCGAAGTACCGCCGGTTCCGATCCATTTACTTCCTCCGTGGTGTTCTTCCTTCTGCTCTTTCAGCCGATCCAGAAAGTACTGGATCAACTCTTCCGGGCTTAATTGATTCAATTCCTCTTCATTGATCCCCAAGGCCTCGGCCAGGGCCTTGGGTTCTTTGAGCCATTCTTCCAGAAGGGCCCGGGCTACTTCAGACAGTTCAAATTCATCGGGCTCCTTGAACTCCACTCCCTTAAAGTGATGGGCAAAGGCTTGATCGTACAGGTCGAAGTAGCGTTCACTCTTAACCAGGATAGTGCGGGCGGCAATGTAAAACTCATCCAGGGAATTCACAATCCCCATGCTTAGGGCGCGCTGTAGGCGCAAAAAGCAGGTTGGGCTGACCGGTATCCCGCATTTTTTCAGAAAGTAAAAAAAACCGACAAACATCGCCTGGGTTGCCCTTTATCTCTTGAAGCGGGTCACACTATTTTGAGCCGTCACGTAATCGGGGCTCTTCTTGAACAATACCCCCAGGAAAGGGACTTCCCCTTTGACCAGGTCCTTGACCTTGAAATCCGGGTCGGCCCTCAGGGCCCGGATCCAGTTGATCAATTCCCGGGTGGCCGGTTTTTTTTCAATCCCCCGAATCTCCCGGAGCCGGTAGAAGGTCTGTACGGCACCGTCCATCAGGTCCCGATCGATATCCGAGAAATGGACCTGGATGATCTTGCGCATCATATCCGGTTCCGGGAAGGCGATATGATGGAAATTGCAGCGTCCCAGAAAGGGATCCGATAGATCCTTCTTGGCATTGGAGGTAATAATAATGACCGGACGGTGCCGGGCCGGGATGGTCTTGTCGATTTCAATAATATCGAACTCCATCTGGTCCAGGACATCCAGCATATCGTCCTGGAAATCGGTATCGGCCTTGTCGATCTCATCGATTAACAGGACTACCTTTTTGTCGGTCGTAAAAGCCTGCCCGATCTTTCCCATCTTGATATAGTCTTCAATGCTGCTGACATCCCTCTTGGAGTCCCCGAAACGGCTGTCGTTCAAACGAGTCAGGGTATCATATTGATAAAGGGCATCAATCAGCTTCATGCTGGATTTGACGTTCAGGCTGATCAGCCGCATCTTCAGCGATTCGGCGATGGCATGGGCCAGCATGGTCTTCCCTGTCCCCGGTTCTCCTTTCAGTAAAAGTGGTAATTCCAGGGCCATGGTAATGTTGACGATCTTGGCCAGTTCCTCATCGAGGACATACTTGGAGCCCCCGCTAAATTTTTTCAGTTCCGTTCCGTTAGCCATTCATTTACTCCTTCATAAAATTTAACTGTTTATAATATAAGAAAAATGGCTGCCCGTCAAGACTTTTAGGTAACATTATGATATGTTAAGGCTTTTTAATGGGAGCGCGCTGGGACTGCCCTGAGGAAAGGGGGGTTGAACAGGGAATCATGGGCCGGGCTTTTTCCCAGGTCGGGACCCATTGTTACCATAACGGCTTGGAGTAAAAATGGGTCTTATGTGGAATGAAAAGGAGCGACCTTATTTTATACCATCATGATAACTCTGGAGGGAGCGGACCGAGCCATGCCCGCGCCGGTTGGCCGCAATACCCCGAACGGCGGCGATGGCGGCGGCCAGGGTGGTAATATAGGGGATTTTATACTGGATGGCCGCTTTGCGGATATAGGAATCATCATACTGGCTGAGCTTTCCCACCGGCGTATTGATGACCAACTGGATTTCCTTATTTTTTATCCCGTCGACAATATTGGGCCGGCCTTCATGCATCTTCAAAATAGGTTCACTGGGTATCCCCCGGCCGGTCAGAAACTTGTGGGTCCCGTTGGTGGCCTTGATTTTAAATCCCAGCTCGGCGAAACGCCGGGCCACATCCACCGCCTCGGCCCGGTCTTTTTCAGAAACGGTAATCAGGACCGTGCCCTCGGAAGGGAGCACCTGTTGGGTGGCTTCTTCGGCCTTATAGAAGGCCAGACCAAAGGAATCGGCCAGGCCCAAGACCTCGCCGGTGGACCTCATTTCAGGCCCCAAAACCGGGTCCACTTCCGGAAACATGTTGAAAGGAAAAACCGACTCCTTTACCCCGAAATGTTTGATGGCCTTTGGCTGCAGGTTGAGTTCGGAGAGCTTCTTGCCCAGAATGACCTGGGTTGCCAAACGGGCCATGGAAATGTTGCAGACCTTGGAGACAATGGGGACGGTCCGGGAAGCTCGGGGATTGGCCTCCAATACATAGACCAGGTCATTGGCAATGGCATACTGCATGTTCATCAACCCGACCACCTTCAGTTCAATGGCTATCTTGCGGGTATATTCATAGATGGTTTCGAGGTGTTTGGCCGGGATACTGATGGGCGGGATGACGCAGGCCGAGTCGCCGGAGTGGATCCCGGCCAATTCGATATGTTCCATGACGGCCGGAACAAAGGCGTCCGTCCCATCGGAAATGGCATCGGCCTCGGCCTCGATGGCATTCTCCAGATACTTGTCAATCAGGATAGGGCGTTCCGGGGTAACACCTACCGCGGCCGTAACATACTGTTCGAGCATCTGCCGGTCATAAACGATTTCCATCCCGCGCCCGCCAAGGACATAGGAGGGCCTGACCATCAAAGGATAGCCGATCCTCTCGGCTACCGCCAGGGCTTCTTCCAGGTTACTGGCCATGCCCGATTCCGGCATGGGAATGCCCAGCCGGGCCATATTTTGGCGAAAACGATCTCGGTCCTCGGCCAGGTCAATGGTCTCCGGGGAAGTCCCCAGAATTTTGACCCCGGCCGCCGCCAGTTCATTGGCGATATTGAGGGGGGTCTGGCCGCCGAATTGGGCGATTACCCCTTCTGGTTTTTCCTTTTCATAGATGCTCAAGACGTCCTCGACCGTCAAGGGCTCGAAGTAGAGCTTATCCGAGGTATCATAATCCGTGGAAACCGTTTCCGGATTGCAGTTGACCATAATGGATTCATAGCCTTCATCGCGGAGGGTGAAGGCGGCGTGGACGCAACAATAGTCAAATTCAATGCCTTGGCCGATCCGATTAGGGCCGCCGCCCAAGACCATGATTTTCTTCCTGGAGCTGGTCGGGACCTTGTCCGGGGCGTTATAGGTGGAAAAATAATAAGCGGCATTCTCAACACCGCTGACCGGAACCGCATCCCAGGCCTGGGACAGGCCTAAGGCGATGCGCCGCTCCCGGACGGCTTTTTCAGGCAGGTTGAGAAGCTGGGCCAAATAGCGGTCGGCGAAGCCGTCCTTTTTGGCTTGAATAAGGAGTTCATCCGAAAGCATCCGCCCTTTAAATTCTAAAACTTTTTCCTCCAGGGCCACCAGTTCCTTCATCTGCTCGATGAACCAGGGCTTGATAAAGGTCTTTTCGTAAAGGGCTTCCACCGTGGCCCCCTTGCGCAGGGCCTCGTACATGATGAACTGCCTTTCACTGCTGGGCTCATTGAGGAGTTCCATGAGTTCTTCCAGAGACTTCCGGTTAAAGTCCTTGGCGAATCCCAGCCCATACCTTCCGATTTCGAGGGAGCGGATGGATTTTAGAAAGGCTTCCTTGTAGTTTTTCCCGATGCTCATGACCTCGCCCACGGCCCGCATCTGGGTGCCCAGCTTATCCTGGGAGTCCTTGAATTTTTCGAAGGCCCAGCGGGCGAATTTGACCACCACATACTCGCCCCAGGGGGCATATTTTTCCAGGGTCCCCGCCCGCCAGTAGGGGATCTCATCCATGGTCAACCCCCCGGCCAACTTGGAAGAGATCAGGGCAATCGGAAAACCGGTGGCCTTGGAGGCCAGGGCCGAGGACCGGGAGGTCCGGGGATTGATCTCGATTACCACCACCCGGCCGGTCTTGGGATCATGGGCAAACTGGATATTGGTTCCCCCGATGACCTGAATGGCTTCGACAATATCATAGGAATATTTTTGCAGCCTTTGCTGCAGGCTGGGATCGATCGTCAGCATCGGAGCCGTGCAATAGGAATCCCCGGTATGGACGCCCATGGCATCCACATTTTCAATAAAGCAAACCGTGATCATCTGGTTCTTGGCGTCCCGGACCACCTCCAATTCCAGTTCCTCCCAGCCCAGGACCGATTCTTCCACCAGGATCTGACCGATCAGGCTGGCCGAAAGGCCCCGGCTGGCCACGGTTCTCAGTTCTTCCACATTGTAAACCAGTCCCCCTCCGGTTCCTCCCATGGTATAGGCCGGTCGGATAACCACCGGGTAACCCAGCTCAGCGGCAATTTTTTCAGCCTCTTCGACGCTGAAGGCCGGGTTGCTTCGAGGCATATCAATACCCAGACGATTCATGGTCTCTTTGAAGGCAATCCGATCCTCTCCCCGCTCTATGGCATCCACCGCTACCCCGATCACTTTAACCCCGAATTGCTCGAGCACGCCGGCCCGGGCCAGTTCGGAAGTCAGATTCAAACCGGTTTGCCCTCCTAAATTGGGAAGTATGGCATCGGGCCGTTCCTTTTCGATAATTTCCTTCATGGTTTGAAAATTGAGGGGTTCGATATAGGTGACATCAGCCAGGCCGGGATCGGTCATGATAGTGGCCGGGTTGGAGTTAACCAGGACGATTTTATATCCCAAACCCCTCAAGGCCTTGCAGGCCTGAGTCCCGGAATAATCGAACTCACAAGCCTGTCCGATAACGATGGGACCGGATCCGATAATCATGACCTTGTTTATATCTTCTCGTTTGGGCATGGTGAACTCTCCTTAGGCGGTTCTTTTTAATTTATTGGAATTGTTTATAAATTATTAAGGAAGGGGGACAACCGAAGGGAGTATAGAAAGGGCATCCTATTGTGTCAAGCTAAAAAATATTTTATTATCTTAGTTATACTAAAACATTTCCATTTCATCCTGGATGGCGGATTTTTTTATCATTTTTAGTTGGTTTTACCTAAGCAAGATAAGGATAATTGAAAATCAACGGTCGTTTCTAAAATGAGACGGTGGGCACGGACTATCCCTGTCCGTCTTCTTTGGAAGGAGAGAGGGGAATATCCCTAATTTCTTCGGCGGGTGTAAATGATTTTGTAGCGGTCACATTGGGCCATGAGGCAACTGGAGCATTCCCCTTCCTGCATATCCTGGGGATCTATGGGCTCCTGAAGCACCTCAAACCCCAGTTCCTGATATTCCTCTACGGCCTCGGACAGCCGCGGTTCATCGGCTGTAAACTGCCGGGTCCAGCCCTGGTTTTCCAGTTCCTGCTGTCGAGACATATATAACTCCCAATAAAAGGTTCAAGGTGCAGGGTACAGGGTGCACGAGAATTGAGTTGTTTTTATTTCCCTGAACCATATACCCTCTGCCTTGAACCGTTTTAAAAAAGATCATCCAACTCATCCGACCCGCCGCCCATAGACATCTTACCATATTCACAGCCCAGGGATAGATAGTGTTTTTGCTATCAGCTCCCTGCTACCACGAATGGGCAATCGCCGCCAGTTTGCAAGCTGCCACACAGGGCAGCGGTGGGCGATTGGAAACCGGTTTGCAGGGGCCGCAGGCATATTTTATTTTTTTCCGCTCCGAGTCCTTTATGGCTGCCACCGGAATTTCCCGGAAAGGATCGTTGGGATCCTCATCCCGAATTTCGAAAATCTGGGCCGGACAGGCCGGACAGGCAGTCCCCGCAGCCGTTGCATTTGTCCGTATCAATACTGATAAAGATATTCCCCCGAGCCGTCTTTATAACCAAAATTGGCAATCATAATCGTTCCTGCTTATTGTTACAGGATTCAAGGATTCCAGGGTCCAGGGGTTCAAGAAAATAACGCCTTACCCTTGCGCCATAATACCTCGGTTGTCGGTATACGGTTCACGGTCCAGGGTAAGGCCCATAAAAGAAGTGAACCACTAATTTAACCTCTATATCCATTAACCGGTGCAAGGTTTACGGTTCAAGGTACAAGGGAAGATTTTCTATTCTGTACTTAGCTTCTCCCTTGGACCTTATACCTTGTAGCTTAGCTTTTATTTATCTTTTTCCTTTTTCCACCAGGGCCTTGGCAAACAGGGCCGCCCCGACGGCGCCGGCGATCTGGGTATCGTATTTTGGAATCAAGGCCTTAATGTGAAGCTCTTTCTCCAACCGGGAGACCACCCCGATATTTTTAGCAATACCGCCGGTAATGGCAAAGTCGGGTTCCACCCCGATGCGTTCCAGCAGGGTAACCACCCGGTGGGCCATGGCCGAACTGTAGGCGGCGAGGACTTTTTCCTTGGGCCAGCCTTCCCGGAGCAATCCCGAGGCCTCGGATTTGGCAAAAACCACACAGGTACTGCTCACCGGGGGCGGCTCTTCCTCCACTTTCAACGACAGTTCGCCCACTTCATTAATGGAGACCCCCAGCAGGTCGGCAAAAACCTCCATGCCCCGGCCGGTCCCAGCGGCGCATTTGTCATTCATTAGGAAGTTGGTCACCTTGCCCTTTTCGTCGATATGGATGGCCTTGCAGTCCTGGCCGCCCATGTCCAGCACGGTGCGGACCGTGGGGCCGTACATAAAATTGGCGCCCCGTCCGTGGCAGGCGATCTCCGTGATGGCCCGCTGAGAAAAAGGCACGTTGACCCGGCCGTAGCCGGTTCCCACGGTATATTGAATTTTATCCAAGGTCAGACCGGTCCCATCCAGGGCCCAGTTCATGGCATTGGTAGCGCTGTTGGGGCTGTCGGACCCGGTGCGCATGTTGGAATAGCAATATAATTCGCCGTCGGTCATGACCACCGCCTGGGAACTCACCGACCCCACATCGACGCCGGCGGTGAGGATCTTAGCCATTCTTCCAGTCCTTACCCGGTGCGGTCCACCGGGATTCAGTCCATCTCCAAAATTCTTGTGCCATCCTGTCTCCTGCAAGGAAGTTCAAGGTGTAAGGTTGAATCCCCTGACTTATTCCTAATTTTCTTTTAAATCTATATCCCGGCGGCCAGCAGGGCTGCACCCAAGGCGCTGACACATTCCGGATCTTTCGGAACAATGACCTCGGTTTCCAACTCCCTTTTCAGGGACTCGTAAAACCCGACGTTTTTGGCCACGCCGCCGATCAGCATGACCTCCTTGTCCATCCCTACCCGCCGGACCATGGAAACAATGCGGTCGGCAATGGCATCATGCACGGCCCGGGCCATGTCCGGTTTCGGGGTTTTAGCATGAACCAGAGTCACCAGCTCGGATTCGGCAAACACCGCACACTGGGCGTTCATGGCCACGGCCTGGGTGGAGGTCAGGGACAAGGGGCCCAGTTCTTCCAAGGTCACTTCCAAGGCCCGGGCCATGGCTTCAGCAAAAGCCCCGGCGCCGGCGGCACATTTTTCATTAATGGCAAAATCCATCACTTTTCCGTTGGCATCGATTTTAATAGCCCGACCTTCTTCAGCGCCGACATCAACCACGGTCCGGACACGATTATCCAGGGCAATGGCACCCCGGGCGGCGGCCGAAACCTCGCTAACCTGGTCATGGGCCATGCCGGCCTCCTTTTTGCCTGCCCCGGTGGCCACGATCCGGTCAATCTGATTTAACTTAAGTCCGGTTTGAGTCAGGACTTCATCCCAGGCTGTTTTCAGGGACCCCTGAAAATCATAACCGGCCATAACCAGGGTCTTTCCGATGATCTTACCCTCCTGCATAACCACAATTTTTATGGTCTTGGCGCCAATGTCAACTCCTGCTGTTATCATCGTCATCAAACTCCTTCAAAATAATGGTAGCGAGTGGCTGAGAAAAATTGGGACGAGGGGAAAAGGAGGAAAATAGGGACAGCGCCCATTTATTCATTGAATATTAATTCGTTACTAAAAAAATAGTGGATGCCCCTATTTTCCTAAAGGCTTCGTTCCAGGTTTATGGTTTTGGAGGGGCCAAATTGGTTCGCTTTAAAGAAATGCATCATGATGGAATCATTCGAGTCGACCAAGGTGCTTATTTTCCGGGCGCCGAGTGCTTTCAAATGATCCATAAACTCTTTAAGCAACTGTTTGCCGACACCCTGATGCTGGTAATCGGGATCAACGCCGATGGTATCCAGGGTGGCTTCCTGGGAAATACCGTATTCTCCGATAAAGAGTTCCCCCATGACAAACCCCACCACCGTCCCATCGTCTGCCTCGGCCACCAGTGACGTAGGCAGACGATCGGTGGATTGCACCAGCTCTTCAAACTTCAGCGTATAGTATTCGGGCCGGGCCGCTTGGAGTACTTTTTCGTCAATCCGAGTCACGGCGGCAAAATCGTCGACCTGCATGAGTCTAATTTTAAAAGTGCTCTTGTTCATCGGGTTCCTCACTCTTTAGGGTCACCAGGTTCAGATCCAGGGTGGTCCTCCTGCCTTATTCCCCCGACACGGACTCGGAGGAAGATTTGGGAAACGCAAACGCTTCCACCAAAACGTAAGCGGCTTGTAGGGCCTCGGTAGGGCAAAGGGGGAAACATTCTTTGCAATTCCAGCACTCCCGAGAGGCTATTTCCGGGATAAAACTGATTTCCTTCCTTATGCCGCGGTCAACAAATCCAACGGCGTTCTTTTTCTTGACCTCGGCACAGTATCGGACGCAGAGACCGCAATGGATGCAAAAGGAGGCCTCTTTTTCAAAACGGTTTTTGTCCGCTCCATATTCGTGAGCCAAATCCTGCAAGTCAAAGGCATCCGGCGCATGAGCCAGCAAAAGCTGCAGGATCATTTTACGGATTCGGTCTATCTTCTCCGATCGGGTCCGTACAACCAGATTATTTTCCACCGGGTAAACGCAGGAAACAACGAGTCGGGTCCCGCCGCGCATTTCCAACTCGACCAGGCAAAGTCGGCAACCCCCATAAGGTTCCAATTTCTCGTGGTGACAAAGTGTCGGAATCGATATCCCCGCATTTCGTGCCGCCTCCAGGACAGTCATCCCTTCCTGGGCGTTCACCTCTTTTCCGTCGATCTTTAAAAGGATTTCGCTCATTTTTGTTTACTCTCTCGAACTATCGTTCGGGCTTCTTCAGGGATAGAAGGCGGCACCGGCTCTCCGGATATCTTCCGTACCGCATGAAAACGAGGGGGGCAAACCTCAAAGCACGTTCCGCACTTGGTGCATTTTTCCTGATCAATGACATGGATCCGGTTCTTGCCGCCAACCACCGCCTCAGCCGGACATTTCCGAAGGCACATCATGCAGGCCTGGCACTTCTCGGGGTCGATATGGTAGGCGATCAGCTCCTTGCAGGAGAGGGCCGGACACCGCTTCTCCTTGACGTGGGCCTCATACTCCTCCCTAAAGTATTTTAACGTGCTGAGAAAGGGGTTCGGGGAACTCTTGCCTAAAGCACAAAGGGAGGCTTCCATGGCGGTCTCGGATAGCTCCTCCAAAAGCTTGAGGTCGCCCTCTTTCCCCTTCCCCCGGGTGATATTGGTGAGAATCTTGAGCATCTGCCTCATGCCTTCACGGCAGGGGACACATTTGCCGCACGATTCATCGGTGAGGAAGTTCAGAAAGTAGCGGGCCACATCCACCATACAGGTGTCTTCATCCATGACGATCATCCCGCCGGAGCCCATCATGGAACCGGCCTGGGTCAGTTCATCAAAACCGACCGGCAGATCCAACAGGTCCTCGGGGATACAGCCTCCCGACGGTCCCCCGGTCTGCACGGCTTTGAAGCGCTTGCCGCCCGGGATGCCGCCGCCGATCTTGAAGATAATGTCCCGCAGGGGCGTGCCCATGGGTACTTCCACCAGGCCGGTATTGGTGATCTTGCCGACCAGAGAGAAAATCTTCGTGCCCTTGCTGCTCTCCGTTCCATACTGGGTAAACCAGTCCGCCCCTTTATTGATGATCAGGGGCACATTGGCCCAGGTCTCTACATTATTCAAAACACTGGGTCTTCCCCAGAGGCCGACGATGTTGGAGCGGATATACTTCGGTCGGGGCTCTCCGGCCCGACCTTCCAGGGCCGTCATCAGGGCCGTTGATTCCCCGCAGACAAAAGCGCCGGCTCCCTGGTGCACGATCACCTTGAAATCAAAGCCCGTGCCCAGGATGTTCCGGCCCAGCAGGCCGTACTCCTCCGCCTGCCGGATGGCGAGATACACATTTTCCACGGCTAAAGGATATTCCTGTCGAACGTAAATATAGCCCTCGTGGGCGCCGACGGCATAGGCCCCGATGGTCAACCCTTCGAGAACGGCGTGGGGATTCCCCTCGAGCAGGCTCCGGTCCATATAGGCTCCCGGGTCCCCCTCGTCGGCATTGACGATCACATATTTGATGTCGCCGGGGGCCTTGCGGGATCCTTCCCACTTGCGCCCGGCGGGAAAGCCGCCGCCCCCCCTCCCTCTCAGATTGGCTTTCTTGACTTCCTGCAAAACCTGGTCGGCGGTCATCCCGGAAAGGGCCTTGGCCAGGGCGGAATAACCGCCGATGGCCAGATAGTCATCGATATTTTTGGGATCCACACTGCCGTTGGAACCGAAGACCAGACGCTCCTGGTACTTGTAAAAGGGGATATCCCGTTCATGAACGATCTTTTCCTGGGTGTGGGGGTCGGTATAGAGCAGGCGCTCTACGACCTTCTTCTCCTTGATCGTCTCGGAGATAATCTCGGGAACATCCTCCGGCTTTATTTGGAAATAACAAATTTCCTCCGGGTGAATAACGATAATGGGGCCCCGCTCACAAAAACCGTGACAGCCGGTCTTCCGAAGGTCCACCACAGCGCCTAAGCCCTGTTTCTCAATCTCCTCTTCAATGCGGGCCGCGACTTCCCGACTACCGGAAGCATGGCAGGCCGATCCGGAACAAAGGGTGATGCACGGTTTGTTGGGGTCTCGGGTTGAAAGGATTTCCTTCCGGAGTGCTTCCAGTTCAGCGGGTGAATTTATCCGCGCCATAATTCTTCCTTACTCATAGTTTTTTAATACGGTGGCCGTCTCGACCGGCGCCATCTTGCCGTGGGTCTTCCCATCGATTTCCAGCACCGGTCCCAAGGCACAGCAACCAAGGCAGTTGACGGTCTCGAGGCTGAACTTCAAATCCAGGTCCGTTTCGCCGGGATTAATGCCGGTCAGACCCTGCACCGTATCGAGAACCCGCTGGGCCCCACGGACATGACAGGCCGTTCCCATGCAAATGTGAATTTCATGACGTCCTTTCGGCACCAGGCTGAAGGCCTTATAAAAGGTAGCGATATGCTGGATGCGGGTCATGGGAACCTGCAACCGCTCGGCGACCCGCTCCAGGGCTTCCCTGGGAAGCCAATGATTTTCGGCCTGAATCTCCAGCATTACCTGAATGAGCGAACTGGGCTCCCTGTGATGTTTATCGATGATTTGATCGATTCTTTCGTTATCCATAGCCTCTGTTCCTAATCTCCCTCCGGCCCCTAAGGCAACGCCCGCTCTTTCACCTCAGGCGATAGCATAGCGCTTCTGGCTTTCATCGTACCTTACCAGTCGATGTCTCGATGAAGTATTAAGGTGTTTGGACACTTCAGACGGGGTTAGGCCCACACCGTGGGCGATCTCTCCGGTTGTGAGGGGCCCTTTGCGCAGGAGCGACACAATCTGGCCTATGGCTAATTTTTCTACAATAGTTTCATTAAATAGCCGCTTCAGCTCGTCACTGGCGAAAAACTTATGGTAGGCTTCTTCCGCCATGGCCGGCAACCGCAACCGCTCCCTTTCCACCAGCCGGATGTAGGGGATGAGTCCGGTAACCGCTTCCAGTTTGAACTGTAATCCCTTTTCATCCAGGCCTTCGGCTTTGCCCAGCGGTCCCACCTCCTTCACCTGCTTAACAAAATCATTAATCGCTTCCACCAAAAGGCCTGCTTCGGCGCCGGACATGAATTGGATCCTTACTCTTTCCGGCCGCAACCCCAGGTGTTCCATTATTTTCTTGGCTAGATGCACCATGGTCAAGGCATGGTAGTTCCCATGGGTAATATAATTACATTCATTGAGATGGCAGGCGCCGATAAATACCCCATCCGCTCCTTTGGAGAAAGCCCGGAATACATGGGCCAGGTCGACTCTGCCGGAACACATGACGCGAATCAGCCTCATTTCGGTTGTATATTGCAGTCTGGAAACTCCAGCCAGGTCCGCCGCGCCGTATGCTCACCAATGGCAAACAAACCCTAATACTTTGGGCTTGAATTTTGTTCCGGTACTCATTCGTTCTCACCTCCGTACTTGGCCATCCCGCCTTAAGTCCTTCGCGGGTCTCTACACGTTTCCAGCCGCCGCAGCCATGGGTCCGAGGATCGCTTCATCGGAAATCGCCGCATCAATTTCGCTCATGATCTCTTCATCGGTAAAGTGCTTGAGCACAATGGCACTGGTGGGGCACACGGTGTTGCAGAGACCGTCCCCTTTGCAGAGGACCGGATTCACCACGGCTTTTCTGCCCTGCGGCGACTCATAAAACTCTATGGCGCCGTACGTACAGGCGGTGATGCAGGCCCCGCAGGAAACACACTTGTCCTCATTCACCGCGCAGACCGAACCGGAGGCGATGACGGTATCACGGGAGAGCAGGGTTAAGACCCGGCCGGCAGCGCCGTACGACTGGTTGATCGTTTCCGGCATAAACTTGGGATAGTGCGCCGCCCCACACAGATAGACCCCGTCGGTAGCAAACTCCACCGGTCTTAATTTGACATGGGCTTCTTTGAAGAAGCCGTCCGGGCTCAAGGTTACTTTGAAGAACCCGGCGACTTCCTTGGTGGCAGCGGAGGGAATAACCGCGGCCGCCAAGGCCAGAATATCGGCATCCAGTTCCAGCTTCTTGCCCAAGAGATAATCGGTCGCGGTAACTTTCAGAACGGGCCGACCATCCTCGGCCGCACCGGTCTCCACCTGAGGCGGTTCTTCCGGTTCAAAGCGGATGAACTTGACGTCTTTCCCCGAGGCTTCCCGGTAATAATCCTCTTTGAACCCATAGGTTCTCATATCCCGAAAGAGGATGGTGATATCCATCTGGGGGTTGAGCTCTTTCAGTTTTAAGGCGTTCTTGATGGACTGGCTGCAACAAATCCGGCTGCAATAATTCCGGTCTTCATTTCGGCAGCCTACGCATTGGATCATCACCAGACTCTGGGAGTCAATCACCCGTTTGTCTCCCTGGGCGATCTGATCCTCCAGCTCCAGGTGGGTCATGACCCGGTCATCTTCTCCATACAGGTATTCGGTGGGTTTATAGACATCGGCACCTATGGCAATGACGGCGGCGCCATGTTTTATCTCGGTGACCCCTCGGTCGGACTTCACCCGGGTGACGAAACTCCCGATATACCCGCTCGCCTCGGTGATGGTCGCCGGGCCATAGACATGGATTAAGGGGTGTTGATACACCCGATGCACCAGGTCACGCAAATAGGCCTGGACGTCAAACCCCTCCAGGGTATAATGAATTTTTCGGGCTATCCCCCCTAAGTCCGATTCCTTTTCCACCAGGTGAACCTCATGGCCCTGGTCGGCTATGGAGAGCGCACACGTCAGGCCGGCCAACCCTCCGCCAACCACCAGGGCCGCCTTGTTGACCGGCAAATCAAATTCCTGCAACGGCTCCAGGTGGCAGGCGCGGGCTACCGACATGCGGATGATGTCCTTGGCCTTCTGGGTGGCTTCTTCCTTTTCTTTCGAGTGGACCCAGGAGTTGTGCTCCCGGATATTCGCCATTTCGTAATAATATTGATTGATGCCCGCCTCCCGGAGGGTGTCCCGGAATAACGGCTCCAGGGTCCGGGGGCTGCAGGCGGCCACAATCACGCGATTGAGCCCTTTTTCCCTGGTCAGGTCGGTTATTTCTTTGGCCGAATTCGTTGCACAGGAAAATACCTGGTTCTGCGCGTGAACTACATTGGGTAAGGTTTTGCAATACTCAACCGTATCGGGAACATTCACTACGGCGGAGATATTCGCCCCACAATGACAGACAAAGACCCCGATCCTTGGCTCCTCATGGGAGACGTCCCTTTCCGGTGGATAGATTCTCTCCCTGGTCAGCTTCCCTCGCCGGTAGTCCAGGAGTTGACCGCATTGGGAGCCGGCCCCGCTGGCGCTGAAGACCGACTCCGGGATATCTACCGGCCCCTGGAAGGCGCCGCTGACAAAGATCCCTGGCCGGTTGGTCACCATCGGATTGACCGGATTGAGCTTGCAAAAATTGTGGTGATTGAGTTCAATACCGAATTTCTTGGCCAGATCCAAAACATCCACGGGAGGATTCAATCCAACGGATAATACCACCATATCGAATTCTTCCTCTTTTACGCCCTCGTCGGGGGTAGCATACCGTATGGTGACATTCCTGGTTTCCGGGATCTCTTTTCCTATAGATACGTAGCTTCTTATAAATCGAACCCCGGGAAGGTTCTCGGCCCTCTGGTAGTATCGTTCGAAATCCTTGCCGAAGGAACGAATATCGTTATGGAATATGGTACACTCGGCCTCCGGGTAATGATCTTTGGTTAAAATCACCTGTTTCTGGGTATAGGTGCAGCAGACGGCAGAACAATAGCTGTTGCCGCCTGGAGGGTTAATTTGTCTGGAACCGACGCATTGGATCCAGGCAATTTTATGGGGATGCTTCAGGTCGGAAACCCGCAGTATCTCACCAGCGTAGGCCCCGGTGGAGGACAACAGCCGTTCAAAGTCCATACTGGTTACCACGTTCTGAAACTCTCCGTAGCGATATTCCTCCCTTACTCTGGGATCAAAGGGCTCCAGGCCGGAAGACAGTATGATCGCCCCTACCTTTACCTCCATTTTCTCCGGCACTTGATGGAAATCTATGGCCTTATTCTCGCATACGCCTTCGCAGATCCGGCATTTCTTCTCTTTCAGGTAAAGACAGCTTTCGTCGATATAGGAGATCAGGGGAATGGCCTGGGAGAAGTAAATATGAACGGCTTTATTCTTCGATATTTCCTGATTAAAGGGATCGGGGTATAATACCGGGCAGTATTCCATGCAGGTGGTACAACCGGTGCATTTGTCCTCCAGGATATATCTGGGCTTTCTAATCAGGGTTACCTTGAAGTCTCCTTGTTCCCCGGCTACACGGTCAACTTCAGTATAGGTCAAAACTTCTATGTTGGGATGCCGGCCGACCTCGACCAGTTTGGGTGCCAGTATTCACATGGAGCAGTCATTGGTGGGAAAGGTCTTGTCAAGCTGGGCCATGTGGCCGCCAATGGACGGTGCTTTGTCAACCAGGTAAACCTTAAAACCCGCAGTGCCAAGATCAAGTGCGGCTTGAATACCGCTGATCCCTCCACCGACAACCATAACATCACCAAAATTGCTGTCCGCGAGACTTTTGCAGAGCTGTTCAATTTGTTCTTTTTCCATTAGTTCGTTTTCCACCTTCTATCACCTCATCAGGTTTCTTCGGTTCCCTAAATCACTTCCTGGATAATTTCCGTGATGTCCTTAACCTCGAGGCGTTCGGTAACGTCCAGGGTTAACCGGCTGTCCTCAAAATTGGCGATGCAATAGGGGCAGGAAGTAACCAGCACCTCAGCGCCCACCCCCATCGCTTGTTCCAATCGGAGGTCGGAGAATCGTTCACCCTTTGGCGTTTCCATCCAAATTCGGCCTCCTCCCCCTCCACAACAGAGGCTGTCTCTGCGTGAATCCGGCATCTCCGTCAGTTCCAAACCTGGGACCTTCTTTAAGACCTCCCGGGGTTCGTCATAGAGGCCGTTATGCCGGCCCAGGTAACAGGGATCATGATAGACAACTTTCTTTCCATACTCCCTGGTGAGTTCAATCCTACCCTCATCAATGAGACCGAATAAGTATTGGGAGATATGAACCACCTCAAAGTTCACCTTGAATTCGGGATACTCGTTTTTGAAGGTATGGTAGCAGTGCGGGGAAGAAACCAGGATCTTCTTCACCCCGTGATCGATAAACGTCTTGATGTTTTCCCGGGCCAGGCGTTTGAATAATTCCTCATCGCCTGTCTTGCGGATGCTTTCTCCGCAGCAATTCTCTTTGGGGCCCAGTATCCCGAAATCCACCCCGGCCCGATTGAGGATATCGGCTGTGGCTCTGGCAACCTTTTTTAACCGGGGGTCATAGCTGAGGTAGCAGCCGGGGAAATATAAAATTTCCATCCCCTCGGTGAACGGTTTTACCGAAAGACCTTCCGCCCAATTGGCCCTATTTTTTCGCTCTTCATTCAAGGGGTTCCCTTCGCCAATGAGGCTGGCGCTTACGGTGCGGACAGGCTTGACCGAGGTCGGAAAGACGCCATATTCCGTGGCAATCCGGCGTAAGGCTACCCCGGATTCTATCTGTTTAACGTCCCTCGGGCACCGTTGCGGACATCGGCCGCAGGTCGTGCAACGCCAGATGTCTTCACTTTCTATCTCCGTCAAACCGAACGTAGCCTCGCGGACGATCTTGCGAATACTGAAGGTCCGGACCCGGTTCCAGGGACAAACCGTATCGCATAATCCGCATTGATAGCATCGTTTGAAGGCGTCTCCGCCGTTCGCTTTTATGACTTCTATGATTTCTTTGTAGGGCGCTACAGTCTCCACTGTCTTTCTTAATCCTCTTCTTTCGCCTTAACCGGTTGCTGAAAAAGGCCCATCTATCCTGTTAATGTTTTAGCCCTTCTTGGACATCCGGGCAACGGTATCCATTATCTTCTGCATTCCATATTTGTCTACCAATGATTCCAATCCTATCTCCACGTCCCCCAACTTCTCTTCTTCTTCTACTTCTTCTTCCCTTTCTTCGTAAGTTAGGGCATCATTAATGCACCACTGAACACACAAGGGCTCTTTTTGTGGGGGATCGTCTTCACACATATCGCATTTTAGAGGGAGACCGGAATCGGGTTCTTTGAAAACGTCCCTGGATGGGCAGGAAGCCCTGCAAAAGCCACACTCGTCGTATTCCTTTCCGTCAATCACATATTTGTCTCTGCCCATACATTCGGCTGCAGTATACTCACCCGCGTATACAGGAAGATATACGTCTTTTATTGGTTCACGAATCAGCCGAATACGAGACCTGGCCGGATTATTGCTGCTATATTTTGGCGTAGCGTGAAAGGCGGAGCAGGCTACCTCACAGGCCCGGCAACCATTGCATTTATCAAGATCGATCTTGATTGCCTTGACTTTCTTCTTAATTTTGCTCATTTTTTATAATCCCTCTCTTTTCAAAGTCTTCGGCAACGTAAGCCAAATCCAATTCCTGTAAAGACTCTTTAGTAGGAATACCCTGATTATCCCAGCCCTTAAATTTGTAATACTCATCTAAGAGCTGCGCTTCAAGCTCGGGAAATCTTTTCTTCCAATGGTCCTCGGGTGGCTTCTCATCAATTCTTCTTAAGCCTCTTCTTACATTAACGGCCCTAACTAACGTTCGGTTCCTCGTGGTTATTTCCCATAGTTTAGCTTCATCGATATCGATCCCGGTCGCTGATGAGATTAAATCCGGGTAATTGTGTATATGATAGGGAGGCTTCAGGGGAAATGATGACAAACCGGCGCACATGCCGAGGGCGTCATCAATGTAGTGCATCCTCTCCATCCAGTCAACAATTTCACAGGACATCTCAACAGTTGGATAATATGGATTTGAGCGTTCTCCGCGTAGTTCCCAGTCCAGAAGATATTTCTTAAACTTTTCATCAGGAACCTGGATCCAATCCTTTACAAAATCTTCTCTCTCCTCCATCGTAGGAAAAGGCGCCTGGGGGAACTGCCCTTCAATTTGGGTAATGTTTATCTTCTCGCCGGTAGAATACATAAGGAAATAAACGGGATTCAGCATTCCCAGCTTGAGAGGCAGTTGCTCGTGTTTCTTAATGTTATTATGAGCATAGGCTTCTGCGCCCTTACCGATCTGTTGGGCCGCCCAATACGTGCCATTGGCCAAAATATCTCCTATCCCTTCTCGCCGAACAATTCGGTCCAGTAACCAGTAAAATCTCCCCTCGTTATCGGACGGCATTCCTGCCATGTCCTGGTCAGTCAAAATGCCGGCTTCGTAAAGCTCAAGGCCGAAGGCCATAACTTGCGGGGTTGAGAATGCGTCCACTCCATACTCCGTAGCACGCTGAGCGATTCTAAAACCAAAATCCAGGTCTGAAAAGGCCGCCATGGTATAAGTAAGTTTCGAGAAGCATTTCATCATGTAGGTCGAAATTCCTGGGACGGAAATTAATGCTCCGCATTTCATCGGACAGTTATAGCAACTGATTAACCGCGTCCGCACATTTTCTTGAGTCTCCCTCCACTTCTCTTCGACTTCCTTGTTCCAATAATCTCTTTTCCGTTCGCGGGCATTCCCCCACATGAAATTCTGGGTGTGCCATTCCTCATCAACGAGTTTCATCTCGGCCGGTGACCCAAGCCCGGCTAAAATGGGCATGACCCCCGGAACGGGCTTTTTTTCTCGGACCTGTATATATTTCAGCACATCGTTGCAAAGCTCCATGAATTCAGCCGGTCGGGCAATATTGACGTCCTTTGTTCCACGAACAGCTATCGCCTTTATCCCTTTGTCTCCCATAACGGCGCCTATTCCTAGTCGGCTGGCACTGGACCTGCCCTGTTCGATGCTAGCCATATAGACCCTGTTTTCACCGGCCAGGCCGATAGCGGCCACCTGGGCGTTCGGCTCCTTCAACTCCTGTCGAATAAGTTCTGCAGTTTCACCTGCGCCTTTACCCTGCAAATGAGAGGCATCACGTATTTCTACTTTGTCATTGTTTATCCACAAATAAACCAGATTGGGGGACTTGCCGCGAAAGATCACTTTGTCATAACCGGCATACTTCAATTCTGGTGCCCAAAATCCCCCCATCATTGAATAGGCCATTAACAAAGTCTGAGGAGAATAGGTGGTAACAATGGTACGATTACAGCCGATAGCCGGTGTGCCAACTAAAAGACCAGTGGCGAATATTAGTAGATTATCAGGAGAAAAGGGTTCAGTTTCAGGGGGAACCCTATCCCATAATATCTTGGCGTTAGTACCCAGGCCCCCCAGATAAAGTTCGGTGTCTCTTGGGTCGGTTTCTACCCTCTCAATGTTTCCTCGGGTAAGATCAATTTCTAAATTAAACCCAGTCTCTGCGTACCTCATTTTTTTACCCCTCCTAGATTACCTGAACCCGTGTCCACCTTTTTGATTAATCACGGGTTGCAAGCACTTAACTCAAAACGGCCTTCACCCATTGGGTGAAGGCCGAGATTGCTTAAGTTGCTGAAGTTATTTTTCTATCAATATCAAGGCCCTGAGTTCAGGGGCGAGTAAGCCTTTAATATTGAATCAAGAAATTACTCTTTCTGTTCCATTTTTTTATACAAATTAATAAAGTTGCTCCGGTCAAACCCAATGGATTTAAAAAAGGAAAGCAGATCTCCCCAATCCCATCGGACCGCGGTATAAACTTCATTGATTTTTTTCTTTTTGTAGGCTGCAAAAAGGGGGCTAGCCAGAGACTGTCCGATCCCGGCCCCCATATATTTTGGATGAACCCCTAAATTCTTTATCCAGCCGCTCTGATCCAGTCCGAAACTGTTGGTCATGACTTCGCTGATAACATATCCGACTACCTTGCCTTCCACCACGGCAGCCAAGTTGATATTCCCGGCCTTTCGAATATGTTCTTTCAGGATAGCCATCTTTTTCGGAGTGACCTTGGTCTTGGTAATATTTTCCTGAATAGCGATCACCTGGGAAAGGTCTTTAACCGCAAGTTTTCTGATTTTAATCGCTTTTATAGGTTTGCCTTCCATGATTAATCTATCCGGATAATCTTAACATGCTTGCCGACCCATTCCGGGGGCAAGTAGACCCGTCCACTGTTTCCGCTTTGCTTTACCTCCTTTTCAATCATCTCCTCACCAAAGACCTCGAACTTGGCCTTCAGCGGCTTATTGGACTCTTCTAATTTGGAGATTATTTCGGCCGGATGGCCTTCTTTTTTTTGGGAAACCATGAATGGACCTGTGTTGGAGAGGGTAAACGATTCGGCTATATATTAACTATAATTTAACTATAAAATAACTATAATTTTCCTCTTATTCTTTGTCAAGAAAAAAATTTGATATGTAAACCATTTAATTTCATTTAATTATTTACCGGTTAGGGAGTACTTAAACCCTTTTCTTTCGTTTTCCTCTTTAAATTTTGCCCCCACCGGCAAGGCGATCAAGAATGGTCCGGGCCGGATTTCGGGTTTAACCTACCTGGTCCAGAACCCCTTCGGGTCATATTGACGGATGATGGCCAAATCCCTATCCGTGGGGGGAATGGTTTGGGAGAGATCCCGGGATACGGTAATCGCCCAACCGGTTTGGTCAATCACCTGCTCCGTTTTTATCCCCGGATGGACTTGGGCTAAATAGGCCTCCCGGGTTTCCGCATCAAACCGGAAGACCCCCAGGGTGGTAATTAGGGCCGAGGGCCCGCCGCCGACCAACCCCTGATCTTTTCTCCAGGTGCGCCCCTGGCCATAGCCGGGCGAGGTGACATAACTCACCCTTTCAACAAAACGCCGCCGTTCATGGGGCATGATAATTAACAACCGCCGGGATAACCCGGCTATATCGGCCCCCCCGCCGCTGCCGGGAAGTCGTATAATGCCTTCCGGTCCCTGGATCTGGGTGGTATTAAGATTGCCGTATCTATCCACCTCCGCCCCGCCGATAAAGCCCACATCCACCCGCCCTTTCTGAAGAAACCCCATCACCGTCAACATATCACAGCACATTGTAGCCTGATGGATGTTGGGAGGATCTCCCATGGTTATGATCGGTCCGCCGGCCGGGACCTCCCGTAAGACCCCGTTTTCAAAAAGCCCGCAGGCCGCCGGGGCGTGGGTCTTTTTGGCCAGGATGAAGGCCAGCAAGGGGAGCCTCATGCCCACGAAAACCACATCGCCGTCGGCAATTTCCCGGGCGGCGATGGTGACCATTAGTTCGGAGGGAGTATAATTCCGTTCAGGGTTCGGGGTTCGGGGTTCGGGGTTCAGAGTTCGGAGTTCAGAATTTGGAAAAGGGTGTTCGGCGAGGGGAATATCAGGGTCTGGGGGGGTATTCCGGTAGTTATTCATCACGTCTTTTCTTTTCACCTTTTTCTCGTCACCCCTTACCTGTCACTCGCCACTTTTTTTATCTTGCTCTTGTGCACCGCCATCAACGTAACCAGGGCCTTGGCGACCAGGACCTCCTCCCCGGGCCGCTGATCAAAGACCTCCGACTCCCCGGTCAAAATCTGCCCTCCTTCGCGCAGTATCCGGGACTTGCAGATCAACTCCCGGCCATAGGCGGGCCGGAGGAAGTTGATCTTAAACTCGATGGTCAGGATTCGATAATCCTCGGAAACCAGGCTGAAGGCGGCATAGCCGGCGGTGTGATCGGCCATGGTCGCCAGAACACCGGCATGGATATAATGGTCCTGTTGACGGTGGCGCGGCAGGATCCTTATTCGGGATATTAAGGCCCCTCTCTCATAATGGACCGCCTCAAATCCCAAATCGGCAATAAATCCCTGGGCATAATCCCGGCTTAAAAAGTGATAACGCGCCGCCGTAGGCTCGTTCGTCATAGACTTCCCCTATTCCTTCCCACCAGAGTAAACCAGGTCTGGTCGGACTCCCATTCTTTTAAGAGATTAAATCCGGATAGAGACAAGCGGTCTTTGATCTGACCGTATTCACTTCGCAACAAGCCGGAGAGGATAACCCAGCTTTTCTCGTAAAAGGCCTTTTCGGCAATCAGGTCCCGAAGCACGGCAAAATGGAGGTTGGCCAGCAGCAAGTCGGCCGATTCCCGGATAAATTCTTCGGCCCGGCCTTCTTTGACTGTAATGAGTGATTCCAGATGATTTAAGGCTACATTTCGTTCGGCGGTCCGGACGCAGGCCGGATTCCAATCGCAAGCCAAAATCAGTTGCGCCCCTAATTTAGCCGAAGCCAGTCCCAGGATACCGCTCCCGGTCCCCAGGTCCAGGACTTTTTTCGGACAATCCCGGTCATAGACCCAGAGCAGGGCCTGGAGCGAATCCCGGGTGGTGGGATGCTGGCCCGAGCCAAAAACGACCCCGGGATCCATCCGGATCACCAGGGGGACAGCCGGGTCCGAAGCAGGTTTCCAGGGAGGGACAAACCGCAATTTACCCACCGATAGCCCTTCGGCCCATTGCCCGCCCTGCCAGTCCTGGTAGCTTAGTTGATGACTCCGGACCCAGACCAGCTCCGGATGGTCTTTTAGGAAAAGCGGCAGCGACGCTTCCTGGGATGTTGAAAAAAATAAAAAGGTCTGCTCCCCCTCTCTCCAGTGGGCCAGGAAGTCAGCCTGAAAATCAAAGGTCTCGTCCGGCAGGACCCCTTCAAATTCATAAATAAATAGCGGATCGGTGGGCTTCATGGGCAAGGACTTCAAGGTCACCTCAGGGTCTAAGGTTATTTGCCAATCCTGGATGAAAAGAGGATTTCTCCCAAGTTGGAAATGACGATGCCGGCCATCCGGGCCAGGCGGTGGAGAAAATACTCTTCCCAAGGGGTGAGGTGATTCTTAAGGGGTACACCCGCCGGAGGCAGTTCATGGCCTCACCGTTCAAGCGGTCCTCCTGGGTTCCGGAAAAAATCCAAAGCGGTCTGGCAAGCCAAGAGGAGTAGGGATTCTCCTCTTGGCCCGGAGAGATGTATAGATGCTCGAAGGACCTGTTTATCGGAAACAGGCCGTCAGGTAAAAAATAGGTCCTTGGGCCCTATCGCGGCCTTATTCCACCGGGACCCAATAATAATCAAGGACCGTGTTGGTGGGTTTCTCGGTCCTGAATTCCGCCTTGACCTTCATCCCGATGAACGGTTTCCCATATAGGAGGTAGCTTTTGGGGATGGTCGCCAACCCGGGGATCTCAACATCGATCTGCCAATAGGGCGTGGAAAGCTCAAGCCCGACTCCGGCGTAAACTACTTCGGTAAAGGCATAAACCTTTCCGATTACCGGATTGCGCAGGGTCTTCCATTTCATCTCCGTATGGCAGTCGGGACAATGAGCCCTGGGGGGTATCCAGAGCCTATTTTCGGTGCATTTTTTGTTTGGGCAAAAGGTGGCCGTCAGCTTGCCTTCTTTCAGCCCTTGGAAGAAAGGAGAAAGCATCCCATAGGTATGTACATGGGTTAAGGTTCGGGGCCACTCGATGACGGTACGCGGTTCGGTCTGTCGAATCTTAGTCACCTGACCGATGAATTTGGTCTGTTTTGTTTTTTGAACCATTTTCTCTTCCTCCTTTACCAGCTCTTCCTGAGAATACCAACGGTTACATGGGAACCGACCCCGGCATGGGAAACCCAGAGGGCCTGTTTGCTTTTCTTGGGGACTTGCAGGCTCTTCCAGTCCCGGGGCTTTTTCTTGCCCCATTTTTTCCAGATCTTGGGGTCGCCGTGGAATTGGTCATATTTTTGCTGCAACTGCCAGAGGCATTCCGCGGCCTGGAAGATCCCGGTAGCGCCGACGGCATGCATGGTTCCCAACAACCCTCCCGACAGGTTGGAAGGACACTTCCCGCCGAAATAGGCGTCGCCGGATTCGATATAATCCTGTTCCTGGCCATAGGGTCGAAGACCGATGTCGCCGTAGGTCTGAAGATCGCTGATGGTGAAGGCATCATGAAGTTCCACCAGGTCCAGCTCTTCCAGGGGATCATAGATCCCGGCCATTCGATAGACCAGCCAGGCCGCAAAGCGCGCTGCCAGGAAGCTCTCAAAACCGGGATAACGACTTCCTTCCCGGAGGTAATCCTTATACATCCCCGGGCGTTCATTGGGCAGCAGGGGGATATCCATGGCCCGGCGGTCGGCCACCCGCAGGGTATGCGTCCCGCCGCAAATGAAAACCTCCACCGGTCGGTCGGTCAACTTATAAGCCGTTTTCTCGTCGCAGAGCAGGACACAGGCCGACCCAACGCTCATGGCGCAGCATTCCAGGAAACGCAGCGGAAAAGCTGACATGGGGCTGGCCAGGACCTCTTCAATGGTATGTTTTCCCGGTTGCTGGGCGTAGGGCGAAGAGCAGGCATAGAGACGATTCTTTACGGCTATCTTGGCCCGGGTGGTTTCCGAGACATTAAAGGCCCAGGCAAAACGGTTGGCCATGGGGGCATAATAAGCGGAATAAATACGGGCCAGGCGGGTTTCAAAGTCCTTGCAGGCGGCGGTGGAGATATAAAAATTTCCGGTCCGGGTATCGACTTCGTCCATCCGTTCCCAGCCGGCAGCCAGGGCCACATCGGCATAGCCCGAGGCCACGGCCATGGCGGCATTGAGGATGGTTGTTCCCCCGGTGGCCCCGCCGGTCTTGATGCCTGTGTTATACAGGGGATCCAAGCCCAGGTAATCATGAACTTTCGCTTCACAGAGCAGTTGATCCTGAAAGTGGTCGGCAAATTCCCCGTAAGCCGCATAGTTGATGAGACCTTTAACCTCCAGGGGGTCCATTTTGAGGTTGTTGTCTTCCAGCATCTGCTTGAAGGCCATCATAACCAGTTCTTCCAGTTTGTACTCCGGGAAAAACTTTTTGTAGGCCGTCGTTCCGCCGGCGACCATAAAAACCTTTCGGTTCCATTTTGGAATCCTTAAATTCCCTTTCTTAAATGTGATCATCCCCGATCCTCCTAAAATTTGTATTTGGGAATACGCTCAAAAAACCTTCTCCGGCCCACGGCTTTCAGGGAACCAGATCTCCCCGGCTTTCTCTTTCGATCGCACCCGGCGCTTTCCTGATTTCAAATCCAACCGTTGCCTTACCCCTCCGGGTTTGCGATTGCCTGAAATTATTTTGTAGCTATATAATAACTAATTAAAATAACTGTCAAGTTATTTTTGAAAGCGCCCGATCTTCCTCAAGTCAGGGCCGTCTGCCAGGGGAAATAGCCCTGAATGATTACCGGATCCGTTAAACTTTTTATTGACATCGCCTATTAACCCTCCTATATTTTTTGCAATTTTCAATCGGAATTTTCTAAATCCGTTTAAAGGGTAGGCTTCTTGAATTCTTTTTCTTCCTGACCCATTTTACGGTGGTCTGAGTTGATCATTCCGTTTTATCAACACCAGTGATAGGGAGCGGCTATGGATTTTTCCTTAACCATGGAACAGGAGATACTCCGAAAATCGGTTCGGGATTTTGCCGAGAAAGAAATCAAACCCAAGGCCCGGGAATTGGATGAAAAGGAAGAGTTCTCCTATGAAACCTGCCGGGCCATGGGGGATCTGGGGCTTTTCGGCATGTTTGTTTCAGAAGAATATGGGGGGCAAGGGTTAGATTACGTCTCCTATATCATCGCCGTGGAAGAAATCGCCCGGGTGGACGGTTCCCATGCCGCGACCATTGCGGCCGGCAATTCCCTGGGAATCGGACCCCTCTACTACTATGGGAGCGAGGAACAGAAAAGAAAATATCTCCCCAAGCTTTGCAGCGGCGAAATGCTCTGGGGGTTTGGTCTGACCGAACCGAATGCCGGATCGGACGCCGGGAATACCCAGACCACGGCGGTCCTGGATGGGAATGAATGGATCATCAACGGCAGCAAGATCTTCATCACCAACGCCTCAACCCGGATAACCGCCGGGGTTACGGTTCTGGCCCGAACCGGCACCCGGGGGAGCGGGAAGAAGGAATTGAGCTGTATCCTGGTGGAATCCGGGACCCCCGGATTTGAAGCCCGGCCCATGCACGGCAAGTTGATGTGGCGGGGTTCCAATACTAGCGAGCTTTACTTCGACGACTGTCGGGTGCCGGTTGAAAACACCCTGGGCCCCCGGGGCGAAGGATTTCATCAAATGTTGGGCACCCTGGACGGGGGAAGGCTCAGCATCGGATCCATGGGCTTGGGCGGGGCCCAGGGTTGTTTTGAACTGGCCCTGCGCTATTCCAAGGAGAGGGTCCAGTTCGGCAAGCCGATCGCCAGCTATCAGGTTAATTCCTTTAAGCTGGCCGATATGGCCATGGAAATAGAATGCGCCCGCCTGCTCCTTTATAAAGCCTGCTGGCTTCGGGACAACCACAAGCCCTATGCCAAAGAAGCCGCTATGGCCAAACTCTATTGTTCGGAGGTCATGTATCGTTGTGCTAACCACGCCGTTCAATTGCACGGCGGTTATGGCCTGATGAAGGAATACGATGTGGAACGGTTCTATCGGGACCAGAAGTTGCTGGAGATTGGGGAAGGTACTTCGGAAATACAGCGGCTGGTTATTTCGCGGCTCATCGGGGCCATCTAAAAACCTTCGGGATCTTTCCGGAATTCCTGGAGAGGTCCCGGGATGCAAGGGGTCACCTGAAAGGCTAACCAAAAGATATTTAATTTTTTTCCAAGTCGTGGAGGAACGGTGTTTGGGGGTCCCCCAAACACCCGGATATTGGAAAATTAGAGATAAATTCTGGAATAGGAGCTGGGTGCAACTAAAGCGAAAAAAAGAGGCGGAGGATGACCATCCCCCGCCTCTTTTTTTCATTCTGCTTTTTGAGCCTGGCTTTAGACTATGAGCTATCAGCCTTGACCCGAGGCCTTCTTACACCAACCCTTCAGGATTCTTTAAGTCCTCTTTTTCTTTCTTCATGGCCTCCAATCCGGCATCAAAGGCCGAAGAAAGGATACCCCGTTTCTGTTCCACAAATTCCTTGCCTTTTTCAATAAAACTGGAGGCCTTTTCCTTCCATTCGCCGGAAATGCCGCCGGTCTTGTCTTTGACCTCTTCGGCCAACTCTTTAAATTTTCCTCTGGCCTGGCGACCTTCCCAGGGGGCATAGAGGATGGCCACGGCTGCTCCTACCACGCCGCCCAGAATAAACGATAACGCCAAGGCGCTCCCGGCAAAACCTTTACTTTCTTCTGCCATGATCACTTCCTCCTTTTCCGATGCTTTTAAATAGAGTTTGGCCGGCGGTTTTTACCCCTACCGCCAACCCCGCTACGTTCAGTAATGTAGAAGTTATCCCGCCCCGAAGGATACGGTTAATCGTAGAAACCGTTTGAGCGGATTCCTTTAAGGTCTGGAAAAGGGCCTCAATTTGATTCAACCGTTCCTGGGCCTGTTGAAGCAAACGATTGAGATGGTCGGAGGTCTCTTTCAGATTTCGAACCAAAGGGGTCACCTCCGCCCCCAGGGATTTTAATAATCCCTCAGCCGTCCGCACGGTCCTGGACACCTGAATTAAGGTGCGAATCAGGAAAACCGCCACCAATGCCGCAATGACCAAAAATCCCCAGCCGATCCATTCCAAGAGAACATCCTCCTTTCTCCAGAATCTTAACAACCTGATGGTGGGCTTTAACTTATCACTTTCTCAGGACAAAAGCAACGCTATAGTGATTCCCAAATTAGTGCCGGAGTGTTGCGGTCCGGAACGGCTGCAGTAAAGAAGGGTTGTCGGGCTGCCCTACGGACCCATTGACTTTTTGCTTCTTTTGATGGATCGTTTCATAATCATGGTTTTTCAATTTGCCGAATTGAAGGCTTTTTTATTTGATTTTGACGGAACCCTGGCCCGATTGAATATCGACTTCCAGGCCATCCGAAAGGAAATCCTCTCTTTGGCCCGGAGCCACGGCTTATGGGAACCGGTTCTCCCCGATCCTCCCTACCTCCTCGAATGTACCCGGGCCTTCCAGGAACAGCTTGCCTGTTCCCATCCGGCTGCCGCAGAGATCTTTTACACGATGGCCCGGCAATTAATTGAAAAAAGGGAATGGGAAGCCGCCCTTCCGGAAAACCTTTTTTCCTCTACCGCCCCGCTCCTCAGGAAGTTACGGGAGAAAAAACGCAGGGTGGCCATCCTGACCAGAAACTCAGAAAGCTCTGTTTACCGGGTTTTCCCGGACCTGGATGATTATGTGGATCTCTTTTTACCGCGGGAAAAGGTAAAGCGCCCCAAACCCGATCCGGGGCATTTAAGGCAGGCTATGGAAGGATTGTGCCTTTTACCGGAGCAGACCGTCATGGTGGGAGACCATCCCATCGATATGGTTTCAGGCAAAAAGGCAGGAGTCTTTACCATCGGGGTTTTAAGCGGCCGCACCGGCGAAGCCGAAATGAGGGCCGTCGGCCCGGATTTGATAATCCCGGAAATCGGCGCCCTGCTGGAATTGATTCTTTAAAACCTGCTCGTATTAGCTTAGTGGATCGTCCCCGCAAGGCGGAAACTTGAGGTTATAAGCAAAAACGAATAACCCAAGGTCCTTTTCCGCCGACCCTCGCGTGCCGGGCTCACAGGTTTAACTCTTTTTTGCCACTGGCACAAGTCTAAGCATGCAATTACGACTAACGGAACGACTCGTGGCCTACCGAAATCGGGTCTCGGAAGGTCGGGTCCAACGTTTGGGCGGGATTGAATTCCTGTTGTCTCCACTTAGGGGCTTGACGTAACTCTTGAGCCATTCTGGCCAAAACGGCCGAGGTATGAAATTGGGGAACCACGGTGGTTCTCAATTCCCCCCTCACCTGACCGGAGTTGATAAAGGCCATGGATTCCTGGATGGCCTTCAAGGGAACATGGGCGCCAGTGCATCGATCATACGTTTCCTCTTCAAAGGGACCCTTGATATCAATGGCCAGATAATCAATCAACTTCTCAGTCAGAAGCGATTCCAGGACCTCGGGACGGGTTCCATTGGTATCCAGCTTGACCGGAAACCCCAGATCACGGATTTTTTTCACCAGTTCAGGCAGATCGGGATGAATGGTCGGCTCTCCCCCGGTAACACAAACCCCGTCCAACCAGCCTTTAAGGGACTGCAATTTTTTCTGAATGACCTCCCAAGGAATGGACTGAAACTGCTCCGGTTCAAGGACCAACTCGTGATTGTGACAGAAAGGGCAACGCAGATTGCAGTGGGGCAAAAAGAGGACGGCGCAAATCTTCCCCGGCCAATCCACGAAAGAGACTTCGATAAAGCCTTTAATGTCCACGGTGGCCGCTTAAATATTTCTTGATCGAGAGGGCCCCCACAACAGCCGAGCAGTCGTCCAAGACCAAAATAGGCAATTCCTTCTGGGCCACCTCCACCAGTTCATGCCAGGCCAGGTGGGCCAGGGCTTGCGGGTTATCCTCACCCAGAACCTCTTCTTGGATTCCCAGGGTGGAAAGGTCAAAATGCGCCTTGATATAGTGGCACTTCTGGCAGTCCGTTTTGGTAAATAGCGTCATGCCCTTCCTCCTTAGTTAGTTCGCTGCGGGCTTTCCTATGAGCTCCGAACTAGGCGCCATCAGCTGTCAGCTGACTGCTGCTTTTAAAAAACTGCGGATTTCTGAAACGGTCTCTGAGTTCCCCGATCTTGCCCTTGTTCCAGCCCGATATTTTCGTAAAATAGCCGGTAATTCGGGTGATCCCATCCACATCCGAAGAGTTGCAGAAAGAACAGGCCTCCAGGAGCCCCCGGGAGGTCTGCCCGCAGGCCCGGCAAGAGGTAAACTCAGGAGAAAACGTGATCTGATCGTTTTTGGTCATCCGGAAGGTTTTAAGGATGAAATTGGCCAACGATTCTTGGTCGGGTCTGGACTCACCGATCCAGATGTGGGTCAAGGCTCCGGCCTCAATCAGGGGATGGAAAAGACCCTCCAAACGGACCCGCTCGATAGGGTTGATGGGCACGGAGACATTAAAAAGGGTGGAATTGGTATAATAGACCTCGCCCCGGTTCCTCAAGCCCTTGACCACTTTTTGAGCCTGATCGGGATATTTTTTAAGGTCCAGTTTGGCAAAGCGGTAGGCCGTACTCTCGGCCGGGGTCTGCTCCAGTACGAAACGCATGCCGTATTTCTGGCTAAAGCGCTCGGCCAGAAGTTTCATATAGGCAATGACCTTAAGCCCGAATTTGATGGCCCGGTCGGAACTATGAAGCTCTTCCCCGGTATGGTATTGAACCAGTTCGTTTAAGCCGACCATGCCGATTAAATAGGTAGCCCGCTCCAGGCGCAGGTAGGGCGTTCCATCCTTATTCATGGTCAGCAGGGCCAGGGGACCCTTTTCCCCCAAAGAAAGGAGTTTGATAATAAAGGCCCTCTTTTGGAGATGGGCCTCCACCGCCAATTCCAGGGTCTCGACCAGCCTGGCAAAAAGATTGGTGTCGTTGCCCTCAGCCCCATAAGCCAGCCGCGGCAGATTGACGGTCACATTTTGCAGGGCACAATAACGCATCCGCCAGGGTTCCTTGGCATCCTGAAGGTCCTGGGCCTCCAGTTTAAAACTTAAGCGGCAGCACTCCGAGATCTTGGCCGTTTGACCCCGGTCAAAGACAAAATAAGTATTGCCCTTTACCGCGGCGACTTCGCAAATGTGGTTTAAAAATTCCTTATGCCCTTCGGTCTTGAAGAATTTTTCCGTAATATGAACCAGGGGTTTGGGAAAGAAGAAGGGGCGGCCGGCGCCGTCCCCCTCCTTGAAGACCTCAAAAAGAAGCCAGACGAATTTTTGAGCCAGGGGAAGATATTCTTCATACGTTTTTCCGGTGTATTGGCCCCCGGGTCCTATGGCCGGCACCCCTTCAAAATGACTGGGTATCTCCCAGTAGAGGTTGATATCGGTGAAAATGGCCTGCCCGCCTCGGGCCACGGCCTGTTGAGAAAACTCAAAAATCAACATCTGAGCCAGTTGTTTGATATCTCGGTCCGATAACCCTTCCAGATAAGGGGCAAAAAAGAGGTTTAGGGCATCCCAGCCGATGGCCCCGGCAAAATGGCTCTGCAGGGCTGCAGCAAATTTTACCATATGGGCCAGCAAGACCTCGGGGTGCTTGGCCGGCCTGGCCATAGAAAGGGCGTTAGGCAGGTTTAACCCAAATTTTTTAATATATTCCAGCGACTGCCCTGAGCAATAAGGGCGATCGATAAAGCCCAAGTCGTGCAGGTGGATGTCTCCCCGCATATGGGCATCCGCTACCTGGGGGGAAAAAACACTCAGCAGGGCATATTCCTTTTTGATCCCTTCGGCCAGGGTCAGGTTGGTAGCCTCCGGACCATGGGGGACATTGGCATTTTCCTTATTGGGATGAACGATCATCTGATCCACATCATACAGGGGGACTCCCAGGCGGGTATGCATGATCCGGGCCTTTTCCAGGCCCCGCTCGATCAGTTTGGAGTCTACCAGTTCGCGGATCAGGGGGGCCGTGACCATGGAGATCTTGGTGGAAAAGATAAACTCCTCCACTTCCTTGCTGATGGCTTCAGCCGTATCCAGATCCACAAAGGTTTCCCGTACCAGGGCCTCGACAATCCTCTGGCGGTCCCAGGTCACCACATCTTCGCTGGAGGTTCGAACAAAAAGGGCCAGGTCCGTTGTTTCCTTCACTTCGGATCCGGCGGGTTCCGGCTGCAATTCAACGACAGCGCCCATCCCGAAATCCTCCTTTTCAAGCCGTCATTTATAATCCTTTATATTGTATCTATGGGAGAGTAGGATACCAGATATGGTATGTCAAGAAAAAAAGGGGGCTTAGAAAGGGATCTTCCTAAGCCCCCTGAATCAGACTGTTTTTAGGGTCTTTGAATTAAATGGTGGTCAACCAGGCCCGGTAGCGGTCTTCGTCGCCCTTGACCGCCTTGAAGAAAATACCTTGAATTTTCAAAGTGATAGGTCCTGGACGGCCCAGGCCGATGGTCCGGTTGTCCACTTCCCTGATCGGGGTGATCTCGGCCGCCGTCCCGGAGAAAAAGGCCTCATCGCCCAGGTAGAGTTCGTCCCGGGTGAAGCGCTCCTCCTTTACCTCCAACCCTTGATCTCGGGCGATGGTCAACACGGAATCCCGGGTAATCCCGGGCAGGATGGAAGTCAAGGGCGGTGTCTTGATCTTTCCTTTCTGGACGATGAAGATATTCTCGCCGCTGGCTTCGGAGACATAGCCTTCCGTGTCCAACATAACGGCCTCGTCATAACCGTCCCGGGTCACCTCTCTCTTGGCCAGGATGGAGTTGACATAATTTCCGCAGGTCTTGGTCTTGGTCATCATGACATTGACATGATGGCGGGTGTATGAGGAGACTTTGGCCCGAATCCCTTTTTTGAGTCCTTCGTCGCCCAGATAGGCACCCCACTTCCAGGCGATAATGGACAGGCGGATCGGATTATCCTTAGGATGAACCCCCATGGCACCGTCGCCGATAAAGACCAGAGGCCGGATATAGCCCTCCTTCATGTCGTTCACTTTAAGGGTCTGGCAGCAAGCCTCCATGATTTGTTTTCGGGTGAAAGGGATCTTAAGCTGCATGGCATGGGCGGAATTGAAGAGCCTTTCCACATGTTCCTCCAGTCGAAATACCGCCGACCGCCCATCGCTGCAACGGTAGCAGCGGATCCCTTCAAAGACCCCCAGACCGTAGTGCAGGCTGTGGGTCAATATGTGAACCTGGGCCTTGTCCCAAGGAACAAATTTTCCGTCCAACCAGATCTTTTTCCCTTTTTCCATTTCCTTATCTTTCTCCTTATAGCGATTCATTAAGATCCTAAAACAAAAGCACTATATTTCCTTAATGACTATCACCTGCGAGCTATCCGCTATGAGCGTTACGCCTCGCGCCTTACGCCTTACGATTGTTATCAGCTTTTGCTATGAGCTTTGAGTTATCGGCTATAAGCTATCTTAGCCTGCCCACGGCAATCAGTTCCTGGCGCACTTTTTCCCTGTTGGCCGGTTTCATAGGCACTAAAGGCAAGCGCGGGGGACCGGAGGGAAGCCCCATCATCTGCATGGCTTCCTTTACCGGCACCGGGTTGGTTTCAATGAAGAGGGCCTTAACCAAAGGCAGGGTCTGGTAATGGATATCCCGGGCTTCGTCCCACCTCCCCTGCTTCATCAGCCGGCACATTTGGGCGTATTCTTTGCCGATGACATTGCCTACGGCACAGATAACCCCGTCCCCTCCCAAGGCCATTAAGGGATAGGTCAGGGAATCCTCCCCGGATAAAACGAAAAATGTTTTCCCTTTTCGTTTGGTGCCGGCGATGATCTCCATGGTCTGGGTAATATCCCCGCAGGCGTCTTTAAGCCCGATGATATTATCGATTTCCGACAACCTGATTATGGTTTGGGGATCGATATTGCGTCCGGTTCGTCCGGGAATGTTATAAATAAAGATCGGGAGTTGGGTGTTCTTGGCTATGGCTTCGAAATGGGCCAGCATGCCGTCCATAGTCGGTTTATTATAATAAGGACCGACTTGCAGGGTAGCATCGGCCCCAATTTCTTCGGCATGCTTGGTCATCATGATGGCTTCCTGGGTGCTGTTGGAGCCGGTTCCGGCAATCACCGGCACCCGCCCCCTGGCCTCCTTGACCGTGATTTCGATGACCAGGTTGTGTTCTTTATGATCCAGGGTGGGAGATTCTCCGGTGGTTCCGCAGGGGACCAAACCGTCCACCTTTTCTTCTTCAATAAGATAGTTGATCAACCGGCGAAGACCTTCCACATCCAGGGAATAATCGTCCTTGAAAGGGGTCACAAACGGGATATGACACCCGGAAAAATCCTTTATGACCATGATACACCTCCCAATCTTTTTCTAATTGTTGATCGAGGCTATACGAGAGGAGAAAATTATAATCGTAATTGTGTGCAAACAGCCGCCGCTTCTATTTCCCTTTCGGCTTTTCCTTCTAAAATCGATTATAATCCAATAGTTCCTTCCTTGTCAACCATTTTGAAAGTGCCCCTTCCGGCCGGCCCGGACTTGATCTAACTTGCCCGGTCATATTATAATGCGATAAAAGGAAAGAAATCACTTCACACTCTTTTAGATGCCATGAAGGGATAAAGATTATGGTCGAATCCTGCACCGAGTACCGATCGGCCCAGCAACTGCTGGCCTTAAAGAGGCGTTTGGCTGATGGGAAATTAAAAGTTGAAGAAAAGGTCGAATTGGAGAGGCTGATCAGGAAGATAGAAAAGGAGTTGGGGTTGGACTAAGACCTGCTCTGTCCTAAAGCACCTTGGGAGTTGATTAATTCTTCGAAATACCCATCAAGAACCCCGTCTCAGCGGGATTCTTGATGGGTATCTTCCTCTCGGTTCCCCTTCTCCCTTATGACGCTAAGGGGATGGTGGTTAAATCCTTTTACGATTAGTCCTCCAACCGGTTTTAGCGGTTTGTAATGGTGAAGGTGGAATCACTGGTATCTTTATATTGGCTGTTATCAACACTGGTAATTCGGATTTGATAATCCGATCCGGTTTTAATCCAGAAGGGAACAAACCAGGTAAATGAACCGCTGCCATTGCTTCCTATGGAGGCTTTTTGAGCAATGGTTCGATAGACTGTCCCCTTCTTCAGAAGTTCGATTTTAATCAATGACCCGATAGTTCCGCTGTAATTCCAGCGGATGGACTGGAAGCGTCCGACTCTCAGGCTTTGACCGCCGTTGGGGGAAATGAGATCAAGGCTTGCCGAACGCCATAACTGCTGAAGGCGTGAATAAGCCGCCCGTGGTTCAATCCCGTCCAGGCCCGAATCCCTGGGGACCATTCTGACTAATCCCCACCATTCTTCATCGGCAAATCCATCCGGCTGAGCAATTGAAGCATAACCGCAGGCCCCTTGTCCGGCGGGATTATTATCCGGGGTGCAAGTCGCATCCGGGAAATAAGCGCCCTTCCACCATTGGTCGGAATACTCCCTGATCGAACCGCCCGGGCAGACTTGGGAATTGGCCTTAATCTCCTTCCAGAGGCGCTCGGCGTAATCGGCCTGAAAGGATTCATATTCAGTTCGCCTGGTATGGTCATAGGCATCGATACCGTATTCCAGGATGATCAAGGGCTTTTGACTGGCTCGTTCGAAATCGGCGAAGAGGGACCCGAAGGTGTTTCCCCGGTAAACATTGGCTCCCCACAAACCCAAGTTGGGAACGGAACCCTCAAAAGCGCTTATGGTATTGATCAGATCCTGATCATTTAAGGCCGTCGTCACGGGATGGAAATTCGGTCCTTCCTCGGTCCGGACCTCGAAAGCCATTTCATCCATCAGGCTGAAGAGATGGGGTAATTCAGCCGTCGCATAGGCCCCGGCATCATTCAGGTCGCTGCCGATCGACCACATCAGGATGGCCGGATGGTCCTTATGCAGGGCCACCATCTGCCTGAAATCGGATTTGATGTGTTCCCGGACATTCGATGTGGATTGAGGATCGAGTTCAAGTCCTTTGTCGATCCAGTAGCCCGCGATGACATAGATCGGATTGATCCCGCCATTATAGGCCTTATCCAGGAATTGATGGTGATCGGCCGCATTATCCCAATAAGGCAATCGGAGGGCATTGGCACCCAGTTCCCGGAGGACCGGGAGGTCGCGGTCATGAATCGCACTGAAATTAGTCGTGAAATAATCTCCGTACGGAGAATCCGATGAGGGGTCATCCCCTACGGGTGTCGGGGAATAAACCACCCCTTTTACTGTAAACGGAGTCCCTTTTACCAGCAACTGCCGGCCGCTGACCTGCACTGGCGTGGGCTGATAGGATAAGACCGTAACACTGACTCCGGCCGCCGGGTCTTCCCTGTTCCCCACCAGATCCGTTGCCCGGCTTTTTAAGAGATACGTGCCGGCTGCCGGAATCTGCCAGCCATAGCTCCAGGAGCCTGTCCCTGAAGCCGGTTTCCAGGTTTGCCCATTGTCAAGGGAGACTTCAACTTTCTGAATTCCCGAGCCACTCCGATCGTCGGCCGTACCTTTAATGGTGTAGGTTGATTTGGGGATGGTGGCACCGCCGGTGGGCTGGCTGATTGAAGATACGGGCTTGTTGGTCTCCAGCAGGAAGGTGGCCGTTACCGAGGCATTGGCGCTCATGGTCACGGTGCAGGTCTGGCTGGTCCCGCTGCAGGCTCCGGACCAGCCCCCAAATACCGAGCTGGAATCGGGCAGGGCCGTAAGAGAGACCACGGTTCCGCTGATGACATTCGATCCGGAAAGGTTATTGGTTACCGTGCCGTTCCCATTTCCGGCTTTGTTGATGGTCAGGGTATAGGTGTTGGCCGCAAAAGTGGCTGAGATGCCATGGTTGGCCGTGACATTGCTGAAGGTGTAACTGCTTACCGCCCCCACGGAACTGCCGTCCACCGTTACGCCGGTCACACCGTAGCCCGCGGCAGGGGTAATCGTATAGGTCCGGCTGGCGCCGTAATTGACCGTCGTTGCCCCTGAAGGACTAATGGTCCCATTGGTCACGGAGCCGGCAGTAACAGTAAAGGTCTTGACAGTAAAGGTGGCCGTTACCGAGGTGTTGGCGTTCATGGTCACCGTGCAGGTCGGACTGGTCCCGCTGCAGCCACCTCCCGACCAGCCTCCAAAGACCGAGCTGGCATCCGGAGTGGCCGTCAAAGTCACTGCCGTGCCGGCATTGAAGGTGGTACCGGAAGGATTATTGGTTACCGTCCCGGTTCCGGTCCCATTTTTGGAAATGGTCAAGGTATAGGTATTGGCCGCAAAAGTAGGCTGAGATGGCATGGTTGGCCGTGACATTGCTGAAGGTGTAACTGCTTACCGCCCCCACGGAACTGCCGTCCACCGTTACGCCGGTCACACCGTAGCCCGCGGCAGGGGTAATCGTATAGGTCCGGCTGGCGCCGTAATTGACCGTCGTTGCCCCTGAAGGACTGATGGTCCCATTGGTCACGGAGCCGGCAGTAACAGTAAAGGTCTTGACAGTAAAGGTGGCCGTTACCGAAGTATTGGCGCTCATGGTCACCGTGCAGGTCGGGCTTGTCCCGCTGCAGCCACCTCCTGACCAGCTCCCAAAGACCGAGCTGGCATCCGGAGTGGCCGTCAAAGTGACTGCCGTGCCGGCATTGAAGGTGGTACCGGAAGGATTATTCGAAACCGTCCCGGTTCCGGTCCCGTTTTTGGAAATGGTCAAACTATAGGTAGTCTGGGCCGGCGCTGAAAAAGTCACCTCATTGGAGTAAGCACTGCTGGCGCCTTCAGTATTTTCAGCCGTAACTGCAAAATAATAGGTTAACCCGTCGTTTAAATTGGTTACGGTCCGAGTCACATTAAGCCCGGTATCTATGATTTGGTTGTAGTTCCTTGAAGAAGTCCCGTATTGGAGTTTATACCTGGCCAGATTGGGTTCGGTATTGGGGTCCCAGGCTAATGAGACCTGGGCTGAAAAACCGGTTGATGGAGAGAAAAAAACAAGGGAGAAAAGAAAAAGGAAGAGAGAGAGAACTTGGGAAAAGGGAGAGAAAACCCGTTTCCTTAAGGGAAATAAACCTTTCATTGCCGTACCTCCTTGTCGACACCTCTTCAGCGAGATGCAGACCTCGGAGGTCACTGCATTCGCCTGGCGACCCTGCCGCCCTGCCCGGAGATTTCCGGATTTAGGCCAGTGGCTTTGCGTCCCACCCTTTCGGATGGTTTGCCTTTTTCAGGTGAATACCCTTTTTTATGGTATATTTTTTATGGTGAGCTACCGGAATGCAAAATCTATACCTTCTAAATTGGCAAGAAAAATGTGGTGCAAATCAAATTCGTTATCTTGGGATAGGGATTTTTTTGTTGGAGTCACGCTTGGCCGTCCTCTACAAAAAATGTCTAAAGGGTACAAAAAGTGGCCCATCCCCCCCCACAAGGCTCAACTTGGATTCGTGATCCAACACCCGATTTTCTTTAAATCTTTTGAAGCGCCGCCTTGGCCTCTTCCGCCCCGGTAAATTTCGGATCCAGCTCCAGAGCCTTTTGTAGCTCTTTTCGGGCCAGGTCCTTATTGCCGTTTTTATAATAGGCCATCCCCAGATGGTAGTGAACTACCGGTTGGTTGGCTAATTTCTCTGCCGCCTCCTTGCAATAGACGATGGCCCGGGTATAAATATTTTTCTTATAATAGACCCATCCCAGGGTATCGGAGATAGCCGGATCCTCCGGAAACTGCTCCTTGACCCCCTGGGCCAGGGTCAGGGCTTGATCGATATTTTCATTGCGCTCCGCAAAGATGTAGGCCAGGTTATTTGCTGCCGGGGCAAACTTGGGATTGACCTTCAAGGCCTTCTGGAGTAACTCCTTCGCCTTGTCATATTGCTTCTGTCCTTCGTAAATAATACCCAGCCCCATTAAGGCCATCAGCGAATTGGGATCCTTTTGCAAAACCGTATTGAACTCGGCTTGGGCCTTATCCACCATCTTCTGGCGCATATAAAAACTGCCCAAAGATAAGTGAAACCCCGGGATATTCGAGTTCATCTCGATCGCTTTTTTATACGAGGCTTCGGCCTGGACCAGGTCCTTGCTCAACTCCTGCACACGGGCCTGCATATTGTAAAAATAGGGGTTTTTAGGTGACTTCTTAATCTGGGCGTCGATTCGCTCCAAGGCCTTCTTATAGTCTTTCCGGCTCACATCGATGCCTACCAGCAGGTTCAAGGCCTCCAGGAAATTGGGCTGCAGGGAAATGGCCTTCTCCAATTGGGCCTGGGCTTCCTTGTCTTTTTTCTGGAGCAGAAAAACACGCCCCAACTCGTAATACCCCACCGGATTATTGGGTGCGCCCTGAATCATATCCTCGGCGGTTTTAGCTGCCTTGGGAATATCCTTTTTCGCCAAGTAGGCATTGGCCATAATCATTTGGGCCTGGGTGACCCGGGGGTTCAACTTCAGGATTTCTTGCGCCTGTTCGATAGCCAGGTCCTGAGCCCCGGATTTGGCTTGCAAATCGGCCAGCACCAGTCGGGCTTCAATATAGCGGGGATTGAGCTTAACGGCTTCAGCCAGTTCCGTTTTGGCCTGTTGGACATCTTTATTCCCCATATGGGCCAGAGCCAGGTAATAATGGCCCATTGGGGCCTTGGGGTATTCCTTCAAATAATTCTGTAAAAGGGTAATGGCTTCCCGATACTCCTTCTTGGCCAGCAGTAACCTGCCCTTAAGGAAGATCCCCTCATGGCTTTTGGCATTGATCTTCAGGATCTTTTCGATCAACTCCGAGGCCTTATCCTGTTTTTGATCTTTCAGATAAATATCCGCCAGTCGGGCCCGGGCCGGTATATTTTTGGAATCTTCATCGATGGCCTTCTGATAGGTTTCGATGGCCTTCTCCTTCTTCTTCCAGGCCAGGTAAAAATCACCCAAATGCAGTCGGGAGGCAATCCGTTTAGGGTCGGCCTCGATAGCCTTCTGGAACTGCTTTTCCGCCTCTTCCGGCTTGCTGACGGAGGCATAAAAATTTCCCAGGACGGTCCAGGCCCCCACATCCTTGGGATCCATCCTGGTAACCTCAATAAATTCCGCTTCCGCCTGTTCCTTTTTCCCGGCCCGCTGATAAAAACCGGCCAGGGCGTAACGGGCTTTTACTGATTTAGGGTCTATTCGGACCGCTTCCTTAAAGATCGTTTCCGCTTGCGGGAGATCTTTTTTGAGCAGGTAAATGTTGGCTAACTGGAGGTAGGCCTCCACCTTCTTGGGCTCCTTTTCGATAGCCTTTTTGGTTTCAAGCACCGCTTGATCGGTATTGTTTTCAGCCACCGAGACGGAACTTTTTAAGAGAAAAGCCTGGGCATTCTCGGGTTCTTTCTGAAAGATTTTTGCTGTCTGCTCCCTGGCTTTGGGGATGTCCCTGGCCAAGAGATAAAGATAACCCAACTGCAGGCGGGCCTCGATCAGGGCCGGATCTATATCCACCGCTTTGGTAAATTCAGAGAAGGCGGCCCGGGGATTGCCGACCTTTAGGTAGGACAGCCCCAATTTATGATGGGCCTTGGCATCCTTGGGATTAAGCTGGATTACATTTTTAAATTCAATGATGGCCTCATTGATCTTGTTTTCAGAGAGATATTTTTCTCCCTTCTTCCAATGCCGTTCCAGTTTGGCCTCTTTGCTGCATCCCTGAAGACCCCCTACCAATCCAAAGCATATGATTAAACAAAGGATGCCGAGCCTATTCCTTTCCGGTAATTTCATCAGCCCCTCCTGGTTTTTTTATGGGTTAGCTTGCCCTGATATTATATACCCTCTTGGATGGATTAGCAAAAATGATACCTGAACTATAGCTAATTGTTTTTACAGTCAAATTTATGATGATGCGGTTTTAATGGGGGTTAAAAACAAGACAAAAAATGACCAAAATGTTCATGGGGCGGACCAAAAGGTCCATTTTAAGGGGGGCTAAAAAGTAACAGCCTGCGGCCTCTGGGATCCTTTTAGGGGGGCAAAGCGATCACGCTCGCTGAAAATGCAGCCGCAATAGGGTTGTCGGTATAAGCCCAGGGACTTGGAGGCCTCGATACCTTCTCTCCAACCGGCGCGAAAATCCTCGTAGAAGAATGGAATCACTTCCTTGGTACTGATCTCTTCACCGACCTCTCTAATCCAGTCATGCTTCTGATAGCGACTGTACAAGAGGGTGGTGCTAAAGGCCTCCTGGCCTTGTTTTTTAGCCTCTTGGGCCGCTTCCTGCAATCGAACGGTATAACAAAACCGGCAACGATCAGGACCCAGGGGCAAGGTGTTGTTTAGAAAAAATTCCAAATCGTAACGGTCATTGTACAGAACCTGCAAACCTACGCCTCGGCTGTACGCCTCCAGGGTGGCTCTTCGTTTCCGGTATTCCCGGTAGGGATGGATATTGGGATTAAAAAAATAGCCGGTTACCTGGATAGCCTGATTGCGCAACTGTTCCAAGGGGTAGATAGTGCAGGGGGCACAGCAGATGTGGAGGAGTAATTTCATAAATTTCCGATACTGGATGCTGGATACTGGATGCCAGTTGTTAGGTCTTGTAATTTACAGAAAGTTTTTTCTTATCAAGTATCCAGAACCAATCAACCAGTATCGTCTTTTTATCAACCCTTCATCACGTCCCGGACCACCTGTCCGACCTTGGTCAGATCCATGACCACCCGTATCCCGGCGGCTTCCAGGACAGCCATCTTCTCTTGAGCCGTGCCGGACTTGCCTGAGATGATAGCTCCGGCATGGCCCATTCGTCTCCCCGGCGGGGCGGTTTGACCGGCAATAAACGTGACCACCGGTTTAGGGAATTTCTCCTGGATAAATCGGGCCGCTTCCTCTTCGGCGCTACCCCCGATTTCCCCGATCAGGACAACCCCCTGGGTTTGATCGTCCTCCCTGAAATAGGTTAACAGTTCAATAAAGGAAAGGCCGATGATCGGGTCCCCTCCTATGCCGATGCAGGTGGATTGCCCTAAATCCTGGTTGGTAATCTGATCCACCACCTCATAGGTCAGGGTGCCGCTGCGCGAGATCACCCCGATTCCGCCGGCTTTAAAAATGTAGCCGGGCATAATGCCCGCCTTACAGGCCCCGGGGGTAATGATGCCCGGGCAGTTGGGGCCGATCAAAACCGAGGGTTTATCCTTTAGATAGTGTTTGACCCGGACCATATCCAGGGTGGGTATTCCTTCGGTGATGCAGACAATGACCCCGACCCCTGAGGCCACGGCCTCCATGATGGCATCGGCGGCAAAGGCCGGAGGGACAAAGATGATGGAAACATTCGCCCCCTCTTCCCGCACCGCCTCGGCAACGGTATTAAAAACAGGCACCCCTTCCATGATCTGGCCGGATTTTCCAGGAGTTACACCGGCCACGACCCGGGTGCCGTAGTTAACCATCTGCTGCGTGTGAAAACTTCCCTCCCGGCCCGTAATGCCCTGAACCAGAACACGACTGTCTTTTCCGACTAATATGCTCATCGTCTAATCCTTAACTAAGTTTATTGGTTACCAACTCACTGATTTTCTGAGCCGCTTCGCCCATGGTCTGAGCTACCATAAAATCCAGACCGGATTGATTGAGCATGGCCAGGCCTTTCTCCACATTGGTGCCCTCTAAACGAATAATCAGGGGGACTTTGATATGCATCTTTCGGGCGGCCTCAATCAACCCTTCGGCCAAAATATCACAGCGTAAAATACCCCCGAAAATATTGACCAGAATCGCCCGGACCCGTTCATCCGATAAAATTATCTTAAATCCCTTGGCGATCGTCTCGGCATTGGCGCCGCCGCCGACGTCCAGGAAATTAGCCGGTTCCCCCCCATAGAGTTTTATCAGGTCCATGGTGCCCATGGCCAGACCCGCCCCATTAACCATGACTCCGATGTTCCCGTTCAAACGGATATAATTGAGGTTGTATCGGTTAGCCTCCAATTCCAGGGAATCCTGTTCATGAGGATCAATAAGGTCCAGCAGATCCTTATGCCGGAAAAGGGCATTATCATCAAATTTTATTTTGGCATCCAAGGCGATTAAGCGGTCATCCCGGGTAGTGACCAAGGGATTGATCTCCAGAAGGGAACAGTCGTAATCATGAAAGAGGGCCACCAATTGGGTTAATAAGGCCAAAGCGGCTTTAATCCCCGGTGGGGAAAGGGGCAGGCCGTAGATCAGGTTACGGGCCTGAAAAGCCTGGAAGCCTACCGAGGGGTCGATCCATTCCCTTTGAATCAGGTGGGGGGTCTTGTCAGCCACCTCTTCAATGTCCATACCCCCGACCGGACTGACCATGATGGCCGGGCAGGCCCGGGAGCGGTCCATGGTAATTCCAAGGTAGATTTCTTTTTCAATTTCCAGACCCGCCTCAACCAGGATCTTGCGGACCTTTTTCCCTTCCGATCCGGTTTGGTGGGTCACCAGGGTCATGCCTAAGATCTCTTTCGAGATGGTTTCCACTTCGTCCAGACTTCGGGCTGTTTTTACCCCTCCGCCCTTTCCCCGTCCCCCGGCCTGGATCTGGGCTTTGATCACATACGGCGGCCGCCCGATTTCCCGGGACACCTGAACGGCTTCTTCCATCGAGAGGGCGACATTCCCTTTAGGGACCGGGATGCCGTACTTAAAAAATATTTTCTTGGCCTGGTATTCATGTATTTTCATTAAGCAACTCCCTGAAAAGGGGATTCAAAAACCGAGTCCTCAAAGTACTCAAAAGACCATCCGGTGTCAAATTAAAAATCCCCCCATATCGCTTAGTTAAAACGAGATGGGGGGACTTAGGAGAAGTTTCTAAAGGTGGTGCCGGCTCGACCTTATATCGGAGGCTAAAGTTTCCTCTCGTCAATGACCCGTTTGGCTTTACCTTCGCTTCGGGTAATGGTTCCGGGGGCTACCAGACGGATTTTGATGCCGATTCCGATCATCCCTTTTATATGATTCTCGATTTTTTGCTCGGCCCCTTTGATCATTTCCGCCCCGGCCTCGTAGACCACCGGTTTGGCCTCCACATGCACTTCCAACGTATCCAGGTAGCCCTTCTTTTTTACAATGATGACGTACTGGGGCTCCACCTCTTTCTGGTCCAAAAGCAGGCTTTCGATCTGGGAGGGGAAGATATTGACTCCGCTGATGATCAGCATATCGTCGCTGCGGCCGTAAACCTTTTCCATTTTTACCAGGGTGCGACCGCAGGAGCATTTTTCCTGTTTGATGGAGGTGATATCCCGGGTGCGGTAGCGTAAAAGCGGCATGGCCTGACGCTGGATGGCGGTGAAAACCAGCTCCCCTTTTTGCCCCAGGGGCAGGACCTCTCCGGTAACCGGATCGATGATTTCAATCAGGATATGGTCTTCATTGACGTGGAGGTAGCCGTCCTGGGCCTCGCAATCGAAGGCCACCCCCGGCCCCCCCAGTTCGGTCAGTCCATAGGCCTCATGGGCCTTGATGCCCATCCGCTCCTCGATCTCCTTGCGCATCTCCACGGTCCAGGGCTCGGCCCCGAAGACCCCCACCCGGAGAGGCAGGGATTTCATATCCACGCCTATCTGGGCGGCCTTTTCGGCAATGGTTAGGGCATAGGAAGGGGTGGAGAAGAGTACCGTGCTTCGGAAATCCTGCAAGATGGTGATCTGGCGTTCCGTCTGTCCGGAGGAGGTGGGGATCACCGTGGCCCCGATCTTGGTGGCCCCCTGGTGGAAGCCGAGTCCGCCGGTGAACAATCCATAGCCGTAGGCATTCTGAATGATGTCATTGGACCGCACCCCGGCGGCGATCATATTCCTGGCCATGCAAACGGTCCATTGTTCCAGATCGTCCGCCGTGTAGGGACCGGTAATCGGCTTCCCGGTAGTTCCCGAGGAGGCATGGACCCGCACCAATTCATGTATGGGAACCGCGCAAAGGCCAAAGGGATAATTATCCCGCAAGTCGTTTTTAACGGTGAAAGGGAGCCTGGCCAGATCATTTAATTCTTTGATACCGCCGGGTTTAAACCCTAAGTCATCCAATTTGTTTTTATAAAAAGGGACCTTTTCATATAGCCAGGCCACTGTTTTCTTGAGTTGCCCCGATTGAAAGGCCTGCATTTCATCAACGGACATGGTCTCAAACTTTTCTTCCCAATACTTCATAGCAACCTCCTTAAATTTTTTAGAAAAATGACTCTGAATTTCAAAAAACGAAAGAATATAATTACTATGTGATTAAGATATAACTATTTTATAACCATTTAATAAAAATAACGGTCCCTGTCAAGGCTTTTCTAAGCGGTAACGCGGACCGTTGGCTCTACTCGTTTTTAGGCAAGGCCCTCTTTAATTCGGCTACTTTCTCTTCAAATTCATTAAAGAGGTCGGAAATAAATCGAACCCCCTGCTTGGTGAACCCGGTGTAGCTGTCTGAAACTACGTACTTCCGAAGATCTACGTAATGTCTCCCCCGGTATTCCTTGATGGAAAAAAGGAGATAATCCGTTGTATTGAGTTGCAGGCGACAAACTTCCCCTTCTTCTTTTTCCATGAATGCCTCCTTTTTCGATTTAGATCCGAATAAAATCATCTGATTTTTTCCTGATATTTCATGGACTGTCAAGAAAAAAGGACGGACCAAGAGGTAGCCCTTTTTGGCCCGAAAGGGATCACGCTCTCCTTGAAAAATTCTTGACAACCCAACAGGGGTGTGATAGAAGCGGGTGGGACTCTGTAATAGAATTCACAAGTCAATTTTATTAACAATTTAAATTAGTAATCTATTTTTAAAGAAAAAGGAGGTGGGCAGAAAGGATTCAAAGGTTTTTATGGTTACTTGGTTTATTTTTTAGGGAAAGCAAGGTGTCAAATTTTTATTTTCAGGAGGAGAGGAGAGAACGTTTATGGACAATATCATACTCTTTGCGCTTATCTGCGGCGCCTTGGGGGTGTTGTACGCCCTCGTGACCGCGGCCTGGGTGTCCAAGCAAGACGCCGGGTCCAAACGTATGCAGGATATCTCGAATGCGGTCAAAGAAGGAGCCTACGCCTTTCTGGCCCGCGAATATAAGACCGTGGCCATAGTGGCCGTGATTTTGCTGATTATTATTGCCGTGGTCCCGGCCCTCGGCCCATGGACGTCCCTCGGCTTCATTATCGGGACGGCCGGCTCGGCCTTTGCCGGCTTTGTTGGCATGTGGGTGACGGTCCGGGCCAACGTCCGGACGACCCAGGCGGCCACCAAGGGGATCCAGGCCGCGCTGACCCTGTCGTTTAAGGGCGGTTCAGTTACGGGCATCATGGTGGTCGGTCTGGGCATCATCGGGCTGGCCGGATATTTCGCGATTGCCAGGGCTTTTGCCGGAGAGGAGGCCTTTCGTGCCCTGATCGGCCTGGGCTTCGGCTGCTCCCTGATGAGCGTCTTCGCCAGGATCGCCGGCGGTATCTACACCAAGGCGGCCGATGTCGGCGCCGACTTAGTCGGCAAGGTGGAAGCCGGCATCCCGGAAGACGACCCGAGAAACCCGGCGGTTATCGCCGACAACGTGGGCGACAACGTGGGCGACTGCGCCGGAATGGCAGCCGACCTCTATGAAACCTATACGGTAACGCTGGTGGCCGCCATGCTGCTGGCCAAGTCGGTTTTCAGTGCCGATAGTCCCTGGGTCGAATTCCCGCTGCTCCTGGGCGGCGTTTCGATCATTGCCTCGATCATCGGCACCTACTTCGTCAAGCTCGGCGCCAAGCAGTACATCATGGGCGCGCTGTATAAGGGCCTGGCCGTCTCGGGTGTGCTGGCGGCCATCGCCTTTTATGCCGTCACCGTCTGGTTCATGGGAGGTCTGGGCGACAAAACTGGCGGCTTCACCCCCGCGAGCATCTTCGGCACGGCCTTAATCGGCCTGGTCCTGACCGGCCTCATCGTCTGGATCACCGAGTACTATACGGCCAATAAGTTCCGGCCGGTGAAGACCATCGCCAAGGCCAGTCTGACCGGCCACGGCACGAACGTCATCGCCGGCCTGGCCATGAGTATGGAAGCGACGGCCCTTCCGGCCATCGTTATCGTTGCGGCTATTCTCGGTTCATTCGGCCTCGGGGGGGGATTCAGCGGCAATGTGAGCAGCGGTCTCTTCGCCATCGCCCTTTCTGCGGTTTCGATGCTTTCCATGACCGGCATCGTGGTGGCCATCGACTCTTATGGACCGATCACGGACAACGCCGGCGGTATCGCCGAGATGGCCGAACTTCCGGAAAGCGTTCGGGCCATTACCGATCCGCTCGATGCGGTCGGCAATACCACCAAGGCAGTCACTAAAGGCTATGCCATCGGTTCCGCCGCTCTGGCCGCGCTGGTTCTGTTTGCAGAATATGCACGGGAACTCGCCAAGGGGATGAGCGGTGTCACCTTCGATCTTTCCGATCCCATGGTCATCGCTGGCCTCTTTATCGGCGGGCTGATCCCCTACTACTACGGCAGCCGGTTGATGCTGGCGGTCGGTAGAGCAGCCGGAGGCGTCGTCCAAGAGGTCCGGAGGCAGTTCCGGGAAATCAAAGGCATCATGGAAGGCACCGGAAAACCGGAGTACGGCAAGTGCGTGGATATCGTCACCAAGTCGGCCATCAAGGAGATGATGGTGCCGGCCCTTCTCCCGATCGTGGCGCCTATCCTTGTCGGCGTGTTCCTCGGGCCGAAGGCCCTCGGCGGTCTTCTGATCGGGTGCATCCTGACCGGCCTCTTCCAGGCCATCGCCATGACCTCCGGCGGCGGCGCCTGGGACAACGCCAAGAAATCCTTTGAAGACGGCGTCACGGACGATAAAGGCGTCCTGCATAAGAAGGGCAGCGAGGGCCACAAGGCCTCGGTCACCGGCGATACCGTCGGCGACCCCTATAAGGATACCGCCGGTCCGGCCATCAACCCGATGATCAAGGTCATGAACATAGTGGCCTTGTTGATTGTCCCAATCATCATTTCCTTGTGGAAATAGTTTTCAGGTCCAAATCCAATTGATTCTATAGCTAGAGGGAACGGGGCCTGTCCCCGTTCCCTCTTTTTTCACCGGCCCCTCCCTTCACCCCCTCCTGATTTAATTCCCGCTCTGCCCTCTGGAGTGGATAGCCCCAATTAAATAAATCTATAAATAGTTCTTGACATGATCTTCACCCTATGGTTTAAATTACGTTTATTCTTTATTAAAGGGATTCAATACTTATGAAGAGAACCTTTCAACCCAGCAACTTGAAACGGGCTCGGACCCATGGCTTTTTAAGCCGGATGAGTACCGCCGCCGGACGGAATGTGATTAAACGAAGGCGGGCCAAAGGGAGAAAAAGACTTTCCGTCTAAGACCCGAGGACTTCTCCTGCTCCTTGTTCGAATGAAGGCCTTTTCCCTATCCAAAGCAGAAAGAATTCTTCACCGGAAGGATTTCATCCGCAGATTACCGGAGGACAGGAAAAGGGTCTTCCCCCATTTTTTGGTAGTTCTTAAACCAAACAACCTGGGGATAACACGCTTGGGACTGACCGTCGGAAAAGATAAAGGGATAGCCGTTCAACGGAACCGGATAAAACGCATCTTAAGAGAATTCTTTCGAAGGTCAAAAAACCGACTTCCCCCTTCCCGGGATATTATCATTATTGTCTTAAGAGGAGCGAACTCATTAACATATCATCAGGTGGCCGAAGAGTTAGCCCCCCTCTTAGTATGATGGGCTCTATGGCCCGGATAATCCGGGGATTTTTATTGATGGCGATACGGGGGTATCAACGGTTTATTTCCCCTTTTTTTCCATCCGCCTGCCGGTACTATCCCACCTGTTCCGAGTATACCTTCCAGGCCATTCAAACCTATGGGGTGTTTAAAGGCGTGGTCCTTTTCCTGAAAAGGATCGGGAAATGCCATCCTTTTTCTCCCGGGGGATTCGACCCGTTACCTTAATGTCCCATCTTGGAAGGTGGTTGGAGTAACTATGGATAAAAATGTTATTTTGGCCTTTGTGCTTTCTATCGCCGTATTTGCCCTCTATTTCCTTTTCATGGCACCCCAGGAACCGGTCCCACAGCCGGGGACGAAGGCCGCCCAACCCAGTCCGGGAAAAAAGGAAATCTCGCCTTCACCTCCCTTAGCCGCTCCTGCCGATCCTGAGAAACAGCAGGTTCAGGACGCGAAGCCTCGTCTCTCAGGGAAAGACATCCCGGTCAAAACCAAGTGGTTTGAAGCCCTTTTTTCGGAACAGGGGGGGACACTGAAAAGCCTTAAACTGACCGCCTACAAAGAGCGCTTAGGAGAAAAGGCCTTCAAGGAAATGATCCAGGTCCAAGAGACCGGTCCGTATCCTTTACAACTGGAATGGGTCAAGAAAACCCAAGCCCCCTCAGACCAGGTAATTTATAAGGCCGATCGGACCTCCCTGGAATTGACCCCACAGCAGCCTCAGGGCACCCTCACTTTTCGCTCCGTTTCCGCCCAGGGAATAACGCTGATCAAGACCTATACCCTGACCTATGATTCCTATCGGATCGGCCTGGCCTTGAAGGTCATCAACGGCACCTCCCACCCCTTGGACGACAATTTGGCGCTTTTGTTTGAAAATAAATTTCTAAAAACCGATGCCGCCGCTGCCGCCTTCCAGGGTCAACTGACCTTCGTCAATGGAAAGTATGAGGAAAAAAATATTAGCAAGTTCGACAAGGAAACGGTCCTGACGGGAAAAATCGAGTGGGGGGCCTTGGCCGATACCTATTTTATGGGCGCCTTGGTTCCCTTGGACAGCCAGGGGATCGCCAGCCTGAAAACCAGCCGTCCTGCCCCGGACCAGCTTAGGACGGCCTTTATCCTGCCCCCGATCACCCTGTCCGCCGGATCGGATAAAAGCTTCCAGATTGCCCTGTACTTCGGACCGCGGGATATTGATATCCTGAAACCCCTGAATCTGCAATTGGAGCAAGCCGTCAACTTCGGCTTCTTTGACATTCTGGCCAAGCCCTTGCTTTGGGTCCTGAAATTTTTCAATAATTATCTTCATAACTTTGGCTGGGCTATCATCCTATTGACCATTTTAGTCAAGATCGTCTTCTGGCCCCTGACCCATAAAAGTTACAAGTCCATGAAGGACATGCAAAAACTACAGCCTAAGATGGCCAAAATCCGGGAAAAACATAAAGACAACCGGGAAAAGATGAATCAGGAGATGATGGCCCTTTACAAAACCTATAAGGTCAACCCCATGGGGGGCTGCCTGCCCATGGTTATTCAAATTCCGGTTTTCTTCGCCCTGTACAGTCTCTTAGGGTATGCCATTGAACTGCGGCAGGCTCATTTTTTGCTCTGGATCAATGACCTGGCGGCGCCGGACCGCCTGCCGATCGGGGTACCGATTCCTTATGTCGGCGACGGGATTCCGGTGTTGACCCTGCTCATGGGGGCCTCCATGTTTATCCAGCAGAAGATGACTCCCACCACCGGTGACCCGACTCAGGCCAAACTTATGCTTTTTTTGCCGGTTGTGTTCACCTTCATGTTTATTAATTTTGCTTCGGGATTGGTCCTTTACTGGCTGGTCAACAACGTCTTATCTATCGGCCAACAATATTACATCAATAAATATGTTACTTGAATGAGCAGAGGTGGAGGTGCGCTCTATGACACCGCTTGAAGTAGAAGGGAAAACCATAGACGAGGCCATCGAACTTGCCTGTACGGAATTAAATGTTCCCAGGGAGAGACTGGAAGTAGAAGTCCTTTCATCGGGGTCCACCGGAATTTTTGGGATTGTCGGCACAAAAAAAGCAAAAATCCGGGCAATCTTAAAGGAACCAACCGTAGATCTTCCGGCCCTGGCTGAAAAAATAACCCGGGAGATCATTGACCTGATGGGCTTAGAGGCTGTCATCCGGACCAAGGCTGATGGAAATACGGTCCATCTTCACTTTGAAGGAGAAAAGAGCGGCCTTTTGATCGGACGAAGAGGCCAAACCCTGGATGCCCTCCAGTACCTCATCACCAGGATCTTACAAAGACAAGTCTCCGATAAGGTCAAACTGACCTTAGACAGCGGGGATTACCGCAGCCGCCGGGAAGAGTATTTGGTCGATCTGGCTTTAAAGGTGGCCGAAAAAGCAAAGACCACCGGAAAACCGGTGGTCCTAAGTCCCCTGAATGCCCACGACCGCCGGATTATCCATTTGGCCCTGGAAAAGGATAAAAGTCTGAAGACCATCAGCCGGGGGGAAGGGCTTTTAAAAAAAATGATTATTTCGGTGGTCAAAAAAGAGCGGCCTGCCGACCCTGTTCCTGAATCAAGCTGATTTCCAAAACCGGCCTGCGAGGGGAACCCCCGGGGATTTCCCCATCGTTATCTTTTCCCCTAGCCGTAGGCCGGGTCCGGCCGTCCCCGATAAAGAAATGAGCCATCCAGATACGATTGCCGCCATATCCACGCCGATAGGTCTGGGAGGAATCGGAATCATCCGGATCAGCGGGCCTCTGGCTTTTCCCATAGCCCGAAAGCTGTTTAGGCCGACCCGTCGGAACGCCCCCCTCCTCTCTCATTTTCTTACCTTAGGGTTAATCACGGATCCCGTCCAAGAAGCGGTCATCGATCAGGTCCTTATGACCACCATGAAGGCCCCCCACAGCTATACCCGGGAAGATGTGGTCGAGATCAACTGCCATAGCGGCCTTCTGGTCCTAAAAAAAATACTGGAACTGGTCTTGAAGGAAGGGGCCCGCTTAGCCGAACCCGGTGAATTTACCTGGCGGGCCTTTATGAACGGCCGAATTGATCTGACTCAGGCCGAGGGGATTATCGAACTTCTCCGAGCCAAAACGGACCAGGCCCTCATCCAAGCCAACGCCTTAATGGCCGGCGCGCTAGGGACCGGATTAAAAAGTCTCCAGGAAGAACTACTCTCTCTTTTGGCTCACCTGGAGGCGGCCATCGATTTTCCGGAAGAAGAAATCGAGATTTTTAATCGAACGGAATGGAACCGGCAACTCCAGGAAAAGGTCTTGAACCCCCTGGGTGATTTGGTAAAGGCCTATGAAGAAGGCCGCCTCTTTCGCGAAGGGCTTTCCCTGGTCATTGTCGGTAAACCTAATGTTGGAAAATCAAGCCTGTTGAACCGGCTCTTAAGAGAAGAGCGGGCCATCGTCACTTCGGTTCCGGGCACCACCCGGGACACGATTGAAGAAACGTTCCTCTTGAAGGGCCTCCCTTTCCGGCTGATCGATACCGCCGGAATCCGCCGGGCTCGGGATGAGGTGGAGGAAGCTGGAATTCGGCGCACCCGACAAAAAGTGGAAGAAGGGGATCTGGTCCTTTTTATGGTGGACGCCTCGGCTGTCTTAGGTCCGGAAGATCGGGAGATTTTTGAGGAGATCCAGGAAAAACCGGTTTTGATCCTGGCCAATAAAAAGGATTTGCCGCCGGCCATCACCCTTAAAGAAGTAAAGAATTTTTTCCCCGGCCCGGAGATCCTCTCCATCTCGGCTCTTTCCGAAGAAGGAATCGAGATGCTTAAAGAAAAATTGTCGGGGTTCTTTCTGCAAACCAGCCCTCCCGAGTCGTTGCCTGAACTCATTCCCACCTTAAGGCAAAAGAGGATCGCCGAACAGATGTTGGAATCGTTAAGACGGGCCTACCGGGCCAACGCCCAAGGTCTTTCCCCGGAATTCATCGCCCTGGACCTGCAGCAGGCCTTGGAGGCCTTGGGAACCTTGATCGGAGCAACAACGGCCGACGATGTCTTAAAAAAAATCTTCAGTGATTTTTGTATCGGGAAATGATGGACTCCGGCCGGTTGAAGATCCCCCGGCTGTCCCCCGACCCTTCTCCGGATAAGCCGGGGAAAGGGGAGATCCTCTGGGATCTGTCCCCCGAAGAAGGTCGGCGGTTAATAAAGCAGGGGGTTGAAACCTGGGGCGTTTCTTGGTCGTTGGAGCAGGAGGAACAGTTCCAGCACTATTTACAGTTGTTAATGAAGTGGAATCAAAAAATGAATTTAACCGGGCTGCGAAAGGCCTCGGATATCCTCGTCAAACTTTTTCTGGATTCCTTATCACCCCTGCCGTATTTGCCTCCCCAAGGTCATCTCTTGGATTTGGGTTCGGGGGCCGGAATTCCCGGCCTGCCTTTAAAAATTGCCCGCCCCGGCCTGACTATCAGGCTCCTGGAGGCTTCTTCAAAAAAAATAAGTTTTCTAAAAGAAGTCATCCGGTCTTTGGGACTGGAGGGAATAAAGGCCCAACAGGCCTTTCTGAGAAAAGGTCTTCTCCCCCGGTTAATAGGGGCACCCTTCGACCTGGTCATCACCCGGGCCGTCGGCCAAGAGGACAAACTCCTCCCGGCCGTTCAGGGGGTTTTACCTTTAGGCGGAAGACTGCTTCTGATGAAGGGGAAAAATTGGAAGGCGGAACTGGCGATTCTTAAGGGTTGGACGGAGAAGAACGGTTTCCGGATAGAAAAACCGCTGGTTTATTCCCTTCCCGTCTTTAACCTGGAAAGGGCCTTGCTTGTCCTGACTAAAACAGCAGAACGGCCGAATCCAGGTCCCGGTGTCTCTTAAGGGGTGTTAGGGATTCCCTGAAAAGGCCAGCGCATTTTGCTTCCCGACCAGCAGCCGGCTTACAGGGATTTTAATTTTTTTTGAGCCAGTTTGGCTTGGTTGGATTTGGGAAATTCCTTAATAACTTTTTCCAATAAAAGCCGGGCGCTGCTGGTATCCTTAAGCTGGCTGAAAGATAAGGCCTGTTTGTAAAGCGATTCGGGAACATGCCTGCTCTTGGGAAAGGACTTAATCAGTTTTTGGTAGGCCAAAATCGCTTCTTCGTACTCTTTCTTTTGATAAAGGGCTTCGGCCAGGCCGATCCGGGCTTCCTCGACGTATTTCCCCTTGGGAGCCGCCTTTAAATAGTCTTCGTATTTCTTTTTAGCGCCGTCAAAAGCCCCTTTTTTAGAAAGGGCCTTGGCCTCCTCGTACAGGTCTTCGGGGGTGGTCTTGGCCTTTTCTTTGGCGGGTTCTTTTTCCTCCTTGGGTTCCTCTTTGGCTTCCTTCACCGGCTCTTTGGTTTTTTCCACCTTAACGGCCGCCTCCGCAGGAGGAGTCGGCGGCTGTTCCAGGCGCTGCAGACGGGCCTGAATGTCCTTCAGGTCCTTGGCCAGGGATTCGGAAAGCCGGACCTGTTCCTTTTTCTGTGAGTGCTCCGCGGTTTCCAAACGGCCTTGGAGTTCTTGAATCCGTGTCTTTAAAGTCTCCATCTGGGCCGTGGTGTTGGCTTGATTTTGTTGTACCGGTTCCACGGCGGCTTCCAGTTTTTTCTCGACCTGGTCTATCCGTCTGGATAGTCCAACCTTCAAATCTTCGGTGGAATCCCGCAACTGATAGTGATTACGTTCCAGCGAAGTCGTTCTCCGATCCAGGATAATGGCATCATCCCGGGTGGCACAGCCGGCAAAGATAATTAATAGGCCTGGTAGCATAAGCCATTTCCCGATTTTCACCTTATAACCTCCTGGATTCTATTGTAAAACTTGGGGGCAGGAATTTTGCGGCCAACCCGGCCAGGCAGGCCGGGATGGCGCCCTTGAAACGGTCTACTTTAAGATAAAATGCGCCCGGCGATTCTTGGACCAGGCCGACTCGGAATGGTCTGAATCCAGGGGCTTTTCTTTGCCGAAGCTGATAGTCGAAAGGCGATTGGCACTGATCCCCAGCGAGACCAGGTACTGCATGGCCGAATCGGCCCTCCGTTGCCCCAGAGCCAGATTGTATTCGGTACTGCCCCTTTCATCACAGTGACCCTCGATCTGCACCCTGGCATTAGCGTATTCTTTCAGCCACTTGGCCTTTTTATTTAGGACCTGTTTGGCACTGTCGGAGATGACGTACTGATCAAACTCAAAAAAAACATCTTCGGTTTCGAATTGGGCCTTTTCGGCGGCTGATTTTAATCGGCGGGCCTCCTCTTCTTTCAAAGCCCTCTCTCTCATTTCCTGATCGGCTGTTTCCTGTTCCCTGATCCGGGCCCGTTTCTTAGCCTTTTCCGCCTCATCCTGGTCGCTTACCGGCGGCGAAGCGCTTATGCCGCCCTCGCTTTTGATTTCCTTCTTACCGCAGGAAAATAAAAATAAGCCGGAAATCAAAAGGACTGCCATTAGGATCCAAAAACCGGTTTGCCTTGCTCTGAGCATCGTTTCCTCCTTTTATTGAATCAGGGTTCTATTCAAGTAAGAATACTGCAAAAAAAAGTTTTGTCCACTGCAATTTTCCTCACAGGCTGAGAATTAGAGCTGGCCGCACGTTTTAGAGCGCCCTCATCCCTGGAGGACCGGCCCCAATCCTTCCCCGGTTAGTCATCAAACTTTTTGGGACACCAGGAAGGGCTCGACTGTTCCCCATTCATAAAAGTGAGCCGGCGCTGGTTGGTCCCATTGGCATTCATGACATAGATGGCCAACTTGCCCTGGCGGTTGGAACTAAAAAGGATCATCCGGCCGTCCGGCGAAAAATCAGGAGACTCATTGTTGCCCGAGGAGGTCACTTGTTGAGCCTCTCCTCCCGAGGGCGGAATCACAAAAATCTGGAAGTTGCCTCCTGCCTTACCGGCATAGGCAATCCAGTTTCCTTTAGGAGACCAGACCGGAGTCACGTTGTAATTCCCTTGAAAGGTGAGTCTCCTGACCTCCTTAGTCCCCACCGTCAGGATGTAAATATGAGGATTCCCGGAACGATTGGATACAAAGGCCAGATACTTTCCATCCGGGGACCAGGCCGGAGAGACATCAATCCCCCAGCTTTGTGTCAGCCGCTGCACAGTCGTCCCGCTTCGGCTGATCTGATAGATTTCGGAATTACCGTTATGATTCAAGGCCAGCGCCAAAGATTCGCCATCCGGATACCAGGCCGGTGTTATATTCACCCCCGGCCGGTTGGATATTCGGCTGGATTGCAAGTCCGGCAGGTGCAGGAGGTACAAGGCCGGCGTCCCATCCTTGTAGGAGGTATAGGCAATCTCATTGCCCCGGGGGGACCAGCGCGGGGAGAGGCTAATGGAATTGTGCTGGGTCAGTCGCTGGAAATTACTGCCGTCAAAATCAGCCGAATAAATTTCCTTTCGGCCTGATCCGGTGGAGATAAAGGCGATTCGGGTCTGGAACAGGCCGTGTTCTCCGGTCAGGAGAAAAAGAATTTCATCGGCAAAACGGTGAATGGCTTTTTTATAATCCCTCAGGGAGGTGGTATATTCCTTTCCCAGCAATTGCCGTCCTTGCAGCAGATCGTATAAGCGCAGCTCCAATAGCACTTGTCCCCCCTCAAGGCGATACCCCCCTTTGACCAGCAAATCCGCCCCGGTAAGAGACCAGGCCTTAAAATCGACCACCTCCTGTTCTTCGGGGCGCCCCAGGAACCCCCTGGAATCGATGAGCTGAAAATAACCGGTAAAGTCCAGGTCCTTACCTAACAGAACGGCCATCTGCGCTCCCAGGCTGGGTTCCAGGGTGCCTTTGTTTTTGAGATCCGGAATCACGATAGGCAGTCTTTTGACATGGGGGGAATCGATGTCCAGGTAAACGCGACCGGAAAGAGGAAAAGGGGAGGCCAATAAAACCAGGCTGCTGACGACCAGAGCAATTAAGAGGATAAACGGTTTCTTCATTATTCCCAAAGCCAATTATTTGAAAAAGTTTTTAAATTCGAATAGCTGGAGCCGGAAGACGTGTTCTATCCCGGGCCGTTTCCTGAGTCCCTGTTCAGGAGTATTTCTCGTTTTATTCCTGACCAATGGGCTATTCCAGAATTTTAAACTCTTAAAAGACATTTATTGGTTCTCCGAGTGCAAAATTCAGCGATTTATATTGGTGGTTTTACTATTTATACGAAACTGTAGTTCCAAACACTAATTAGAGAGATCTTTAGAGTGAAAAGTTAAAATAATCTCGTAACTGCCCCTGGGATAGCCTTCCGGTACAGGCGGAAGGGGATCCGATTTTTTCAGGGTGCGGATGACCTCCTGGTCAAATCCTTCCACCCCTGATTTTCGTTCAAAGTGGGTGTCTTCGATCCGGCCATTTCGGCCTATCCGGACCATGATTTCCGCTGAAATATCGTTCCCCTTCAATAACCCTTCGGGCAGGACCCAGTTTCGCTTAATCCGCCCCCGGAGGGCGGCATGATAAAGCTGGAACTGGATCCCCAGTCCGTCCGGATTCCCGGCCGTACCCGAAGAAATGAAACCGCTGCCGGTGCCGGCCGTTCCGGTCGCGGGCCTGGCGCTTGCGGAGCCGGCCTGCTTTTTCCTTTCCAGCTGGGCCAGGGCCTGTTGCAGGGCCTCTTCATTTTTTACTTTGTCTTCCAACTTGGATAGCCTGGTATCCAGGGACTTCTGCTCCTGGACCTTTTTCTTGAGGTGTTCCAGTGCCTGATCCAGGCTTCGGGAATCTTCTTCTTTTTCTTTCAATTTAGGCAGGATACGGGGAACGGCTTTCGGCAAAGAGGGCTCTGCTTTGGGAAGGGGTTGGGATTCGGCTTTGGGCAAAGGGGCTGGCGCCTTTTCCTGGGACGGAATTCCTTCTTCAGGCAGCCCCCCCCCAGGGGCAGTCACCAGATTGACGATATAGGCCGGTTCCAACCTGCGGGCCGTCCCGGACTGGGGGAAAATATTCAGGAAGAAGGCCAGGAGGAGGGTATGCAGGCCCAGAGAAATAAGGATCATTTTCATCCACTGGCTTTCCAGAGAGCGGTTTCCGGTGAAATCGAACAAGGTCATTTTTTATCATCCCCGGGTTCAGTTACCATCCCTAACTTTTCGATGCCCGCCGTTTTGATATCACTCATCACCTGAACGACAAAGCCGTAAGGGAGAGAACGGTCGGCCCGGAGAAAAACCTCCCCCTCCTTTTTATTCTGGTAAAGGGCCTTTAATTTTTCCTGCAATTCTTCCCGACTGACGCGGTATTCATTGATAAAAATCTCTTGCTTCTTGGTCAAGGTAATGACCAGCCGTTCTTCCTGGGCTTGAATGGTCTTGGCCTGGGTCTGGGGGAGTTGGACATCCATACCCTGCATCATCATGGGGGCCGCCACCATGAAGATGATCAGCAAAACCAACATGACATCCACCAGGGGGGTGACATTGATTTCAGACATCAACTTTCTGTCGCCGCCGACGTTCATGCCGGGATTACCTCCTGGATCCGAACTTCCTTAAATGGTCCCTTTCAATCATGTTGATTAAATCGGAGGAAAAATTGCTCATCTCCGACTCCAGGACCCGGACTTGACTAGAGAAATAATTATAGGCAATGACCGAAGGGATAGCCGCTCCCAATCCGGCGGCCGTAGCTATCAGGGCCTCGGAAATGCCCGGGGCCACCACCGCCAGACTGGCTCCTCCGCGCAGTCCGATACTATGGAAGGAATTCATAATCCCCCAGACGGTGCCGAACAGCCCGATAAAAGGAGCGGTATTCCCGGTGGTGGCTAAAAAAGTAAGGGCGTAGCCCAACCGGGTTACCTGGGAATTCATGGCGGCCCGCAAGGCCCGGGGAATATTTTCATAATGGCCCAGGCTGGTGGTTAAAATATCACTGCCTTCTCCCTTGGCTGCTTCTTCGTTCTCCTGATGCATTTTTCGAAGCCGTCCCAATTCCTGATACCCGACCCGAAAGACCTCCGCTACCGGGCTGTAACCCAGGTCTTTGGATTCCTTATAAGCCGTAGCCAGGCTTTTGCTGTTCCAAAAAATCTCCTGGAATCGGCTGGTCTCCTTGCGGGCCCTCTGAATGATGCGATATTTCATAATAATAATAGCCCAGGAAAGGATCGAAAAGGCCAAAAGCAGAAAAAGGACGAATTTAACCATGGCTCCGGCATGCCAGACCATGGATAGAATCTCATTTTGATTAATGATACTCAACATCGGATTATTTTTTCCCCCCTTTTATCTTCCTTAGAAAACCTGCCGCGTTTGGAATCGAAATTGGGAATAGGGAACGAGGTCCGTGACTCAGGATCCAAAATATTCCAGAATAACGGTCAGGGCTTGGCTGGCGGAAGCTTCCAAAACGAAATCGGAAATAGTCTCCGATAGGTGCGTACGTTCAAGATTTATTTCAATAAGTACCGCTCCGTTTTGTTTGGCCATAAAGGGCAAATGACTCGCCGGGGCTACTACCGCCGAGGTCCCGATGACCAGCATCAGATCACATTCTTGGCTGAGTTGAAAGGCCCGCCGACTGGCTTCCTGGGGAATGGGCTCCCCGAAAAAAACCACATCGGGTTTAAGAAGGCCCTGGCAAAGACAACGTGGAGGAAGGGAATCAAGGGGAATCGTCCCTTTGGCGAACTGTTTTCCGCAACTCAAGCAGATCAACCGTTGGCCGTTGCCGTGAAATTCGATAACGTCTTTATTCCCGGCCTGCTGATGGAGGGCGTCGATATTCTGGGTAATAATAGCCTTTAAATAGCCTAATTTTTCCAATCGGGCCAGGGCCAGGTGGGCCGGGTTGGGTTGGGCCTGATCGACCAGAGTCCTGAGCTCGACCAACATCCGCCAGACCTTTTTAGGATCGGCCAGGAAGGCTTCAATATGAGCGAATTCCATGGGGTCATAGCGATCCCAGAGGCCCTGGCTCCCTCGGAAAGCCGGGATGCCGCTTTCCACCGATATGCCCGCTCCTGTCAGGGCCACCGCCCGGCGGGACATTTTTATCTGTTCGACGACCTTTCGGACGATGATGGAGTCGATCTTTCTGCTCCTTTTCCGGCCTTCCAATGCGTTCACGTTGCCCGAAGCTGTTCCGTCGGGAAGTTTTGAATCCTCGAAGTTCCGGATTATTATTCCTCTGCTACCTCTTCTTCCTCCTCCAGCGCCTCTTCCCCCCGGATCTCTTTCAGGTAATCTTCATACTCTTCGGCGGTTAAGAGTTCATAATATTCGGTGGTGGAGGAGACGTCTATCCGGATAATCCATCCGTCTTGATAAGGATCCTCATTGATAATTTCCGGGGAATCCAGGAGTTCCTGGTTGACCTCGAGGATCTCCCCATTCAGAGGAGAAAAAAGATCCGACACGGCAATCTGGGATTCTGCCGAACCAAAGGGTTCATCCTTGACGACCTCATCCCCTTCTTCGGGCAGGTCAATACCGGATAATTCTCCAAGCTCCTCCTGGGCATAATCGGTGATGCCGATGGTGATCCGATTGTCATCATCCAATCGGGCCCAGACATGATCCTTACTGTATCTTAGTTCTTCTAAGATAACCAAAATGAACCCCCTTTTTTTGTCTGATCGATATCCTGATCCCGGCCTCCCCTAACCCAACGAGAAGCCCGTATTTTCCTAAACTAAGGAGAGGTCTAATATAATAAAAAAAAATTGGCAAGTTTTTTTTTAGGTCGGCCGGGCTTTTCTTTTTTTTAAATAAAGGGCCATGATTATTGAAAAAACAATCAACAGCAGGCTGATATACTGGGTATCCGACCAGCCGCCTCCTATGAGGGTTCCCCGGTAATCTCCCCGGAAAAATTCAATTCCCCAGCGCACCGAACCATAGAGAAACAGGTAGAGCAGGATCCGATACCCCGGAACGGACGGACGGCCCTTCAATAGCATTAGAATCAAAAAGATAACCAGAGCGGCCAAGGCCTCATACAATTGGGTGGGATGCAAGGCCACCCCGGTCGGGGCCAGTGAATCCGGATGACTGAAGGTAACCGCCCAGGGAAGATCCGTTCTTTCCCCAAAACAACAGCCGGCGGCAAAGCAGCCTAACCGTCCGAATACCTGGCCTATGGCAATGGAAGGAGCCAGGAGGTCTCCCATCTCCCAGAAGGGAAGTTGCTGTTTTTTAAGGTACCAGAGCCCGGTCAGGAAGGCCAGGATGAAGCCGCCGTAAAAAACCAGTCCTCCTTCCCAGATTTTAAAGAAGGCCAGAGGATGGTCCAGGTAATAGGTATAATTAATGGCCACGTAGAGAAGACGGGAACCTACGATGGCTGAGATAATGATAAAAAAAGAAAGATCCAGGATCTTTTCCGAAGGGATTCCCTTTCGGCGGCCTTCTTTCAGGGCCAACCCGATACCCAGAAGAAAACCCACTGCGATAAATAACCCATAGGTGTGGAGGGCAAAAGATCCGAATTGAAACAGGGTGGGAAACATGATCAGGCCTCTCTCCAAAATCGATAGATCAAGTAAAGGACCCCCAGGGTGATAGCCGAATCGGCGACATTAAAAGCCGGCCAGTGGACCTTCCCCCAGTAAAAATCCAGGAAATCCACAACGGCTTTAAAACGGAACCGGTCGATCAGGTTACCCAGGGCGCCGCCCAAGACACCTCCCAGGGCCAGAAGCAGGCCTTTTTTGCCGGGAGGGGTGATCAGAAGATAGATCAGGATGCCCACGATGGCCGCTATGGGGAGCAGGGTCAGGAGGGCATCCCGCCAGAAGGAATTCTGCCCGCTTAAGAACCCAAAGGCCACACCCCTGTTTTGGATATGGACCAGATTAAAAAATCCAGGGATAACCTCCCGGGAGTAATACAGGGGATAATGGGTCAGGACGTATTTTTTTGTAAGCAGATCCAAAACCAAGACCGAGAAAAAAGTCAGGCCCAGAGGCCAAAAATTTTTTCTAACCATCAGGATAATCCTTGCCCTTGGGTAATGGCCTGATAACAACGGGGGCAGATCGTAGGGTGCTCGATAAATTTTCCCACCTCAAGCCGGTAATTCCAGCAGCGTTCACACTTTTCCCCCCGAGCCCGTTCCACCTGGATGGTCAGGCCCGGAATCTCCAGGCTTGAAAAGGCTTCTTCGGCGGTCCGGCCTGGGACGACCTCGACCTGGGAAACGATAAAGAGGGTGGCAAAAAATGCGCTATAGGGACCTATAAGCGACCCCAAGGAGTCGGGCAGAGAAAGAGTTACTTTGGCCTCCAGCGGGTGGCCGATGAGCTGGGCCCGCCGGGCTAGCTCCAGGGCCTTGGTCACTTCTCCCCTTAAGGCGATCAGGGTCTTCCAGCGTTCATTCAAGGCCTCGTCCAAAAGCCCGGCTTCCTGGGCCGGGAGTTGGGTCAGGTGAACGCTTTCTTCCTCCTTTTCTTCCGGAGCCAAATAGGACCAGACCTCTTCAGCCGTGAACGACAGGATCGGGGCCATGAGCCGCACCAGGGCCTTGAGGATGATCATCAGGGCGGTTTGGGCCGAACGTCTTTCCCGGGACTGGGGAGCAAAGGTATAAAGCCGGTCCTTGAGGATGTCCAGATAAAAAGCACTGAGTTCATTGGTGCAGAATTGATAGAGGGTGTGATAGACGATGTGAAATTCATAGCTTTCATAAGCCCGTCTAACCCGGCTGATAACGTATTGGAGCTGATGCAGGGCCCAGCGGTCCAATTCTTCCATCTCCGAAAAAGGCACCTGATCCAGCCGGCTTCGGAACCCGGCCACGTTTCCCAACAGAAAACGGCAGGTATTGCGGATCCGACGATAGGCTTCGGTTAACTGCTGGAGGATTCCGGAAGAGATCCGGATATCGTCCCGATAGTCCTCAGCCGATACCCAGAGACGCAGGATCTCGGCCCCCCATTTTTTAATGACCTCTTCAGGGTAGATGACGTTCCCCAGGGATTTCGACATCTTCTTCCCTTTGCCGTCCACCACGAAGCCATGGGTCAAAACCGCCTGATAAGGCGCCTGTCCTCTGGTTCCCACCGAGGCCAGGAGGGAACTGTGAAACCAGCCCCGATGCTGATCGCTCCCCTCCAGATAGAGGTCTGCCGGAGACCTGAGGTAGGGTCGGGCTTCCAGGACCCCGGCATAACTCACCCCGGAATCAAACCAGACATCCAGGATGTCGGTCTCCTTTCGGAATTGGCTGCCCTGACAATGAGGGCAGGTGGTGCCGGAAGGGATCAATTGCTCCACCGGCGCGGAGAACCAGATATCGGCCCCCTGATCGTTCACCAATTCTTCAAGACGGTCGAGCATAGCCTGGGTAAGGACCCAGTTGTTGCACTGCAGGCAATAAAAGGCCGGGATGGGTACGCCCCAGGATCGCTGGCGGGAAAGACACCAGTCCGGCCGGGTTTCCATCATGCCCCGGATCCGGTCCCGGCCCCAGGCCGGCACCCAGGTGACCCGATCAATCTCGGCCAGGGCCTTTTTCCTTAAGTCATTGGCCTCCATGGAGATAAACCATTGTTCGGTGGCCCTGAAAATAACCGGCTTTTTGCAGCGCCAGCAGTGGGGGTAACTGTGTTCAATGGTTTCCTCCCCTTTCAGGGCCTGCACTTCCCGTAATTTTTTCTTGACCGACTCGTTGGCTTCAAAGACAAATTCCCCGGCGAAAAACCCGACCTCAGGGGTGAACCGGCCCCCGTCATCGACGGGCGAATAGATGTCCAGGTGATAGTTGAGACCGCTCTCATAATCTTCCTGCCCATGACCGGGGGCGGTATGAACCACTCCGGTACCATCCTCCAGGGTCACATAGGGGGCCAGGATCATCATGGATCCCCGCTCGTAAAGGGGATGCCGGCTTTCTTTGCCCTCCAGGACCTTGGGATCCACCGCAGTCAAAATCACGGGATTTTGCCAGGCCAGACGCTGGCCGACCTTTTCCAGAAGTCCCTTGGCCAGGATGAAGACCTCCTCCTCCACCTGGACGGCCACATACTCATAATCCGGGTGAAAGGCCAGGGCCAGATTGGCTGGAATAGTCCAGGGGGTGGTGGTCCAGATCAGAACCGAAACGTCCTTGCCTTTGAGGGCCGGATAGATTTCATCCAGGCGGCTGATTAAAGGAAAGGCGACAAAAATGGACGGCGAGGTGTGGGGTTCATATTCCACCTCGGCCTCGGCCAGGGCCGTCCGGCACGAGGCACACCAGTAAATGGGTTTTTTGCTCTTGGTGACACTCCCCTGGAGGGCGAATTTCCCGAACTCCCGGACGATGACCGCTTCATAGGCATAATTCATGGTCAGGTAGGGGTTTTCCCATTCTCCCAAGACCCCCAACCTCTTGAATTCCTCCCGTTGGATATCAATATATTTTCCGGCATACTCCCGGCAGCGTTGACGGATTTCGATCTGGGACAGCTCCTTTCGTTTGGCCCCTAATTCCTTGTCCACCTGATGTTCTATCGGCAGGCCGTGACAATCCCAGCCCGGCACATAAGGGGCGTCAAATCCGGTCATCTGTTTGGATTTGATGATGATGTCCTTTAGAATCTTATTAAAGGCCGTTCCCATGTGAATGTTGCCATTGGCATAGGGGGGGCCGTCATGCAGGATAAACTGCTTCCGGCCCAGCGAAGACCGGCGGATCTTTTGATATAATTCCATCTGCCCCCATTTTTCCAGCCAGCCTGGTTCCTTTTGGGCCAGACCGGCCTTCATCGGAAAATCAGTCCGGGGCAGGTTCAGGGTCTTTTTATAATCCATCTTTCCTCCAGCACCTTCATTGACTTTCTTTCCCTTATCACAAGCAAGCGATAAGTCAAGGATAAATCAGACCTTCCACCCGCTCCCGGGGGCTACGCCCGACTCCTTTGACGGTGCCTTGGCGGACTGTCCTCCCGCCCCCGCCCCCCGGAGACCATCCTGCCGGCCGTCCTGATCGAACAGCCGAAGGCCCTGAGCACGTTAGCGGGCGAAATGGAAGGGGTTAGAAGAAAGAAGGGGCCTGATGACGACCCGGGGTATGGAGAAAAGGGATTGACATCATCACAGCATGATGGTATGCTGTTACTGCCTAACCGGAAGGAGGACCCTCATGAAGCGAGCCCAGATCCAATTGAGAAGAAAAAACCTTTGAGGTCTTACGCCAACGGGCCTTTCAAGAAAAGAAATCCATTGCCGGGGTCATTCGGGAACTCATCGACAAAGAAATGACCCTTCAGGCCCAACCAAAATCATTGTCGATAAAAGATTTCCGCTTTATCGGCGCCGGTAAATCCCTTCAAGGATCCCTTAAACCAGTTTCAGAACGGCACGACCAGGCCCTTGAGGAGGCGTTTCAAAAATGATTTTTTTGGATACCTCGGCTGTCTATGCCATGGCGGACAAAGCGGATCCCAATCATGCTTCGGCCCTGGAGAAATTCAATCAAGCCTTGTCGGCAAGAGAGTCCATTTGTCTCCACAACTATATTTTGGTGGAAAGTGCGGCCTTATTGCAGGCCCGGCTTGGCCTGCAGGTGGCCCTGCAATTTCTGAAGGAGGTAACGGTATTCCAGATTGAATGGGTAGATCAGGACCTCCATGAAAAGGCCCTGAAGGAACTGAAAAGAATCGGGAAGCGAGGGGTCAGTTTTGTGGACTGCCTGAGTTTTTTAATCATGAGACAGAAGGGGATAAAAAGGGCTTTGGCCTTTGACCCTGATTTTATTGACCAAGGGTTTGAGCTGTATTAAAAGGAAATCCGCCATGGATGAATACGAGTGCAGGCATTGTAAAGGGCGCCGATATGAGTTGTTCTGCAGGAAACTGATCCTTGAACGGCACTATACCGCCTCGGCCTTTATCAGTTCATCGAGTCAGGAAGGCCTTAAGGGAGCCTTCAAGGCCCCTGCTGAGGACCTCTCCATGGAACGTTTCGCGAAGATCCTCACCGCTCATGTGGCCAGTTTTATCTGATGCTATGGAAACAACAATTCACAGACTGATCAACAGCGACGCCCGCGACTTGGCTTTTTTGGAGGACGAGTCCGTACATCTTGTCATCACCTCCCCTCCCTATTGGAACCTCAAACGCTACAATGAAAATCCGGATCAACTCGGACACATTCAAGATTATGAAGCATTCCTTGGGGAGTTGGAGAAGGTCTGGCGTCATATCTACCGGATCCTTGTTCCCGGAGGCCGAATGGTCTGTGTGGTCGGCGATGTTTGTGTGGCCAGGCGGGATTTTGGTCGGCACCTTGTTTTCCCGCTCCATGCCGATATCTGTGGGAGTTGCCGGCGAATCGGCTTTGACAACCTGAACCCGATTGTCTGGCACAAAATCGCCAATGCCTCATCACGAGGTCCTAACGGATCGAAATTCCTCGGCAAACCCTATGAGCCGAACGCCATCATCAAAAACGACATGGAGTTCATCCTGATGCAGCGAAAACCGGGAGGCTATCGAAAACCGACCGGCGCCCAACGCGAGGCCAGCAGGATCAACAAGGACGAATTCGATCGTTGGTTCCAGCAAATCTGGAATATTCCCGGGGCCTCGACTCGGCACCACCCTGCTCCATTTCCGTTGGAACTGGCCACCCGTTTGGTACGGATGTTTTCGTTTGTGGGCGATACCGTTCTGGATCCGTTCTGCGGCTCCGGTACGACCATGGTTGCAGCCCTTCGAAACGGCCGCCACAGCATCGGAGTGGAAATTGATTTGGAGTATTGCCGGATGGCCACTGGATATTTGAAAGCCGAGGGCTCGGATCTCTTTTTGAAAACCAAACTCACCTTTGAAAGGGCCGATGCAAAACGGGCTTGTCTGGCCAGGGAAGACCAAGCCCTCTATAAAGTCAGACCGGCCAGGAAAAAACTCGGGGAAAGAGCACCGGAGAAAAGCAAAATCTGATTAATGTTATGAGATAAGGTCCTCCCCAATCATAAACCCATGATAAGAAGAACTTCGACATACCTTTTCATCGCCGATCGGGCTCTGCGGGAGAAGATACCATTTGGGCGTTTTCAACACATTCCACGATAAAAACCTGAGGGCGGGAAAACGATGAACAAAAAGAGCAGAGAGAAAAAGAAAGGGGAAGTCCGGGTTGAATTGAAAGACCGCCGGGAGAAAGGTCGGGTGGCCTTTATCGTCCTTGATCATCAGCACAAACTGAATGTAGTCAATACGCCCCTTCTGGAAGAACTGACCCAGGCCCTGGTCGGCCTCAAGGGAGATGAGAGACTGCGGGTCGCGGTCCTGACCGGAGCCGGGAAACGGGCCTTTATCGGCGGTGCGGATATCAATGAAATGGTCGATTTCAATCCTGACACCGGGGAGGCCTTTATCGCCCGCCTGCACGGGGTGTGCGCGGCCATCCGGGACCTGCCGGTGCCGGTCATTGCCCGGATTTCCGGCTACTGCCTCGGCGGAGGCCTTGAAATAGCGGCCTCCTGCGACCTGCGCCTGGCCACGGAAGACGCCCAATTCGGCATGCCTGAAGTGCGGGTTGGGCTGCCCTCGGTGATTGAGGCCTGTCTCTTGCCGAAGTTGATGGGCTGGGGCAAGGCTCGGGAAATGATTTATACCGGCCAAACCATCACCGCTGCCGAAGCCCGGCAATGCGGTTTGGTGGACCGGGTCGTCGCCCCGGAGAAGCTGGACCGGGCGCTGGAGGACTGGATTGAGGCCATCCTTAAGGCCGGCCCGAAAGCGATCCGGATGCAGAAGGTCCTTATACGTCACTGGGAGAGATTACCGATTGATGAAGCGGTTAAGGCAGGAATAAAGGCCTTTCGGCAAACCTGGCAGAGCGAAGAACCGCGCCGCTTGATGCAGGCCTTCCTGAACCGACCGCGAAAGGTGCGGAACGGAATCCTAACTTGAAGGACTGGTGCCGGCCCGCCTAAAGACTTCCCGGATGTTATTCGAAAAACCTGGCCCCCTGCCCTGCCCTCCACACTTAATCGCTTGTTTGAGCAGCCAGAATCTCTAGGCCGAAATGATCTCGCAGCCATTTTTTCAGCCCTGAAATCTCTTCCATCTTTTTTATCGAGCAGGGATTTTGCAAAGCCAGGGCATTGATCAGGTTGTTATTTATAAGGACTCCAGGTTCCAGACCTAAATTTTCCGCCTGCCGATCCCGCCATTCTTTTAAGGCTTTGACCCTGTTGCGCACGGGCGATGAAAGACCCGGCTTTGCTACCCGGCGGTGCACCGGGAGATCTTTATCGGGGATGTCCATGGCCCGTTGAATCTCCCGCACCAGATAAGCCCCGTATCTGTCGATTTGCTTCCGGCTCAGGGCTTTCCCCGTTTCCAGTTCTTTCAGGTCCAAAGGTTTTTTCACGGCCAGCTCCAGGAGGGGTTCGTTGCCGAGCACCTTGAAGGGAGGAAGATCTGACTTTTGCGCCTTGGCTTCCCGGAATTCCAGCAAAGTCTCCAGAACTGCCAGGCTCCTGGGATCCAGGCGGGAAGCCCCTTTCACTCTCAGGTAAAGCGGACCCCGGTTGGGGGGTATGAAACGGACCTCAGTCATGGATAGGCATTCTTCCTCCACCCAGGATAACCGGCCCTTCTCTTCCAGTTCCTTTTCCAGCATACGGGCCAGGGGAATCAGGTACCTGCTGTCCATCGCTGCGTATTCCACCATTTCCGCGGAAAGGGGTCTGCGGGACCAATCGGCCCGCTGAAATTTTTTATTCAGCGCCACCTGAAACCGGTTTCGCAGTAATGCTTCCAGCCCGGTCTCCTGGAGGCCCAGAAATTTACCGGCCAACTGCGTATCGAAGAGGTTTACGATCTCGAGACGAAAGTCCCGGTACAGGGAGCGGATATCATAATCCGCTCCGTGGAATACCTTGCGGATGCGGGGATTGGAAAAAACGGGCTGTAAAGCGGAAAGATCCCTCAGCGCCAGGGGGTCCAGAACATACGTGGCGGATTCCGTGGCGACCTGCAGGAGGCATACTTTTTCAAAGTAGTGGTACATGGAGTCCGCTTCCAGGTCGACCCCGATGATTTTGGCCTGCTCCAGAACCCGGGCCGCCTCTTCCAATCGCGGAAAGGTCTCGATCCATTGATAAGAAAATATCTGGCCATCCATTGGCATTGCCGATCCTTTTTTAATCGTTCTATTTTTCGGGCATCCTACTATACCAGTTCATAATTTTTTTGTAACCTTTTCCTCACCTCCAACGACTATATAGTCAGGGAAGGTAAGGGGCAGACCTGAACCTTAGAGAACCCCGGAATCACGGAATCGTGGTATTATTCAAGAATCAACGACCCGCTTTAGGTTGTAGCGCCGGAGAGTACGGAAAACATGAATCGAATTCTGCATGCCCAACCAAATTGAGGACCTGACCGACAGCCAGATCATCCGGCAGGTGTTGGAAGGCCAGGTAGACGTTTTCGAGATCCTGATCAAAAGATACCAGGCCCTGGTATTCAAGATCGTTGGCGGTCATGTGCCGCGGGCGATGGCCTCCGAGCTGGCCGGGGAGATATTCGTCCGGGCCTATATAGCCTTGCCGGGCTATGAAGGCAGAAAACCATTCGGCTCTTGGCTGACGGGGATTGCGGTCAGATGCTGTTCCGATTACTGGAGAAAGGAATACCGGAGTCGAGAGACGGCCGTAAGTGCTTTGAGCGATGAGCATGTGTCTTGGTTCAATCGGGCGCTTTCGGATCGAGCTGATGAGGAATTTAAACAGGTCCAGTCGCGGCAGGAAGCCAGGGAACTGCTCGATTGGGCCCTGGACGGGCTTTCGGCAGATGATAGGATGGTGATTAATCTGGTCTATCTCGAGGGGCTGTCTGTAAAAGAGGCGGCCCATCTCTTGGGCTGGAAGGCGATAAAGGTCAAGGTGCGGGCCTTTCGGGCCAAGGCCAAATTGCGCCGGCGCCTGGAAGGATTGTTTAAGGTAAAAGGGGGATAGATGAAATCGAGGAAGAGGTTGGATGAAACCCACTGGGAAATATTGAGAAGTGCCTACCTGGGCAAACGGCAGGATAGCATAATACCCGGCTGGCCGGCCGAGGTGATGAAGAAAATAAGAGGACTTAAGACTGAAAAGGCTTATCAAGAAAGCTTCTTTGCCGACCGGTTGGTCTGGCGGTTTGCTTCGGCCACCTGCCTGCTGGCCATTATCCTGGCTCTGTTGGCAGCGGGGTTAGGCCTAACCCCGGAGCAAAATTGGGTCCAATTACTTATCGGCGATCCGCCCGGACTGACCTCCGGTCAGTTTGGATCGGCCCCCGGGGAAGGAGGTAGGGTTTGAAGAAGTGGAAGATAGTCAGTGCCTTGTCTCTTATTTTCCTGGGCGGGCTGGTGATCGGCGCTGCCATCACCGGCCTCTATGACAAGCACCGTTACGAAAGCCTTCGTCAGGGAGATTATCCCTCTGCCGTCAGAAAAATGATTATGGAAACGCTTACCAGGGAATTGAGCCTGAATACCGGGCAGCAGCGGGAGATTGAAGCCATCGTTAAGGAAACCCAGGCCGGCCTGAAGGAACTAAGAAAAAGGTATGGGCCTGAAGCCGACATCCTTATCGCGCAAGGGGTGGTTAAGATGAAGGGCGGATTAACGCCGGAACAGCAGTCCAGGCTTGACCAACTGCATACCCAAGGAAAGCAACGCCGGGGTTTGCAGGCCAAGTAGAATAGGGTACTTCTTTTTTCTCGAACTTGCCTGAACGTTCTCGGTCCCCATTAAGGCGCTCCCGGTGCCCGGTCGCCGGCGTCCGTAGTTTGGAGTCGTTTGCGCTGCCCTTCCGCATGGCGCCCGGGGAAACTATTCCTGCTGAGAAGAGAATTCATAATGAAAAATCACCTGAATGAGCAGCCTCTCAAACGAGAAATCGGCCTGTTCACTGCCACAGTTCTGGTCGTGGCCAACATGATCGGGACGGGTATTTTCACAACCTCGGGCTTTATTATTCAAGAAGTAGGGCATCCGATGGTTTTGCTGCTCTGCTGGTTGATTGGAGGAATTTTCGCCCTCTGCGGCGCACTCTGTTATGGAGAACTGGGGGCCGCTTTCCCTGAAGCAGGGGGAGAATATGTCTATTTGCGGGAGAGCTTTGGTAAGTTGGTCGCCTTCCTTTCCGGCTGGATTTCTCTATTGGTAGGTTTTTCCGCCCCCATTGCCGCAACGGCTATTGCCTTTGCGACCTACAGCAAGAGCCTCCTTGCCCTTCCTGCCCAGCCCCAATTTAGCCTTACGATTTCCGACATCGCGATTTTGACCGTTTCCCCGGTCACTCTAGTAGCCATCGCCTCCATCGTCGTCCTTTCGTTAATTCATTATCACAGTATCACGGTAGGTAGCCGGGTTCAAAATACACTGACCTCGTTAAAAATAGTGATCATTGTTCTTTTCATTACCGGCGGTTTTCTTCTCGGGACCGGCTCCTTATCTCATTTCTCCGCTGACTTACCGCTGGCGACCCTTTTCCAAAGTAAATTTGCGGTCTCCCTCATTTTTATCTCTTTCGCTTATAGCGGTTGGAATGCCGCGGCTTATCTCGGCAGTGAAATTAAAGAACCCTCCAGGAATATTCCCTTCGCCCTGTTCACAGGCACTGTGTTGGTTATAATATTATACCTGCTCCTCAATGCCGTATACATTTATGCTCTTCCGGTCGGTCGGATGAGCGGTGTCCTGGAAATCGGCTCAACGTCGGCCTCTTCTCTCTTTGGGAAACATATCGGGAAATACTTCGGCGGCGCCATTGCCATAGGCATTTTATCGGCGCTCAGCGCGATGATCCTGACCGGACCACGGGTTTATTACGCCATGTCCAAAGATGGCGTCTTTTTCGAGCTTTTCGGACGGGTCAATCAAAAATACAAAACGCCGGCTTTTTCTATATTCTTACAGGCGACGATTGCCATTCTATTTATCCTGACCTCATCTTTTGAAAAACTGCTGATTTATATCGGTTTTACACTGTCCATCTTTACCCTGCTGACCGTCCTTGGTTTACTAATGCTCAGGCTTAAGCAAAATGCCCTGAAGTCTCCTTACCAGACATTTGGCTATCCGGTCACGCCGATCATTTTCATTGTCGGCAATCTGTGGATAGCTTACTTTTCAATACAGAACCGGCCCCTCACCTCCCTTTGGGGCCTGGTCACAATCGGTGCAGGGGTTTTAATGTATTTTTATTTCAGAAGAGAAAACTTTACTGAGAAAGCAAAATAGAGTAAGACCACACCATAGCTCGGAAAGCCCGCTTAGATGGTCCCGGAACTATAAATTGTATTATGGTCCGGATGACAGAAGGAAGAAACTTTTTTCGGTATAGGGAATAAAATAGACAAAATGCCTATGGAACCATTTAGGATCTCTCGACGTGATTTTCTGCAAACCGTATTTGCGGCTGGGCTCTTTTCGGGACTGGTTTATCCGAAGCCGGCCTTCAGCCAAGTTTCTTCTATGGAGGTTCCTGGGGACAAGGCCCGGGGAAGCCGGATGGACGATGGTCGTCCAAGCGCCACTGCGCTGGGGGCGGCCTTTCTCCGAGCTGCCCATCAAGTTCTGGACCAACCCCGGGTCCTCGAAGATCCGATTGCCTTACGGATACTGGGTTCGGAAAGAGAGTCGGCCCTGCGATCTTATCCTGAGCGGTATGGTGCCAGCCGGGCGCTGCGGGCACTGATCGTGCTCAGGAGCCGGTATGCCGAGGATGAACTGGCCCGGGCGGTTCAGAGAGGAGTCCGTCAATACGTGATCCTGGGCGCCGGTCTGGACACCTTCCCCTATCGCAACCCCTATCCCGTGTCTCGTCTCCGCGTCTATGAGGTGGATCATCCGGCGACCCAATCCTGGAAACGCCGGCAGCTTCACCAAGCCGAGATTGCCGATCCCGGATTCGGTGGCCTATGCACCCATCGACTTTGAGAAACAAACCCTGGGCGAAGGATTAGGAAGCGCCGGTTTCAATAAGGAAGAGCCCGCCTTCTTCTCGATGCTCGGGGTCGTTATGTATCTGACGAAATCGGCCGTGTTGGGAACACTCAAATTCGTCGCCTCGCTGCCTTCCGGCAGCGAAATCGTCTTCGACTACTGTGCTCCGCCCTCCCTGCTTCCGGAAAGCCCGCGATCCGCCCACGAAATGGTCGCCAATCGGGCCGCAGCGCTCGGAGAACCGTGGATCACCTACTTCGATCCTTCTTCCTTCGCCGCCGAGCTCCGGCAAATGGGATTCGGGCTGGTTGAGGATGTCGGTCCGCAGGAAGCCAACCGGCGTTACTTCAAGGATCGGTCGGATGGCCTTTCGATCAGCGGGGCCGGCCGTCTGATGAAGGCGCAGGTCTGTTGACGGGTGAGGCAGCAAACCCCCCTTTTCTTTTTCTTAGAGAGGAGTTGAAGCCGATGGAATTTAACTGGAAAACGGTAGGGAGGGAATGGAGGAGGCATGTTTTTTCTTATACCTGGAAAGATGCGGCTCTGTATGCCTTGGGCATCGGCGCCCAGGTTGATGAGCTTCCCTTCCTTTACGAGAACACCCCGGGAGGGCTAAGGGTCTTCCCCAGCTTCGCGGCGGTCGCCGCCGGCGGCCTGATCCTGGATTTCGTTAAACAGATTGAAGGCTCCCGGTTTCTGCACGGAGAGCAGAGGATCCGCCTTCATCAGCCCCTTCCCCCTCAGGGAAAGATCGTTGCGACCGGCCGGGTGGCCGAGGTCTTCGACAAGGGCAAGGCCGCGGTCATCCGTTTTGAATCGCAAGGCCATACGGAAGACGGCCGGCTTCTCTTCGATAGTGAACACATTGCCTTTCACCTGGGAGGCGGGGGCTTCGGAGGGGACCCAGGCCCTAAAACAGAGCCTTTAAACCCTCCCGATGGGGTTGAGCCCAGTTTCCGTGTCTCCTATAAAGTTCCCGAGAACCAGGCGGCCCTCTACCGGCTCAGCGGAGACCTGAATCCACTGCATCTGGACCCGGAGTATGCCAAACAGGGAGGCTTCCAAAAACCCATCCTGCACGGTCTCTGCACCTACGGCTATGCCACCCGAGCCATCGTCAACGGACTTTGCGGCGGGGAGGTGACCCGCTTCAAGGAGTTCAAGGCCCGTTTCTCCGATGTGGTTTACCCGGGCGAGACCCTGACTACCGAAGGCTGGCCGACCCAGGAAGGACGATACCTCATCCAGGTCCGGACCGAGCGGGCCATTGTCATTCGCAATGCTTATGCCGTTATTTCGCTCTGAAAGTTCACCGAACAGGTGCCATGGGCCGGCGAAAACATGGCCACCCCCCACCCGTTTTGAGTCTAACTCTTTAAAGAAATATTATTTCCTTTAACTTGCAATACCCTGACCACCCCCAAGATAAAAAAAGCCCTCCGGGTTTCAATCCCACAGGGCTTTTTGGGCGGGCCATTGTGATTCGCAATGCCTATGCCCTGATTGATGCATAGAAGAGATAACCCACTAAGTCCTCGGGGTCGTAACGCACCCTTTCTGAGAGGCGGTCATCCTGGAATACTCCAGCCTAATTCCTTATCCCTATTGACCTGACGAAAAATCGGATTTAAATTTAAGGAAATCAACCTAAATTAAACTAAAAAATATGCCACCGATTGTTATCTAAGGAGGATCTCATGGCCAAATTGCCGCGGCTTTTTACGCCTTTTCAAATGAAGGGGCTGAATCTGAAAAACCGGATTACCATGGCCCCGTTGTTTCTGGGTTATGCCAACCCGGACGGGACGACCAATGCTTTGATCCTGGATCATTACCAGGAGATGGCCGCTTCCGGGGCGGCCATGATCGTAGTGGAGAACGTGGGCATTGAGCCAAATGGAATCGGGTCACCCTTTACCATGCGGATTGATGAGGAGCGGTTTCTCTTTGGCCTGACCGGTCTGGCCAAAACCATCCACCAGCAAGGCGCCCTGGCCTTTCTCCAGATCAACCATGCCGGTAGCGTTATGCCTACGTTAAAGGAAAAGATCGCCCCTTCCCCTATGGAAACCTATGGGGTTGTTCCCAAGGAAATGGACCGGGCCGATATCGATCGGGTCGTTCAGGCCTATGCCGCCGCCGCCCGGAGGGTCAAGGAAGCCGGCTTCGACGGGGTGGAAATTCATGGCGGGATGGGTTATCTGCTGGTCCAGTTTCTTTCTTCCCGAACCAACCAACGAACCGACGCCTATGGCGGCAGCCTTGAAAACAGGATGCGTTTCCCCCTCCAGGTGGTCGAGGCGGTCATGGAGGCTGTGGGATCGGATTATCCGGTAGGCTACCGCTTTCTGGCCGATGAATGGCTGCCGGACGGACTGCATCTGGAGGAGACCGCGGTGTATGCCCGTGAACTGGAGAAACGGGGGGTGGCCTATCTTTCCGTTATGGCCGGCACCTATGACTCTCTTGTTTCTGCCCGACTATTTAAAGGAGGAAAAGAAGGAAGGTTACATGGCCCATTTTGCCGCTGCCATAAAAAAGGCGGTTCCCAAAACACCGATAATCACGGCCGGCAGGATTCAGTCCCCGGAAACCGCCGAAGGCCTCCTGGCCGCCGGATCAGCCGACCTGATCGGCCTGGCTCGGGTGCTTCTGGCCGATCCCCTTTGGCCGAAAAAGGCCCAGGGTCTCCTGAAGGAAGAGATTGTTTCCTGCGAGTCTGCCTGCTCCCTGTGCCTGAAACGGGTCATCGGCGGAAAACCGGCCTTCTGCTCCCAGTGGGAAAGCGAGCGCCGGAAAGGGTTTTTAGACCGGATCGGCGAGAAGCCCGAGAAGAGCTGAAAGCAGACCTTTTCCCCCCTGTACCGGCCTAACCGGGGGAAAGGTTTTTTTCGAAGGATCATTCGTCCGAACCGGCAGACGGCAACAGCTTGGTGACCACCAACTGCGCAATAAGGAAATCCGGGAGCTGAAGGACATTTTTCAAAATCAATTCAGGGCGGATCTTCCCTTCCGGGTCATTTTCCAGGACCCAGGTGACCGTTACCAGGTCGTCGGCCGGGGAAAGGACGAAAATCTTTTTAATTAGAGGCCGGAGATCAATCCGTTCCGGTTTCCTGCCGGGCCGTTCCACAGGCCACTGAGTCGAGGCCAAAAACGCAGGGATCTTTTCCTGATCCAGGTCTGAGGCTGCTATCAGTACCTGATAATGCGGGTTCTGTCTCAGGGGCAGGGATTGGTTTAAGGCCACCTCGGAAACCTCTAAAACCTCGGTCCCCGGGAACAGGGGCGAAGACAATCTTTTCCTGACCTCATCCACCCCTAACCACCCCAGGCACTGCATATCCATCCATTCTCCCTGGCTGCTTAATCCCAAAGGCAGGGCCGGGCCGAAAGAAATCCGGGGCATGGGATGAAAACCCTGCGAGAAGGCCAAGGCCAGGCCGGCCCGGCGCAGGGCCCGGATGATCGCCTCTTTCCATTCCAGGTGGCTTAGGAAGCGGGCTGGGCCGGTCTTGGTCATCAGAAGGCGGAACTTTTTTGAAGAGGCCTCCGGATAAAAAATTCCTGAACGCTGGGGGGGCCTGGAGAATTCTTTATGCGTTACCGGGGCCGCCCCCAGTTCGGGGCAGAGACCGCATTGGTTGCAGGCTCCATCCCGGCAATCGGCCGTTAATTCCCCCTTCAACCCCCGTTGATATTCCTCCCAGAGATAACTTCGATCCACGCCGGTCTGAATATAATCCCAGGGAAAGGTTCGGTCCAGGCCGGCGGCCTGAAGATAGTCGCCCGGATCCAGACCTTCTTCTTCAAAAGACCGCTGCCATAGGTCCCAGGAGAAATAATCCCCCCAGGCGTCGAAGCGGCAGCCTTTCTCAAAGGCCCGGAAAATGACCTTCCCTATGCGTTGATCGCCCCGGGAAAGGACCCCTTCCAGAAAACCCTGATAAGGATCATTCCATTTGACCTGGATATTTCGGCTCCTCAGGGAAGAACGGATGAAGCTCTGCCGGTCCAGGCTTTCGGCTATGGATAGTTGAGAAGCCCATTGGAAAGGGGTGTGCGGCTTGGGAATGAAGGTGGACAAGCCGACATGGATCTCAAATTTAGGGGTTTTCTTCCGGGCCCTTTTTTCGATTTTTTTTACCAGATGGATAAGCCCCTCCAGATCTTCCCGGGTCTCGGTGGGCAGGCCGATCATAAAGTACAATTTCAGGACCCGCCAGCCCAAGGAAGCCACCGTTTCCACGGTTTGCAGGATTTCCGCCTCGGTAATATTTTTGTTGATCACATCCCGCAGGCGCTGGGTCCCGGCTTCGGGGGCGATGGTAAAACCGGTTTTCCGGACCCGCAGGATCTGCTCCATGACCTCCGGGCCCAGGGTGTCCACCCGCAGGGAGGGCAGGGAAAAGGCCACCTTTCGATCCTCCCAGCGTTCCATCAGAGCGGGCAGCAATCGGTTCAGGCAGGTATAATCGCCGCTGCTCAGAGAAAGCAGGGTGGCTTCTTCATACCCGGTTTGCGATAAGCCTTCTTCAAGAATTTGGAAAACAGCCTCCGGGGCCCTTTCCCGAACCGGCCGATAGATGATGCCGGCCTGGCAAAAACGGCAGCCCCGGGTGCAGCCCCGGGTAATTTCCACACTAAGGCGGTTATGGATCACCTGTTGGAAAGGCAAGGGAGAAAGGGTCGGATATTCGGCCCGATTGATATCCGCTATGATCCGCCGGGTTATTTTCGGCCGGGTATGGGGGCTACTTGCTCCCTCGGAATGGATTCTCGGGACATAGACCCCGGCCAGTCGGGCCAGGGATTGGAGCAGCTCCATTTTGGGGCCCGAGCGTTCTTTCCATTTTAACCAGGTGTCACAGATTTCCTGGACCACCTCTTCGCCGTCACCCGGGATGACGGCGTCGAAAAAACCGGCCATCGGCTCAGGATTGAAGGCGCAGGGGCCTCCGGCTATGATCAGGGGATGCCCATCGGTTCGTTCCCGGGCCCAGAGTGGGATGCCTCCCAGAGAAAGCATCGAGAGCACATTGGTGTAATCCAATTCATAAGGCAGGCTGAAACCGACAATGTCGAACCGATTGAGGGCCAAACCTGATTCCAGGGAAGGCAGACGGGATGGCCTGGTCTTTCATCACCTGGGCCATGTCCGGGGCCGGGGCAAAGACCCGTTCGGCCCAGACCTCCGGCCGCAGGTTAAGGATATGGTAAAGGATCTTGGTGCCCAGATAGGACATGCCGATTTCATATAGGTCAGGAAAGGCCAGGGCAAAATGCAGCCGGACCGAATCGGGATCCTTGGTCACTGAAAAAAGTTCCCGGCCCAGATAGCGGCTGGGACGGCGGACCTGCAAAAGAAATTTTTCCAAAGGGTGTCTGGATGGCAAGGTGATTTCCATTATAAAATTAGAGTTTGTCCCAAAGTTACTTGATTTTTAAGCACTCCATTCGTAGAGGGTTTCAGGGGTCTTGATTTCAAGGATTGTCCGCCAAAACGCCGGCAGCCTGAACCCGGGCAGGAAGTCTATAAGTGGGTTTAGAAACAGGCCAACACCAAAGCGATTTATCGGCTTGGGTGAATGCCCGGCTCCCAACCCACTTAGAAATTCGGGCCGGGTTGGGGCTATGGATTACCTTTCGGACAACCTTGAAATCAAGACCCCTGAAACCCTTTGCGGTGATTTAATATTTAAGGTGAATTAATGACGCCTGACTCTTAAAGGCCGCAGCGGAGGTTTTATCACGGCTTCAATGCGTTCTTAAAGCCTCAAGGAGGGGCTCGATGGTTATCTCACTTCATCATTCCTTCAAATGCCTTGTCGGTCTTCTTCAGGAGGTTCCTGATCTCCGGGAATTTTCCTTTTTTGAGACCGGTGATCCCTGCCAGATAGCCCTTGAAGGAATGCAGGCGTTCTTCCAAGGTAGCCAAGAGGGCCGGGATATCTTCGGCTTCCGAGGTCAGCTCTGCCGGTCTTACGGCCGGAGGAGTCAAAGCGATGGTTTCCAGCCAGCGGGGCACAGCCACCTGGAAGGGGAAGGCTTTTTGAAGGGTCTGGGCCAGGGCCAGGCTGGCCGTTTCTTCCCCGTGGATGACAAAGACCTTGAGTTTCGGATTCTTAAAGTGGCCGATCCAGGTTAGCAATTCCTTTTGATCGGCATGGGCCGAAAAACCGCCGATGGTATGCACCTTGGCCCGCACAGCCACTTCCTCCCGGAAGAGCCGCACTTTCCTGGCCCCATCGACGATGGAGCGGCCTAAGGTCCCTTGGGCCTGGAAGCCGATGATGACGATCTGAGCTCCCGGCCTCCAGAGGTTGTGCTTGAGATGGTGTTTGATCCTTCCGGCATCACACATGCCGCTGGCGGCTATGATGATCGCCGACCCTTCCTGGCGGTTGATGGCCATCGACTCTTCGGCGGTCCGGGAAAAAATCAAATTGGGGAGATCCAGGGGGTTGATTCCCTGGGCGGTAAGCCGGGAGGTTTCGCCGTCCAGGTATTCCGGGAACTTTCTGAAAATCTCCGTGGCCGATATGGCCAAAGGGCTGTCCACGAAGACCGGAAGAGAAGGAATCAGACCCTGATGCTGAAATTCATTTATGACGTATAAGACTTCCTGAGTCCGTTCAACGGCAAAGGCCGGGATGATAATCTTTTCGCCGTACTTGATCCCCTCCTGAATGGCGGCCAGCAATTCGGCTTTGCTTTCTTCCAATGACTTGTGCTGCCGATCCCCATAGGTGGATTCCACGAACAAAAAATCGGCTTCCTCGATGATATCCGGATCAGGAACGATCATGGCCTCCTGGCGTCCGATATCACCCGAAAAAACACATTTGCCGGCCAAGCCCTTTTCCTGAAAAATAATCTCCAGGAAGGCCGAACCGAGGATATGGCCGGCGTTGCGAAAACAGACCCGGATATCCGGGCTCAGATTGACGCAATCCCCCTGATCCACGGGCTGAAACAAGGTCAGACTCCGCTCGGCATCCTCCCTGGTATATAACGGTTCGACCGGCTTCTGCCCGGAACGGACGTTCTTCCGGCTCTGCCATTCGGCCTCGTTTTCCTGGATATGGGCGCTGTCGAGCAGCATGATGCGGCAGAGCTCAAAGGTGGCCTGGGTGCAGAGGATCTTGCCTCTAAAGCCCTCCTTGACCGCCTTGGGGATGAGACCGGAGTGATCGATATGGGCATGGGTCAAAAGGATATATTTCAGTTCCTGGGGCCGGTAGCGTCCTAAAGAGTGATTTCTTTTTTCGATTTCTTTGCCGCCCTGAAACATCCCGCAATCAACCAAAAAGCGGAGGCTTTCGTTTTCAATTAAAAAACAGGACCCGGTTACCGTCCGGGCAGCCCCTAAACAGGTCACTTGCATAAGATAATTTCCTTTCTTCTCCTTCTTCCCATCCGGCTCGGCCCCAGCCCGAGAGAGCGTTCAGGGGTTCCAAACCAACCTACATCTTGACAGAGGTGGTCAAATAATATAAGCAGGGGGTTAAGATTACAATGAAAAAGTAGGCAGCGCTTGACCGGGAAGGATTGATCCATGGATTTTAAAAGCGATTCCCATGATCATCAATATGTCATTGATGAGCTGACCATCAAGGATACCTGGCGTTTGTTCCGCATCCTGGCCGAATTTGTGGATGGTTTTGAAGACCTGTCCAAGATATATCCGGCCGTCTCCATGTTCGGATCGGCCCGGGTACGCCCCGGTGATCCTTCCTACGAACAGGCGCTTACCATTGCCCGCCTTTTGGTCGAAAATGGATTTAACGTCATTTCGGGGGGAGGGCCGGGCGTTATGGAAGCCGCCAACAAAGGGGCGGCCGAAGCCGGTGGCAAGTCCGTGGGCCTGAACATCCAGCTCCCCTACGAGCAGAAGCCCAATCCCTATGCCAACGTGCGCCTGAATTTTCGCTATTTCTTCATCCGCAAAGTGATGTTCGTGAAATATGCCGTGGCCTACGTGATCCTGCCCGGCGGATTCGGGACCCTCGATGAATTAACCGAGGCCATTACCCTGATCCAGACCCGGCGCATTAAACCGTTCCCCGTCATACTGGTGAACCGGGCTTACTGGAAAGGACTGCTGGACTGGATGCGCAAGGTGGTCTGCCCGGAATGCATGATTTCTCCGGAGGACATGGACCTGATCCAGGTCATTGATGAACCGGAGGAAGTGATAAAGGCCATCAAAAAAATTATCATCCTTTAGAATCTATTTTATGAACAATAAAGAAGTGGCCCAGATCCTGTCCGAGATGGCCGAGCTGTTGGAACTGGCCGGGGAGAACCCTTTTAAGATCCGGGCTTATGCCCAAGGGGCCCGGATCATTGAATCCCAGGACCTGGAAGCGGCGGAACTAATCCGCAACGGCGCCCTTCCCAAGCTGAAAGGGATCGGAGCGACCTTATCCGAACAGATCACCCAGTTGGTCCGGGAAGGATCCACCCCCTTATGGGAGGACCTTAAAAGCCGCTTCCCCCTGGAACTCCGGGAGATGCTTCGGGTCCCCGGGCTGGGCCCCAAAAAAGTAAAGGAACTGGTGGCCCGGCTGGGGATCAGGAACCTGGGGGAGCTGGAATATGCCTGCCATGAAAATCGTCTCCTGACCCTGCCCGGCTTTGGGAAGAAGTCCCAGGATAATATCCTCCGGGCGATCGAGCAAGTCAAACGCTTCAAGAGCCGGTTTCTCTACGGGGAGATTTATCCTCTGGCCCAGGCCCTGTTGGAGGAGATCCGCAACCACCCGGAAACCCTCCAAGCCTCTGTGGCCGGCAGCCTGCGGCGTAAAAAAGAAACGGTCAAGGATATCGATCTGGTGGCCGAAAGCAGCCGTCCCGAGGCTTTAACAGCCTATTTCAGCACCTTGCCCTTGGTGGAACAGGTCATTGCCCAGGGGCCTACCAAATCCTCGGTCCTGCTCAAGTCAGGCATTCAGGCCGATCTGAGGGTGGTGGGTCCGAACCTCTTTCCCTTTGCCCTGCATCACTTTACCGGGAGCAAAGAACACCATACCCGGCTGCGCACCCGGGCCAAGGGTTTGGGTTTCAAGCTCAATGAGTACGGACTGTTCCAGGGAAACCGTCTGATTCCCTGCCGGGGCGAGTTCGAAATCTATCAAGGCCTGGGACTTTCCTACATTGCCCCGGAACTCCGGGAGGATTGGGGTGAAATCGAGGCCGCCGAAGCAGGGACCCTGCCGGTCCTGGTCGAGGACCGGGATATTCAAGGGACGTTTCATCTCCATACCCTTTTAAGCGACGGCACCCCCAGCCTGTCTCAATGGATTCAGGCGGCCCAGAAGCAGGGCCTGCATTACCTCGGTATATCCGATCACAGCCAAACGGCTGCCTATGCCGGGGGGCTGAAACCGGAACAGTTGAAAGAACAGAGGGCTGAAATCGCCCTTTGGAACCGGAAACAGGACCAGGTTCGTCTCTTCTGGGGGATCGAATCCGATATCCTTCCCGATGGTTCGCTGGACTATAGCCAGGCGGAATTGGCGGCTTTTGATTTCGTGATTGCTTCGGTCCATTCCCGCTTTACTATGACCGAGACTGAAATGACTAAGCGTATCATCCGGGCCATTGAGAATCCCTTTACCACGATCTTAGGGCATCCTACCGGACGATTGCTGTTGGCCCGGGACCCTTACCCGGTTACTATGGAGCTGGTCCTTAAGGCTGCTGCTCGAAACGGGGTATTAATCGAATTGAATGCCAACCCCCATCGTCTGGATCTGGACTGGCGCCTAATGAAACAAGCCAAACAATTGGGCCTTAAAATCGTTATCAATACCGATGCCCATCACCTGGAAGGTCTGCAGGACCTCTCCCTGGGGGTGGGGATCGCCCGGAAAGGCTGGTTGACCCGGGAGGATATCTTTAATACCCAAGGCCAGGATGACGTGGCGGCCTTTCTTGGGCAAAGGAAGAGGAAAAGGGCATGAGCGATAAAATAAAGATCGCCAATATCTTAAAAGAACTGAAGCGGCATTACCCCCTGTCCCGGACCGCCCTCCATTTCCGGAGCCCGCTGGAAATACTGATCGCCACCATTCTTTCAGCCCAATGCACCGACCAGCGGGTCAACGAAGTCACCAAGGTCCTGTTTAAGAAGTATCGGACGGCCCGAGACTATGCTCAAGCCGCCCCCCCGAACCTGGAAGCGGACATCCGCTCCACCGGCTTTTATCATAATAAGGCCAGACATATTCAGGCCTGCTGCCGGGAATTGTTACAGAGACACCAGGGTGAAGTGCCCCGGACCATGGAGGAGCTGGTGGCCCTGCCGGGTATTGGCCGAAAAACAGCCAACGTAGTCCTGGGGAATGCCTTCGGCATCCCAGGGATTGTGGTTGACACCCATGTGGCCCGGATTTCCCAGCGCCTGGGGCTGACCCGGGAAAAGGATCCGGTCAAGATCGAATCGGCCCTGATGCCTATGATCCCCCGGGAGAAATGGATTGACTTTTCCCACCAGGTCATCGACCATGGCCGCAGCCTTTGCCAGGCCCGATCCCCTCAATGTGGGATCTGTTTTCTCCTTCCCTATTGCGATTTTGGGGCCCAGGCTCAAAAAGGAAGAAAAGGTTAGGGAGGTATATCAAAATTTTGGTTGGAAATTCGAAATCCAAATTTCGAAACCCGAAACAAATTCAAATGACCAAATCTCAAATTTCAAAAAGTTTTTTTGATCATTTAAATTTTGAACCTTCGTGTTTGTTTCGGATTTCGTGCTTCGAATTTCGGATTTAAAGATTATGTCGCTAAGAGTGATCCCGAATCCCCCTCAGGAAATCAAGACCCTGGTAGAAATCAAACACCTCTCTAAATCTTATTACCGGGGAAACCAGGAGATCCCGGTCCTGCAGGATATTTCCCTGACCATCCCCGAAGGGGAATTTATCGCCCTGATGGGCCCCTCCGGATCCGGCAAAACCACCCTGCTTAACTTGATTGCCGGGATCGATCAGGCCGATCAAGGGACGATCCGGGTGGCCGGAACGGACATCACGACCTTGGAAGAGATGGAGCTGGCCGAGTGGCGTTCCCGCCACATCGGCTTCATTTTTCAGTTCTATAACCTGATCCCGGTCTTAACGGCTTTTGAAAATGTGGAACTGCCGTTGCTCTTGACCTCCCTTTCCGGCCGGGAACGTCGCCGGCATGTGGAAACCGCCCTTCGGATCGTAGGCCTGGAGGATCGCCGGGAGCATTATCCCAAAGAGCTTTCCGGCGGACAACAGCAACGGGTCGCCATAGCCCGGGCCATTATCACCGATCCGACCATTATTGTAGCCGATGAGCCCACCGGGGACCTGGATAAGGATTCGGCCCGAGATATCCTGCAATTGATGGAAGGCCTGAATCAGGACTTCAAGAAAACCATCATCATGGTCACCCACGATCCCCGGGCGGCCCGGACGGCCCATAAACTCATTTTTTTGGATAAAGGGGTTTTAAGCCCGACTGATTCTCCGGAAGACAGGCCTTGATCCGAAAGAGACCGATCATCGGTTTCCCGGGTGCCGGAGAGAGACAAAGGGGTAAAAAGATATTGACAAAAGGGTTAATTTATTAGGATAGTTACCCTGTTTTAGCTACCGTTCAGGTCCTTCTCTCAGGTCTTTTCCGGGCCGGGGAAGGGGCTGAGAAAGGGAAAAGGAGGATCCAATGCGAGAAGTGGTTATTGTCAGCGGAGTTCGGACGGCTATCGGCCGTTTTGGCGGAAGCCTGAAAGAGGTCAGTGATATGGACCTGGGGGCCTTGGTCATCCGGGAGGCCATCCAAAGGGCCGGTCTGACCGGAGACCAGGTGGAGGAGGTCATTTTTGCTTCAGGGTATCGGACCGGAGAGTTGCCAATCAATTCGGCTCGGGTAGTGGCTGTAAAAGGAGGGGTACCTATAGAAACGCCGCAATTCACCATCACCAAGGCCTGCGGCGGAAGCCTCAGGGCCGTTTCGCTGGCCTGCCAGATCATTCGATCCGGAGAAGCCGATAGTATCCTGGCCGGGGGCATGGAATCCATGAGCCGGGCTGCCTATCTCCTTAAAAATGCCCGCTGGGGATACCGCCTGGGCCACGGGCAGCTCATGGATCAATTGATCCTGTTTGATCCCCTCTCGGGCAACACCATGGGTGAAACGGCGGAGAATGTGGCCGTAAAATATAAGGTCTCCCGCGAGGAGCAGGATGAACTGGCCCTTCTCAGTCAACAAAAAGCCGAAGCGGCGATCAAAGCCGGAAAATTCAAGGACGAAATCGTACCGGTGAAGATACCCCAAAAAAAGAAGGACCCCCTGATTTTTGATACCGATGAGCACCCCCGGTTCGGGACCACCCGGGAAGCCCTGGCCAAACTCCCGCCTTCTTTTAAAAAGGAAGGGACGGTGACCGCCGGTAATTCCAGCGGCATGAATGACGGGGCTTCGGCCTTGATGATCATGTCCCTGGAAAAAGCCCAAGCCCTGGGTTTGAAACCGCTGGCCCATATCGTAAGCTATGCCTCAGTCGGGGTGGAACCTTCCCTGATGGGGATCGGGCCGATCCCGGCCACCCGGAAGGCCTTACAAAATGCCGGCCTGTCCATTAAGGATATGGACCTGATTGAACTGAATGAGGCCTTCGCCTCCCAGGCCTGGGTCTGTCTAAAAGAATTGGGCATGGATCCGGCAAAAGTGAATGTCAACGGCGGGGCCATTGCCCTGGGCCATCCCATATCGGCTTCCGGAGGCTGCCTGCTGGTTAAGTTGCTTTATGAAATGGGGCGCCGGGATTCAAAATATGGATTAGCCACGATGTGCATCGGCGGCGGGCAGGGTATCGCCCTGATTGTGGGGCGTAAACCGGAGTAGGACCCATGTTTCTCCATTTGACGGCCTCTCAACGGGAAGTCCGGGAGAAGGTCCGGAGCCTGGTGGCTTCAGCCATCACCCCCCGGGCGGTGGAGATTGATGCCCGGGATGAGTTCCCCGAAAGCAGTTACCAGGCCTTTAAGGAGGCCGGACTGCTGAAGCTTTCCCTGCCGATGGAATTCGGAGGAAAGGAAGCCGATGCCACCACCCTCTGCCTGGTTATCGAAGAGATCTCCAAGGCCTCGGCGGCCTCGGCCCTGCTGGTCTTCCCGACCCAGGCCGTTATCCGGACCATCCGGGAGGTAGGGACCGAGGAGCAGAAAAAACGATTTTTTTCGGCTATGGCCGCCGGCGATAAACTCTGCGGCTTCTGTCTGACGGAACCCAATTATGGGTCTGATGCCGGTTCCCTGCAGACCAGGGCCGTCCTGGAAGAAGGGACCTATATTGTAAACGGCACCAAGAGCTATATTACTCTGGGCCCCCATGCCCATTTTTATCTGGTCTTTGTCCGAACCGGTCCTGGCAAGCGGACCGCCGGGGTCAGCGCTTTGATCGTTCCCCGGGAGACACCCGGCTTGTCCTTCGGGAAAAAGGAAAGGAAAATGGGCCTGGGCGGATCGGTGACTTCCGAAATGTTTTTCCAGAATGCCCGCATCCCCCGGGAGAATCTCCTCCTGAAAGAAGGGGAAGGCTGGAAGGTTCTTTCCCGGCATGCCAATGTCATGCGGGTCTGGGGCGCGGCCTCACTGGCCCTGGGTATCGCCGAAGGGGCCTATGAGGCGGCCTTGAATTTTGCCAGGACCCGAACCCAGTTTAAACGGCGGATCGCCTCGTTCCAGGCGATCCGTTTCATGCTGGCCGACATGAAGATGGCCATCGAGGCCGTCAAGTCCCTGATTTTCCGGACGGCGGCCCTGATCGATTCCAGGGAAGGGACCTTCCATGACCTCGAGACCCTGGTCTCCATGTGCAAGTGTCAGGCCTCGGATGTGGCCATGCAGGTCACCGTCGATGCCGTTCAAATCTTCGGCGGGGCCGGCTATCTGAAGGGGTCGCCGGTGGAGCGGATGATGCGCGATGCCAAGGCGGTCCAGATCTTTGACGGGAGCAACCAGATCCAGCGGATGATCGTCTCAAAGAATATCATTTTGGATTGACAGGCCCAAATTGAGAATAGGGATTCATATAAAAACGTCATTCCCGCGCAAGCGGGAATCCAGAAAAAATGAAACCATTTTATGTATATATTCTTTGCAGTAAGCGAAATGGAACATTATATATTGGAGTGACTTCCGACTTGGTTAAAAGAATATATGAACATAAAAACGACTTAGTTGAAGGATTTACCAAGAAATATAAGGTTCACCAATTAGTCTGGTTTGAAGAGCATCCGTCGCCGGAAACAGCCATTATCAGGGAAAAACAATTAAAGAAATGGAACCGGGGATGGAAATTGAAATTAATAGAAAAAAGTAATCCGGAGTGGATCGACTTGTATGATAAAGTCTGTACATAAATCTCTGGATTCCCGCCTTCGCGGGAATGACGGGTTACTTGAAAATCTCACTACTTGTTACCCGGCCAGCATATAAGTCATTCCCATGAAGATGGGAATCAAGGCATTTGATAGAATGATCTGGATTCCCGCTTGCGCGGGAATGACGGTTTTTTTATAAGAAAATCAAAAATAATTGTTAATGAGTAAATAGGAGGTTATTTCATGGACTTTGAATTATCGGAAGAACTGCAGGCCGTTCGGGACATGGTCCGGGATTTTGCGGCCGAAAAAATCGCCCCCTTTGCCGACAAGTGGGATGAGGAACATTACTTCCCCTACCAGGAGGTCATCAAACCCATGGCCGAGTTGGGCTTTTTCGGCACCGTCATCCCGGAAGAATACGGCGGCAACAACATGGGCTGGACGGCGGCCATGATCATTACCGAAGAGATCGCCCGGGCCTCCAGTTCTTTGAGAGTTCAGATTAATATGGAGGCCCTGGGCTGCGCCTTCACCATCTTCCGCTACGGCAGCGAAGAATTAAAAAGGAAATATATTCCCAAGCTGGTCAACGGGGACTATTTGGGCGGTTTCGGCATTACCGAACCCAATGCCGGATCGGATGTCATGGCCCTGAAATCCCAGGCCGAGGACAAAGGGGATCATTGGCTTCTGAACGGGTCCAAGACCTGGATCTCCAATGCCAGCATCGCCCAGGTCCTGATTTACTATGCCTTCACCGATCGTTCGGCCGGCGGCAAAGGCCTCTCCGCTTTTGTAATCGAGCCCAGGAACTTTAACGGCATTTCCACCACGGACCTGGATAAGATGGGCTCCCGTTCTTCCCCGACCGGTGAACTCTATCTGGAAGACACCCGGGTACCCAAGGGCAATATCCTGGGAAAGCCGGGTGACGGGGCCAAGATCGTCTTCGGGTCCCTGAACCAGACCCGCCTGTCGGCTGCTGCCGGAGGAGTCGGGTTGGCCCAGGCCTGTCTGGATTCGATTACCAAATACTGCAACGAACGGGAACAGTTCGGCAAGCCGATCGGCACCTTTCAGATGAATCAGGACCTGGTGGGCCAACTGGTGGTTGAAATCGAGGCCGCCCGTTTGCTGGTCTATAAGGCGGCCTGGCAGAAGGACAAAGGCAACCTGAACAACAACCTGGAAGTGGCCATGGCCAAATACCTGGCCGGCGAAGTTGCCTCCAAAGCCGCTAATTATGCCATGCGCATCCTGGGTGCCTACGGCTATTCCACGGAATATCCGGTGGCCCGGTATTACCGCGATGCCCCGACCTATTTTATGGTGGAAGGATCGGCTAATATCTGTAAATGGATCATCGCCCAGGATCAACTGGGCATCCGCAAGGCCAATAAATAACCCAGAAGCTGATAGCTGATAGCGCAACGCCTATAGCAAACAGCGAAATGAGAATTTATTTTACTATCAGCTAACAGCTTTGAGCTATGAGCTCATAATTCAGGAAGGAGAAGGCATGCGATCTTATTTTGAAAAGATGGATGATCTGGGTAAACCGCTCAAACCGGCCCAAATGGAAAAGATGGCCGAAAACCGGGCCCAGATCGAAGCGGTTATGAAGGAAGTCGAGGCCGAGGTGGAGCGTGTCAAAAAGGCCGGACTGCCGGCTGATAAAATTCGCCAACGGGGCGAGATGACCATTTGGGATCGAATCGAGTATCTGGTGGATCCCGGGCACTTTTTGTCCCCTGCATACCTTATACAACCCCAGGGATAATGAAGAGGGCACTACCGGTGTCATTGACGGACTGGCCAGGATCAGCGGCAAGTGGTGCGTCCTGATCGGATTTGACAACAAGGTCATAGCCGGGGCCTGGATCGCCGGCCAGTCGGAGAATCAACTCCGGGTGACGGACCTGGCCAAGCGGCTTCATGTACCTCTGGTCTGGCTGGTCAATTGTTCCGGCGTCAAACTGACCGAGCAGCAGGAAGTCTATGCCGACCGCCGGGGCAACGGCACCACCTTTTTCCGTCATGCCGAATTGGAGAAATTAGGCATCCCGGTTTTGGCCGGCATCTATGGAACCAATCCGGCCGGCGGAGGTTATCAGGGCATCAGCCCGACCATCCTTTTGGCTCACAAAAACTGCAACATCGCCGTGGGCGGAGGGGGGATCGTCAGCGGCATGAGCCCCAAAGGTTTTTTTGACGAAGCCGGGGCCGAGCAGATCATTGAGGCCACGCGCCACTTTAAGCAGGTCCCTCCGGGAAGCGTCAAAATTCATTATGATTCCACGGGATTTTTCCGGGCTGTGTTTGAAGAAGAGACCCAGGTCCTGGAGGCCCTAAAGGAATATATGGCCGAGATGCCGGCTTACCATCCCCGCTTTTTTCGGGTGTCCCATCCGGCGGAGCCCAAATATCCCCTGGCCGATCTGCCTTCCATCATGGCCTTCAACCAGAAGGCCGTTTACGACTTCGACAATTTCCTGGCCCGCCTGGTGGATAGCAGCGAGCACCTGGAGTTTCGGCCTGGTTATGGGCCCGAGGTCTATACCGGCCTGGTCAAGGTGGACGGATTCCTGATGGGGGTCATCGGCAACCGTCAGGGATTTTTGGGGGCCAATTATCCGGAATATACCAACGAATATATCGGGATCGGCGGCAAGCTTTATCGCCAGGGCCTGATCAAAATGAACGAATTCGTCACCCAGTGCGGGCGCGACCGGGTGCCGATCATCTGGTTTCAGGATACCTCCGGGATTGATGTGGGCGATATTGCCGAGAAAGCGGAACTGCTCGGTCTGGGGCAGTCCCTGATCTACTCCATCGAGCAAACGGATGTGCCCATGATGCTGGTGGTCTTGCGAAAAGGTACGGCTGCAGCCCATTACGTCATGGGGGGCCCCACGGCCAACAACCATAATGCCTTTACTCTGGGCACGGCCACGACCGAGATCTATGTCATGCACGGGGAGACGGCTGCGGCGGCTTCTTTCTCCCGCAGACTGGTGAAAGAGAAAGATTCCGGAAACCCTTTGCAGCCGGTGATCGACAAGATGAATGCCCTGGCTCAGCAGTATTATGACCAGTCCCGACCGATTTACTGCGCCAAGCGGGGCTTTGTGGATGAGGTGGTGCGCTACGAAGAACTGCGTAGGTATCTGGTGGCTTTTACCAACAGCGTTTATCAGAATCCCAAATCCATCTGTCCTCATCACCACTTGATGCTGCCCCGCTTGATCCGCTCCCAGGTCGTCAAGGGCTTGGACCGGCCCAAGAAAGAGGGTTAGGGGTTGGTCATCAATTTAAAGAGCGATTAACAAGGAAAAGCCCGGGCCAGGGGTTCATAGTCCGGGCTTTTTCAGTTGGGGAAATGTTTTTATGAGAAACTCTCTCCCATCTTGGAGGATGGCGGTTTGGTTTGTTAGAAAATGACCGGAAGGGAAAGAAAAGAATGAAAGAGAACCAGGCAGAAATCATCGCCATCGGGTCGGAACTATTGCTGGGCCGGATCGTGGATACCAACACCTCCTATTTGGCTTCCAAATTGAATGAAATCGGAATCGAGGTCATCTTCCAAACCATGGTCGGAGACGATCGAAAGCGCATGCGCTCCGTTTTCCGCCAAGCCCTGAAACGCTCGGGCATTATTATCACCAGCGGAGGCATCGGTCCCACCGAAGACGATTTGACGCGGGAGGTGATTTCCGAGGTAACCGGGAAAAAACTGATCTTTCACCCCAGATTGTTTGCCCTCATCAAAAGCTTTTTCGACCAGGCCGGTTTTATGATGGCCCCCAATAATCGGAAACAGGCCCTCATTCCGGCCGGTGCGCGAACGATTCCCAACCTTCAGGGAACGGCCCCCGGCTTTATTTTGAAAACCGAACCGGGGCCTATCATGGCCGCCCTGCCCGGAGTCCCCCGGGAATTGAAACGCATGTTTGTGGACACGGTTCAACCCTTTTTGATCAAGGCCCTGGGCCGGAAGAGGGGTCTGATTGAAACCAAGGTATTAAAACTCTGCGGCCTGGGCGAAAGCCGGGTCGATGAGCAGATCGGGGATCTGATTCGGAGCAGCCAAAACCCGGCTATCGGGCTGTTGTCATCCCCGGGAGAAATCCGGATCTCCTTGACGGCCCAGGGGAAGGACCCCCAGGAAACATCGTCTCTGATTGCCGGGATGGAAGCACAGATCCGGCAGCGTTTGGGTTCATTGATCTTCGGAGAGGGAGAAGAAACCCTGGAAGGGGTGGTAGCCGGACTGTTGGAACAAAAAGGGATCCATCTGGGATTAGTGGAAACCTTCACGGCCGGCCGGATCAGCCAGCGCCTTCAGAACAGGCGGACCCGTTTTTTTAAAGGAGGCTGGGTGATTCCTCAGGAAGGAGACCGGCCTCTTGATTCCTCCCGGTTGTCAGGGGAGGAAAAGGCCTTAAATCAGGCCCGGGAGATCCTCTCTTTTCTCGGAAGCGACTGGGGATTGGCTGTTTTGGTGGAAGAAGTGGAAGGCCGTCAGGTGCTTTACCTGGGCCTGACCGGAACAAAGGAAGAAAGCTATTCTCATAAAATTGGCGGCTTCTCCGATACCCTGCCCGATCGGGTGGCGGTCATGGCCCTGGACTGGCTGCGGAAGAAACTGACCAAAGAGATTTGAATTTTTTTCCCAAGTCTTGAATAAATGGTGTTGGGGGTCTTATTTTTTTGAGTTGTCCACCACCAAGCCATAAGTCCCGCCAGGCGGGACAGGCCTACACCCAACCTGGGAATAGGCTGGGGTGAAGGCCCTGCTCTCAAATGAATTTATCTATTCGGGGCTCTTAGTCACCCTTTGGACAACGTGAAAAAAATAAGACCCCCAACACCTGATATTGGAAAGTTAGAGGTAAATTCTCGGAAGGTATTTTTCAAGAATCTGTTCTGTTACGGATAGAAGGAGTTAACCCATGTCCCCTGCGATAAAATTTTTGATCCGGGCCGCTTTAAGTCTGGGCTTGGCCATTATTATGAGTCGCCTATTTTTTCAACGAACCTCTTACTCCTGGATTATCGGCTTGGCCGTCTTTTTTGTGGGCATGAGTTACCTGTCGGAATATATCCGGAAGCGCGGCTGATCTGAACCAAAAATAGATTCAGCGCAATGGCGCAAAGGAGGCCGGGTTATAAATTCTCGTTTGTCCCCTTGGCTTTCTTAGCGCAAATGAGGTTTATTCATAATGCAGGGCATCGATGGGGTTAAGGCGGGAGGCCTTATGGGCCGGATAGAAGCCGAAGAAGATGCCCACGGCGGCGGCGAAGGAAAAGGACAGCAGCAGGGCCCCGTACGAGATCAGGACATTCCAGCCGGAGAAGGAGGCCATCACTTTGGCTCCGATAACCCCCAGGACCACTCCGATCAGCCCGCCCACCATGCTCAGGACTATCGATTCGGTCAGAAACTGAAAAAGGATATCGGTCCCCCGGGCCCCCACGGCCATGCGGATGCCGATCTCCCGGGTCCGTTCCGTAACCGAGACCAGCATGATATTCATGATGCCGATCCCGCCCACCAGCAGGGAGACCAGGGCGATGGAGCCCAGCAGCAGGGACATGATCCGGGCCGACTCTTCGGCCGCGGCCATGAGCTCGGTCAAATTCCGAACCGTAAAATCCGGCAATTGCCCCCCTTGGGTCCGATGCCGTTGCTTCAGCAAATCGTTGACCTGGCTTTCGGCCTCGGCCATGAGTTCTAAGGCCTGGGCCTGGACCAGGATAATCCGGACCGTTTTCGGCAGGCTGCTGCCGAAGACCTTTTTTTGGGAAGTAGTCAGGGGGATGTAGACCACATCATCCTGATCATCGCCCCGGGGCGAAGGCCCTTTCTTAGCCAGCACCCCGACCACGCTGAAGGGCACCTTCTTGATGCGGATGATCTGGCCCAGGGGATTTTCCGTACCGAACAAGTTGTCCACCACCGATTGGCCCAGGACGGCCACCTTAACCGCTCCGCTGATCTCCGGCTCAATAAAATTGCGGCCCGAGCCCAGGGGCCAATCCCGGATGTCAAAGAATGAGGGGGTGGTGCCGGTGACGCTGGTATTCCAATTCTGATTTCCGTAGACCACCTGGGTCACTCCTCCCCAGGTGGGGGCCACCTCCTTCACCGCCGGACATTCATCCTTGATGGCCTTGGCGTCGTCCGAGGTCAAGGTGGAAACACTGCCCAGGCCCATCCGGGCACCCCCGGCCGTGGTGGCCCCCGGAACCACCATGATCAGGTTGGAGCCCATGCTGGCAATCTGCTGGGAGATCATCTCCCGGGCCCCCGAACCGATGGCCACCATGACGATCACCGCCCCGACCCCGATAATGATCCCCAGCATGGTCAGGAAAGAGCGCATCTTGTTGATTCGTAAGGCCCTTAAGGCAACCTTTAAACTGGAAAGAGGTCTCATCTCGGCCCTTCCTCCATCTGCGAAAGGCAGGCGGGTTCGCTGATCCGGGCTGGTTCCGAAAGGCCGTCTTGGATAACCTGGCCGTCCTTAAATAAGATGACCCTCCGGGTAAAACGGGAGATATCCGCTTCATGGGTCACCAGGATGATGGTCATCTGCTGTTCTTCATTGAGCTGGGTCAGGAGCTGCATGATCTCCAGGCTGGTTTTCGTGTCCAGATTCCCGGTGGGTTCGTCGGCCAGGATAATCGAGGGCTTGTTGACCAGGGCCCGGGCAATAGCCACCCGCTGCTGCTGCCCTCCGGAGAGCTGGTTGGAATGATGCTCCTCACGCCCGGCCAGACCCACCGAGGCCAGGGCTTCCCGGGCCCTCTGGTGGCGTTCCCGAAAAGGCAGGGCGCCGTAGATCAAGGGAAGCTCCACATTCTCCAGGGCCGAGGTCCGGGACAGAAGATTGAAACCCTGGAAGACAAAGCCGATCTTCCGATTCCGGAGATGGGCCAATTGATCCTGGCTCAAAGACCCGATCTCGATCCCGTCTAAGTAATAGGAACCCCCGCTGGGTACATCCAGACAGCCCAGGATGTTCATAAAGGTCGATTTCCCGGATCCGGAGGAGCCCATGATCGACACAAACTCCCCGGCCGCAATGGAAAGAGTCACCTGGCTTAAGGCCGGGATCTCAATATCACCGACCTGATAAATCTTGGTCAGATCTCTAACTTCGATTAAAGGGGCCATCGGTTTTTCTTCCACCTCTTCCCGGCCCTTAAAAACGCATGCCCCTCGAGGCTCCCGACGATTGGCCTTGAGAATTTTTGTTTTTATCCTCTTTCTTTTGCCGGAGTTCACTGATGACCAGATCGCCTTCCTTCAACCGGCTGCCGAGGATCTCGGTGAATTGCCCGTCGGTCAGGCCCGGCCTTACCGAAATCGGGACCGGTTTGTTCTCCGGACCTACCATCCAGACCAGGGGACCCTTCTTCTGTTTCTTGGGCTCGGCCGCCCCGGTCTCCCGGCGGGCCGGCTTGAAACGCAGGGCGGCATTGGAGACCTTCAGCACGTCTTCCTTCTCTTCGATAATGATGGCCACATTGGCCGTCATGCCCGGTTTCAGCTTCAGTTCCGGGTTCTTGACCCGCAAAACCACATCATAGGTGACTACATTCTGGAGGGTGGTGGCGGCATTCCGGATCTGGACCACCTGGGCCTTAAAGGGTTCTGCCGGGAAGGCGTCCACGGTAAAAGAGGCCTCCTGCCCTGTTTTCACCCGCCCGATATCGGCTTCATCCAGATTGGTGTGCACTTCCATATCCTTCAGGTCCTGGGCTATGACAAACAGGGTCGGGGCCTGCAGGCTGGCGGCCACGGTCTGGCCCACGTCCACGTTCCGGGCCACCACAATGCCGGTGACCGGGGAGCGGATGGTGGCGTAATTTAAATTGGTCCGGGCCGAAGCCAGGTTGGCCTGGGCGGTCTCAATCTGGGCCTGGGCGGCCTTCACGGCCGCCTGGGATAACTCATATTTGGTCTGGGCCTGATCCAGATCAAACTGGGAAACCAGTTGGTCCTGATAAAGGCTCCGATAGCGGTTCAAGGTGCGCAGGTTGTCCTGCAAGCTGGTCTTCTCCCGCTCCAGACCGGTCCGGGCATTCTTTCAGATCGGCTTCGGTCTGATCCACCTTGGCCTGGAAAAGGGCCGGGTCGATCCGGGCGATCGGCTGTCCCTGGCGCACCAGAGAGTTAAAATCGGCCGTCAGCTTTATAATAGTCCCCGAAACCTGGCTCCCGACCTGGACCAGGGTCACCGGATTGACGGTCCCGGTGGCAATCACCTGGGCGGTAATCGCCCCCCGCTGTACCGGTTCCGTCTTATACTGAACCTTCGGGTTCCGGCTGCCTATGTACCAATAGCCCCCGGCGGCCACTCCGCCTAATAAAATAATCACGCCAATGACTATCACTATTCGTTTCATCAACTTTCCTTTTCTTTCGTTGGGGAAGGTGCAGCGGTCTTTTTGCCGATCGGCAGATAAACCAGGAAGGTCGTCCCGATGGGTTGATTGGGCCGGAAGACCAGTTTTCCCTGATGCAATTCTACAATTCTCTTGGAGACGGCCAGCCCCATTCCCGTACCCTCGCGCTTGGTGGAGAAAAAAGGAGCGAAAACCTTTTCCTGGAAATCGGGCTGGATGCCGCACCCTTCATCCGTAACCTCGATCAGCACCTGACTCCTTTGCTTTGAAGTTTGCACCAGGACCATTTGTTCGGGCGGCGAGGCCTGGATGGCGTTTAAAATAAGGTTGTGCAATACCTGGGTCAAGCGGGACTGGTCGGCCAAAACCGGAGGAAGATTTCCATCCAGGTTGGAACTCAGGAGGATCTGATTCGTTTCCGCCTGGGGCTGGATAACATCAATCACTTCTTTGACCAGGTGATTTACATCCAGGGGGATAAAATGAAGATTGATGGGCCGTGAAAAATGCATCATGTCCCTGAGCAGAAGCTCGAGGCGCCGGCACTCCTGATAGATGACTTCCAGGCGTTCCCGGTTCGGATCATCAAAACGGATCTTTTGCTGCATCTTCCGGATGTAAGCCCCTATGGTAATTACCGGGTTTTTTAATTCGTGGGCCACGGTGGCGGCGGCCTCCCCGATGATGGCCAGATGTTCCTGGTCCTGCCTGAGCCGGCTTTCCATGCGCTCCCGATCCACCAGCAGGCCAATCAGGATACCAAAGGCATAGAAAAGAATGATCTCTTCAAAAAAGCCGCGATGGCTGGGGGCCGCACTAAACAGCCCTATCCAGTGAGGGACAAACAGGAGGGTGACAATCACGGCCGAAGTCAACCCGCCTTGAAAGCCGAAAAGAAGGCCACTCAGGATAATGGGGAGGAAATAGAGTCGGTGGAGGATGTCCGAGGGGAGAGGCCAGGGGAGCCAGCCTTGATCGGCGACAAAGAGGCCCGCCAGCAAAAGGAAGATCGGCAGGATCTTCCAGTACAGGGGCACAAATTTGTACTGGGTCCAAAGTGCATAAAGAGGGTGATCTTTTGAGAGCTTCATGGTTAGAGGGTGCCCGCCGGGGTGCTTTACTTAAGGAGCTCTCTCAGTTCATCGCCTTCCACTACCTCTTTTTCAAGAAGGCGCTGGGCCAGGATCTGCAGTTGGTCCCGGTGGGTTGTTAGGATCTGGGTGGCTCGTTCCTGGGCCTGTTCCACGATCTTTTTTACCTCCTGATCAATGGCCCGGGAGGTTTCCTGGCTGACGGCTCGTCCGGTATCATAACCCAAGCCGGTTTCCAGAAACAGGGGGCGCCGTTCCCTTTCGAAGGTGACCAGACCCAGATCACTCATCCCGTACTCCCGAACCATGCGTTCGGCAATATCGGTCGAGCGCAGGAGATCATTCTGGGCGCCGGTGGAGACTTCCTGAAAAACAAGGGCTTCGGCGATTCTCCCCCCCAGAAGGACGCTCATCCGATCCAACAACTCCTGTTTGGTCATCAGGTAGCGATCCTCCGTGGGAAGCTGCTGGGTATAGCCCAGGGCGCCGATCCCCCGGGGGATGATGGAAACCTTATGGACCGGGTCGGCATTCGGAAGTACCTCGGCCACAATGGCATGTCCTGCTTCGTGATAGGCCACGATCTCTTTTTCCTTCTCATTCATCCGCCGGTTCTTCTTTTCAAGCCCGGCCACCACCCGATCAATAGCCTCCTCAAAATCCTGCATCTCCACTGCCTTTTTGTCCTTCCGGGCCGCCAGCAGGGCCGCTTCATTGACGATATTGGCCAGATCGGCTCCTGCAAAACCGGGGGTGCGGGCGGCAATGACTTTCAACTCCACAGCGGGGGCTAGGATAACCCCTTTGGTATGGACCCGGAGGATTTCCTCCCGGCCTTTGACGTCGGGCTTGTCGATCATAACGTGGCGATCAAAGCGGCCGGGGCGGAGCAAGGCCGGATCGAGTATCTCGGGACGATTGGTGGCCGCCATGATGATGACTCCCTTGTCGGTATTGAAGCCGTCCATTTCGACCAGGAGCTGGTTAAGGGTCTGTTCCCGTTCATCGTGTCCCCCCATCGGGTTGATGCCCCGGGCCTTGCCCAGGGCATCCAGCTCATCGATAAAAATGATGCAGGGGGCCTTCTGCTGGGCCTGGGTGAAGAGATCCCGAACCCGGGCCGCACCGACCCCCACAAACATTTCTACGAAATCAGAACCGCTCATACTGAAAAAGGGAACGGCCGCTTCCCCGGCCACGGCCTTGGCCAGCAGGGTCTTGCCGGTTCCGGGAGCGCCCACCAGGAGGACGCCTTTGGGAATTTTTCCCCCCAGGCGTTGAAACTTCTGGGGGTTTCGCAAGAATTCAATGACCTCTTGTAATTCTTCTTTGGCCTCGTCAATACCGGCCACGTCGTCAAATTTAATGGAGATGTCCTTTTCCATGTAAACCTTGGCTTTGCTTTTGCCGATGGACATCAGCCCGCCGCTGGCGCCTCCCATCCGGCGCATCAGGAAACCCCAAACCAGGATGAAAAAGAGCATGGGCAGGATCCAGTTGGTAAAAAACTTAACAACCTTGTTTTCAAATTTTCCGGTAAATTTGACCCCGCCTGCTTCCAGATCCTTGACCAGATCAGGATCTTGAACCCGAGCGGTAATAAAGGTCCTTTCCCCTTTATCCTTTCCCAACTGTTTGATGGTTTCCGCGGAAACCAGCCCCTCGATATCGTCTACCTTGACCTTTCCGGAGATGATATCCTCATGCAGGGTGATATCTGATAACTTATTGGCCTTGACCAGTTTCTTAAACTCGTTATAGGGGATTTGGCCGACCTGCTCGCTGAGGAAGTAACTTTGAAAAGCCATCAATATGATCATGGCGCCGAGGAAATACCAGATGGAGAAGTGGGTCTTTTTTTCTAAGGCCATGGCGTCATTCCTTACTTCGAATAATTTATTTCCAATACGGTTAATAATATCACAGGCCGGCCGGAAAAACCAGGGAGGCTTTCTAACGGGAGCGGAACCAGTAGTCGATCAACCTCCGTCCAAAAAGGGCCAGAACAAAACCCGAGATCAGGATGATTAAAATCACCAGCTCGATATGTCGAACGATATCCGGGCAGGACTCCCCTACGGTATACCCGAGGGCCCCAAAAAAGAGGGCCCAAACCAGGCAACTGATCAATTGGAGCGACAGGAACTTGGTCATCCTCATCCCGAGAATACCAAAAGCCAGGGCGCTGGCCAGGCGTATTCCAAAGATATACTGGGTGATAAACAGACTCAGGGTTTCATAACGGCGGATGATATATTCGGCCTGATAAATTTTGACCTGCAGTTTGGGAAACTTGACCAGGATCCAGGCCGAGGAGGTTTTACCCAGGAAATAGAAGACCACATGGCCCAAGTACGAGGCAAAGCAGGCCGTACCCACTACCAGCCAAAAATTTAAAAAACCCTGATGGGACAAGAGACCCCCGAGAACCAGGGTGGTTTCCCCTTCAAAAAAGGTCCCGGTAAAGATAATCAGGTAGCCGTATTGTTGGAATAGATAAAGGAGCTTTATGAATTTAAAATCCACGACCCGTTTTGTGTCCTTTTGAGATTGGTTCTCCTCCGGAGGCCTGGGGCGTGATTTCCAGCTCTGTTGGGTTCAGGCCCGGAGCTGTAATCGGTATTCAAAAAATCGGTAACGTTCAAAAGTTATGGCACTGGCGTATTATTGCCTGACTTGGGGACCGGGGGTTTCGATTTCAAGGTTGTCCGCCGAAACGCCGGCAGCCTGACCCCGGGCAGGAAGTTATAAGTGGGTTTAGAAGCAGGCCAACACCAAGGCGATTTATCGTCTGGGGTGAAGGCCCGGCTCCCAACCAACTTAGAAATTCGGGCCGGGTTGGGGCTGCGGATTACCTTTCGGACAATCCTTGAAATCGATACCCCCGATCCCTTTCCATCGAGTATCAGAAATATAATGCATCAACTTCTGAACGTTACCAAAAAATCCGGGGCTTACTTTACCATAAACCGGGGATCAGGGCAAGGCCAGGAAGGGGTTGATTTGTTGAAGCAAAAAATGGTATGGAGAAAGGGAAAAAGGGGAAAGGACCGCTTATGAGCAACAAGAAAATCCTGGTTACTGGGGCAGCCGGCTTCATCGGATTTCATCTCTGCCGGCGCCTACTGGAGAAGGGCGATCAGGTAGTCGGCCTCGACAATCTGAACCCGTATTATGATGTCCGTCTCAAGGAAAACCGGCTGCGCAAACTGGAGGGATGGAAAAATTTTGATTTTCGGAAGATAGACCTGGCCGATCAGGAGCGGATGGCCGGCCTCTTCTCAGAGCAGGGTTTTGATCGGGTGGTAAACCTGGCTGCTCAGGCCGGGGTGCGCTATTCCCTTGAAAATCCCCAGGCCTACGTGGAAAGCAATATCGTCGGCTTTTTAAATATCCTGGAAGGCTGCCGGCATCATCGGATTCAACATCTGGTCTTTGCTTCTTCCAGCTCGGTTTATGGAGCCAATACCAAGATGCCCTTTTCGGTCCACGATAATGTGGATCACCCGATTTCCTTATATGCGGCCACCAAAAAAGCCAACGAACTCATGGCCCACACCTATGCCAGTTTGTATAAAGTCCCCTCCACCGGACTCCGGTTTTTTACGGTTTACGGCCCCTGGGGCAGACCGGATATGGCCTTGTTCCTTTTTACCAAGGCCATTTTGGAAGGGAAATCGATCCCGGTTTTTAATTACGGAAAGATGCAGAGGGATTTTACTTACATCGATGATATTATCGAAGGGGTGGTACGCATCCTTGAGCAGGCCCCCGAACCCCATGCGGAGTGGAATGGAGATCGGCCGGATCCGAGCCGCAGTTTTGCTCCCTACCGCCTGTACAATATCGGCAATAATAACCCGGTGGAGCTGCTTCGCTTTATCGAAGTCCTGGAGGACTGCCTGGGTCGGAAGGCGGAGAAGAACTTCCTGCCGATGCAGCCGGGGGATGTACCCGCCACGTACGCCGATGTGGATGATCTCATGCAGGCCGTGGGGTTTAAGCCGTCCACGTCTTTGGAGGAAGGGATAAAGAAATTCGTTGCCTGGTACCGGGACTATTTTACGGTCTGAGGCAATCCCGGCTGTCAGGAAATTGTTGCTATTTTATGTCCGGCCTTTTGAAAGGCCCGATAGATCTGTCTGATCAACGGCAGCACATTTCCAAATCGTTGCTGTCCATAGCGAAGCCAGGTCCTCTTCTGCCGGTAAAGGAGAAAAGGCCAATATTTGCCGGGGAAATGTTTAAAGAAAAAATACCAGTCATTAAAGATCGTACTCTCCAGATAAGGTCCCGGAGGAGGGTTTCTGCTGCCGCCCTGTTTAACCATGACATGAAAGACCGCCGCCCGGGGATCATAGACAATCTGAAAGCCGTGCCGGCGAACCTCCAAAGCATAATCCACCTCCTCCCATAAAAAATTCCCCCAGTAGTTCAGATCGAACTCCCCCACCTCCTGCAAGACCTTTCTCCGCAGGGACATGTTGCAGCCGTAGAGGGTGGGGACGAAGCAGCGCCGGTTGGTGGTAAAGTTCCGGAGGTATTTTCCGCTGGGCGTCAAACGGGCGGCCCAGGGTTCATCATTTTCCCGGGAACCGTCATAGAGGACCTTGCCGCTAACGGCCCCGACAGCCGGATCCTGATAATTTTCGAGGTGAAAACCGACCAGGCCGGGCTGGAAAAGAACGTCGTCATCGAGGAAGAGCACGATATCCCCCTGGACCTCTTTGCGGGCCAGGTTTCGGGCGGCGGTGGTGGAGGGATGGGGCAGCGTCAGTCGGCGAATCCGGTATTGGTTGTCATGTAAGTATTTCCAGGTCTCGGGTCGGTGTTCCCGGCTTTGATCGATCACCAGTATCTCTTTGGGTTGGGTCTCCTGTGTTTTAAGCAGTTCCAGGACATGAACCAGGGAATCTTCCCGATTCAGGGTGCAGATTACCACGGAAATGTTGCCGGCCGGATTCATCTAGCACCCCCCAACTGGTTCAGAAAGGCCTCGAACCGATCAGCCACCTGGTGGATTTCATAATGGGTTTCCACTTTATGGCGCCCCTTTTCCCCCAGGCTTTTTCTAAGGTCAGGATCATTTATGAGTCTCAGTATCTGAGCTGCCAATTGGGAGGGATCATCAAAGGGGACCAGTAAACCGTCCGCCTCTTCATCAATCAAGGCCTCCACAGCCGGGACCCTGGCCCCGATGACCGGTTTCCCCAGGGCCCAGGCTTCTAAATAAACGATTCCAAAACTTTCCGCCTGGGAGGGTAATACCAACAGATCACAGGCGGCCAACAGGGCGGCCTTTTCATCTTCCGCAAAATCGTCCAGGGAAATGATCCGCCGATCCGAAGTTTCCGGTTGGCTGTGCCAAAGGGCTTGGAAATAGGGGCTGCTTTGACCCGCCAGGATCAGCCGGGCTTCAGGGTGATCCTTCCAGACAAAAGGCATGGATTTCAGAAGGGTATCGAGGCCCTTTTTTTCTACTTTGCGTCCCATGAAAAGGATCAGCGGTTCCTGGTTTAATCCCAGGCGAGTCCTGATGTTGGTCTGGCCGCCGGTTTGGAGAGGCGAGAGGTCAATCCCCTGGCCTATGACGGGCAGCTTATCTTTTGACAGGCCCAAATTGATTAAAAAATCCTGTTCGGCCCTGGTATTGACAACCACGGCGCTGGCCTGGGGAAACAACCAACGGATGATTTTGCGCAGAGAGCCATTGATATCGGAGGGGTGCAGATGGGGCTGGATCACCCAGGGGCACCTGAGGGTCTTGGCGGCCATACGGGCGTAAAACGGAGTGGCCGTAGGAAATGGCACTGCATACAGGATATCCGGTTTAAGGGTCCTGGCCCGGGAAATCATCTGAGGCAAGTAGGGCAGATGCGCCATGAACCAGAGGTAATCCCCTCCGGGCACCCGGCTGCGCAGGAACAGGGCCCCCAATTTGGCCCAAAACAGCCGCTGCCTATTGGAGAGGGGCAGACGGCAAATTTGGATTCCCTTGGCCGATTCCTTTTGAGCCAGATGAGTATTGGTTTGAGGATTTCTAAAAGCCTCCAGGGAGAGCTGGTTGGAGGTCAGAACCGTAACCCGATGCCCTTTCTCCACCAATTTCTTGGAAAGCTCCAGGAGGGCGATTTCAGTTCCTCCCCGGGCCGGATAAAAGAGATGGGTCAGTGCGAGTAGGTGCATGTAACCATTTTTAACTATCGAATTGACCTATAACTTGAAGGAGGATTTCGGGTTTTTTCGGGTGATCCGTAACACATTTGAGGGTGCCGGCATAGCTTCCCTGTTTTACCAAGGGAGCGACTTTGAGGCGGTAATGTTTTTTCTCAACAACCGTTTCTACTTGAAAGCGTATTTTCTCAGTCAGCGTGGTTTCCACCCTGAGGACCGAAAAAGGTTGGCCAGAACCGATCAAATCAATCGATTTTTCATCTTCACCCCCTAACGCTTTTCGGAAGTGAATTACTCGGGAAGGCCGGATTTCAATCCAGGGCTTGACCTTTCCCTGAAGATTCAAATGAAGAGATGGCTTTTGAGGGTCATTACTGGTGACGGTAGCCGATTTCCAGACTTTACCCTGGTATCCTTTCAGATCAACCTTTAAGGTAATTTTACCCTCCCCACCAGGAGGGATGACCCGATCGAAATGGGCCACGGCACAGCCTCAGCCCGGACGGACTTCGATAATCTCCAGGGGATCGGAACCGGTATTCCGGAGTTCAAAGTCATGGCTGACAACCGCCCCTTCCTCGACCTCCCCGAAATCGTAGTTCGTTTCCTTGAGTTGAAGCGAGGGCGTCCCGGCAATTCCGAAAGCAGCCCAAAGAAAAATTATCCCGAAAACAGCCGTCATCTTTTTTAATCCGCAATTCATCCGCCGATCCTCTAACACAATAAAATTTCATTAAAATTATTCCTGTCGGGGTCCTTCTGTCAAGTAAAATTCAAGAGGGGGACAAGGAAGAAGGGGGTCCCTATCGTTCAAAAGATAGAGCAGGGGACCGGGGGTCTCGATTTTAAGGTTGTCCACCATAAACTCCTCACTTTGAAATCCCGCTTTTAGCGGGACTGGAAAGGTGACGATAATGCTTTAAGCAGGCCTCCACCAAAGCTGTTTGTCCGGGTGGGTGAAGGCCCGGCTCTAAACCAACTTAGAAATCTGGGCCGGATTGGTGGGAAGGGTCCCCCTTTGGACAAGCCTTAAATTCGAGACCCCCGGTCCCCTGCCGTCGTGAATCGGGAATAAGGCCAGACCTTTTGAACGAGTCCAAAAAGGTTAGGCAATCCAGACCATTTCCAGATAGGGCTGGTTGGCATCGTCAATGGAAAACAGGGGGCGATTGCTTTCTATGTTCCAGGGAATAAAAAAAGCCAGATCCGCCAGGGAGGTTTTTTTCGGAAAACGGATATGATCTTGAATCCAATCCCTGAGATCACGAACGGTCCGGCTGATTTTCTGATCCAGAGAGAGCTGCCGGTTAAGAGAAGCCAACTGGGGATTCTCCCGGCATTGAGCCGCTGCCTCTTCCCAGTGAATCCCGGCTATCTTCTGGCGCAGAATATACCCATTGCCCCGGTCCAGAATCCAGACCAGTATGGGATTGATCCGCATTTGGGTCCCGTTCAGACGAAGACCGGAGGTTTTTCGGCCAATTTTTTCCAGGAGGGCTCCTCTCACTTTTACTCCGGTTAGGAGAGCAGGAGAGACCCGTTCAAAGATAATGGCCTGTCCTTGGTGCCGGAATTCCCGGAGCCGGGTGGGATCGAATCCGAGGTCCAGGAGGTCGGCAATGGTTAATTTCAGGGGCTCGGTCCGCTGGTGGGCTTTCATCCATTGGATTAAAAAAGGGCGTTGGTAAAGGGGTAGACCCTCGATGGAAGAGGTAGGGTTTTCCCGTAAAAAGTCCGGCAGGGATTGCCAGAAAGCGGCCTTTCCGAAAAGCTGCAGCCGGCCGGCCGGGTTGGGCTCAAAGGTATGGGATTGAATCGGTAAAGCACAGACCGTCGGAGAGAGAACGATCTGCTCCAGAGACTCGCCACCGGTATAGCCTAACAGTTCCTGGATGCGGCGCCGAAAACCCAACAGCCGGGTCGTAAATTTGGTAAACATAAAGCGCATCAAAGGGCTGGAGCGGCCGGCCGTGAGTTCCGCCTGAAACAGTTTTTCCAGGGCCTGGTAAATCTGATGGAATTCCTGGATGGTCCTTTGGACCATCAACTCGTTGTCCTGCATGTCGATAACCGGTCTTTTCTTCTTGAGATTGAAGAGCAGCTTGGGAAGTTTTAGCCTAAACTGGTCGGTCTTGAGGGTCGAAGGGATAGTGATCATATAGTGTCCCTGGGTCATGTCCTCCTGGGAGCTCAGCCAGGTTTCAATAGGAAGCCAGCCCAGTTTGGCATACAGGTCGAAGGTGGGATCCTCTGGCGGAATGATATTATCCAAAAGGCCGAGGGCCCCCTTATCTTCTACAAAATCCCGGAAGGCCGCCAGAATGCGATTGCCCAATCCTTTCCCTCGAAAAGCGGGCGTCACCTCAACGTAAACCAGATAATAGCAGGGTAGAGGCTTTCTCAGGTAAAGCATATTCAGGTAGGCCAGGACCTCCCCCTCGGCGGTATAGACTTCGAAGGTCTGAAACGGCCGGCCTGGTCCGCCCGGTTTATAACGCTTGATCCGGCTGCCCTGGACGGTATGCCGGGTCAAATGATCCAGTCCGCTGAAAAGATCGCTAAAAGGCCCCGGGGCGGATCCCTGCCCTGAATCCTGCCAGGTCATTTCTATCAAAGCCAGGGTTTCTTTTAAGCCCAAACCGGCTTCCTGGAATTTTTTTTCCACCTGCTTGGCCGGCAGATAGAGGCTGTTTTTTTGTGTCATGTGTTGTTCAATCAGCCTGTTTCAAAAATTTATCTCTGACTTCCCAATAAGGGGGTCGGGGTGATACGAACGGATCAGGTTTCATCAAAAAAAAAGGCCTTGGGGCGATCGCCCAAGGCCTTTAAAAAACCCAGGGCAGCGCTTTCGGCGACCGCCCGTTTCATCCGCTCAGGAAGGCAGGAGGGTTTCCTTCCTCGGGCATCCGCCTTCAGAAAAGCAAAAATAAAAGGTAAAGAAGATGCGTTCCATGGCCGATAGGGTTAAGAATGCCTGGCTAAAAGGGGTTAAAAGATGGTGGCGGTGCAGGGATTTGAACCCCGGACACTGCGGATATGAGCCGCATGCTCTGACCACCTGAGCTACACCGCCACGGATAGGCTAACGTTGACTGGGTTTCACCAGGCCCAACTCATAGCAGTATAGCACACTCCGGGCGTCGGAGACAAAAGGAAATCCTCGGGATTGAACCACCCCGACCACCAGTTGACGCCGCCCATTGTTCTTGAATTGGGCCACTCCGTAATTGGCCACATAATCGGGAATCACCTGGGTCCGCCAGTTTTCTTTGAAGCCGGCCCCGTCCCAGCTTAAGGAATATATCTCCCCGCTGGAATAGGAGCGAAAGCGGTCCAGGATACTGTTCTGAAAAGACCCCTTATTCTTATTGACAATCAGCTCGTTTTTCCCCGGATCCAAAACCGGGGTGACCACCAGGCGGGCCGGGACATAGTGGCGGTTGGCCTGTTCCGACATGATCGTAGAGGTGAACGTGTTTGATTCCTCGGTCCCTAGTACAAAATTAACGGTGCCCCCGTAAAGGTCGCTGCTGATATATTCCGTTTTCCATTTCGGACTCAGGACCATCAGCCGGTCATTGCGGCTGAGATGAGCGATCTCGGTGGAGCCGTCGTTGTTCAGGTCGGCAAAAACAAAATTAAAAACAGTTGCCCCTTCGGCCACCTCCAATTTTTCAACCGAGACATATTCCCGGCCTTTCCAGGTCAGGATGTGAACTTCGGGATAGAAGGGGATATCCCGAACTTTTTTTTGACCCAAAAGAACCGCCCCCCGACCGGGCAGCTGGTGAATACGCAAATGGTAGGGGATATCCCTGGCCAGCACCTTATAGTCCCCATTATCCCAGGCCAGGGTCAGGGATTTTGGAGTTCCGGAATGGTAATTGGTAACAAAAATCTGGGCCCGGCCGGTCCCATGGATATCGCCCGCATCCACGGCGATATAATTATCGAACCGCTGTCCGGCTATCTCCTTGACCAGTTCAAACTTGTCCTGAACATAGCGGTAAATATAGACCTTGTTTTGACTGATAATAACGGTTTCAATCTTCCCATCGCCGTCCAGGTCTCCAAAGGCCAGGTCCCGGAGGGCATAGGGCAGGATGGCGCTGCGCCAGAGACCGGCCACATCAAAACCTCCGGCATTCAGAATAATCTGCGGGGAAAGGGTATTGATGGTAAAATCCTTCAAGGCCAGAGGAGATCTCTCGGAAGCAGCCGGGGAAGCGGGCGCCGCTCCGGTTCCGGAAGAAACGGATTCCCCCCGTGAGGCGGCCGCCGCATAGGACCGGGGTCGTTTAAAGACCTTTTCGTTGATATCATCGGACAGCTCATTGACCCTGACAATTACCTCATCCATCCCTTTGGCCTGAGAAAAAAATTTCAAGGGAGGCCGCTGGTCGGAAAGGTCGGCCAGGCTGACGTCAAGGCTGATGCCGGTCCCGATGATGGTGGCGCTCCCCCAGAGGAGGTAATCCAGATGTAACTCCTTGCCGATCAGGAGGGCTTTTTTCTCATCCACCGGTCCGGGAAACTTTTCCTGAGCCTTCTGAACCTGAAGACGGTCCAGGACCAGTACCTTGTTCTCCCAGGCCAGACGGGAGGCCAGCATATCCTGAAGGCCTTCCTTCAGATAGTCCAGCTTGTCGGAGGCGTTGATGGCAAAGGGCAGTATGGCCACCCGGCTGGCTTCGGCAGACCAGGCCGTCTCAATCCCTGCCCCCGGCAGGATCAAAGAAAGCAAAAAAAGACTTCCAAACAGAGCCTTCGTTAGGGTTAAGTTCCTTGTATTTTTCATAGTCTTGGAAAGTAGCACTTCCCTCGCGCTATGTCAACCCTCAAGTAGCTTTCAGAAATCAGCAAGGCCTTGACTTCGCCTGAATCCTATGAAATATTAAACCCATTGCCATTTTTCCTAAAAAATTCATTACAACCCGTAGAAAGAGAACCTATTCCCCATGGATCAGGCCCTTATCAAGCAGATCAATCAGCGGCTTCAGGAAGAGCTCTCAAAAAAAGAGATTGAAGTGGTCCAGTATTGGATGTCCGAAGTGGAACGGATTCTGGCCAAAAGGCACCAGGATATGGCCAGCCTGCAGGTGGACTTGAGGGCCTTGGGTCAGAAATTTCAAAATCGTCTTAAAATCCTGAAAACGGCCGGGATGGCCTGATCATGTATGAATTAAAAATAATCACCCAGTTTGCAGCGGCCCATCATTTGAGGGGCTTTAAAGGGAAATGCGAGCAACTCCATGGGCACAACTGGAAGGTGGAAGTCTATGTCCGGGCTTCTCAACCGGATGAAACCGGACTGGTTAAGGACTTTGGAGAAATCAAGGCCATTACCCGGGAAGTTTTGCAGCGATTGGATCATACCTATTTGAACGACCAGGCCTATTTTCAACAGGAAAACCCATCTTCGGAAAATATCGCCCGCTATCTCTTCAGGGAATTGAGCCGTCTTCTGGACGATTCACAAACCCGGATCAGCAAGGTCGCGGTCTGGGAATCGGATAGCGCCTGCGCTTCCTATTGGGAGGAGCAGGGTTGAAAGCATGGGGAGAGATCAGGCCGGCTTGGTAATTTTTTCGATCCCGCCCAGGTAGGGTTGCAGGACTGCGGGGATCAGGACGCTGCCATCGGACTGTTGGTAGTTTTCCAACACGGCTACCAGGGTCCGGCCGACCGCCAGCCCCGAACCATTTAAGGTGTGGACCAGTTCGGTCTTGGATTTTCCTTCCCGCCGGAAGCGGATTTCGGCCCGCCGGGCTTGGAAGTCTTCAAAATTGCTGCAGGAAGATATTTCCCGATAGAGCTGCTGGCCCGGCAGCCAAACCTCGATATCATAGGTCTTGGCTGAAGAAAAGCCGAGATCTCCGCTGCAGAGGCTGACCACCCGGTAATGAAGGCCCAACCGTTTGAGGACCTCCTCGGCATTTTCCAAGAGTCTTTCCAATTCGGCATACGACTGTTCGGGAAGACAGAATTTTACCAGTTCCACTTTGTTGAATTGATGCTGGCGAATGAGACCTCGGGTATCTTTGCCGTAGGAGCCTGCCTCCGATCGAAAGCAGGGGGTGTAGGCAACAAAATATTTAGGTAGATCCTTCTCTTGAAGAACCTCTTGTTGATAATAATTGGTCACCGGCACCTCAGCGGTGGGGATCAGGAAATAATCCCAGCCCTCTAATTTAAATAGCTCTTCCCGGAATTTAGGCAACTGGCCGGTGCCCATCAGGCTTTGGCTGTTGACTATAAAGGGGGGGAGGATTTCGGTGTAATTATGGTCCGTGGTGTGGAGGTCCAGCATGAAATTGATCAGGGCCCTTTCCAACCGGGCACCGGGTCCTTTATAGACCACAAACCGGGCCCCGGTCATCCGGGTAGCCCGCTCAAAATCAAGAATATCCAGATGTTCTCCAAGGTCCCAGTGGGCCTGGGGGGCAAAGGAAAAGGCCGGCTTTTCGCCCCAACTCCGAACCACGGGATTGTCGTCGCTGGAATACCCTATGGGAACCGATTCATGGGGAAGATTGGGCAGGGTTAGAAGAAGGGCCTGAAATTGCTCTTCTGTTTTGGCCAGGCTTTCATCCAGTTCCTTGATTCGTCTGGAGACCTCCCGCATTTCCAGGATGGCCTCCTGGGCGTCTTTTTTTTCCTGCTTTAAGCGGCCGATTTCCTCCGAGACCACATTGCGTTGGTGCTTGAGGGCCTCCACTTTCTGCAGAATTTCCCGGCGCTCCCGGTCCAGGGCCTCAAAGGTCTGCCAGGGCAATTCCTTCCCCCGCAGGGAAAGGCGGTCTTGAACCCAATTCAGTCGTTCCCGAAGGATTTTTAGGTCTAACATGGTTATCCTCTGAAATAGCACAAGACCGGGCTTAAAGTCAATCCCGGCCTTTATTAAGGGTCTCAAAATAATATGGGCCAACAGGGACCGGAGGGGCGGCTTATGAATGGCGCCATTTTCCCAGAAATGCCTCGATTGAGGAAGGGAGGAGAGACGAACGATGAAGTTAGCTGAACGTTGGAAAAGGATTTCTACCAGGGTCCTGGCCTCCTTTCGGATTTTCAGCATTCGGGAGGATCGTTATCAGTTACCCCGTCATGAGAAGGAAGCCTCTTTTTATGTCCTGGAAAGTTCCGATTGGGTCAATGTAATCCCTCTCACCGAGCAGGGAGAAGTGGTCCTGATCCGGCAGTTCCGGTTCGGAACCGAAACCGTCACCCTGGAGATACCCGGGGGGATCGTTGATCCGGGCCATACCCCCCTAATAGCGGCCCGGAAAGAACTCCTGGAGGAGACCGGTTATGCCTCCGACCAGTGGGAATATCTGGGATATGTCCATCCCAATCCGGCCTTTTTAAACAACCGCTGCCATTCCTTTCTGGCCAAAGGGGTGAAACGCATCGCGGAAGCTGCGCCCGAGGAGAGTGAAGAGTTTGAGGTGGTTCTGGTGCCTTATCCCGAAATCAAAAATCTGATCGGCAATGAAGGGATCACCCATTCGCTGGTGGTCTGCGCCTTTCATCTCTTTGAGCTTAAATAATGGGGATCCGGAAAGGGTTATTTTCGGAGCAGCATTAATTAAAAAAAGGGTTCGAAAAGTTAGGCACCCTCCCCCATTTCGGCCCTGAATAAGGCCATCGTCTTCCGGTAGTCGGGGGTATGAAAAATAGCCGAACCGGCCACCACCACATCCGCCCCGGCTTCACAGACTTGGCCTACATTTTTTGGAGTAACCCCTCCATCGATTTCAATATCTATGTTTAAACCCCTTTCCCTTATCATCCTTTTGAGGTTGCGGATCTTCTTGATTGTTCCGGGAATGAATTTCTGACCTCCGAAACCGGGATTGACGCTCATGATCATGACCATGTCCACCTCTTCCAAGATATCCTCCAAGGTGGAGATCGGGGTGGAAGGATTCAAAACTACCGCTGGGATCAGGCCGTATTCCTTGATCAGATTGATGGTTCGGTTAAGGTGGGGGCAGGTCTCCTGGTGGACGGACAGGATAGTGGCTCCGGCCTTGGCAAATTCCGGAATATACTGATCCGGGTTTTCGATCATCAGATGTACATCCAGAGGGAGGCGGGTGACTTTCCGGACGGCCGCTACTACCGGCGGCCCAATGGTGATGTTGGGGACAAAATGGCCGTCCATGACATCAATATGAAGATAATCCGCGCCGGCGGCCTCCACGGCCTGAATTTCTTCTTTAAGCCGAACAAAGTCTGCAGAAAGTATCGAGGGGGCAATGCGTCTCATGTTACAACTCCTATATTTTTGGCGTTGAGCTATCAGCTTTCAGCGATCGGCAACTACCCAAACACAGGAGGTTTATTTTTTTCCTGAATGGTGATTGCCGGGGGCTAACCGCTTTTTATCATCCGGGCGGCAAAAAAGCCGTCCGTTCCATGAAGGGGAGGCCAGGTCCGATAAAACCCTTGGCCGTCCACCAGTCCTTTGGCCTTCCTGGGTAAAAAAGGAGAAACATCCTCCAGCGAGAAATCCGGATGTTCCTTTAAAAACCGGGCCACCACTTCCTCATTTTCCGTCGGGCTCAGGGTACATGTGGCATAAACCAGAACACCTTTCGATTTAAGCCAGTTGGCGGCTTTTTGCAAGAACTTGTTTTGCCGGTCGGCTAAACGGGGACTGTCTTCGGCTGTGAGCCGCCATTTAAGGTCGGGATTGCGCCTGATCACCCCCCAGCCGGTGCAGGGCGCATCGAGCAGGATACGATCAAAGGGAGGGCTGTCTTTCGGAAAAATGTCCTCTCCGGCGGCATCCCCGACCCAGCCTTGAATGATGGAAACCCCCAGACGGTGAACATTTTTCATCAGATCTTTTAATTTCCTGGGATTATGGTCAACAGCCCGGATGATCCCCCGGTTCTTCATCAACTGGGCCAGATGCGAGGCTTTCCCCCCAAAACCGGCGCACAGGTCTAAGATCCTTTCTCCGGGCTGGGGATCCAGGATAAAGCTGATAAGTTGGGATGCCTCGTCTTGGATCTGGAAAAGGCCTTCTTTGAAAAATTCGGTCTGTTGCAAAGGTTTGAGGGGTGAGATCATCCTTACCCCTTCCGGGGAGTAGGCCGCAGCCTCCGTCTGGGAAGCCAACCTGCGCAATTTAGGAAGCAGCACATCCCGGCCGATTTTCAAGGTATTGACCCGAAGGGTTGCGGGCGGGATCTCCAGGTTGGCCTGGCAGAATTCCCGGGTTTTTTCAAAACCCCAAATCCGGAGCCACTCTTCCACCAGCCAAACCGGGTGGGAATAATTAACGGCCAAGTAGGGGATAGGATCTTCCGGGGTGGGAAAGGGAAAGCTCTCTTTCCTCCGAAGGATGGATCGAAGCACCCCATTGATGAATCCGGTTGACCATTCCTCCCCGTTCTTGGCCAGGTTGACCGATTCATTAACGGCAGCCGAAGGGGGTATGCGGGATAGGAAAAAGAGTTGAAATACCCCCAAACGCAAAATGGTCAGGGTCTTCAGGGACAGCTTTTCCAGAGGTCTCAGGGAAACCTGCCGGATAATCCAGTCGATCTTCCCCTGCCAGCGAAGCACTCCTAAAACCAATTGATAGACCAGGGCCCGGTCACGAAGGGAAAGGTCGGGATATCGGTCCAGCATCTCCCGCAGGATCTGATCCGGATAGGCCTGGCTTCGGTGTCCCTTCAGCAAGACCTGGAGAGCCAAGGCCCTGGTCAAGGCCATCGGCGGCCCAGGCGATCTCCGACCTTGAGGGGGAACCCTTTCAAAAATTCTTGGGACGAGACCCGGCGATGGCCCTCCAACTGAACTTCTTTCAAGACCAATAACCCCTGGCCGGTCTGGACTCGAATCAATCCTTCAGGCAGAGAGTGAATGGTTCCCAGGATCCCGCGATCGTTTTCCGTTTCGGGTGAGGCCAGATGCAAGAGCAATCGTTTTCCCCGGCAAAAAGTAAAGGCACCCGGCCAGGGGGTTAAGCCTCTTACCCAACCGTTTATTTCCCGGGCCGACAGTTCCCAATTGATTTCCCCCTGTTCTTTTTTTAAGGGGGGGGAATAGCTGGCTAGGCGGGGGTCCTGGGGAAAGGGGACTAAGGTGCCCTGGCGAAGGGCGGTGAGAGTCTGGAGCAATAAGGACGCGCCGGCTTCGGAAAGCCGATCCTGCAGGCTCTGGGTGGTATCGGTTTCCAGGATCGGCAGGGGTTGCTGGAAGAGCAGATCTCCGGTGTCCATACCGGCATCCAGGCGCATGGTGGTAACGCCGGTCTCTTTTTCACCTTTAATAATGGCCCACTGAATCGGGGCCGCCCCCCGATATTTGGGCAATAAGGAGGCATGGACATTGACGGCCCCCCAGGTCGGGATGTCCAGAACCTCTTGGGGGAGGATCAAACCATAGGCGACCACGATTAAGAGATCCGGTTTATGTTCCGCCAATTGCCTGAGAAGGGACGAGTCCCTGAGGGTTTTGGGTTGAAAGATCGGGAGGCGGCTGTCCAAGGCCAACTCTTTGACCGGAGAAAGGCTTATCCTCTGCCCCCGTCCTCGGGGACGATCCGGCTGCGTATAAACGGCAACCACCTCCTCTTTGGCCTGCAAGAGGGCCTTTAAGCAGGGCAGGGCAAAATCGGGGGTGCCCATGAAGATTAGACGGGAATAGTTAGACCGGTTCACTTTCTTTCTTCAACTTCTTTTGAATCCTTTTTTTATAAAGGGTCCGTTTCAGGGAACTGATGCGGTCAATAAAGAGGATACCGTCCAGGTGATCAATTTCATGTTGTAAAACCGTGGCCAGCATCCCTTCGGCGCAGACCTCGACCGGATGACCCTGGTCGTTCAGTCCCCGCACTTTTACGCTGGCGCTTCGTTTTACCTCGGAATAATAATCCGGGACGCTGAGGCAGCCCTCTTCAACGGTTTGATCGCCGTCGGCCTCGAAAATTTCCGGATTGATAATGGCCGATGGATTGCGGCTTTGATCTTTGGGGGTAACATCAAAGACGATCAGTCTGAGAGGCCTTCCGACCTGGTTGGCCGCCAGACCGATCCCCGGGGCCTGATACATGGTCTCGACCATGTCCTGAATCAGGGCTTTAAGGGTGTCATTGATAATTTCCACCGGTTTAGCTTTTTTCCCCAAAACCGGATCCGGATATTTGCGGATTTCTAAGAGGGCCATAACCGGCTCATCATCTTAGTTGTCATATTGCCTGACCTGTTGCTTTTTGCTTTATATGTCTCAGAGCAAAATTATAGCATATCTACCGGATCGACATCCAGGACAATTTGAACCCCTTTTCCCTGAATCACACCTTTCTCGGCCTGTTGAATAATTCCGGCGGCCTTGTGGACCATCCGGCTGTTCTCCCCTTTCAACAGGAGTTGATAGCGGTATTTCCCTTTGATCCTGGCGATGGGGGCCGGCACAGGTCCTAAGATCTCCAGAGAATCTCCCCAGCGGCTTTTTTCTTTTTCCAGCCGGAGGATTCCGGCCGTTACCCCGGCCGCCTCTTTAACCGCCGATTCCCGGTTGCCCTGGAAGAGGACATTTATCAGACGGGAAAAAGGGGGATACCCGAGTTCCCGGCGAAACCGGATTTCCTGTCCGAAAAAACCCAGGTAATCATGGAGCAGAAGATACTTAAAGACATAATGATGGGGATTATAGGTCTGGATATAAACCGTTCCCGGATCGGCGCCCCTTCCGGCCCGGCCGGCTACCTGAGCCAGAAGCTGGAAGGTCCTTTCCCCGGCTCGAAAATCGGGCCAGTTCAAAGACAGATCGGCACAGATAACCCCGATCAGAGTGACATAAGGGAAATCATGGCCTTTGGTGATCATCTGGGTTCCGATCAGGATATCTGTTTTCCTGTCCCTTACTTTTTTCAGGATTTCAAAATGCGATCTTTTACGAACCACCGTGTCCCGGTCCATCCGGTCCAGGGCCGCTTCCGGGAAAAGCCTGATCAGTTCTTTCTCGACTTTTTCGGTCCCTAAGCCCAGAGGCTTGATTCCTTCCTGTCGGCATTGAGGGCATCGCTGGGGGATGGGGATGTGATAACCACACAGGTGGCAGAGGAGCTGGTTTTGCCGGGCGTGATGGGTTAAGGCCACCGAACAATTCCGGCATTTGAGTATCTCCCCGCAGAGGGTACAGAGAATCAGGGTATCAAAGCCCCGGCGGTTTAGAAAAAGGAGAGCTTGCCGACTTTTTTCCAGGTTTTGGCGGAGGGCTTCTTCCAGGGGAGCGCTCAGAAGGGGGATTTGGCCCCGACGGCGGAACTTTTTTATATCAAGGACCTTGACCTCAGGAAGGGCCTGATCCCGAACCCGTTTGGTTAATCCCAAGTAGGTGATTTTTTTTTGCCGCCTGAGATAAAGAGTGGAAATGGAGGGAGTGGCCGAGCCCAGAATAACCAGGGCCGAATGCAATCGGGCGCGCACCAGGGCCAAGTCGCGGGCATGGTAACGCAGGGAATCGGTTTGTTTGTAGGAAGCGTCATGTTCTTCATCGACAATAATCAGACCCAAATTTGAAAAAGGAGCAAAAATAGCCGAACGGGTGCCGATCACCACCGGGGCTGCACCTTGTTGAATGCGCCGCCATTGGTCCAGTCGTTCACCGGGGTTCAGGCCGCTATGGAGGAGGGCGATCCGGTCGTCAAAGCGGAGGCGAAATCGCCCCTCAATCTGGGGTACCAGGCCTATTTCCGGGACCAGGACCAAGGCCTGTTTGCCCTCTTTCAAGGCCTCGACCGCCGCTTGGAGATAGATTTCGGTCTTTCCTGATCCGGTGATGCCGTGCAGAAGAAAGGTTTGATATTCCCCTGACTGGAGCCCTTCCTTAATTTTTTCCAAAGCCTTTTTCTGTTCCGGATAGAGGGTCAAGGGGATCTCCTCGACCGACAGGATTTCACCAAAAGGATCTCTGTAGCAAACCTGGTCCCTGATTTCAATCAAGCCCCTTTTTCTCAAGGTGTTCAGCCGCTGGGAAGATAGGTTGAAAAGGGCCTTGATGTCCCGAAGCGACCCGCAGGAGAAGGAGGTCAAATGCTCAAACAAGGGCAACTCTTTTTCTGAAAAATGCCGCCCCTCAAAACAAGGACCCGGATGAAGCCACTTTTCTTTTTTGACCTTAGCCCGTTCCTGATTGAGTTGGCTGGTCTGACAGACCCAGCCTAAGGCTTCAAAATTAACAACGGATTCCCTTTCTTCGGCGGCCAGCCGAGAAAATAGCAGACCCTTTGGGGTAATTTTTTTCAACAAAGCCCGGTCCTCATGAGGCAGGAGTTCGTTCTGAAGCACCTTCTGGCCTAAGTCAGTGATTTGGAGTTTCAAGACACTCCTGACCGTCAATCCCGGGGGAAGGGCGGTCTTTAGAACCTGCCCGATCGGATGGAGGTAATATTGGGCGATCCAGGTGAAAAAGGGGCGCAGAGCCGGTGAGAAAAAGGGCTGGGAGTCGAGGATACGGATTAACGGCTTGATTTCCGGACCCTGAAGTGTTTTTTTAACTTCCTCCCATAAGTAGCCGGTAACTATCTTATTTTTAAGGGGGACGAGGACCCGCTGCCCGATTTGGGGATCCGGAGAAATTTCCTCGGGGACTTCGTAGGTTAAAGGGTGGTCCAACGGAGGAACTATGACTTCAAAAAAGGACATGTTTTTAAATCCCTAGGGCTCCGGCCTGGTGGATCTCCCGTAACTCTTGAAAAGGATGGATAACACATAATCCGGGTCAGATGTTAGGGATGATTATCAGAGGGTTGAACACACTTCGTTTTGATCTTTATAAAATGGTAAATCCATTGTAGCATATTTTTTTTTAGGTTCCAATTCGGGTGAGATGAAGTTTAAAAGAGGATACTAATGCGATCCATTGATTAGATTGTGGCTGCCTTGGAAAGGCAGCATTATAGTGCCGACCGGCCTTCGTCCGCTTCATTAAAACCGTCGAACCTTTAGTCCTGGCCAACTAATCGGAAAAGAATGCCACAACTTGAAGTAGAATAGCAATTATTTTGAATAAGACAGACCTGCATGAAATTTCTAAGGCCTTTTATCCCCATCCTGGTCTTGATTCTCCTCATAGGCGGGACCGGCTCAACGGCCGAAGCCGGCTCCTTCATCTATCTGCCGCTCATCCTGGCCGCCCCGGCCGGGCCCACCCTGGCCGGCTGTCCCCTCTTGCCTGCCGATAACATCTGGAACACACCGGTGGACAACCTGCCGTTGGATCCTAACTCCAATGTCTATATCGCTACCATCGGCCCCGGGCGCCATGTTCATGCCGATTTCGGGGCCGGGACCTGGGAAGGTTTTCCCATCGGCATCCCCTTCAACATCGTTTCCGGCAATCAACCCAAATCATCCGTCATTTTCTATTACCCCTCTGAAAGCGATCCCGGGCCCTACCCTATCCCCGACCGGCCGTTGATCGAAGGCGACCCGAACGGCAACGGCGACCGCCACATCCTGATCGTCGACCGGGATAACTGCATCCTCTATGAACTCTATGCCGCTTATCAACAGAACGGCCAGTGGTCCGCCGGCTCCGGGGCGATCTTCCCGCTGAATTCTCATACCCTTCGCCCGGCCGGCTGGACCTCGGCCGACGCCGCCGGCTTGCCCATGCTGCCGGGTCTGGTGCGCTACGAGGAAGTTGCCTCCGGTGAAATCAAGCACGCCCTGCGTTTCACTGTTCCCCAGACCCGCAAGGCCTTTATCTGGCCGGCCCGCCACTATGCCTCCAGCCTGACCGGCAGCCAATACCCTCCCATGGGCCAGCGCTTTCGACTCAAGGCCGGTTATGACCTTTCACGGTTTTCACCCCAGGCCCGGGTCATCGCCCAGGCCTTGAAAAAATACGGCCTGATCCTGGCCGATAACGGCTCGGCCTGGTACATTTCGGGTGCCCCGGATGAGCGCTGGGACAACGACGTCCTCCATGAACTGGATGTTATCCTGGGATCCGATTTTGAAGCGGTGGATGAATCTTCTCTGATGATGGACTCGAATTCCGGACAGGCCCGTCCTTGAATTCCTGAGTATCGTTCAAAAGTTGTGGCCTTATATTTCTGATACCCAATGGAAGGGGACAGGGGGTCTCGATTTCAAGGTTGTCCACCATAAACTCCTCACTTTGAAATCCCGCTTTTAGCGGGACTGGAAGGTTGACGATAATGCCTTAAGCAGGCCTACGCCAAAGCTGTTTGTTCGGTTGGGTGAATGCCCGGCTCTAAACCAACCTTAGAAATCTGGGCCGGATTTGCGGGAAGGATCCCCCTTTGGACAAGCCTTGAAATCGAGACCCCCTGTCCCCCAATCAGGCAATAATGCGCTAGTGCCACAACTTTTGAACGATGCCAATTCCGGCCGTCAAAAAGCCACAATAAGCGAGCGGTCGCCATAAGGGGATGGCTTTCAGGGGGGTGCCGTAGACTGCGCTCAAGAATTCCGCATTCCAGGGGACCTGCCCTTCTTCCACTTCCTGAACCCGGCCGTTCTTCAAAAAAACGAAATGATCGCCCGACAGGAAGGCCGCATTGGGGTCGTGCAGAACGGCCAGGATGGTCATCCCGATCCCGGTCAGGTTTTTGATCAAGCCCAGGAACCGGGCCTGGTTGGCCAGATCCAGATGGGACAGGGGCTCATCCAGCAGGATCACTCTCGGCTCCTGGGCCAGGACCCGGGCGATCATCACCAATTGCCTCTCTCCGCCGGACAACTCCGTATAAGGCCGCTTCCTGAGACCTTCAAGACCAACCTCGGCGATGGCCTGGCCGGCTTTTTCTTGGTCTCTCCTGCTCGGCGTAGAAAAGACATAGGAGGCCCGGCCGGTGAGCACCACCTCTTCAACGGTAAAGGGGAAGATCGGGGTATGGAATTGCGGCAGGTAGCCGATCAATTTGGCCCGCTGGGAAAGGCTCAGCCGATGCAGATCCTGTCCCAGGATTTTGATCCTCCCGGTCTTTAAAGGCAGCAATCCGGCGATCAGACGCAGCAAGGTGGATTTGCCACTGCCGTTTTTCCCTAAAAGTACGGTGAATTTCCCTTCCGGGACCTCGAATCGGATGTCTTTAAGTATGGGATTTCCATCGTATTCAAAACTTACTTTTTCGATAGTCACAGCCATAGTCAGGCATCCGGATATTGCATACGGTTTTTCTTTAACAGGTAAATAAAAAATGGCCCTCCGATCAAGGTGGTAAAGATACCCAGAGGGATCTCAAAGGAAGCGATGGTCCGCGAAAAGTTATCCACCAGCAAAAGAAAAGAGCCGCCGAAGGCAAAGGAAACCGGCATGGTTATCCGGTTGTCCGGTCCGACCATCATCCGCACCATATGGGGGAAGGCCAGACCCACCAGTCCAATGATCCCGGCCACAGCCACCGAGGCCGAAGCCACCAGAGTGGCCGGAATCAGGATCAGGAGTTTTTCCCTTTCAGGGTTCAAACCCACAGCCCGGGTTTCTTCATCACCCAAGGCGATGACATTCATGCGCCAGCGGACAACAAAAAGCCACCCACAGCCCAGGAGGATGGGCAGGGAGGCCGAACGCACCTTGGTCCAACTGGCGGTATGGAGATTACCCATGGTCCAGTGGACAATGGTCTGCAGCTTAAAAGGATCGGTCAGAAACTGGACCATGGTCAGCAGGGCCGTGAAAATACCCGAGATGATTATCCCGGCCAGGATCAGGGAAACAATGGACACCCCTTTGCGGGTCAGGGCCAGGAAGTAGCTCAAGCCCACGGCCAGCAGGCCGAAGACAAAGGCCGTGCCCTGAAGGGGGAGGAAGCCCAGGCTGAGGGCCAGGGCGGCCCCAAAGGCCGCCCCTGAGGAAAGTCCCAGAATTTCCGGGGCAACCAGGGGATTGCGGAAAAGGGCCTGGAGGGCATTGCCGGATACGGTCAGGGCCGCCCCCACCAGGAAGGCCAGGATCACCCTCGGAAGACGCACATCCAGGAGGATGGCTTCTACTAAAAGATCCGGAGAGGCTGACCCGGAGGCCGGTGAGAACTGCTGCAGGACCCATCGGGCGACATGTTCAGGCCTGACCTGGTCCGAAGGGCCGACGAAGAGGGAGGCCAGAATCAAAGGAACCGGGATAAGGTAGAATAGAACTTTCTTAGAGCTTTTTGCCATACAGGAAGTCCAGCATCTTCTTTCTTTCCTGGCTCAGATCAATGTCTCGGAACAAATCCGGATGGGCCCATTTGGCCACCATCTTGACGGCATAAACGAATTTAAGGGTCCAGAGATCGCACAAAAAAACCTCCGGGAACTCATGGACCCGTTGGCTCCGAACGGCCTTGATCCGCTTCCACTGGGGGTCCCGGATAATATCTCCGGGATTTTTTCGTTCATTATACCACATGACAATCAGGTCCGGATTCCAGGAGAGGACCTTTTCCATGTTCACGATCAGGTGTTCATTGGGGATCGAGGCGCAGACATTCCTGCCGCCGGCCAGATGAATCAGGTCATTGACCGTGCTCTCGCCGCAGGATGTCTCCAGGTTCCCCTGGGCCCACATATAATAGATCCCCGGACGTTTCTCCGAGGAAATATTCCCCACCCGGTTTTGAAAACGGGCCAGTTCCCGCTGGCTATAAGCAACCAGCTCCTCGGCCCTTTTGAGGCTGCCGGTTATCCGGCCCAGGGCCTGCATCTCTTGATAGACATCTTCTTTGCGGTTGATAAAGACGCCGAAAACCGGGATGCCTTTCTCTTCCAGGGCGGTAATGACCTCGGTCTGCTGGGACCAGATGATGACCAGATCCGGCTTTAAAGCCAGGAGGCTCTCGAGATTGACGAAGTCCCAATTGCCCGGCGCCGGCAGCTTTTTATCCTTGATCCTTGGATCGAGGGCGGCGTAGTAGGGATAGACATCGCCGTTATAGATATTCCGGGAGATCCCGATCACCCTCTTCTCCTCCCCCAGCATGTAAATCCCGCTCAAGGCGCTTTCAATCAGGCAAACGATCCGCTCGGCCGGCCTGGCCAGTTTCAGCGTTTTTCCTCGAAAATCGGCAACCACGATTCCCTGACCGTCCGCTTCCCGGGCAAGGGCGGGAACCAATAAGCTTAACACCAGAATAGGGATCAGCAACGGTTGTAAAAAGGAGCGTTTCATGGTTTTCATCAATACCACAAAGGACAAAAAAAATCTTCCCCCACCTTTGCAGTCCGGATGGGGGAAGAGGAATCAGGAATCGATTTTAAACCAAACAACCTCGGGAATAAATTTCTGGTCCGTTTTTTTCCGTGTGGGTCCGTGGCTAAAAATCTTTTTCCTTAAAAATACAGTTCCAGACTCCCGAACATGGAAAAGCCCGGATCCTGGAACTGCCAGGGCATCTCGTACTTCCTGTTGGTCAGGTTGATCAGATCCAGGACGAAGTTTCCCTTGAAGTCCTTGGTCTTAAAAAGCACCTTCTGGATCTTCATATTGATGATCTCATAGGGGCCGAAGGACTTGCGGCCGCTTTTCGAAGTGCTGTCGTAATAGCTGCCCACGGCCTGGAGATAAGCTGAAACCGTAAAATCCAACGGTAGATATCCCGTTACCCCTAAATTGCCCACGTACTCCGGAACAAAAGGGACATTGCTGCCGTCCTGGTCTGGATCCACATCGTTTTTAAGATCGGTTTTGGTATAGGTGAAATTGGCAAACCAGTCGGCGTACTTGCTGAAGGAATGCTTGATTTCGGCTTCAAAACCATAGGAGCTGGTTTTCCCGGCATTGACCGACTGGCTCTGGGAGGGATTTTCGCTGACCCGGTTTTCCACAATGGCATCCTCCACCTGGTTCAAAAAGCCGCGCACCCCGAAGGTCATATTCTTTAAGATCCGATAATCCATCCCCAGGTCGTAGCCGATTCCGCTTTCCGGCTTCAGGTTCGCATTGGGCAACTGGCCGTTCCTGCCCGGCACGCCCCGATCTTCGAGGCCATCAAGGTCCCGCCCACCGACTTGGCCGAAGGGGCCTGGAAGCTGCTGCCGATGTTGCCATAAAAGGAGATGTCCTGGAAGGCATTGAATTTGATGCCGGCGCTGTAAAGGAATTTATCCCAGGACTTCTCTTTTTCCGCCGGAACCGTGCCGCTGATCAGGTCATAGGAATTCTGGGTGGTGTTGAAGCGTCCGCCGAAACGAAAAATCCATTGGTCCCAGACCAGCTTCTCCTGGGCATAGAGACCCAGGTTATAGGCCCTGGCATCGTTGCCCTTGGTCTTCAAACCCCCGGCCTCCGAATAGGTTTCGTAGGTGGCCCATTGGTAGTCGGCCCCGAAGGTGAGCAAGCTGTTCTTCCAATGAAAGAGGTTAACGGCCAAGTCGGTGGGAACAATCTGCTGTTTGACGCCGTCGTGGGATCTGAGATCCAGACTAGCCGGAAAATTATCCTCACCCCAGCGGCGGTCATAACTGCGGTAGCCGAGTTTGAACTGCGTATTGAGAAAATCGGTGATCTGATTGCTGTAGGCGGCATTCACAGTATTGTAGTTGTGGTCATAGTCCCGGTTGGGCCGGCCGGCATCCCCGGTATGCTGGGTATGATGGGCAAACAGGGAGACCTTGTGATCGTCCCGATTAAAAAAATAAGTCGTCTTGAAGTAGAGCTTGGTCTTCTGGTACTCGGGATTGTCGATCATGTTCAACCAGGAGTTGGCCGTTCCGTAATTGGTATAGTCCGACTTTTCATAGCCGGCTCCCAGCAGGTAATGAAAGTTGCCCTGATGACCCTGGTGGTAAACCTTGCCGGTATAGGTGTTCCAGGATCCGTACCCCAAGGCGACCATGGTCCGGGTCTCTTCGATTTTATCCCTGAGAACCAGATTGGTGATGCCGGCCAGGGGCGACTGATTGCCGGCAAAATCCATGGAGAGATAATTGGAATACATTACCGCTGCCGGACCCCGATGGACCTCGGCCTTTTCCAGGGGCAGGACATCCAAACTCATAGTATCTACAAAGGAGTCGATAGGTAAGCCGTCCAGCAAAAAGCTGTTGTATTTGGGTCCCAGACCTCCGTAAGAACCCCAGTTGGCGTCGTTCCGGGAAAGGACATCCACGAAGGTGCCCGGCTGATAGCGAAAAATTTCGGCCACGTTCCGGTTGCCGTAGGTCAGGGTCTGGACCTCTTCAGCGGTAATGACATCGATCTTCTGGGTGATCCTTTTTGCTGACTGAGCGATCTTGGCTTCGGTCACCACCACCTCTTCCAGGACATAGACCTTTTCATCTTTTTTCTCTTTGGCGGTCTCCTGGGCAAAACCATTGCAGGCCAGCATTAATATCAGCAGAACACCCAATCCCCTAAAATAGCCCATAACAGCCCTCCTGTTTGTTTTAACCACCAGAATAAAAAAGCCATAAAAGGGCACCTTCCTGGCGCCGGCCTTCATGGCTCTTGGTTGTAATAATGGTTTAATGAAAAAGACCTGAACTTCATGTTCAGCATGTCGGGACGAAATTATCACACTCCCGCTTGGTTGTCAAAAGATTTTCAATTTGTCATTTATCATTATTTTAGTCGGATAGGATATAGGTGGGCTTACGGGGCTGGACATCCATAGTGCTCCGTCATCATAAGTTATTATCAGCCTTAAAAGAACCCCGTGAGTTAAGGTGATCAGGATGTGGACGCATTTATGAATAGATCGGCGGACAAGGCCTTGCAGTCAATCAGCCATAAAGCCGGCATACCTGCCCGCCTCAACTGCTCTCGCATATATTGCTTTTCCAGAGACTTGACCGTCTTCCAGTTCAGACGCAGCCCTTGGGCTATATCCGTCAAAAAAGAATCCCGACAGCGCCAACCTACGTAGCGGTTGAATCGGGTCGGGCCACGCGAAGTATTTGATCTGGAACGGAATATTGCCACTCGCACCCGCTAAAATGGGACTATAATAAGTTTTTCGAGATCAAAAAAGCTGTTTTTCCCCAAAATCTATGGCAAGAGCGAAACGACATTACCTTCCTGGGTTCATCTGGCCCATCACCCGTCGTTGCCATAAACGAAAATCCCTCATTAGTTACTTCCTCCTAAGTCGTAATCCTTGAATCTCACCCAACACGATCAAACCAAATAGCAACCAAACGTCTTTATTTAAAAATACTGTGGAGTCCCTGCAAAAATACGGCATTCACCCTATTCACCAGTTCAAAGGCTGCTGATAGGCTTAGAACATCCTGGCGGTTCGACTGTCTTGCATGGATTCGTTCAATCCATTGCCCAGGGCCGCCTATATCATAAGGAGGTTTGTGATGGCCAAAGAGAAGAAGAAAAAAGGCAAGATGGACATGCAGGCGATGATGAAAATCTACCAGAAGGTAGGAACTCCGGGCCAGCCCCACAAGCGTCTGGCGAACCTGGCGGGAAGCTGGATTACCAGGACCAAGGGCTGGATGGAGCCCGATAAGCCCCCCCTTGAATCCAAAGGCACCTGCAAACAGAAAATGCTTCTTGACGGACGTTACCTGCAGCAGGAGTATACCGGCGACATGATGGGTAGTACGTTCAAAGGCATCAACCTCATCGGGTACGACAATCATACCAAGAAGTATGTGTCGATCTGGATCGATTCCATGAGCACCGGCATCTACTATTTTGAGGGAACTGCCAGCCGGGATGGTAAAACCATTACCCAGGAAAGCCGCTACGACGACCCCGCCCGGGGTCCCATGACCTGGCGCAGTGTGTCCAAGATCGTGGATGGCGATACCATGGCCTATGCAATGTACCTCACCGCCAAAAGGGGCAAGGAAGAGAAGATGATGGAGATGACCTTAACCCGGAAGAAATGACCAGTGAGGGTTGCCGTACAATCCTGGATTAGAAAAGCGAAGAAGGGATGAAGACCATAAACAAGCCGGCGTAACAGTTTAGCCCCTATCTCACCCGGCGATCATCGAGGGATCAGCTTGAATTGTTATACAGCGCAGCCTGAGCCGTTGCTGTGTCCGCGGTGAGGAGCGTTTGGGGAATTCCCTCGGAGGGACGCCTTGTCTTCTGGTGGTTTGCACCAAACTGTGATAGGTGACGTTGATTCTAAATTGCATTGATAGAGAATTAAAGGGTACTTATTTTAAACTACCAGCCCCATCAAACGGATTGAGAAGTCGCGCTAAGGCGCACTCCTTCTGCTGGGCGTTAGGATTTCATAAAGGAGGGATCACCGATGCCTACAACCCGACAAATCCGTAAAGTCCTAAAGAGCAAGCCGACGATTGAAGGTGCCGGCGTTCACCTGAAAAGGGCTTTTGGATTCAGTGAAGTGCCCGTGTTCGATCCTTTTCTGCTCCTTGATGATTTCCGTTCCGATAATCCGGAACACTACCTAAAAGGTTTCCCTTGGCATCCTCATCGCGGGATCGAAACAATCACCTATGTTCTGGAGGGAGACGTAGAACACGGTGACAGTCTTGGAAATAAAGGAGTTATCAGCTCGGGGGATGTACAGTGGATGACCGCCGGAAGTGGGATCATCCACCAGGAAATGCCGAAAGGTGATGAAAACGGAAAAATGTACGGATTTCAGCTCTGGGCCAATCTGCCGTCCCGGGGGAAAATGATGGATCCGCGGTATCGAGACGTAACGAACGAACAAATACCCGAAGTCAAACTTCCCGATGGGTCGACCATCAAGATCATTTCAGGTGAAGTATCCGGCATTAAAGGTCCGGTACAGGATATTGTTATTGATCCTGAGTATATCGACGTTACCGTTCCTGCAAATGCAGAATTTAGACACCCCACCAAACAAGGCCATACGGTCTTCGCTTACATAATCGACGGACAGGGATATTTCTGCAGGGAGAAAAACCCTTTCACGTATGAAGTGGAAGGATTAAACTACTTTGACATTCAGCGCGATCCATTTGTCGGCAACGGAACGATCGTTCTATTCGATGACGGTGACGAGATAATGGTCTTTACCGAGGAGCATAAAGTGAGATTCCTCCTGATTTCCGGCAAGCCCATTGGTGAACCCGTCGCCTGGTATGGTCCCATAGTTATGAACACCCATGAAGAATTACGAATCGCTTTTGAGGAGTATAAGCAGGGGACTTTCATCAAATTCAAAGGATGAATTCATTCTGACGGATGGGGGTCGGACCAGGCGAACGGACTGAATTCTCAATGTCTTGCTAATGGTCTAATGGGGTCGGGCCACGGCAACTATCTGATATCGGATCGAATAGTGCTGAAGTGACCCCCTGAATTGGGCCCTCATTTATCTCGCCTCTTACCCTTGTTTTTTATCACCGAACACCGAACTCTAAACGTCGGACGTTTTATTAAAAACCCCTTGACATCTCTCATTTTATCCGAATATACCTATCGTTACACATCCCCGTGAGTATTTCCCTGAGTTCCTTCCACCCGTTTTTGTGAAGTTAACATTTCAGGTTCTTAAATTAAGTTCCCCGGCTCCTTAGCCGGTTGAAGTGATAGCTGAGCAACTACCCTTTAGAAACCGACCTCCTGGTTTAAAAAATATCCTTGACATGGTATCAATTGATACCTTACCATGATAATCAGACCATCCGCCCATGAAATTAATCGGCGAATTAGGAAGGCCCGAAGGGCCCTTGCCGAAGGCCGTATCGCCATTCTAAATCAGGAAATCCTGGTCTCGGATGCCATAGAACTAAGTTACCTGATCGAAGATGAACTGGAAACCGTATTATCCGACCTGTTGAATTTAATTTCCTCGGAGCACTATGTAGGAACCAAACCGCCCCAGAGGTCTTATGAAAAGGCGATTAAGGATTTGGAGCTGTTTGCTTTTGAAGTAGAAAGTCCGCGTTTTAATTGCTGGATCTATTTTAAATTTGTTTTAAGGGCCGAAACCTTGTGGCTTGTTTCTCTCCACAAGAGCAGAGGCCTACCGGAGAAGTCATGAAGGTCCTGAAATGCCCCAGAGGGCATGCCGAAATGAAGTCACGGAAGATCACTGAAAACCATCTCCTTTAGGGGCATGGACATTCCCTGCGAAGTTGAAGCCGTGGTTTGTCCGGAATGCGGCCTGGAGGCGGGTACCCTTCAATCTGCCGGGGACATTCAAAGGCGTCTGGCCGAGGGTTATCGAAAGCGGGCCAAACTTCTCACCGGTCATGAAATCAAGACCCTGAGAGCAAAAAAGGGCTGGTCCCAGCAGGCCCTGGCCGATTGTTTACAGGTTGGCGTGGCCAGCATCAAGCGCTGGGAAACCGGCCTGATTCAAAGCAAAGGCATGGATAAAACCCTCCGGCTTCATTTGGAAGGAAAAGCAGGAAAAGACGATTATTCGGGAAACCGTCCCTTCTCCATCCCACGCATCAAATTGGTTATTAAACGGTTTGAGCAAAAATTTTCTTTCCGCCCTATCCCTTTAATCACCAAAAATACCGTTGATCCGTCGGCCGGTTAAACCAACGGGAAAGGAACCGACGACGAAGCCCCGGCCGAGATACTAAAGGCAGACCCGATGGGTCGGAGGGGCCAATTCTTCCTACAGTTTTTTTATTCAAAAAATACCGGATAGACCTTATTTCCATTTTCTCCCGTTTCGAATACAATAATACAAACTAAAAACAAACAGGAGGGTTTTGTATGAAAAAATTAATCGTAACCGGGATCATCGCCTTATTTTCAATTGTGGCCTTATCCGCCTTGACTTACGGGCAGACAAGCGGACATGGACCGGGCCATGCCATGCCGGGCGGCCATGGATCGGAGTCCATGGCGCCGGGCGGGCACGGATCGGGTGATGGCAAGATGGGCGGCCATGGCCTGAGGCATGGGATGAAGGAAGGATGCGGCAGGTGCGCCCAGGGTATGATGGGCGGCTACGGCATGGGGTCCGGCATGATGGCTGGTCATGGCCCCAGCGGTCGGATGATGGAAGCCGAGCATCATCTGGCGCGGTTTCTTGAGGGTTTAGCCCTCGACGAGCAGCAAAAGAAAGTGATCGGTGAAATCAGGAGCGGCATTAAAAAAGATACGATCAGGAGGATGGCGGACATCAGCATCGCCCGGATAGAACTCCGGGACCTTATCCTCCAGGACCCGCTGGATATGAAGGCCGTTGAAGCCAAAGTGAGGCAATTGGGTTCGTTGAGGACCGAAATGCACCTTTCTCACCTGAAGGCTCTGGAAAATATTAAAACCAAATTGACCCCGGAACAGCGCAAAAAGTTAGCGGATATGATCAAAACCGGGCCGATGATGATGATGCATGAATAATGGATCCGGCTGACTGAGTTCCTAAGGAGAAGCAGGAAATCCAGTCCTCATAAATTCGGGAGGTAAAATATGATGCCCGGACAGGCCCGATCGGACGCCCGGCAGGCCAACGTGTTCGAACGGGGGATCGGCCCCAATGCCCTTAACTTAAGAAAATTCTGTTGCCAATGAAGTGGTAAGGAGACGATATGAACAACTGCCTGGTATTGGTTGACCTGCAAAATGATTATTTCCCCGGGGGCGCCATGGAACTTGCCGGTATCGAGGAAGCTGCGGCAAATGCCCGAATTCTCTTGAACGAATTCAGAAAAAGAAGATCTCCGGTCATCCATATCCAGCACCTTTCAGCTCGCCCGGGCGCGACCTTTTTCTTACCCGGGACGGATGGAGCAGAAATTAATCAAAAGGTAACTCCCCAAGGGGATGAACCGGTTGTCGTAAAAAACTTTCCAAACAGCTTCCGCGGCACCTCTCTGCTGGAAATTCTGAAAGAAGGAAAAATCAACCAGCTGGTTATCTGTGGCGCAATGAGCCACATGTGTATAGACGCAACCACCCGTGCCGCTTTCGATTTAGGTTTCAACTGTATGGTTGCCGAAGATGCCTGCGCCACAAAAGACCTGAATTTTAAGGGCAAAACCATAAAGGCAGTCAGAGGTTCACGCCTCCTTTATGGCGGCCCTGTCTGCCCCATACGCCAAGGTGATTTCAACCAAAGAAATTTTCGAAAGCATGTGATACCCGGACAGGGCCGATTGGACGCCCCCGGCACGCCAATAGTTCTGACATTCTGACTTCCAACCTGACTGTTGTCACGTTATGAGGTTGTTGCCGAGAGCTTAAGAAATGCCGACCGTGATAGAACCCATCTTGAAGGGCAAGGTAGATGAATCCTTTCTCCTGAAAGTCCAAAAATGGACAGGAGAGGTTATTGGAAAAACCGCGGCCGGGGCCCCGGACCGTATTTCCCTTTACCTCTGGGAGAAAGAAAAGGATTTTCAGGAATTCGACGCCCGGGAAAAAGCCGAGTTGGGGGTAGTCACCGGCGGTGAATCCGAATTTCTGGCCACCCACGAGGCCTGGAGGGGTTACCCCAGGATTCACCTGTCCCTTGAAAAGATCCGGGGCATTCCGGAAGAAGTAGTCCGGGGCGTAGTGGAACATGAGATCGGCCACGCCCTGCTCCACGGCAAGCCGGAATTTTATCAATTTCTTTTTTCCGAACGACTTCAGGAAACCGCCGGGTCAGCGGGATTGGATCTGCCCCAGCTCCAGCAGTTGGTCTATTTGCTTTCCGTGGCTCTGAAAGACGCGGAAGTGGTCCGGTTGTTAAGTGAACGGGGATTAGGACGTTACCAAAATCGACTACTGGAATATTTGATGGAAGATACCGGAGAGGAACGGCAAGCCTGGGAACTGATCAAGGATCTGGCGGCCCTGAGAAAAATAGCCTGGGCTGTTTTTCTAAAAACCCTTCTGCCGATTGAAACGTTAGCCGGATCGGACGATCCGGAATCCCGTCCTATGATCGACCAATGGGAGAAGGCCTATTCCTGGCTCACCAACCGGGAAAGAACCGACCTGAGGGCCTATGCCCGGTCGGTTATTGAACTGCCTTTAAATTTCCAGGATCGATTGGAACAGGCCGTCCTTAGGTTGATCAGCAACACCTCGCTATGATTATCTTATACCCTGGCCTATCGGCAACTTCAACCCAAAGAGAAATCAACCTGACTTAAGTAAAAGTTGCTTCTGGCTTCCCCGACGCTCACCGGAAGCCGGGTGACGGGGGCGTGACGGGGGGGTCGGACCAGACCAACACTATGAATTTTCAGGGAATTTGATAAAGAACTGGGGTAAAAAATGGCCTTGACTCACACTTTTTACCCCCAAAAAGAAGCTTCTAAGCGGAACCCCGATGCCGCGAGCCAATCGGAATTTCGTTTCCAACTTCATCAACTTCTCTGTCTTAAAGTGCCCGGGTCATCCGGGCCATGCCCGGAGAGCCGATTTCCTGCTCAAAATCGGCACAGCGGTTTTCATCGATTATTTTAAACCCATGTTTTTCATATAGCCTCTGGGCCGGGGTATTGCCGATATAAATATTGATCTGGGCCAGATGGAAGCCCAATTTCCGCCCTCGGTTCATGATCGACTCCAACAGCTTGCCGGCCAGCCCCAGGCCGCGGTATTCAGGGAGGGTGGCCACGCTGTCGATGATCCAGGCCCCCTCCAGACTTTCCGGGACGCAGGGCAGCACTCGGGCCATATGATCCTGGGATTCCGGGGCCAGGCCGTTCCGGCCGCTTCCTCTGATGGCCTCCGGCATGGCTTCCCGCAAGGCGGGGTATCCGGCGGTCTTGGGGTCATAACCTCCCAGGGCCGCTGCCGGGTTCCGATCCGCTTCGGCGATTTGGTAAAAGGAATGGTGGAATAAATGGGGTTTGCCGGTCACGGTCAAAAGACGGAGGAAGGATCGATTTTCGTCGTCGGTCCCTCCGAGGATGACATCCCAGATCCCTTTCTGGACATGGGCCCTACCGGCCAGGAGGATGACAGCCGCCAGGAAGTCCGCATCCTCGGTTCGGGCATTTCTTATCAGAATAGACACCTGGTTTCCTCCCCCTGCAGTCTACAGGAAGGCTTCTTCCTTGATTCCGTTTTCCTGAAAAATCCTAATGCCGTATGACTGTATAGGAAATCAGGCTTTTCCTAAAGTTTTTTTTTGCTAATAGCAGTACCATCGGCGCAGAAGGGTTTAACTTCTTCTGAGTTAAAAAATTGAGTAAAAAAATATTGACAAATAGATTGGTCGTCATATAATATGAAACCATGTTCCGCATTATGAAACAATCCAACCCCACAAAACCAAAGAATCTTGTTCAGACCATAGAGCGTATGGCCTCCATTTTTGATTTGGTCGGACAGAAATCCCGGGGGATCAGTATCCGGGATCTTTCCTTGGAACTCGGTCTTCCCAAAGGGACGATTCATCGCCTGCTCTCTTCTCTTTCCTACTTCGGTTATATCCGTCAGGACCCGGTAATGAGAAATTACTCTTTGGGCTTGAAATTGCTCGACCTCGGCAGTCTGGCAGCCTCACAGATCGATTTACGAAAGATTTCAGAGACACTGCTTCGCGATCTGGCAGAAAGATGCAAAGAGACCGTACATATGGTGATCATGGACCAGGACGAGGTGGTGTACATTGAAAAAGTCGAGTCCCTAAGTGACTTGGGGGGGTTGAGAATGACCTCCAGGGTGGGAGCGAGAAATCCGGCCCATAGCTGCGCAGTAGGCAAGGTTCTCCTATCCTATTTGTCGGATCAGGAGCTGAATGAATTTATTACCAGAAAAGGCCTTCCCAAGAGAACGGCCAATACCATCAGTGACCGCCAATCCTTTCGGGAACATCTGATGATGGTCAGGACCCAGGGGGTTGCGATTGATGATGAAGAAAATGAGAAAGGCATCCGCTGTGTGGCCGGACCTGTTTTAGGGGGGTCGGGAAAACCGGTGGGGGCCATCAGCATCTCCGGCCCGGCCTTCCGAGTAACGAAAAAAACCATCCAGGAGGTTCTGAAAAAGGAGGTTCTGAAAACAGCCATGAAAATCTCTCAACAGCTCGGTTACCGGAGGACCAAGTTGTAAAGAGCATCATCATGAAAAGAGACGATATTTTCGGGGGTCTGGTTTTATTTCTTTTCGGGGCACTCACCTCGTCCTTGTCCCTGAGGATGCCGGTAGGAAATTTCAGGGCAGCGGGTTCAGGCTTATTTCCCTTATGTCTCGGCCTGCTTCTTATGGTTCTCTCCGTCCTTTTTATGGGTAACACCTTTTGGGGAAGGACAAAATCGGTAGAGAAAGAGGGTTGTGCCGAAGAAAGGCCCGGATCACCCTGGCGAATCGTTCTTCTTCCTCGGGATCCTGGTTTTAATTACTTTTTTCTTCAACACCCTCGGTTATCCCTTGGCTTCCTTTCTGCTCATGTTAGGACTTCTATGGATCCTGGGGGCAAGGCATTGGGCCCTTAACTTGCTCCTTTCTTTGGTGACGTCGGCAGGCTCCTATTTTCTCTTTGTCCATTGGCTGAAGATCCCGCTTCCTAAAGGTTTCCTCGGAATGTAAAGAAGGAAAACCATGCTTGAATCCCTCCAGTATCTGGCAACCGGTTTTGGAGTCGCTACGACGGCCCAAAACCTGTTTTATTGTTTAATGGGGGCCATCGTCGGTACCCTGATCGGGATTCTCCCGGGTCTTGGGCCGATCGCCGGGATCGCCCTCCTGATTCCCGTCACTTTCGGGTTGAACCCCACCTCAGCCATCATCATGCTGGCCGGGATTTATTATGGGGCCATGTACGGCGGATCAACCACCTCTATACTGCTCAATGTGCCCGGAGAAACCGCTTCCTGTATCACCTGTATTGACGGCTACCAGATGGCCCAAAGGGGCAGAGCGGGAAAAGCTCTGGCCATTTGTGCCATAGGCTCTTTCATTGCCGGAACCATCGGGATCTTCGGCCTTGTTTTTCTGGCACCTCCCCTGGCTGAAGCGGCCCTGGCCTTTGGCCCGACCGAATATTTCTCCTTGATGGTCTTCGGGTTTATCGTATTGAGCAACGTCACCGGTGGTTCTCTACTCAAGTCACTCCTGATGGCCGTAGTGGGTCTTATCATCGGTACTATCGGACTCGATCCTGTTGGGGGCGAGGCGCGATTTGTCTTTGGATCCACTTCCCTTCTGGGAGGTATCGAGTTTGTCGCCGTAGCCATAGGTCTGTTCGGCATCGGAGAGGTACTGGTGAATGTGGGACAACCCGCAGATCTACTGGAGCAGAAGGTCACCGTCCCCCGTCTGAAAGAACTCTTTCCAAGTCTTGAAGATCTTAAAAAATCCATTTGGGCCATTCTGAGGGGAACCGGCCTCGGTTTTGGGATAGGGCTTGTTCCCGGACCGGCACCGGTGATTGCCACCTACGCCTCTTATATGGTGGAGAGAAAGATCTCCAAACACCCCGAAGAGTTTGGGAAAGGAGCCATTGAAGGTGTGGCCGGGCCGGAAGCTGCCAATAACTCGGCCTGCCAGGCGGCCTTCGTCCCTCTTTTTGCCTTGGGGATTCCTTTCGCTCCCCCCACGGCCATCCTCCTCGGGGCCCTCTTGATCCACGGTGTGACACCAGGGCCCATGATGATCAGCGAACATCCGATGCTTTTCTGGGGCGTAATCGCCAGTATGTATATCGGCAATTTCATCCTTCTTTTGCTGAATCTGCCGTTTGTCCCTTTATTTGCCAATATTTTGAGGATACCGAAAAAAATATTGCTGCCGCTTATCATGCTCTTTTGTTTGACGGGCATGTATACTGTAAATAACTCGATGTTTGATGTCTGGATGATGATTCTTTTCGGAACCATTGGCTTCTTGATGAGAAAATGGGCCTATGAGGCCGCCCCGCTTTTATTGGCCTTGGTCCTGGGCCCGAAGCTGGAGGTGGCCTTTCGGCAAGCCCTGATGATTTCCCACGGGAGTTTTGCGGTATTCGTCCAACGACCCATATCCTTGGTTTTTCTCCTGGCCACCCTCATTTTTCTCTTCATGCCGTTTTTCCGTGTCTTGGCCGGGCGAATAAGGAGAAGGGCTTAATCCGGCCATTAATGGTTTCAAATTTTAAACATTTAATTTCTTAAGTTAAAGGGAGGGATTGCAATGAAACGAAGAACCTTATTAGTCGTTTTTATGATTTTCGTCCTCAGTGGAATGGTGCCTGTCCAGGCAACCGAATTTCCAACAAGGGAAGTCCAGATCATTATTCCCTGGGCCGCCGGCGGTGCAACGGATCTTGTTTTTCGTGCCCTGGCGGCAACCACGGGAAAATACCTGGGCAAAGCGGTGGTGGTGGTCAACAGGCCGGGCGGCGGCGGGGCCGTGGGTTATACGGAGGCTGCCCAGGCCAAACCCGATGGGTATACGCTCACTTCTGCCATTACTCCTCTAACCATACTCCCCCATCAGGTAAAGACCGCATTCACCTATAAAAACTTTGACCCGGTCATTAATGTGGTCAATGATCCCTCGATGTTCCTGGTCAGGGCGGATGCCCCCTGGAAGAGCCTGAAGGAATTTGTGGACTACGCAAAAAAGAATCCAAATATGATTACCGTGGGCAACTCGGGGGCGGGCGGAGGAGTCCATCTGGTTGCCCTGGCCTTTGAAAAGGCCGCCGGTATTAAATTGAACCATATTCCCTTCTCCGGCGGAGGACCTTCGGTCACCGCCCTTCTCGGGGGACATATCAACGCCGTGTCGGTTTCCCCCCCTGAAGGGATAAGTCAGATTCAAGCCGGAAAGCTGAAGATCATCGCCCTCTTCGCGGATAAGAGACTTGAGCTCTTTTCCAATGTACCGACAGTCAAGGAACAGGGCATCAATTTCTCCATGGGGATGTGGCGAGGACTGGCTGCCCCCAAAGGAACCCCTGCGGATGTGATTAAAAAGCTTCATGACGCTTTCAAAAAGGGGATGGATGATCCTGTATTCAAGAAAAATGCCAAGGACATGTCGGTGGAACTCCATTATCTGAGTCCGGAGGAATTCGAGAAGCTTTTAGCCAAGGACCATGAATTCTTTGGCAAGCTGGTGGCTGACATTAAAAAATAATTTTACAAAAAAGGGGGAAAGATCATGAAGAACTCAAAGTTAAATCTTTTTCTTTTATCGATTGCCCTGTTGGGCTTACTCATAGCCGGGGCAAATGGGGCCGTCGCGGCAGAAAAGACGGCCATTCGCATCGGCAGTCCATTCAAGTCCGGCCATATCCTGGTTGAGGCTGCTGAGAAATTTAAAGAATTGATCGAAAAGGGGAGCGGCAGCCGGATTACAGTCGAAGTGCAGGCCGGGGTGAAATCCGAAGAAGAGATTAACGATTTGTGCAGCAAAGGGGCTATGGAAATGCAATCGAACGGCCACCGGGCCCTCGAGATCTTCGGCCCCCAGTATTTCTTCCTGAACGCTCCTTATGTCTTTAAGGATCTCAGCCATGTCCTGAGGGTCTGGGAAGGAAACATCGGGAAGAAGGCCCGGGAACAAGTGGAGAAGACCGGAAACGTCAAGTATCTGGAGCTGGTCTCCCGAGGGCTCCGTCAGACAACATCGAAAAAACCCCTTTATACCCCGGCCGACGTCTATGGAATGAAACTTCGACTGCCGACCGTAAAGACCTGGATTGCCGTTTGGAAAGAGATGGGAGCAGATCCCGTACCCATTCCCCTTCCCGAACTCTACAAATCTTTGAAGGAAGGCAAGGCGGATGCCTCAGAGGGTGACTTGGGACAGGTGGCCTCTTTTAAACTGGATGAGGTTCAGACTTTTCTCACCATGACCAATCATCTGGTCCAGACCGGAGGGATCATGATCAACAAGACCTTTTTCGATGGATTGTCAAAAGTGGATCAAGATCTGATCCTGAAGACCGCCAAGGAAGCCGCCAATTGGGCCAACGAAAAGATGAAGAAGGATGAGCTCAAATTGCTTATCGACCTGCAGCGCAAAGGGATGCAGGTGATCATCCCTGATGCGGATTTGTTTAGGGAAAAAGCAAAACCTGCTGTAGAAGGGCTCTTCAAGACGGAATGGCCGGTGACCACCTGGGCTGAAATACTGGCCCAGTAAATAAAATGGTGAAATATGGCGCTTCCTGAAGAGATCAAGGAAAAGGAACGAAGAATAAGGGATTTTCTGCAGGGTAATAGTCTTAAAGGGCTCCTTCTTAAACGGCAGGCCAATTTTTCATGGCTGACCGGGGGCGGCCTCAATCTCGTGGGTATTACGACCGAGTTTGGGGCCGCCTCCCTGCTCATCACAGAACAAAAGAAGTTTGTGCTTTCCAACAACATTGAAGCCCCGCGAATGATCCTTGAGGAAGGTCTGGAAAAGCAAGGTTTTATTATCAAGATTTTCCCCTGGCACGATGAACAGGAACAAGCGATCGTCAAAGAGTTGATGGACAAGGGATCTCTGGGATCCGATGTACCTTTCCCGGAGGCGAAGGTGATGACCGAAGAGATCGCCCGCCTCCGCTACAGCCTTACTCTTGAAGAGATTGAACGGTATCGCTGGCTCGGGGAAAAGGTCTCCTACGCCTTGGAAAAGACCCTTATGGAGACCCAGAGAGGGGAAAAGGAATCAGGAGTTGTGGGAAGACTCTGTAATGAACTCTGGAGGGACAGGATTGATCCGGTTACACTTATGGCTGCGGCAGACGATCGCGTCACCCTGTTTCGCCATCCCATACCCTCGGAGAAAAAGATTGACCAAATGCTTATGGTTTCGGTGAACGCCAGAAAATGGGGGCTCATTGTTTCCCTGACCCGTTTTATCCATTTCGGAAAGGTTTCGGAGGAACTTCGGAAAAAATATGAGGCCAATGTTTTCATTGATTGCACTTTCATGGCCCATACTAAACCGGGGATTCCGGCCGGGGAAGTCCTTGACCGAGGAATTAAAGCCTATAAGAAGATGGGTTTTCCGGTGGAGTGGAAGCTTCATCACCAGGGCGGTTCCATCGGATATACGGGAAGGGATTACCGGGTCAATTTTGAAACCCCGGACATCATCCAGGAAAATCAGGCCTTCACCTGGAATCCGTCTATTACCGGAACCAAGTCCGAGGATACGATACTGGCCACATCGGAAGGACCGGAGCCGATCACTAAACCGGTGATTTATCCTACACTCACCATGGAGGCCGAGGGGATACGTTTTATCAGACCGGATATCTTGGAAAAAAATGGATACCAACCAAAAATTGTGGGAAATGCATCCTATCCTTCAAAATGAAAGAGAAACCCCTTGCCACGGGCTGATGCCGGCTTAAAATTTTTGAAAAAAAATATTGGGGCCGGGAAGGCCGGAGAGAGATGGGTGAAAGGAAACAGCTTGTCATGACCAGGACCAGGGTAAGAATAGGAATGGTCGGTTCTCAATTTGCCGCCCGACTGCACCTGAACAACCTATCAAAATTAAGGGGGATAAAGGCCGAGGTGGTCGCCGTGGCCTCCAACCAGATTAATCATGCGGAAAGCATCGCCGAACAATACGGGATCCCCGATTACTATGACGATTACCGCCGTATTCTCGACAGGAAGGATATCGACCTGGTCGATCTCTGCATCCCCACGGACCTGCACGAGGATTTCTGTGTGGAAGCGGCCGAGGCTGGTAAACATATCATTTGCGAAAAACCGCTGACCGGATTTTTCGGTAAGGACCGGCCGGAGGAACATGTCGGGTTTTCCGTCAAGAAGGCAGAAATGCTTGAGGAGACCCGGAAGTCCTGTCATCGGGTGATGAAGGCCGTCGAGAAGAATAAGGTCAAGTTCCTCTATGCGGAAAACTGGATCTATGCCCCTCCCCTGACGAAACTGAAGAACCTGATCAAAGCCAGTGAAGGTGCGATCATGGATATCCGGGCCGAACAAAGTCATTCGGGATCTGTCGCCCCCTACTCGAGAAAATGGAAAACCTCGGGAGGCGGATCGCTGATGCGCCTGGGTGCCCATCCGGTCGGTGGGGTTCTTCACCTGAAGCATTACGAAGGTCTGATTAAATCCGGACAGCCTATCCGGGCCAAATCGGTCATGGCTGAAATCGGGCAGCACACCAAGATGGACAGCTTTGTAAAAGAAAAAAAGAAATATCTGGCCTCGGCCTGGGAAGATGTCGAAGACTGGGGTGTGATGGTCATCACCTTCGAAGACCTCTCTGCCGCCACGGTCTTTTCCTCGGACGGGGTCCTTGGAGGAGTGCGTAATACCATGAACGTTTATCTTTCCAACGCCGTGGTCAATGTGAACATAAATCCCCATAATACACTGGAAGTCTATGCCCCGGAAGGACATATTTTCGGAGATGAGTACCTCGCCGAGAAACTGGAGACCAAGGCCGGCTGGAACTTCCCCAGCCCTGATGAAGACTGGGTCCGGGGTTACCCCCAGGAAATGGAGGACTTTGTGGATGCCTTGATCGAGGACCGGGAGCCGGTCTCCGGCATTCTCCTGGCCAGGGACGTGGTGGAAATCATTTATGCCGCCTATCAATCGGCCGAGGAGGGACGGCGGGTTGAATTGAAAAAGGAATAAGATCGATAATCGGAAACAGGGCCTACACCAAAGCTCATTTCCAGCTTTGGTGTAGGCCTGCTCCTGAAACACCATTCAAGTTTTGGCCCGGGAAAGAAGCTTCTGACCTTAAGGTGGACCACCCTGAAAAGATGACCCATCGGCCCCTACTTTTTACGAATCTGTCATAAACGCCAAGGAGAAAAAATCTAATGGAAAGCACAATGGAAAAATATGCCGGGAGGATCGAAAAGAACCAAGTCGATCCCATCATCAAGTATGACGGTCTTACCAGCGGACTCCTCCTGGACCCCCTTTTAGAGGAAATCCCCTTGGAAATTCTTGGTTTCGGTATCCTTCGGCTGACTTCGGAGTATATCTTTAAGGAAACTGGAGAAAGAGAGATGGTCCTCGTGCCCCAGGAGGGTGCATTTGATGCCGAGGTGAATGGAGAGCGTTTCAATGGGGAGCGCAGGGGAGGACCTTTCGCCTTAGGACCGGGAAAGACCAACGCCTCAGCCCTCTATATCCCGTCAAATTCAAGCCTGAAGATCCGGGGAGAAGGTGAAACGGCCTTTTTTGAAGCACCGGCCCTCAGCCCAAAAATACCCTTTTACCGTTCTTCAGCCGAGACATCGGTAGTCTCCCGCGGAGACTGGGTCTGGAGAAGGGATGTCGTCTCCCTGGTCAGCCCTAATGACGGGAGCTCCAACCTGATCGTAGGGGAAACCTACAGCCCGCCAGGATTCTGGTCCGGAACGCCCCTTCACAGACATGACCGGGATGCCCTGCCCTCAGGTGAATCGGACCACGAAGAAATCTACTACCACCGTTTCAGTTGGGAGAAAAAGGGGAAGGATGAATATGATCCTTATGGGGTTCAGATCCTGATGGATGGCCAGAGGCTTAGAAAAGCCTATCTGATAACCGATAAGTGCCTCATGGCTATCCCCGGCGGTTGTCATCCTGTAGTGGTCTCACCGGTCTCGGAGCTTATCTATCTCTGGGGTCTGGCAGGCAGGAAAATGGAATTGGCTATGAAAGATATCCCGGAATTTGCCCATCTGAAACATTTCGAGGAATTTTTTAAGGTCCTTGAAGGGAACCGGGAGAGAAAGAAAGTCAGTCTGGAAAGGCTTAAAGACCTCTCCGGGCCCTATGGATTTTCTAAGGAAGAATTCGTCCTTTTGATGCGACCCTTGTTGAGAAGGGGTATGAAATAAATTGAACTTAACTGCAAAAAGGAGAACCATGGAGAAAAGGGAAATTTTCGACAAAATGCTGGCAGAGGGACTGATCCCCCTCATAAGGGCATCTTCTGCCAAGGAGGCGATCGAGGTAGCCAAGGCTATCAAGGATGGCGGGGCAAGTTTTTTGGAAATCACCATGACGGTTCCCGGGGGAATCGAAGTCATCAAAGAACTCAAGGGAACATTTAAAAATAAGCTGATTGTTGGTGCCGGCACGGTACTTGATCCCGAGACCTGCAGGATAGCCCTCTTGGCCGGGGCACAGTTCATTGTCAGCCCGACGGTCAACATTGAGTTGATCCGGCTTGCTCACCGTTACAGTGTCGTTGTCATTGCCGGGGCCATGACACCCACCGAGATCCTTACGGCCTGGGAGGCGGGTTCCGACATGGTCAAGGTCTTTCCCGCCGACTTGGTGGGAGGGGCCGGATACGTGAAGGCCATCCGAGGGCCGTTACCCCAGGTCCTTCTTATGCCCTCGGGGGGGGTTAATCTGAAAAACGCCGGAGATTTTATCAGGGCAGGGGCCTCGGCAGTTGCGGTCGGTGGAGAGCTGACGGATAAAAAAGCCATCAAGGACAAGAAATACTCATTGATCACTGAGAACACCAGGGCCTTCATCCAAGCCATCCGGGAAGCCAAGGAGGCGTAGAACAAGATGGCGGTTACCATCCCTTTCCCTTATAATGAAGTGACCCCGGTGATCATTCCCGAAAAAAATCTCCTGGGAATCTTCTCCCCTTCAGCAATAGAAATTGAGAAAAGCCCCGAAGAGTTGATCAGAGAGGCCTTGATCCGACCCATACAGGCAAGCCGCCTGTCGCATCAAATCCGGGGGAAAAAGAAGATCCTCATTGTCGTGGATGACCAGACCCGGATGACACCGGTGGCGACTATCCTTCCCTACCTCCTTGAAGAGCTGGGCGAAGGCCGGAGCGGGTCCCATGAGATCAACTTTCTTATAGGCCTTGGAACCCACCAGCCCATGAATGAGGAAGAAATTGCCCGTAAACTCGGCCAGGAGATTGCTTCCCTCTATCCCGTATTGAATCATGCCTGGTGGGACCCTGCCCAGCTCACCTACCTGGGGGAAACCGATAGCCATATCCCGATTTATGTCAACAGACTTGCCGGTGAAGCCGATTTTATTATCGGGATCGGTCAGATTGTTCCCCACCGCGTTTCAGGATTCAGCGGTGGTGGGAATATCGTCCAGCCCGGGATCTGCGGTGAGGAGACAACCGGCAAGACCCATTGGCTGGCTGCCAGGTTTTCCGGAAGGGATATCCTCGGAAAGGCCGATAATCCGGTAAAGCAGGAAATCGAAAAGGTCGCCCTCCAGGCCGGGCTGGCCTGGATCATGAACTGCATCCTCGATGATTCCGGAAGGCTGGCAGGCGTGGTTGCAGGAGATCCGGTTGAGGCCTACCGGGTCGGTGCTTCCCTGTCCTATAATATCTACCGGTCTGTTTTACCCCGGGAAGCGGATATTGTCATCACCGACTCTCACCCCTACGATTCAGAGCTGTGGCTTTCTTCCAAAGGGATTTACGCTGCTGAACTGGCCGTCCGTCAAGGGGGCATCGTCATCCTGGTCTCACCCTGTCCGGAAGGGGTCTCAACCAGCCATCCTGAGGTGCTTGAGACAGGCTACCATCCTTATTCGGTAGTAGAAGAAATGGTGCGTGAAGGAAAATTTTCCAAACTGACCGCCGCGGCCCATCTCGTTCATGTGGGAAGGGTGATCAAAGAAAGGGCCCAGGGGATCCTCGTATCGGCAGGCATATCAAAACAAGAAACAGAAAAACTTGGGCTAACCTATGCGGCAACACCTCAGGAGGCCCTCGATATCGCCTTTGATCGGCTGGGGAATGAGGCCCAGGTTGCCGTGCTCAAAAAGGGAGGAGAAATCCTGCCGGTGGTGGAAAACGTTCAATAGTTGAGGGAGAAGAGATGAAGGCTCTGGTAAAATATGGAAAAGGAAAAGGTCTGGTGGAAATGAGGGAGGTCCCTGAACCGAAGATCAAGGACGACGAAGTCCTGGTGGAGGTCAAGGCCGCCTCGGTTTGCGGCAGCGACCTTCATATCTTCCATGACAGTCATCCCTACTGGCCGCCCATGACACTGGGGCACGAATTCGCCGGTGTCATTGCCGATGTGGGGGGTACGGTAAAAGGCTGGAAGATCGGAGACCGCATCGTCAGTGAAACCAGGACCGGGGCCTGCGGGACCTGTTATCCCTGCCAGAGCGGCTATCCCCAGGTCTGCGAACAGAAGAGGGCTTTCGGGATCGGGATCAATGGGGCCTTTGCCAAGTATGTTGCCGGTCCGGCAAAACTGCTGCATCGTCTTCCCGACCATATTCCCTTTGAGGTAGGGGCCATCATGGAACCTATCGCTGTTTGCTTCACGGCGATTATTGAGCGCTGTTCTCTCCGGGCAGGGGAATCGGCGGTCATTACCGGTCCGGGGCCGATCGGTCTTATTGCCCTTGTCATGACCAAGGCCGCGGGAGCAAGACTGGTTGGGATCACCGGCAGGGATACGGACGAGGGAGTGCGGTTTAAAAAGGCCCAAGAATTAGGGGCTGATTTTACCATCAATGTGGACAGGATCGATCCGATCCAAGAGGTCTTGAAGAGGACGGAGGGGCTTGGGGTGGATATCCTTATCGAGACTTCCGGGGGCGGCAAGGCGATTTTTCAGACCTTCGAAATGGTAAGAAGGCTGGGAAGGGTATGCGCCATCGGGATTTCGGGGAAGGACGAGGTGACCATCCCTTATGACCGGGGGATCTTTAAGGCCATCCGCTATGACTTCTGTTTTTCCAGCAGTTGGACTGCCTGGGAGCACAGTATGGGACTTATTTCTAAAGGGTTGTTGAAAGCCGAGCGGCTTATCACCCATGTCATGCCTTTGGAAAAGTGGGATGAAGCCTTCCATCTTCTGGAAAATCTCGAGGCCGCCAAGGTTATTCTTCTTCCGTAGAATTGATAAAGATAATCATGAAAGAAGGACCCTTATCAGATCAATTGATTTCATTAGATAAGGCTGGAGGAGACAACAATCGCCCACTCTCGGAGTGCCGGGTATTGGTCACCCCGACTTCTTATGGGAAAAATGACCCCAGGTTGAAAACCGATCTGGAGTCCTTTGTCGGCTGGGTGATCTATAATCCTACCAGCCGACCGTTAAAAGCAGCCGAGTTGATTCCCCTGGTGAAAGATATCGATGGATACATCGCCGGACTAGATGAAATCAACGAAGCGGTGATTCAGGCCGCCCCAAGGCTTAGGGTAATAGCCCGTTATGGGGTCGGCGTTGACCGGGTCGATCTCAAAGCGGCCACTCAAAGAAAAATATGGGTAACCAATACCCCGGGTGCCAATGCAGCGGCTGTCGCTGAATTGACCTTGACTTTTATCCTGGCTCTGGCACGTCAACTTTGGACCGTCTGTGAGGGCACCAAACGTGGAGAGTGGCCCAGGACAGAGGCCCTGGGCCTTGGCGAAAAGACCATAGGGCTTATCGGTTTTGGAGCCATAGGCAAAGAGGTGGCCGTAAGGTTGAAGGGTTTCGGCTGCGATCTGCTGGTCTATGACCCCTATGTGGAAGTTTCCCGGGGAGAACAGTGGGGTGTTAACATAGTTCCTCTCGACAGGCTTCTGTCCCAGGCCGACTTCGTTTCCCTCCATACCGCCGTGACCCCGGAAACAGCAGGGATGGTCAACCGGGATTTTCTTGTTAGGATGAAACCAGGGGCTTTTCTCATCAATACGGCCCGGGGAGAGCTCGTCGACGAGCCGGCCCTGGCTGAAGCGATCCGGAACGGACTCCTGCGCGGTGCGGCCTTGGATTGTTTTTCCCAGGAACCCCCTGAAAGCAACAATCCCCTTTTAACCTTTCCTCAAGTTATCGTTACCGCCCACGTTGGGGCCCATACCGATGAAGCCGTGAACAGGATGGGCTGGATGGCCCTCGAATCCTGTCTAACGGTTTTACGGGGAGAGAGGCCGGCTTATGCGGTAAATCCGGAAGTCTCCGATCATAGCTCTGTGAGGATATAATTTCCTATGATGTATAAGTCCTGGTTTCTGGGAATAGACGTAGGTACCGGCAGTTGTAAAACCGTCGTGGTTGATGCTAAAGGAGGCATCATCGGTTTTGGGCAATCCGAGTATCCTTCAGACAATGTTCGCCAGAAATGGAAGGAACAAAATCCCGAGGCCTTGCTGACCGGGATGATTCAATCGGTTCAAGCGGCATTGGCCAAGGCCGATCATCCTCCCGGATCTTGTGCGGCGATGAGTATCGGAGGGGCACTGCATAGCCTTATCGCCCTTGACGGCTCAGGGAATCCTCTGAGCGGGGGCCTTACCTGGGCCGACGGCCGGGCGGTGGCCCAAGGGGAATCAATAAAAAAAAGCGAGATCGCCCGCAGACTTTATGAGCAAACCGGGTGCCCTCCTCACGGGATGTACCCATTATATAAAATAATGTGGTTACACGATGAGCTGCCGGACCTATACAGGAAAGCCGCCCGGTTTGTCTCGGCCAAGGAATATATCTTCCAGAAACTTACCGGAGAATACCTGGTCGATTATTGTCTGGCCGCCGGATCCGGTCTCCTGAATATCCATACTTTTACCTGGGATGATCTCTCGCTGGAGTTGGCCGGGATAAAAAGGCATCAACTTTCGGAGTTGTGCCCGCCGCAGAGCGTATTTCACCGGCTCGATCCCAAGATTGCCGGAGAGATGGGGATCGCAACCGATACACCTCTGGTAATGGGTTCTTCAGATGCCTTTAATTCAAGCCTTGGGGCCGGTGTTGTCCATCCCTGGCAGGCAACCTGCATGGTCGGCACCAGCGGTGCCCTGAGGATCATTACTCACCGCCCGATCCTGGACAGGGATTCCCGCAGTTGGTGCTATGCGGTCGATAAGAACCGTTGGCTGGTCGGTGGGGCAATTAATAACGGGGGGCTGGTGCTTTCCTGGTTGAGAGATACCCTCAACCAGGCCTTCCCTGGGCTTTCAGAAAAGCCAGTACCGTCTTTTGAGTATTTGATTTCTCTGGCCCAAAAAGCCGGGATTGGAGGGGGCGGATTGGTTTGTCTTCCCTTTTTTGCCGGGGAACGCAGTCCTAACTGGAACCTGAACGCACGGGCCATGTTTTTCGGCCTCTCTTTGGAGCACAGGCTCGAACATCTGACGCGGGCCATCCTGGAAGGGATCGCTTTTCGGCTGAAAAGCATTTATGATGTGCTCAATGAGATCAGCGATGAAATTCGAGAAATCAGGGTCTCCGGCGGATTCACCCAATCTCTTTTCTGGCCACAGATTGTAGCCAACGTACTCAACCGAAAACTTCTTGTCCCTTCCTGGACAGAGACTTCCAACCTCGGGGCCGCCATGTGGGCCATGTTGGGGGCTGGGGCAATCCATTCATTGGAAGAAGCCGCCTCCTTCAATTCAGTGGAGCATGTCTGCAAGCCGAAGGAAGGGGATAATCAAACCTATGAGGTCATATACCGGATCTATAAAAGCCTTTACCAGGCGGTAAGTCCGCTCTTCGAAGATATGGCTGCACTTCAACAGAAAGTCCAAAGAAAATAGACCTGTTTTCCATCCCCATTCATAGACCAAGAACGAATCATTTCCCGAACATCAAATTGGGTAAAAACAAGGTAAGAGACGGGTATAAAATCAAGATGATGATTGAAACAATAGTCGCTATGAAAAACAATAATGATTTTTTGACCTATTCCTGCAAAGAATAATCTAGGATGGTACAACCGGCATACATGGCCGATCAGTATTCTAGTGGGGGCGGGCCAAGGGAGCTATTTGATATGGTACGGAATAGTGCTATTTGAACCCCCTAAAACGAGCCTATAATAAGTTTTTCGAGATCAAAAAGTCCGTTTTGTGAAAGGGTGAAGGCCCTTAGACTTCCAGGCTAAAGTGAGGGAAGTCATGGAAAGCGATAAACGATATCATTTTAGGGAGGGGGTCTGCTCCCTATAGGGATCTTTTTGGGGCCGAAAACGACGATATAGGTATTGAAAATACCTATCTTTGGACCAGCACGGATTTATAATCAACAGGTTACCTTGGTCCGACCCTGGATTGACTGGATTGCAGTTAGGGCCTTTCCCAATTGTGGATGGCTGATAGCACCTCTTCGGGGGTTTGGGCGGATTTGAGGCTTTGCAGAAGCTGCCTGTTTTGGGCTGCCCGGCTGGTCAGACCTAACACCTTGACCTGGATGTCCGGGGTTTGAGCCGGAGAAAGGATCAGAAAAACTATCTCAATGGGCTTCTCGGTAAGGACATCGGAGACCCCCTTTCCGGTTAATCCCAGAGCCACTATGGGGGCCGTCAGGTCGTTGATCCGGGCGTGGGGGAAGGCTACCCCCTCGTTAAAAAAGGTCGATCCCTGTTCTTCCCGCTTGAGGACCTCTTTTAATAAGGCCTCCGGATCGCCTATCCGGTCGGATTTCGCCGCGGCTTCCACCAATTGTTGAAGGATGACCTCTTTGATGGCCGGCCGGTCCCAAATGATAATCCGTTGAGGGGTGATCAGTTGGCTCAGCATCAATTGATCCGGCGAAGGGGGCGTGGGTTCTGAAAGAAGGGCACCCGCGGGAGGTGTTTCAGTGACCACTTTCCGGGCCACGGCCATCCGCGGTTCTTCTTCACGGGTATCCGAAACAATGACAGTGACCCCAACGGCATTTTTGATCAGGTCCCCAACAATATCCCTATTCTTCCCAAATCTTTTAAAGAAAGGTTTAGAACCCGGTCGTCCGATAATGATATGCCCCACCCGATATTCCTTGGCAAATCTCAGGATAGTATCCACAATATCCTCTCCCTTGTAGGTAAACACCAGGGCCCCTAATTGTTTGGCCAAGGTCAAGGTGTCGGAGAGCAGACGCTGGGTGCGGGCATCGATGACCGTGGTCTCCTCGGAAGGGGTTTGAACATATACGGCATACCAGTTTCGGTTCAGTTTTCCGGCCAGCCGTGAGGCATAACGCAACAGTTTATCACTGTTGGGGCCCCGCGAGCTCAGGCAAACCATCACCTGGTCCGCGGTGATATCGCTTTCTTTTCTCCCCGTTTCCCGTCTCCTTAAATCAATCTGAGAGGCGAGTTCCCGAAGGGTCAATTCCCGAAGCTTTTCCAAATTGGAAGTCCGGAAGAAATTGGAAAGGGCGGTCTGGATACGCTCCCGAGGGTAGATCTTCCCTTCTTCTAGTCGTTTTTGTAAGTCTTCGGTGGATAAATCCACATCTACGATCTGGTCGGCTTCGGCCAGGACCGAATCGGGAAGACGCTCCCGGACCTTGACCCCCACGGCCTTTTCGACCATATTGTAGAGGCTTTCCAAATGCTGAATATTCAAGGTGGTGATGACATGGATCCCTGCTGCCAGGATATCCTGAACGTCCTGATAGCGTTTTTGGTTCGGACTGCCGGGGACATTGGTATGGGCCAGTTCGTCAATGAGGGCTACTTGGGGTTTGCGCGCCTGGATGGCCTCCACATCCATCTCTTCCACGGGAACGCCGCGGTATTCCTGCCGGCGCCGGGGGATGACCTCCAGCCCTCCAGCCAGTCTGGCGATATCGGCCCGGCCGTGGGTTTCAACGAGCCCGATAGCGACGTCGATCCCATCGTTTTTAAGCCGGAGACCTTCCTGTAACATCTGATAGGTTTTCCCCACCCCCGGGCAATAGCCCAGATAGACCTTCAACCGGCCCCGCTGGGCGTGACGGATCATTCTTAGAAAAGCATTGGCTCTGTCGTCGCTCATAAGTTCAATACGAAGATAGATTTTTTTCACCCCCACCTCTATCCTCCCCTATCAAGGGGGAGGCAGTTAATCTGACCTCCTCTCCCCTGGCGGGAGAGGGTTGGGGTGAGGGGGAACTAAATATTCTCATCTTTCGTGGCGCCCGCTGCAGGCGGGCATGAGGGTTTAATATGAAAATAAGGTTCGAGTGACTTTAACGGTTTAGGGTAGACCTGATCTGGTTTTCCCTCTAAACTCGACCTTAAACTTTGGATTTCTCACTTCCAGCCAAGTGCTCTACCTCTAAGGCCAAAGCAATTTGTTTGACCAGTGATTCCAAAAGATATATTTGTTCAGGGTGCCGGAACCGATCACGGTCTGCTGGCCGCAAGACTAAAACGCCTAACGTGAAATCGCCTGCTCGAATCGGCACATAGAGATTCTCGCTTGCCTGCGAGGTTTGTGTGCCCAATCCGGCCATCTGCCCGGTGTTGAAAGCTGTGTGGGCGATTTGAATTTCTTTGACAACATCATGATGGAAAACTGAAGAGGGATCACCGGCGATCACATTAAACCTAACCTGACTGTTCGGCACCATAGCTATACACTGGCAATCAAAAATCTCAGAAATATATTGTACGGCCACCTGGAAAATTTTTTCCATTCCTCTCGTGCTTGCGAGTTGCCGGCTGAGGCCATGCATGGCGGAGGCCTGCCGCTCTTGGTAACGGGCAACTTCGACTTGTTGCCGCAACCGATTAGCCAAGTGACTGATGACCAAAGCAACCAGAAACATCACTATGAAGGTGACGATGTACTGAGCCTCTTCCACCGTGATTGAAAAACGGGGAGGGACAAAAAAGAAATCAAAAGCCAGAACGCTTAAGAAAGAACCAAGGATAGCCGGACCCCTGCCGCAGGAAGTGGCCGTTATCATCACGCCCAGCAAATAGACCATAATCAGATTACTGAGGTGAAAGTAAGGATACATCAAAAAACAGAGCAAGGTAGCCAATATAAAAAGCAAGAGGCCCGCTCCATAGTCGGACAATCGGATCTTTTGTGGGTGAATGGTATAAGGCTCATCTCTGTGTTCTTTCTTCTCACCCGTTAGGGCGTAAACATCAATCTCTCCGCTCAGGCGTACCAGTTGATCCACCGGGTTCCTTAAGAAAATGGATCTCCAGAGGGAATGCCTCGGTTTGCCAACGATTATTTTTGCGATGTTCCTTTGTCTGGCGAAGGTGAGAATTTCTTCGGCTATATTGCGTCCGGCCAAGGTGAAGGTCTCGGCCCCCAATTGCTCCGCCAAGCGCAGACTCTCGACGGCTGCTTGCTGACCGGTCTCTGACATCATCAGACTTTTAGGATCCTCAACGTGTAAAGCAAACCATTGGGCATTGAACTGCCTGGCCATTTCCTTGGCGGCTTCTACCAGATTCTTATTAGAAGGACTTGTTCCTATGCACACCACGAGCCTTTCTGTCCGGGGTTTTATTAAGTCGGTCATCACTCTCCGCATCCTAATTTTTTTATTGGTACTGTTAACATCCGTATAAAATGTCCATCACTTGGCCAGGCGATCCAGGGCCAGATTCAACATCAGTACATTTACTCTGGGTTCACCGAAGATTCCCAAGTCCCGGCCCTCGGTGTAAAGTTCAATCTGTTTTAAAACGGTTTTATCTCCCACACCTCGGGCTTCGGCAACACGCGAGGCCTGCAACAAGGCATTTTTCAAACTAATGTGCGGATCCAGACCGCCGGCCGAGGCGGTCACGGCATCGGCCGGGAGCAAGACATCCGGAGGAAGTCTGTTTTCAGCACGATATCGGTCCAGGCGTTCTTTAAGGGTATCGTTCAGTTTCTTGGAAAGAGGTCCGAGGTTGCTGCCTGAGGAACTGAGGCCGTCATAGCCTTGCCCGGCGGCTGAGGGACGGGGATGAAAGTATTTCCGATCGCCAAACCCCTGGGCGATAAGACTCGATCCCCTGATCATCTGCTTTTCCTTGACCAATGAACCATTGGCCTTATCCGGGAATAATCCCTGGGAAAGAGCCCAGACCACCAGGGGGTAAAAACCACAGAGAATCACTGCCAGGGATAATGTGGCCAGCAAGGCGATACGTAATTCGGCAAAGATATTTTTCATTTTTTTAGCCTTTCAGTTAAAGGTTCAAGGTATACGGCATACGGTTTTTTTTAAACCTTGAACCTTAGACCTTGTCCCTTATACCTTCTGTGTGTTGTGCAGGTCCTCATACGATATGCAAGGCATTGATGATCAAATCGATCAGTTTAATGCCCGGAAAGGGAGCTATGAGACCGCCCAGGCCGTATATTAACAGGTTGCGTTTGAGCAGTACGGCCGCCCCTACCGGACGGAAACGCACCCCCCGCAAGGCCAAAGGGATGAGGGTAATAATGATCAGGGCATTGAAAATAACGGCACTCAGAATGGCGCTTTGGGGGGACTGAAGGCCCATAATGTTAAGGGGGGCAATAACCGGGAAGACACTCATCAGCATGGCCGGGATGATGGCAAAGTATTTGGCCACATCGTTGGCGATACTAAAGGTGGTCAAGGCCCCTCGGGTGATGAGCAGTTGTTTGCCTATTTCAACGACCTCGATCAATTTCGTCGGGTTGGAATCCAGATCCACCATATTGCCGGCCTCCTTGGCTGCCTGGGTCCCTGTGTTCATGGCCACCCCGACATCGGCCTGGGCCAGGGCCGGGGCGTCGTTGGTGCCGTCTCCGGTCATGGCCACTAAGTGACCTGCCGCCTGTTCTTTGCGAATCAGGGCCAGCTTATCCTCCGGCTTGGCCTCGGCAATAAAATCATCCACACCCGCCTCCCGGGCAATGGCCGCAGCCGTCAGAGGGTTGTCTCCGGTAACCATGATGGTCTTGATCCCCATGACCCGAAATCGTTCAAAACGATCTTTCAGCCCGCCTTTGACAATATCCTTCAGATGGATGGCCCCCAGGACCTTTTCTTTGTCAACGACCAGAAGAGGCGTCCCGCCGGAAAGGGAAATGGAGTCCACGGCGTCTTGAACTTCCAGGGGAAGATCCTTCCCGGTGAAGGCCTTGACGGCGTCTATGGCCCCCTTGCGGATCTGCCGTCCCCCCACGTCCACGCCGCTCATTCTGGTCTGGGCGGAAAAGCTGATAAATCGGGCCTCGGACATTTCCGAGATGGAACGCCCTCGTAAACCATATTTTTTAGCCAGCACAACGATGCTACGGCCTTCGGGTGTTTCGTCGGCCAGTGAGGCTAATTGGGCCGCATCGGCCAGTTCCTCGATTCGGACCCCAGGGGCCGGAAAAAAGGCGCTGGCCTGACGGTCCCCCAAAGTGATGGTCCCCGTTTTATCCAGGAGCAACACGTCGATATCCCCGGCGGCTTCGACGGCCCGGCCGCTCATGGCCAGGACGTTTTTTTGGACCATACGGTCGATCCCGGCGATCCCGATAGCGCTCAGAAGACCGCCAATCGTGGTCGGGATCAGACAAACCAGCAAGGCCACCAAAACGGTCATCGAAAAGGCCACACCCGAGTAAAGACCGAAGGGCTTCAGGGTGATGCAGACCATCAAAAAGATGATGGTCAGGGCCGAAAGGAGGATCGTCAGGGCGATCTCGTTGGGGGTTTTCTGGCGCTGGGCCCCTTCAACAAGCTGGATCATACGATCCAGAAAACTTTCCCCCGGGTTGGCGGTTATAAGGATCTTGATCTGGTCCGATAGAACCCTGGTGCCGCCGGTGACGGCACTCCGATCGCCGCCGGCCTCGCGGATAACCGGGGCCGATTCGCCGGTAATGGCCGATTCGTCCACCGTGGCCACCCCGGCGATGATCTCACCGTCCGAGGGGATGATCTCTCCGGCCGACACCAGGACCAGGTCGTCCTTTCGCAATCGGTCGGCTTCGATCCGCTCCACCGATCCATCGGATTTCAGCCGATTGGATAGGGTCTGGGTTCGGGTCTTCCGCAGGGCCTTGGCCTGGGCCTTGCCCCTTCCTTCGGCCATGGCCTCGGCGAAGTTGGCAAAGAGGACGGTAAACCAGAGCCAAAGGCTGACTTGCAAGATAAACCCGAAGGGATCCTTCCCGGAACTCCAAAAAAGACCGACCGTGGTCAAGGCCGCCCCGACTTCGGTTACAAAGATAACCGGATTTTTCAACAACGAAACCGGATTGAGTTTTTTAAACGAATCGATGGCCGCCTGTCCGATGATGGCCCGTTCAAAGAGGGAATGTGTTTTAGTTACCATGAGCCTGGGCCCCTTAAAAGAGAATTTTTGATCCGGTCATCAAAAAATGTTCGACGATCGGACCCAAGGCCAGGGCCGGAAGAAAGGTCAAGGCCCCGACGATTACGACCGTCCCCACCAGGACGAGGGTAAAGGTCAAACCCCAGACCGGAAAGCTTCCTCCGGAGGAGGGAACGAGTTTTTTCCCGGCCAGACTCCCGGCCAGGGCCATCACCGGCACGATCATAATAAAACGTCCGAACAGCATGGCCAGTCCCAGGGTGGTGTTGTACCCGGCCGTATTACCGCTCAGTCCGGCGAAGGCGCTGCCGTTATTGCCGGTGGCCGATGAAAAGGCATAGAGTATCTCGCTCAAACCGTGGGGGCCGCCATTGTTCAAGCCGGCCAAGCCCCATTGGCTGACCAGGGCCCAGGCCGAGAAGCCCAGGATGCTGAAGATCAAGATCATCAGGGCCAGAACGCTTACTTTTACATCATAGGGTTCTATTTTTTTGCCGAGATACTCGGGGGTGCGGCCGACCATCAAGCCGGTCAGGAATACGGCCAAAATAACGAAGATCAGCATCCCGTACAACCCGGCACCTACTCCTCCGAAAACGACCTCGCCCAATTGGATGTTGAACAGAGGGATCAAACCTCCGAGGGGGGTAAAGGAGTCATGCATGGCATTGACGGCCCCGCAGGAGGCACCGGTGGTGATGGTGGCAAAAAGGGCCGAGTTGAAGATCCCGAAACGGACCTCTTTCCCTTCCATGTTTCCGCTTACCGGGTCCAGGCCAAGGGCCTGGAGACGTGGATTGCCGGCCGATTCCGCCCACCAGCAGATCAGGACGGCACTGAGAAAGAGGATGGTCATGGCGCTCCAGATGGCCCAGCCATGCCTTTGATTTTTGACCATGCGGCCCAGATAATAGGTCAGGCCGCTGGGGATGAGAAAGATGGCCAGCATCTGAAAAAAATTGGATAAGGGAGTCGGGTTTTCATAAGGATGGGCGGCATTGGCGTTGAAAAAACCACCGCCGTTGGTCCCCAGCATCTTGATGGCCACCTGTGAGGCTACCGGCCCCTGGGGAAGGGTCTGTTGCTCGACCTTCTGATCGATCAGCACCGGGTTGCCCTGGGCATCCTTGATCTCCTGACCGCCGGCGTCCTTTTTAGGGACCTGGATGGTTATGGGTTCGATGACCCTGGCCGAATCATAGGCCTTAAAGTTCTGGATCATGCCCTGTGAGACCAGGAAGACGGCCAGTACCAGGCTGATCGGCAGCAGCAGATAAAGGTTCCCCCGGATCAAATCGACCCAGAAGTTGCCGATCGTTTTGGCCGAATGTCGGGCAATGCCGCGTACCAGGGCCGCGGCTGCGGCCAGGCCCACGGCGGCTGAGGCGAAGTTATGAAAAACAAGACCCACCATCTGGGAAAAATAGGAGAGGGTTGATTCACCGCCGTAATTCTGCCAATTGGTGTTGGTGGTGAAACTGGCCGCCGTATTGAAGGCCAGGTCGGCGGGAACCGGCCCGAAGCCTTGGGGGTTGAGGGGCAGTAGATGCTGGAGTCGAAGGATTACATAGGTAAACAACAACCCGACCAGGCTGAACAGGAGCAAAGAAAAGGTATAGCCTTTCCAGTCCTGCTCCTTTTTTGGGTCCAAACCAAAGAACCGGTACAAAACCCGTTCTAAAGGTCGTAGAACCGGATCCAGAAAGGTCTTGCCTTCGGCATCCAGAACCTGAACCAGATAAAGTCCCATGGGTTTGGTCAGTGCCAGAAGAACGAGCATATAGAGTGTGAGTTGAATCCATCCGTAAAGGTCCATGATCTTATCCCTTCATCAAAACTTTTCAGGCCGCAGAACGGTTATAAAAAGATAAACGATCAGGATCAGCCCGATAATCAATCCAATAATATCCGACATGTTAAAGCCTTTCACAGGCCCGCATGTACAGGACACACAAGCCGAAAAAACCGATTGAAATTAAAATATAAACCGCGTCGATCATGAATGATCCTCCTGCTTCGATAGATGATCCACTGTTTTCAGGGTAAAGATAAAAGTGCTCCCTTTCCCTTCCTGACTTTCTACGCCGACGGTCCCACCGTGGGCTTCGATAATCTCTTTAACAATGGCCAGTCCGAGGCCGGCCCCCGATTCCTTTTCCTGGTCCGGGACCCGAAAGAATTGTTCGAAGATCCTGGGGAGATACTGACCGGGAATCCCCCTTCCCGTGTCGGAGATGGAAAAACGGACCTCATTTTTTTCCGCCCTGGCGGATACGGTGACCTTACCGCCCGCTGGGGTATATTTAAGGGCATTGGAAAGAAGATTGCCAAAGACATAATAGATTCTGGTCGGATCGGCCCAAACCTCGGGCAAATCGCCCGGCACCTCGACATTCAGGGTCACCCCCTGGTCGTGGGCCGCCCTCCAAAAGGGTTCCAGGGCTTCCATTTGCAATGGAATTCGGGGAAACGAGGCTGTAATTCCATCTTGGTCTTGCCTGATTCGATACGGCTGATATCCAGCAGGTTATTAAGGATATTGTGAAGCCGATCGCTGTCTTCCCGGGCCGCCAAAAGCAGTTCGACCTGTTTTTCGGTAAGGTGTCCGACTTTTTCTTCCAACAGGAGGTGGATGGCCATACGTATGGAGGTCAGAGGTGTTTTCAGTTGATGGGATACGGTGGATATCATCCCTCTTTTTATCTCATCCTGCTGCCGGAGCTGGGTGACATCCTGAAGGACCATCACCACCCCGGCGGGTTGTCTCTCCCGGTCGAGGATAGGAACCGCCTCCGGATGAAAATAGCGTTCTTCCCCCCGGATGAAATGCTGAAAGACCCCTTGGCTGTTTTTCAGATTCACCGTACGGCCCTGCTTGATGGCCTCCTGGTATAATTCCGCCATCCATCCAAAGGGCAAGGCGCTAAGGGAAATGTTCGGCTGGAGTCCAAAGGAATTCCTGGCTGTTTCGGTAGCCACCTCCACCTTGCCTTCCAGATCGATAACCGCAATCGCCTCCGGCAGGCTGTTGAAGGCCTGTTGGGTGGCCTGCTGGATCCGAATGAGATGGGCCTGATCCGAGCGGCGAAACTCCCTGAGGCTTGTGGCCATGTCATTAAAGGCTTGGGAAAGAAGACCGATCTCGTCCCGGGAGGAGCTTTGGACGACCAGATCCAGGTTTCCTTTTCGGATTTCATCGGTAGATTGGATCAGGCGGTTAATAGGCCGCAAGACCCATTTCCCGAAAAAAAATAAAAATCCTACGGCGATGATCATTCCCGCCAATAAAAGAAAAACCATCTCCCTCTTAGCCGTAGCAGCACTCCGGCGGGCCCGATCATTGGCTTCGTGCATATTTTGCTGGTTCATTTGAAGGATTTCGTTGGCGGTCCCTTTAATGCGGTCGAACAAGGGAAGGAGTTCGTTAAAATAAGTCTGACGACGATGGTTAATTGAAAGGGGACTACCCACTACATCCTTAAGGGCGCTTTTGTATTGATTGTAATTCTTTTGCAGCAAGGCGGCCTTTTCGCCTTCGCCGGGAAGGGTGATATTGTTCAATTCCACCTGAAGGGCCTTTTCAAAGGCCTGTTCATTGATACGAATCTGTTCATGGCCTTTTTGGGTATATCCCTGAAGCGAAAAAAGGATTCCGCTGTCAATACGTTCCAGGGCTTCTTTCATCTCCTGACAGGCGATGACACTCCGGTAATTTTCGCGCAGGATGACATCGATGGAATCTCCCAGTCGGCTGAGTTGAAGGATACTCTGGATTCCGATCAATAAAATAATGATCAGCAGCCCGCCGAAGCCGAGTGATATTTTTTGGCGCAGTCCTAACATGGTTGTTTCCTTCCACAGGATAGAGAATGCAATCCCTGGGCCATCTTTTATTTATGTAACTTGTTGTAATTTAATAAAAATTATTTAAGAAAAATCTTATAGGATTGCATTTCTCAAAAGGCAACAAAAAAACGCCTTGAAATTTGCAAGGACAGGGACCCGGCTGGAAAAATTATTCCTGATAAAAGTGATGGACCATAAAAAGGTCCGGGACGGCGTAAATAGATGTATTATAAAAGAGGATCTGGGCCAATCGAGGGCACCTGGAACAGGCGAATCTAATCCTCGATTTTCTCCCTTGCGGATAGTCTACCAAGGATGCTATATAAAAAATCAGTAGATTTGATTATATTAAGCAGGTTACCTGTGATTACCTTTTCTCCAAAAACAATCCGATTGGTCAGGAACGGGTCTTGTGGTCTGGCCCTTCTCTTCTTAATTTCCATCCTGACCCTACCCTACCATCACCATAACGATTCCTCTTCCCATTCCGATTGTCCGATTTGTCTATCCGTTAACCTGCCTTTTTTAGTTAATAATAACGCCGGCCTTATTCAATCCCTTTTTCAGGGTATTGATTTTAATAATCCTGAAACGACAATTCCAATCTCCAAATCTTTTTATAGATCTCACAGTCCCCCGAGCACCTCCTTCCATTTAACGCCTCTTGTCCATTCCTAAGATCTTCTCGAATCGTTGACCTTTGACAAGATAGGTCTATTCCTTTTCCGAGGATATTCTTTATGGAGGTGTTCATGAAAAGGATACTGATCCTTGTTCTTTTTTCCCCTTTGTTCTGGCAACACCAATCCTTTGGCTCGGATATAGAAGCAAGGCTTAAGGCCTTGGAAGAGATTATTACAAAATCAGCAAAAGACCATTGAAAAGCAGCAACAGGAGATCGATGACTTGAAGGGGCAATCCAAAGGGACTCAGGTTGCCCAGGAGGTCAAGCCCGTAGTGACCCAGGCGACCCCCAAGGAAATGGTTGGACCAATAAAAAGCCAAAGAATTGGGGATGGCTTACCCGACCAGCCCGATTGATAAAAAATTTTCTGAAATGCCCAAACCTCTGGAAGTCTATTCTTTTTCACAGAGCAAATTCGTTCCGGATATTTCTTTTATTGTGGATGGCTCTTATGTGGGCCGAAATATAAATGATGAAACCTTAAGAAATCTCAGGGTCCCGGAATTGATCCCTTCCGGAATATCGAATCCGAATAGGGGCTTTAATCTCAACTTTGGAGAACTGTCCCTTTATTCCCCGGTTGATCCCTATTTTGATTTGTCCGCCACCATTCCCTTTTACCGAGAGCGGTGTTGAACTTGAAGAGGCCTATTTTAGAACCAAAGTCCTTGCCTTGGGGTTTTCAGGTCAAGGGAGGTAAATTCAGGTCTTCTTTCGGGAGATTGAATGTTCAACACGAGCATGTTTGGGACTTTGCCGATGCCCCCCTGGTGAATCGGGCCTTCTTTGGGGAGGACGGGCTGGTTGAAAAGGGGGTTCAAATCAATTGGCTGGCCCCCACCCCCTTTTACCTTTTATTAGGGGCCGAAGATCCTGCAAGGAGAAAATGACGGGCAGCTTCGGGACCAATGCGTCCGCTTGGAAAAAAATGGCCTCGTCTTTGCCAAAGACGGAGCCCAGCAACCCAACCTCTTGGTGTCCTATATCAAGTCTTCTTTTGATATCGGCAGTCTTTCGCTTTTGGGGGGATTGTCCTATGCCCAAGGGCAGACCAGGCAGAACCTTACTAATGATTCCAATCCCAGATGGCCTATGGAGATACAAGAATTTACGGCCTGGACTTAACGGCCAAATATTTTATCGATTCCTACCGCTATGTATCCTGGCAAAGCGAGTTTATGTACCGGTATATGAATTTAAACGTCGGGACAGACCCGGCCCCGGACGATCCCAATCAATCCTTGAATATCTTTGGAAAGGAACTAAAGCAATCGGGCTTTTATTCCCAATTGGTCTATCGATTTGCACAGAGGTGGCGGACCGGCGTCAGGTATGATCTTTTGAATCAAAATGATGTTTATAATGATGGCATAAAACAAGGTCTACCCGGCGGCCTGGATAGAATTTCGGCCATGCTGGAATTTAAACCCTCGGAATTCTCACTCCTGAGACTTCAACTCAACCAGGACAACTCGCTCTTTAACGGAACCAATCGGGAGCCGGTTACCGGGGTTTTTCTACAATTTCAAATGGCAATCGGGGCCCACGGCGCCCATGCTTATTAATGGAGGACGAAGATGAAAAAATTTATAATTTTCCTTGGCTTGATATTGAGTTTATCGTTTACCACCTTCTCCTATGGCCAAATAAAAGTGGTGGTCACCTATCCTTACATAGGAGACCTCACCCAGAAGATAGGAGGGGATAAGGTGGAAGTCTTTGTCCTGGGCAAAGGGACGGAAGATCCCCATTTTATTGTTCCCAAACCTTCTTTTATTGCCAAACTTCGAGGAGCGGACCTGGTCATTATTAATGGGGCCGGTCTGGAAATCGGATTTATACCGATCCTCATTACAGCAGGCCAATAATCCCAGGATCCAAACCTCAAAGGGATTTTTAGACCTCTCGCAACACGTCAATCTCATCGAAGTGCCCACCAGTGTTTCCCGATCCGAGGGAGACATTCATCCCGAAGGAAATCCCCACTTCGCTCTTGACCCCCATAACATTCCCGATTCTGGCCAGGGCCATAAAAGATAAGCTGTGCGGTCTGGACGCTAATCAACTGCCGGCATTATGAAAATAAGATTGTCGAGTTCCTGAAACATTGGGATGAGAAAAATACGGGAATGGGATCATAAGCTTTCCGTCGTTAAAGGGAAAAAGGTTATTCAATATCACAGCTCTTTAACTATTTCCTTTCAGCCTACCATTTGTCCCTGGCCGGGACGATCGAGCCGAAACCGGGGATTCCTCCGACGGCAAGACATATAGAGGAACTGATAGAAACGGCCAAATCGCAGAAAGTGGATTTTATCCTGCAAGATGTCTATCATGAAAAGAGGAGCGCCCAGTTCGTGGCTGAAAAGACGGGCGCTAAATATATCCTTCTTCCCCATGATATAGGTGCGGTCCCGGAGGCCAAGGATTTATTTTCCCTTTTTGAAGAAATAGTCCGGAGGTTGTCTCAATAATGGATATACTGCTGACCGCTTTTCTTCTTTCAGTCGTTTTAGTGGGCATCCATTCCTTCTTCGGTATGGAGATTCTGAAGAGAGGTATTATCTTTACCGATCTGGCCATTGGGCAAATGGCCGCCCTGGGGGCCGCCGTTTCTTTGTTCTTTTTTGAAGGAGAATTTCATTACCCGATCTCCCTGCTCTTTGCCTTTTTAGGGGCCTTTGTCATAGCCGTAGCTTCCAAGGTCGAAAGGCTTTCCGAGGCCTTCATCGGTCTGATCTATGCCTTTGGAATTGCCACCGTGTTTCTGATCCTCTCCAAATCTCCTCATGGAACGGAAGATTTTCAACGGCTGCTGGCCAGCGATTTGCTTTTTGTCTCTCTGAAAGACATTTACACCACTACCGGAATTTACTTTTTGATAGGGATCGCCCTCTACCTGACCGGAAAATTTTTTAAAAATCGCCTAAAGGACATTAGCTTTTTTTTGCTTTTTGCCGTAACGGTAACCAGTTCGGTAAAGCTGGCCGGCGTCTTGGTGGTTTTTTCTCTTCTGGTCGCCCCGGCCCTGGTCTCTTTGATGATGGTCAGCCGTTTCAATCTCTTATTTGCCTGGATCTATGGGACCTTGATTAATCTTCTGGGGGTCGTCATTTCCTATCAATTCGACCTTCCAACGGGCTACACCTTGGTCTCTCTTCATTCGATGGTAGCGGCCTTTGTCTTTCTCTTGAAGGGAAAACGGGCTATAAAAAAAGCGGCTAATATATTAAATTGTTTCATTCTTGAATAGACCTTCAGATCCCGTACTTTTTACGGCGGCGCCAGAGGGTAGCCTGATCGATACCCAGGATGTCGGCCGCTTCTTGTAGTGATCTGGTGGTGGCCAGAATTCTTCGGATGTGTTGTTCTTCGATTTTTTCCAGGGTGACCGGATCACCGATAGTTGGGCAGGGATTCATTGGGGTAGAGATTTGCAGGGAAGACACTCGATACCGACACGATCGGTTCGGCAAAAAATGGCCGCCCGCTCGATGACATTGCTTAATTCCCGGACATTGCCCGGCCAGGGGTATTGTCTGAGGGCCTGGAGGCTTCCGGAGTAAAACCAATAAAGGCCTGATGATTGCTCCGGCCATAGAAAATCAGTAATTGTTCGGCAAGTGCAATCACATCATCCGGACGTTCGCGCAAGGGGGGGATTTCGATCTGAATTACATTGAGTCGAAAAAAGAGATCTTCTCGAAATCGTCCTTCCTTGCACCGCCTTTTCCAAATCCCAAGTTGGTGGCTGTAATCAGACGAACGTCGGCTTTCCGAGTGATAGAGTCGCCGACCCGTTCATATTCCCTTTCCTGGATAAAACGCAGCAATTTAGGTTGAAGGGACAGGGGCAAATCCCCGATCTCGTCGAGAAAAAGTGTGCCGCCCTCGCAGGCGGCCACCCGGCCCGGGTTGTCGCGAACGGCCCCGGTAAAGGCCCCCTTGACATGCCCGAAAAGTTCGCTTTCCAGCAATTCCGCGGAAAAAGAGGGACAGGAAATGATGCCGAGGGGTTTGGCCGCCCGCTTGCTCCAGGAGTGAATGGCCTTGGCCAGGACGGTCTTGCCGGTTCCACTTTCTCCACGAAGAAGAATCGTGGCCTCGGATGGGGCAGCCTGCCGGGCCAGATTGACCGCCCGTTGCATGACCGGGCTGGTACTGGCAAATTCTATCTCGGGATATGACCGTCCCAAGTCTTCCTGCAAAGCGGCAACCTTCTGCTCCAGGGTGCGCATATGGAACATTTTCTGGACGGTCAGCTTGACCTGGGTAGGGGTGAAAGGTTTGGGAATATAGTCCGTGGCGCCACGTCGCATGGCCTCCACGGCCGTATCAATGGAGGCATAGGCCGTGATGACGATAATCTTGAGCCAGGGCGATGTGAGCCAGTAAGGCCGGAATCAGATCCAGGCCGTCCTCGGTGCCGAGACGCAGATCGACAAAGGCCAGATCAAAAGACCGGCGTGCAGCTCTCCGTCAGGGCATCCTGAAAATTGCTGACTCCAATAACCTTGTGCCCTTCGGTCTCCAGGCAAACCGATAAGGTCTTACGGATGTTGACTTCATCATCCACTACCATGATATTCAAGGCCGGCATCATGCTGTCTTTTCCCTTTTCCGAAAAATAATCCTGATCGGGCAGAGGTCCGGCTTAGAAGTTTCCCGCAGTTTATTCGTCATATACCACCCTTTGGGTATATTGCCGGTAAACCCGATGGAGGGTGTTCAGGATAATTCCGCCATCCGCCACATCGACGCTGATGTCCGGGCTGGCCTTTTTCTATCATCTCACCGGGCGCAGTATCTTTTGGACTTCTTGTCGCACGGCACAAATAGGAACAATACGGGGACCAGGCGGACTCCTTCATTTGCGCTTTAATTCTCCCGAAGCGCCCAGTTTGTTGGTATCGGGATAAAACCAGTAATATTTTAAAATTCCGGCTGGACCTTTCTGGAGTTTGACCATCCCCTCGTCGATACAGGCATGCACTCCATAGGTCAAATTTTCTTTAAAGGTAACGCTGGTCAGGGAGTTTTCTATGGAAGTCAGTTTTCCTCCGCAAAAGAGGGAGGGATAGGCCACGGCGTGATTTCCGGATCGGTCAATAACGATTTGAATCGTCCAGGCCGATCCATCGTCCTGAAGCCCTTTCCCCTCCCAGGTTCCGAAACTTGACTCGAGCAGTCCGGCAGAAAGAACGGTTGAAGACCAGAACAACAGGCTAAGGGCCGCTATGGCCGCCCCTAAGTGTACCCTTGAGCCAAACCAGGGCATAGCGTTTTCCTCCTTGGATGGTTACTCATTATAATCCCGGCCCTTTTCCAATAAGATCGGCAGGGTCCCGGCCTAAAATCGGAGATGAACGTCGCCGGTGTGGAAGATTTCCTTCCGACCGTTGTCCAGGAGCAGGATCAAAGCCCCGTTGTCATCAATGCCCTGGGCCAGCCCGGACCAGGTTCTCTGATGGGTCACCAGCTTCACCCGGCGGTTATTCGTCAGGGAGTAACGGTTCCATTCCTTCCTTAACAACCCGATCCCTTCGGCCTGGGCTTTTTCATAGAGTTTTTCTCCGTGGTCTAAAAAACGGGCCAGCAACCGGAGGCGGGAAATTTTTTGGCCTGTTTCCGCCCGGATGCAGGTGGCCTCTTGGGCCCCGGGCGCTGTATTCCTTCGGGGCCCAGTGGCAATTGAGACCGATGCCGATGATCAGGTGTTCCAGACGATCCGGATCGGTGGCAAATTCGGTCAGAATCCCGGCCAATTTTTTATTTCCGGTATAGATATCATTCGGCCATTTAATTCCGACGGCCAGACCGGCGACCTCGGCAATCGATTGGCAGAGGGAAATAGCGGCCAGGGCGGTGCCGTAAAAGGCCTGATGGGGGGGCCAGGGAGGACGCAGGAGGATGGAAAATAAGAGGTTTTGGCTGATAGGAGAGTCCCAGTTCCGCTGCAGGCGACCCCGGCCTTTTTCCTGGTATTCGGCCACCACCAGGGTGCCCTCGGCAGCCCCTTCGGCAGCCAAGATGCGGGCCTGGATATTGGTCGAATCGGTCCGGATAAAATGATGAATCTCTTTTCCCCAATGGCCGGTGTCGATTTCCCGGCGGATCAGATCGGGGAAGAGGATATCCGGGACGGCTTTTAATCGATAGCCTCGGCCCGGCAGGGATTCAATGGTGAAACCCTCTTCCTTGAGCTGATGCACATGTTTCCAGACGGCCGGCCGGGTGATTCCCAGTTCTCCGGCCAGGGATTCACCGGAAACAAATCCTCCCCCGGAGAGGATCTCCAGGATTTTTTGTTTGCGGTTGGGCCGGGTCATGGGTGAGAAATTTCATCCGATAAGAAGGCTGTTAGGTTTGCTTCAGAAAATCCCGGACCATCTTGATGGCGCAGAATTCCCCGCACATGGTACAGACATCGGTTTGGCTGGGGCTGCTTTCGGAGCGCATCCGTCTGGCCTTTTCCGGGTCCAGGCAGAAGCCTATCTGTTTTTCCCAATCCAGGGCTTTTCGAGCCAGGGCCATCTGGCGGTCCTGTTCCCAGGCCCGGCTGCTGCCCCGGGCCAGATCGGCGGCATGGGCCGCGATCCGGGCAGCGATGATCCCTTCGCGGACGTCCTCAGGCGTCGGAAGTTTGAGATGTTCCGACGGGGTCACATAACAGAGAAAGTCGGCTCCGGCCATACCGGCCACGGCCCCGCCGATGGCGCAGGCGATGTGATCGTAGCCGGCGGCAATGTCGGTCACCAGGGGCCCCAGCACGTAAAAAGGAGCCCCCTGGCAAAGTTGTTTTTGCAAGAGGATATTGGCCTCGATCTGATTCAAGGGGACATGGCCCGGGCCCTCGATCATGACCTGAACCCCCGCCTCCAAGGCCCTGTTTCTAAGCTCACCCAGGAAAATCAATTCCTGGACCTGGGCCCGGTCGGTGGCATCGGCCAGGCAACCGGGGCGTAGCCCGTCTCCTAAACTCAAGGTGACATCGTACTTCCGGGCCAGTTCAAGGAGACGATCATATCCTTCAAAAAGAGGGTTTTCTTTCCCGTGATAGATCATCCAGGTGGCCAGAAAGGCCCCGCCACGGCTGACAATATCGGTGATCCGGCCCTGCTTCTTTAAGCGTTCCAGGGAATGCAAGGTAACCCCGGAATGGACGGTCATGAAATCCACCCCTAAAATGGCTTGGCTTTCTATGACCTCGAAGAGTTTCTCGGCGGTCAGGTGGATGATCCCGCCCTGTTCCCGGATCGTTTCAACTGCGGCCTGATAAATGGGAACCGTTCCCAGGGGTAAAGGGGAGTGGGCGATAAGGGTGCCAAGAATTTCCTGGAGGTCGCCGCCGGTGCTCAAGTCCATGACGGTATCGGCCTTGGCCTCAACGCAAATCCGGAGTTTTTCCAGTTCCTGTCCCAAATCGGCCTGATCCGAGGAGGTGCCGATATTGGCATTCACCTTGATAGACAGACCGTTCCCGATACCAACCGGACGCGCTTTCTTCCGGCGGGCGTTGGCTGGGATTACGATCGTTCCTTTGGCCACTCCCCCCAGGATCCTGCCAGGCTCCTGCCCTTCCTGTCGGGCTACCTCGATGATCTCGGGGGTCAGGTTCCCTTTAAGCGCTGCTTCGAGTTGGGTCACGCCGGCTCCTTGTTTAACTTTAGTATTTTTTCAACCACTTCCCCGGGATTTCTTCCGAGGACCCGGAGCATGGGCTCCTTGCCGATATCCCCGCGGTCAAAAATGATATCGGGGACTTGAGAGGTATTCTCCAAGACCCGGCTCACCCCCCAGGAAAGGGAGGCGCCCTCCCGGTTCTTAATCCGGGGCGGTTCCTTTCTACGATCGAAGCCGGCGATTTTGAAACCTATTTTGGAACCCAGGCGGAGCAGCTCTTCTGAAAAGCGTATATTCATGGCCGAACGGGTCTCCGGGAACTTGGCCATGACGGTCAGGATAATACGGGCCACATGACGGGATGCGCCGAAGGCTGGAGGGGCTAAGGTGGCTATGGTTTCTTGAAAGCGCAGGATCCGTCCCGGCCAAGCGGCCACTTCCTCCATTTTTTGGGCCAGGGGAAGGGCATAACCGAGGTTGGATTGGACTTCCGGGATAATGTGGCCGATCTTAGCTTCCTGGAGTTGCTGAAAGGCCTCCTCAAGCGAACGGATTACCGGGAAGCGCTCCAGTTCCATTTCAAACCAGGCATAGGGATCTGTCGGACCATGGCCTTTCCCGAGGGGCTGGCTGCCGGAAATGGCCCTGGAGATGAAGGTCTTGGCTTTTTCAACCGCTTCCATTAAAGGAAAACCCTGCCCCCAATAGGTGGTAATGGCCGAGGAAAAGGTGCACCCGGTGCCATGGGTGTTGGGAGTCCGGATTCGGGGGCTGCTGAATTCCCTGAAGAGCGTTCCATCGAACCAGAGGTCACTGGCCGACCCTAAGAGATGACCCCCCTTGATCAGGACGACTCCCGGGGTCTTTTCTTTGATCAACCTGGCGGCCTTTTTCATCTCGGCCATGGTCCGGACCGGTTTTCCAGTCAGGATGGAGGCCTCCCGAAGGTTAGGAGTAATAAGACCGGCCAAGGGGAAAAGCATTTCTCTTAAACTGACTTCGGCCTTTTCTTCCAGCAGGGCCTGGCCGCTTTCTGAAACCATGACCGGGTCCAGAACCAATTTCTTGATTCTAAATTTTTTGACGGCCCGGGCGACCGCGACAATAATATCGGCCTGGGCCAACATGCCGGTTTTAACGGCATCCGCCCCGATATCCGAGAGGACCGACCGGAGTTGCTGCTCGACAAAAGGGACCGGTACCGGGAAGATGCCTTGAACTCCCAAGGTATTTTGAGCGGTTAGGGCGGTAATGACCGAAGAGCCGTATCCCCCCAACAGGGAGATAACCTTCAAGTCGGCCTGGATACCGGCACCTCCACCGGAATCCGAACCGGCAATGGTTAAAATTCGTGTTTTTATAAGGCCTCCTTAGAATAAAACAGGCCATACCCGAAGGGATGGCCTGTTGAGAAACAAACCTGAAGGGGCTCTCAAAAATTGGGTCTGAACCCGTTGGGGTCCGCTTAGGGTACCGAGGCTGGAGCCCTTCCGACAGGCGGGGCTTATTTACCCCTCTTTTTCCGCTGATGTCGGGTCTTTTTCATTAATTTCTTATGCTTATGCTTGCGCATCTTTTTCTTTCTTTTCTTGACTACGCTGCCCATCCAGATCCTCTCCTCAACATATCCGTTCGTTATTAGAACCCAGCTTGAAAAACACGAAAATGATATTAATAGCTTATTTTTTTTACCGGGGCAAGAAAAATCTTAAGGCCTTTGGGGATCAATTAACCCCCTCTTTTTAAATCGGATCGGTCCGGATCCTCCCGGCGGCTCCTAAATTTTAGCCCCTTTCCTTTACAACGGACCCTTAGGACCTTATAATAGATCAAATAAATAGACCCTGTTGAAAAAGAGAGGGTCGTCCCATTTATCGGAAACGGCCGAGCAATATTCCCAGAGTTTTTTCTTAGCACAGGAGGTAGGCTAGTGGTCAGCGATTTGACTCGACTCCATAATCAAATGAGGCGCATGATGGACGATATGCTTCATCAACTGAGCCCCCGGTTTTTGCTGGATCAAAGGATTTGGTCTCCCCAGATCGATATCTTGGAAACACCTGAAGCTTTTATGATTGTGGCGGAATTATCCGGAATAAAAAAGGAAGACATCCAGATCAGCGTTAAAAAGAACCGGGTTTTCATTTCCGGTCGGCGGGAAAGACCGGTTATGGCCAATGCGGTTCGTTACCTGCAGATGGAAATAGAATTCGGCGCGTTCGAAAAGATCTTTCAGTTGCCGGCCCTGGTCGAGGAATTGAAAATCCAAGCCCAGTACCGGGAGGGCCTGCTCGTGGTCACCCTGCCTAAGAAGCCGGCCTCTAAAAAAGTGGTAGAAATTAAATCCGAATAGCCTTTGTTGGCTTGATAGTATAGTGAGGAGAGTCGTATGGAAGCGAATGAAACAAACTTGCCGATCCAGTCCCAGGTCCTGACCATCCCTGAAGAGGTGCCTATTTTGCCTGTGCTGGATGTGGCCTTGTTCCCCAGGATGGTCCTGCCCCTGATGATATGGGAAAAAAACTGGATTCAGTTGATTGATGAAGCCCTGCTTAAGGATCACCTGATCGGTATCGTCATGATCCAGGGAAAAGGAAAAGAGACCGTCAATCCGGAAGACCTCTACGAATACGGGACCGTGGGCTCGATCCTTAAAATGGCCAAGGTGCCTGAGGGAGGGGTTCGGATCATGATCCAGGGCTTGTCCCGGTTCAAGATCACGGAATTTACCGGGCTTGATCCCTACCTGAAGGCAAAAATTGAAGCCGTCAAGGATTCGACCGATTCAAGCAAGGAGACCATCGCCCTGATGAATAATGCCCGGGGACTTTTTACCAAGGTCCTGGAACTGTCTCCCTACCTGCCCTCGGAATTGGGGCTGCTGGCTCAGAGTGTGGATGACCCCGGGCCTTTGGCCGACATGATCTCTTCGACGTTGAATGTCAGCAAAGAAGAAAAACAGGAGATTCTGGAAGCCCTAGAGGTCAAACAAAGACTCCAAAAAATAACCGTAATCCTGACCAAGGAACTGGAAGTATTGGAATTGGGGAAGAAAATTCAGTCCGAAGTCAAGGAGGGGATCGACAAAAGCCAGCGGGAATATTACCTCCGGGAACAATTGAAAGCGATTCAGAAGGAATTGGGAGAAAAGGATGAAAAGTCACTGGAAATAGAGGAATATCGGAAGAAGATCGGGGAGCGGGGGCTGCCGCCCGGTGCGGCCAAGGAAGCGGAAAGGGAATTGAACCGGCTGGCCCGAATGAACCCGGCTTCCCCGGAATATACGGTGGCCCTTTCCTATCTGGATTGGTTGACAGAGCTCCCCTGGCAGGTAAAGACGGAAGACAATCTTGACATTAAGGCCGCCGCTCAGGTCCTGGATGAGGATCATTTCGACCTGGAAAAAGTCAAGAAAAGGATCCTGGAATATCTGGCGGTACGGAAACTCAAACCGGATATGAAGGGACCTATCCTGTGTTTTGCCGGACCGCCGGGGACGGGGAAAACTTCTCTGGGCCGGTCCATTGCCCGGGCCTTGGGAAGAAAATTTATCCGGATGTCTTTAGGCGGGGTTCGGGACGAAGCTGAAATCAGAGGCCATCGGCGCACCTATGTGGGGGCCCTGCCGGGACGGATCATACAGGAGCTGCGCAAGGCCGGCTCAAATAACCCGGTTTTTATACTGGATGAAATCGATAAAGTGGGCACGGATTTTCGGGGAGACCCTTCCTCGGCCCTGCTGGAGGTCCTGGATCCGGAACAGAACTCCACCTTTTCGGATCATTACCTGGAGGTTGAATTTGATCTCTCTAAAGTCATGTTCATCACCACCGCTAATATCCTGGATACCATCCCCCCGGCCTTAAGGGACCGGATGGAAGTCCTGGATCTGTCCGGTTATATTGAAGAGGAGAAGGTCCAAATCGCTCAGAGTCATTTAATTCCAAAACAGTTACATGAGCATGGCCTGACCCAAAAAAACCTGTCTTTCCAGAAAAAGGCCCTGCAGACCATTATCCGTTCCTATACCCGGGAAGCCGGGCTGCGAAATTTGGAAAGAGAGATCGCCTCACTGTGCCGTGGAGTAGCCCGGGAGGTGGCTGAAGGCCTGATAAAATCCAAACAAATCAAGATCGGGGATCTGCCGCACTACCTGGGACCTATCCGGTTTTATTCCGAGTTGGCTGAACGGACCCAAGAGCCGGGCGTAGCCACCGGTCTGGCCTGGACCCAGTCCGGCGGGGATATCCTTTTCGTGGAGGCGACTAAGATGCCGGGCCGGAGGACCCTGACCTTGACCGGGCAGTTGGGAGAGGTCATGAAGGAATCCGCCGGAGCGGGTCTGAGTTATATCCGATCCAAGGCCGGCCAGTTGGGAATCCCGGAAGATTTTTATGAAAAAAATGACATCCATGTTCATGTGCCGGCCGGGGCCATCCCCAAAGACGGCCCCTCCGCCGGGGTAGCCATCCTGGCGGCCTTAACCTCTCTCCTAACGGATAGACCGGTCCGGGGAGATCTGGCCATGACTGGTGAAATAACCCTTCGAGGACAGGTCCTGCCGGTCGGTGGGATCAAGGAAAAGGTCCTGGCGGCGAAAAGGGCCGGGATAGGGACCATTATTTTGCCCAAGAAAAATGAAAAAGACCTGGAGGAGATTCCCCCCCATCTAAAAAAGGGATTGAAATTTCATTTCGTCGAGCGTATGGACGATGTGGTCGATCTGGCCCTTTGTAAAAGAGCCAAGGCCTGTAAACGCTAAGATTTCTTCATGGGCCTGATCGATCTGCACACGCATTCCAACGCCTCCGACGGCAGCTTCACCCCCCGGGAGCTGGTAGCCTATGCCCAGAGAAGGGGAGCGGCCGCACTGGCCCTGACGGATCACGATACCCTGGCCGGCCTGGAGGAGGCCTTACAGGCCGGGACCGAATTCGGTCTGGAGATCATTCCGGGATTGGAGATCAGTGCCCAGTATGCCGGGGGGACTATGCATATCCTGGGTTACTTATTTAACCGGGCCGATCCCAATTTGAACCGGGAACTTCTCATTCTCCAGCAGGCCCGGCGGGAAAGAAACCCGAAGATCATCAAAAAACTCCAAGGGTACGGGATCCCGATCACCCAGGAACAGATCGCGGCCCTGGCCCCGGGGCAAATCGGTCGCCCCCATATTGCCCAAGCCTTACTGCAATTAAAGGCGGTTTCCTCTCTGGAGGAGGCTTTTCAGAAGTATTTGAGAAAAGGGGCCCTGGCCTATGTGGAAAAATTCCGGTTTCCTCCGGAGAAGGCCATCTCTCTAATCCGCCGGGCCGGCGGGATTGCGGTTCTGGCCCACCCTTTTACCCTGAGCACCGGCTCTATCCAGGAATTGAGGGCCCTGATTCTGGGCCTGAAAGAAGAAGGGCTAAAGGGCCTGGAGGTCTATTATTCCGAACACACCTCGGAACAGACGGGCCAATATCGGGACCTGGCTGAGGAAATGGGCCTCTTGTGCACCGGCGGGACCGATTTTCATGGCGCCAACAAGGAGAAGGTGGACCTTCTGAGCGGATATGGTGATTTAAAGATACCCTACGAGCTGCTGCAAAAACTGAAAGCCCAGGCCGGCTGGGGCGCTTCGAGAGGCTGAAGGCTTTCGGATCCATGCTTCCACCTTTACAACCCCTCTCCCTGGACCATCAATTCCCGATCGAAGCGATTCTCCGGCGCTATCCAGTGGAGATTTCCGAATTGAGCTTCACCAATCTCTTTATCTGGAGGCATAATTACCGTTTTGAGGTTGCCTTTCATCAGGGCTTTTTGACCCTGTTGGCCCAGCCTCGCGACCAGGCTCCTTTTTTCTTTCCTCCGGTAGGGGAAGGGGATCTCGGTTCCTGGGCGGCGGATTGTTTCGCCTACTTGAAAGAGCGCCATTATCCTCCCCGGATGGGACGGGTCCCGGCCTCCCAGGCTGAAAACATCGCCTCCTTCCCCGGCCATCGAAAAATTCTGGATCGGGATAACAGTGATTATGTTTATTTAACCGATAACCTGATCCGCCTTTCGGGGAATCGCTACCACACCTATAAAAATCACCGCAACCGGTTTATGAAACAACAGGCCTGGGATTATCAGCCCTTGACACCGAACCTGATCGGCGAGTGTTTAAATCTTCAGGAGGAGTGGTGCCGGTTGCGGCAGTGCTTTGAATCCCCCAGCCTTCTAAGCGAAGAACAAGCCATTATCGAGGCCTTCACCCACATTGATCGGTTGATGTTTAAAGGAGGGGTCATTCGAGTCAATAATAAGGTGGAGGCCTTTACCCTCGGGGAGTTATTGAATCCCAAGACCGTGGTGATTCACTTTGAAAAGGCCAATCCCGATCTTTCCGGCCTGTACCAGGTGATCCAGCAGCAGTTTCTGGAGAAGGAATGGAAAGGCATCCCCTTGGTCAACCGGGAACAGGACCTGGGACTGGAAGGGCTGCGGAAAGCGAAAATGTCTTACCATCCTGAATTCCTGGTGGAGAAGTATAACCTCTTGTTGGATTCTTGAACGGACCCTTTCAAGAAATAAGAAACCCCTATACCACTTCTTCAGGACTTTAAAAAAAATTTCAAAGCTCTTTGCTCGTATTTATTGGAAAGGCGCTTGTCTTTTCCGGGGATTCGGATTATGCTTGTTCGGTATGGAACTTGGCCGCTCAGGCCGGCCTTTTTACCGGCGAATCTTCCTTTTTTTTTAGCCGAATATTTTTTAACCCTTTCCTTATAAGGCTGGGTAAGGGGCGGGAACGTCCTGTTTAATCGAAGGAGTTGTGGCGATGAATGAAAAGAGGGGCAAGCTGATACACATCGATCGAACTCGGAAACAGGTGGTCGATATTCTGGAGCGGTTGAGTGAAGAGCAGGAAAATATGAAGGAGCTGATTGTTTTTTACATGGATAAGGAAGGGGTCTATCATTCCCTTTCCTCGGATATCGGCGATGAAATCTATCTGGCGGGCATTCTTCATTCCATGGTCAACAACCTGCTCTACGATGCTTCGGAGCCGGAGGAATAACAAAAGGAAGGCCTAAGGATGGCCAATCCACGAAATCAAGGCCCCCTGAAACCCTATTGGCTGATTAAAAAATCACGTACCTTTGGGACTATCCTTATTTTTTTACCAGTTCCCGGTATAACTTCTCCACATTTTTCCGGGTGACGTGATCCCGATGCATCCGGAATCCTCCCCCAAAGGTCTGGGGGATATGCATCAGTTCATGGATGAGGATCTTAGTTTGGTCTTCTTTGGAGAGGCGTTCGAAGGGGTCGTTTATAATCTCAACAACGTAATGGGCCCCTATTCCCAAGGCCAACTGCATGACCTTGGGCAGGGCATGACACCGGGCAATGACGCCTTGACTGGAGGATCCATAGCTCCGGATGCCTTTGACCCTTTTATGGTCAATATGCGTCATCTTTAATCGGAGGGCGATTTTTTTTAGCTGGGCTTCAATATCCGGGGCCGGTTGGTATTGGATCATGGTTTCTTGTTCCCTCCTCGTGTTTTGGACGTCGTTATCCGCTTCAGCCGGCTTAATCTCAAAAGGCCAATCGGCTATTTCCTTCGTTCCACAACAAATTCCGTTAAAGCTTCCAGAATTTGTCGGGTTTCCGTGACCGGGAAGATAGCCAGTGATTCCAGGGCCCGGTTCTTATATTCCAGGGCCTTTTGCTGAGCATAGGCTAAGCCGTGATGGTGATTGATCAGGTCCAGCAGGCTTTTAAAATCTTCCTCGGAAAAGGGGTCTTTTCGGGATAATTGCTTGAGGGTATCCCGATCCTCCGGGGAACAATGTTGCAGGGTGTGGATAAGGGGGAGCGTTATCTTGCCTTCTTTAAAATCCGTTCCCACCGGTTTTCCGAATTCTTTTTCGGTGGCGGTATAATCCAGCAGGTCATCGACCATCTGGAAGGCAATCCCCATTTCCAATCCGAAGCGGGCCAGGGCCTCTTCCTCCTTCAGCGCGGCCTTTCCCCAAATGGCCCCGGTTTGACAGGCGGCTGAGATAAGAATGGCTGTTTTATTAATCAGGATGTCCAGGTAGGTCTCCTCATCCACGAAAAGGTTATGGCTGTGAACCAATTCCAGCACCATGCCTTCAGCCATTTGGGTGGTAGTCCTGGAAAGGACTTCCAGAAGCCGTAACCGTTGACTTTCGACGGCCAGGGAAAAGGATTTGGCCAGCAAGAAATCCCCCACCAGGACCGAGGCCGAATTGCCCCAGAGGGTGTTGGCCGCCGGTTTACCCCGCCTCATATCGGCCTTGTCGATAACATCATCATGGAGCAGAGTAGCGGCATGGAGGTACTCAAAGATTGCCGAGAGGTAATAGCTCCGCTCTTCAACGTTTCCGCAAAGACGGGAGCAAAGGACAAATAACAGGGGCCGGAGCCTCTTGCCTCCCCCCAGGAGGATATGCCGGTTGATCTCCGAAATTAAAGGCACATGGGATTTGAGATGGTCGGCCAGGTAAAAATCGACCTTCTTGATCTCCTCCCGTAATTGGACGCTGAAGGGATCAGTGGAACCCATTGGAAACCCGGGGCGGTCGCTGTTTCAATATGATTAACATAGCCTTCTGTTCTTATCCGAAAATCAACAGCCTGTCAAAAAAAATATCCGGCCGGAGGCCAAGGTTTTTAATTCGGCAGGAGGGCTGGCCGAAAAGGGAGCGACTCGGGAGCCCAGGGCAAAGGTCAGCAATAGCTTTCTATATTAATAATACAGTAATAATAGATAGTTACAAAAAATAGAAAGGAAAAGGTTGTTCCTGGGGGAGGATTGTGTTAGCTTGGTTGACTTTTAACCGCTGGGCCTTATCTTAAAAAAAATTCTTACCTTTTTATCAAACTATGGCTGATCCAAAACCATCCAAAGGTTTTTTTTCCGAAATCACCGAGTTTTTTGCCTCCGTTAGGCTGGCCCTGGTCATCTTAATTACCCTGGCTAGTACTTCCATCCTGGGAACCGTCCTCCCCCAGGGTGAACCCCTGGGTCTTTATACCAGCCGCTACGGTTCCGCGGCCGGGAAGGTCATCCGGTATTTTCAGTTGGATGACATGTACCATTCCTGGTGGTTCCAGTGGCTCCTGCTCCTCTTGGCGGCCAACCTTATTGTTTGTTCCATCAAGCGTTTTTCCCAAACCTGGAAGGTCATTACCGCTTCCCCGCGGCCGGTCAACGACCCTCTTTTTAATTCCCTGCCTTTTCATGAAAAGGGCATTTCCGGTCAGGATCCAGCCAGGATCCGGGAATCGCTGCGGGCCCTCCTTCAGGGGCATTTTAAAAAAATAATCCCCCTGGCCTCCGATTCTGGAACGGTTTACTATGGGGAAAAAGGACGCTATTCCCGGTTTGGGGTCTATTTGGTGCATCTCAGCGTCCTGGTTATCTTCGCCGGGGCTATTATCGGTTCCCTCTTTGGGTTTAAAGGAGTCCTGGAGCTTAAGGAAGGCCAAAGCAAGGATCATATCATCCTCCGGGGACAAAACCTTCTCAAACCCCTTGATTTTTCAGTCCGATTGGATCGGTTCGGGATTACCTTTTATGAAAACGGCCTGCCCAAGGAATACCGATCCGATCTCACCATCCTGGAAGGGGGAGAAGCCAAGGACAAAGCCGTTATCCGGGTTAATGATCCCTTCACCTATAAGGGGATTACCTTTTATCAATCCTCCTATGACCAATCCCCTACCTCCCTGAAGATTTCCATAAAAAAGGGAGAGACCCAGTCCGAGGTTCTGACGCAAATGGATCAAAGGACCCCCATCCCGGGAACCCCTTTTGCCTTGGAGGCGGTTCGCTTTGTCTCCAATCTTTCGGATCTGGGTCCGGCCTTGGGAATCCTCCTTTTTAAGGATCAGGAGGAAATCGACCACGGCTGGGTTTTAGCCAACCACCCGGGTTTTCATGGAAACCGTCTGGGAGAATTCCGTCTCGGGATCAAAGAAATCCAGACCCAGTACATAACCGGTCTCCAGGTAAATCGGGACCCCGGGATATGGTTTATCTGGGTGGGCTCCTCGCTGATGTTGCTCGGATTTATTGTGACCTTCTATTTCTCTCATCAACAGCTCTGGATCTGGATTCGAGAGAAAAAGGATCCCAAGGGCAGGGTCAAGACCGAAGTCCTGATGGGAGGAACGGCCCACAAAAACCGGGGGGCTTTTGTCCTCAAAATGGATCGACTATTCGAAAAGATTCGGAGCACGTTATGACAAGTTCTTTTTTACTCAGCCTGGTTACCTTCGGTTATTTTTTTGCGGCCCTTTTCTACCTGAACGCCATGGTCCTGAGAAGGCCGGGGCTTGGTAAAGGGGCCACCGGGCTTACCTGGGCCGTACTGGCCACTCATACGGCCGCCATTATCCTGCGCTGGGTTGAATCCTACCAACTGGGGATCGGGCACGCGCCGCTGTCCAATCTTTATGAATCCCTGATCTTTTTTGCCTGGACCATTGCCCTCATTTACCTGCTCCTCGAGCTCAAAACAAAATCAAAAACGATCGGGGTTTTTGCCACTCCTTTTGCTTTTTTGTCCATGGCCTATGCTTCCTTTTCCCCGAATATGAATACCCGGATCCAACCTCTTCTTCCGGCCTTGCAGAGCAATTGGCTTATCGCCCATGTCATTACCTGTTTTTTAGGTTACGCCGCCTTGGCCGTTTCCTGCAGTCTGAGTATCATGTATTTGATTAAAAAATCCAACTCGGCTTCAACCGCTTCCGGGAAGGAGGGACTTTCTTTTTTTCCCGACCTCCGGACCTTGGATGATCTTATTTACCAGACCATCGTCATCGGGTTTCTGCTGCTGACGGTGGGGATTGCTACGGGTTCGATCTGGGCCCATTCGGCCTGGGGGACTTATTGGAGCTGGGATCCCAAGGAAACCTGGTCTCTGATCACCTGGCTGGTCTATGCCGCCTTACTGCATGCCCGGATGATCAAGGGCTGGCATGGCCGGCGCATCGCCTGGCTCTCCATTATCGGCTTCGGCTGTGTCCTGTTTACCTATTTCGGGGTAAATTTTGTTCTCTCCGGTCTCCACAGCTATGGGGCGGCCTAAGCCCCTTTTAGCTTATTAATATTCTCATGATAGCACTGACATTACCAGGGCAGACGGGGCTGCTTTTTCTGAAGTCATTGGCGAAAGGGCGCTGTCTTTTGTTCGCGTCCAAGACAACGCTTACACCCACCCCTCCGGGGCGGGACCCGGTTTCCGGACCTATCCATGGGGGAAACCGCAGCTCGCCCGTTGATTTTTAGCAGGCGAGAATGCGGAGGGGGTAAAGGATCTCCCGTGGATAAGTCCGAAGAAAAGACCAGCCCGAAAGCCGCAGACAGAAGAAAAGGCAGCCCCGTCAGGTACCCATAATTATGAGTTTGTTAATAGGCCCAGTTTTTTCTCCAAGCGGCTCAAATTATCCCGTTCCCCTAAAGCGATCAAGGTGTCCCCGATCTGTATTTTGGCATTGGAGGAGGGGTTGAAAATCATTTCCCCCGATTTTTTCTTAATGGCCACCACAATCAGATCATAATCTTTTCGGATCCCCGCCTCCATCAGGGTAACCTCTTTTATTCTGGAATTTTCCCTGACGGTCAACTCTTCCATCTGCAGTTGCAGACTGCGGTCATGAACGGCAAACTCGATGAAATCCACCACGGCCGGACGCAGAATGGTATTGGCCATACGGCGGGCCCCGATCTCATAGGGAGAGACGACGCTGTCGGCTCCGGCCCGGATTAATTTTTTAACGGAGGCTTCCTCGGCGGCCCGGGCCAGGATATATAAATTGGGGTTTAATCCTCGCGCGGTCAAGGCAATATAGACATTATCGGCATCGGAGGAGGCAGCGGCCACCAGCCCCCGGGCCCTTTCAATTCCGGCCTTGAGCAGATTTTCTTCGGAGGTGGCCTCCCCCAGGACATAGAGCAGGTTTTTTTCCTGGAAACCGGCGATATACTCCGCATCCTTCTCAATGACCACCACCTCCAACGGCTTTTCCCGAAGCAGTTGGGTGACGGTCCTGCCGATCCGTCCATACCCGCAAACGATATAATGGTTTGAAATATGATGGATCTTCTTTTCCAAGGTTCGCCTCCCGAAGATATCTTTAATCGTTCCTTCCACTATCATCCGGGTCAGGCTGCCCAGGAAATAAAGGATAAACCCGACTCCGGATAGAATCATAATCATGGTAAAGATCCTGCCGGTGGTGCTCAAGGGATGGACTTCCATGAAACCCACGGTACTCAGGGTGGTAATGGTCATGTAAAGGGCGTCAAAGGCCGTCCAGCCCTCAATCACCATAAAGCCGATACAACCGCCGAGCACGATCAGGGCGAAGATCAGAAGGTCCAGGATAAATCTTCGGGAGGAGGGAGACATGCGCTAAAAGGTCCGGACCGAGGAAGGAGATTGAATTTTTTGAGAACCGAGGACTTCAATCGAGATCTGCCTGGCCCCAGCCGGCAGTTTAGGGAAAAGGAGCATAAAGGATATGGTCTTGGAGGGCAACAAGGGGCCGGTCAGGGCCAAGCGATCCGGTTGTTTTTGAGGAAGCCGGCTGATTTCTTCCCAGGAGAGGGTCCCCAATTCTTCGCTGTTAAGGACCAGCCCGGCCATGGTCTCCTGTTTCAGGAGTACCCGATTCTTCCCGTCCAACAGAGAACCTCGAATCGTTATCCCTTGTCGGGATTCGGGGTAGCCGTTTATAATCTCCCCGGCCGCCACCAGGATCGGCCCCAGTCGGTTGTTTTCCTGAAAATAACTTTTTACGTTGACCAGGGAAAGTTTTTTATTCCCCTCAAGATCGGAGGGCAAAAAGAAGGTCTTTCGGATCAGGTCCCGGTTGGCCTGATCCGGATAATAGTGCTGAAAGTAAAAATAGCGAACCGAAACGGCCAAGAAAAATGCGAGCGAGACGATGCCCAGGACCCAGAAATATTTTTGCTTAGACCCGGCTTGTCTAACATCCAGGCCTTCTTCTTCCGGGGGGATGTCCGGTCCCTTTTCAGCAGAAGGTCCTGGAGCCGCTTCCGGGAGGGAGGAGGGCAACGGAGCCGGGGGGGCCGCCTGGAAGATGTGACCGCAGCGGCTGCAGCGGACCTTAGAGCCCCCGGGTTCCAGGAGGGTTTCCGCGAGCTCATACACGGTGGAGCACTCTTCACAACGTATTTTCAACGGGGCACCTTGCCTGAGAAAAGTCGGGTGTCTTTAAAATTGGAGGTGATATAACGCCGGGAGGTTCCGGTATTGTTCGTTAAAGTCCAGCCCATAGCCGACGATAAAGCCCTCCGTAACCCGGAAGCCGGTATAATCCACGTTAATCGGGACCTGACGTCTTTCCTTTTTATCGATCAGGGCGCAGAAACGAATGGATTTCGGGCCTTCCTTTTCCAACAGATTCCGGAGAAATTCAAAGGTCAGACCGGTATCGACGATATCCTCCACCACCAGGACTTCTTTGCCTGCCAGCGGCAATTCAACGGACTTAGTTACCCGAATCTTCCCCTGGCTCTGGGTCCGGCTGCCGTAAGAGGCTAAGCGGACAAAATCGATCTGAACCGGCAGCGTGATATTTTTTACCAGATCGGCCATAAATATGAAGGCCCCATTCAGGACTCCGATCAGGATCAGCTCTTTATCCCGGTAATCCCGGGAAATGGATCGGGCCAACTCCTTGACCTTTTGCCGGATCTCCCGCCGGCTGAAGAGGCGTTGTTTTTTAATGGTTTTTCGGCTCCTTTTTCCCTGATTCGAATAGGATAGTTTAAAAAGGCTAAAAAGTCAATCGCCATTGATTGTTTTTACTTGAATTATTATGGGCTTAATCTTATATTGTTTTACCTTGAACAAGGGGGAAGGCTATGAGCAGGCGGACGGCGTTTTTGTTTCCCGGACAGGGATCGCAGGTTGTGAGTATGGGTAAGGAGCTTTATGAGAAGTATCCCGAGGCCAAAGAGGTGTTTCTTCTGGCCGAAGAAGTCTCCGGGCTTCCCATCAGGGAATTGTGTTTTAACGGCCCTCTGGAACAATTGACCTTGACGGCCAACGTCCAGCCGGCCATTACCGCTGTGAATATGGCGGTCCTGGCCTGCCTGGAAAAGCAGGCTGTTTTTCCTGAGATGGTGGCCGGGCATAGCCTGGGTGAATATGCGGCCCTCTATGCCGCCGGAATCCTGAGCCGGGAAGACACCTTCAGCCTGGTCAAGGCCCGGGGGGCCTTGATGGACCAGGCAGCCCGAAAAAATCCCGGAGCCATGGCGGCCGTCATCGGCCTGACCTCCGAGGCCTTGGAGGGGATTCTCTCGACCCTGAGCCTGGAGGGCGCCATCGGTGCGGCCAACTATAATACGCCGGAGCAGACGGTTATTTCAGGACGGAAGGAGTTGGTGGAAAAGGCTTCCCGGCAAGCGGCCCAGGCCGGGGGGAAAGCCATCTCTTTGGCTGTCAGCGGGGCTTGGCACAGCCCCTTGATGGAAGAAGCCATGATCGCTTTTAAAGCCTTTCTTTCCCAGATACCCTTTCAGACCCCCCGAAGGGCCATGGTTTTTAATGTGACCGCTGAGCTTGAAGACGATCCGTTGAAGATAAAGGAAATCATGGGGCGTCAAATCGGTCAACCCGTACGCTGGGTGGATCTGGTTCAGACTTTGGTGGGTCAAGGCGTTTCCCGATTTATCGAAGTGGGCCCTAAAAAGGTGCTTCTTGGTCTGGTTAAAAAATGTCTACCCAAGGATTATCCCTACCAGGCCTTCCAGGTGGAAGATCCGAAATCCCTGAAGGCCTTGCTTTCCGCCGGTTAAAAGAAAAGGAATCGTTATGGCCAAGGTAGTTTTTAATGAAGAACGCTGTAAAGGCTGCGGGCTGTGTGTCCTGGCCTGCCCCAAAAAGGAACTGGCCATCAGCCAAAAAATCAACAATCAGGGGTATAGGGTGGCCTGCCTAAAGGAAGAAAGCCGCTGCACGGGCTGTGCCCTGTGCGCTGAAATGTGCCCCGATGTGGTCATCGAGGTCTGGAAAAAGGAAGGGAAAAAGGTGTCATGTCCAAGTCCCAGATAGAATTGGTTAAAGGCAATGAAGCGATTGCCATGGGGGCCATAGCCGCCGGCTGTAAGTTTTATTTCGGTTATCCCATTACCCCCCAAAACGATATTCCGGAATATATGTCCAGACATCTCCCAACCTTAGGGGGAACCTTTATCCAGGCGGAGAGTGAAATCGCTTCCATCAATATGCTCCTGGGAGCCGCCGCAACCGGGGCCCGAGCCATGACCTCCTCCTCCAGTCCCGGGATTTCCTTGAAGCAGGAAGGGATATCCTATATGGCCGGTTCCGAGATCCCGGGGGTTATCGTCAACATGAGCCGCAGCGGCCCCGGACTCGGAGGCATCTCCCCTTCTCAAGGGGACTATTTTCAGGCCACCCGAGGCGGAGGGCATGGAGACTACCGGACTTTGGTTTTAGCCCCCTATTCGGCACAGGAAAATTATGATCTGGCCATGAAGGCCTTCGACCTGGCTGATCAATACCGCAACCCGGTGGTGATTCTGGGAGATGCCCTGTTGGGACAGATCAAGGAACCGGTGGTCCTGCGGCCCTACGAAGCGAAGGCCTTTCCCAAACCCTGGGCCCTGACCGGGGCCGGGAAACGGAAGGCCCAGCTCCTAAAAAGCCTTTATTTGACCGAAGGAGAATTGACCGACCATAACTGGAAGCTTTTTCAGAAGTATCAACAGATGAAGGAGGAAATCCTGTATGAAACGTATCGCCTTGAAGATGCCGAGCTGGTCGTGGTCTCCTTCGGATCGGTAGCCCGGATCATCAAATCCTCGATCGCCATGGCCCGGGAGCAGGGAATGAAGGTGGGGCTTTTCCGACCCATTACCCTTTATCCCTATCCGGAAAAACCTCTGCGGGAATTATCGCTGAAGATCCCCCGTTTTTTTGTCGTCGAGTTGAATACCGGCCAGATGGTCGAGGATGTGAAGCTGTCGGTGGACAGGCGTTCCCATGTGGATTTTTACGGCCGGCCGCCGGGTTCCATCCCAACACCCAACGAACTGTTTGAAGAGATAAAAAAAGTTTATTAAAACGAGTTGAAAGAAGGTTATTTTCACCGCCAAGACGCCCAGGGCGCAAAGAAGAACATTTTTGCGTTCTTTGAGACTTTGCGGTGGAAAATTTTTTAAATTGTAAGCTAGTTCATGCTCTCAATAATAACGAGGAAACCCATGAAGCAAGTATTTAAACGCCCCAAGAGCTTACGAGATGTGCCTTTTCATTTTTGTCCCGGCTGCCATCACGGCATCATCCACCGCCTGGTGGCGGAAGCCATCGATGCCTTCGATCTCCGGGAGAAAACGATTTGTGCCGCCTCGGTGGGCTGTTCGGTCTTTATGTATGATTATTTTGATATCGATGTCTGCGAATCCCCCCACGGACGGGCCTCGGCCGTGGCCACGGGCATCAAACGGGCCCAGCCCCAGAGTTTCGTCTTTACCTACCAGGGGGATGGGGATCTGGCTTCGATCGGTATTGCCGAAAGCCTTCATGCCGCCAACCGGGGTGAATCGATTACCGTTCTCTTCGTCAACAATACCGTCTACGGCATGACCGGAGGGCAGATGGCCCCCACCACCATGCTGGGCCAGATGACGACTACCAGCCCTTACGGCCGGGATTTCCGGCGCGAAGGCTATCCCATCCGCATGACGGAAATGATGGCCATACTGGAGGGTACGGCCTTTGCCGCCCGGGTGGCGGTCAACACCCCCAAGAACCTGATGGCGGCCAAGAAGGCCTTGAAGAAGGCCTTTGAGGTACAAATCCAGGATCAGGGGTTTTCCTTTGTGGAATTTCTGTCCAGTTGCCCGACCAACTGGAAGATGAGTCCCGAAAAAGCCAATCAGCGGGTCCAGGATGAAATGATCCCTTATTTCCCGTTGGGGGTTTATAAAGAGAGAACGGTGGCGGATAACCTATAAATAGGGTTCGAGGGGCCAAGGATTCAAGGGTTCCAGTGCAATGCTTAAAACATATACCCTTTTAAGGAGTATTTGAAAATGTACTTCGACGTGATTATTGCCGGTTTCGGCGGCCAGGGCGTGATGTTCATCGGGAACCTTCTGGCCTATGCGGCTATGGAAGAAGGGCGGCATGTGACCTATATGCCGGTCTACGGTGTGGAGATGCGGGGGGGGACGGCCAACTGTACCGTGGTGGTCTCCGATGAGGAGATAGGCTCTCCCATAATCCACCATCCGCTGGTCGCCGTGGTGATGAACAAGCCCTCCCTGTTACGATTCGGTCCCATGGTCCAACCCCGGGGCAGGCTTCTGGTCAATTTCTCTTTAATCGATTCAAACGAAGTCCATTACCCTGAATTAAAAACCGTTCTGGTGCCTACGATTGAACTGGCCGGCCAAGCCGGAGACCAACGCCTGGCCAACATGACCATGCTCGGCGCCCTGGTGGAAGAAAGCAAGGTCGTGGCCCTGGATTCGGTCATCCAGGCCCTTTCCCGGGCCCTGGATAAACGCTACCACAAAATGATTCCCATCAACGCCGCAGCCCTCCAGGAAGGCGCAAGATTTATCAAGGAAGGACGGTTGTAAACAGGAACAGACTGGACTGTGGAGTAATTTAGCAATAAGATAAGTTGGTTATGAAAAAAATTTTATCTTCAGCGGCTCGGATGGCTTTCTTGATTTGCCCACAAACACCCAACAACAAAGAAGTTGACTTTAAAAACCCAATCTGCCATGTAGGAAGAAATTGCTCTTTTAAAGAAAAATTTTCCCACCATCTGCCCGCTGGGTTACCCCCTCCCGTTCCTTTTCCGCTTCCACCGTCAGCCATCGCTTCTCGACCTCAGCAAAAAAGGGTTTTTATATCAAGTTGTTAGGTGGATCAAATCCTATCAATCACAATGGCGCAAAAATTGCTTAATTTTTATTTATATGACTTATAAAAAGGGAGACAACTTTATGAAAAAGCTAATATTTATTATTTTTCTATTAGTAGCCTCGATTGGATTAATGGCCAGCCTTGTCCAAGCACAACAAGCACAAATTTATGGATGGGTCCACAAATCTTCGACTGAGTATATTACCAATGTGCATGTTGTAGCCTATAACGCAAATAATGGGATCCAGGCAGGAGATGGTTTTACCGATGGAGTCGGATTCTATTCTTTGTTTTTATCTCCGGGCACCTACATAATGGCTTTTTACCCCCCACAAGGTCCCCCCTTCTATCTTGACCAATGGTATAATAACAAACTTTATTCATTCTTCGCCGATCAAATTGTTTTAACAGAGGGTTCGATGATCGATATTAGTCCTACCTTGGTAAGAGGCGGGGCTATAGAAGGAAAAGTAACTTCGGACGGAACAACTGGAATTCCATTGATAGCGATCCAAGCCTTCGATGCAAGTTTATATAATACTTTTACTTGGGGAGATACCTTAAACGACGGCACCTATCGGATAATGGTTCCAGGAGGGGATGGCACTCCTAAAAAATATTGGGTATTGTTCAATCCTTACTCACAGCCACCGAATGGAATAAATTATCTTCCCGAAGCTTATGACAGTCTACTATTTAATTATGGGATTCCCAACCCGCCACCCACCCTTATCGACGTATATAATGACACAATTACACCAAATATAAACGCCCAACTTGAATTGGGGGGAATTATTACAGGGACAGTTTCCGATATTGATACTGGTGATCCTATCCCCTACGCCTGCGTGTCCGGAGCAGTAGGTGGCCACTGGATGTACCAAACAAGGACAGGAAGCAATTATTATCCTACCGAGCCTGGAAGATACTACCTCACCATTCCACCCGGAGATGGCTGGACTATAACCGCTTTTGATTGTTCCTTTGGAGAATATGATGCCTATATATTAAATCAAAGTATAACCCTTACCTCCCCGGTACTTGCAGGGCAAACTTATCCTGACGAAATAAACTTTACGCCAGCAAAAGGGGGAAAAATCTCGGGCATAGTTTATGATGCTGACACTGGTTTTCCTGTTCGCAACGCCTGTATTGTCGTTGAAGATGCAAACGGAAATTATATAACTGGAACAGGATTAACAGGCGTTGACGGATTTTATAAGACACCCACTCTCGCAGTCGGACCTTACTACAAACTCAGGGTCGATCAATGCAATGCAAGTGGGGAATATTCCTTTCCTAAATATTATAATGACCTCGTTCCTGTCACAAGAGGTGTTACAGTGGGAGGGAAAAACATTGGATTAAATAAAGCGGGTACAATATCCGCAACTATAGTAAATAGTTCTCCAACTCCAAGGGGAATCTCTAATGTGTGGGTTAGTGCCGTGAACTCCTTGAATGGAGCTTTTGTGGCCGGCGGGAATACGAATAGTGATGGTTTTACCTCTTTCAACGTTCCCGCGGGGAATTCCTATAGAATAAATTATGATACTTATAACTCTGAAGGGTATTATTTGTCCAAATCCTATAACAATGGGGCACCATTTTCAATATCCGCAGGAGAGACAAAAACTATAAATGACACGCTAACAACCGGAAGTGTGGTTTCTTTGGATCTTAAACCGGGGATCTATCCCAATTTAATAAAGATTTGTGAAGAGAATCTTACCGCTGCAATCCTCTCCACCAATGACTTGAATGCAAACAAGATTGAGCTTGGAACAGTAACCTTACAAGGGATACAACCATCAGACAGCATACCGCAGGATGTCAACAATGACGGTAAATCTGACTTGGTGCTGACCTTCCCCTCCTCGGCTTTGAATTTTTCTTCTGCTCCATCTTCAACTGCTTTGACCTTGGCCGCAAGTATAGATGACAGAGGTACCCCTGTACCCGTGACAGGTTCGGATTTCATTTTTGTTTATGAGACAGTAATTCCACCAACAGTTTTTGATGATTTTTATTCTGGAACCATCGATACCTTAAAATGGTCCTTTACTACTCCGATTCAGACCCCACCGCCAACGGTTTTGAATCGTGAATTAATAATTGAAAATAGTATAGCGAGTCTTACCTCATCAAAGGCCAGTGGTCTGTTTTTTAAAAATTCAACTGGAATAAATAGTTATAAGGCCAAGGTCAAGATCATTGAATTTAATACCCCCAATGGAGGTTATGCCACTGCCGACCTCGGCGGGTTCTATTATAATGATACTTTTTCGACCCCGAACTATACAAGCGGATTAGGTAATATTTTTGCCAGGGTATCCATAGGGGGTAATGGTACAACTCCAGTAGCCAGTTGGTCTATAATTAGGACTCAAAATGCTAATTACACCCAATTTAGCGTATTAGAGAGTGGCACTATTCCAGTCAATATAACTATTGGAGAAGTATACACCCTCTTCATAGGATGGAATGGATCGGAATTCACCTTTTCTGTGGATGGAGTAGAAGTTCGACGTCCAGGAATAGGGAACATTTTTCCTGCCAGCAATATACTAAAATATGTCAGGACTTATTTAAGTCCTCCATCCCCGGGAGCAACCTATTCAGCTAATATTATAGCCTCCTTTGACGATATAGAAATTCCTGCCATGGCGAATTATACGCCCTCTTGTGACACAGAGCCGGTCCAGGTCCAACCCGTTGATACCTCAACCGGTCAAAATCCTGTCACCATAACCTATGACCAAGTAACCCAGGCCGGGGTCACCACCTTGAGCACCAGCAGTACCGGCCCGACACCTCCTGCAGGATTTCAACTGGGGGATCCTCCAACCTATTACCACTTGGAAACGACCGCTTCTGTCAGCGGCCCGAGAACGGTATGTATAAATTATTCCGGTATCCCCTATGGCGACGAATCTCAACTCAGATTGTTCCATTATGAATATGAAGTCTGGACTGATATAACGACGAGCCAGGATATGGGCAACAATATAATTTGTGGCGAATCCACTTCCTTTTCTTCTTTTGTGATTGTTGTGGGAATCCTTGGAAGGAAATTGGGACATGGACTAAGACTCTACCGTAATTTATAATTGAAGGACATAAAAAAGGCAGGCAGCAATGGCCCTGCCTTTTTTTATGCACACTTCAAACAGAAGTTCGCTAGTAAACTTGACGGAAGCTCTCCGACCATGTATTCTCATTTAGATACCAGGGAGGAGAAACATGAAAACCCGTATCCGGAAATGGGGAAACAGCCTGGCCCTTCGCATACCCAAGACCTTTGCAACCGAAGCCGGTCTCGACCAGGAATCCTCGGTGGAGATTTCGGTCGAGAGGGGAAAACTGATCATCGTCCCGTCCGCCAAACCAACGTTCACGCTTAAGCAACTTTTGGCCCAAATCAAAGAAGAAAACCTTCATCAGGAGACCGACACCGGCCCTGCCGTCGGGAGAGAAGTATGGTAGCGCTGGACGGCTATGTTCCCCGACGTGGGGACATTGTTATAATTACCTTCAATCACCAGATTGGCCACGAACAGGCCGGGCGCCGCCCAGCCCTGGTCCTTTCACCGGAAGGCTATAACCGCAAAGTTGGGCTGGCGATTCTCTGCCCCATCACCAGCCGGATAAAGGGGTATCCCTTTGAGGTTGCCATTCCGAGTGGTTTCCCGGTATCCGGTGTCATATTGGCGGATCAGGTGAAGAGCCTGGGTTGGGTCAGAAGAAAAGCAGAGTGGGTGTGTTCCTTACCAGCAAAGGCGGTCTCTGAAGTGCTGGAAAAACTTGGATTGTTATTGAAAAAATAGAAAAATATCAGATTTTTCCCCGGCGGAAGGCTTCATGGATTTTAATTGTTTTTTAGGGAGGGATTTTCTTAGTTGGTTTCCGCTGGTCAGGGGATAAAGGTCCCGATAAGCTTTGACAGGCTGCCTATCTTCTGTTGTTCCATAAACTTTCTTATCCCCTCGATGACTTCAACGGCGGTCGTCGGCCGGATGAAGTTGGCGGTGCCGATCTGGACAGCTTTGGCGCCGACCACCAGAAACTCCAGGGCATCTTCGGCCGTGCGAATCCCCCCCAGGCCGATCACCGGAATGGAAACCGCCTGGGCCACCTGATAGACCAGACGCAGGGCCACGGGTTTGATGGCCGGACCGGAAAGGCCGCCGCCCGGACAGCCCAGTCTGGAGCGCCGGGTATAAATGTCCACCGCCATGCCGGGGATGGTATTGATAAGGGAAAGGGCATCGGCCCCGGCCTCCTCTACGGCCTTAGCAATGACGGTGATATCCGTTACCTGAGGAGCAAGCTTTACCAGCAACGGCATCCGCGTAGCCCGGCGCACCTGATCTACGGCCTTGGCCGCCGATCGGGGTTGGGCCCCGAAGGCCAGCCCTCCTTGGGCCACGTTAGGACAGGAGATATTGATTTCCAGGCCGGCCAGGCCGGGACGGCCGTCCAGATGCCGGGCCACCTCGCCGTATTCCTTAAGGGAATGTCCCAGAATATTTACGATGACCGGGATTTTCAGGGCGGTTAGAAAAGGAAGCTTGTCTTTCAGAAAAGCCTCTACCCCCACATTCTGAAGACCGATGGCATTGAGCATCCCCGAAGGCGTCTCCCAGATGCGCGGCGGCGGGTTGCCCATCATGGGCCTTAAAGAAATGCCCTTGGTTATCAGGGCGCCCAATTGGTTCAGGTCAAAAAGATCCCGGTATTCCCGGCCGTAGCCGAAGGTACCCGAGGCCACCATGACCGGGTTCTGCATTTTTATTCCGGCTATATGGGTGGAAAGGTCAGTCCCTGATTTTCTATTCTTCCCAGACAAGGTCTTTGGCCTCAAAAACCGGCCCCTCCTGGCAGACATTTACATAGGATATCCCGGCCTCATTTTTTTTGGCCGTCACACAGCCCAAACAGGCCCCCAGGCCGCAGGCCATGCGCGCTTCCAAAGAGACCTGGCAGGGGATGTTCCGGGCCACGGCCCACCGGCCGACCGCTTTCAGCATGGGATGGGGACCGCAGGCATACAAGGCCACAGGGGCTTCCCTGTCTGGAAACAGTTTTTTTAAAAGATCCGTAACCAGGCCCTTATGGCCGGAGGAACCGTCCTCGGTGGCCACCAGCACTTCCAGACAAGCCTGCTCAAATTCCCGGAGACAGAACAGCTCTTTTTTCGTTTTGGCCCCGATTACAAGTTTCGCCGGAATTCGAAAAGGCCATTTTTTCAGCTTCGAAAGAAATTCGGCCAGGCCTAACAGAGGGGCTACTCCCAGACCGCCGGCCACCAGCACAGGTTCCTTGGCCAGGTCCACCCGGAATCCTCGGCCTAAGGGCCCCCGGATTTCCAACAGATCCCCTTTGGCCGCCTCAGCCAGTTGTCTGGTCCCCAGGCCGACCACTTTGAAAAGGATTTCCAAAAAATTCCCCCGGATGCGATGGATGGAAAAAGGTCGGGGCAGGAGCGGTTCACGAAATTTGACCGGACGGATCATCAGGAACTGGCCCGGCTTGGCCTGGCCGGTTATGGCTCCGGCAGAAAAAACCAATCGATAAACATCCGGGGCAATACGTTGGATTCCCTGGACCGATGATTCCTGAAAAATAAGGCTCATGCTTTTCTCTTTAAAGCGATAAGGGTTCCAAATCTGCCGGTCTTCTTCTCTTTTCTATAAGAAAAAAAATGGGGAGTTTCACAGGAAGTGCAAATGCCGGCCACCTCGATGTTCTTCTCCGGAAGCCCTTCGGCCAGCAACTGATCCCGGCTCATCCGCCAGAGATCAAAATAATTTCGACGGACTTGGTAGGACCAGTATTGGGGAGGAATTTCGGTCCGATAATTGACAAACTCAGCGCAGCAGGGTCCCAAAGAAGGTCCAATGCCGGCCAGCATGCGGGAAGGCCGGGAGCCGTAGATTTTTCTCATGGTTGAGATGGTTTCCCGGATAACCCCTCCGATATTTCCCCGCCAGCCGCAGTGAACATTGGTGACTGCCCGGTGTTCCGGATCATACAGGAGAATAGCCTGACAATCGGCTTGCTTGATCAGCAGTCCGAGCCCGGGTTTGTCCGTCATCAGGATATCTCCGGAAACCGTTTCAGGCTGGAATGGATGCGGGGCGGCCTGGCCGTCCTGAATGATCCGGACTTCCTTTCCATGAACCTGTTTTAGACTATGGAGGCTGTCAACTTCAAGGGCGTCCACAAGTAAGCTGCGGTTATGAACTACCCTTTCCTGTTCATCCCCCACTGAAAAACTGAGATTAAGGCTGGAAAAGGCCCCTTGGCTGACCCCGCCCTGACGGCCGAATATCCCATGGCTGAGTTCGGGGACGGATTGAAAAATGGAAAATCGATAGATCCGGAGACCGTTGGGCTTCCGGGAAGGAAGAGATGATTTCATGGCAACGAAGAAACTCTCACCTGAGTTGAACGGGGGAATGGCCTCCTGAAAAATATCAGTTGAGCCATGATACTCATTTTTTTTTGGAAATCAAAGGAATATGTTCCAAAAAAGCTGCGCCGGGATCCGGAAAATGATCCTTGCTCTGCCCCTCTAAAATAAAAGATTGCATCTTTTTCCGCCAATGATTATTTTGCAGCCTATGCGGATTGCCGGAAACGTAAGACCCGAAACAGCCTTGATGGTCAGGAAGATAGGTTTAGGGCTATTCTTCATGGCCATCCTATTCATGATGACCCTGGCCGGAAATGGTCAGGAGAAGCCGTTGGACCTTGAAACTATGGCCAGGACGAAGGCCCATCATGGGAACCCCCGATTCATCAATCCCTGGCTTGAGGAAAGACAATCCGGCGGGCTATTCAGTTTTTTACGGTGGAAACTGAGCCCCAATCCTTATCGAAAGGAAAAACTAAATCCCCCCTCCTTCCCTGTTATCCAACCCAGGATAAAGGAAATACTGTCCGGCGGCGATTCCATCACCTATCTGGGCCACGCCACTTTATGGATCCGGCTGAAAAATCAAAATATACTGACCGACCCCCTCTTCGAGGATATCCTATACGTTATTGACCGTCAAACCTCTTTCCCGCTCAAACCGGGAGATCTGCCGGTCCCTGAGGTCGTTTTAATCTCCCACAGCCATTATGATCACCTGGATAAGGACAGTATCCGCAGACTGGGAACCAAACCGATCTACCTGACCCCCTTGGGATATAAAGACTGGTTTGATAACATCCTCCCCGGGGCCCGGGTCAGGGAATTGGATTGGTTTGACCAGGTAACGATCCAAGGGATAACCTATCGCCTGCTTCCGGTACAGCACTGGACCAAGCGCACCCCCTGGGACACCAATAAACGTCTTTGGGGTTCCTGGTTGATGGAGGGGTTTGGAAGAAAGGTTTTTTTCGGAGGAGATTCGGGTTATTTTTTTGGCTTTAAGGAATACGGGAAAAAATTCGGCCCCTTGGATGCCGCACTGATGCCGATCGGCCTCTATGAACCGCGCTGGTTCATGAAACCTCATCATATGAATCCACAGGAAGCGGTTCAGGCCCTGCTGGATCTGAAGGCCCGGGTTTTGATACCTCAGCAGTGGGGGGTTTTCGACTTAACCGACGAACCCCTTGACCTGCCCCCTAAAGCCTATCGCGAAGCTGCCCAGGCCGCTGGTCTTAGTGAAGAGAGAACCCCTCTGATTCCCCATGGCGGAACCTGGTACTTCCCGAATTAGCGGTCAGCGTTCGGCTTTCAGCAAAGACATAAACCAGCAGAAAGGGTAACCCCTTCCGGCATTCTTCTCGTCACACATCACTTGCCACCCCTCACTTCTTTATTAGCCAAAGCGTCCGGTAATATAGTCTTCGGTCTGCCGTAATTTCGGTTTGGTGAAGAGGGCGCCGGTCTCATTCACTTCGATCAATTTCCCCAGATAAAAAAAGGCCGTAATATCCGACACCCGGGCGGCCTGTTGCATGTTGTGGGTGACAATGACAATGGTATAGTCCTTCTTAAGTTTCTGGATTAAATCTTCAATCTTCTGGGTGGCGATCGGGTCCAGGGCCGAGGCCGGTTCATCCATGAGAATGACTTCGGGTTGAATGGCCAGGGCCCGGGCAATACATAAGCGCTGCTGCTGGCCTCCTGAAAGCCCCATGGCTGATTCATACAGCCGGTCCTTGACCTCTTCCCAGATGGCGGAATCTACCAGACTTTTTTCCACAATCTCGGCAAGCTGCCGTTTATCCCTCATCCCATTAATGCGAAGTCCGTAGGCCACATTCTCAAAAATGGTCTTGGGGAAGGGATTGGATTTCTGGAAAACCATGCCCACCCGCCGCCTCACATCCACCACATCGACCTCCGGGGCATAGATATCTTCCCCATCCAGAAGGATCTGCCCCTCTATCCGGGTGCCGAGGATGGTCTCATTCATTCTATTCAGACAGCGCAAAAAGGTGCTTTTGCCGCATCCAGAGGGGCCGATGAAAGCGGTCACCTGATAACCTGGGATATCCAGATTGAGATTATCCAGGGCCAGGTTGGGGCCATAATAAAAATTCAGGTTCCGGATGGTTATTTTCATTTGGCTCGAGGTTTTGGTCGATAAAGGGTCTGGAGCCATTTTATTGTCCCATTCTGGCCTTTTTGCGGTACCTGTAACGGATGAACACAGCCACACCATTGAGGCAGAGGATCAGACCAATCAGCACCAGCGCCGTTCCATAGGCAATCGGACGGACCGTTTGGATGTCTTGATGCTGGGTGGCCAATATATACAGGTGATATGGAAGGGCCATAAATTGATCGAAAAGAGACCTGGGTAGGAAAGGGATAAAGAAGGCCGCCCCGGTAAACAGAATGGGCGCCGTTTCGCCGGCTGCCCGGGCCAGCCCCAGAATGGCCCCGGTCAACATGCCCGGGATGGCATAGGGAAGCACATTGGTCCGGATGGCCTGCCACTTAGTGGCCCCCAGGGCCAGGGCCCCATCCCGGTATGACTTGGGCACGGTTTTTAAAGCCTCTTCGCTGGCCGTAATGGTCCAGGGCAGGGTTAGAAGACCCAAGGTCATCCCTGACGACAGGATATTGGCCCCTAAATGAAAAAAGCGTACGAAAATGGCCACCCCAAAAAGGCCGTAAACAATCGAAGGCACCCCGGATAGATTTCTGATGGAAAGGCGGATCAAGCGCACCAAAGTGCCTTGATGGGCATATTCGTTTAGGTAAATGGCGCTGAACATCCCCAGGGGAACGGCAAAAATCACGGTAATGATGCTGACCATAAAGGTGCCGATGATGGCCGGCAGGATGCCGCCGGCGGTCATGCCGTCCCTTGGAGGCTGGGTCAGGAACTCCCAACTGATGACGGAAGCCCCGTTATAAAAAATATTTACCAGGATTCCGGCCAGCGTCATCACCACCAAAATGGTGGTCATGATCAGGATACCAAATCCGATTTTTTCGCTGAGGGCCTTGCTGATCACCGCTCCACCTCCTGGTATTTGGCCAATACCAGATCAGCGATCAGGTTCACTGCGAAGGTCATAACAAAGAGAATGAATCCGACTACAAAAAGCCCGTGGTAGTGATCGGAACCGAAGGGCACTTCCCCCAGTTCAATGGCGATGGTGGCCGTCATGGTCCGGACGGCATCGAAGATCTGGTGGGGCGTTTTCTGGGCATTTCCGGTGGCCATCAGAACCGTCATGGTTTCTCCGATGGCTCGGCCCATGCCCAGCATAATCGATGCAATAATCCCGGAAAGTGCCGAGGGGACTATCACCTTGATCAGGGTCTGCCAGCGGGTGGCCCCCAGGGCCAGGGAGGCCTCCTTATAGGTTCTGGGTACGGAGGAGATGGCGTCCTCGGAGATGCTGATGATGGTCGGCAGGCTCATGACGGCCAACAGAATAGAGCCGTTGAGGGCGTTCAAGCCGTTTGGAAGATGGAAGACCACAGCAATGGCCGGGCCGACGACCACGATCCCCAGAAAGCCGAGTACTACGGAAGGAATGCCGGCCAGGATTTCAATGACTGGTTTTAATGTCTCCCGCACCCAGACCGGGGCGATTTCGGCCAGATAGGCAGCGCAGCCCAGTCCGATGGGAACGGCAAACAACAGGGCCAGGAAGGTGACCATTAAGGTGCTGACGATCATGGCCCCCAGGCCGTAGGTTTCTTTTACAAAGGAGGTGGGGTTCCAGATCATGGAAAAGAAACTGGACAGGCCCAAGTTTTTAACGGCAGGGAAGCCTTCTATCAATAGTAAGAGGAAGATCCCCAGCAGGATCAGGATGGAGAGGATTCCATTGGCTTGAAAAAAACGGTGGATTAAACGGTCCTGAAACCGCCTCCAGATCCTGATCTCTTTGGGAAGGGCAAAGTTTATCTGATTAGAATCCGAGTTGGGCATTATGTTTTTTCCACTGGTCGGTTAAGGGATAAAAGCCGTCCATTTTGATGATGGCCACCCCTTCCGGGCTCAACTCGAATTTGACAAAGGCCTCGACCTTGGCCCGGCTGTTGCCGTCGAAGTACTGGTAAAGGGGACGGGTGATAGGGTAATTTCCGGTGAGGATATTTTCCAATTTCAAAGGAGAAAAAGGCTTGCTACGGCTGTCCTTGGCGATGTCCACCACCTGAATACCAGGGGCTATATCGCCTCGGTCATCCAGGACATAGCCGATCCCCACGTAGCCGATTCCACCCAGGTCTTTCTTGACCGCCTCCAGGATCTGGGCGTTCCCGTTCATCTGATTCATCTTGTTGGCATAATCCCCGCGGACCACCCCTTCCCGGAAGAAAACGAAGGTCCCTGAGTTAGGCTGCCGCCCGTAGAGGGTAATCGGCACATCCGGACCACCGGCCTGTTTCCAGTTGGCCAATTCGCCGCGGTAGATCTGGCCCACTTGATCCAAGGTAAGCGTTTTTAAAGAATTTTTTTGATTGACGATAACCGAAAGCCCGTCCACGGCAAAGGCCACCCCGATGGGATTGACGCCGTTGGCCTTGGCCTTGGCCAATTCCGAATCTTTCATGGGCCTTGAGGCGTTGGCCAAGTCCGTGGTTTTATTGATAATGGCTGCGATACCGACGCCCGAGCCCCCGCCTGTCACAGCGATACTGTAATTGGTATTCTTTTTCATAAAGTTCTCGGCCAAACGCTGGACCACGTTCACTTCCGTATCGGAGCCTTTGACCTGAATAAAGGTAGCCCCCTGGATTAACTGAGGGGCCATCACTACGGTTGCCATTAGAATAAAGAGCACTATCTTTTTCATTTTTCCTCCTTGATTTTTCAATCATTGTTAAAATAAGGTTACTTTGTTACCATCGTGTTACAAAAGGGTTAAGAAGAGCTGATTTTTTCCGATAAGACCGCCTCCCTTCTTGTGAATTTGAGATAAAAAAATAAGGCACAGAGGCCAAAACGGGTTACACGAAGTTGAACCTTTGGTGAAAAACATCGGAAAACCCTTCGTAAGGAATGGATAGGTGAGGTGAAACAGATCGGGGGCTACCGCACCCGATAATAATCCCTGTAATCACCCTCCTCGGTTGGAAAATGGTTTTTCGCCCTTTCTTTCCAGTCCCCGGCAGGGAGAGACTGAACACACTCTTTTTCCTGATAGGCTTTGGCCGTGGGCCGTTCATTATTTGCAGAAAAATTATGGGCAGACTTTTTTCGGTACGTGAGAAGTTTGTTGCTTTTTTTCATTTTTTTCCTATTCCGATCCTGATCTGAATCTCTAACCGGGATCTCTTTTAATAAGGTTTAGCCGAGATGGTAAGTATTCACCCTGCCCTGATATTTCTTTCTGAAAGGGCTTTTTATGAAACTTTCGGAATGGATTATAACCTTTATATTTTCTTTTTTGGTTTCGAACAGGTTACATTTCGATGAAAAAAGCCCTGAAGTCAGTTCGCCCGAAGAGGTTTCCTGAGGACGGTCATTTCTTAACCAAGACCCCCAGGTAATAACGGTGCGGCTGACTGCCGCGAGGTGGTCCGCCGAAGCAAAATGCACCCCATACCCGCCCCTTACTGAAAAGACGCCGAGTTCTTTTCGAGTTTCCCATTCCGGCTTCTTTGTCAGCCGAAAATGTCACCTTATTTTCACCTGAAATTTATGGACCTGTCGCTTGAGCCGGTTATCTTTTGGGTGGTCAGGCTATTCGAAGCCTGGCCCGTCCGATAACCAAAGGTCTGATAAGGTCGAATAAATGGATATGGAAAAAGCGCACATCGTAACCAAATACGATGATGAATTGGAAGCGATTCGGCACGATCTGATTCACATGGGCCTTAAGGTCGAGGAAAGGATCGGCCAGGCCATGGAGTCCCTGGTGAACCGCGATTCGGATCTGGCCCGCCGCCTGATCGAGCACGACCACCTCATCAATGAAATGGAGGTCGAACTGGACGAGAAAAGCGTCGAACTTATTGCCCGGCGTCAGCCCACGGCCCGAGACCTGCGCTTGATCATCCTGGCCTTGAAAATCGTAACCGACTTGGAACGGATAGGGGATCAATGCGTCAGCATCGCCAAACGCGTCCTGGAATTGAAGGCCGAGCCTCCCCTGGCCTCCTTCTTTGATTTGACGGGCTTGGCCAGCCGGTCGGTGGCGATGGTCCGAAACGCCTTAAACACCTTTTTGGAACAAAGTGAAGAGATGGCCCTGCAGGTCTGCGAGGACGACCAGGTTGTCAACGCCTGGAACATAAAGATACAAAAAGAACTGATCCTCGCCATGATCAAAGATCCCACCTTCATCAACCGGGCCATCAAACTCAACTACATCTCCAAGTGCCTGGAGCGGATTGCCGACCATGCCACCAACGTGGCTGAAATGGTCGTCTATTTTATAAAAGGAGAGGATATCCGGCATAAGGTGGCCTGATTTTATTTCTCCGGACCCATTAGGAACAGAAACGGGCCTGCCGGAAAATCCGGGGGCCCGTTTCTGTTTTAAGGCAAAAGAAAGGGATTATTAAGGCTGGAGGTATTCCAGGGCCTGTTGGGGAACGAAAACCCGTCCCTCGCCGACTTGAGAGTTCAAGGCCTTGTCGGAAATAGGTTACGTTGGAGGGGTCTTTGGGTTAGGGCGGCAGGCTGTTAAAAATGCCCCAATTGAGGATCAAAGATGATTAGGTCGAAATTTACCTTGCGAATCAACTCCAAGACCTTGTCGGCCGGGACCACCGATCGTATTTTGGTCCCCTTCTGCAAAACAAAATAGAATATGCGGTAGGTTGAATCGATCAGCAGGATCGTCATAGGTTTCCTGGATTTTTCTTTTTCTGAGCAGATAGAGGTTGTAAGCAGGGCTTCCATCGTTGGTTCACTTTCCTTGATATTCTTGTTGGGGAATAGATATATCCTGCTTGAAAGAAGTTTTCATGAACAGCCGGTGAACTTTTGGTGATTTCCGGACAGGCCACCCAAAAAGGCGGGGCCTCCCGATTGGGAGGCCCCGGTATGAGGAACCGGGAAGAGCCGCTCGGCCCTTCCCGGCAGGAAAATGGGAGGACCTTAGAACTTAAGTTGGAAGCCCACCTGAAGCTTGTCATAATCTTTGGTGTTTTTGGCTTCAAAATCCTTGTGCTCGTAGGCGATAAAGGGCATGAACTCTTTGGAAAAATCGTAGGAGATGCCGGCAGTCCAGGTGGTATCGCCGTTGTCGGATTTGTTGGTATCAGGGTCATAATAGTCATATTTCCCGAAGATACGCATCTTTTCGAAGCCGGGGATGCGCATGAAGCCGGCCGCCACATAACCTTTGCGGTCCTTATCCTCCGTGCTGGTGCCGGTGCCCTTGCCCCAGTAATACTGGCCCATGACGGTAAAGTACTTGTGCTGCCAGGATAACTGTCCGACATTGACCTGCCAGTCCGGGTAATCGTTCTTCTTGGTTACATCGGCGAAGTTAGTGTTGCTCTTGCCGTAAACGCCGTAATAGGCCAGTTGCAGGCCCTGGAGCAGATCAACCATGGGAGCCGGTCGGAAATAAATCAAGCCGGCCAGGGCCTTGTCGGTATTGGACTCCAAGTTGGAGTAGCCGGGGCCGTTGTAGATACCCAATTGGTAGCCGCCCCATTTGCCGGCATAATCTTTCGACCCGTATTTAAGGAAATCCTCACCCAGAGAACTTCCAAATCCCCCTCGAATATTAATACCTAAATCAGCCGAGGCCTGGACGCCGTGATTATCCAGGAAATGCTTCCCCTGGACCCGGTAAGGCCAGATGGCTGAATCGTACTGGTCGGAAGGCGTATGAGTCAGACCGATTTCGGTAGTGGTCCCGCCCAAATATAACTCGGCCATGGCATACTTGATTCGCAGCTCCAAACCCTGGCCGGCGTCATTGGCATCTTTGGAGGTAAACAGATCCGAGGTCAGATTCATCCCCAGCCAGGGGTTGAATTGCTTGGTCAGGGTCAGATAGGCCCGGTTCAGGGCAAACTCGTTGGTCGTTTTCCCGCCGTTGGATTCATTTTTAGCGTTCCATTCGCCAAAAATGGTAGCGCCCAGTTTAAAGCCCTTCAAGGCCGAAGGCAGCAGGTCGCCCTTGGCCCCGGAGGCCTTGATCTCCTCCTGCATCTCCTTTTTTTCTTTCTGGGTGTTGGTCCTCACCTCTTTCATCAGCTCATTGGCCTCCTCGTCGGTGAGGACGCCCTTCTTTTTCAGGACATTGATCAGATGCAGGGCATCGATCTCTCCGGCCCAGGTGTTGGCCATCCCTCCCCAAACCAAGAAACAGACCAGGAAAGTTAAACAGCAAAACCATTTTCTCCAAACCATTTTTTCTCTCCTTTCTTTCTTTCAACAAAATTTAAAAGCAGACTAAGGAAAGAATGTTACCGTTTGAAGACCTTACAGTTAAATGGCGGTTAAAAAAGGGGGAGACTTAGGGGTTATTTAGATGCCGGTTGTCAAAAGCACGAGCCTTTAACGACCAGCGGGTAGGGGCATTTTAAACAGAGGCTTTGGTGATTGGGATAGGTTGGCTGACAGGCAGGCGCAGGGAAAAGGTGGACCCTTGACCCGGAACGCTTTGCACATGGACCGTGCCGCCGTGGGATTCGACGATGTGTTTGACGATGGACAGGCCCAATCCGGTCCCCCCAAGTTCACGCGAGCGGACTTTATCGACCCGGTAGAACCGTTCAAAGACCCGGGGAAGGTCTTCCCTGGGAATGCCGAGGCCGTTATCCTCAACGGAAATTTCAATAAATTTTTGGCCGGCCTGGTCGCCCAGGCCCTGGCCGGATCTGGCCCTGACTTGGACCCGTCCGCCCGCGGAGGTATATTTTACGGCATTATCCAGGATATTGAACAAGGCCTGCAGGATGCGGTCCTTTTCCCAGAAAACGACCTGATCGTCCGGGAGGTCCTCCCGGCTCAGGCTGAGGGCGATGTCGTTCTTACGAGCCTCTTCGCCTATGCTTTCCAGGGCCGTTTCGAGGAGTTCTTTAAGCCGCACCTTATCGGTATGCATCTTGGAGATTTCCTGCTGATCCAGTTTGGCCAAAACCAGCAATTCCGAAACCAGCCGGCTCATCTGCTTGACGTTTTTCTGAATGACGGCTAAAAATTTCCGGATCTCCGGGGGATCGGCCGGGGCCAGAGACTGGAGCGTTTCCACATAGCCGCTGATGGAGGTGAGCGGGGTCCGCAGCTCATGAGAAGCATTGGCTACAAAGTCCTGCCGGACTTTTAATAAGTACCTGAGATCGGTAATATCATGCAGTAAGGCCACGGCCCGGCGCGGTTGGTGGCTTGAAGTCAGGGCCACCACCTGAACCACAAAATGTCTCTGGGGATCGCGGCAGCAGGAAATCTCAATAATTTTAACCGCCTCGCCTTTCAAGACCGCTTCCAGGGCATCCTGGAAATCGGCGCTCATGAAGGCCTCCTGGATGGTGCGCCGCTTCCAGGATAGGCGGCCGCCTAAGACCTCATTTAAGTAGGGATTGACTAAAACGATCCGGCCCTTCTCATCGGTCACCAGCACGCCTTCGCGCATGGTGAAGAGCAGGGTTCGTAATTGCCCGGTCTCGGTTTCCAATAATTCCATCTTTTCCCGAAGATCGTCCTCCATCCGTTCCAGGGAAGACACCAGTTCGCTGTATTCATTTTTGGGAAAAAGATGGAAAGGCTGTTTAAGATCCCCGTCAGCCATTCGTTTAACCATATCGGTGATCTCGCGCAGAGGCCGGCTGATAGTCCAGGTCAAAAAGAGGCTGAGCAGAATCGCCAAAAGGCTGGTCAATCCGCCGGCCAGGAAGAGGATCCCACGGAGGCCGGCTACGATTTCTTCCACCCGGCTTAGCGGTAAGGCCAGGCGTACGTATCCGAGATGACGCCCCTGGCTATAGATCGGAATGGCCCCATAGAGGGTGTTGGCCTGCAGGGTAGTGCTGAATCGGATGCTCTGGCCATACCCCTTGGCCTTGGCAGCCAGAATTTCCGGCCGATGAGAGTGGTCATCGGTCTGGTCCAGCGCCTCGGGACTCAAACCCGAATCGCCAAGCAGCCGGCCGTCTTTGGAGATGATCGTAACCCGGCGTTCGATGTGGACGCTGACTTTGTTGGCCAAGGCCTTGATCCCGGAAGATTCCTGGCCGGCAGCGGCCAGCGAATCGGCTACCATCACACCGGCCAGTTTCAACTCCCGGCGCAGGGATTGCTCCTGCTGGCTCATCAAAAAAGACTTCAGATTGGATCCCAGGTATAGGGTGCCGGGGATGACCACGACCCCGATCACCAGCAGAAAGGCGCTAAAAATTTTTAGATACCAGCGGGGATGCATAAGGACTCAGGCCTGAAAGCGGTAGCCGACGCCGCGGACCGTTTCAATTAAATTTTGCCGGTCTCCCAATTTTTTTCGTATCCGGCGTATATGGGTATCAATCGTCCGGGAATAGCCTTCAAAGGTATAACCCCAAACCCTGTCTAAGAGGACATCCCGGGTCTGGACCCGGCCGCGATTGTGCATCAGGTGGGAAAGCAGCTTGAATTCCGTGGCCGTCAGCTCCATCAGCCGCCCGTCAACAGCAACCGTATGGGCGGCCAGGTCCATTAAGAGGCCCTCGGCCTTCAGGCAGGATCCGGCCGGAGCCTTATCTTTTCTTTCCAGCAGTTTCTGAACGCGCAGCATGACCTCCCGCACGCTGAAGGGTTTGACGACGTAGTCGTCGGCCCCGAGTTCCAGCCCCACGACCCGATCCACCTCTTCGCCCTTGGCCGTAACCATGATGATGGGAATGTGCTGCAGCATAGGATCCATTTTGACCTGACGGCAAACTTCCAGCCCGTTCATTACCGGAAGCAGGAGATCCAGCAGGATAAGGTCAGGGTGCTGCCGTTTGGCTAATTCCAGGGCCTTTTCGCCCTGGTCGGCCAGAATAGCCTGATACCCGGCTTTTTCCAGATTAAAACGGAGCAGCTCCCGGATATCCGGGTCGTCCTCTACGGTCAAAATCTTGGCTTTGGCCATAAGTTCCGTCATTGTATCGCCCGATTTTGCTGTTGTCTATGCATTTATTACAAATCTGTACCCCCTTGATGTTACCGAAAGATGACCGGGGTGTGTCTTTTTAGTCAATAACCTCGAGAATCAAAACTTCTTTTTGCATAAGTGATTTTAACCGGCTGACGATTACCCCCTCTATTTTATTGTTGTTACCTAATATTTCTTTTGCCAAAGCCCGGCCTCCTTCCCAGGCCGGGCCATCATCCGCCTGGTTTAAAAAAGCCAGGATCCGCATCCCCGGAAGCCATCCTTTCAGCCCCCCCTGGGGATGACTAATCAGGGAAGCCAAGCCTTCGGGTTTAATAGGGTCATCAAGGGCCATTCCTGTCAACCGGCTGATTATCTCCGGCCTGAAGGCCCATTTTTCATTTAAGGGCTTCCCAAGGGCCGAAAGGCCGGCAACGGTAATAAACAGGGTGGTATCAGAAGGGACTACCGGTTCCCTTTCATTCGGGGCCTTCAGGGGCCGGCGGGCCGAGCCATCAGCTTCCACAATAAGGTAATCCGTTAGGCCGGAGGACCAGAGGGCGGATATATCCTGAAGGGAGATCCCGGCCAGTTTATTTTCAGGAAGGTGTTTGGCAGCCCAGGTAACCTGGCCTCTCCGAGCCAAACGGGATTCGATCTCGGGTAGTAAGCCGGCATCACCCAGCAGCACCGACGGGCTTTCTTCCGCTGTCGGGTAAAAAATCTTGGTCGTTGTCGTGGTTACCACCCTGGATCCCCGGTCTTGCAGTTCTTTGGCCAGGGCGAACATCAGGGTGGTTTTACCTCCGGCCCCGACCAGGCTGACCAGTTCCCTATCTTTCAGATCAAAGGCTTCGATTAGGGAATGGACCGGTTGTCCAATTTTGAACTTTGAAATGGGCTTCATCTATTAAAAACCCGAAGAATCCCCTCTAAAACACCACCGGCGATGGCCCGGGCCTTTTCCGAAATAGTGAAACAAAACTCCCGATTCCCACGGGGATCGATATCACCGATCTTGAGCCCTGCTGGTACGGGAGTACCATCACGGATAAGACCCCGAAGAATACCTTTAATCTCGGCCTGGACAGGCCCACCGTTAACCTGGGCGACGATCTCACCCTGGGCCACCGGATCTCCGATCCTTTTCAGTCCCTCGACGGTCCCCTGCCTGGGCGCCCGCAGGACCCGCTCTTTCGAATAGCCTCCGATAATACCCGGCACGCCGGTATCGGCCTCCGCCTCGCCATCGGTAATAATTCTCCCCAGGTTATGCCCCCGGTTCGTTTCAATGACCAGATGGGCATCTCTGCCGGCTTTAAATCCCGGCCCCAAGGCAATTACCAGCGGCGCTTGTTTGATCAGGGTCCCTATGTTCCTCTTCGCCAGAATGGCATCCACCAGGACATCGGGTTGTACGGCCAGAGAGAAGGAAAGGTCAGGATCGATCAAGAGGGGAATTTGAAGGGACCCCCAGGCGCCTGCGATTTCATCGGGTGAATGGATTAGAACAGCCTCCACCCCTTCCACCTTTTTTCTTCCCTCATAGACCGCTTCGCAAAAGGAAACCTCGCGGCGGACAGCCAGGGGATGGGGAACCTCGGTCAGCAGGACCTTGAAGCGGCTCTGGTATAGCCGCCAGGCCACGCCGCTGGCCATCTCCCCTGCTCCGCGGATCAGAACGATCAGATTGGATAATTTCATGAACGTGTCCTACTGCTTACCCTTTGCCGAAGGGACAAATCGGATAACGGCACTCCCGGCAATTGCGACAGAGGCCGCCATACCCCATGGCAGCGATCTCTTTCCGGCTCGGTTCCTCGCCGGCCAGGATCAAGGGCAGGATCAGATCAAACATGGTCACTTTATGATAAAAAACACAGGCCGGCAGGCCCAGGACCGGAATAGGTCCGATCCGGGCATAGAGAAACATGGCCCCCGGCAGGACCGGTGTCCCGTAGAATATGGTTTTGGCCCCGGCCCGGCGGATCCCTTTTCGGGTCACATCATCGGGGTCTATGGACATCCCGCCCGTGGTAACGATCAGATCGCAGCCGGAGGCCAGGTCTTCCCGGATAGCGCCTGCGATACGGTTGACCCGGTCCGGAACCGTAGTCTGGCGGTTGATTTCACAGCCGTAGGCCGTCAGCTTTTTCCCCACCCACTCATCGAACCCGTTTCGAACCCGGCCCTGAAAAACCTCCGAACCGGTAACGACGACGCCGACTTTTTTCTTTTGAAATGGTTTTATCGAGACCACCGGGCCTGACCGGGCGCTGATTTTTTCCGCTCGGATGACCCTCTTTTCAGCGATCGTCAAAGGGATAATCCGGGTGGCGGCCACCACGTCGCCGCCTTCAATAACGGTATTGGTATGCAGGCTGGAAACAATAATCTCAGGGATTAAATTAATTTGAGTCAAAGGGATTTCTTGAATTTTTAAGAGTCCTGAAATTTCGGCTATTAAGCTGATCTTTCCTTCCGCGGGCCCTTGCAGGGAAATATGATCCCCTTTCAGACCCTGGGCCAGGCGCTCGGCCGCTTCATTTTCGTGGACCTGCCCCGGAGGCATTTCCAGAACAAAGATGAACTCCTTCCCTAAATCCAACAAGGCCGGAATATCATCCGGCTGGATGATATGACCCTTTTTAAAGGCCACCCCTTTAAAGCGGCCTGGGATAATCCGGGTCAGATCATGACCCAGGACCATACCGACCGCTTTTTGAACCTTAATTTTTTTCATAAAAAAACCCCTTTGCCCGCTGGTAGTCTTCCCAGGTATCCATATCCCAGCCGATGCGCTGGGGTCGAATCGGCACTGCTCGAATCCGGTCCGGGTATTTTTTGATCACCTCCCGGCCCCCGGTATCGCCGCTTAATTTCCTCAATTCAGGAATCAGGGCCTTGGGGAAGAGGACCGGGTTGCCGGGCCGCCGGCCGTAATGAGGTACGAGAATCGCATCGGCCGTCTTTAAAAAAGATCGAATTAAGCGGTTGATCACCGGAGCCGTCAACAGAGGTTGGTCTCCCATGAGGAACATGACTCCCCGGGCCCAAGGGGGTACCTGGGTCAGCCCTTTCCGGATCGAAGTGCTTAGGCCTTGGTGGTAGTCCGGATTCCGGATGATCTTCAGCTTGGCCTGGCCCAGCAACCGTCCCAGAGCTTTACGCATTTTTCGGGGATGGGGTCCAAGGACCAGAATCACCGGCTCCAAGTCCGATTCCAAAATTCTTTCTAATAGAACGGCCAACAAGGGCTGATCCCCAAAGGGCAACAAGGCCTTGGGAAAACCCATCCGACTCGACCGACCGGCCATTAGCATAATCCCCGGAATCCTCGAGGTCTTTTCATAAAGAGGGCTATCTTTTCCCGGCAAACAAAATCCCCCTTCCGAATTTCGGCTTTTTCTATTTAATAACAAAATTTTATCTCCGGGTCTAATAGAATATGGCCAGGGGCCGGGTGGTTATTACAAAAATGTTGTTTATTAGCCGGCCCTGTGTTACAATAACCTGATTAATTCAGGAGGAAGGTTTGAAAGATCGATTCCCCAAACTGAAAACCATGAACCAATCTCAATATGTTCAGGAGGTCTATTGCCTGTATGAGATTGCCAAAACCCTGAACGCCTCCCTGGACTTGACCAAGTCCCTGCAGGAGATCCTACGGATCCTCTCAAAACATATGGGCATGCGGCGGGCCACTCTAACCATCCTCAATCCGGCGACCTCGGAAATTTATATTGAAGTGGCCCATGACCTCTCCCCGGAAGCCAAAAAACGGGGGAAGTACCTTCTGGGAGAAGGCATAACCGGCCGGGTGGTCCAGACCGGGGAGCCGGCGCTTATTCCCAAGATAAGCGAAGAACCTCTTTTCCTGAACCGTACCCGATCCCGGAAGGACCTGGATAAGCAGGACATCTCCTTTATTTGTGTTCCCATCAAGATCGGCCGGAACACCATCGGGGCCCTGAGTGTAGATCGATTATTCTCGGATGAAGTTTCTTTACAAGAGGACCTGCGTTTCTTGACCATCATCACCGCCCTGATTGCTGAAACGGTTAAGAAGGTTCAGCACCTGACCCGGGAAAAGGAGGAACTCTTAAACGAGAATATCCGTCTCAAAAAGGAATTGACCGAAAAATACCAGGTCGAAAACATCATCGGGAACAGCCGCCCCATGCGGGAAGTCTTTGAAATGATTTACAAGGTGGCCAAAAGCAATGCCACGGTCCTGCTCCGGGGAGAAAGCGGAACGGGTAAAGAACTGGTGGCCAACGCCATCCATTATCAGAGTTTTCGGGCCCACAAACCCTATATTAAAATCAACTGCGCCGCCCTGCCTGAAACCTTGTTGGAAAGTGAATTGTTCGGCTACGAAAAAGGGGCCTTTACCGGGGCCACTTCCTTGAAATTGGGCCGCTTTGAACGGGCCCAGGGCGGTACCCTGTTTCTGGACGAAATAGGGGATTTAAACCCGAATATCCAGACCAAGTTGTTGCGGGTCATTCAGGAAAAAGAATTTGAACGGCTGGGCGGCCGGCAATCCCTTCAGGCCGATGTCCGGATTATCGCCGCCACCCATCAGGAGTTGGAGAAAGCCGTCGAGGAAAAGAGGTTTCGCGAAGACCTTTACTACCGTTTGAATGTCTTCCCTATCTACCTCCCTCCGCTCAGGGAACGGCGGACCGATATCCTGCTGCTGGCCGAGTTTTTTTTGGAACGGTTCAACAAAGAAAACCGTAAAAACATCCGCCGCATCTCCACCCCGGCCATTGACCTGCTGATGCAATACCACTGGCCTGGAAATGTTCGAGAACTTCAAAACTGCCTCGAACGGGCCGTCCTGATCTGTGAAGGAGAAGCCATTAAGGCCCACCATCTTCCACCAACGCTTCAGACTGCGGAAAGCTCCGACACTCTGACCAAGCTCTCTTTTATTCAGGCCGTGGAAGCCGTGGAAAAGGAAATGATCATCGAGGCCCTTAAAAAGGTTAACGGCAACCGCAGCCGGGCGGCCCAAGAGCTGGAAATCACCCCCCGCATCATCAACTATAAAATTGAGAAGTACGCTATCGAACCCCGGCGATTCAAAGTGTTGTGATGATCACCCTGGCGGGAATTGTTTAGCGCCTTAAAAGAAAGGGACAGATAACATGAATTCAATTTTTTCATTTCAAGGTGCCGGGGAGGTCGTCTTCGGTTCCGGAACCCTCAATCAGTTGGCTGGTATTGCCCTGCGCTACGGTCCGGGGCCGGCCCTGGTAGTGATCGATCCCTGTTTTTCGAAAACCTCTCTTAAGACCCGTCTTTTAGCGGACCTCCATTCCAACGGTCTGAAACCCATTTTCTTTGATCAGATTGAACCCGAGCCCTCACCGGCTTCGGCTGAAGCCGGTGCCCGGCTGGCCCGGAGGAAAAAATGTTCCCTGGTGATCGGTCTGGGAGGGGGAAGCACCCTGGATACGGCCAAAGCGGTGGCCATGCTGGCCCTGAACGGAGGGAAAGTAAAAGATTATGTCGGGTTGGACCGGGTCCCCGGACCTGGTCTGCCGACCATCATGATACCGACTACCGCCGGGACAGGGAGCGAAGTGACCTTTACCGCGGTTTTTACCGACCGGGCGACTAAAACCAAAGGCGGGATTAACAGCCGATTTCTTTATCCCTCGGTGGCCCTGCTGGACCCTGAACTGACCTTAAGTCTCCCGCCGGAGGTGACTGCCACCACCGGAATGGATGCCCTGACCCATGCCATGGAGGCCTATACCTCGAATAAGGCTAATCCCCTGAGCGATCTGGTGGCGGAGAAGGCTATTGCCTTAATAGGCCGAACCCTGAAAAAGGCGGTAAAAAAAGGGCAGGATCTGGAGGCTCGCCAGGACATGCTCTTGGGAAGCCTCCTGGGAGGAATGGCTCTGGCCAACGCCGGTGTTGGAGCAGTCCATGCCATGGCCTACCCTCTGGGGGCTTTTTTTAACGTTCCCCACGGGTTGGCCAATGCCGTGCTGCTGCCTTATGTTCTGGACTACAATCGGGTTTGGGCACCAGAGCGCTTTGCCCGTATGGGGGCCTTGTTGACCGGTTCAACCGCCCGGGTCTCGGCTGCTCAGGGTGCCAGGAACTGCGTTAAGACCATCGTCGGGCTTTCCCGCACCATCGGCATCCCGACCAATCTGAAGGAGCTGGGTATTCCCCAGAAGGCCATCCGGCCTATGGCCCAGGCGGCCATGAAGGTCACCCGGCCTATTGAGAATAATCCCAGACCCGTCACGGAAAAGGATATTGTATCTCTCTATCAAAAAATGTTTTAAATTATATTGATCCGGAAATCTCCGATTTCCGAATGGAACCTAAATGGAAATGATCCTCCAACCTCCTCTAAATTAAAGGTGTGTGGGAGGGAGAAGGAGAGCGCGATTATGCCCGGCTATGAAGTTCTTGGTGAAGAAGAAAAGAAAGAAATCCTTGAGGTCCTGGAAACAGGGGTACTTTTCCGCTACGGTTTTCCAGCCCAGCGCAAGGGGATTTTCAAAGTTGAAGAATTTGAGAAGCGGTTTGCCGCCTTTACCGGACGGAAGCATGCCCTGGCTGTTTCCTCCGGCAGCACGGCCTTGAAGGTGGCCCTGGGGGCCTTGGGGGTCGGCTTCGGTGATGAAGTCATCACAACCTGCTTTACCTTTGTGGCCACCTGGGAAGCCATCCTTGAAGTGGGGGCCATACCGGTTTTCACCGAAATTGATGACTCGCTGAATATGGATCCGGCGGATCTGGAGAAAAAAATTACTCCCAAAACAAGGGCCGTCATCCCGGTCCATATGCTCGGGGCCCAGGCCCGGATCGAGGAGATCATGTCCGTGGCCGATCGGCACAACCTGCCGGTTATCGAGGACACGGCCCAGGCCTGCGGCGGCCACATCCGCGGCAGATATCTGGGGAGTTACGGGGCCATCGGCACCTTTTCCTTTGATTCGGTGAAAACCCTGACTACCGGCGAAGGTGGGATGCTCATCATGGATGATCCTGAACTTTTCCGCCGGGCCTCGGAGTATCACGACCACGGCCATGATCACATCGGGAACGACCGTGGTCTGGAGGGCCGGAGTTTTATCGGCTTCAACTACCGTATGATGGAGCTCCAGGGGGCCTTGGGTCTGGCCCAATTGTCGAAATTGAACGCTATGATAGCCCGACAGAAAGCCAACAAGAACCGCCTGAAGACCATTTTGTCAAATCTCAAGGCCCTTCGATTTCGGGATCTCCCGGATCCGGAAGGAGACACGGCCACCTTCCTGGCTTTCTTTCTTCCTGATGCAGCCAAGGCCCTGGCGGTTAAAGAGGCGGGGGCCAAGCTCGGCCTTGGTTTTGTCTATTTCTTTCAAAATACCTGGCATTATTACCGCAACTGGGAACATCTGCTGGAACGGAAGACGGCCTGCCATAACGGCTGGCCTTTCAAATGCGCCGAAGGGGGACGCAACCTCACCTATCCCAGAGAGGCCCTGTCCAAATCGGACCAGAAAATGTCCCGCCTGCTGGTTTTGCCGATCAATGTCAACATGGACGCCGCCGTCTTTGCCAAGGCCGAGCAACTGGTTCAGCAGGCGAATGGCCTTTAGAAAAATCCATTCACCGCACCATCGCCAAGGATGCCAAGGAAAAAGTTTTACCTTGCCGAAACCTATTCCTTCTCCGGGCCCTTTGTAGTGTTGAGGTGGACAAAGGCAACGTCTTGAAACCCGTTATCATCATACCGGCTCGCTTTGAATCGAGCCGTTTTCCGGGCAAGCCCCTGGCCTTGATTGATGGCCTGCCCATGATCGGTCGGGTCATCCTTCGGGCCAAAAGGATACCGGACAGTCTCGAGGTCGTGGTGGCTACAGACGATCTCCGCATTGCCGAGGCCGCTCTGGCCTTTAAGGCCCAGATCGTCATGACCCGTCCCGATCACCGCTCCGGAACCGACCGCCTGGCCGAGGCCGCCGGCCTCTTGGGGCTTGCTCCGGATACCTTGGTAATCAACATCCAGGGGGATCAACCTTTTTTCCCCATTGAAGCCCTCTCGGAATTAATCTCCCGCCATCGGGCCCATCCCCACTGGCCAATGAGCACCTTGATTTATCGCATTACCGATCCGGCTGAAATCCCTGACCCCAAGCATGTGAAAACAGTCTTCGATGCCTCGGGCAAAGCGTTATACTTCTCACGATCGGCCATTCCCCTTTACCGGGACGGCGATCCGGACCCGGCCTTTTACAAACACCTGGGCCTTTATGCCTATCGCCGGGATTTCCTGCAAACCTTCTCTGAATGGCCTACCGGAAGATGGGAGGCCGCCGAGAAGCTGGAGCAACTCCGCGCCCTGGAACAGGGCTATCCGGTCCAGGTCATTGAATCCCCCTTCGACTCCTTCGAAGTGGATACCCCCCAAGACCTCCAATGCCTTCCGACGGTTTAGCTCAGTCAATAAGGTAATGGGGTTCTTCCGGATGGGAACTGATTACAGGCCCAAAAGAGAGCGGGCCACGATCGTCTTTTCAATTTCCTTGGTACCTTCGTAAATTTCCAGTATCTTGGCCTCCCGATAGAGTCTATGGACCTTGTACTCGTCCATGGTTCCATAACCGCCGTGCATCTGCAAGGCCTCATCGACGCAGCGCACGGCCATTTCCAAGGATTCATAATTTTATGATTTGAATTTCTGGGGGTTTTTTAGTAGGACAATAAATAACATTAGAGGTTTAAAGGCTTCAAGAAAGCTACAAGCAAATAGTGACGTTGAAATACGCGAGCGGTGGGGGCGACCTTAATCGCACCGATAAGGGAGGCATTAGGGATGAAGATTCTGGTTTGTCTAAAAAGGGTCCCTGACACAACAGAGGTTGATCTCCAGATCACCTCCGACGGCAAGGACATCAAAAGGGACCAGTTGGTGTATTCCTTGAATGAATGGGACAGCTATGCCCTGGAAGAGGCCATCCGGATTAAAGAGGCCCGGGAGGCTCAGGTAACTGTCCTGACGGTCGGCGAACCGGAGGCCCAGGATATCCTGCGCCGCGGATTGGCCATGGGGGCTGACGAGGCCATCCACATCCAGGACCCCCAATTGCAGGACTCCGACCCAGGGGTTTTGGCCAAGGTTATTCAACGGGCAGTGGGAGATCAACGTTTCGATTTGATCCTGACCGGTGCCCGAAGCGGTGACGAAGGTTGGGGGCAAGTGGGGGTGAATCTGGCTGAACTCCTGGGAATGCCCCATGCCACTTTAGTTACCAGGGTTGAATGGGATCAAGACCGGATTAAGGTTTTCAGGGAACTGGAAGCCGGTATGGAAGAGGTCCTCGCCATGACCCTCCCGGCCCTTCTGACCATTCAAACCGGCATCAACGAACCACGATACGTTTCGGTCATGCGCATTCGTAAGATCCGTGACAAAGAAATCCAATTGAAGGGCCTGGGAGACCTGGGTCTTTCGGCCGGAGAGGTCGGCGCCTCAGGTTCCCGAATTCAGGTGGAGTCTCTTTCCTTACCCCCGCTGGGCAAGCAGGCTCGGATCCTGACCGGAAAGGGCGAAGAACTCGCCTCCCAACTGATTGAGATTATAAAAAGCAAGGGAGGGATCGGGATATGAGCGGCATCTGGGTTTTGGCTGAACATCGAGGGGGCAGCCTCCGCGAGATAACCATGGAAATGCTGGCCAAGGGAAAGGAACTGGCCCTGCAGCAGGGAGTGCCTTTGGTTTGCCTGCTCTTGGGCAATCAAATTTCTGAGATGGCCAAAGACCTTCAATCCCAGGCCGATCAGATCTGGACCCTGGAAGGGGCCAGCCTGGAAAATTTCCACTCTGAAACCTATCAGGCTGTCCTGGCCGAACTCTGGTCCCAGGGTCCTCCCCTGGCGGCTTTGATCGGACATACGGCCCAGGGAATGGAACTGGCGCCGGCTTTGTCGGTGGCCCTGAACATTCCCCTGATTACCGATTGTCTGGATGTTTCCATTTCTCAGGAATCGCTTCGATGTGTGCGACAAATCTATAACGGCAAGATCCAATCCATGGTGGTTGCCACATCCGGCCCCCCGTTTTTGGTTACCTGCCGTCCCGGCTCCTGGGCCTGGCCTTCGCCCCCGGCTTCCCCAGGACAGCTAAAGGTTCTCGGACTTTCGCTTCCGGAAGAGCCGGACTATAAACATTTTATCCAGTATTTGTACCAAGAAAACGAAGAGGTTGATATTACTCAAGCCGACATCCTGGTTTCGATTGGCCGAGGCATCGGAGATATCGAAAATATCTCCCTGGCCCAGGAGTTGGCTGATCTGTTGGGCGGAGTGGTCTCCTGTTCCCGGCCGGTGGCTGATTGGAAGTGGTTGCCCAAAGGAAGGCAGGTGGGCTGTTCGGGCAAAACGGTCCGGCCCAAGATCTATCTGGCCCTGGGGATCAGCGGTGCCTTTCAGCACCAGATAGGTATGAAGGGATCGGAAACCATCATTGCCGTCAATAAAGACCCCAAAGCGCCTATCTTTCAGGTAGCCGATTACGGCATCATTGGGGATTTGTTCCAGGTGGTGCCGGCGCTGATAGGAAAAATAAAAGAGAACCCCTTAAAATAATAAAGGAGGACCTTTTCGTGGATTTTGAATTGACAGCGGAACAGAAAGATATCAAACAAGCAGCTCGGGAATTTGCTCAAAAGGAGTTTCCACCTATTGCCCGGGAATGCGATCAAAAGGAAGAGTTCGATCTTAAGGTCTGGAAGAAGGCTTGTGAACTGGGTTTTGTAGGGGTCTTTATTCCTGAAACCTACGGGGGAGTCGGCATGGGGTATCTGGAACATTGCTTGATCACCGAGGAGTTCTGGCGGGTGGACCCGGGCTGCGGTCAAGCCATCCTTTCCACGACCTTCGGCTCGGAGATGCTCATCCTTTTTGGGAATGAAGAACAGAAAAGCAAATACCTGCCACCCCTGGTGTCCGGCGAGGCCATTATGGCTTCCGCTATAACCGAATCCGATGCCGGCAGCGACATCACGGCAGCCGTCACCACGGCCAACCCGGAAGGGAACGGCTTTCGCATCAGCGGTAGTAAGATGTTTATCACCAACGGAAACCTGGCCCAGGTTGTCCTGGTTTATTGCCTGACTGACCCTCAAGCCTCTTCCGTCCACAACCGCCACAGCGTCATCCTGGTGGAAACGGATTCTCCAGGGTTTCAGGCCACCAAGATCCATGGCAAGCTGGGCATTCGGGCCTCCAATACGGCCGAGTTATCCTTCAAAGAGGTGGCCGTCCCGGCCAGTCACCTGATCGGCCAGCCGGGGAAGGGCTTTTACCAGTTCATGGAATTTTTCAACCGCACCCGCCTGCATATCTGCGCCCAGGCGGTGGGTGTGGCCCAAGGGGCCATGGAGCAGGCCCTGCGTCATGTCAAACAGCGGAAGCAATTCGGCAAGACCCTGGCTTCTTTTCAGGTCACCCAGTTCAAGCTGGCCGAGATGGCTACCAAGATCGAAGCGGCCCGAAACCTGTATTACAAAGCGGCCTGGAAGGTGGATCACGGCCAGGTCGACCATGGCCTGATCGCCATGGCCAAGTGGTTTTCAGGGGAAATGGCGGTCCGGGCGGTCGATGAGGCCCTCCAGATGCACGGGGGCTACGGCTATATAGACGAATACGATATCCAGCGCTTCTACCGCGACGCCAAGATCCTGGAGATCTACGAGGGCACCAAGGAGATGGAAAAACAGATCGTGGCCCGCAGCCTATTAGGCCATTAAGAAGGTTCTGAAGTTATTTTCTTTATCTCGGCCAGCCGACCAGAGGCCGGAACAGGCAAACGGAGGCTAACAAATGCGGGGCAATTGTTCCCCGGAGAGCATATCCACCAACCTTTTCCCGCCGATGGCGGTTTTCATGACCACCCGACCGGGATGTTCAGATTTCACCCGGCCGATGATAGCGGCCTCCTTGCCATAGGGATTCTTTTTCATGGCCGCCAGAACCGCCTCGGCCTGCGATTGCGGAAGGATGGCGACCAGCTTGCCTTCATTGGCGACGTAAAGAGGATCCAATCCCAGGATCTCAGAGGCCGCCAGAACGCTCCCCCGAATCGGTATCCTGTCCTCCCAAAGTTCCAAACCGACCTGGGATTGTTGGGCGATTTCATTTAAGGTGGTGGCCAACCCCCCGCGGGTGGGGTCGCGCAAGACATGGATTTCCGAGCTTACGGCCAGCATCTCCCGGACCAGGTGATTTAACGGGGCCACATCGCTCTTCAAGGGCGAATCAAAGGCCAGCCCTTCTCTTTTTGAAAGAATGGTCAGGCCATGATCCCCTACGCAACCACTCAGGAGAACGGCATCCCCCGGCAGGGCATTCTGGCCGGCTATGCTGATTCCCTCGGGAATCAGACCGAGGCCTGAGGTATTGATGAATATTTTATCGGCTGATCCCTTGGGCACGACCTTGGTGTCTCCGGTAACGATCTGGACTCCCGCTTCCCGAACGGCCTGTTCCATAGAGAGCAGGATCCGTTTCAAGTCCTCCAGGGGGAATCCCTCTTCAAGGATAAAACCAAGGCTCAAGTAGTAAGGCCGGGCGCCTCTCATGGACAAGTCATTCACGGTTCCGCAGACGGCCAGGGAACCGATATCTCCTCCCGGGAAAAAAATGGGGTCCACTACATAGCTGTCGGTGGTAAAGGCCAGGCGGACCTCTGAAAAATTAACTACGGCGCTGTCGTTCAGGTCATTTAGAAAAGGGTTTTGAAAGCGGGGCACAAAGTAGGTTTCAATCAATTCGTGGGAGGCCCGGCCCCCGCTTCCATGATCAAGAAGAATCTTTTCCCGGTTCATGAGGGATTCCTTTTTAGCTACCATCAGCGAGCACTCAGCGATCAGCGTATAATAATTCATTCAAAGAAATAACGGCCAGTTTTTCCGTTTAGCTGACTGCTGAAAGCTGACCGCTTATTTTCTACTCATGGTATTTGTAATAAGCAGCGCAGGTTCCTTCGCTGGAGACCATACAGGGACCGATGGGGCTGTCGGGCCCGCAAACCGAACGGAAAAGCCTGCACTCCAGAGGGGTTTTTACACCCCTCAGGACCTCGCCGCAGGCGCAGCCGGGATAGTCCTGAGCCGGCGGGACCTGAAGATCAAAAACATCTTCCGCAGCAAAAGCCCGGAACTCGGCCCGCAAGGTCAAGCCGCTTTGTGGAATCATCCCCAGACCCCGCCAGACGGCATCGCAGGGCCGGAAGACCCGGTCCAGAACGGATAAGGCCATGAGGTTCCCTTCCGCCCTGACACCCCGTTTATACTGGATCTCCACCCGGGCCTGCTGCTCTTCAATCTGGTTAACCAGCATAAGGACTGTTTCCAGGATATCGACCGGTTCAAAACCGCTGACCACTCCGGGCACCTGATAGGTCCGGGCCACCTCTTCATAGGCCTTGGTCCCGATAATGGTGGTGACATGGCCCGGATAGATAAAACCCTGAATATTCAAATCCTCGGAATTCAGTAGGGCCGCCAGGGCCGGAGGAAGCAATTTGTGGGCGGTCAGAATATAAAAATTCTTCAGCCCAAGGCGATCGGCCTCCAAAACGGCCGCGGCGATGGTCGGTGCTGTGGTTTCGAAACCAATGGCCAGAAAGACGACCTGTTTATTCGGGTAATCCTGGGCATATTTCAAGGCATCAAAGGTGGAATAGACCAGGCGGACATCCGCCCCTGAGGCCCTTTCCAGCTGTAATGACGATGAAGATCCGGGAACGCGAATCAAATCGCCGAAGGTAGTTACCATCACCCCGGGAACCCTGGCCAGGACTATGGCTTGGTCGATTTCTTCCGTAGCCGTGACGCAAACCGGACACCCGGGGCCGGAAATCAGATCAATGGTGGAAGGCAACACCTGGCGGATGCCATGGCGGAAGATCGATACCGTGTGGGTCCCGCAGACCTCCATCAGCCGAATCGGTTTTCGGGATCGGTTTTGAATCGCCCTGATTATTTTTTGAGCTAAGGATTTATCCCGGTACTCACTCAAATGCTTCATCGGCATGGGCCAGTATTTCCTTCCAGTATTTCAAACTCTCCCGGGCATCCTCCTCATCAATGAGATGAAGGGCAAAACCGGCGTGGATAATCACATAATCCCCTAATTCGGGTCGTTGGTCTACAATATCCAAACGGACCTCTCTCCGCGTCCCCTCGTATTCCACCAGGGCCCAGTTCTCCCTGATCTCTTTTACTTCCATGGGAATGGCCAAACACATAACTACTCCTTAAAAGCCGATCCGCTCAAGGCCCTCGGCTTTGTGCTGAACCTGATTTTTCTTCTTAATCCAGAGAGGCCAACCAGCGGTCAGCCCCCCGTGACAACAACTCATAAAAGCGCAGGGATCCTCCCAGCCCCTTTCTTCCAAAATAATAATTAATTTCTAAAAATAAAGGGCGGGCCGGGTCGTTTTTTCGATCGAAGATAATATCAAAACCGGCCAAATTAATCCCGCTCCGGCGGCAAAATTCCCTAACCCCCTGGAGGGCCTTTTTTTCCGGAGACGCTTCGCCGATAGGCACAATCCGGCCTCCCTGGCTAAGGTTGGTATAAAACACCTCCGGGTTGTCCTGGACTCGCCAATAGGCATAGAGGGCATCAAATATAACCGCCACCCGCAAATCCCGGCCCCCATGGTCAATTCGTTCCTGGAGTACGAATCCTTCAGAGGCCTTATCCCCTTTTGGCAACCAGGCCAATTTTTCCGATAATTCCGCTTCGGAATGGATCAAAAAAACAAAGGCTCCTTCCCCCCCCAGGTTGGCCTTGAAGACATAAGGATATCCCGAGAGCAGGGAGGGAACTATCTCCGGATCGGGATAATGCTTCACCAAGGCCTCTTGATTCTCAAAAAGAAGGGTTTTGGGATGAGGCACCTGATAGTATTCAAAGAGAAGGCTGTCCCCCACTTTTCCTTCCAGGGGAAAACGCAGGTCGTAATTGGGAAAGACCTGCGGGACCAGCCTGCGGCACTCCCGATAGACCTCGGCCGTTACCCCTTGGGCAACGATGACGGCTCGGGCCTTTTGCAGCTTCTTTTTTTCCCGGTCGGTCAACGACCTGCCGGCGCAAAGGATATTAAGGTCTTTCGTTATACAAGGGTGAAGAGAGGCGATCATAACCGCGTCCTTCATCCCCTTCTTTTGCTCATATAATGGGCGGCCACTGCCTGTCCCAAGGCAATACCGCCATCATTAGTGGGGACCTGGACCTTACTATAAACCTGAAAGCCTTCCCGTTGCAATCTTTCTTCCAGGCCGGTTAAAAGGGTGCGGTTCTGAAAAACGCCTCCGCCCAGAACCACCTTTTCAAACCCGGTCTCATCCCGCAGCTTCAGGCAGACCCTGCTGAAAACCTCCATCAGGGTAAGATGGAAGCGGCGGCTGATCTGCTCTCTGGAAGCCTGGCCGGCCATATCCGCCACCACCCCCTGAATAATAGGCTGAGGGAGAATCAAATGGGTCGTTCCTTCTTTTTTAAATTCCCAGGGATACGGCCGGGTCGGGCTCTGGTCTTGGATCATCTCCAGTTCCATAGCCGCCTGGCCTTCAAAGGCCACGCTTTCTCTTAGCCCCACCAGAGCGGCTACGCCGTCAAAAAGCCGGCCGCAGCTTGAGGTCAGAGGACTGTTGATTTGCTGCTGGATCATTTTTAGGATGGTTTCCACCTTGGACCGGGGAATCTTGGCCAGCAGGGGCAGGGGGAGGTCCCAAAGGCCTTCGCCAAAGGCCTGGACCAGGTAACTGACGGCCATGCGCCAGGGTTCCTTGATGGCCTTGGCTCCCCCGGGCATAGGCAGGTAGGCGAAATGCCCCCGCCGTTCAAAAGAGGCCAGGTCTCCGACCAGGACCTCACCACCCCAGATTCGGCCATCCAGGCCGTAGCCGGAGCCGTCGAGAGCAAGCCCAATGACTTTTTCATCCAGGCCGTGTTCGGCCATGCAGCCCACCAGGTGGGCGAAGTGATGCTGGACTCCGATTAACCGCACGCCTTTTTGTTCCAGGGCATATTGCGTGCTGAGATAGTCCGGATGGAGGTCATAGGCGATGATTTCAGGCTCGATTTGGAGGATCTGTTTCAAATGATGAATGGTCAGCTTAAAGAATTCCAGGGTTTCGAGATTCTCCAGGTCACCGATATGCTGGCTGAGAAAAGCCCGGTTGTCTTTGGTCAGACAAACGGTATTTTTCAGCTCGGCCCCGCAAGCCAGAATTGGGGAAAGGGGCTCTTTCAAAAAGATAGGCACTGGCACAAAACCCCGGGATCGCCGGAGCTGCCGCAGGCGCCCCGAAACCTTTTGAACTATCGAATCGTCGCTCCGGAGATGGATCTCCCGATTATGGATCAGAAAGAAATCGGCTATGCCCCTCAGCCGTCGAAAAGCCTCTTGGTTATCCTTGCAGATAGGCTCCTCGGAGAGGTTTCCGCTGGTCATGACCAGTGCTGAAAATCCCTGATCCAAGAGCAGATGATGAATCGGGGTATAGGGCAGCATAACGCCATAATACTGGTTGCAGGGTGCTACTGAGGGAGCGATGGAATTGGGGATCTTTTTTCTGAGCAGGAGAATCGGGCGTTCCCGGGATTGAATTATTTCGGATTCTTCAGGATCAAGCCAGGCATAATGGGCGACTGTTTCCAGGTCCTTGGACATCAAGGCCAAAGGTTTTTCTTCCCGGTGTTTCCTGGCCCTTAAGCCTTGAACCGCATCCTCCTGGCAGGCATCCACGACCAGGTGAAATCCTCCCAAGCCCTTGACGGCAATGATCCGGGCCTCCTTAAGGAGCCGGGCCGCTTCTTTAATCGGCTCCCGGGTCTCCAGGACCTTGCCCCGGTCATCGCAAAGCGACACCTGGGGACCGCATGTCCAGCAGGCATTGGGCTGGGCATGGAACCTCCGGTCCAAAGGGGAATGATATTCCCGGGCGCACTCGGGACACAGGGCAAAGGCCGCCATGGTGGTTTTGTCCCGGTCATAGGGGATATCCTTTATGATCGTGTAACGGGGACCGCAATTGGTGCAGTTGATAAAGGGATATTGATAACGGCGGTCCTGAGGGTCCTCGAGTTCCCTGAGGCAGTCGGCACAGGTGGCCATATCCGGCGAAATAAGGGCCGAGCGTTCTTCCCGGTGGACACTCTCCCGGATTTGGAATTCAAGGTCATGGGTCAGTGGGATAGGGCGGACCTGGAGGTCGATAATTTTAGCCAGAGGCGGGGGCTGGTTCTGTAAGGTCTTCAGAAAATCGGCCAGGTCCTGCTGTCGACCTTCGATTTCCAATTCCACCCCCTGGGAGGTGTTGGTCACGAAACCGGTCATTCCTCGAAGAGCGGCTTGTTGATAAAGGAAAGGTCGGAACCCCACCCCTTGGACAATGCCCTGAACGGTTACTTTATAGCGGAACTTCATTAGGGAAAATCTTGGCAGGTTTTGCATTACCCTGTCATGGGAGAAAGATCTCTGCACCTCAGGCCCTTTGTTCCTTGCGCCTCTCGCCTCACGCCTCACGCCTGGCGATTCAGGCCAGGCCTGTATAATGCGGTACCCGTTGCAGGATCCAATCATACCAGGCTTCCAGGCCGGTCCGATTCTGGCAGGAGACTTCGAAGATCTCCAGGTGGGGATTGATCTCAAGGGAAATTTTACGGATCAATTCGACGCTGGTCTGGATATAAGGAAGCAGATCGATTTTATTGATCAGCAGCACGCTGGATTTGGCGAACATCAAAGGGTATTTGAGCGGCTTGTCGTCCCCTTCGGTAACGCTCAGGATCATCACCTTGTGATCTTCCCCCATATCAAATTCAGCCGGGCAGACCAGGTTGCCCACATTTTCCACCACCAATAAATCCAGGGCTGCCGGGTCCATCTCCTTTAAGGCCGCCTGAATCATGCGGCTGTCCAGATGACAGGCCCCGCCGGTATTGATCTGAACGGCGGCCACCCCATGCCGGGCGATCCTTTCGGCATCATAGGTGGACTGGATATCTCCTTCAATCACCCCGATGCGAATCCGATCCTTTAAGGCCTCCACGGTCCGTTCCAGCAGGGTGGTCTTCCCGGCGCCCGGAGAACTCATTAAATTTAGAACCAGCAACCCCTTTTCCTTAAAAAAGGTCCGGTTTTGTTCGGCTAATTGTTCATTGGCCTCCAACACATTTCTCACTACCGGTACTTTCATTGATCTTTCCTTTTCGTCTTATCTATCAGCTTAGGGCTGTCCGCTATGAGCTGTTTTTCTATTCCGCTTCGATTTCTTTCACAAATAACTCTTTCCCGGCGATGGCCTCGACCTCTTTGGAACCGCACTGAGGACAAATAAATTTATATTCCTGGATGGGGAATTCCTGGCTGCAGGACTTACAGCGCCCGGTCAGGGGGACCTGTTCCATTTCTATCTCCACCCCTTCGAGAGGAGTTTCCTTGGTGATTATTTCAAAACAGAAAGATAGACTGTCCGGGACCACGGCCGTGAACTCCCCCACCACCAGCCGAATGGTTTTGACCTTGGTCACCCCATGGCGGGCCATTTCCTGTTCCACAATATCAATAATGCTTTGAGCGATTGCCATTTCGTGCATTTTTAATTCGATTTCCTAAAAGAATTTCTAATAAGTTAGAACACCCGGCCGGAAAGGTCAAGGCTTATGTACTTCGCCGTGTTGAATGAGCCGGCGGTCCTTCTGCGGCTCCGCGGTGATGATTCGTTTCTTTCGCTGTCAGCGATCAACCACGCGTTATTGAAGCTATGAGCTGTTACACCAAGCAACGGCTGCACCAACGTCCCCCCTTTTTTTCTATTATCCCTCCAACAGCTCCCGGATAACCGGTCTGACATAGATGTCACCGATGGGAAATCGCTTTAAGACCTCGGTCAGGAGCTGTATCTTGTCCTTCAACGGTGCCTGGGAGTGGATAATCAAAACGGTAGGCTCCCTTGAGACGGCAGAGCCCGCCGGCACCGGGTGCTTCATCTCCGTTTACGTTTTCGTAGCGGATCTCTATCCCGAGCTTATCGGCCAGTTCTTCGAGTTGATTCAATATCAGTTCGTCATTCAAAGGAAGACATCCCCCACCCGGCTCATCCCGCCAGGGTTTCATTCCGAACGTCGGTAATGAACATGTGGCCGGGGGCATGGGTGATGCAGAGATCGGGCTTGGCCGAGAGGACGGCCAGGCTGGAGGTGACCCCGCAGGCCCAGAAGACCGGCGTCTCTCCTTTTCGAATGGTCACCGGATCGCCGAAGTCCGGCCGCCCCAGGTCCTTGATGCCCAATTTTTTTTCGCTCCCTATGTGGATAGGAGCGCCGTGGACCGAAGCGTAGCGGGAGGTGATCTGGACTGTCCGGGAGACCAGCTCGTCCCGAATGGGACGCATGGTCACCACCAGAGGCGCTGAGAAGGGGCCGGCCGGATCGCAGGTGCGGTTGGTGATATACATGGAGACATTTTTATTTTCTTCGATATTGCGGATGGGAATACCGGCCGCGATCAAGGCCTCTTCAAAAGAAAAACTGCAGCCCAGTAAAAAAGTGACCAGATCGGCATTAAAAAAAGCCTTGATATTTTTAACTTCCTCAATAAGCTTTCCCTTTTCCCAGACCCGGTACAGCGGCAAGTCGGTTCGAATATCGGCCCCCGGTGCGGTCCTTTTAGGCTCCGGCTCTCCCGGCTCCAGGACCTCCAGAATGGGACAGGGTTTGGGATTGCGCTGGCAGAAAAGCAGAAAGTCAAAAGCAAGGCGCTGGTCAAGGATAACCATATTGGCCTGGGCATACCCGGGTGCCAGGCCGGAGGTGGGTTTGCTCCAGCGGCCTTTCCGTATCTCTTGGCGGATTTTTTTCGGGGTATTACCTTTTTTCATAAACCCTCCATCTTTTCCCAAAAACCTATTTCACCGAACCAACCCATTCGGTAATTTTCTTTTCCTGTTCGATTAGGTGTTCCTGGGCTTGCCGCAAGCTGGTCGCTTCAAAGCGCATCTTGTATCCCGGCAGGGCCTGGGCGATCAGAGGCAGATCCACCGAAATTACGGTGGCGATCTTCACATAACCGCCGGTGGTCTGGCGGTCGGCCATGAGGATGATGGGCCGGCCGTTTCCCGGGATCTGGATGGATCCGAAGGCCGTTCCATCGGAAATAATATCCGCTCCTCTTTTATGCCTTATCGGAGGCCCGTCCAGCATACAGCCCATTCGATCGCTGCGCTGAGTGACTTCATAGGCGGCATTTAAAAAGGTGAACAGATGTTCTTCATTAAATTCGTCGTCCTGGGGCCCGAGAATCACTCTCAGAATCACTTTGTTGGCGTAAGCCGGGATAAGGTCCTTCGGGAGGAACAATTCCAAGGGCGACTGCCGGTGAATCCCGCCCTTGAGGATATCCCCTTTGATCAAAGACCGCCCCTGATAGCCACCGAAACAACCCCGCAGATAGGTGGAACGGCTGCCCATCATAAGAGGCACATCGATTCCACCGGCCAGGGCCAGATAATCACGAGCCCCTTTTTTGGCGAATTCAAAAGACAGTACATCCCCTTTGAAGGCCGGGTGACAGGTCCAAATGGAAATGAGCCGGTCATTTAATCGAATCCCGGTGTTGGCCCCGGTTACAGCGAACTGGGTCTCGGTTAGAAACTCAGCCGTAAATCCGCCCAGGGTGATTTCGAGGGCGGCTTCCCCGCCGCGATTTCCAACCAGGAGATTTCCGATCCGAAAGGCGTAGGGGTCCATGGCCCCTGAAACCGGGACCCCGCGGTCCTGAAAACCGAATCGTCCCTGGTCCTGGACGGTCGTACAAGGACCGGGCCTTACTATTTTAATGGTTTCCAAATTCATCCGGTCCGATGGGGCGGAAACGTACCTGATCACCCGGTTTAAGGAAAAAAGGGTCTTCGCGATTCAGATCAAAGAGTTTTACAGGGGTCCGGCCGATGAGTTGCCAGCCGCCCGGACTGTCCAGGGAATAAATGCCGGTCTGCTGATCGGCAAGGCCGACACTCCCGGCCGGGACGCATTTTCTGGGCGTCTTCTTCCGGGGGGTAAACAGTCTTGGATCCAATCCGCCTAAAAAAGGAAAGCCCGGGGTAAAACCGATCAGATAGACCTGATAGATTGGCGTCGCATGAAGCCGAATAACCTCTTCCGCAGTGATTCCATGACCGGCCGCTACCTCTTCCAGATCAGGACCGAATTCCACCCCATAGCAGACCGGAATTTCCACCAGACGAAATTCCCGGTCCTGAATTTCCCCGGAAGAAGCAAGCCGGCCTTCTATGAGGCTTAAAAGTTCTTCATAGGAACAGAGACCGGGGTCGTATTGGATCAATAGGGAGCGGTAGGAGGGGATGAGGTCTATCAAGCCGGGGAAGGGCTTTGATTTAATTTGGCGGCTGAGGAGTTGAACTTTCCGGTTAAGGTAAGGATCGATGCTTTTCCCGAATTCAACCGTAACGGCCCTGTCCCCGCAAGGCAGGACTCGAGGGGATTCGTAAACAGGGTTCTCCATGCTACAGCCCCAGGAAGGCTTTTTGCACGGTATCGCTTTTTAGAAGCTCCTCCCCGCTTCCCTCCTGGATGGTCCTTCCGGTTTGCAGGATATAGCCCCGAGTGCATATTTCCAGGGCCTCCCGGACATTCTGCTCCACCAGAAGGATGGTCATGCCCTGATCGTTCACCTTCCTGACCACCCGAAAGACCTCGTCCACCAGGATGGGGGCCAATCCCAGGGACGGTTCATCCAGGAGCAGGAGTTTTGGATCGGACATAAGTCCCCGTCCGATGGCCAGCATCTGCTGTTCTCCGCCCGAGAGGGTAGCCGAGGCCTGGTTTCTTCTTTCTTTCAGTCGCGGGAAAAGATCATAGACTTCCTCCAGAAGTTCCCGGATTTGCATTTTATCCGTCAGGACATAGGCCCCCAACAAAAGATTTTCTTCCACCGAAAGGGGCCGGAACAGCTTCCGATCTTCGGGGATGCAGGACAATCCCCGGCGTACGATATCGGCCGTTTCCAAATGGGTCAGGGACTGCCCTTCAAAATGAATCCCGCCCCGGGTGGGACGCAGCACCCCCATAATGGCCTTAAAAAGGGTGGATTTCCCGGCCCCGTTGCCGCCGACCACGGAAACCAATTCCCCCCGGTTGACCGTCAGAGAAACCTCCTGAATGACCGGCAGGCCGGTATAGCGGACCTCAATGTTTTTTACTTCCAGCATCCTCTTTGGCCTTTGGCTTTTGCGCTAAAGCGGCCCGAGATCAGGACTTGGCTTCCAGGGGGATCAGTTGGTATTTCCGGCTTCCGAGACCGATTTCTTCCCCGTAGCGCAATTGTTCTTCCCAGTCGATCTGGGGATAAATGCCCCGGAACTTGTCTTCCCCGGTCTTATAATTTTTGGTCAGGGCGGAATCTTTATTGCCCGGCTCGTTGTTGACCAGATCTGCCGAGGCCTGGTCGATGGCCACCGGGTCAAGGGAAGCCAGGATGCCGATATCGCGGACGATGGGCCGGTCGCTGTGGCCGTAGCAGTCGCAAGCCGGGGAGATGTCGGTCAAAAAATTCAGGAATAAGGCCCGGCCTTCTTTTCCTTTCAGCACTCCGGTAGCATACTCGACCATCTTCTGCTGAAAGACGGGGATGGATTCGTTCCACTGGATCTGGATGGTCCCCTGGGGGCAGATCAGGATACATTCCCCGCAGCCGACACATTTTTCAGGATTGATCAGGGCCTTTTCATCCTGAAGGGAGATGGCGCTTTGGGCACAGTGGCTGACACACTCCCCGCAGCCGATGCATTTTTTACGCCCCACCTTGGGTGAGATATTGGAATGCTGGCTGAGTTTTCCTTCCCGCGAGGCGCTGCCCATACCCAGATTTTTCAGGGTGCCGCCGAAGCCGGCCAATTCGTGCCCTTTGAAATGGGCCACACTGATAAGGCCGTCGGCATCAACGATGTCGGCGGCGATGGAGACCGTTTTGAACAGGTTTTTGTCGATACGGACCTTGACGGCCGATTTGCCCTTCAGGCCGTCGGCGATGATCAAGGGGGCGCCCACGGTAGTATAAGAAAAACCGTTTTCCAGGGCCGTTTGCAGATGGGAAACGCTTTCGGCCCGTGTGCCGACATAGAGGGTGTTGGCATCAGTGAGAAAGGGCTTGCCTCCCCAGGCCCGCACCTTATCGGTTACCGGCCGCAAATAAATAGGTTTAACAAAAGCGGTGTTGCCCTTCTCGCCGAAATGAACTTTGATCGCCACCAGGTTGTTTTTCACCAGCGGTTTGGCAAAGGGGACCTGGTCCAACAAGCGGCTGATTCGCTCCAACCGGTTCTCTTTGGGTGAAGTCTTGAGATCCAGAAAATAGACTTTACTTGACATGTTTTATCCTCTCGATAAGCGATCCTTGAGGCTTGATACTGGATACTGGATTCTTGATACTTGATGGCGGATGCCGGAAAGAATTAACCAGCATCCAGTATCCAGTATCGGTAGTTTAGATGATCCCCATCCCTTTCAACACCGAAAGCATGACCGCGGCCGCCAGGACCGATCCGATCTGACCCCCGGCATTGGCGCCCATGGCGTGCATGAGCAGATAATTCTTCCGGTTGTATTTAAAGCCTTCTTTTTGGACCACCCGGGCCGACATGGGAAAGGCCGAAATCCCGGCCGCCCCGATCAAAGGATTCACCTTGCCCTTGGTGATCACCTTTAAGAGTTTTCCAAACAGGACCCCGCAGACGGTATCCAGGCAAATGGCTAAAAGTCCCAGGCCCAGAATGATCAGAGTCTGGGGTTTGACAAAGGCCGGCCCGGCCATGGTGGCCCCGATCGATATACCCAAAAGGAGGGTTACGATATTGGAAATCTCATTTTCCGAAGCCTTGGTCAGACGGCTGACGGCCCCGGATTCCTTCATCAGGTTTCCCAACATGATGGTCGCCAATAAAGGCAAGCCCATGGGAGCAACCAGACCGCCCAGGATGGTAATGATGATGGGGAAGATGATCTTGGTGGTCTTGGAAACGGTTTTCTTATGGGTTTTCATAACGATCTGTCGTTCTTTCTCCGAAGTCAGCAGACGCATAATCGGAGGCTGAATCACCGGGACCAGAGACATATAGGAGTAGGCGGCTACCGAGACCGCCCCGAGCAGGTGGGGGGCATACTGGGAAGCCACATAGATAACCGTAGGCCCGTCGCAGGCCCCGATGATGCCGATGGTGACGGCATCAAGGTTCTTGAAGCCCAAAGCCAGGGCCAGCAGCAAGGTCAGAAAGATGCCGCATTGGCCGGCCGCTCCCAGGAGAAAGGTATAAGGATTCTCCAGAACCGGTCCGAAATCGGTCATGGCCCCGATACCGACGAAAATAAGCAGAGGAAACAGTTCGGTGAGAATTCCGGCATCATAAATGATCCGGAGAAAACCGTCCGGCTCCATCAGATCGGCCAGGGGAATATTGACGATGATGGCGCCGAATCCAATGGGAACCAGCAGTAAGGGTTCAAAGTCTTTTTTAATCCCCAGATACAAGAGCAGGCAGCCGACGGCGATCATGACCGGATTGGACCAATGGAGATGAAGCGTTCCGGCCACAAGACCCGAGAGCCCGCTGATGATGGCATCGATCATTTCTTTTGTCCTTTCTTCTTTGATTTTATGATTACTTTTCTTCTTCGCTTGCTTTGTAGGGAAAGATTTTTTTCAATAACCCCATAATCAAGCTCATGATGGTCAGGGTCAGAAGAGTGCCTCCCATACCGACGATGAGCATCGTGAATCCAAAGGTCCATTTATCCATGATCATTCCTCCAGTTTCGTTTTAGGTTCGGTAATGCAATTCGTTTCGAATCGGATGAGGGCCGGCGATTGTGGTGGCGATTTCCTGCACCAACTGAGATTCTTTAGGGTTGCGGACTACACCCCGCAGCACGATGGCCTGCCCATCATGAAAAATTTCCAAGGTAGGAAGGCATAATTTGATGTTGGCAAAAATCTGGGCCTTTACCCTAGCGGCCAAGGCAAGATTCGCTAACTTCTGTCGGCCTTCCGGTGTGGCGCGCTGGTCCCATTCCTGCAGGGCCTTAGCAATTACTTGAGTAACCTCCTCTATGGACTGAAGGCCGGTATTAAAGATGAGATCAAAGTATTTCTTATCATCCCACTGTTTTCCATAAATGGCCTGAATATAACCGGCCCGAGTTCGGTCGGTTTTTTCAATGAGCCTTTCGGCGGTTTTCCGGTCCACGTCAAACTTAATCATGACCCGTTCGATCCGTTTTTCCAGGGGTGCAAAGATCCGGACCTTTAAAACATGGGGAATATCCTGTAGGAGAAACGTGCTGCCCCGTCCCAGAATGACCACCCGGTCTTTAAGCGCATATGCATAAACACGGGACTCGATCAAGGCAATAAAGCTGCGGTATTGCCGATCGTATTTTTCCCAGACGGTGGGACGAACTTCGTCCAGTTCCTGAACTAAATAGCCCCATTGGTCTCCGGCCTCTTTCATGTCCCTTAGAATCCGGTCTTTATCCACAAAGTCATATCGTAGTTCCTGGGCTACGGCCTGACCAATTTCCTGCCCGCCGCTTTGATATTCCCTGGATATGGATAGTATGGCCATATTAGATTACTCCTCTTTTTGAGGTGGATGTCTTTCAGGTAAATCATGCAGTAATTTTTCTTCCTTGGCTATTTTCCATTTTATACAAAGTTTTCCAGCACCCAGCACCCCGATTGTAAAAAAGGCCTCCGTAATGTATTTGAGCAGTCTTAGAAGGATGGATGAGATCCACGATGAAAGGATCGGTGATCATCATCTCACCGCCCACCCGGCCCAGAACAGCGGCCCCCAGGTAGATGATAATGGGGAACTTGTCCATCAAGAGGGACAGCAGGTTGCTGGTAAAAACCACAAAGGGAATGCTCAAACCCAGGCCGAAGAGCAACAGAAACAGATTGCCCTTGGAAGCCCCAGCCACGGCCAGGACATTGTCGGTGGACATGGTAATATCGGCGATGATAATGACCCAGATGGCCTGCCAGAGGGTCTTGGCCTCTCGCTGGCTTTTATCCTCTGGAGCGCCCTCGACAAAGAGCTTAACGGCGATCCAAAGGATCACCGCCCCTCCGATAAGTTTTACGAAGCTGATCAGGAGAAGCTGTGCGGCAAAAAAGGTGAGGACCACCCGGAGTATAACGGCAGCCCCGGCGCCGAAAGCGATGCCTCTCATCCGTTGTTTTCGAGGCAGGGAACGCACCGCCATGGCAATCACCACGGCATTGTCACCGGCCAGGACCAGATCGATGAGAACGATGCTTAAAAACGCGGAAACAAATTCCCAGGTGAAATGGATTTGTCCAAGGATGCCTAAGTCCAACAATTTCCTCTTTATTTTATCTTTTTGCTACTAACTGATTTATTTAATAATTACAAAACGAATCTCTTGCCTTTGGGAAATATAGCTATATTATAATTATATTTAGCATAAAAATAATATTAATAGGATATTTTTTTTCATGATAGTATCTACATAATTTTGAAAGGAATGGACTATGGATCTTCTACAGGTTTTGACGGTAATTATTTTCCTTGGCAGTATCGTGTTGATTATCACGGGTTGGATCGACAGTGTGATCGCCGCCCTCTTGGGGATCATGATGATGATCTTTATCGGGGTTATGACCGAGGTTCGAGCCTTTCAGATGGTGGATTGGAACGTGATCCTCATCCTGCTCAGTATCTGGATCATCTCGGGATACTTCGGGAAGTCCGGCGTCCCGGATTTCTTGTCGGCCTTGATCCTTAAAAAATCCAAAGGCAACGTGGCACTCTTCGTAACGCTCATTGGGACCTTGGCTGGATTTATTTCCATGCTGATCGATAACGTCGTGGTGGTTCTAATGTTCGCCCCGGTCCTCTTTCACGCCTCCCGGCGGTTCAAATTCTCTTCCTTTGTTCCTATCTTATTTATTGGTCTTTGTGCCAATTTCATGGGGACCGCCATGCTTCTGGGAGATTTGCCCCCCCAGATGCTGCACAGTGTGGCCGGGATCGAATTCGGCGGTTTTATTTGGCAACAAGGACGTCCCTCCTCTTTCTTCATCCTGTTGATTTCCTATTGCTTTACCATCGCTTTTTTTTACTGGAAATTTTCTAAGACCTATAAGGGAAAGGTGATGGATATATCGACCATCGATGAAAAACCCTCGGACTATATTAAAGACAAACCCTTCGCGATCATTACCTGTTCGGTTTTTTGCCTGACCATTATAGCCATGGCTTTACGGCCTGTTTTTGGCTACCACCTGGGGTTTATAGCCCTATGGGGGGCCTTGGCCTTGATCCTGATTTTTGAAATATTTAATAACGCCTTCACCTTGGAGATACCCAATGTAGAACAGGTATTTTCCGAATTGGATTGGCGGGCGATCTTTTTTTATATCTCCCTTTTTGCCCTGGTCGGCGGATTGGAGCAGGCGGGGGTCATTACGATGATTTCCAAAGGGATTACCCCCCATATTAAACAAAGTCTGACGGTAGGCAGCAGCTTGCTCTATTGGATTACGGCGCCGATTGTCGGGGTGGTTGAACACGACGCCTATATCCTGACCATGCTCTATGTCATTCGGGACCTGGCAAAGGAGCAGGCGATTAACCCCTGGCCCTTTTACTGGATGTTGCTTTGGGCCGGAACCCTGGGGAGCAACCTTACGGTGGCCGGAGCCCCGGCTTTGTTTGTGGCCAAGAATTTGGCGGAAAAAGAGGACCAAAGAAAAACCAGCCTGAAGGAATTCTTAAGTATTACGGTGCCCTATGTAGTCGTCTCTTTGATTTTTTGCTATCTGCCGGCCATGTTGATATGGGTTCTTCCCTTTCAACGATAGCCGTGCTACCGGATCCGTTTTAGCCCCGTTTGATACCACTCATTCTTGGAGGAGATGCCGATGGCAATTTTAACCATTTCGAGACAATTGGAAAGCGGCGGAAAAGACCTTGGTCGGGCCGTAGCGAAACTCCTTGGCTATGAATATATCAACCGGAAGAAAATTTTTGATGATATGGGGACCGCCGGAAGTCATTGGGAAGAATGGGCCAGAGCATTTTGATGAACGCTTCCCGAATGTTTGGGAAAGATACGATTGGTCCTACCGGGGATTTATAGCCCTCAATCAGAGTTATCTTCTCCAATATGCCCTGAAAGACCGTGTGGTTCTGATGGCCAGGGATGGCCAATTTCTCCTTAAGGGGATCCCCTATGCCCTGCGAGTCCGAACCGAGGCCCCCATGGAGTTCAGGGTAGAGAGGGTCCTCCAACAGGAGGGCCTGAGCCGGGAGATGGCGCGCTGGATGCTCGAGAAAGTGGATAATGAGATGGCCCGAGCGGTCTACCTGGTTTACGGAAAGAATTGGGACGATCGGAAAGAATTCGATATGGTCTTCGATTTGAGCACCCAACCGTTGAACAAGACCGTAGACGCTGTTCGGGATGCGCTCCTTGAAAAGGATAAATTGGTTACGGAGGAGGCCAGAAAGGTCCTGCAGTTGAGGGCCCTGGCGGCCAAGATCAAGGCCGAGTTGGTCGTTGATCCAACCCTTTCTATTTCTAAGCTGGACGTAACGCCCAAAGAAGAGGGGTTGGTTGAATACGGACTGATCGTTCGAGGGATCGTATATAATCGCGAAGATATTAAACGGATTCAAGAGGCAGCTCAAAAACTTGCCGGGGAAACGCCCCTTGAAGTTGAACTCCACTCTCGTTGGTCCCCCCGGCTTGCTCAGTGGCAATATAAATAAGTTCCAAAGAAAACCTCCTTAAAACCCTTGGCCACGTAGAAGGGTCCCATCGTTTCTTTGCTTAATCTGACCGAATCATCTTTTAAGGAAATCCCATTCAGGATAAATAAAAATCTTGCCATAAATGCAAAAGAAAAGGTAACTTAGGCTACCTTAGGCTATGACCACGAATAAACAAACCCATAATTCCGACACGGAAGAAACCGCCAAACCGCGTTTGCTGGTCCTGGCCCTGGGAGCATTGGGGGTGGTTTACGGCGATATCGGCACCAGTCCTTTGTACGCTATCCGCGAATGTTTTCACGGTCTTCACGCCATAGCCTTGAACGAAACCAATATCTTCGGGGTCCTGTCCCTTATTTTTTGGTCCCTCTTGATTGTGGTCACTCTTAAATATGTAAGCTTCATCATGAGGGCGGATAACCGGGGGGAAGGAGGCATTTTTGCTTTATTGGCGCTGCTGCTTAAAACCAAAGATCAAATGTCGACTGGAAGTTATAGGTTAGCGGTACTGGCGGCGGTTTTTGGGGCAGCCCTTCTTTACGGGGACGGGATCATCACCCCGGCCATTTCCGTTCTTTCGGCCATCGAAGGGCTGGAAGTGGCTACCGAAACCTCCAAACCCTTCATCATCCCGATCACCTGCATTATCCTTTTCCTACTCTTTTTTTTCCAGAAGCGGGGAACAGCCGACATCGGAAAATTTTTCGGACCGGTTATGATCGTCTGGTTTGTAGTCATCGCCCTTCTGGGCTTATCCTCCATAATAAAAAATCCCCAGGTTATCGGGGCCATTAATCCCTGGTATGCCTTTCGGTTTTTCGCCAGCAACCATCTTCACGGATTCATCGTCTTAGGTTCGGTGGTCCTTTGTATCACCGGCGGAGAAGCCCTCTATGCCGATATGGGGCACTTCAGTCTCAAAGCCATCCGTATCTCCTGGCTGGGATTGGCCCTTCCGGCCTTGCTCCTCAATTATTTCGGCCAGGGAGCACTCTTGATGACCCAGGCCGAAGAGGCCTTTAATCCTTTTTACGGTTTGGTCCCGAAGGTGCTGATCTATCCCGCGGTAATTTTATCCACCATAGCCACGATCATTGCCTCTCAAGCCATGATCTCGGGGGTTTATTCTCTCACCCGGCAGGCCATTCAACTTGGCTACCTCCCTCGGGTGCGTATAGTCCATACCTCGGCCCACCAACAGGGACAGATCTATTTGCCTGAGGTGAACTGGGCCATGATGGTCGGCTGTATCGGGCTGGTCCTGGCTTTTCGGGAATCCAGCCGTCTGGCCGGGGCCTACGGCATAGCGGTTACGGCCACCATGGGTATCACTTCGATTATTTATTATCTGGTGGTTACCCGACTCTGGAAATGGTCGACTTTTAAAGCCGGGCTGCTGGTGGGATTGTTTCTCTGCTTCGATGTCAGTTACCTGGGTGCGAACCTGTTGAAAATCCTTGATGGGGGATGGTTTACCATCGGCTTGGCTCTGGTCATCGCCGTCAGCATGACCACCTGGAAGGACGGCCGGGCGGCCCTGGCCGAGGCCCTGAACATACGAATTTCCGTCAAGGTTTATTTTTAGAGGACCTGGCCCGGAAAAATCCTTATCGGGTGCCGGGGACGGCGGTCTTCATGTCCGTCAACCCCAGGGGTGTACCCGGATCCTTGCTCCACCATTTCAAGCACAACAAGGTCCTGCATGAACGGGTCATCCTATTATCCATTCTAGCCCAGGATATCCCCCGTGTTTCTCCCAAGGAACGTCTCCAATTGGAGGATTTGGGTCAGGGCGTGTTTCGCCTGACCGTTTGGTATGGTTTTATGGAAACCCCCAAAGTGCCGGAAATCATGGCCCTGGCCGGAAAGCAGGGATTAAAAATCGATCTGTCCACCACCACTTTTTTCCTGGGCCGGGAGTCGCTTTTCATCACCGGGAAATCCAAGATGGCCTCTTGGCGAAAGATTATTTTTTCGGCCATGTCCCGGAACGCCATGAACCCTACCAATTTCTTCGGCATTCCTCCCGACCGGGTCATCGAGATCGGGGCCCAAGTCCGCCTCTAAGGCAGTCCCCCCGGGTAAAACCAAGAATGGGACGGTTATTAAGAACTATTACCTGACAAGCCCCTGGTCCATCAGGATCAGGGGCTTGTTCCATTTACCTCCAATGGCCTGGTAACCAGCGATCTCCGGGAGCCCGATGGCCGGGGACCCATCTTTGTCCTTTGGGCAGGCGCCCTTTCCAGTGCCCCGGCACCCAAACCGCTCCTTTCCAATGCCCGGGGATCCAATGAACTCCCGGACCCGGTACAGGCACCGCGGCCCAATGGCCGGCTATCCAGCCGTCATCGGTCCAGTGTCCCGGAACCCATTCGGACCCTTCCGGCGGAGGGTCGGATGGGATGACCCAGGCCGTTCCGTTCCAAAGATATGGTCCATCATGGGGAGGGGGAACTACAGCCAGCCATTGCCCTTCGAAATGAGCCCAAACCCTACCCGGCGGCGGCGGTCCCATGGCCCTCCAGGGGGCCGGAGGACCCATTAAGGCTGCCGGAGGGGGCCCGGGAGGGCCGGGGGGCGGCGGTCCTGGCGGATGAGGCCCGGGGGGAGGACCCGGGGGAGGTCCGAAAGGATGAGGTCCCGGGCGATGCGGGGGGGGCCCGGGGGGCACAGCCAGAGCCGTCCCAAGCGCCACAAAAAGAAAAGTAAAAAGTAATAAAAACACCATTAGCGATTTAACGCCCAAAAACAAAACAAGATCCTTTCTCTTTCCTTTGTGCCGTTGCTTGCCTTTCATACTCCTCCTTTCTCTCCAACAAATTTTTTTATCTTCAATATAGCATACAATAGGATGACTACAAGGTTTTGATTCTCCCTTCGAAGACCGATTCCTTCCGCTGATAGTCCTCGGCGGGGTTTCGGTCATCCCGCCTTGGTTGCAGGAAACGGTCTTCGTTCGATATTTCCTGGATTCCGGATCCGTCCGGAATGACGTCAATCACTGCGACCTGCCTGTTGGGCAGCAAGGAACTAAGGGATTATTTCTCCAGCAATAAGTTGGCCGCCGCCTGATCGTTATTTAGATTGAGATAATTCCCGATAGCCTCTACCTCTTCAATACCGACTAAAACCCGCTTTTTTTCTTCGATGATCTTAATGGTGAACCCGGAGCTTTTTATCAGGCGCAACAGGCTTAAAGGATCCGTGCCCATATTTCTCAGGCCCTGGGGCCAGAATTCCATCATGATTTTTAGGCCCTCATTTTTTAAACAATTACAGGCCCCCTCGAAGATCAGACCTTCGGCCCCTTGGGCGTCTATTTTTAAAAAATCAATCGGACCAAAGCCTTCGACCGTCTTAAAGAACTCATCCAGGGAAACGGTTTCCACTTTAACGATGCCCTGCCGGCGATCCACATTCTTCTCTGCCAGGGAAGGGGCCCCTAGGTTCTTTTTATCCACGAAGAGATTCGTGGTCCCCCTACTATTGGAGACGGCCTGTCGTATCGGTACGATCGTTTCGTAACGATTCAGGCTGATATTTTTCAGGAGAAGTTCATAGTTGCCCGGTTCCGGCTCAAAGGCGTAAACCTTTCCCTCTTTTCCGACACGGTCGGCGGCTATTAAGGTATAATAGCCGAAATTAGCGCCGATATCGACCACCTGCATGCCCGGATGAAGACATTGCCTGACCAAGGCCGTTTCGTATTCCTCGAAGACCCCTTGGGTCAATAAAAAAGGGACCACGCCTTCATCATCGGCATTTACGACCAGATGATGGCCCTGGCACTGGATCTGGATTATTCCTTTGGGTTTGGTCAGGTTAAAAAGTGAGCGATAGAGATGGGAAACCCCGGGAATTTTTCCCAAGACCCCGCCCTTTAAGGGATTGGTTATCTTTTTGAAGAGTGTAAAAAGATTGGCCACCAAGCCACCTTTAAGCGTTCGATAGACCAGTTACCTGTTTTCTTTTCTCCGCTGCTTTGCTATTTATTATATAGGACCGTAGCCGGCCCTGACAATGGCTATTATTTTTGAAAATTCTGCAGGAAAATTTTCGCCATTCCCACGGTTCTCTCCTTAGCCGTTTTCGGAGCGGGAGAAAAGGCTTGAGATTTAGGATAGGAAAGGAGAAGTGGTTTTGGGTTGGGCTTTTGATTTGGTTCGTTTCGGTTGGAGGATCGGGCTGAAAATGTGTCTTGCAGGACGACCGGCTTTGGGCCTGAAGTCTATGCTTAATCCCATCCGGTCCGGGTACAATCGCTATTTCGAATTTGCCTATCTTTTGGATCAGCTCGAAAAATTCCCGGCTCAGCATCTTTTCGATCTTGGAAGTCCCAAGCACCTGGCCCTGTTTTTAGGAAGCCGACTTAAAAAAAAGGTAACGGCCGTCGATATCCAAGACGATTTCCTGGAACCCTATACAGCCTACGCCAAAAGCCTGAAGCTGGACTGTTTAAGTTGGCAGGCGGCCGATGGAAAGGCCCTCCCCTACCCCGACCACTGTTTCGACGGGGCCTACTCCGTTTCTGTTCTGGAACATATTCCGGGAAAGGGCGATTCCCTGACAGCCGCAGAAATAAAACGGGTTCTCAGAAAGAAGGGGATCTGTATTTTAACCCTGCCCTTTGCCCCCCGGGAGGAAGATATTTTCTGGAACCGGGGAGTCTATGAAAGGGCCTATCAGGGGAAACCGAATTTTTTTTGCCGTCTATACAATAACGAAAGCCTGCTGGACCGGATCATTAAGCCCAGCGGTTTAAAGGAATTGGATCGGAAATATTTTACTCAAACAAAATTGAAATGGCTCAGGCTGGAGAACCCCAGAAATCCTTCCTTGAGCCGGCTGCCCTGGTTCTTTCTTCTCTTTCTACATCCCTTAGGCCCTTTATGGGCCAAAACCCTGTTGGCCTATACGGAAGAAGCCCGGATTACCCAGAAGATTCCGGGTACGGTCTGTTTAACTTTGATCAAGGAATAGAAAAACCCCTTAAATCCCTGACCGACTCGACGAGATCAACTCGACTTGATCTCGTCGATAAGTCTTATCGCAGACCCTTGGGTCCTGGATCCTCTCCCACTAATTTGGAGAGGATATTCTTATGCTAAATAAAAAAATTGTCCGGGTATTGTATGGAAGATCATACAAAAAGAGGGCTGATCCATTAATCAGACGGAAACCAATACCCTATTTTAATAATGATCCCGGTATAATAAAAAATCATGGCCATCTGGTATGGTAATTGCTTTGCATTTCTGGGTGCTGATCAAAGCGAAATATCCATTGGACGGGAGGAGAAAGATGATTTACAGAATGATCGGTGGCCTGGCCTTATTATTTTTTTTGATGGGCTGTGGCGGAGAAGTCAAACAACTCAAAATGCGGGATACCGGCCTTAGTGTGACCGAACCCAACCAGGGCCTGAAAACGGTAGAATTCCCCAAGGGTACTTGGACGGGTGGGGCCTCTAAGGAGCAGGCCGGTACCCTGGCCCAACTCTTTGTCGATTCCCACAACATGGCCATGGGAGAGTTTTCCAAACTGCGAGATTCCCAGGAATCCATAATAACCGCCCAAGAGGCCTTAAAGAATTCCAGCCAACGTCTGGAAGAAACCAACCGCCGGATTTTAGAAGCCGCTCAGAAGCATCAGGAAACCGCTCAAAAAACCCTGGAAAAGATCGAGGAACTTTCCAAGAAACAGGGCACCGGGGAAATTACCCTTTTCTATTCGGCCGGGATTAGTACCTTAAAAGAGAGTTCCCTGGAATACGACCGCCTGGTCCGATTTGTCGATTTTCTCTCCAGGGAAAGCAAGGGCAGAAAAATAGTATTCATCAGCTTAGGCAGCGCCTCGGCCTTCGGACCCCCAAAGGTCAATACGAAACTGGCCAAGGAACGGGCGGAGTTTCCTAAGAATCCCGTTGACAAATATTTGGTCAATTCGCCCCATGAATACTATAAGGTCTATGGCACCGGGGACCTCTACAGCCCTAAAGGAGTCTCCAAAAAAGAGCATGATCGCTACCAACATACCCGTCTGATCGCCCTGTACGAAACGGATCAGACGCCCAAGTTGCCCGAGGAACCGGCCAAAAAATAACTTTTACAAAAGATTAAAATCCCATTATAAAAAGAGGCGGCGTCTTAACAAGATTCGCCTCTTTTTTTTCATTAGCTGGTTCTCTGAACTAAACTCTAATAAATGATTTTTGACGGGCACCTACGGAGGGTGAAAATCAATTACCCCCTCCCCTCAAGCCCCGCCCGCCGGGGAGGGGCCGATATTAGATGGAATTAGACTCTGACCCCCTCCCCCTCAGATGGGGGAGGGTGAGGGTGGGGGTGAAGAGAAAGGACTTGTCGTGGATAAGCAGGTCAAAGAGGCCATTTTCAAACAGGTGGCGCGGGAGCCTTTTGCAAGGAAGTTCGGTCTACGGTTGGTGGAACTGGACGAAGGCTGCTCCAAGGTGGAGATGCGCTTTACGCCGGATATGGAGAATATCTTCGGCATGGCCCACGGCGGGGCCATCTTCGCCCTGATTGACGAGGCCTTTCAGACGGCCTGTAACGCCTACGGCACCGTAGCTGTGGCCCTCAATGTCCAGGTAACCTATGTTGCCTCTCCGATCCCCGGCAGCCTCTTGACGGCCGAGGCCAAAGAATTCAGCCGGACCAACAAGGTGGCCAATTATGACATTAAGGTAAGAGACGATCAGGGAAAACTGATTGCTTCCTGCCAGGCCCTGGCCTATCGCAAAGGCACCCCCCTGCCGTTTTTGAAAAACCAAAGATAAAAACTGTTTTGCCAGTACGTACAGGGACAAAGACAGACAATTTGGGATAGTCCCAAAGTTATGTGATTCTTAAACCGAAGGGGTAGCCTCTAAAATATTAAATCACCCCAAAGGGCTTCAGGGGTCTTGATTTCAAGGATTGTCCGCCAAAGCGTATCCGAGCCCCAACCCGGCCCGAATTTCTAAGTGGGTTGGGAGCCGGGCCATTCACCAAAGCGAGTTATCGTCTTAGGTGTTGGCCGGTTTCTAACCCACTTAGAAATTCCTGCCCGGGTTGAGGCTACGGCGTCCCTTTGGCGGACAATCCTTGAAATCAAGACCCCTGAAGCCCTCTATGAATGGAGTGCTTAAAAAATCACGTAACTTTGGGACAAACTCGACAATTTTTCTCTGGTTGGTGACCTGCCAACCGGAGAACCTTCTGGGCACGTCTTTTAAAGAAACTATTCTCCGAATTTTCCATGGCGGCCGGCCCCCCCGGCAAAACGCCCGGCCCCTTCCAAGGTTTCACCGCTTTCAATGGTTGCCAGACCCAACCGGAATTCATTTTTTAAGGCCTCGGCCAGGGGAAGATCGAACTGTTCATAAGCCGAGCGGCGGTCGCCGCGCATACATCGCTGGGGAAATTCGGCAATCCGAAAGGCCAGGGCCTCGGCTTCGACCCTGGCCTTTCCTGGTTCCACCACCCGGTTGGCCAATCCCAGGCGCAGGGCTTCCTCGGCCTCTACCGGACGGCCGGTTAAGATCATATCCAGGGCCCGGGACAGGCCGATCATCCGGGGCAGGCGGATGGTCCCGCCGTCAATTAGAGGCACCCCCCAGCGGCGGCAGAAGACCCCGAAGACGGCATCCCGCTCCATGACGCGCAGGTCGCACCAGAGAGCCAACTCCAGCCCGCCGGCCACGGCATAGCCGGCCACGGCGGCAATCACCGGTTTGGAAAGCCGCATCCGCGACGGCCCCATGGGGCCATGGCCGTCTTCAGCCAGCCGGTTGTGCCTGCCGAGGCTGACCGCCTTCAGGTCGGCACCGGCACAAAAGAATCCGCCGGCGCCGCTCAGGACGGCTACCCGGGCTTCCTCATCGGCCTCAAAGCCTTCAAAGGCCTCCACCAGGGCCTCGGCGGTCGGCCCATCCACGGCATTACGCACCTCCGGCCGGTTGATGATGATCGTGGTCACCGCCCCTTTTCTTTCCGTCAATACCAGCATGGCCCACCTCCAACCTTGAAAATTCCGGGAATTCCGGATCAAGAATTTTAAATCACAACGGCGGGGATCCGTCAAGGGAGATGGTCATTGCCCAATGGAGAGAATTCTGTTATCCTTAAAAAGTTCGCCCGGGTTTGCTAAAGGGAAAGGAGATAAAAATGTCCAAAGTCTTTGAAACCACAACCATAAAAGGGATGGAATTGTCCAACCGTTTCGTCCGTTCAGCCACCTGGGAAGGGCTGGCCCTTGAGGATGGGAGCTGTACTCCGGCCCTGATCACTATGATGACCCGACTGGCTGAGGGCCGGGTGGGGTTGATTATTCCCGGCCATGCCTATATCAGTCCCGAAGGACAGGCCGGACCTTGGCAATTAGGCGTCTATCAGGAGGCCTGCATCGACGGGCTTAAGGAAATGACCGACAAAGTTCATGGCCGGAGCGGAAAGATGGTCCTGCAATTGGCCCATGCCGGCTATTTCGCCAACCCCAAACTCACCGGCCGTAAACCCCTGACTCCTTCCGAGGTGGAAGGGGGGGCCAGACCCCTCGCCAGGTCATGACCGTGGAGGATATCCAGGGGGTGGTGGAGGCCTTCGGTCAGTCGGCCCGGCGGGCCAAGGAGGCCGGCTTTGACGGCCTTCAGATCCATGCCGCCCACGGTTATCTCTTAAGCCAATTCCTTTCTCCCTATTTTAATAAGCGGACCGATGCCTACGGCGGTTCTCTTGAAAACCGGGCCAGGATCCTGCGGGAAGTGCTCCGCCGGGTGCGGGAGGCCGTGGGAGAGGATTTCCCGGTGTTAATCAAAATGAATTCCCAGGATTACCTGGAGGGCGGTTTTACCCTGGAGGAATCCCTGAAGGTGGGCTGGATGCTCCAGGAGGAAGGTATCGATGCCATTGAACTCAGCGGCGGGACCCTGATCTCGGGAATGCTCACCCCCTCCCGGACGAGGGTCACCACGGAGGAAAGAGAGGCCTATTTTCGCCAGGCGGCCAAGGCCTTCAAGGCCCGGCTCCAAGTGCCGGTGATCCTGGTCGGAGGGATCCGCTCTCTGCCCTTGGCGGAACGATTGCTTGAAGAAGGCTATGCCGACTACCTGTCTCTAAGCCGCCCTTTGATTCGCGAACCGGGGCTCATTAAGCGGTGGGCCTCCGGGGACCGGGCCAAGGCCGCTTGCCTTTCCGACAATCAATGTTTTAAACCGGCCCGGGACGGGGAAGGTCTTTATTGCCTGGTTGAGAAACAGGAAAAAGAAAAGGAGTCCGCTTAGTAAGTAGTTGAAAACTTGTCCTTCATTTCCTGGTCGTATTTTTTGTCGTCCAGCTCGATCTGTTTTTGGGAGCTCTTAACAATCGTTTCTAATCGAGCCGGGTCATAAAATAAGATCCCCTTCTCGGTACTGAAAAGAACCAGGTCTTCCGTTTTATACTCAAAAAAGGGCAGGCTGGAAGCAGTTCCGTAACTTCGAAAGAGCCGGCCCTGGGGATATTTTTCTTTTAGCTGTTTAATCGCCTTTTCAGGATAGATCTCCGGGGTGTCTTTAAATAGGGTGATTTTCCCAACAAATTTTCCATCATAGAGGTATCCGAACAGCCGGCCCGACTTTAAAGGGTCCGCAGCCAGAACCAGGGCCGCCAGCCTGCCTTTCGGTATCCGTATCGTTTTGAAAGGGCCGTACTGCAAATCAATCTGGATCCGCTCTTTATCTTCTCTGATCAGGCCGGACCCCTGTTTCTCTTTCAAAGCCCGGTTTAATTCTTCCAGATTCATTCCCCAGCGAAAGGGTTCCAACTCATAGTCCTGGCCGAAAGCCCGGGCAGACCATAGGATCGAAAAACCGATCAGACACATCAAACCGATCCGCCGGCCAAGGGCGGGCCTTTTGTTTTCTTTTTTCGGCATGGTTACTTCCTCCAAGCCTTCTCCTGGTTGGGTAAAATTTTCTGCCGCTGTTTAGATTCTTACATCTCTAATCTGAGAGTTTATCTCTAACTTTCCAAAATCAGGTGTTGGGGGGTCCCCCTCAACACCATTTCTTCAAGACTTTAGAGAAAATTTCAAAGATCTTTGGTTAGACTTTTTTCAGCATTACGATCGTCGCCCCCCAGCCCCCGCCTTCTTCCCCGGCCGATTGAAAGGATTCCACCTCCGGCCGCTGTTCCAGGATCGAATGGACCAGGCGGCGCAGGACCCCGCTTCCTTTCCCATGAATAATCCGGACCTGATGAATACCCCGTCTGCGGCATTCCAAGAGATAGTCGGGCACTAAGGCTTTGATCTCCCGGGGGCGAAAGGTATGGAGATCAAGGCAGCCGTCGATCGGATAGGTAATGGGATCGTTCCGGTTCACGATGAGGTCAGCCAGAGGGGCAGGCGATCGGCGACCAAGAATCCTTTCCGGGTAGGCCGGATATGATGATCACTAACTGTCGCCCATCCGGATCGCTCTAACTCAGGCAGCTTTGTTTTCAGCCTCCCATCGTCATCCAGCCGGGTCAGGTCCACCCCGGAACGGGTGCGCAGCCCCAGGCAAAGGGTTTCCAGCCTGATCTGCTCCGGGGAAAGGTCTTCATGGTCTTCAATGGGCAAGTTCCCTTTCGCCAGGGCCCGGCAGTACGGTTTGAGAGAGCGGAGGTTCCACCAGCGCCGGTTTCCCTGAAAGGAGTGGGCCGAGGGGCCCAGCCCCAGATAAGGCAGCCGCTGCCAGTACTTCTGGTTATGCCGGGAAACATAAGCCTCTCCTCGGGCGAAGCTGGAGATCTCGTACTGCACATAGCCGGCTGTTTCCAGGAATTCAGAGGTCCTTAGGAAAAATTTTTTTTCTTGAATTTCACCCGGGAGCACCATCTGCCCTTTTTCCTTCAGACCCCAGAAGCGGGTTCCTTTTTCGACCGCCAATTGATAGCAGGAAAGATGCTCGGGATTAAAGGACAAAGCCCTTTCAAGATCGGCCTGCCAGGTTTCCCGGGTTTGTCCGGGAAGGCCGTAAATCAAGTCAAGGCTCAGGTTCTTAAACCCGGCGGCCCTGATTTCATGGATGGCCTGCTCGGCATCTCCGGCTTTATGGTTCCTTCCCAGGAGCTGCAGTTCCTTCTCCTGAAACGATTGGATCCCCAGGCTGAGACGGTTGAAACCCAGGGCAGCCAGACAGCGCAATTTGCCGGGAGTCAAATCATTGGGGTTGGCCTCGATGGTCATTTCCGTCTTGGGCCTGAAGGAAAAGTTTTTATACAAACCCTCGATGAGGCCGCCCAACTCGTTTTCCGAGAGAAGCGCGGGCGTGCCGCCCCCCAGATAAAGGGTGTCGAATGAAGGGAACCACCCCCTGTAAAAAGCGCCTTCTTTTCTTATGGCCTCCAACCACTCCGGCAGCAGAGTGCGGTCCGTGGTGGAATAAAAGCCGCAGTAAGGGCACTTGCTCCGGCAGAAAGGGACATGAACATACAATCCCGGCCGTTCTTTTTCAGTCATTTTCCGATTTCAATACCGCCACAAAGGCACTCTGGGGGATTTCCACCGAGCCGACCATCTTCATCCTTTGTTTACCTTTTTTCTGCTTTTCCAGAAGTTTTCGTTTCCGGGTGATGTCTCCTCCGTAACACTTGGCCGTGACATCCTTCCGGAAGGCGGAGATGGTGGTCCGGGCGATGATGTTCCCGCCGATAACCCCTTGAATAGGGATTTTGAAAAGCTGCCGGTGGATTTCCTCTTTCAGGCGTTCGCAGATTTGCAGGGCCCGAGCCCGGGCCCGGTCCCGATGGACCATCAGCGACAGGGCATCAACTTTCTCTCCGTTGACCAGGATATCCAGCTTAATCAGATCGCTTTCCTTATAGCCGACTAATTCATAGTCAAAGGACCCATAGCCGCGGGTCAGGCTTTTGAGCTTGTCATAAAAATCATAAATCACTTCGGCCAGGGGCAGGTCGTATTTCATCTCGACCCGGTCCGGAGCCGGGTAGTGGACCTGGGGATTTTCTCCACGCCGTTCCCGGCAGAGAGTCATAATGGCCCCCAAATAGGAATCAGGGATTAAAATGGTGGCCCGGATAGTGGGCTCCTCGGAGGTCTCTATGGTGGTGGGATCGGGATAGTTTTGGGGATTATCCACGATGATGACCTCGCCATTTTTCAGGGTATAGCGATACTGGACGCTGGGCATGGTCATGATAATGGACTGGTTGTATTCCCGCTCCAGGCGCTCCTGCACGATTTCCAGATGCAGCAGGCCCAGAAAACCGCAGCGGAAGCCCTGCCCCAGGGCGGCCGAGGAATCCTTCTGATAGATCAGGGCGGCATCATTGAGCTTGTATTTTTCCAGGGCCTCGGACAGGGGTTGGTAATCCTCGGAGGAAATAGGATAGATGGAAGAAAAGACCACCGGCTTGACTTCTTTAAAACCATGCAGAGCCTCCGAGGCCGGTTGTTTGTCCAGGGTGACGGTATCCCCAATGCGGGTATCGCCGACCGTCTTAATACCGGCGATCAGGTAGCCCACCTCACCGGCCGAAAGACTTTTCCGCGGTTCGCGGATCAGGCGAAAGATGCCCACTTCCTCTACCAGGTACGTGGCCCCGTTGGACATGAGACGGATGGTGTCCCCGGGCTGAACCGAGCCGTTGAAAAGCCGGCAGCTTACCACGGTCCCCCGAAAAGGATCATAATGGGCGTCAAAAATCAGGGCGGTCAGCGGTTTTTCCTTTTCCCCGGTGGGCGGGGGAAGGCGCTCGGTGATGGCTTCCAGGAGATCCTCGATGCCGATTCCCTCCTTGGCCGAGCAGAGCAGGGCCGATTCGGAATCCAGGCCCAGATCGATTTCGATCTGCTCCTTGACCTTTTCGATATCCGCGGAAGGGAGATCAATCTTGTTGATAACCGGGATGATGGTCAAATCCTGTTCGACAGCGGCATACATCGTAGCCAGGGTCTGGGCCTGCACCCCCTGGGAGGCATCGATCAAGAGCAAAACCCCTTCGCAGGAAGCCAAAGCCCGGGAGACCTCATAAGAAAAATCCACATGGCCCGGCGTATCGATCAAATTCAGTTCGAAGGGTTCCCCTTTGCCGATTGGTGTAGGGCAGGGTGATGGTATTGCTCTTAATGGTGATGCCCCGCTCCCGCTCGATATCCATGGTATCCAGGATCTGGTCGCGGAAATGGCGGTCATCCACCAGGCCGGCGTACTGGATCAGGCGGTCGGCCAGGGTCGATTTGCCGTGGTCTATATGGGCGATGATGCTGAAATTGCGAATCTGCGCCATGGGAAATAGTGCCCTATCTTAGTCCTTCAATTAGTGGGATTTAAGAAACCATTCCCTTTTCCATTTTTGGGATGGGTGCGGCCAGGCACCAGGTGCAATGCCTGGTTGAGCGCGGGTAACCTGAAGTCGAAAATCCATCAGTAAATATAAAAGAAACTCCGGGAAGGGTCAAGCTAATTACACTTTCCGGCTCTATGGTATGGGGAGGGCAGAAAAAAGATAAAAGGCGCGGAACAGCGCCAGAGGGAAAGTCAGGGATCGTACCCGGCGGGGTTCCTCTGCTCCGGTTAAGGGGTCGGGTCAGGGGAACCCCCCGAGTTTCAAGATCCGGCGGCTTTTTTGCCGATTTTCCGCCCGTAATCCTGGGCCATCTGGACGGCGCCGCCCAGGGCCGTGGATTTGAGACGCAGGGGTTCGGAGACCATGTTCATCTGAAAGATATTCTTCATAGTCCCGAAAATCCGATCCGGGGCTTCGCCGCTCCAGCCGAAAGCCCCAAAGGCCCCGCCGGCTTTTCCGCCCAGATCGGCTTTTTCCGCCATAAAGAGCAAGGTCTTCATGGGTTGCAGCATGTCCCCGTGGTAGGTCGGAGATCCGAAGGCATAGCCCTCGTAACCCTGAAGGTCGGATTCTTTTTTAATCCCGGAGGCGTCCTTCACCTCCGCCTCGGCACCTTCGAACCGGACCCCTTCAGCGATCAGCTCGGCAATCTTTCTGGTCTCCTGGGTCCGGGTGGTATAGACAATCAGTACTTTGGCCATGATTCTCCTCCAGATTTTTTTAGCTACAGATAGAAGCAGACAGACTATTTCACCACAGAGGCACAAAGGGCACGGGGTGTTCTCTGTGTCTTCGTGGTGAATAAAAAGCAGTGCAGGATTTAGGCTCTTTCGGCGGCGGTGGAGTCGGGACCGCCCAGCGGCCGAAAGTTTTTCTTGGTAGCACCGCAAATCGGACAGCGCCATTCATCGGAAAGATCGGCGAAGCAGGTGCCTTTGGGCACCTTACCGCGCTTGTCGCCCCGGTCCGGGTCGTAAATGCAGCCGCAATTGACGGACTGGCATTGGTACATCTCGTCAGGCTTGGCCATACGTTATCTCCTAATAAAATTTTTTCACCGCCCACTCGTCCCGCTAAAAGCGGGACTCGTTCGAGGCGCTAAGATCGCCAAGAGAAGAATTTTTCATTTTGCTTTCCGCCGTCTCAGCGGAAAGCAAAAATATTCTTCTTTGCGTCCTTTGCGTCTTTGCGGTGAATATAAATATTGCTGCACTATTTAGAAGCTAACTTACCTTAAAAAAGGCCTTGGCCTTGGCGCCGCAGACCGGGCAGGTTTCCGGGGCTTCCTTTTCTACGGTATTGCCGCAGACCGAGCAGACGTAATAGTCCACTTCCCCGGCCCGGCCTAAATTATCAAGGGCTTTTTGATAGAGGTCGGCATGGACCTTTTCCACGGCATTGGCATAAGCGAAGCTGCGCTCGGCGCCCTTATTTCCTTCGGTCAGGGCGGTGGCGATCATGAGGGGATACATCTCCTTGAACTCGTGTGTTTCTCCGGCAATGGCCTCCTTCAGATTATCCGCGGTTTTGCCCACCTTGCCCAAAACCCGCAGATGGGCGTGGGCATGAATGGTTTCCGCTTCGGCTGCGGCTCGGAACAGTTTTGCGGCCGCCGGGTACCCCTCCTGCTCGGCCTTTCTGGCAAAGGCCAGATATTTTCGGTTGGCCTGGGATTCGCCGGCAAAGGCTTCCAATAAATTTTGTTCGGTCTTGCTCATGGGTGGTCTCCTTTTATTTTAGATTTTATTTATGGCCTGCTTTTACTCTTTATTCCCAACCCAAAAAATTCGGAAAAGATTTTTGCCACAGACAAAGACAAGACAGGGTGGCGGCGACTTGCCGCTCGGCTGAGCTCGCCGCATGCCGCCACCCTAATCGTCAGCGCCTTTGGCGCAACTAAAGTTTTTCCTCGCGAAGCGATGGCGTGTTATGCCCGTTCATAGCCTGCCCCGTAGGTATTGTCCGGGGTCGAACGGGAATAAAAATTCCGCCGCGCCTGCCCGCGGATCGCATACGCAGGGTCTGCGTTCGTCTGTGGCAAAAAAAAGGTACTAACCTTCATTTGGTCATAGAACTTTTTTTAACCGGTCCGACAGCCACCAAATAGAGAAGCCGGGAGGCTTCATCCAGCCCCAACAGGTCCGCCGCTTCCTGATCATAATAAGCCCCGATGCCGCAGCAGCCCAGGCCCAGTGCGGTACTAAGGAGATATAACCGTTCTCCCAACCGGCCGGCCGTCTGCATGGCGTAGCGATAGCCCCGCGCCCCGAAACGCTCCTCCAGTGTTTTGAGATTCGTGATAAAGAGAAAATGGACGGCCCCATTAGCCAGCCAGTCCTGGTCCAAACAGATCCGGGCCATGGCCTTCATAAATAGCCCCGGATGAACCAAACTCAAATGGGACCTTGAGGGATCCAACAGATAAAAACCCGGTTCAAATCCCTCGGCCCGTCCGATCAAAAGGCCGAGAGAAAGAAGGTCGGGGACGGCCGGCAATCCCCGGGTTCGATCCGTTTCATCACGAGTCAGGCTTTCCAGTAAGGCCGTCAGGGCTTCCCGGGGAATAGGGTCTTTCAAATAATTGCGCCGGGAGCGCCGTTGGATAACGGCATCCGGATAAGCCATAATTTCCGGCCAGGCTGGCGCTGGTCGTAAAGGGATCTCCTGCTTTGGAGTCAATCCGATCGAAGGGAGGTTGTCGGAGCTTGCTTCCTCCGGCCGGCGCACGGTACTCCCGGCCTGATAAGCCGCCTCTATCAAAGGGTATGGCCTTTCGGCCTGGGAAACCTGACAGGCACTGATCATGGCCGGGGCCAGTTCCGGCATGACCTTCAAGGGATCCCGGGTTTGGAGTTTGGCTTCGGCAACCGCAACCAGGGCCAGAGGAATCTCCCTTTGGGCATCCAGGCCCAGAAATCGGGTAACCTGCCGGTCATCAAAATCATACGAAAGCGAACCGGGGAGGCCAAGGGCTTTTAAGGCCAGGAGCAAATTCTCAATCAGGTGCCCTGTGTCGAGGAGATGATAGCGGAAGGCCCGGTCCCGATATTTCCAGGCACTTCGGAATAAAATGGCCGACAAGAAGAAAAGAAGCCCAGGAGGCTCCCCCTCGTTTGGATCGACCTTGGCCCGGACCGTTAAAAAGTCTCCTTTCCGGAGGGGATTCAGACCCTGCTGGGCAATGGAGAAATGGTAGAGTCCATTATCCAGACCCTTTATGCCCTGGGCCGCCAGATAGATTTCAGTGGGATAGAGGGCCCCGGCCGAGGCTACGCTGCGGTAATAAAAGCTTCCCTCGGGTTGCCGGGTTTTAGCGGTCAGACTGTAGGTAAGTTGAAAAATCCGGGCCAGTTGCTCTTGCTGGATCCAGGCCGGGAATTGGCCTTCGGACTCCTTTTTCAAGACTTGCGAAAGGAGGTCATTGGGAAAGGAGGTATCCTGGGGAAGCAGGATGGGTTCAACCCCGGGATACCCTTTATAAGGATTGGGCTGGTTGGCCCAATCCATAAAATGGGCGGTCATCTTATGACGCTGATAGCTGGTTTGCCGGTGGTATTCAAGAGCCGAGACTGCTTTCATCCCTTAACACCTTTACGGCTTCTCCCTGAAATCCATATTCCGGCCGGGGGACGGTCTAAGCCGCCTCCATTTGGCGCCGGGTATCCATATCGACCAGGACTCTCTCCCGGCTCTTATCAATGCCGAGGGCCTGGCGCTTGCGGTCGATATGCTCGATCATCATTCGGGCCATTTCATAAGGATCGGCGGTGAAGCCCCATTTCCCCAATCCCCCTTCCTCCAACCCTTCGAAAAGGAGCTTGTGAAATTTGGTCTCTTTGATAATGGGGAAGGTGACTCCAAAGATGGTATAAACACCCGAGGCCACAAAATACTGGCCGATGCAGATGGCCTTTTCACTCATCCATTCCGGGGCGGCTCCGGCTACCGGCAGATCGGCGATGCTGTTGCCCAGGCCCCCGTTGCGGACCATTTCCGCGCAGGCGGTTAAAACGCGGCTGTTGTCCACACAGGCGCCAAGGCCCAGAACCGGGGGCATGCCCACGGCCTCGCAGACCTCCCGCAAACCCGGTCCGGCCAGGTAAGCGGCTTCGGGAAGATACAGGCCGGCCTTGGCCAGGGCGATCTGGGAGCAGCCGGTCTGGACCACCAGGATATCGTTTTTGATCAGTTCCTTAACCAATTCGACGTGGACCCAGTCCTGTTTGACCCTGGGGTTGGTACAACCGACAACCCCGGCGACCCCTCGAATCCGGCCGTTGATGATGTTGTCGTTCAGGGGCCGGTAAGAACCCCGGAAGGTCCCCCCCAGCATGTAATTGATATATTCATGGGAAAAACCATGTACCCCGATATTCCGTATCTGGGGTATTTCTATGGGCAGCTTTCTATTTTTAAATCGTTCAATGCCCATCCTGACGATGGCGTCGGTGCAGGCCCGGGGCTGGTCCTCGTGGAAGGCAATATGTTCGGCCCCTTCAATCCGGCATCGGGGATTGGTCGTGAACATCCGGGTCCCGTAGCACTCGGCCACCCTGGCCAGTCCCTGCTTGATGCACTGGACATCAACGGCCAAGGCATCCACCGCACCGGTTACCAGAACGGCCTCGGTGGACATAAAGTTGCCGGCATGGGGAATCCCGTGGCGGGAGACCATTTCCAAACCGGAACAGCACATGCCGACCAGATTCAAACCCTTGGCCCCGGCGGCCTTGGCCTCGGCCAGCAGGGCCGGGTCATTGACCGAAGCCAGGATGGACTCGAAAAGATTCGGTTCGTGGCCGTGGATGATGATGTTGACTTCTTCCTCTTTAAGGACGCCCATGTTAACTTCCACCTTTACCGGGATCGGCGTTCCGAAGAGGATATCGGAAATTTCGGTGGCCACCATGGAGCCGCCCCAGCCGTCGGCCAGGGCCGTTCGGCTGGATTGTTTGGTGATATTCTCGTAATGCTGATCGACCCCCATATGGGTCCGGTGCATCAATTCCATGATCTCGCGCATGGCTCCCCGGGGAACAATGCCCTGCTTGCGCCACGTTTCCAGCGTTTTCTCAGGCACCCGCTTGACAAAAGGAATTTCACCCTCCACCTGAATATAGGTCCGTTCCAGTTCACGATAGACCTCGTTGGCAATTTCGATCAGGGCTCGGCCTTCCACCTCTATTCCAAGTTCAAGGGCCAAGGCTTCCAGCTTTATAGGGTCTTTAATGGAATAATCTTTGATTTTCCCGTTGATCACCTCCCGGAACAACTCCAGCATGCTCATCCCGTGGTCGGTGTGGGCGGCAGCGCCGGCGGCTACCATACGGGCAAAATTCCGGGACATAATAGTATCAATGGTCGCACCGCAGACCCCGACCTTGCCGTAGGGATCCTTTCCGCTCAGCCGGCAAGGTCCCATGGCGCAGTGCTTACAACAGGCCGACTCGGCCCCGATCGGGCAGGCCTTCATGACGGCCGCCCGGTGAAAGGCGGTTTCAACCCCGTCTCTTTCGGCCTTTTCGAGCATCTGGGCCGTGGCCTTGCAGGTGGTCACATCTTGAATCTTCAAAGGGGCAATCTTGTTTTCGTTCTTTTTTTCAGTTTCCATGGGGTTTCCTTTTTATGTTTAGACCAGTTTTTCAACAACCTTGATTACTTCGTCATAATCCGGCTCCTGGGCCAGATCCGGGAGGACCTGGATATAGCGGATGACTCCCTCCCGGTCCAAGACAAAAACAGCCCTGGCCAAGAGGCGCAGTTCCTTGATCAGGACGCCGTAGGCGCTTCCGAAAGAAGCTGTCCGGTGGTCGGAAAGCGTAACGACCTTATCCACCCCGGCTGCCCCGCACCAGCGCTTCTGGGCAAAAGGCAAATCCATACTGATGGTCAGTATCCGGATGTCCGGATCCAGTTTTCCGGCTTCGGTATTGAAACGCCGGGTTTCCAGGTCACACACCGGCGTATCCAGAGAGGGTACCGAAGCCAGGATGATTATCTTTCCTTTAAATGAAGCCAACTGGATGGGAGACAGATTATTATCCAAGACCTCAAACTCCGGCGCCTGGTCTCCCACTTTAAGCTCCGGGCCTAATAATGTCAGAGGATTCCCTTGCAGGCTTACCAGACCAGTCCGTTCTTCCATAGTTGTCCCCTCCCCTTTTTTGATAATAATTATTATTAATCCTATTTTATGAAAGTCAAGGGCCGGAAGAAAGTTTTTTGGGATCGGCATTTCAGGGGGCTGACCTTGGGATTATAATGTGCCAGAGGTGAGGTGGGGGGAAATTGAAATGGAGTATGGCGTAGGGGAAAAAGAAAGAGCTAAAAGCAGGACTTGATCCCTATTAAATTGATCTAACTGAAGAGTTATAAAGCCTGAACATCCGGGAGGGAAACCATCCGACGATCCAGAGTGAGAGTGACCAATTCCGCGCGTCGATAATCGCCGGCAATCAATCGATCGAGAAGACCGCAACCGCCCCTGGCTGCGAGGTCTTCGAAGACGGATATTCCATTCAAGGGAGACACCATTCCGCTGCTCAGGACACTGGTCAGGGCGGCACGCGCGTCCGATTTGCTGACCCCATAGTGGTGCTGCAAGGCAATATAGGCTTCGCCAATAACTTGATTAGAGGCGAAGATTTCGGCCTGACCTTCCTCGACCAACCGAGTTAGCCTTCGCATGCACTGTTCAAATCCAGCTTTAGGATCCCCGGTTGCCAGACGAACCAGGATAGAGGTGTCAATCCCGAAGCGTTTGGTCATGGGGCTCATTTCGAAAAGTTTCGAGGTTGAAATTTCCCTGGCCGCGGTTAAGTTTCCCTCGCAGGGGCGCCAGTCGGGAAGTATCAATGCGGCGGGGGCGCAGGAGAAAGCCGTCCGGTCCCTTCACCAGTTCGAGACTTTCACCGGGATGAACTCCCAGTGCCTTCAAAACCTGTGCCGGAAAGGTAACTTGTCGCTTGCTGGTGATCTTGACGAGCATAGGTTGCAAATCCTCCTTACAAAATACAATACATTAGTAAGGCGGCCTTGTCAAGCCTTAGGAAAAAATTCCATAAATCCCAAAACCCGCTATGTATTGACAGGGGAAATTTTCTATGCTATTCACTGGCTATCCGGTTAATTTCCCTTTTCTTTTTCTCGTCTAACCTTAAATGCGGGAGGATGAATGGAACGTGAAGGCCCTGCCTCATAATCGAGCAGCAGGGCCTTTTTTATTTTCCGGCTCCTTGGAGGTGGCCTTTCAGGTGGCTGACCTTGGGATTATAAGGTGCTAGAGTTGAGGTGGGGGGAAATTAAAATGGAGTTGGCGTAGGGGGAAAAAGAAAGAGCCAAGAGCAGACCTGACCCCTTCATTGGGTCATGGTGGCATATTGCTTGTTATATTGGGGACGATATGCTTGGCTTTCGCGATCAAAATCGAGAATAAATATACCCTTTCAGCGAGGAGCAAGAAAGAAAAGAAGTATGGAAATACATCGTTAAGACAGCCGAAGATGGATCGTACCGCGAAGCGACCGTATGCTACATTGACAAAATTTTTTTCCGGGTGGGGCTTGCATGTGTGGCAATGGGAAGCCTACTGCAGTGGTGAATAAACCAGAGGATTAAAACCAATAATCACAATATGTTGAGACGAACCCGAAAGACCGTATGAATCTATTATTTGGAGTAGCAATATGAATCGTTCTTCTTCTATCTGGCAAACTATTGTTGCAGCACTTGCAAGTGTTGCTATCTATCTGATCATGATTTATCTGGTAACACCGGTACTTGAAAAATTATTAATTTTTTTCGGTAAAATATTTATTCCGGAGAGATTTGGTGGTGCTAGCGAGGCAGACAACCCCGGTCTGCTGACAGCAATTATTCGTGGCATGCTAATGAATGGATTATCTGCTTTCGCTGCATTAAAAACTTGCTCTTCATTGTTTGCAAACGCGCATATGCGTACTGTTGCTGTAGTATTTGGATTAGTTATATTGATCGGGACTGTTTCGTTTACTTATGTGTTCTTTCGTTCTGAAGGATTTGGTGCATTACTCATACCCATTATAGCGGTACCCGCATTTTATTTTGTTTATTCTGCGTGGCAAAAAAAGGAATTATAACTGTGTGTGGTCTATCAAGACGTTCCCCCGGATCGCTAACGCTCCCGGTGAACTTCGCGTTATGTGAGGAATAAATGACCGATAAAGCCATGACAGAGGAAGAGAAAGCCAAAATTGCTCTGGCAAAAGCAAGGGATTTTAAAGATGGCAGCCCTGCTCCGTTTCTTGCACAAATGGAATGGGAGGAGCACCTAATAAAAGAGCAGCAACGATTAAATAGAGAAATCATGGTAGAGCAACACAAGTTAAACAAACGAATCGTCATAATCGCTGCCATTATCAGCGCCCTATCCGCAATATTTGGAGGATTAATCCAAAAATACGGTCCAGATATTCGCTGGTGGCAGAGAGAACATACCCAGCCACAAACCAAGATTGATAAAGGCATAAGTACAAAGGCGACAACACCTCTGAAAGAACTTGGTGAGACCGCCACCACAAAAGAAAACGTTTCATCAAAAGCACCTCCTGTGAGTATAAAGTGATCGCTTCACATAACAACCGGCTCGACACCGACCGGGCAAAAGCACCCGTCGGGTCAGCCGGGGCGTTGGGCTTCACGAGGAAGATGTGAAGAGACTGGAACAACGAGAGCTCCCAGCAACGCCGGAAGCGTGGCTGGAGGAAATCCGGGCGGCGTACGCAGACGCTCGAGAGGCAATTCCCTTCGGCCCCGCCGTCGGTCAACGCATTGACGAGCAGGAGCTCTTTCACCTTGCTCCCGCGGTAGCCCTGAAGTTTCGAAGCCTGCCTTCTCGCGGCGCGACCCTGAAGCGTGCGACCGACTCGGCGTTGGCCAGCTACGTCGCGAACCTCGCGAGCCAGGGTGCGGTGTTGTCAGATCCGCGTCTGGCCTTTGCGTTCTGCTACTTGGCGAGTCACTACGGACTCGGGCTTGTTGAGATGGCAGCGGTTGAGTCCGTGATGGAATTCCTGGAACGAAACGCTGCGCTGCTGAAGAAGGAGGTGAGCCGTTCAGTCTGGTAATTATAGTACAAGAAAAAGCGGAGCGAGGTTCAGGTCTATTTTCTTGACCTCTAACTTGTTTTTAGATGCCTGATTAAATTTTGGGGTTCTTTAGGCAATTGGGTGCTGTGCCAAAACGCCACAATTCAAACCATCGTACCTTTGAGGCGATAAAAGAAACGGTTGGAGGCACGATAACCTCACGAGAAGAAAAAGGGGAGGCTATCTTTCTTGGGACTGCTTCTTTTTCTCCTCCAAAGACTGAAGGACCTTTTCCGGGGTGACGGGCAGTTCCTTGAAATCAATGCCGATGGCATCGTAGATGGCATTGACAATCGCCGGGGCCGGGGATAACTGGGTTCCTTCGCCGGCTTCCTTGGCCCCGAAGGGCCCCACCGGGTCGTCGGTTTCAACCTCGATGGCCTCTATTTCGGGCATCTCCAGAAAGGTGGGGAAACCATAATCCAGAAAAGAAGGGTTCATCACCTGCCCTTTTTCAACAATGACGTTCTCATAGAGGGCCTGTCCCAGGGGTCAGTGGGGTCAGGTCTTGAAATATCAGAATATAAGTAATTTTTTATTAGGATTATCTTATGGCCAGACCGTTACGAATTGAATATCCTGGTGCAGTCTATCATGTCACATCCCGAGGGAATGGGCGTAAAGATATATTCGAAGATGATCAGGATCGGCAGATATTCCTTTCTATCTTAGGCTCCGTTGTCAAACGATACAACTGGCTCTGTCATGCCTATTGTCTCATGGATAACCACTACCATCTTATGATCGAAACACCCGATGCCAACCTTTCGTCAGGTATGCGCCAATTGAACGGTGTCTATACTCAACGCTATAATAGAAGACACCAAAAACCTGGTCATATTTTTCAAGGACGTTTCAAGGCAATTTTAGTCCAAAAAGAAAACTATCTTCTTGAACTCTGCCGATATGTTGTATTGAATCCTGTGCGGGCCGGGATAGTCAAAAAGATCGAGGCTTGGAGATGGAGCAGCTATCTGGCCACGGCAGGAATAGGCAAAGAGCCGGAGTACCTCACCACTGGCTGGATTCTGGGTTTTTTCAACTCTCGAAGAACTATTGCCAAAAGGCGATACCGGTCGTTTGTACAGGAGGGAATCCATGGGAGTGCTTCATGGGAAGAGCTTCAGAATCAAGTATTGTTGGGAGAAGAGGAATTTGTTGAAAAATTCAAGGATGTTTTAGAAGACAAAAAACAGATAAAGGAAATTCCTCGCTCACAGAGATATATAGGCAGGCCAAGCCTCGATAATATTTTTAGGGGACAGAAAACAAAAGACCAAAGAAATATAAGCATCCGCCGTGCTCATATGAGCCAAGGATATACCCTGAAAGAAATTGCGGACTATTTGGGAATTCATTATACTACTGTCAGTAAGGTGATGGCAAAAGCAGAGAAAAATAAAAAGTGATATTTCAAGACCTGACCCTATGACCCATTAGCCACCAAATAAATATCCTGTCCGAATATGGAGTTTAAAATGATCATAAGGAATGAAACAATTTCAGATATTGAAGCGATATCGAAAGTTACCATTGCAGCCTTCCAGAATCTTGCAATTAGTAATCATACGGAACAATTCATAATAAATGCATTACGTGATGCCAATGCGCTGACCATTTCGCTAGTCGCAGAAGTTAATGGAAAAGTGGTCGGCCATATAGCGTTCTCGCCTATAGCAATTTCCGATGGCAGCCTTAATTGGTATGGCCTTGGCCCTATAAAGGCACTGTCATGTTTCACAAAGGGTTTTTAGCAAATGGCTAACCAGTGCATCCAGGCGAACGCGGCGGTGCCGCGCCACTGACGCCCGATGTTGGGCCTTAGATAGACCTTAGATAGAGAGGCACGATTTCTTTATTTTCAACTATGCCGAACCCAATTAAAATTTTCATCGGACAGACAACCCTAAACGCCGAACTCTTCGATTCTCCTTGTGCCCAGGCCGTTTTCGCCAGCCTCCCCCTCGAAACCCGGCCTAATGAATGGGGCGATGAGTTCTATTTTGAGATTCCGGTCAATATGCCCCTGGATGAATCGGCCACCCGGAGGGTGAAGGCCGGTGATATCGGGTATTGGCCTCCGGGCAAAGCCCTGGCCATATTTTTCGGTCCAACCCCCATGAGCACCGGTTCCGATCCGGTCCCGGCCAGCGAGGTCAACATGGTGGGAAGATTATTAGAGGACCCTACCTTACTGAAGAAGGAAAAAGGGGCCGCAAAGATCAGGATCGAATAAACCGGTTATCCTTGGTTCAGCCCTACTTCTCGCCCGATTGATAGTGAGGTAGAGGAAACAATAAAAGTGATATTTCAAGACCTGGCCCCAAACCTCGATCGCCGAAAAAGCCGGCTCCGAATGACGCCCATGTTGTGGGTCAAGATAAATATAGTAATTCACGATATTAACAGGAAAAGGAGTCAGCAATGCCTAATGTGACGGCCAATGGAATCCAGATTGAATATGATACTTTCGGTGATAGTTCTACCCCGGCATTATTATTAGTTGCAGGTAATGGGGCTCAGATGATTTTTTGGGAAGTCGAATTCTGCGAGTTATTTGCAAAAAATGGTTACTTTGTGATTCGGTTTGACAACCGGGATGCAGGTCTTTCGACAAAATTTGAAGAAGCAGGAATTCCTGACTTTCCGGCTGCAATCAAAGCTTTAATGGAAGGCAAGCCTGTGGAATCAGCATATTCTCTCGATGATATGGCAGATGACGCCGTTGGTTTACTTAATGCTTTAGGCATTGAGAAGGCACATATCTGTGGTGCTTCAATGGGCGGTATGATAGCCCAGGTTATCTCCTATCGACATCCAAAACATGTCCTGAGTCTCACTTCAATAATGTCGACCACAGGAAATCCTGATCTTCCGCAGGGGGAACCGGAAACAATAGCTACTGTTATCGCGCCGGCACCAGAGGAACGCGAAGCATATATTGAACACAATATGAATATATGGCGGAGGCTTTGGAGTCCAGGATTTCCATTTGAGGAAAAGAGAGCTCGTACGTTCATAGAGAAGAGCTATGATCGTTCATACTACCCGCAGGGAATGGCTCGTCAAAACATAGCTATTCTTGTCAATGGCGATCGAAGACCGTCGCTTTCAACTATTAAAGTCCCAACACTTGTAATTCATGGGGCTGATGATCCGCTGATACCGGTCGAAGGAGGAAAAAATACAGCTCGGGTGATACCAGGGGCAAGATTATTTATAATTAATGGAATGGGGCATGACATGCCAAAAGGGGTTTGGGCAGAAATAGTAGACGCCATTTCTCAACATGCTGTGAAAGCCAATGTTTGAAATAAATAGGACTTACTTAACGGGGTCGGGCCTCGACAACTTCTTGATCTGGCAGGGAATATTATCATCTGTACCCTTTAAAATGGGCCTATAATGAGTTTTTTGAGGCTAAAAAAGACGGTTTTCCCGATTTGGCGAGAGCAGGAAACACCAAAAGAATTGACAACCAGTCTTTTTATAGTACCATATAAAGACTGGAGGTGATGACATGAATATTTCAAAAGATATCAAGCCAATTACTTATCTAAAATCAAAGGCTCCCGATTTGTTGAAACAAATAAATGAAACGCATCGGCCTGTGATCATTACCCAAAATGGAGAACCCCGGGCCGTGCTCCAGGACCCTAAGAGCTATGAAAACATGAGGAACGCCATAGGGATTTTGAAGCTCCTTTCCCAAGGCGAAGAAGACGTGAGACGCGGAAAAACAAAGTCTCAGGAAGAAGTATTTGCAAACATTGAGACAATTCTGAAAGAAAAGATGAAATGAAGAAACGCTACGACGTGCGATGGTCGGACACTTCAGAGAGCGATCTTATTACGATCGTTCAGTACATCGCCGACGATAACCCTCATCAAGCTAACGAGGTATTCAAAAGCATTAAGGAAAGAGCGTCAAGGCTTCGAGTTTTCCCTGATAGAGGCCGTATTGTTCCGGAATTGCTGGATCACGGGGTTACGCAGTATCGTGAGATGATTATTCCACCATGGCGGATCATATATAGAGTTTCGGAGAACAAGGTATACGTTCTGTCTGTGCTGGATTCCCGGCAGAACGTTGAGGATATTCTTCTGAGAAGACTTATCGATTTGAAACTGTAAACCTGCCAACCAATTATTGCAGCCGACCGTGGGTAGCGAGTATTTCTCCTAATGGGTGGTCGGTCGGCGGCTGAATACGGTGTTAGACGTAGAGGAGACGACAGGCAAGCATGGCAAGAAGGTATTTTGAAGATATCACAGAAGTGAAAGAGTCACCCATTAAAAGGCCATGTCAAGAGAAAAAAATCTTCATTGCAAAAAACTATCTTTTTTTTGCAGGGCGATGAAAGGGTCTGCTCTTGGCTCTTAGTTATCTGGTAATTATAGTACAAGAAAAAGCGGAGCGAGGTTCAGGTCTGTTTATCAACTCTATTTTCTTTGCATCGAATTTGCTGCTGAAAATATAAGGCTGTCACTCTAACCGGCCGATGGATTATTCGAGTTGACTACCTTGAGATCCCTGAAGTAGGTCTTATAGATCCCGAGGTCACGGGAAAGCAGGCAGTCGGCCTTTACCAGAGCATGGGCCCCTATGAGGAAATCCCCCAAGACATGAAGCCTTTTGGTGAAGGCCGTCGAGCATTTCGGGCAGGCTGCAGCAAAGACCTGGTTGCATTGGCCGCAAATAAACCGGTCTTTGTTTCCCTTTTTGGCATAGTTGGCCCATCTGGTGCCGGCAATATAGAGCGACTTCTCGTTTGAATATTCCAGCCGCATCCCGGTTTCGGTCAGAAACAGTCTGAGTTCAGGTTCGGATGGGAAGTGAGCTGCCAGTTCGGCAAAGACGATCTCGCAAAGGATGAGCTTGCCCTTTGATAAATGCAGGTCCAAAAGGTTTTTGGAGGACGGTCGGAAAGGTTCATCCGGAATAAGGACATCGAGGATAATAGTTGGTGTCAACGGCCGTTATCATGACCCCGAATATCCCTGACCAGGTCGTCGCTTCGTCGCCCCTTAAGATGTTTCAGCTTACCCACCCACCGGTCAAAGGGAGATTTGGTTACCGCTTTCCTGATAAGAATCAGGTTTCCTTTTTCTTCAAAACCCAGACCTTCTCCGGGCTGAACCCCAAGTTTTTCCCTGACCTTTTTGGGGATGGTCACCTGCCCTTTGGACGTTATTTTTGCGACGATCATGCGTCACCTCTAAGTAAGGAATATTTTGCCTTACTTTTATTTTAAGGAATTGCCGGTTTCCTGTCAAGGTTTCTTTTTCTCTTCCAAGGCCTGGAGGACCCTTTCGGGTGTGACGGGCAGTTCCTTGAAATCAATGCCGATGGCATCATAGATGGCATTGACAATGGCCGGGGCCGGGGATAACTGGGTTCCTTCGCCGGCTTCCTTGGCCCCAAAGGGCCCCACCGGGTCGTCGGTTTCAACCTCGATGGCCTCTATTTCGGGCATCTCAAGAAAGGTGGGGAAACCATAATCCAGAAAAGAAGGATTCATCACCTGCCCTTTTTCAACAATGACGTTCTCATAGAGGGCCTGTCCCATACCGCCCACAACCGAACCTTCCAATTGGCCCTCAACCAGCATGGGGTTGATGGCCCGGCCGCAGTCATGGGCCGTGACCATCTTCAGAAGTTTCACCTGACCGGTCTCCAGATTAACATCCACTTCAGCCGCCTGGGCCATAAAGGAATAGCTGGGTGCGAAATTGCCGTCTTCCTTGAAGAGGGTGGTTGGTTCGGTAGCCGGTGGAAACCAGGCCGATCTTCCCATAATGGGCATGGGCAGGTCCGCATACTGATACCCTTTGATGGCCTCCTTCAAGGACATCCCCCGGTCCGGAGAACCTTTGACAAAGATGGTCCTATCCCGGGCCACCAGATCGTCGCTATTGGCTTCCAGTTTGTCGGCCACGAATTTGAAGATCTTCTCCCTGACCACCAGGGCAGCCAAACGGGCCGCATTGCCGGCCCTGACGGTCACGCCGCTTCCGAAAGTCCCCGGATCCAGGGGAGTGATGCCTGTGTCGGCGGCGGTGATCCTGACATCCTCCATGGGCACGCCCAGCACCTCCGCAACAATCTGAGAGATGACCGTTTCAGCGCCCTGACCGATGTCGGCGGCCCCGGAAAGGACATTGACGGCGCCGTCCTGCCCCAATTGAACCACCGCCCCGGAGCTGATATGACTCATGTTGCTGACCCCGCTGGGGAAAGAGGCCCCGGCGATTCCCACGCCTCTTCCTCTGGGCATTTTTCCTCTTTTCTCCTTCCAGCCTATGGCCTCAGCCGCCTTGACGACGCAGTCGGAAAAGCCGCAGGAGTTGATGATAAATTTGGCCGGATGCGGCTCGCCGGCATGAATGCTGTTTTTCAACCGCAGATCAACCGGATCAATACCAATTCGATCGGCGATCATATCCAACTGGCGTTCCACGGCAAAACGGGCCTGGGGGATACCGTGGCCCCGCATGGCTCCGCCCACCGGTTTGTTGGTGTAAACATGATGCCCTTCGTAAATCAGGTTGGGCACCCGGTAGGGGATCATGAGAAAATAACAGGAAAGGGCGATCATGGTCGGGGCCGTGCTGTTATAGGCCCCGCCGTCGGCATAGGCCTTGAATTTTTGGGCCATGATGGTGCCGTCTTTCTTCATGCCGGTCTTAACCGTTATAGTCATGGGATGCCGCTGCCGGGTGGCGATGAAGAGTTCTTCCCGCTCATAGACAAACTTGACCGGCCGGCCCGTCTCCCTAGCAAACCAGGCGGCGCAGAAATCCTTGGCGAACATGTCTATTTTTTGTCCGAACCCGCCGCCCACCTTGGGCTTGATGACCCGAACACTGGATTCCGGAACCTTGAGTGTGGCCGAGAGATTCCGTCGCAGGAAGAAGGGTATCTGGGTAGAGGAATAGACGGTGAATTCACCTCGTAGCGGATCATACTGGGCAAGGGCCGCGTGGGGTTCCAGGGGGGCATGATTGACCGGCTGGGAATAGAAGGAGTCTTCAAAGACGTAATCGCTTTCAGCAAAGGCCTTTTCCACATCACCGAATTCCTTCCGGATATAAATGGAGGTATTATTTTTAACACCCTCATGTATTACCGGGGCATCTTCTTTGATGGCCTCCAGGGGATCAAATACGGCCGGAAGCTCTTCGTATTCCACTTTAATCAGTTCGAGGGCCTCTTCGGCAATCTCCGGATCGATGGCGCAGACAGCGGCTACATCATCACCGATATATCTGACTTTCCCCCGGGCCAGGGCGTATTCATCCCTGGCCTTGGGCACAATGCCGTATTGCCGATCCGGGATATCCTGGCCGGTTACCACGCCTTTTACACCGGGAAGTTTCTTGGCCCGGGAGATATCGATGGCCAGGATTCGGGCATGAGGTAGGGGACTCCTTAGAATCTTTCCATGAAGCATTCCCGGAAGAACGATATCGTCCGTGAATAGGGCCGTTCCTTTGGCCTTGGCGGCCGCATCATGCATGGGCAGGCGCTGTCCGACGACCTGAAATTCTTTTTCCATTTAGACCTCCTTCCCGACCTGGCCGGGGACGCTCAGGACCGCTTCAATGACTTTTTTATATCCGGTGCAGCGGCAGAGGTTGCCGGCCATCTTTTTCTTAATGGTCTCCTCGGTGGGGTTTTTATCTTCGTTCAAGACCGCCTGGGCGGTCAGGATCATGCCCGGGGTGCAGAAGCCGCACTGGATGCCGCCCTTTTCGACAAAGGCCTGCTGCAGGGGATGAAGCGCTCCCCCCTCGCCCAATCCTTCTATGGTCGTAATCTCTTTTCCAACCGCATCCATAGCCAGCATGATACAGGAGAGAAAGGCCTCCCCGTTGATCAGGACCGTGCAGGCCCCGCAGGCCCCGAGATCACAGCCCCGCTTGGTACCCATCAGTCCCAGTTTGTCCCTTAAAATCTCCAGAAGGGTGTTATTAGGCGACGCCGGCACTTCGACCCGGTCGCCATTGATGGACAGTTCAATAATTTGTTTCATTCGTTTAACCCCCTTATCCTTTTGCTCATGACGCTTTGAAGCAGGATACCCATCAACTTTCTTTTATAGGCCGGTGAATAAATGGAATTTTTCACCGGCTTGGCCTCTCGGGTCGCCAGTTCGGAAGCCTCTTCTATCAGTTCCTGGGTCAAAGCCTTGCCATTGAGGAGCGATTCAACCTGGCGCCCTCTTAGGGGGCGCCGGTCCACGGCCGTAAAGGCGACCCGGTATTCCCTCTTCTCCGGAGAGGTCTGAAAAGCCATGCCGACGATGGGAAAATCAATGCTTTCCCGGTTGGCAAACTTGACATAGGTTGAATCTCCGTTCATAGAACTCTTAGGAATGACAATCTCTGAAAGGATCTCCCCCTTTTTTATTGCCAGGGGGGCCTGGCCGTCTCCTGAAAAAAGTTCTTCCAGCGGGACTTCCCGGAAGTCTATCCGGCTCCTGAAAATGGCCCTGGCCTCCAGGGCTAACAGGGCCGGGGCCAGGTCCCCGCAGTAGCTGGAAAAACAGGTCTCCTGCTTCTGGACCACGTGGCAGACGGCCCCACCCACCTTGAGGCATGGGACATTGGTGCTTCTCCACCATTGAGACTGATTATAATATTTGCATCGGTTCTGCTGGCAGATATTGCCGCCGATAGTCCCCATGGTCTGGTGGTGGTAAGAGCCCACTGAGGAGGCCGCCTGGGCCAGGACCGGAATTTTTTCTACAATGGAGGGATCCTGAACTATTTTTTTCAGGGGCGTCAGGGCTCCGATCCTCAAGTTTCCGTTATCCAGATGGATGGCATCCAGCCCCTTAATCTTCTTCAAGTTGACCAGGGTCGCCGGGACCTCAAGGCGATGTTTCATGTTGACCAGAAGATCCGTCCCTCCGGCGAGTATCTTGGCCCCCTCGTCATCCAGGAGCATAGAAGCTGCTTCCTCGATGCTTTCGGGCTCCAGATAATTAAATTTGGGCAGTCTCACGATTCCCTCCTCTGATAGGGTTTGTCTTTAGAGACCATGACCAAACCTAGAAATTGATTGATTGGGGGTTGTTAAATTCGAAATCCGAATTTCGAAATTCGAAACAAATCCGAATGACCACATATCAAAAATTGAAGTTATTGTTTTAACAATTTAGATTTTGAAAATTTGAGATTGTTTCGGATTTCGTGCTTCGAAATTCGGATTTATTCCAAATTTCTAATAGTAATAATATCGGATATGCCGTAGCGCAGGATAGCAACGAAACTCATCATGGCCTTGGCATTCTTCTCGATGACCGGTGCGTCCCGGCCCAGTTCCTGCAAATCCCCCAGGAGTCTTTCCATCTGGTCAACGATAGTCCGTATGGCTTCAAGATTTTCCCCTAAGGATTTTTTCTCCGGCTTATTCATCGGCCTTTTCCTCCCGCAGGTCTTTAAAGCGCTTGGATTTTAAGGTGTAGCGGGGAAGTGCCCCGGGCCTTACCAGCACGGTCAGAAATCTCAGGTTGGTTTTTATTTTCAGTCTTTCCGAGATCCGGCGCGAAAAATCCTTAAAATTGTCGGAGGACATTTCTTCCTGGAACTCTACCTTGAGGGCGATTTCGTCCATCAGTGCCCGGCGCTCCACCTGGATTTCATATTCAACGATTTCCGGGAATTCCTTTCGAATGACCTCTTCCACGGTAACCGGAGTAAAGAGGACCCCCCTGATTTTTCTTAAATCGTCCGTCCGTCCGACCACGGCTTCGATCATCCTGGAGGTCCGCCCGCAGGGGCAGCCGTCCTCCCCCCGCCGGACCACGTCTTTGGTGTTAAAGCGGATCAGGGGAAAAGAACGCCTCCCCAAGGGGGTGACCACCGCCACTCCCAGTTCCCCGGGGTCTACCTCCCGGGTCAAGGTTTCCAGGTCCAGGATTTCCAGGAAAAAGAAAGGTTCCATCAGGTGAAGGCCCTTTCTCCGGCTGCACATGGCCGCCCAGGCACAGGGCTCAGTCCCTCCGATATGGTCATACACTTCGGCCCCCCAGACCTGTTCCAACCTTAATCGGGTGGCCTGGGGCAAGGGCTCTCCGGCGCACAGCATTCTTCTAATGCCGATGGTCCTGGGATCGATCCCTTTTTTCAACGCCTCCTCAGCCAGATGCAATCCATAGGTGGGCGTGTTCATCAGGGCGGTGGCCCTCACTTCAATCATCTTGTTGATCCGGCCCAGGGTATCCAGGGCGCCGCCGGGGACCACTTCGCAGCCGAGTTTTTCGGCGGCGTAATGGCCTTCCCAAAAGGCCACATAGACGTTGTACCCAAAAGGGATAAAGACACGGTCGGTCTCCCGGAAACCGGCCATCCAGAGGATATGGCACCAGACTTCCACCCGCCATTGCCAGCTTTCGTAGGATTCAGGGACATAGACCGGTCTTCCAGTGGTCCCCGAGGTTTGGTGAAAATCAGCAACCTCTTTAAGGTCCACCCCTACCATTTCTCCGTAAGGAAACGGTTCCTTGCCCTCCTGGGCTTTCCGGAGATCCTCTTTGTCGATGAAGGGGAGTCGCCTGGCGATCTCAAGAGTTTTGATATCCTCGGGAAAAATGTCTTTATACCTCTCCCGATAAAAAGGGGAATGATCCTTGGCATAGCGAATCAGCTTGCCGAGATTCATCAGCTCAATGGACCTCAACCCTTCCGGATCCAGAGTCTCCAGCCAGGGATTCCAGTAGTGCCTGCCTTTTTCCGTCATCTCGAGAGGAACCTCCTGTTGCCTGCTTCGAAAAACATCGCCCTACGCTGAGAAGAGGGTTTCGATTTGCAGGCCTATTTTTTTCAAAAGGTCCCTAAAATTAGGGATCATTTCGTCAGCGATCTGGTTTTTCAGACCGACCAACCAGATAGCGGTCTGGACTTCGGGGCGACCCAAATTGAGGGGAATCGCCATAGAGCGTATGCCTTCCAGGTATTCTTCGTTATCCAGGGCAAATCGATCCCTGGCCGTTTTTCGCACGAGGTGTTTAAAGGACTGGGGGTTGGTGCAGGTGTGGGCCGTAAATTTCTTTAGGTTCCTCTCCACCAGGATTTCATCGAGTTGGCTTTCCGGGAGCAGGGACAAAAGGGCTTTCCCGTGAGATCCGGCGATCAGGGGGATCTTCATGCCCCGGGAGGAAGATACCCGGATCTCCTGGCTGGAATCCACCTTATCCAGGATGACCGCCTTGAGGGCGGACCGTACTCCCAGGAATACGGAGAACTTCGTTTTTCGATTGATCTCCTCCAGAAAGGGCCTTATCTTCGAGATCATGAAAGCGCCGGCGGCCGAAGGCCGGCTCAAGGTGTAAAATTTCATTCCCAGGCGAACCTTGTTCGCCGGAGCTTTTTCCAGAACACCCAGATCCAACAGGGTGTACATGATATTGAAAACCGTGCTCTTGTGGAAACCCAGGCGGTCGGCCAGTTCGGTGACGCCCAGGGGAGCTTGGGCCTCAGACAGGATTTCCAACATTCGGAAGCCCTTATCCAGGGCCGGTACGCGTTTAAAGTGGATCTTTTTCTTTTCCGATTGGTCGGCCATTCTTATTCTCTATGGAGAATTTATAATTTCTATATAGAACAAGGAGGAAATCCCTGTCAAGAAAAAAATGGCCCGTCCGGTTTCAGGAAATCGATAAGCAATGGGGTCCAACTCCCTTAGGGAATTGACGAAATCATGGCTGGCGGTTCCGGCCGGGAATCAAGCCGGCGACCACCAAAAGGGTAAGCTGTTCCGGACCGGTATTGGTCAGTTCATGATAATGACCGATCGGGATAGGGATGGCATCGCCGGGCCCCACCTCCTGCACTTCTTGGCCCACCTGCATCCGACCCTTTCCGGTCTGGATGATATATATTTCTTCCATGGGGTCGCTATGGCCGCTGAGCCGCTCTCCAGGGGGCAGGGAAGCCTGGGCCAAGAACATCAACGTTTGGAGATGCCGGGTATCCAGAATCATGTGGGCCGTGCCCCCTTCATGGGCCCGGTAGCGGGTGGCTATGACTTCCGGATGACTGAGATTGCGCAGGATCATTTTTTTCTCCGCTTAAACCATTTGGTTAAGGTTTTTCACTGATGGCTGAAAGCTGATCGCGGACAGCTTTCAGCCGAAAACATCTTTTCCCTATAAGAACCGGTTACCGGGAGTTTACTTGATCAGGGCAATTTGACAAGAACAAAAAAAATTGGGAAAGTGAAAAAATTTTTAGGGGAATATCCTGTTGATAAGATACCATTTCTGGAAGGGATCTCCCTTGAAGCGTTTATTGGCGATAGGAAGAGGGCTGGGCCTTGTAACAACCTTTTGATTATCACCCCTTTTTAAAGATTAGGCATCCGCGAAGGCGTAATTGTAACCCTGAAAGGAGGGCAGGCTTTAAAAAAAAAAGGAAAGGGTAGGAAACAAAAGATCGCTGAACAGGGGAAACCTTCTCCTTTTCGCCGGAATCAGGCTAACCCCGACAATTAGTTAAAAATTTTTAGAATCTTATTATAAAAAAGAGTATTAGTCACTTAGCCGGAGGAGATGATCCGGCAGACAGAAGTCACGGCCCTTCCGGCGCCCGGCCCTTCAGGGAAGGAGCTAACTATAAAATTGGCTTTATTCCGTTTGACAGGAGGTTTTAGTTCGGATAAAACTCCACTCAATTCATTTCAACGAAATCAACCTAAACGATCCTTTCTTTATAATTGATCCTTTTCCCTCTTCACAGGGACCCTCATTCCCGGGGTCGGCTGTGGGATGCTTTTTTAAGATATCATTCACCCTCATTCATGTTGAAGCAGACCGAAGGTTCGGTAAGGGACTTCTTTTTTATGGAATCATTCTGGCAAGGCATTAAGAAACGGCTCCAGGTCGAGATCCCCGAAAAGGCCTATCGGATGTGGATCGAACCCCTGGAGGTCGTTCGTGCCGGCGAAGAAGAAATCCTGTTAAGCTGCCCCAGCCAATTTTTCCTGAATTGGGTCAAAGAAAGATATGTTACGGCCATCCGGGCTGTGGCCAACGAAATGACTTCCATTCCTCCCAGGATCGGCTTCCAGGTCTCCCCCCCTCAGACGGCTTTACCTCCTTCTTCCAAGCCGGAGCAATTCTTCATTCCGGGCTTTGCCCGGCCGGGATGCCTGCGACTGAACGGAAGTTTTACCTTCGATCAGTTTGTAACCGGCCCCACGAATAATTTCGCTTTTCAAGCCTCATTAGCCCTGGCTTCAGACAAGAATATGCATAATAATGCCCTGTTTCTTTTTTCCCATAGCGGCTTAGGCAAGACCCATCTCTCCCAGGCGGTCGGGAATTACCTCATAAAACACAAACCCGCAGCCAAGGTCCTCTATCTTTCAGTCGAAGATTTTACCAACGAGATGATCGCTTCCTTAAAAACCAGTAAGATGGAATCCTTTAAGGATAAATATCGAAAGAACTGCGACTTTTTGTTATTGGAGGAGGTTAATTTTTTAAGCGGGAAAGAAACCACTCAGACCGAATTGGGCTATACCCTGGACGCCCTTTTTAATTATAATAAAAAGGTCATCTTCACCAGTTCGCTGCCTCCCAAAGATATTCCCCACCTGGGCAATAAGTTAAAATCACGATTTAGTTCCGCTTTATTAAGCGCCATTGAACCGCCTGATTTTGAAACCCGATTAGGGATTGTGGAGAAGAAAACAACCCTCTTGGGCATTGGACTCCACCCCGAAGTCAAGGCCTATTTAGCCAGCCAACCCTTCCGGGATGTCCGGCAGTTGGAGAGTTGTTTGATCAGGATGTCGGCCCAATCCACCTTACTCAATCAGGCCCCGGATCTTTCGCTGGCGGAAATGGTCGTCCGGGAACAGATCCAGGAACGTCAGGAACTGTCGATTAAGGCCATCAAGGACCTGGTGGGGAAATATTTCCGGGTTTCAGCCGAGGAAATGATTTCCAAATCCAGGAAAAAGATCCATTTGAATCCCCGGAACCTTTCCATCTACCTCAGCAAAAAATTTACCAATCAGACTTTGGAAAACATAGGCCAGGCCTTCAACCGGGACAGCACCTCCGTAATCTACGCTGTTAATGCCGTGGAGAAGGGCCTGAAAAAAAATCCGGAACTCTCCCGGCAGGTCCATTTTTTAACCGCTCAACTGGAAGACTATCAGAAGGTCACCTCCTTCCGAAAAATCCAATGATTCCGGGAAGTCTTTGGCAAGGCCTAAAAAAAAGGATTACCCTTTACCAGAAGGAGATGGTGGCCATGCAACGGGAGTTGACGGCCATCCCGGCCTTGGGACCGCAAAATGGCGGGCAGGGAGAGGAGGCCAAGGCCCGCTACCTGGAAAATAAATTAAAAGCCTTACATCCCGGGCGATCCCTTAAGGTGACCTGCCCGGATGCCCGGGTCCCCTCAAAAGGCCGGCCCAACCTTCTCTCCATTTTTGAGGGGAAGAGCCGTTCGAGAAGGGTCTGGATCTTGAGCCATATGGATATCGTCCCCCCGGGCGACCGGAAATTATGGCGGAGCGATCCCTTTCAGTTGAAGGTAAAAGGGCGGACCCTTTTCGGACGGGGCGTGGAAGACAACCAGCACGGCATCGTATCCTCCTACTTCGCCGTCAAGGCCCTCCAGAAGGAAAAAATCCAGCCGGCTTCCTCCATTGGTCTTATTTTCGTTTCCGATGAAGAGACCGGGAGTCAAAAGGGTTTGGAATATGTTTTAAAAAAGAAACGTTCTCTCTTCCGACCGGAGGATTTAATTGTTGTTCCGGATGCCGGAAATCGGGAAGGCACCCTGATCGAGGTGGCTGAGAAAAGCCTGTTGTGGTTAAAATTCACCCTGACCGGCAGGCAATGCCATGCCAGTCGGCCGGACCTGGGACTGAATACCTTGCGGGGAACCGCGCGCTTGATCAACGCCTTGGAAAGACTTCCTGAACAATTCGATAAGGAAGATCCCCGTTTTGATCTCCCCCGAAGCACCTTTGAGCCGACTCAAAAAGAGGCCAATGTGCCCAATGTCAACACCATACCCGGGCAGGACATTTTTTTTCTGGATTGCCGTATCCTGCCGGCCTATCCCTTAACCGACGTGGTAAAAAAAATAAAAAGCATCGCCAAAGAGGTGGCCACCGACACCGGACTGCATATAGGCCTGGAAGTCATAAACGCCGTCCAGGCCCCTCCTCCGACCCCGGATAAGGCCCCGGTGGTCCTGGCCCTGCAACAGGCGATCAAGGCTGTTTATGGCCGAGAAGCCCGTCCCCAGGGCATCGGCGGGGCCACTGTGGCCGCCTTCTTCCGGAAAGAGGGTCTTCCCGCCGCGGTCTGGATGACCTCCTCGGAAACCGCCCACCAACCGAATGAATCCTGTCCGCTTTCTTCCCTGATCAAGGATGCCCTGGTTTTTGCCCATTTGTTTTGCCAGGATTAATTTTTTACCCCCTCAAGACCTGATCACCCGGGCTCCCGTCCAGGCTCTTGACAGGAGCCCCGGGTTTCTTTTATAGTAGCCCACGGTTTACCCGGTGAACCGTCCTGTGTTTTTAAACCCTTTAGCCCAAGGAGGAGAGTATGAAACGCAACCTGTTTTTTTTGGTGCTGGCCCTAACCGCGCTCGTGTCCCTGAATATGGGACAGGTCCAGGCCGCCGATGTGATCAAGATCGGGGTCATCTACCCCTTGACCGGCGGAGCCGCCGCGGAAGGGCGGGAACTTCGGGCCGGGGCCGAACTGGCTCTGGAGATCGTCAATAATGCCTATCCCGCTATCGCCATGAACATGGCCAAAAACGCCGGCATCAAAAGCCTGGGCGGGGCCAAAATCGAATTGATCTTTAAGGACCATGAAGGAAACCCCACCCAGGGGGCCGACCTGGCCAAGAAACTGATTCTGGACGACAAGGTGGTCGGCATCTTAGGCTGCTATCACAGCGCCGTGACCAAGACGGTCAGTGCGGTCTGCGAACAGTACGGAATACCGATGATCAATGATTCCTCCACTTCGCCGGATCTGACCAAGCGGGGCTTCAAATGGTTCTGGCGCACCACGCCTCATGATGTGACCTTTACCCGGGACCTTTTCGAATTCATGAAAGGGTTGACCGAGGGGAAGGCCAAGGGCGTCAAGGCCGTAGCCAAAGACCAGATTGCCGACCTGGCTTCGGCCTGTGAAAAGACGGAATGGGGCTCCCACGTATCGCAATTAATTGAAACCTTCGCCAAGGAGTATGGATTTAATGTCCGAAAGTCCATCCTCTATGCCTCCAAATCGACCGATCTTTCCAGTGAAGTAGGATCTCTGAAGGCCGTTAAACCCGATGCCATGCTCTTCGCCTCCTACGCCTCCGACGCCATCCTGATGCTGAAAACCCTGAAGGCTCAGAAGGCCCAGCCCAAGCTCGTCTGGGGCCAGAATGCCGGCTTTGAAGCCCCGGAATTCAGGACCACCCTGGGCGATGATATTATCGGGGTCTTAACCCGGACCGTTTTCCTGCCCAAAGTGGCCACGGTCAAAAAGGTAGCCGGGCAGATTAATGAATTCTACAAGAATAAAACCGGCCACGACCTGAGCGGCGCTTCGGCCCGGTCCTTTACCGGCCTCCAGGCCTGGGTGGAAGTCCTGGAAAAAGCCGGATCCACCAAACCGGCCGATATTCAGAAGGCGGCCAACGCCATTACTATCCCCGGTGATCAACTGATCGTTCCCTGGGCCGGCATCAAATTCGCCACCAGCGGCGACGATCTGGGTCAAAACATCTTAGGTTCGGGGATGATCGGCCAGTATCAAAAAGGGAAAGACGGTGCCATTACCCTGGAAATCGTTTATCCCTTTGATGTGGCTTCCGCCAATATGATTTTCCCTTTTAAGGGTTTTTAAGTTTTCTTTTTTGCCGCCGGCCCGGAGACACCCCTAGCCGAAAGCCGATCCGAGTTCGTCCAGCCCTAGGCCGGACGAACTCGGATCGGGCGGTTTGGCCTTCGGCCGCCTGACCGGCCTGAGGCTGTCCCGGTCGTTTCCTCCCGGCTCAGGCGACAGCCGAGGAAAACGTGCTCACCCGATTTATTATCGTTTCCAAAACGTCTTCGGTTTAGGGGCCCGCCCTATGGAAATTCTTCTCAGCGCCCTTGTTTCCGGTCTCCTGCTGGGGATGGTCCTGGCCATTGTGGCCCTGGGCTTGACCATCATCTTCGGGGTGATGGATATGGTCAACTTCGCCCATGGCGAATATTTGATGATCGGCATGTATGCCGGCCTGCTGACCGCCCAGGCCACCGGAATGGATCCGCTCTGGGGATTGCCGGTGGCGGCCGTGGTGGGATTTGCTTTGGGACTCTTGTGCTATTACGGGCTGGCCAAGTTCCTGCTGCGCGGCCCCATGCTGGCCCAGCTCTTAGGGACCTTCGGCCTGATGCTTTTTTTACGCAATCTGGCCTTATTGTTTATGGGTTCGGAGGACCGGGGCATCCACCAGGGGATCCTGGTCGGGAAAAGCCTGGAAGCCGGAATGGGAGTGGTCCTGCCGGTGACTAAGCTGGCGGCCGCGGCCCTGTCCGTGCTGGCCTTTGGTTCGATCTGGCTGTTGATGAACCGGACCAAGATCGGCAAGGCCCTGACCGCCACCGCCCTGAACGCCGAAGGGGCCCGCTTCATGGGGATCAAGACCGAAAGGATGAACGCCCTGGCCTGGGGTCTGGGCGGGGCCACCGCTACCCTGGCCGGGGCCCTGCTGGTCAATTTCTGGTCCGTCAACCCCTTCGTGGGCCTGCTCTTTACCATGATCGCCTTTACCATTGTGGCCTTAGGCGGTTTCGGCAGCGTGCCCGGGGCCTTCATGGCCGGTCTGGTCGTCGGGCTTATCACCGAAGTGCCGGGGATCTGGGATTTTTTCACCTACACCTTCCATCTGACCTGGATGGAAAAGGTCCCCATGACCTCGCTCAAATACACGCTGGTTTACCTGGCCTATTTTCTGATCATGGTTTTTCGGCCCCGGGGTCTCTTCGGATGGAAGCAATAAGAAACGCCCTGGATTTTTCCGATTTCCCCCGCCTGGACCGCCTCCTGGCCGCTCTGGTGGGCCTCTTTCTCATCCTGTTCCCGATCTTCCCCCATTCCTCCTTTGCCATGGCCACCATGATTCAATTCCTGATGTTCAGTGTCTACGGCATGGGTTGGAATACCATCGGCGGCTACGGCGGCCAGGTTGACCTGGGCAAGGCCCAGTATGTCGGTATCGGGGCTTATACCACGGCCGTCATGTTGATCCGCTACGATATCCCCTTTTGGTTCTCCATGCCGATCGGGCTGGGCTTCGCCGTAGGCTGGTCGTTTATCATCGGCTATCCTTTATTCCGGCTCAAAGGCCATTACTTTGCCATCGCCACCATTGCCACTTCCCTGGTGCTGAAGGATATTTTTGAGATCTGGAATTTCGTGGGTGCCTCCCGGGGCCTGGAAATTTCCCCTATAAAATACCAGCCCCCGGATTTCTGGCGGCTGATTTTTAAAGAGGATATCTATTATTACTTCATCATCCTGGGGATCTTTTTTATCGCCTTCTTTTACATGAACTGGTTCCGCAAGTCGCGTCTGGGTTTTCAATTGCGCTCGATCAAGGATAACGAGGATATCGCCCGATCCCTGGGCATTGATGTCCACTGGGCCAAGATCAAAACCTATGCCGTGGCTACGGCCTTTGTCAGCGTCGTGGGATCCTTCCATGCCTGCTATATCAAAAATATCGAACCCGAAGATACCATGAGTCTGGACATCTCGGTCCTGATCGCCCTGATGGCCATGTTGGGCGGGGCGGGTTCCTTATGGGGGCCGATCATCGGAGCCGCCATCCTGATTCCGCTGAAAAGCTATCTCAAAGAATGGCTGGGGGCCCATGCCGGCCTGGTCGGAATCGACCTCATCCTGTACAGCGCCATCATTATGGTGGTGGCGGCCTTTGAACCGAGAGGCATTTGGGGAATCGTGGAAAAGATTCGGCGCCAAGGCAGGAAATCCCGATGAGCCTTTTAGAGGTTCGGGAGGTAACCAAGAATTTTGGGGGGCTGCGGGCCAATCAGCAGGTCTCCTTCCGGGTTGAAGAAGGGGAGATCGTCGGGCTCATCGGCCCGAACGGAGCCGGCAAGACCACCCTGTTCAATTGTATCGCCGGGCACTACCCGGTGACCTCCGGCCAGGTCCTTTTTAACGGCCAGGACATTACGCCTCTCAAGGATTTTGAAATCGCCCGGCTGGGCCTGGCCCGGACCTTCCAGGTTTTTGTGGCCTCGGGGGATTTAAATGCTCTGGAAAATGTGATGATCGGGGCCTTCCTGCGGACCGCCTCGAGGAAAGAAGCCAGGCGCCGCTCCCAGGAAGTCATGGGCTTCATGGGTATTGAGGGCCGGGCCAAGGACCTGATGACTGAAATACCCGTGGCGGCCCAGAAAAGGGTGGCCCTGGCCACCGCCCTGGCCACCGAGCCGAAAATGATCCTGCTGGACGAGGTGGCCGCCGGGTTGAACCCCACCGAGATTGAGGAATTGATCGGCCTGCTGCGACAGATCAATCAGGAAAAGAAAATCACTCTCCTGCTGACCGAGCATGTCATGGAATTGGTCATGCGCTTAAGCAAACGGGTGATCGTCCTGGAAAGCGGCACCAAGATCGCCGAGGGAGGTCCCCAGGAGGTGATCAAAAACGAAGAGGTCATCAAGGCCTACCTCGGCGAAAGTTTTTTAAAGAACCGGGCTCAAGCTGGACATCCCCAATCGTAACTAGAATTTTTTCGCGATTTCTTGAAAGATCCGGGAGCAGTCTCCTTTCCACAAAATAGCCCTTTTCAGGCGACTCCTTTAACCCGGTCCTAGTTGGCGCCTTCAGGGTGATCAATCACCGCCACCTCTGAAATTCAATTAACCTTAACCCACCCGTCGATTAAAGGTTCACTATGGCACCACTTGGCAAACTTCATGAAACAGTGATTATCATCATTGTGATTATTTCCGGATTCTGCAGCCTGGTTTACCAGGTCGCCTGGGACAGGATCATTCGTTATAACTTCGGGGGCGATTCGGTTTCTTCAGCGATTGTAACCTCTACCTTTCTCCTGGGTTTGGGCATCGGGGCCTTTGTATTTAAAAGATTCAAGAGTCGTCCCGTGGGTATCTATGCCAATGTCGAGTTGGGCATTGGTTTATTCGCCCTGATCAGTTATTTCCTTTTGTCAAAGTTGGCTATTTTTTTCGGTCAATTCTTGAATCCCGGGAATGCCAGCGTCGATTCATTTAAAATAATCCTGATTGGTATCTGTTTTTTGTTTCTGCTGCCTCCCTGCATCTTGATGGGCGGGACACTGCCCTTAATGTTTAATTCCTTTATCAATCCTGAGCGGTATGACGGCAAAAAAATCGGCATCATTTATGGGTTTAACACCTTCGGCGCCAGCTTGGGGATTCTTTCCGTTCCTTTTTTCTTTTTCAATAATTTTAATCTGCCGACGACGCTATTTTTTGTAGGGGGATTAAATATTGTCTTGTCTGTTTTTATTCGGTTTTTTGGAAAAACTATGGCCTATCAGAGTACCCCTGAAAAAGAATCGACTTTTCCAGCAGCGGCAGCATCGGAGAAAGGTCCTTTGAACTTTATTATGTTTTTGAGCTTTATCTCCGGTCTGATTACCTTAGCCATGGAAATTATTTTTTTTAGGGTGGCCGCCGTGTGCTGGCCCTCTTCCGCTTATAATTTTCCGGGAATTTTGATGCCGCTGCTGTTTGGACTGAGTGTCGGGAGCTTGTTGTTTACTCAACATGACCAATCTGCGCCGGAACGAAATGGTTCGAAGTTAGGCCACTTATTTTTATTATCAAGCCTGGGCATACTTTGGTCGGTATTTTTTAGAAAATATTTTTCCAGCCCTGATACCTATCAAGGCTATTTCCTGTTTTATGCCCTGCTGGTATTTCCCTATGCCGTGTTTCAAGGCGGCATTTTTCCCATTTTGCTCAGAATGGCCTCGCCCTATGCCAAACAGTTGCCAGGCCAAACCGGACGATTATATTTGTCTAATTCACTGGGGGCATTCGTCGGCGGTATTTTTTTTCAATTTATTGTTTTCCCGTTCTTTGGCACCAAAGTAGCTGTTCTCTCATTACTTTATATTGGGCTCTTGGTTTCAGCTCGGGTCTATTTCCATACCTGGACTCCCCAAAAACCGACTTGGAATAAATATAAATCCTCCCATCTATATGGCGGCGCTGATACTCTTATTAATTTTGCCCTTGACCATAAAACAAAACCAGTGGAATAAATTTATCTACGGGTTTTCAAATGATTTTTTTGAAGGACTCGAGGGTGTGACCGGAGTCGTTACCATTGATTGGGATAAAAATAAAACCGGCGGCGGGGTGTATGTAAACGGCCAGTACATGTCCGCTTTGCCCGATCATCCCAAGCATGTCCGTCTGGCGGTCTATCCTTTATCATGGCCTAAAAGGGAGAAAATTCTTGTTCTCGGTCTTGGCGGAGGCGGGATGGTGCGCGAACTCGCTAAAGACAGCCGGGTAAAGAAAATCGACATTGTCGACTGGTCCTATGAACTTCCTGAGCTGTTAAGCAGATCCCAGGCCGGACGATTACTGGAACAGGCCATGAAAAATTCGAAAGTTACTATGTACCGCACCGATGCCCGTGTAGCCGTTACGCTATTTGAATCGGAAAAATATGATGTGATCGTTGACAATCTGGCTATAACAAACTGGGTTGGCGCTACGAGCATAAAGTCCGTTAAATTTTTTAAGGAAGTGGCCCGAATTTTAAAAAAAGACGGCGTTTATGTATTGGATATAAATGCCGACAATTCGGGAAGGTATCACCGCGTCCTGGCCGGGCTGGTAAGAAATTTTGATTTTGTCCGGACCCATTATGAAACGATCGCCCTTTCAGCCAAAACCGATAGTTCCTTTGATTTGGAGGCGGCGGCCAAGGTACTCGAAGATAGAAAAGGTGAATTAAATTTATCGCCTCCATATATTAATTGGCTCTCGAGTGAAGTTAAAATTATATCCAAATCGGACTATTTGAAAACGGATCCGATTCGGGATGAATTATTGGTGAATGAGTATTTTTTATGGCCGATGACAACAATCGGCAAAGCCGGGGGCTTATTGAATGCCCCTTAAAGGGGTCTGGGTTTTCATCTCCGAAGGTGAGTCGTCGAAGGGGACATAAGGTTTTTATGTTTTTCTTAAAAGGGGGCTTGGTTTCTTTCTAAATTTTTTTAACAGGGCGATGTTGATCACATCCCAATCGGTTTCCCCATTTTTCCCTTTTGGGGTTTCCAGGATAAAGGGCCGTCCGTCCAACCGGGGATCGGCTAAAAGGCGCTGAAAGGTTTTGGTCCCCAGGTGGCCCAGACCGATCTGCTGATGACGGTCCACCTTAGCACCTAAGTGTACTTTGGAATCGTTGGCGTGAATAACCTTCAGAAGACCCAACCCGATCTGCTTCCCGAAACCGGCGAAAAAATCCTCATAGCCCTTCAGGTTCGCTATATCATACCCGGCGGCAAAGACGTGGCTGGTATCGACACAGACCCCCAGCCGTTGAGAGGTCCGGCTTTGGGCCAGGATATCCCTGAGATGCTCCAGACGGGAGCCTAATTGGCTGCCCGACCCAGCGGTTGTTTCCAAAAGAATCATCGTGGTCTCGACCCCGGCCTGGTTGAAGGCCTGGTCCACCCCCTGGGCAATCCGCTTGATTCCCTTCCCCTCTCCGGTCCCCAGATGGCTGCCGGGGTGAATAATCAGGTAGGGGATGCCCAACCTGGCCGAGCGGACCAGTTCCAGGGCCAGGGTTAAAATGGATTTTTTCCGCAAGAGGCTGTCCGGTGAGGCCAGGTTCAACAGGTAAGAGGCATGGGCCACCACCGGCGCAATTTGGGCCCGCTGCTGTTCCTCCTTGAACCGAATCACCTCATCCAGGGTTAAATCCCCGGCCTCCCACTGAAGGTTAGGTTTTACAAAGATCTGGAGACATTCTCCCCCGACGATCCGGATCCGCTGAAGGGCCTTAGCCAGGCCGCCGGCTATGGACATGTGGGCACCGATGGGCTTCATGATCAGCTTCTTTTGATGCAAAACAACAGATAAGTCAACCTTTTTTAGACCTTGCCCAACTCCGTGCAGCCTACCGGCAACCCAAGCCGATCCGAATTTTTCGGGATAGGAAGAAAAATGGAAATTTTGTTGAGAATATCCCGATTATCGCCTATAGTTTGGTACTTATTTTTTATTCCACTTCTTGGCTTATTAAAGTATTCCGTTGGAGATGATGGCGATGGCCGCCCCCTTACAATCCTTTTTCCCTCTCTTTAAAAATCTGGTCTTTTCCTTCCGTCCCAAGCAGTGGATTAAAAACGGCGCCCTCTTCGCCCCGCTTTTGTTTTCACAGCATTTGTTTGACGGGCCTCTTTTCCGGAAAACCATTGAGGCCTTTATCCTCTTCTGTCTCCTGACCGGTTCGGTCTATGTCATCAATGACCTCAAGGACCGCAATGAAGACCGCCTCCATCCGGTCAAGAAAAACCGTCCCCTGGCCTCAGGAAAATTAAGCCCGCCCTTGGCGGGATGGGTGGCTTGTTTAACCCTGATTGGAAGCCTGGTCATCGGTTTTTGGCTCTCAAGGGAATTTGGGCTTTCCATGGGGGCCTACCTGCTGCTCCAAATACTTTACACCTTTTTCCTGAAACACCAGGTCATCCTGGACATTTTTTCCATTGCCGCCGGGTTCGTCATCAGGGTAGTGGCCGGGGGTTTGGTGATCGGCGTTCACCTCTCCCCCTGGCTCTTTATCTGCACCACCCTCCTTTCTCTTTTTCTGGCCATGGCTAAGAGGCGCCACGAATTGGTTTTTTTGAAGGAAGGGGCGGTCGAGCACCGTTCGATCCTTAAGGAATACTCCCCCTATCTGTTGGATCAGATGATGGGGGTTGTTACAGCGACTACAGTCATGAGCTATGCCTTGTACACCATCTCGGAAGAAACCATAGCCAAATTCCAGACCCGGAACCTGATCTTTACCTTTCCCTTTGTTCTCTATGGGATCTTCCGCTACCTTTATGTGGTCCATCAAAAAATAGAAGGCGGCCGGCCGGAAGAAACCTTATTAACCGACCGCCCTCTGCTTTTTACCGTTCTGGGCTGGGCCTTGGTTGTTATGCTGATCCTCTATCATTAGGCATCTGCTCATGGCTGAAGCCCGGTTTTCGTTTCTCACAAAAAAATTCTTTCTTTTTTTAGGTTTGGGCCTGGCTGTGTTTTTAGGCCTTTCCCTTTATGGGAACTGGCCCTTGGTGGTCGGGGCTTTTGAGGGATTTTCGTATGTCACCCTGCCGGCCATCCTGGCCCTGGCCTTCCTCAACTACCTCAGCCGCTTCTGGCGCTGGGGATTGTACCTGAATCGGGTGGGGATTTCTCTGCCCCGGCGGGAGAGCTTTACTATCTTTATGAGCGGCCTGGCGATGACCGTTACCCCGGGAAAGATGGGCGAATTGATTAAATCGGTTTTGCTCAAGGAACGCTATGAGGTGCCTATTTCCAGGTCAGCACCGGTGGTGCTGGCCGAACGCTTTACCGACCTCCTGGCAGTCTATGTGCTGGTGCTGGTCGGGAGCGCCTCCTTGGCCTTTGGGGCCAAAATCCTTTGGCTGGGAACGACTGTATTGATCGCCGGCCTGCTTCCTTTTATCTCCGAAGGGACTTTTCGGTTTTGCCTGAGGCTGCTGGAAAGGATTCCCTGGGGCAGCAAACTTAAGGGGTCCATACCTGAGGCCTTTCATACCCTTCATGACCTGATGGGCTTCAAGATCCTCTTCTGGGCCTCGGTCATCGGGTTATTGGCCTGGTTCTTTGAATGCCTGGCCTTCGCTCTGGTTTTTTATGGATTGGGTTGGCCCGTTCCTTTGGCGAAGGCCACCTTTATTTACGCCTTCGCCGCCCTGGCCGGGGCAGTGAGCATGCTTCCCGGAGGTATCGGCGCCGCCGAAGCCAGCATGACCGGTCTGCTCCTCCTGATCCAGGTTCCCAAGGCCCAGGCCGCCGCGGCCACCATCCTGATTCGGGTCTGTACAATCTGGTTTGCGGTCCTGCTGGGCTATGGATTCCTTCGGCTATTCCAGAGGCGGTTGCGGCCATGAAGGTGGACCTGGTCAGAAAGATTGATTACTGGATCGGGGTGCCGGTCTGCCGGGTTTTGACCGGCCTCCATTATGTCTTGAAACTGATTTCGCCCCCTAAAAATTTTTCCAAAGCGCCCAAAAAATTCCTTTTTCTGGAACTGTCCGAAATGGGCAGCGCCATCCTGGCCTATCCGGCTATGAAGGTTGTGAAGAGGTCCTATCCCCAAGCCGAGCTGTTTTTTCTGATCTTTGAAAAAAACCGGGCCAGTGTCGATATCCTGGGCCTTATACCTGAAGAGAAGGTCTTGACTATCTCTGAAAAATCTTTTCTCGCCTTTATAGCGGATGTGGTCAGGGTCATTTTTAGGATGCGGCGGGAAAAAATCGAGGTGGTCTTTGATCTGGAATTGTTTACCCGGGTGACCGCCATCCTGACTTTTTTCAGCGGGGCGTTGCTTCGGGTGGGATTTTACAGGTATGGCCTGGAAGGGCTATACCGCGGAAACTTCCATACCCATAAGGTGCAGTATAACTTTCAGCAGCACATGAGCAAGACCTTCCTTTCCATGGTCGAGGTCTTGAAGCTGCCTGCCAAAGATGTTCCGACCATGGATCGGTCGGTTCCGGACGGCGACATCGAAACCGCTGCTTATACGGCTTCCAAAGAGGGCAAAAAAAATCTCTGGCAAAAACTAAAGGGGTTCAATCCCGAGATCGGCGAAGACAAAAAGATACTGGTTCTGAATCCCAGCGGCGGGGAGATCCCCATTCGGGCCTGGCCCCTGGAAAATTACATCGCCTTGGCCGATCGCCTCTTGCAGAACCCGGACCATTACCTCATTCTGATGGGGGCCAAGGCCGACTGGGAGATCAATGAGCAGGTCCGCCGGGCCGTGAACCACCCCCGGTGCCTCAATTTTGCCGGGCAAACCACCTTTCCCGAGCTGATGGATTTGTTTTCAATCGCTCAGGTGCTGATCACCAACGACAGCGGTCCGGCCCATTTCGCCTCCATGACACCCATCAGAAACTTTGTCTTCATGGGTCCGGAAACCCCCATATTATACCGGCCCCTAAGCCCCCAAACCCATGTCTTTTATTCCAACTTTTCCTGCTCGCCCTGTTTGACGGCCTACAATCACCGTAATTCCCCTTGCCGAGATAACAAGTGTCTCCAGGCCATTCCGGTTGATGAAGTCTATGAAGCCGTTGTTGGGGTTCTTTAAAATTTTAACGGAAATAATTTAAGAACCCGGTTGTATTCATGCCATTAAGATCCAAAATCCGAAATTCGAAGCACGAAATTCGGAGCGGGATCCAAATTTTGGAAATCAGCCCTTCTTTTTTCCCTTATCCCCTTCTATTGTTAAAGTCCAGATATTCAAGGTCCCTTTTTCTTCAGAAGACCCCATGTGGCCTATTGCCTTTTGCCTTATTTTTCTCCTTGACCGTGCCTTTTTTTCCTTATACTCTTTCCATCAAAAAGGAAATTCTTATCAAACAAGCGGTGTGCGCGGGTGCCGGGGATACGAGGCGCTTTGTTCGCCAGGGAGGCCCAAGATGGACTATATTCGCTATATCGAGAAAACCCATGAATACTACCGCGGTCTAGGATACGATAAAACCTACAACTACGCTTATAACGAGGACATCCCCTTCACGCGGCTGAAGAAGCCGCTCTCGAAATGCCGGGTGACGCTGGTGACCACAGCCTCATTCCTCCTGTTGAATGAGGAAGGCCTTCCATTGGAAGAGCCCCGAATGATCGGCACCAATGAGTTGGAGGTATTCACGGCGCCCAGCGACTGGCCCGCCGCCCGCATCCTGTCCACCAGCCAAGATCACGACCGCTACCAGACGGACATGAACGACGTCAACGCCTTTTTTCCCACCACGCGGATGCGGGAGTTCCTCAGGGAAGGGGTATTCGGAAGCCTGAGCAGAAACTACTACCGGACCCTACCGAATTACAGCCACCGAAAGACAACGGAGGTGGACGGACCGGAAATCCTCCGGCAGTGCAGGGAGGACCACGTGGACGTGGCTCTGCTGACGCCCGTCTGACCCATCTGCCATCAGACCGTGAGTCTGGTTGCCCGTGTTCTGGAGGCGGGAGGCATCTCCACTGTCACCTACACCAACGCACGGGATATCGCCGCCAGCGCCGGCAACCCGCGACAGGTTTTTCTCAACTATCCCCTGGGCAACCCGGCGGGGCGGCCCCATGACCCGGAAAATCAGCGCAACGTCCTGCGTGCCGGGTTGAAGCTGCTGGAAGAGGCCGACAGGCCGGGGGTCATCGTTGATCTGCCGTATGCGTGGTCCGAAAGCCGTGCCTGGATGGAAAAATTCATGACCGACGAGCAGCCCTTTATTTCTGAGGATGCGGAGGCGTACCGGCAGGAACTGCTGCGGAAGGCACGGGAGCAGAAGGCCAAGCAATTGCAGTAGGCCCAGGAAAGTGACTAAAGTGAGTGAAGTGATCTAACGCTAAGTTCATCGATTCATAAATTCGATCTCGAATTTATTCCCTCAGGACTAAGTGCTGAGGGAGCAGTTATCGCAATCGGCCCAGAAAAATACGTTACCGTATTTGCGAATCGAGGCACTAAGGAAGAAACCAAGAGGAAACGATATGGGAGAGCGGCAAATCACCGTGTATTCGCAACCCTTCTGAGGCCCCTGTACCGCACTGTCAGAGTATCTGACCGGCAAAGGGGTGAAATTCGTGAGAAAAGATCTGATGATCGACGAAGAGGCTCGCGATGAACTGTTCAGCTTGGGCGTTCGCTCCGCACCCGCCCTGGTGGTAGACGGCGAAGTGGTCATCGGGTTTGACAAGGCACGCATCAATGCCTTGTTGAACCTTTGATCCGGGCGGTTAGGCGCCCTTGCCCGAGAGCCATCCAGGGGCAGCGGGAAGTCGGTCGTCGGCCTGACGCCCCGCTATGACCGCTCAGAGCGGAGGATATTGAAAGCATGATCGAGGACTATTACGACGAACAGGCGCTGTGGATCCCAAACACCGGCCTACCGACCAAACATTGTTTGAATGAGTCGGACCTGCCTTAACAACCTGGCGCTTTTTATTAGAAGGCCTTTTGATTAGTTAAGCCCCATATTTTTTGTTATGGCGTTAAAGTAACTGAATGGGGTGAACAACTTCCCCCTCCACAATGGGGCTGAAATATTAGTTATGATTATGAGACAACCCAAGAAGGTTGGCCTGAATCCTGAAACCCGTAGAGCCGCAAAGGTTGTGCTCGCCCTGGGGGTACTCTTTCTCTGGTTTACTTCCTGGTTGCCCGCACCACGCCTTGGATCATGCGCTAAGGAGGGTAAAATGACCGACCGCCTGGCCTGGCCATCGGAGATAGCCGGCTGGACCTGGGACAATGAGGATAAGGCCTACACCCCTAAGACCCTGTTCCAATACATCGATGGAGCAGCCGAAGTTTACCTGGCCTACCGTGTCCAGCGGGTGTCTGTTCGCCGTTATCTCAAACCCGGCCAACCGGATATCGTAGCCGAAGTTTACAAAATGGCCTCTTCCGAAGATGCCTTCGGAGTCTTTTCTTTGGAGCACCAGGATCCCGAGGCCGGGATAGGCCAGGGATCGGAATTCGGAGGCAGTCTTCTACGCTTCTGGAAAGGGCGTTTTTTTGCCGCCATCCTCGGAGAGGGGACCGGAAAGGAGATGGAAGGGGCGGTACTTAGCCTGGGGCGGGCCATGGCGGCCGGAATAAAAGAAACCGGTGAGCTTCCGCAACTGCTTCGCTGCCTGCCCGATCTGCCTATGTTTCCTCCGGCAGATCGCATTTGTTTCATTCGCAGCCATGTCCTGTTAAACCGATGCTTCTTCATCTCCCACCAAAATATACTCCGTCTGGGGAACGACATGCAGGCGGTTCTGGCCCGATATGTCAGGGAAAAGAAGAAAATCCACCTCCTGCTGGCAAGCTATCCCACCGAGGCCAGGGCGCGTTCTGCCCTTAAAGGTTTCCGCTCCGCCTATCTGCCTGAGGCCGGTCAGGGCGGCTCCGTCCTGGCCGAAGACGGCTCATGGACCCGGGCCGAACGGTACCGAAGGCTCGTGGTTATTGTCTTTGGTGCCCCTTCGGAGTCCGATGCGGAGGAATTGGTGCAAGCCAGTTTAGCGAAATTGAAGGGGAAGTGTTTATGAAAAAACGATTTGTCGTAACTCGACGTGATTTTTTACGGGGAACTGCCGGGTTAGTAATGACTATGGGCCTCGGCGCATCGACCCGGTCCGAAGCGGGTGTGGAGGACCGGGCCAGGGTTGTTCTTATCCGTAATTCCAAGGTGCTGGGTCCGGAGGGCAAGCCGAACGGCACCATCCTTCAGACCATGCTTGATGAGGCCGTCCAGGCCCTTGTCGGAGAGAAAACACCGTTGCAGGCCTGGCAAAGGCTGTTTAAAAAGTCGGATGTGGTGGGCATCAAGAGCAACGTCTGGCGTCACCTGGCCACCCCGGTAGAAATGGAGGAGGCCATCCGCCGTCGACTCCTCGAGGTCGGGATCTCTGATACCGCCCTGGCCGTGGATGATCGCGGTGTACTCAACAACCCCATATTTCTGAAATCCACGGCCTTGGTGAATGTGCGCTCGGTGCGAACCCACCACTGGTCAGGGGTCGGAACCTGCCTCAAAAATTACATCATGTTCGTCCCCTCCCCATCGGCCTACCACGGCGAGGCCTGTGCCGATCTGGGAAAGATATGGACCCTTCCGCTGGTAAAAGGCAAAGACCCGGTTGAACATCCTGGTGGCCCTAACCCCGCAGTTTTATGGGAGAGGCCCGCATTCCATCGACCGGCGCTACCTCTGGCCCTATCAGGGCTTGATCGTAGGGTTGGATCCGGTTTCCGTGGATGCCGTCGGGGCCGAACTCCTGCGGAGGAAAAGGGTCGCCTTTTTCGGGGAAGACAGGGAATTGGATGTCCAGCCCATTCACATTGTCGTGGCCGACAAGAAATACCGGCTCGGCCCGAGCGATCTGAACCGGATCGAGATTATCAAACTCGGCTGGCAGGAAGACACGCTCATCTGATCAGGATTCATAAGGATTAAATCTAAAGGAGATCGTTGGGGCAGCGAGGGTTTCCTTACCTGCCCTCTCCCCTCCCTTTTGGGACCAAGGAGCCCCATCCCTGAACAGGAGCAATGCGGTTAAGAGGTTCTCTTCGGAGCCTTTCTTTTCTGCCTTTCTTGAATTGCTCTTTCTTTATAAAACCCAACTAATTTTTTAAAACTAAAAAGGAGGAAACGACCATGGCCACAAAAAAGTCAATGTGGGTTCTCATCGGTATTTTAATGGCCTCGGCCTGGGTTTTTGGGTCTACCGTTCAGTCGGGGGCAGAGACCCTTGTCCAATCGACCGTGGAAACCAGACTCATGGTAGCCCTGCGTGTGGGGCAAGCGGAAATTCAGAAGCTGGTGCCGCCTCCATGGCAGGTAACGCCGATCCCAGGAGGTCCGCTCAAGGAGGCCAACTTATTCGTCCTCTTTATTGATTCGTTTCTCGTCCAGGATGCTCAAGGAAAGCCGGATATGGGGGGAGTCAATCGGGTAGTGCCGTTCGCAGTTCCCGCAAAGCATACGCAAACCGGTGAGATGGCCACCGTAATCATCGGTGGTTTCATGGCCGACATAACTAATGTCCCGGGCCCATATAAAAAATATGTCGGGGCCACCATCCGAAGGGAGCAGACGTATAAAATGGCTAACCTTGAATCTGGGGTAGGCGAAGACTTCTGGGAAGTACGAGATACTCGCGGGGGGGTCATTGAGCTGCGGGTGCAATACCAGCAGGCCCTCCCTTTACGGGCTAGGTCGGAACAAAAAGTATATTCATCTGCGGAGCCGAGCTTTTTCCGTATCTACCGTACAGATACGGCTACGGACATCGTCAAGAGCGTCCCCGCCGGTATAGGCCGGGTGAAAAATTACCAATTCCGTGTGGCCGTGCCTGAACTGAGCAAGCTGTTCGACGGGACTGAGCAGCTTATAGCGGTCGGCGTCATTCCCCTGTACGTACGACAAATATTCCTTCCATAAGGATGGCTAAAAAGACCCACCGTTATGGCTATCTACAGGTTAACGGGAACAGAGGAGAGCCCTTAGTAAAGAGTAGTAGGTGAAGGGGGTAATTGGGGTCGACGAGAAATATTTCTAAGGGATATCAAGGAGTTCTTTTTCCCAAAAGATGATAACTGCAAAGGAGGAGATATGGCTATCAGGGAAGATTCGATAGTCTTTAATCCGGCACGCATTGGACATCTCGAAATCAAAAACCGTTTAGTCCGTTCGGCCACGTACGAGAATGCAGCCACAAGCAAAGGTGAGGTATCGGATTTTTTAGTGGACCTTTATCGCACTTTGTCCAAAGGGGGTGTGGGTCTGATAATCACCGGCGCTGCCGGCGTATACTCCAAGGCGCTGGCGCCCCATCTCTTAATGCGAGCGGATAACGATTCTTTTATTCAGAGTCTCAAAAAAATCCCACAGGCAGTGCGGGAAGCTGCGCCGGACTGCAGGGTGATGATCCAATTGAATCATCCCGGAAGACAGGTCATTCATCGAGAAAACACTGCTAAAATATTCCCCCTGCTTCCGCCGGCCATGGTCGCCTATATTCAAAAGCATCCTGAGCTCATGGCACCCCCTGCGGAAGCCATCCATGAGGTAGAGCCAACCGCCCCTTCCGCGGTCTACGACGCAACCTTCGATCGGACGCCGAGGGCGTTGACCCAAGACGAAATTGAGGAAATCATCGAGGCCTTTGCCGAAGGCGCACGGCGGGCCCAAGAGGCTGGTTTCGACGGGGTTCAGCTTCATGCTGCTCACGGCTGGCTTCTGAGTTCCTTCTTGTCACCGCGGACTAATCAGCGCGAGGATCAATATGGCGGATCCACTGAGAATCGGACCAGAATCGTCAAGGACATCTACCAGCGAGCCAGAAAAAAGGTCGGCGAGCGTTTCCCCATTCTGATTAAATTCAACACGACTGACTTCCTTCCTGGGGGCCCCGACCTCAACGAAGCGGTCCAGGTGGGAAAGATTTTAGGCGAGGTAGGGTTCGCGGCCATTGAGGCCAGCGGAGGCATGTGGGAATCTTGCACCCGCCCGAAAGAGGAACTGGGGTGGCCTCCTGTGCTCTTGGCCGAATCTCGGACCGGCATTAAAACCTATGATCAAGAAGCCTATTTCCTCCCGGGTGCGAAAGCACTCAAAGAAAAGACGAATGCGGCGGTCATCTTAGTGGGAGGTTTACGGTCGTTCAGTAAAATAGAAGAAGTCTTGAGTGCCAAGGCGGCGGATTTCGTCTCAATGTCCAGGCCCCTTATCCGCCAGCCGGACCTCCCCGTCCTCTGGCGATCCGGGGAGGGACCAGACAAAGCCGAGTGTATTTCCTGCAATGCCTGTCTGCCGATAAGAACTTCTCCTTTGGCTTGTCGGGTAAAGAACCCATAGGCGTCGCCGAGAGCATTCCTCGCGAGATTTCATGCTCCTGTTCTGCCTTATAACTATGGGAGTCTATCAGTATTCGAATTGGGTCAAGTTTGGTATTATAGGCTGGGGCACGCTAAAATCACTTTCAATCGGAAAATCCCAGCCTCGATTTTGCTTGACAAGGTGAATTAATATTTTAAATTATGACACCACGTTCAATTTTAGGAGCCAAAGAATGGAAGAGGGGAAACTTCCCAGGCGGGAAAGAGAAAAGGTCAGGCAACGCCAAGAGATGCTGGCCGCCGCGCTCGATCTTTTCTCGGAAAAGGGATACTACAACGTCTCGATGAGCGAGATCGCCCAGGAGTCCGAATTCGCCATCGGCACGCTCTACAAATTCTTTAAAAATAAAGAAGATCTCTATCAAACACTTATTCTCGATCTGGCCGATAAATTCCAAGCAGCGCTCCAGGAAGCGATTAAAGCCAGGGATGACGAAATCGGAAAACTCCGAAACTATGTCAAGGTCAAAGGCGAAGTTTTTCGGGCCAACCTTGCAGCGATTCGCCTCTTTTTAGTTGAGGCCCAGGTAACGAGCTTCAATCTCAGGGCGGGGCTTGATGCCGAAATCCGTGAGATACAGAAAAAGAACATCCAAACGCTCGCGGCCGTTTTTGCCAGCGGGATTAAAAAAAAACGATTCAAAAAAATCGCAGACCCCTACCTTTTAGCGGTCGCCCTTGACAGCATCACCAGGACCTTTCTATTTCTGTGGTTGGATTCGCCTGATCGGCATCCTTACCCTGAGGATCCTGACGTGATCCTGAACATTATCTTCAATGGATTGGTGGCGCAGTAAATCAATTTCGACACGTTGCGGAATCGCTCCGATCCCATCATTCTTTCCTGGAGGTTTTTTTAATGCAACTTCTTAAAAATATCGCTGAATTACAAGTTGGTGGTCTGGCTCTGGCGGCTGCCTTCATTGGCCTCTTCCTGGTCGGGTGCGAACGCAAACCCCCAACCCCTCCGCCCCCAATCCCGGAGGTGGCCACGGTCAAGGCAGCCCGGCAGTCCATCGTGCTGACCACCGAACTGCCGGGCCGCACATCGGCTTATCGGGTGGCGGAAATACGCCCCCAGGTCAACGGTCTCATACTCAAACGCCTCTTTACCGAAGGTTCGGAAGTCAAGGCCGGTCAAGTGCTTTATCAAATCGATCCCGCCCCCTTTCAGGCGGCCCTTGACAATGCCAAAGCCGTCCTCAGCAGGGCCGAGGCCAATCTGCCGGCGACCCGGTTGAGGGCCGAACGTTTAAGAGAATTGATCCTTGATAAGGCGGTCAGTCAGCAGGACGTTGATGATGCCGCCGCCGCTCTGAAACAGGCTGAAGCCGATATCCAGGTTGGGAAAGCAACGTTGGAGTCGGCCCGCATCAATCTGGGATACGCCAGCATCATCGCCCCCGTCACCGGTCTTATCGGAAAATCCAATGTGACGGAGGGGGCGCTGGTGACGGCGCATCAACCCTCTCCCCTGGCGACGATTCAACAACTTGACCCCATATACGTGGATGTTCCCCAATCCACCTCCGAGCTGTTGCGATTGAAGCAGCGACTGGAAGGCGGCCGCCTGAACCAGGATGGGAAAAACCAGAAAAAGGTCAAACTTATTCTGGAAGATAACACAGCCTATCCCCGGGAAGGGACCCTTCAGTTTCGCGATGTCACGGTCGATCAGTCCACCGGGGCGGTCACCCTGCGGGTGGTCTTTCCCAATCCGCAACGGATTCTCCTGCCGGGCATGTTCGTCCGGGCGGTGGTGAAGGAGGGCGTCAATGAGCAGGCCATCCTGATTCCCCAGCAGGCTGTGTCACGCGATCCCAAGGGGAATCCCGTGGCCCTGATTGTGGACAACGCGGGCAAGGTTGGACAACGGATGCTCGGCCTGGACCGGGCCATCAAGGACCAGTGGCTGGTCACCTCCGGCCTGACACCCGGCGATCAGGTGATCGTCGAGGGCCTTCAAAAAGTGCGGCCGGGCGCTTCCGTAAAGGTGGGCCCTTTTAAGGAGACTGGAACGGGTGGGGCTGTGCCTGATAGGACGGGCCAGCCGGCCCCAAAATCAAACTGACGGAGACGCGTTATGTTATCGCGATTTTTTCTTGACCGTCCGGTTTTTGCCTGGGTCATCGCCATTATCTTGATGGTGGGGGGCGGCTTGGCCATCTACAATCTGCCCATCTCGCAGTATCCTCCCATCGCCCCTCCATCCATTGCCATTACCTCCTTTTATCCGGGAGCATCGGCGGAGACCGTTGAGAACAGTGTGACGCAGATCATCGAACAGAAGATGACCGGATTCGACAAGATGTTGTATTTGTCGGCGACCAGTGATTCGGCCGGTTCTTCCCGCGTCGAGCTGACCTTTGCCCCAGGGACCGATCCGGACCTGGCCTGGGCCCAGGTTCAGAACAAGCTCCAGCTCGCCATGGCCAGCCTGCCGGAGGTGGTGCAGCGCTCTGGCGTCAAGGTGGCCAAATCCACCCGGAACTACCTGTTGATCGTCGGCCTGATCTCGGAAGACGAGAGCATGGATGGGAATGATTTGCGGGACTATGCCCAGTCCAATCTCGAGAAGGTGCTTTCGCGGGTGCCGGGTGTGGGTGAGGTGGAGATCTTCGGCAGCCAGTATGCCATGCGAGTCTGGCTCAACCCCGACCGGCTGACCGATTTCCAGATGACGGTTCAAGACGTCATCACGGCGCTACGGGCCTACAACGTGGAGGTGTCCGCGGGGCAGTTCGGCGGGGCGCCGGCGGTCAAAGGCCAGCGTCTGAATGCCGCCATCATTGTCCAGAGCCTGCTCAAGACGCCCGAGGAGTTTGCCGCGATCCCGCTGCGCACCAATCCGGATGGATCCATCGTCCGGGTCAAGGATGTGGGGCGAACGGAACTCGGGACCGAACTTTACGATATCCAAGCCTATTACAACGGCCGGCCCTCCGCCGCTCTGGCCATCCGTCAGGCGGCCGGCGCCAATGCCCTGGATACGGCCGATGCCGTTAGAACCAAGTTGGAAGAGATGAGCCATTTCTTCCCCGCCGGTATGAAGATCGTTTATCCCTACGACACCACGCCCTTCGTCAAGGTGGCCATCAAGGAGGTGGTCAAGACCCTGCTCGAGGCGATCCTGCTGGTGTTCCTGGTCATGTATCTGTTCCTGGGAAACATGCGGGCCACCTTGATCCCGACCATCGCCGTGCCGGTGGTCATCCTGGGAACCTTCGCAGTGCTGGGGCTTTTCGGTTTCTCCATCAACATGCTGACTATGTTCGCCATGGTGTTGGCTATCGGCCTGCTGGTGGACGACGCCATCGTGGTGGTGGAGAATGTAGCAAGAATCATGAGCGAGGAAGGACTTTCTCCCAAGGAGGCCACCCGCAAGTCCATGGACCAGATCACCAGTGCCTTGATCGGCATCGGGCTGGTGCTCTCGGCTGTCTTCGGGCCTATGGCCTTTTTCAGCGGTTCCACTGGTGTCATCTACCGTCAGTTCTCCGTGACCATCATAGCCTCCATGCTTCTTTCGGTGGTGGTGGCCCTGGTCCTGACGCCGGTCTTATGCGCCTCCTTTCTCAAGCCGGTGCCCCAGGGGCACGAGCCGGCGGAAGGAGGGATCTGGTTTCTGCGACCGTTTTTCCGCTGGTTTGAGCGCATCTTTTTTCGAGCCAGAGACCGGTATCTACAACTTGTGGGCCAGTCCCTCTCTAAAAAGATCCGCTACGTGGTAATATTTCTTCTGATCGTGGCGGCGATGGGATTCCTCTTTAAACGGATGCCTACCGCCTATCTCCCGGATGAAGACCAGGGAATCCTTATGGTTCAGGCCATGCTTCCGGCGAACTCGACCCTGGAGCAAACCGACAAGGTCATGAAGAGAGTCCAGGATCATTTCCTGGGGCACGAGAAGAACGCGGTCGAAGCCCTCATGACGGTTTCCGGCGTAGGCTTTTCCGGCAGGGGCCAGAACGCGGGCCTGGCCTTCGTCAAGCTCAAGGATTGGGATCTCCGCAACCGGCCTGAGCTGAAGGTTGGCGCCGTGGCCGGAAGGGCCATGGGGGAGTTTTCCAAGATCCGCAACGCCATGGTATTTGCCTTCGCGCCGCCAGCGGTGGTGGAACTGGGCCAGGCCAAGGGTTTTGATTTTCAGTTGCTGGACCGCGGCGGTCTGGGCCACGGGAACCTGATGGCAGCCCGCAACCAGCTTCTCGGCCTGGCGGCAAAGGACCCGGTATTGACCAAGGTCCGGCCCAACGGTCTCGAAGATGTCCCTGAATACCGGATTGACGTGGATTGGGAGAAGGCCGGGGCCTTGGGAGTGCCCATCACCTCGATCCACAACACGATCTCGGCGGCCTTCGGCAGCGCCTATATCAACGACTTCATTCAAGGCGGCCGCGTCAAGAGGGTCTATGTCCAGGCCGACGCTCCCTACCGCATGTTGCCCGGGGATCTGGAAAAAATCTATCTGCGCAACAACACGGGCAAGATGGTCCCCTTCGCCTCTTTTGCCTCTGGGCACTGGACTTCCGGCTCTCCGAAACTGGAGCGCTTCAATGGCTTTCCTTCCCTGAACATCGTGGGTGAGGCGGCGCCGGGGAGAAGCTCTGGTGAAGCGATGCAGGCCATGGAGGGGTTTGTCAGGAAGTTACCACAAGGGATCGGCTTTGACTGGACCGGGCTTTCCTACCAGGAGCGGCAGTCCGGTGCCCAGGCCGCTCCCCTTTACGCCTTTTCCATTCTGGTGATCTTTCTGTGCCTGGCGGCCCTGTATGAGAGCTGGCCCATCCCCATTTCGATCCTGTTGGGCCTGCCCCTGGGGGTCATCGGGGGCGTGATCGCCTCATCGCTTCGGGGGTTGCCCAATGATGTCTATTTCCAGCTTGGTCTGTTGACCACTTTAGGCCTGACCACCAAGAACGCCATCCTGATCGTCCAGTTTGCCAAGGCACGGGTGGAAGAAGGGGAGGACCTGATCGAAGCGACAATGGAAGCCTCGAAACTGAGGATGCGTCCCATCATTATGACCTCACTGGCCTTCGGATTTGGGGTTCTGCCCCTGGCTTTTGCCAGCGGGGCGGGCGCAGGCGCGCAAAAGGCCATCGGCACCGCCGTGCTTGGGGGAGTGATTACGGCCACCTTCCTGGTAACCTTATTTGTACCGCTTTTTTTTGTGGTGATCGAGAAGACCTTTGGCAAGCACAGAAAGCGGAAAGCGGCTAAGATGGCGGAAATCAATCCATCAGGGGATCAATCCCATGAATAGAAACCTCCTTCTAACGATTGGAATGTTCGTCTTTCTGACCGGCTGCACCCTGGCCCCCCGATACACCAGGCCGGAAGCCCCGGTCCCTGCCGGTTGGCCCACCGGTGCGGCCTACAAAGAAACACCCGCGCGGTCTGGCACACCCACGGCAAACGAGTTACCCTGGCGGGAATTTTTCACCGATGATCGCCTGCAAAAAGTGATCGCGACGGCCCTGGACAACAACCGAGATCTACGGCTGGCCGCCTTAAATGTCGAACGGGCTCGGGCCTTATACGGCATCCAACGGGCTGAACTGTTCCCTATGATCGATGCGACCGCCAATGGGAGCAAACAGCGTGTGCCGGCTGATCTTTCGACCACCGGGCAATCGATGACCGCGGAGCAGTACAGCGTCAATCTGGGCCTCAGTTCCTGGGAGATCGATTTCTTCGGCCGCATCCGCAGCCTGAAGGATCGGGCGCTGGAAGAGTTCCTGGCCACGGATCAGGCCCGCCGCAGCACGCAGATCCTGCTGGTATCCGCGGTGGCCAACGCCTATCTGACCCTGGCTGCGGACAGGGAAAATCTCAAGCTGGCGGAAATCACCTGGGAAACGCAAAAAGGCGCCTATGAATTGATCAAACGACGCCATGAAGTCGGGCTCGCCTCCGAACTGGATCTCAATCGGGCTCAAACGCAAGTGGACACCGCTCGGGGAGACATGGCCCGCTTTAGGCAACTGGCGGCGCAGGATGAAAACGCCCTGAACCTCCTGATCGGCTCCTCGTTCCCGAGGCCAAGTGAGACTCGTGCCGGCGGACCTGAGCAGCATTAAGCCTCTTCCAGAAATATCCGCCGGCCTCTCCTCCGAGGTGCTCCTTCATCGACCGGATATTATGGCCGGGGAACACCGGCTCAAGGCGGCCAACGCCAATATCGGAGCGGCCAGGGCGGCGCTCTTTCCCCGGATATCGCTGACCGCCTCGGTCGGAACCGCCAGCAGCCAGCTATCCGGGCTTTTTAACTCCGGTTCGGATACCTGGAGTTTCGCCCCACAGATCAAAATACCGATTTTTGATGCCCGGGTGTGGTCGGCCCTGGAGGCCACGAAAGTAGAAAAGGAAATCGCCCTGGCCCAATACCAGAAGGCGATTCAGACGGCCTTCAGGGAAGTGGCCGATGCCCTGGCCGTTTGGGGCACGGTGGAGCAGCAGTTGTCGGCGCAACAATCCCTGGTAGAGGCGACTGCTAAAACCTACCGCCTTTCCACTGCACGTTATGCCAGGGGAATTGACAGCTACCTGGGCGTCCTGGATGCCCTGCGTTCTCTCTATGCGGCACAGCAGGGGCTGGTTGCGCTTCGCTTGGCCAAGCTCGCCAACCAAGTGAGGCTCTACACTGTATTAGGCGGGGGGAGCGACCAAATTAAGGTGGCGTCTCAGTAACGGCTTTACAATGATTAACCTTCTCCAAGATCGCACAGAGGGAAACACGAAAATCGTGTCAAGGATCTTTTTTACGTATCAACAGACATGGTGGCAAAGAAGGTAAAAAGCCATCCTCATTATTTGGTCCTTGATCGCCCCAATAACCTCTACCTGAACATGATCGATCCTTCCGAGCCGTTATTCATGCCGGCCCTTTTCTCTGAGTTTTTAAGATTTGCCCGGCAGCATTGGGAGGATGGGAAAAACCTTTTGATTCATTGCAATCGTGGAGATTCCCGGGTCCCATCCCTGGCCCTCTTGTTCCTGGCCAAGGTTGTGGGGGTCCTCCCCGATGAAAATTATGCAGCGGACCTCGAAAAGTTTGTTAATCTTTATCCGGCCTATTTCCCCGGTCAGGGCATCCAGATATACTTGGGTAAGAATTGGGGCAAGTTTTAACTTGTTTGTTTAGGGCCAATGATTGGTCCATATTCGGGGTATTGCCTTCTTCCTGAAATCGTGTTTTCTAATTTTGGCCATTCCCGAATGATTTCTAACGCTACTCGTTAACAAGGCACTGGGGATTTAAGCTTCCGCAGGACTTCGCCTCAAGGGGAGTTCACCCTTAACAGCTCTTATCTGCAAACTCAGTCAATGCATAGGGTTACGTTACCCTGACTTCTACCTCTTAAAATACAGTATTTCACTTCATAAATTACGCTATTTACCCTATTTCTATTTTTAAGCTTATAATGTAAGCTAAGAACATCGTGGAGTAGACGCCAATCACCGATCACAACCTAAAGGAGGACTACACCATGAACGAGGCAGAAAAAAACGCCGAGACCGTGCGACGGGGTTACGAGGCCTTCAACTCGGGCGTCATGAAGACGCTCACAGAGATCTTCCACGAGAGCGCCTCGTGGCACACGCGTGGATCTGCCGGGGCCTATCTCGGGGCGTTGGCTTTTTCTCTTTTTCTCATCCTGACCTTGAGCCTGGTGCTGCCCCGGGCGGCCTGGGCGGCGGACACCTGGACCGCCACCGGCTCCCTGACCACCGGCCGTCGCTCCCATCACACGGCCACCCTGCTGCCCAACGGCAAGGTCCTGGTGGCGGGGGGCGTTGGTATCAGGCAGCACGGCATCCTGGACAGCGCCGAGCTCTACGACCCGGCCACGGGGACCTGGACCGCCACCGGCTCCCTCACCACCGCCCGCGCATTGTCACACGGCCACCCTGCTGCCCAACGGCAAGGTCCTGGTGGCCGGGGGCTGTAACGTGCCAGTCGTGTCCTGGCCAGCGCCGAGCTCTACGACCCGGCCACGGGGACCTGGACCGCCACCGGCTCCCTGACCACGGCCCGCGAACTACCACACGGCCACCCTGCTGCCCAACGGCAAGGTCCTGGTGGCCGGGGGCTATAATGTACCAGCTGGCTACCTGGCCAGCGCCGAGCTCTACGACCCGGCCACGGGGACCTGGACCGCCACCGGTTCCCTGGCCACGGCTCACCTCCTACACACGGCCACCCTGCTGGCCAACGGCCAGGTCCTGGTGGCCGGGGGCGGGCTCCTCGCTGCGGACCAAGCCGAGCTCTACGACCCGGCAACGGAACCTGGACCGCTACCGGCTCCATGGTTATTATCGTCCAACTACACACCGCCACCCTGCTGCCCAACGGCCAGGTCCTGGTAGCGGGTGGTGCGCCCTACCTGGCCAGCGCTGAGCTCTACGACCCGGCCACGGGGACCTGGGCCGCCACCGGTTCCATGGCCACCACGCGGGCTGCCCACACGGCTACTCTTTTGCCCAACGGCCAGGTCCTGGTGGCCGGGGGCACCGGGAGCGACCCGACCAGCGCCGAGCTCTACAACCCGGCCACGGGGACCTGGACCGCCACGCGTTCCATGTCTACCGGGCGGGCTTACCACACGGCTACTCTTTTGCCCAACAGCCAGGTCCTGGTGGCCGGGGGCGGGGCCACGAACGGCGCCTACATCGACACCGCCGAGCTCTATTTAATCCCCACGGCCATGCTCTGGTTACCGATTATCATCACCAGTCAGTAAGCCTACCATTTACTTCGGTTAAGAAGTAGGCCAGGGGCACCGGAGTAGAACCCGGCCAAGGATCTATTTTCTTCCTTTTTCTTCCCCTACCATTCCTCTTTTTCTAATTTTCTTCCGTTTCAGAGAACCGCTGACCGATTTATGGTTTCCCCGGGAGGGACGCCATGGACCGGAACCGATGTCGGCATTGCCAATCTTTTTTTCTTTCAAATCCCCGGATTAAGAACCAGGGGTATTGTAACCGTCCGGAATGCCAGCGAGCCGTTCCCAAAGCTAAGCTGCCGGAGATGGGGTTGCGGGGGAAAAATAAAATTGGGGGTTGAAGAATCGCAAGTCAACGAATTCAAGGATGCACCTGACTATTGAAGAAAAATACCTAACACCGCCATAACCCTGAAATTCATGCGGCTTTAAGCATAAAATCCACATGCACCTCGTCAAAGGGAAAAACAATGAGGCCATTTGCGGTTTTCTGCAAAATGCCGGCGTTCAAAAGTGCATGGACGTCACCATGTACCGCCTTTATATCCCTTGCAAGCCGTCGCGCAGCCTCACGAATTGTCATCGGTCCTGCTCCGGTCATAACCTTAAGCAAGTCCCAGCGTTTTCCCGAGAGTATCCTGAAAAGAAGCGCAGGTGAATCGAAGCTGATAAAGGCCCCCGGCGATTCTCCTTTGAACGCTCGCTGAAATCGTTGACTGATTTTTTTACGAGAAGATACTTCCAATGTTACGGTACGCATCTCAGAGCCTCCAATAATGGTCTACTTCACCCCAGAAATCATCAAGCAAGTCCTGGGGTGTGGTGAAATGGTAGGGAACCTCTTCCTCGCCAAAGTGTTTATGATCGCCCTTGCCAGCCTCATTGTCGAAGCGCAAAACGCAAATGCCTTTGATAATCAGTGCCAGCCTATACTTGAAGCGGTGAGGACTTCCGGCAAGGGGGGACGACAATCTCCAGACCACCATTTCAACGAAGGCGTCTTTGTCTATGACATGGCGTTCGTTTAATAGCAGCCTTGCCTCCATGTTGGAGATAATAACAACGTTAAATTTTACTGTCAATATCTATCTTTTAAAAACCAGGGACACCCTTCCTTTCAAGGGAGTGAACCTCGAAGTTGCATAAATTTGAAGGGTTGAGTCTGCTCTTGACTCTTAGTTTCCTGGGAAACCTAAAGAGGCGGTGGGAAAAAAGTTGGCCGGGAGTGTGGGAGCGCTTGGAGCTTTAAAAAGATTGACATTGGGGTAGATTAAAATAATACCGAGTCGAGGAACATATTACTTGAATAGTTAAGGAAGACATTCGGGGGGGAGGTAATTTTTACCTATCAACAGACCTAAGTGGTAAAGAAGAGAAATTGGGGGGGCTAAAAAAAACTGGCGCGCCCAGGGTGATTCGAACACCCGACCTACGGATTCGTAGTCCGGCGCTCTATCCACTGAGCTATGGGCGCGCTGAAAAGTTTATAAACGGAAAGGCTCCTTCTGTCAACAGGATTATCCAAGAAGCACTCTCGTCGGAGGGTCGTGGATTGCCCTTATGACCCAGGTTTGAGGCACCAGACGAAAATAATTGAAAAAAGCCCCCTGATTCTATAAAAGATCAAAAGAAAGACGATCTGACTCTTTTAAAAGGAGCACCCTTCACCTATGGATTGTATTTTCTGTAAGATTGTTGCCGGCCAGGCTCCGGCAGTAACGGTTTTTGAGGACCAAGAGACCCTGGCCTTCCTGGATATCAATCCCCGTTCCGACGGCCATTGTCTGATCATCCCCAAGAGGCACTACCCGACCATTTTTGACATAACGGAAAAAGATCTCCTCACTGCCATAGGGACGTCCAAGAAGGTGGCCATGGCTATCAAGGAGGCTCTAAAACCCGAAGGTATGATCATCTACCAGCTTAACGGCAAGGTGGCCAGGCAGCTTGTCGATCATTTCCATATTCACCTGGTCCCGCAGTGGGAGAAGACGAAGGCGGATTTGAAACACGGCCGGGATCAGGGTGACCTGGAAAAGATCAAGGCCATCGGGGCCCGAATCGCCGCCGCCTTGGCCCTGGCTAATCAGAGCGAATAGAGATTCACTTTCACCGCAAAGGCGCGAAGGACGCAAAGAAGAACTTTTTGCTTTCCGCTCCATCCTTTAAGATCCTGTCTACTGGCTCAAAAGGGAGTCGAGGTTCTCCACGAGAACCACACCGCTTAGCTGCATCTCCCTGAGGGCTTTCTCCGTGGTTTCTTGAGAGACGCCCCGGCAGAGTCCGGTCACGACCATCGTCTCAAAACGCCGCTTTCTGGCCTCCAGGGCTGTGGCCCGGACACAATAATCGGTGGCGATACCGAAAAGGACTAATTTTCTGATTCCCTTTTCTTTCAAAAGCGTAAAGAGTCCCGTTTCGTGACCTCCCTCGTCCTGAAAGACAGAGTAACTGTCATATCCGGGGTCCTGACCCTTGCGGATGACCCCTTCAAATCCGCTCGTATCCACCAACAGTTCCGCACCCGAGGTATCCTGAAGACAGTGGGGCGGCCAGAGAATTTGTTCCCTTCCTGAGACAGAAATCCGGTCGAAAATCTTCTTCCCCGGATGGCTGGTAACGAACGAGATATGATCGGCCGGATGCCAGTCCTGGCTGGCCCAGAGGGGGTAGCCCAAACCCTTTAAGCGCTCGATCTCTTTTTGAAGTTTGTGGATATAATCCAGATTGGTTCCCGGCACACCCAGGGGGCCGTCCATGAGCTGCGTAAAATCACCCTGGATATCCACGATAATGATTCCGGTCATAGCCTACTCCTTTTCGTTGGCGGCGGGAGGCGGCGGGCGCCCCTTTTTATTAAATTATAACAAATACTCAGCAAAAGTGGGACCATTGTTTTTTCTTGACTTCTCCGTGTCGGGTAGTTAAGAGGATAGGAGATTAATTCGTCCGCTGAACTTCCCTTTAAGGATTTATGGTTCAACATTTCTTTTTTCTGCTTGGGAATTCCGTCCTAACCTTGATGAATGAATTGGGCGGGATCCTGATGATGCTCTTCAAGGCCTTGGCCATGACCTTTGTCCCGCCTTTCCGGGGGAGAAACGTGATCAAACAGATGGAGTTTGTGGGGGTTAAATCCCTCTTTATCGTTGTCCTGACCGGGGTCTTCTCCGGCATGGTCCTGGCCCTGCAGAGCTACCACGGCTTTCGAATATTCGGCGGGGAGAGTTTGATGGGCGGCATTGTGGCCCTTTCCCTGGCCCGTGAAATGGGGCCGGTAATGACCGGTTTGATGGTCAATGCCCGCGCCGGTTCGGGTATCGCCGCCGAGATAGGAACCATGCGGGTTACCGAGCAGATCGATGCCCTGCAGATCATGGCCATCAATCCCATTCATTACCTGGTGGTTCCCCGGATCTGGGCCGGCATTTTGATGGTTCCCCTGCTGACGGCCATCAATATTTTAGTGGGAGTCATCGGCGGCTATTTTGTCGGGGTCATTCTGCTGGGGATCAATTCCGGGGTCTATATGAACAAAATGATCGAGATGCTGGAATTAGCCGATCTGGTTCAAGGCCTGGTCAAATCCATTGTCTTTGGCCTCATCCTGACCCTGGTCGGGTGCTACAAAGGCTATCATACCAGCGGAGGAGCGGAAGGAGTGGGGCGGGCGACCACCGAGGCCGTGGTCATCTCTTCGGTTTGCATCCTAATCGGGACCTATGTGCTTACCTCACTTCTTTTTTAGCCTATGATCCGGCTCGTTAATCTAAGCAAATCGTTTAAAAAGCAATCGGTTCTAAAGGATCTGAACCTGTCCATCCCCACCGGTCAAACCACGGTGATTATCGGAAGGAGCGGGGGTGGGAAAAGTGTTCTCCTGAAACATATCATCGGGCTTTTCCGGCCTGACGATGGGGAGATCTGGGTGGATGGCCAGGACCTGGTCCGCATGAGCGAGAAAGAGCTTTATAAAATCCGGAAGCGGTTCGGGATGCTTTTTCAGGAAGGCGCCCTTTTCGATTCCATGAATGTCGGGGAGAATGTGGCCTTTCCCATCCGGGAGCATAAACAATTAAAAGGAAGCGAAATCAGAAAGCTGGTGGCCGAAAAGCTGGAACTGGTCGGTCTTTCCGGGGTAGAGGAAAAGATGCCCGCCGAATTGAGCGGCGGCATGCGCAAACGGGTGGCCCTGGCCAGGGCCATGGCCCTGGAGCCCGACATTCTCCTTTTTGATGAACCGACCACCGGTTTGGATCCGATCCTGACCGCTTCCATTGATCGTTTGATTATGGATACCCAACAGCGATTCAAAATGACCTGTGTGGTTATCAGCCATGATATCCAGAGTGTTTTCCAGATCGCCCATAACATTGCCATGCTTTACGAAGGGAAGATCATAATCGAGGGGACTCCACAGGTCTTTCAAGAGTCATCCGATCCCATTGTTCGGGAATTTTTGTCCCCTCTTTGTCGCTGAGGGAAGGGTTCACAGCCCAAAGGAGGTTTTTATGGAGAAAAAGGGAGTAAGCACCGAGATCAAGGTGGGCATTTTTGTTTTTATCGGTCTGGTGGTCCTGGCCTACATGACCCTGCGATTAGAAAAATACAAGATCAAATCAGCCAAGGGTTATGAGGTTATGGCCCTTTTCGACTCGGTTTCCGGTTTAGTCGTCAACAGCCCGATTGAGGTGGCCGGCATCGAAGTGGGGCGGGTCAAGGAGGTTAAATTGATCGGCAATCAGGCCAAGGTAACCATGACCATACGCAAGGATATCCCCGTCTATTCGGATGCCAGGGCCGTCATCCGGACCAAGGGCGTCCTGGGGGATAAATATATCGATCTTGAACCCGGTACCGAGAAAGGTCAGCGTCTGGCGGCCGGCGGCGTCATTACCCAGACCCGATCAACCATTGAACTGGATCATCTTTTAGCCAAGGCTTTACCGGCCATGGACAATATCCGGTCCGTGACCCAGAGTCTGGAAGAAGTCATCGGGACGGAGGAGGGTAAGAATACCCTGAAAGAAACCTTTGCGAATGTCAAAAAAACCACCGAGGATATCCGGAGCATCACCCTGGGCCTTACCCACGGGGAGGGGACCATGGGTAAATTGATCCGTGACGATGCCCTGTACCGGGATATGAGGGCTACCGTGACCGGTTTAAAGGACACCATGACGGAGGTCCGCGAGGGGCGGGGAACGCTGGGAAAATTTCTCAAGGACGAAGAATTCTATAACGACAGCAGGAGGACCTTGAACAGCTTGGAAAAAGTGGCCCAGAAGATTGATTCCGGGGAAGGGACCCTGGGGAAATTAGTCAACGACGACAGCCTCTATAAGGAAGCCAAGGAAACGATTGCCAATTTGAATCAAACCACGCAAAAAATCAATCAGGGGGAAGGGACCCTGGGGAAATTAGTCAACGACGACTCCTTGTATAAAGAAACCAAGTACACCCTGCGCAGTGTCACCAAGGCCACCGAGGGGCTTCAGGAACAGGTTCCGGTAAGCATTTTAGGGACCATCATCGGGACCATCATTAAGTAGGACGAAACCGTTCGGTGGAGTGCGTTCGGAGTTCGGCGAAAAGAGGAAAACGACGAACGTTATAAGCTTGGACCCATGAACCCTCGAACCCTTGGACCCTTATTCATAATACTCATAGCCTTATCGGCCTGCTTAGCTTCCGGTTGTGCTCATCTTGCCCAAGATCTTGCCCCGGAAAACGTCGCCCCTTTCTTTCACATCCAAACCGATCCCGAAAAGAAGGTCCGCCGCCTGGATGCGGCCGGTCCTTTTTATTCCCAGACGGAAACCCCGGAGGAGAGGGAGCGGACCTTCCGTCCCCTGTTCTCTTATCGGGAAGATTTAACGAATCAAACCGACGAACTGGAATTTCTCTATCCCCTGGGAAGGGTTCGGAAGACTTCGGAATATCGGCTCGTTCGCTTCATCCCTTTTTTTACCTCTTACAAATCCCTCAACGAAGAGGAGGGTGAAAAGGAGCAGACGGACCTGATTCTCCTTTTCTGGGGAAAAAACAGCCAAGGAGAGGCCTATGGCGGGTTTTTTCCTTTCGGCGGTCAATTCAAAGGCCGCTTTGCCCGGGATGAAATCCGCTTTGTTTTGTGGCCTCTTTATACCCATATCCGCGAAGGGGAAACCCACACCCATCACCTCCTCTGGCCGGTCATCTCCTGGACCGAAGGCGGAGACCGGAAGGGATTCAGAATTTGGCCCTTCTACGGCCATGAGGAACAGCAGGGTCAAGGGGCCTTTCAAAAGACTTTTTTCCTCTGGCCCATCGGCCATTATCAAAAGGAATATCTGGATACCGATTATCCCAAGACCTCTTTCTACCTGTTTCCATTTTATCTCTCCGAGGAATCCCCCAATGAAAAAAAGGTCATCCTGCTCTGGCCTTTTTTCAACTATTACTCCGAGAAAAATTTTGATTACGTTCAATGGGATTTGCCCTGGCCCTTTTTTCAGTATGCCCGGGGAGAAAAAACCCTGGCTCTGAATCTCTGGCCCCTGGTCACCTATCGCAAGGTGGAGGCGCGTGAGAAGCTTTCTCTGTTCTGGTTCGTCTATCGGCAGGAAAAGGAAGAGGATGAAGAAAGAGATGAGGTCCTGAATCGTTTTATGATGATCACTAAAGTGCATCAGGTCTATTGGAAGAAAGAAGACCGCTGGGAGCGGGTGACCAAAATCTGGCCGCTCTTCCGCTATGCCGAAGACGGCCGGGGCATGGTCCATTTTTATTTTCCGGACCTGATGCCGGTGGATTGGGAGGGGTTCGAGCGTCATTACGGGTTGCTCTTCAGGCTGTATGAATATTACCAGGACGGCCGGGGGAAAGAGGTCTCCAAATTCCTCTGGGGACTCTATTACCATCGAAAGGAAAAAGAGTCCCGCCGGATCGAGGTCGGCTTTCTCTTCAGCTATGTTAGCGAAAAGGAAACGCTGGAGTTTTCCCTGCTCAAAGGCCTGCTGGGCTATCGACGGGAAGGCCTGAAACGCCGCTGGCGGATTTTTTATATCCCTACTTCTTGGGAGACGGTTGAGGAGTCTGCGAAACCGATTCCGTCCCCGGGGGCGGGGTAAAATTGAACAGGGAATCGGCCAGGCTGTGACCGCTCTGGATCCGGCTGAAGCGGAAGCGGGTGCCGTCTCCCAGGACATTGTAAAAGGAAAATTCAACCGGCAGGAAGGTTGATTTGGAGATCTTGAGAAAAATCCGGTTCAGGTCCGCTTGGGGGGTCTTGGGCTCCAGGATAAGCCCGGAGTAAGAAGCCTCCGGAGGTACCGAGGGATCCGGACTTACCCGGTAATGCTGATCCAACCTCCCCAAACCGGATAAGAAATCCAGGATGGGTTTAATCTGGAGATAATAATCCTTCAAGGCATAGACATAGACCACTTTCTCTTCGGGCACATACCACCAGACCTTTTCTCCATTACTGATTAATTGCTCGGACCGGGGTTTTTTTTGGACCAGGCGAAGCTTGCCGGGCGACCGGAAGGAAAGCTGCCCTTCAGCCTGCAAAGACTGGGGAGGCAATTGGGAGGGCACCTTGGGCAGGAGATCCCTCAGATAATCGGCTTGAAAGGTCTTGGCCGATCCGAAGCGGTCTTTCAACCGGCTCAGGATTTGATCCAGATCCCCATCGGTCTGGGCCGGAATCGGGACCGGGGAAAAACAGAGGACGAACAGGACCCCTAAAGAAAACAGGATTGCTTTGTTCATTGACCACCCCACCTGATTCCTCAGCGCCTGAATGGCCGCCGAGGGCTTAAAAATTTTTTTGCAGCAGTTCACGGGGCCGGCCTCCTTCTGAAGAACTGACGATCCCTTCCCGCTCCATGATTTCCACCAAGCGGGCGGCCCGGTTGTAGCCGATGCGCAGTTTCCTCTGAATCATGGAAATGGAGACCTGGCGGGTCTCCCTGACCAGTCTGAGGGCCGCTTCATATTTCTCGTCCAGGTCCTCATCCCCTTCGGCTGTTTCGGCCTCCTCCACTTCCAGCAGGGTTTCGTCGTAGACCGTTTCTTTTTGCTTCTTCAGAAAATCGGTCAGGCGCTTGATTTCGGCCTCCGAGACGAAGGCCCCGTGAATTCGCTGCAGTTTGGAGACCCCGGGAGGCAGGAAAAGCATATCCCCTGATCCCAGCAGGGCTTCGGCCCCATTGGCATCCAGGATGGTCCTGGAATCGGTCTTGGAGGAAACCTGGAAGGAAATCCGGGCCGGGAAATTGGCCTTGATGATCCCGGTCAATACATCCACCGAAGGGCGCTGGGTGGCAATGAGCAGATGGATCCCGGCCGCCCGGGCCATCTGGGCCAGCCGGGTCAGATATTCTTCCACCTCCCGGGTGGAGACCATCATCAAGTCGGCCAGTTCATCGATGACAATGACCACATAGGGCAACCATTCCTCGGGATATTTCCCCGATTCCCCCCCTTTGCGGTCCTTCAGAAGCCGCTGGTTGTAGGTATCGATATTCCGGGCCCCTTTATCGGCCATCTTTTTATAGCGGTCTTCCATCTCTCGGATGGCCCAGCGCAGGACCCGGGTGGCCATCTTGGCATCGGTCACCACTTCATGCAGCAAATGGGGGATCCCTTCGTAAGGCAGGAGCTCAATGCGTTTCGGATCGATCAGGAAGAAACGGACTTCTTCGGGTCTGGCCTTGAAAAGGATGCTGCTGATCATGGCGTTCAGGGATACGCTTTTCCCGGTGCCGGTGGCACCGGCGATCAGGAGATGAGGCATCCTGGCCAGGTTGGTCACCACCGGGAGGCCCAGGATGTCCATGCCCAGGGCCAGGGTCAGTCTGGCCTTGGAGCCCATAAATTCCTGGGAGGCCAGGATTTCTTTTAATCCGACCGTCTCACGCTGGCTGTTGGGGATTTCGATGCCGATCACCGCCTTGCCCGGCAAGGGAGCCACGATCCGGATACTGACGGCCCGCATGGCCATGGCCAGATCATCGGCCAAGCCGGTAATGCGGCTGATTTTCACGCCCGGGGCCGGTTCAAATTCATACATGGTAATGACCGGACCGGGAGAGACTTCGGTGACCTGCCCGTCCACACCGAAGTCCTTTAATTTTTTTTCCAGGAGCCGGGAGTTCATGATCAGGCTTTGCTGATGAATCTCCTGGTCTTTTTTCTCATAAACATCCAACAGGGACAGGGGCGGCAATTGGAAATCCCCCGGGTCCTTCATAAAAGCGAATTGTTCCTGCTGAACCTTGGGTCGGGGAGGAGGGGCGGCCTTGACCAGCGGACCCTGAACGATCACCGGCGGGCGGACTTCTTTCTCCTTCTGTTGTTCCTGCTCGACTTTTAGGACCCTGGCCTTTCTCTTGCGCTCCCTTTTTTTCTGGTAGTCATCCCGAAACCGGCTTACTTGTCCGGAGAGACGGACCTGAAACCGCTCCGCCGCCCGGGCCAGAGAAACCCGGCTGATTAAAATGAATCCGATCAGCAGAAAGGCGAGTAAGAAGATATGGGTCCCCGGCGGGTTGAGAAACCGCTCGATGCGTTGGAAGACCACCAGACCCACCACCCCGCCCCAGGGGAAGTTCCAACCGAAATATTGGAAATTCTCCTTCCAGGCGGACAGCAGGGAAGCGCTGGAAAAAATCAGCAGGAGATAGCCGAGGGCATACCAGGCCGGGGTGGCCTGACGTTCGGATTTAAAGGAAAACCAGGCCAACTGAAAAAAAATAAGGCACAACCAGAAGGCGGCCAGGCCCAGCCAATCGAACAGGAAGGCCGAGGAATAAGAACCGATGCGTCCGATCCAGTTTTTAACGGCCACGTTCCCGGCTTGGGGCGAACTAAATGAAGGATCAACGGCATGGTGGGAGAGGAGGCTCAGGAGCAGGCCAATGCCGATGGCTCCCAGGAAAATCCCCAGGATCTCATAATAAAGGGATTTATTTTTAGGTTCTTTGGGCATGGCCTCTCGTCCCCTCACATGGGGATGATGATGGGAAGCACCACCGGTCTTCTTTCCAGGGCCTTGACAAAAAAACGCTGCAGGGTCTTTCGAATTTCTTCCTGGATTTCCGGCCAATTTTTCTTGTTTTCGGTTTGACGCAGGACCAGGATTTCCTGAACCCGGTTCTTGGCCTCTTGGATCAATTCCGGATAGTCCTCCTCCGGAAGAAATCCCCGGGAGATAAACTCCGGTCCGGAAAGGAGATCGCCGGTCTGATTATTCAGGACCATAAAAACCACGATCAGTCCTTCGTTGGACAAGTGCCGCCGGTCCCGCAGAATAAGTTGGTCCACGTCCCCTACGCCTCGGCCGTCCACAAAGACCCGGCCCACCTCGACCTGGTCGGCCAGCCATCCTTCCGAGGCATTGAAGCGGATGACCTGGCCGTTCTCGGCCAGGATGATTTTTTCAGGTGCCAGGCCGATCTTTTGGGCCAATTGGGCGTGCTTGACCAGATGACGGTATTCCCCGTGGATAGGAATAAAGTATTGGGGCTTGGTGAGATGCAGCATCAATTTTAATTCTTCCTGGTTGGCGTGGCCGGAAACATGGATCTCGGACACCTTTTCATAAATCACTTCGGCCCCGAAGCGGTAGAGGTTGTTGATTAAACCGTTAATGGCCTTTTCGTTTCCAGGGATAAACCGGGAAGAAAGAATGACCGTATCCCCTTTTTTAATCTTTATCTGCTTATGGTCGGCCATGGCGATCCGGGTCAGGGAGGACATGGGTTCGGCCTGGCTGCCGGTGGTGATAATGGCCACCTGGGACTCCGGCACCTGGGACATTTCTCCCAGGGACAATTCCATCCTGGGGGGAAGGTTCAGGTAGCCCATTTCCCGGGCTATGCGGCAGTTGGTAACCATGCTCTTGCCGTTAAAAACGATCTTGCGCTGGTTGCGAAGCGCTGAATCGACGATCTGCTGGATGCGGTGGATATTGGAGGCAAAAACCGCCACAATCACCCGGCCTTGGCATTCCCGCATGATCTGGTCCAGGGTTTCCCCTATCCTCTTCTCCGAAAGGGTGTAGCCTTCCCGTTCCACATTGGTCGAATCGGATAGCAGGGCCAGGACCCCTTCCGCCCCATAGGCCGCAAAGGTGTTGATGTCGGTAACCACCCCGCCTAAGGGGGTTTGGTCGATTTTGAAATCCCCGGAATGGACCAAGGTGCCCACCGGGGTTTGGACAGCCAGCCCGAATCCATCCGGGATGCTGTGGGTAACCCGGATGAATTCTACTTTGAAGGGTCCCAGGTCCAGGATCTCCTGATGAGAAACCTGCCGCAAATCGGTAGAGCTTAAAAGCCGATGTTCTTTTAATTTTTCCTTGACCAGTTCCAGGGTAAATCGGGAGCCGTAAACCGGTACGGCCAGTTCCTTGAGGAGAAAGGGCAGGGCCCCGATGTGGTCTTCATGGCCGTGGGTCAAGATAATCGCCCGGATATGTTCCCTGTTTTTCAGCAGGTAACTGAAGTCCGGGATAACGATATCCACCCCCAACATGGTGTCTTCCGGGAACATCAGGCCGGCATCGATCACCAGGATATGATCCTGGTATTGCAGAAGGAGCATATTGAGGCCGATTTCCCCCAACCCCCCCAAGGGGATGATATCCACCAGAGAGGGAGAGGTTCGGACTTCAGGGTTCGATTCCAATGTGTTCAATGATAGGGCCTTTAACAGATTTAAAAAGGTTTCGGAAGAAAGTCCGGTCTGAGATTATAAATTTTTGGCAATGCCTTCCCGGACTTTTTCCATTAATTCATTCATTTTTTTGGAGGTATAGCCCTTGGTGGGAATCGGATCGCCTACCGTTACCTGTATGGTTCCGGGTTGAATCCAGAAACCGTTTTTAGGCAGAACCTGTCCGCTGCCGCGTATGCTGACCGGGACGATAGGCTGCTTGGATTTTAAAGCCAGGTGAAAGCCGCCGCTCTTGAATTCCCCCAAGGTGAACGGGTCCTGGCGGGTGCCTTCGGGAAAGATCAGAATCGAAGTCCCGGCTTTTATTTTTTCCGCAGCTTGCATAAGGCTTTGATAGGCCTTCTTGGCATTGGAACGATCGATCGGAATATAACCGGCCCGCTTCATGGCCCAGCCGAAGACAGGGACCTTAAAGAGGCTTTCCTTGGCCAGCCAACGGAATTGTATCTTTAATTTGGATAACAGGGCAAAAATATCGAAGGCGCTCTGATGGTTGGCGGCCAGGATATAGGGCTGGCCGGGAGTCAGAAGGTTTAGATTGGTTACCCGGACCCGGACCCCGCTGAGAATAAGAATCCAGGTGGCCCAGAGGGAAGCCGCCTGGTGTGAGCGATTCCCCGAGGAATCAACCAGGGCGACCAGTATGGCGATTAGACTGAAGACAACAGTCAGCACAATAAAAAGAGGATAGACCAAGAGGCTGCGCAAGGGGCTCCTGCTTTCTGCATCTGTTGGGGTAGTTTGCCAAGCCAAATCATAATCAATTGAGGGTGATTAGTCAATTGATGATTACGGGTTGATTAAGTCTTGCCCCTCGGGGGGACTTATGTTAAAAATTCTCAAAGAAGGCTAAAGCTTAGGAAGAGGAGGCATTATGGCTTCGGTAAACAAGGTCATTCTTATAGGAAACCTGGGGGCTGATCCGGAACTGCGCTATACAGCCACCGGGACGGCAGTGGCCAACTTCAATATCGCCACCAAAGATGTCTGGGTCAACAAGGACGGGACCAAGGAAGATCGAACCGAATGGCACCGGATCGTAGCCTGGGCTCGATTAGGGGAGATCTGTGGGGAGTATTTGGCCAAAGGCAAACAGGTTTACATCGAGGGCAAACTGCGCACCCGCTCCTGGGAGGACCGGGAAGGGAACAAGCGGTATACCACCGAGATACTGGCCCAGACCATGCAGATGCTGGGCCCGGCCGGTGAACGGGTTCCTCATGAAAAGGATTTGGGGGCCGCCGAACCGCAGTCCGGGGGCGGAATCCCTGATGATGATATTCCCTTTTAAATTATTAAGGGTCTCATAATAGTCTTGACCTGAAATTGAGGAGCTTGCATTAAATGGGACCGGGGGGTCACTATTATTTTGAGACCCTTAATAAGAATCTGCTGAAGGAGCGTCCCCCTTACCATTTTTTCCCTTATTTCCGGTTCAATTCTTCCAGCAACCTCAAGAATTCTTTTGAATTCCGGTAGCCCTGGAGACTTCGCTGGTATTGAAGCCAGGAGGTCCAGATTTCCAGCCAGGCCTGGTTATGATAATAGGCTTGCTCCGTAACCGGAGTCCGGCCGGAAGTCATTTCCCGGTAGAGGAGGTATTCTTCCCAGCAGGCCTGGCAGAGCCGAACGGGCAACTCCTCCGAAATAGTCTGGGGCTGGGGGGCTTCGAGTTGGAAGCCGCACTTGGGACACTTGAGATGGCAGCCGGAACACTGCAGGGCCATCCAGAAGGAATTGAGCCTTTTTATTTTTTTTTGGGAAAGGGCCTGCTCCCGCTGTTTCCTGATGCGTTCTTCCAGGGCAATGATATCGGCCATCGCTACAAATCCTCGCCTTCTTCTTTGCCAAGATTGAAAATCTTTTGAACCAAATCGATTCGTTCATCCTTCCGGCCCTGATGCTGCGGTTCCTTTAAAAAGGTGATGGGATCATGCAGGACCTTATTCAGGATGGATTGGGTCATCAGTTCAATGGTTTTGTTTTGCTCCGGCGTCAATTCCTGGAGCAGGGAGCCGGCTTTTTTCCACTCCCCTTGGAGAACCGCTTCCATTTTTTTTCGCAGGGATTTAATGGTGGGGACCACTTCCAGACCTGTCAGCCAGGAGCGAAACTTGATGGCCTCTTCCTGGATGATCCGTTCGGCCTGAAGGGCCTCGTTCTTTCGCTGGGCCAGGTTCTGGGTGACCACCCCCTGCAGATCATCAATGTCGTACAGATAGACGTTGTCCAGTTCGTTGATTTTGGGGTCGATGTCCCGAGGTACGGCAATGTCGATAAAAAAGAGGGGCCTTTGTCTTCGCTGTTTCATGATGCCCTTGACCTGGCCATGGTGGATGATCAACTCCGGGGCGCCGGTTGAACTGATGACGATGTCTGCTTCGGTCAGGGCCGTGGGGACTTCTTCCAGTGAAATGGCCGATCCCTGCCAGCGCCTGGCCAGGTCCAGGGCCCGCTCCAGGGTGCGGTTGGCCACGATAACCTTTTGCACCCTGTTGGTGAGCAGGTGTTCAACGGCCAGCTCGGCCATTTCCCCGGCACCGATGACCAGGACCTTTTTACCGGTCAGGTCCTGAAAAATCTTTTTGGTCAATTCAACCGCGGCGAAGCTGATCGAAACGGCATGGCTGGCTATGCCTGTTTCGGTGCGGATGCGCTTGGCTACGGAAAAGGTCTTATGCAGCAGCCGATTGAGTATGACACCGGTGGTGTGAAGTCTCACCGCCTCGCGATAAGCCTCCTTGAGTTGACCAAGGATCTGGGGTTCTCCCACAACCATGGAATCCAGGCTGGCCGCAACCCGAAAGAAGTGGCGGACGGCGTCATCGGACCGATAAATATAAAGATGGCCCTTGAGTTCTGAAGGCGATTTAAGAACACCCCCGGCCCAAAACCCGATTAGTTCCCGACCCCCCTGCTCAGGGGAATCGGTCGTAAAAAGGACCTCTACCCGGTTGCAGGTGTTCAGAAAAAGACATTCCTCGACCAAGGGGAGTTTTTTAGTCTCAAGCAGGGCCGAGCCGTTACGGCTTAGAGAGCCGGTCAGTTGTTCCCTAAGCTCCAGGCAGGCTGTCTTATGATTGAGGCCTACCAGTACAATTTCCAAGAGAGACACCTCAAAACCGCGGCAACCGAATCAAAGGCTGTCTGGGTCATACTAAATCCCTGAGTCGCTCTGGGACAGGCAGCCAAGAAGGATAAAAAAATGAAGCACCTGTTCATTTACTTTTTTTCCTCCGGTGCCGCTTCAATGATCGGAGGGGGGGAATTCTGGAAGCTGGAAAAGGTGTGATAACCCTTGACCCAAAAATTGACCCCCACAAAGGAAAAAATCAGAATCAGAAATCCGAAAATAGATATTTGGGCCGAACGCCGACCTCGCCAGCCGCTGACCAGGCGGCCATGCAGAAGGGCGGCGTAGAGCAACCAGGTGATCAATGACCAGACCTCTTTGGGATCCCAGCGCCAGAAGGTCCCCAGGGTGGCCTGAGCATACAGGGAACCGCTCAGCATCCCCAGGGTTAATAAGGGGAAGCCTATAATCAGACAGTTGTAATTGAGGGCATCCAGGACTTCCAGAGAGGGCAGGCGGTGATAGAGTGTTCCCAGACGCTTTGATTTGATCTCCTTTTCCTGTATGAGATACATCAGGCCGGCCAGGAAAGCGATGGCAAAGACCCCGTTTCCCAGAAAGATGGTCACCACATGGACCAGCAGCCAAAAGCTCCGCAACAAGGGAGGCCCCGGTACGGTTTGAGCGGGCAGGAAAGAAGAACTGATCATCATAATGGCGGCCAGGGGAGAAAGAAAGGAGCCCAGGACCCTGATGTTGAACCGGAGTTGAATCAGGAGATAAACCCCGATAATAGCCCAGGCGAAAAATGAGAGGGATTCCCTAAGGGTGGTGACCGGGAAATAGCCGGCCTGATAATATTTCAGGCCGATGGCCAGGGAGTGAAAGACAAAGCCGATGCCCAGCAGGCGATAGGAATACCGGGCCAGCTCTTTTTTTTGGAAAATAATAAAAAGAAGGTATCCCAACGTACCGGCTAAGTAGAGTGTTAAGGAGATCTTAAAAAAAATTAAGGCCATGGCTCCTCACTGGTTTGGAGGAAAAGGGTGATTGAGAATAGCCGCCAATTCTGAAAGGGGTAACGGGGGCTCCAGGAGATGGGCCAGGAAGCCGGTAACGGCCTTGAAGTCCCCGGATGCCAACCAGGATAACAGGGGGGAATCGACCAGGGTTTCAAAAAGTCGTTGATTATCTTCCTGGGGCCAGGCCTGGGCCAGCACGTGGAGCCGGATTTTGCCTAGGAGCTTGAGATAGACCTCATAGGTTTCCGGGAAGTCCTTTTCCAGTTGGCGGCGGATCTTCTTGGCCAGGGCCGGGCTTTTTCCCGAAGTCGAAACAGCCAGGACCAAATCGCCGCGCCGGACCAGGGAGGGAAGGATGAAATTACAGTCCCGGGGACTGTCGACGATGTTGCACAAAATACCTCTCCGCTTGGCCTCCCGGCTGATTTGCCGGTTGACCAGGGGATCATCAGTGGCCCCGATCACCAGGAAACAGGCCTCCATTAATTCGGGTTTATAATCCTGGGCCAGTAAGAGAAGGCGATCTTCCTGAACCTCCCGCTCCAGGTAAGGGGTCAGATCCCGGCTGATCAAGCGGACCTCGGCCCCGCATTCCTGCAAGGTCCTGACCTTCCGTTCCCCCACCTGCCCTCCCCCGATCACCAGACAAGGCCTATTCTCTAAATCAAGAAATATCGGGTAATAACGCATTTCCTTTGTCCATAACGTACCGATTACACTATAAGGTCAATCCCAACAAATTGCAAATGGGGTCGAAAAAAGGAGCCGGGCGGATTTTGTCAACGGGGCCAAAAGAACCAAATAATAGGAGCCAGGGCCAGCCGGTACCAGGCAAAGGGTTTCAAGGTCCAGCGCTGAAGAAGGCGGATAAAGGCTGCCACAGTGAAGGTAGCCACTACAAAAGAAACCACAAACCCAAGGCCTAAAAAATAGAGGTCCCCCAGCTTAAAATAGGTCCATGATTTCATGAGGTCGTATCCGGTAGCGGCCATCATGACCGGGACGGCGGCCAGGAAGGAATATTCGGCCGCGGTTTTGCGGTCCAATCCGGAAAGGAGTCCTCCGATTATGGTGGCCCCGGCCCTGGAAATCCCCGGCCACATGGAAAAACATTGCAGGATGCCGATAAAAATGGCTTGTTGCCATTGGATCTGATCAAGGGAGGCGGCCTTGATTCGCCATGGCCGGCTTTCAACCCAGAGAAGCCCGAGGCCCCCTACTGCCAGGGCCAAGGCGACACTGAGGGGATTAAAGAGACGGCTTTTTATGAGGGGATAGGCCAATTGACCGACCACCAGGGCCGGCAGGGTGGTCAAGCCCAGGAAAATACAGCCCCGGATTCCTACCAATCGTCTCCTGATCCAAGAAGGGTCGGCCCAGCCTTTACGGGGGAGGAGGTCTGAAAATCTCCGGCGGTAAAGGAAAATGACCGCCAGAATCGCCCCCAATTGGATGACTACCTCAAAGGTATCGGCCACCCGGCCCTTAAAGTGGAGAAGGTGACCGGCCAGGATGAGATGGCCGGTCGAGGAAACAGGAATGAATTCCGTTAAGCCTTCAACTATTCCCAGTATGACCGTCGTCCAATAATCAAGCACTTTTCATCCTATAAAAAATCATGGCTGAAAGCCAAACAGCGGCTGATTAGGCTTCCCAGTAATAGGGCCGGTATTTTCGGTAAAAATCCACGGTCTTTTCCAGCCCTTCAGACAACCGGGTGGTCGGCCGCCAACCGGTCCGGCGGGTCAGTTTGGAAAAGTCGGTAACCACGTCCCCGACCTCGATGGACTTGCGGTCTTCCGGCCAGGGGACATGAACGTACCGGCCGGAACCGCAGGCCCGGATAATCTCCCTTACCAGCTCCAGGAAGGTGATGGACTCGGCACTGCCTATGCAGAAGACCTGATCGACACAGGCCTCGTCGGCCCCCAGGAGAAGCAGGCAGGAAATGACATCGTCCACATAAATCATTTCCCTCTTCTGGCTGCCGTCGCCGAAAATGGAGATCTCCCGGTCTTCCAGGGCCAGGCGAATCAGGTAATTCTGGACCCCGTATTTGGGGTGGCGCATCTGGTGGCGGGGACCGTAGGTGTTTCCCAGCCTCAGGGAAGTAACCCGCAGGCCGCAGATCTTCCGGTAGAGCAGATGGTACCATTCCACGGCCTGCTTGGTGGCCGCGTAGATGTCCTTGGGATTGGGCGGGGTGTCTTCGGTAATGGGGATGGTCAAGGCCTGGCCGAACTGGGCCCGGGAGCCGATGTAGACGACTCGGGCTTCCGGGTTGTGGTAACGAAGCGATTCCAGAAAATGATATTGGGGGATGACATTGGTTTCTAAGTCATACAAAGGGTTGGACATGGATTCCAGGTGACAGGAATGCATGGCCATATTGAAGACCAGGTCCTGACCCTGCACCAGGGAATCGGTGGCGGAACGATCCCCCACATCGGCCCTGACCACCTTTACCCGATCTTTGACCGGGTCGATATTGAAGGGATTGGCCCCCAGTTCCGGGATCAGGCCGTCCAACAGGGACACCTGGGCCCCCAGGCCAATAAGCCGGATAGCCAGGGTACTGCCTAAAAACCCCAGTCCCCCGGTGATCAAGACTTTTTTACCCGCATAAAAAGAGTCGCCGACCATAATTCAATCCTTCATTGATTTCCGTTAAGGGATCATTATATGATGAAGTAGTCAAAAGTCTCTCAGGTCGTCCCTCCGGCTTCCGCCGGAAGGACGGCTTTTTTGACTTTTTGCGAGACTAGCCCAGGTCCTTTGTTCTGTAGCATATCCCTATTGTTGAGACAACAGTTTCTCTAAAGAAATTTTTTTGGGAGGGTCTATGCCCGAGACCGTTAAGGCCACCGTCGGATCCTGGTTAAACCAGATAGTCCAACAATTTCCTGAAAACGAGGCCTTGGTCCATGTTCAAAGACAAGTTCGTTACACCTATCGCTCTTTCCTGGATGAAGTAGAAAGGTTGGCCCGGGGGTTGATGGCCCTGGGTATAAATAAAGAAGATCCAGTGGCCCTTTGGGGACCGAACTGCCCCGAATGGCTGATCTCGCAGTTTGCCTTGGCCAAGATCGGAGCCACCCTGGTGGCCCTTGACCCGGGGTATGGTCTACAGGATCTGGAATACGCCCTCTCTTTCGCCCGGGTGAAAACTGTGCTCACGGCAGGTGGGCCTGATGGAAGCTACCTTGAAATACTCCACTCCCTAACACCGGAACTCTGGGAAGCCGGATCCAAAAAAAACCGGAAATTTCCAGAATTATCATCCATCATTACCTTGTTTTCCCCGGCACCGCCATCTCTTCTGAGCCTGGAGGATGTAAAGGCCCGGGGAGAGGCCGTTTCAGCGGGAGAATTAAGAAATCGAGAGAAAAGCCTCCATCCCGGTGAAACCTTGATGCTGCTCTACACCTCCGGCACCACCGGAAGGCCCAAGGGGGTGATGTTGGATCACCTGGGTGTCCTTAACAAATCTCTGGCCTCTACGGAAAGGCTGGGTATTACCTCCAGGGACCGGCTCTGCCTTTTCTTCCCGCTTTTCCACATGTTTGGAAATACCTGCATTGCCCTCTCGGGCTTGATCCGGGGGGCGACCCTGGTCATCCCCTCGGATCAATTTTCTCCGCCGGAGATCCTCTCGGCCCTGGTCCGGGAAAGATGCACCGCCGTCTATGGGTCCCCTTCCATGATGGTGGCCCTTTTGGAAGCGCCGGCATTCAAAGAAGCCAAAATCGAAACCCTCCGTACCGGCATCATCGGCGGGGCGCCCTGTCCGTTGGAGGTCATGAATCGGGTCGTGCAGGAAATGGGGGTCAAGGAAATCGCCATTGCCTACGGGATTACCGAGGCCTCTTCCTGGCTGACTCAGACCCTTCCCGATGATCCCCTGGAGTTGCGGGTTTCCACCATCGGTACGGCCTTGCCGAATTGCGAGGTCAAAGTGATTGACCCGCTTAGCGGCGAAGAAGCGCCGGACGGCAGGCCGGGTGAACTCTGCACCCGCGGATTTCTGATGAAAGGCTATTTTCAAAACCCCGAGGCCACGGCCAGGGCTATCGACCGGGAGGGCTGGTTCCACACCGGGGATTTGGGGGTTCGGGACAGCCTGGGCTATTTCCGCATCACCGGCCGATTAAAAGAGGTGATGGTCAAAGAAGGGCAAGAGATTTTACCGACTGAGATCGAAGAAGTGCTCTATCGGGTGCCCGGGGCGGCTATGGTCTCTGCCTTCGGGGTGCCCGATGCGGCCAAGGGTGAGGTCATTGCCGTTTGGATTACCCTGAAGGAAGGAGCGGCCCTGTCCGAGGAGCAGGTGGCCGCCTTCTGTCGAGAGCATCTGCCTGAGGATCATTGGCCGGATTATATCCGCTTCGTCGAGGCCTTCCCTATGACCCGCTCCGGCAAGATCCAGAAATTCAAGATGCGTGAGATGATGGTCGAGAAGTTAAAAGAAAATTCCGGATAACCGAATGCGCCCCTATTTGCCTGCTATTCTAAGAGGGTCCCTGGTGCTCTTCCTGCTCCTTTCCACGGCGGCTGTCCTGTATACCACCGCTCAAAATACCCGGATTGCCCAGGGCCTGGCCGACCAGGCCCTGGAAAGCACGGCCCTGTCGCTTTCCTCTTCGGCGGAAATGGAACTTCGATTGTCCGGCACCAGACCGGGCGATCAAATCCGCCGCCTTTTTTCAGACCGGGTGGTCGCCTATGCCTTGATCGCCAAGGGTGACGGGACCGTTCTTTTTCACACCAACCCGGCACTGGCAGGTTCAACCCTGTCCGAAAAAGGACTGGATCAATGGCTGCAATCGGGAAAGGCTTCGGGGAGGCGAACCTTTTTAAGAACCGGCCTGCCGGTCTTTGAATTCAATTACATTTTGCACCGCCCGGACGGCCAGGCTGAACTGCTGAGGTTGGCCCTTCATACGACGCCGGCCGACCGGATCATCAGCCAATCGGAAAGAATTTGGTGGACGGTGGGCCTGGTGTTGATTATCCTCTGGACCATCGGCATTCTTTTGGAAAGGATGTTTAACCGCCAGCTTCGATTGGGAAAAGAACTGGAAGAGAAAAGGCAATTGGCCGTTATTGGGCAGATGACTGCCGTGCTGAGCCATGAAATCAGGAACGCCCTGGGAGGTATCAAGGGATTTGCCCAATGGGTGGATGAAAAAACAGAGGCCTCTGATCCCAAAAAAACAGCCCTGGCCTTTGTTTTGAAGGGAACAGACCGGATCGAGTCCCTGGTCAATGACCTGCTTCTTTTTTCCAAAGAAGAAAGTTATGAACGGAAGGCCCTGGATATAGCCCCGCTGCTGGAAGAGGTGATCGCCTTGGAATTCCAAGATAAGAAGGATTCGGTGGATATAAAACTGGAGCAGGGTTTGAGGGTCTGGGGAGATGCCGGGAAGCTTTACCGGGTATTTCTTAATGGGTTTCAAAATGCCCTCCAGGCTGCAGAAAGACCCTCGCGGATCCGGGTGACGGGCAGGTCAAGGGGTAAGTGGGTGGAAATCCGGATCGAAGACAGCGGACCGGGGATCCCTGTCGAGGAGCTCTCTAATCTGTTTACACCCTTCCATACCACTAAACCGGATGGCACCGGTTTGGGTCTGGCCTATTCCAAGAAGGTGATCACCGGAATGGGAGGGGAGATCGAGCTTTTTAACCGGGGCGACCGGAAAGGAGCGGCCTTGGCCATCCGTCTGCCTCGAGTGGAAAAGGAATAACCGTGGGCAAAGCCATTTTGATTGTAGAAGATGATGCCGCCTTGCGCTCCTTTTTTTCCCTGATCCTTAAGGAGGAAGGCTACCGGGTTGAAGAGGCCGGGAATGGCCGGGAAGGGTTGGACAAAATAAAGGCCTCGGAATACGATCTGGTGATTACCGATCTTCGCATGCCCGGTTTGTCCGGACTGGATTTGCTGCGGGAGGGGAAAAAGGAAAGGCCGGAAACGCCGCTGGATCATTGTCACGGCCTTTGGGTCCATCGACAATGCCGTAGCGGCCATGAAAAGCGGGGCTTCGGATTACCTGACCAAACCCCTACGCAATCCGGAGGAATTGCGCCGGGTCATCCGCCGGGTGCTCAAAGAAGCCGAATCTGGAGCAGACCATCTCTTTGCTCGCGGAAGAGTTGGGGAAACAATTCCCGCCCCTGGAGATGATCTTTTTGGGGAAAAGAATGAAAGAGGTCCGGCGCCTGGTTCAGGAGGTGGCCCCAACGACGGCCAGCGTACTGATCACCGGCCCCAGCGGAACGGGAAAGGAATTGGTCGCCCGTTTGATTCATCAATGGAGTCCCCGTAAAACCGGACCCTTTATCGCCGTTCATTGTGCCGCCCTGGCGGAAACCCTGCTGGAAAGCGAACTCTTCGGCCATGAACGAGGCGCCTTTACCGGGGCGGTCAGTTCCCGGAAAGGCCGCTTTGAGCTGGCGGACGGCGGTACCGTTTTCCTGGATGAGGTCGGTGAAATCCCGGCTTCCGTGCAGGTAAAGCTCCTGAGGGTCATTCAGGAAAGGGAATTCGAAAGGGTTGGGGGGACCCGATCCATTTCCGTGGACCTACGATTCATCTCGGCCACCAACAAAGACCTGAAGGCGGAGGTGTTCCAGGGAAGATTTCGGGAAGACCTTTATTATCGCCTCAATGTCTTTCCCATCGATTTGCCTGCCCTGATCGAACGGCAAGAGGCCATTGTCGATTTGGCGGACTTTTTTCTAAAAAAATACGCCGTCGCTTTTGGTAAAAAAATCTCGGGATTTGCACCTGAGGCCGTCTCGACCCTAACCGGATATACCTGGCCTGGTAACATCCGGGAACTTCAAAACGTCATCGAACGGGCGGTGATCCTGGCCAGCGGCCGGATTGAACCGGAACATCTTGAACATCGAGCCACTGGAAAAGCCGGCCGACTCACAAGAAGGACTACTGCTCCAGGAAGAAAAAAATTTAATTCAGAAGGTCTTGTCCGAGGTAGGAGGCAACAGGAAACAGGCTGCCAAGGTTTTGGGCATATCCGTCAGGACCCTGCAGTACCGGCTTAAGGAATACGACCTCAGTTAATCACTGCAGATCTTGCAGCATAAAGTGCAAAACCTGCAGCAACCCAAAGGAGGTTTTTTGTCTGGACCTTAAAACTTACTTGAAATTCATTTAGTTAGTCGATACCTCCTAATTGGCATTGTGCTTGCTTTTAAAAAGGGGAAACTTATTCCAGTAGGAGGTATCACCATGAAAAAGAAAACAGTAGTTGGACTTTTGGCAGGGGCCTGTTTGTTGGCCAGTACCTTTCCCCTTACAGCGGCCGCGGCCGGAAAAGGCTTCGGCGGCAGGCAGATGGGGGGCACCCGATTACAGACTCCCGCGCGGGATCGGGATCGTCTTCGGGATGGATCCTGTCTCAACTCGAATGCAACTCAAGCAGGCCGGATGAATAAGAGAGGGAATACGTATGGCCCTGGAGATGGCTCCGGACCTCTTGGAGGACAGAAATTTGGACCTGGGGCTCCAGGAAATGGACCGGGACCAAGATAAAATAAACTACTTAATGCCTCTAAATAAGAGCAGGACGGTGATGTTCGTCCTGCTCTTATTTGTTACGCTTGTCTGCTTACCGTTACCTATTCTTGCAGGAGAAAAAGACATTATTCTTGAAGAAAGCGGCATCCATTATCCCGGGGGTTTTGACCCCAATACCATGGGGGAGGTCAGGGGAAGGGCCTACGATCTGTCGCGAAAGGAAAGCGGACCAGTCCATTTTCAACTGGTCTCTTCAGACCGGGAGAAATACATTGTCCTCGCTTCTCCATCCTGGTACTGGCATGACCAGCAGATCAAATTTACCGATGGGATGGAAGTCTTGGTCCGAGGGTCCAAGACCATGGGTAAGGACGCCAAGCTTTACCTCATTGCCCAGGATATGCGTATCTTATCCACCAACCAGACCTATGACTTTCGTGATAAAGAAGGGATCCCCCTGTGGAGAGGCGGCCGGGCTGAGACCTGGGGGGGCCGCGGAGGCCTTGGTTCCCCAAGTGGAAGCCGTGGGGGATTCGGGGGCGGGTCTGGAGGCGGTGGACGGGGCCGTCGTTAAAAGATAAAGGAAACACTATGATGACCACGGTTATGGCCATCAGGGAAAAAAGAAGCGTAAATCCTTCCTGGGTGATTTGCTTGACTTTTAGAATCGCTCCGGCAGGGCCGGCGTTTAATGGGGTTATCTTATGAAAAGGCGGGGCAAAATCATCTTTTTTCTTTCCATCTTTTTTCTTGTGAGCCTGGTCGGTTTGCTGGTTCTTGTTCTTGTGGATCAGGATCGTCACAACGAAGGGAATTGGCACCATTGGCTGACTTTTGCCGATGATAACGATGAGGAGGATAATGGGAAAAGGAAGGGAGATGCTTTCCTGGGGGAAAGCGATTTTAAGCCTGTTACCAGTCTGGCCTACAAAACTACTTGCGGTGGGTGCCATATGGCCTATTTGCCGGAGTTGCTCCCCGGCCCTTCCTGGGAAAAAATCCTTAACCAGGCAGAGAATCACTTCGGAGAAAAGATCACGCTTGACCCCAAGGTAAGGGAGGAATTGCTCAAGTACCTGAGGGAAAATGCAGCGGATAGATCATCGGCCAAAAAAGCCCGCAAGATCCTGGGGAGCCTGGAAGGAAAAACATCCCTCCGGATTACCGAAGTACCCGCTTTCCGCAAAAAACACCGGAAAATCTCCCCTGAGATTTTCAATCGTAAAACCATCGGCTCTCTTTCGAACTGCGCTGCCTGTCACCCAAAAGCCGAGCAGGGCAACTTCGATGAAGATTCTGTGGTTATTCCCCAATAAGGCCTTTAGCTGGAGTTCGTCAACTTATGAAGTATAAAAATCTTCTTCTGTTTTTTATGGGATTAACCCTTCTATTTTTTCCTGCTTTTTCCTGGGCTATCCCGCTTTCCATAGAAGAAAACATGAAAGCCATTGCTTCCAATCCTTCAGGAATCAATGGGGGCTTTGCTTTTATTGTTTTTGGAGACAGCCGCGGGAATGAAAAAAAGTTTCTCGGAATTTTAGATAAAGCCAAGACCTTCAAGCCGCTATTTATTTTAAACACCGGAGACATAGTCCAAGAAGGTCAGGCCGAAGAATATGAAAATTATAAAAAGCAGATAGAGGGCTACGGAATCCCGATATTGCATATTCCCGGAAATCATGACCTGCGTTCGGGTAAGGATAATTATCAGAGATATATAGGGGAAACCAACTGGTTCTTTGACTATGGAAATTATCGCTTGATAGGGCTGGATAATACGTTAGGAAAGTTCGACGAAAAAACCTTAGAATTTGCTCGAAACACCTTAAATAAGGAAAAGAGTTAGTTTTGTTGCCTTTCATAAACCTCCTGCCATAGGTCGCTGGATTGTCCATTCTATGCTGAATGATACGAATGGCGGTCGGGGTGGGGAACTAATGGACTTAATTGAAAAGGCCGAGGTCCCCTTGGTATTTCATGGCCATATCCACCTCTATGATGAAATGACCATAAAGGGCAGTAAATATATTATCAGCGCTGGAGGCGGGGCAACTCTTTATAGTAAATATGGATTTGGGAAACCCGAATATGGTTTCTTGTTAGTTCAGGTGGATTCCAAGGGGATCTCGTCTCAATGGGTGCCATTAGATTAGTGATGCGTGTATAGTAGCCTGTACTTATAAGGATACCTTTTCTTTCGCCTTAATAAAACGATCGGGCATACTTGAAAGAGGGCTTGAAGGCCTGTTCAGTGCATTTTTAATACGGCTGAGTGCGATGAAAAAAACGACCTATCGATTAGGGGAATATCGGATTACAGAAGATGAGGATCGTCTGCTCTGGTGGGAAAGGCATGCCGGTTTTGGGCTGCAGCGGAGCGGGAAATGTTTTATTTATGGCGAGGTGCTCATCCTGGGGCGGGGGCGTCGAGAGGAGCACGGCTTTTTAATCGGCGAGTTCCTGGACCGGTTAAAAAAATTGCCCGTCTGGGGCAAAACTCGTTATTATTGTTTTTCTTCGGATTTGTTGGATATCCGGACCAGCCAAAGTCTGAGCGATGATTTTCTTATACGGACATCGTTATTAGCCGATAGAAACAAAACAGATCCGAAGTCTATCAAGGACATGCAACCGGGGCTCTACCGGCTCGGGCAATATCAAATTAGTGTCACGGACAAGGGGAAAATATCCTGGCAAACCCTTCGAGGGATGAACAGGGTTCTTAGGGGCCCCTGCCTTATTGAATCCGGGTTGCTTTTCCTCGCTCCCCGGGAAGAGGAAGAAGGTGAGCAAAAAAAGGAGGAATTCATCGGTCGATTAGAGCAGCTACCGTTGTGGAATGGGACAATAGCCTGGGGGCGCGGCTTGCTTCTGCGGGAGTGTCAGGAACCACCCCAGATAAAACGGCGCTGGGATCGGGAGCTCTACCGGCTCTTCAAGGATTACCGAGATTCTGTTAGAAGGCCTGCCGTCATTTCCGTAAAACGACCCGGGTCACCAGAGAAGAGATCTTCTCCATCAGATTTTCATTTTGAAAAAATACTGCATCGGAGCCCAGCGGTCCCCTCCAGGGCCGGGAGGAGCAAACCCTTATGGGCCTGGTTGACGGAAGGCAAATTAGGGTGGAAATACGGGATCATTTTGATTATAACCGTATTGTTGTTGTCAATGGTTGCGGTTGTTTACTGGGTGGAAAAGGGTTCTCATGGGTTTTATCGTTTTAAGGACCATCATCATAAATATAAACACGATTAATTATGCCAGGGGCCGTGGAATGGGTTATTTACAAGCCAATGGTATGATTTTCCGGTTCATCTTTTTTGGAAACATCCCTGCCAACTATCCATGGATATAAAACAAAAAGCCTCCCTGTTCGCCATATGCTCCGCCTTTGTTTTGGCGGGCAGTAAGTTTTCAGTCGGGTTACTATCCGGTTCCATGGCCGTTGCTTCGTCCGGCCTCGATAGTTTATTAGACGTCTTCATGTCGGCCATGAACTTTCTGGCCATTACGAAAGCCGCCCAGCCTCCTGATCTGACCCACCCTTATGGGCATGGGAAAACCGAAAGCCTGGCCGCCGTAGGCCAATCCTTTGTGATCCTGTTTACCGGCTCCTTTATTATTTTCAAGGCGGCCGAAAAATATTTTCTTAAAGAAGGTGTTGCCTATTCCGTTCTTGATCTCGGGGTCATGGTACTTTCCCTCCTTTTCAGTTTTATCATCTCCACAACGCTTCGCAAGGTGGGTCGAAAAACGGATTCCGATGCCCTCAAGGCCGATGCCCTTCATTATACCAGTGATCTCTATTCGAATTCGGCCGCTATCATGGCGATTCTTCTTACCTATTATACCGGACAGGTATCCTTTGATATGCTCTTTGCAGTCATTGTCGGACTAATTATCATATTCTCGGCCTTAAAAATCCTAAAATCCGGCGTTGTTGGGCTGATGGACAGCCGTATCCCGGAGGCCATAGAGGCCAGACTGATTACAATTATTACCGACAGACCTTTTCCCGTTGCCGGTTATCATAATCTTAGAACACGTTTTTCGGGCACCAGGAAATATGCGGATTTTCATTCCCTTATTTGCCGGAAGCTGAATGTGACGGAGGCTCATGAGGAAGCCAATAAAATGGAGGCGGAAATTAAAAGCAAGATACAAAGTATTGATATTGTTATTCATATCGAGCCTTGTTCCTTTGACTGTGAACTGACCGAGGCAACCTGCAGCGTGCTAAAACAGAAAGGAGGGGAATCCCATCGTCATAAGTTGCGCTGAACGAGCCGACCTAAAGGTATTTAATTGATCAGGCGACAAAGGAATTCCTTAGAAATCAGGAAATCGGCCGCTTTTAAGGGTGATGACAAATTAATAGAATTCGGGCCAAGAAGAGGAGGGACCTATGGCAGAGGAGAAGAAGGAACCTTGGCTAAACTACCTTGCCCTCATGACAGTGATATTAGCCGTTTGTGCGACCTTGTCCACCTTCAAAGGAGGTGGATTTTCAACGCGGTCCGTGCTGAGCCAATCAAAGGCGTCCAACCAATGGGCCTACTTTCAGGCCAAAAGTATTAAAGGGTATCTTTATGAATTACAGAAGGAGAAATTGGAACTGGAGCTCACGGGCATGGGATCCAAGATCCCAAAATCCTTGGTGGAAGAATATGGAAAACGTATTGAATTCTATTCTAAAAATATAAAGCGATACAATGAGGAAAAAGCGGAGATCCAAGGGGAGGCCAAGAAATTTGAGGCCATCAATGAGGACGCCCAGAAGCACGCGCAGATCTTTGGAATCGCTATTATCTTCCTTCAGATCGCCATTTTGCTTTCTTCAATTGCCGCCCTCATGAAGAAAAAGATGGTCTGGATTCTGGGGCTTATCGCAGGCGTTTTCGGCCTAATTTATTTTGCAAACGGTTTTTTCCTCTTTTTACCTGCGAAATATACATTATTTTAAAAGAGGTCCCACCCGTAATGTCAGCCCCTCCACTTTTTGAACAAGGACTTTGTCGCCGGGAGAGAAAGGTAAATCGCTAACGGCTTTCCAGAGTTCCCCGTTGACAAAAACATAGCCTTCGTTCTTCTCCCACTTTTTGACCTCAGCAGTTCTCCCCAAAAGATTCGTTGGCCCGTAAGCTGATTTTTTCTTCTTTTGCATAAAAAGGCCGACCAGAGGGATAATGACATGCTCAACGAACTCAAAGGCAATAAAAGCGATTATCAGAGCTATAATAAGTTTTTCCATTGCCTTTTGACTTCACCCTTACCATACCGGACTTGCGCAACGAGCTAACGGCAGGGCTCGATTTCAGAGAACGAAATTATTGGGAATGGTCCTATTTTTTTTGGCTTCCGGCCTCGAAAGCGGCCAGGTTCTGATCCCGGAATTTGGGCGGGGACAATTTGGAAATGGCCTCCCTGACTTTTTCGGGTTTTAACCCCAGCCCGGCCTGCCGGCCAGCATAGCCCAGAAAAAACATGTTGCCGGATCGCGGCAGCCCCATTTTCTTGGCTGCTCCTTCCGCATCAATCCTGTTTTTCCCTTCTTGGCCGTCATTAATGACTATTTTACCTTTCGGTTTTAGATAATAAGCAAAGGCCTCGGCTTCCTGCCGGGTCAATCCCAAAAGGCAATCGGCCTGTCCCTGCTCGATAGCCGGGCTGAGGTAGTTGCCGATCTTGATCTGAGAAATGACCGAGCCGCCGCGCATGGCCATGCCATGGGTTTCGGATGAGATGACCGAAAAACCGGACAGGAAGGCCGCCTCCACGATAACCCGGGTGATGAACAAGACTCCTTGTCCGCCCGTGCCGGCGATTACAATCTGCTTTTTCATTAGCTTGCCCTCCGGATACGTTTTTTGGGACAGACGGTGATGCAGGTGCCGCAATGCGTACAGAATTCCTCCAGGATTTGGACCGGTTGTTTTTTGCCTTTCTGAACCATGGCCGGACAGTCGAAGAGAGTTACGCAAATGCCGCAACCGTCACAGTCCTCCTCCGGCAGGACTACCTGGCCCGGCTTCTCCTGGGGCAGGAGATGGCGGCCGTAAACCAGACAGGGATGCCTGGCAATGATGACGGCCGGACCACCGTCTTCCTGGCGGATATACTCACCGGCTTTTTTCAGGATCCGGATCATGGCCTGAACGTCGTAGGGGTCCACCGTTTCCAGAAAGGTTACCCCGCAGGCCTTGACCATGGTCTCCAGATCAATAGGCTGGGCCGGACTGCCGTCGGAAAGGGTCGTCAGGTTGGGCGTGGGCTGGCCACCGGTCATGGCTACCGTAGAATTGTCCAGAATGACCAGGATAAAGCGGGCTTTCTGATGCACGGCATGAACCAGGGCCGGGATCCCGGCGTGGAAAAAAGTAGAGTCCCCAATCGTGGCCACCAGGGGCGGGATGGGCTGGTCGGAGGCTTTATATCCCTGATACAGACCGGTGGCGGTGGTGATACTGGCCCCCATGCACAGGCAGGTATCCACAACCCCCATGTTCATTCCCAACGTATAACAGCCGATGTCCCCGGGAAAAATCCCTTTAGGAAAGGTTTTCTTGATGGCCCAGAAAGCCGAACGGTGGGGGCAGCCGGGACAGAGTGCCGGCCGCCGCCCTTTGGGTTCAGGGAGCGGTTCTCCTTTCAGTTTCCAGTTCAGTAACCGGGCCAGCAGGTGATGGACAATATCCGGGGTAAGCTCCCCTTCGGCGGGGATGGAATCGTCTCTGCGCCCTTTGAGTTTCAGGCCGTCGGCCAGTTGCATTTCGATCAGGGGATAGGTTTCTTCCAGGACTAAGACGGTCTTATAGGTCTTTAAGAATTTTTTTAAGTCCTTTACCGGCAAAGGATAAGGCTGGTCGATTTTGAATAAATCCACTTCCCGGATCTTCCCGGTATCCAACAGGACATCGTGAACCAGGGCATAAGGGACGCCGGAAGCCACAATGGCCAGGGCAGAGGGGCGGTCTTTCTTTTTCCAGCTTTTTAAGCTCGGATTTTCCCGGGCGATCTCCTCTAACTTCAGGTTCAAGGCCTTATGCAGGATATAGCGGAAGCCCGGGGTAGCCGCCCAACGGCCGGGATTGCGTTCAAAAAAGGCCTCTTTCTTGGGAGCCGGTATGGGATAGAGAGGAATCGGTTGACGGGCATGGCAGACCCTGGTGGTGGGCCGGATCAGCACGGGAATCCCATATTTTTCAGAGAGCGCGAAGGCCCTGGGAATCATCTCCTTGGCTTCCAGGGGGGAACTGGGATCAAAGACCGGGATCTTGGCAAAAAAAGCCTGAAAACGACTGTCCTGTTCGGTCTGGGAACTTTTCGGACCGGGATCATCGGCGGCAATGATGACAAAGCCGCCCTTGACCCCGATATAGGCGGCACTCATCAGGGGATCAGCGGCTACGTTTAATCCGACCTGCTTCATGGAAACCGCGGCCCGGCGGCCCAGGTAAGTCTGGGCCAGGGCGGTTTCAAAGGCCACTTTTTCATTGATGGCCCATTCCGCGAAGATAGGCACCTTTTCCTGATTCTTGAAACGGATGACCGATTCCAGGATCTCGGATGCCGGTGTACCGGGATAGGAAGTGGCACACTGAACGCCGGACTCCAGCAGCCCCCGGGCTATGGCCTCATTGCCCATCATGATGACTTCGCCGATTATCCCCTTCTTTTTGGTCATAAAATCTCCTTGGATGATCACCGCCAAGAGGCAAAGGCCGCCAAGTTAAGAAATTTTCCCTTGGCGCTCTTTGCGGCTTAGCGGTGATCTAATTTTATTAACTGAAATATTTTTCCGGTACGAAGTCCTCCGGCCGTACGGGCTCTAAGGTAATGGCCTCTACCGGGCAAACCACCCGGCATAACCCGCAACCCAGGCATTTTTCTCCCTCAACGAAGGCCTTTTCTTCTTCGTTGGTTTGCAAGGCCCCAAAGTAGCACCGCTCCAGGCAGGCCCCGCAGGCGGTGCAGAGGTTCTGATCGACCACGGCCTGAAAGCGGCTGGGATCGATAACCCGGATGCCATCCTTAATTAGAATGGGCATGGTCTGGCAGCAGCAGGGGCAGCAATTACAGATTATATGGTCCACCTCATGCTTGTTCATGGTAACATGGATCAGTCCCGCTTCCTCGGACTTTTTAAGAAGCTCCAGGGCCTCGGCCTTGGATACTTCTCTACCCGTACCCCGGCTAAGGCTGTAGTCGGCAGCCTTGTTGACCTGGAGGCAGACTTCCAAAGGGCGGTCGCATTTATGGGCCGTCAAACGGCAGGTGCATTTGGTTACCGCCAGGGTTTTGGCCTTTTCAACGATCTCTTCCACATTTTCATAACTCAAGACATGGGTGGAGGCCGGGACCGCCAGTCCGACCGGTATGACCCGGGTAAAGGGGCGGGGAAAAAGCTGGCTGAATTTTTTGGCCATCTCCGGCCATTCGGTTTCCATAATTTCCTGCCAGAGATCCAGAAATTCCTGGGGGGCCTGAGGCCAGAGGATGGTGGCATCATGGAACTGGACAAAATCCCGTCCCATCCGCCAGGTAGGAGGATCGGTTTTAGGACTGGGGAAGGCCAGGCCTTTGACGAAAAGGACCCGGATCATCTCTTCCACCTTGTCCAGGGACTGGCCCAGTTTCTGAGCCAGGTCGGCCGGCTGGCCGGGCATGGCCAGCAGGTATTGGGCTTCCTCCAGGGAAATAATCAGCCCCAGAAGCCGGACAAAACGAGGCGTGGGGACCAGCAGCATTCTTTCCAGAATCTGACTGTATTCAGGTGCTTGATTTTCCATAAACCCTCCCAAGGACTGTTTTTAAAAAAGGTGCAACATTATGGCTGACGAGGGGGGATAGTATCGTATATCTTTTAGGTAGTAAAGTAGTAAAGAGGAGATATGAGCGACTTATTTGCCTGTCTGATAAAAAAATGCTATAAGCCAGACACATCTTCCATCCGGAAATCTTTAAGTTCCGGATGAGCCCAAGTTAACGGATGGTTTAAAGGAGTTTTATCCGGTCATGCGCCCTCTGGCGGAAGTTTTCGAAAATCCCGATCGGCTCATTTTATTTCTAAAAGGCCTCAGAAAAGGCCTGATTCAGATCGGGATCATCACCCTCATTTTCTCCATCATCGGCTACGGGTTTTCAAAGACGATTCTGACTTTTCTTCAAAAGCATACCGGGGTCACCCTGGCTTATTACGAGCTTTCCGAAACCTTTTTCGCCCTGTTGAATATTGCCCTCTTTTCAGCCCTCTTTGTGATCATGCCTTTTATCCTTTACAAGCTATTGGCTGCTGTCCAGCCCCTGTTCGCCTCCTTCAGCCGGAAAATAATGCTTCTCTACTGGGCCGGCGCCATCCTTCTTTTTTACCTGGGGGCCGGGTTTTGTCTGTTCGTTACCCTGCCCTATGGAACGAAATTTTTACTCAGCTACCAGAGCGCCCATATTGAAGCCCTCATCTCGGTTAAAAAGTTTATATCCTTCTCCATCCTCTTCATCTTTGCCTTCGGGATCATCTTTGAGTTGCCCTTGACTATGATCCTCTTAGGCCGGATCGGTCTGCTGAAGGTGAGCTTTCTGACCCAATACCGGCGTTATGCCATTCTAATTATAGCCATTATTGCAGCGGTGCTGACCCCGACCCCGGATGCCTTCAACATGATGCTCATGGCCGGCCCTTTGTATTTGCTTTATGAAATCGGGATATTGGGCATGCGGATCGGGGGGAGAAAGAAACCTTGAAGCCCAATTAGGGTTGACAGGACTGTCCATAACTGATAGATTTAGGTACAGAATGCGGAAGGGAGGGATGGCCGAGTGGTTTAAGGCGGCGGTCTTGAAAACCGCTTTCCCTCCGGGGAACGGGGGTTCGAATCCCTCTCCCTCCGCCATGCACCCCAAAGCATTCGATCAGCCATCAGCTTTCAGCAAAAACAGTTTTAGTTGTTGGCTGATAGCCGACCGCTGATCGCTGTCAGCTCATAATAAAACGGAGAGATGACCGAGTAGGCTTAAGGTGCTCGCCTGCTAAGCGAGTGTAGGGGGAAACCTCTACCGAGGGTTCGAATCCCTCTCTCTCCGCCATTGGTCCAGGATAAGAATTTTTATGAACCTGGCCTCCGAAACAGGACGGCCGGGTTTTTTTATTTCAAGGGTTCAGGAAAATGATGATCTTTTAAGATGGAGGGGACTATTTCGCTGCGGCCGTCTTTCTTTTGGCAGGCCTCGATCTGACTTTTCACGGCCGGGGTCGGAGGGACATCGGGATATTTTTTGAGGGCCGCTTCAAATCGTCCCAGGGCGGCCTGGCAATTATTGGCCTTGAAATAAAACTCCCCGATAGTGAATTCATGAAGGGCCAGATTTTTTTGGCTCAGGATCAAGTTTTTTCGGGCCTCGGCCAGGTATTCGCTCTGGGGATAGGTTTTGATGAGCCGTTCGAATTCCTGGGCCGCTTTTTCGGCATTACTTTGATCCCGGTCTATCGTGGGCATCTGCTTGAAATAGGACATGCCCACCTGGAAAACGATATAGGGGATGACCTCGTTGGCCGGATGCATTTTCTCAAATTCCTTATAGGCTGCCGCGGCCAGTTCGTAATCCTTATTTAAAAAATAACTATCGGCCAGTTTCAGTTCCGCCAGGATGGCGTATTGGTTGTAGGGATATCGATCCTTTAATTTTTGAAAGGCCTCTATGGCCTGGGCAAATTTTTTCCTCTGGTAGAAATCCAGACCTTCCTGGATCAGGGATTCAGGGGTCTTCTCCAATTCTTTTTTGATTTCGCTTTTGAAAAGGCTGTCCCACAGGGCACAACCTGGGCTTCCCATTAGGGAACCAACCAAAAGCAGTACTAGTGAAAAAGAACCGACCGGCCTGATTCTCATAACGATTCCAGATACCTCTCCGCAGCAAAAGCCGCTGTAGCCCCGTCTCCTACGGCTGTTGATATTTGCCAGAGGAGCTTGCAGCGCACATCCCCGGCGGCAAAAACGCCCGGTATCGAGGTAGCCATGGTGTCATCGGTTTTGATAAACCCATGGTCGTTAAAAGAGACCACCCCCTTCAACCACTCGGTATTGGGCTGGATACCGATAAAAACAAAGGCCCCCTGCACCGTGAGGGTAATCCCGGGGGTCCCGTCCAGTTTTTTAATCTTGACCCCTTCCACCTGGCCTTGGCCGAAGATTTCCTCTACCAGGGCCTTCCAGACCGGTTCAATGGCCGGATGGGAAAGGGCCTTCTCCTGCAGGATCTTGGCGGCTCGAAGCTGGTCGCGGCGATGGATTAAATAAACCTTTTTAGCAAAACGGGTCAGGTAAAGGGCCTCCTGGACGGCCGTATCCCCGCCGCCCACCACTACGATATCCTGTCCCTGGTAGAATGGACCGTCGCAGGTGGCGCAATAGGAGACCCCCTTGCCGGTTAGGAGTTCCTCTCCCTGGACCCCTAATTTTTTGTGGCTGGCCCCGCTGGCAATAATCACGGCCCGGGATCGGTGGCTTGTTTGATGCCCTTTGATTATTTTATTGGGTCCATCGAAAGAAAGGGAGAGGATCTCGTCACTGACGATAGGCAGGTTGAACCGCTCCGCCTGCCGGCGCATGCGGTCCACCAGGTCAAAGCCCGAGATGCCCTCAGGAAAGCCGGGATAATTGTCCACCCAGTCGGTGATCAGAACCTGCCCCCCCGGGGTCAGTTTTTCGATAAGCAGGGTATTGAGCCGGGAACGGCGGGCATAGATCCCGGCTGTTAAACCGGCCGGTCCGCCGCCGATTATAATCAGGTCATAGGTCTCCACGGCCGGAACCGGTTAGAGGGCCTTTTTGATGGCTGTTTCCAAAGTGGCCTTGGAAACGGCCCCGGTTATTTGCTCCACCACGGCCCCTTTTTTAAACAGGATCAAGGTCGGTATGGCCCTGATTCCAAATTGCGCCGGGGTTTTGGGATTCTCATCCACATTGCATTTTCCCACTTTAAGCTGGCCATCATATTGGACAGCGAGCTCCTCGACCACCGGGGCGATAGCCCGGCAGGGTCCGCACCAGGTGGCCCAGAAGTCCACCAGGGCCGGGATGGAGGCATCCAGGATCTCGGTTTGAAAATTTTCATCGGTAACTTGCTCTATGTTTTTTTCGGCCATAAATTCCCCCTTGTGCCGCTGAAACGGTCGGCAATAAAAAAATTGTACGAATTCTAATCAACTTTCGGTTTTTTGTCAATAGCAACCCCGGGAACTAATTGGCCCTGCCGGAGAGGCTCAACCAGAATCCTGACTGTTAGGACACGTCAGGAGTCCACGGTTTTTATCTAATCGACGGTATAGAGCCTCATCTCGTGAATCGACCAATAATAGGTCTGCGACTGACCGGTTTGTACCAGGTGAAGGGTGCGAATAGGGACAGGAGAAAAGATTAAGTCAATATTTCCTTGATATTTCAATAGATTTTCTCCTGTCCAGTAAAGCCAAGAGGGAGCCTGCACCGACGTTAAGGAGTTCCAGTGCCGGCCGTCAGGAGAAACCTTGATCTGATATGCCCGGGGAAAGTCATTTATCGAATCACCCCCCAGAAGACGCAGGCCAGCTACCTTTTTAGTTTTTCCCAAATCAACCTGGAAAAACATCCCCGGGACCTGAGGGGTTTTACTGGTCCAGGAGGTTTCTATCTGGCCGTCAATAGCCAGGCGGGCGGTTTGGGAATTATAATTGGCCGAGACTTGCCAGCCTTTCCGGGAAATCGGCTGGAAACCTGCCGGTAGAGGAGGGATGGAGAAAATGACATAGTCGTCAACCGACTCTTCCTGAAAAGGCCTGGAATAGAAACGCCGTAACTCGGCTGCCAGGGCCGGGGCTTTTTCTTTCTCAACCGCAAAGACGGCGGCAGTAAAAGGAGAGATAAGATGGGCCCTATGAATTGGGCCGAATTCCCCGGAGAGGTCCTCCGGGTCCGGCTTGGGCCGCATTGCAGAGGGGAGATGGGCAGTAATCCAAGGATGGGCATAAACAGGCTTCAGCTCCCTCTGCCTTAACCGTGAGATTAAACGCTCTAAGCCGCGATATTTTTCTTGGGATTTGGGAAAGGCCTGATAAATGAACAATTCGGCTACGGACCAATAATAGGTTTTATCCTCTCCCAGTTGAGTCAATTTTAAAAACCGCCCCGACTGGGGAGGGAAGGTCAGGTCAAACCTGCCTTCCTGAGGTCGGAAAAAGGGATGCGGGCCGGACCAAAAAAGCGATCCCCAATAGCCCGTACCTTCAGATACCACCTGCCAGTCCTTCCCATTCTGGGAGATCTCCAGACGGAGGCCCCTGGGGAAGTCGTTGTTCCTTCCGGAAATAAGGCTGATTTTAGCCAGGTCCTCATAGATTTTTCCCAAATCGATCTGCAGGGTCAGACCCGGTTTCTGGGGTTCCAGGGAGGTCCAGCGGGTGGAAAAATCTCTATCGAAACTATAGGTCACCTCCCGGGGATTATAATTGGAAACTGCCCTCCACCTGGTCGGATGTATCTCCCTGTACCGGAAAGGGGGGGGAACAAAATCATAATAGAGACTATACCCGTATGGTTGACTTTTGCGGTAAGTCCCGCCCAAGACTTTTAAGGTCTTTTCAAAATCCGCATTATCCCCGGGGAAAATAAAGGCCGCCCGTTCATCGCGGTCGATGGCCTCGGTGTAGGCCGGGTAACGGTCCAGGAACATCTGGGCAAAGATGATCTCTTCCCGGGCGTCGAAGGTTAATCGGGCTGAGGCCCAATAGTCATGACAATAGACCCTTTTAATCTGCCTTTCCGATAAAAATTTGAATAAGTTCTGCTCATTGTTCCTGGCTTCCCGGTATTGGTTCCTTTGATTTTGGTCGAGAAGGGGAGCCCTGGCCAGCGTGCCGAAGACATTCGAAAAAAGGTGCAGAAGGAGGAAAAGGAAAGCCAGGGCAACTGAAAAGGAGGTTACTTGTCTGATAAATACGGCCAGCAGGATGGGCAAGACAGAAAATAGCGGCTGCAGATACCGACTGGTATGGCCGGAGGAAAAGCCGCTGAGAGCGAAAAGGAATGGGAAAAAGAGAAGAAAAAGGAGCAGGAGATCCAACCCGGTGCTGTGCCTGCGCCTCAGTGCAATAAGGTTGCCGATTCCCCTGCTCCGGCTCAGCAAAAGGAATGAAAAAACAGCCAAATAACCCAGATAGAGAGGGAAAGAAAGATAAGGGATGTAATAGCCCCGGGTATCATTATTTTTTATCCCCAGCACCTCGGGGAACCGATTCAGAAAAAAGTCCCATAGGGAGGTCAGGAACGGTTCGCCGCCCCCGGATGTCCCCTCGAGAAAATGCCAGGTAACCAAAGGATGAAGGATATTATGAATCCAAAGGGGCAGACCTCCCAGGACCATGCCCAGGAGGATCATAAGGGCGGTCGGCCGTCGCCAGAACCAGGGATCTTTAACGAAAAAAAGGAAAAAAATGGGAGGCAGATAAAAAATAATCAGGAAATGGGTCCAGAGCCCCAGACCCAAGAATAGGCCCAGCCCTAAAAAGGTCCCCTTCCTGGGGGCCTGGTCATAAAGACTATGATGGCAAAAAATAAAAAGGAGGACCCCAATGATCGGTATTTCAAGGTAGGCCGAACGGGCCAGAACCGAATGAAAAACCAGGTAATAGGAAGGAAAGGCTGAAAACAGGGCCGACAGGAGGGCTGTTTTTTGGTCAAAGAGGCCTCGGGCCAGAAAATAAATAAAAAGAATGAAAAAGAGGGACTCCAGACAGATCGCAAAATTCAAGGTAAAACGGGAAGCGCCCAGCAGGAAAAAAACCGGGGCCACCAAATAGGCCTGAATACTTCCGGCATAATCCTGCCCGTAAAAAAAAGGGGGAAAGGCGCCCTCCAGGATATGGCGGGCCATCAAACCATTCACGGCCTGGTCGGAGTCCAACGTCGGTGTAAGTAAAAAAAGCAGACGGAGGCCAAAGCCAAGCAGGACGAACACAAGAAGTAACCAAGCGGTTCTTGATCCGTTTTTCAAAAATGAACCATCCTTTCATCCTCTCGTCAAGAGGTCTTCATCATGGTCTGGGTTTGGCCTGTTCATAGACCTCCAATTCATATATAGACCACCAAAAAACCGGGTCTTGGCCCATTTGGGACAATTTTAAATAGCGTACCTGCAGCGGGGTGAAGAAATAATAGCTTTTCTTATAAACCCGGTTTCCGTCAATAGCATAATAAGTCCGGGAGGTGCTTTGAATCTCCTGCCAGGTTTTTCCATCAGAGGAGGCCGTTACTATCAGCGTCCGGGGATAGTCGTTTAGGGAACTGTCCAAATATAAGGAGAACCCCCCGACTGGAAAGGAATCGCCCAGATCCAATTGAAAAAATAACCCGGGTTCCTGGCCCCGCAGACTTCCCCAGCGGGTTAGGGGATTCCCATCCAAAGCCAAGCCGGTTTCTGATTGATTGCGGTTCGAGGAGACCCTGATCCGAGCAGGGGGTATTTTTATTAGGTCTTTATGGGGGAAGAGGGACCTGACATCCCATTGTTTAGCAGGCCTTGGTTTCCCATCCGGATTCAAAAAGCCCCCATTATCCAAGGCCGTCCCGAATTCCTGATGAAATTCCTCCCAATCCGGCGCTTCGGCGATGGCCTTCTGTAAGGACTTCATCGCGGTCTGCCAGTTGACCTGCCTTCGTCGGACCTCTAAGGAAACCCCCGGGAAAAGAGGGTGGGGTCCGGTAGGATCATCCAACCAATGATCCAGGATGCCCTTGGCCTGTTTATAAGCCTCCAGGGCCTTTCCTGAAGGCTGGGTTGGGGTCTCGGCAACTTCATAGACGAACAGCTCAGCTATGGTCCAGGGATCTTTCGGATCTTCCGGGGTATGGAGGTTGGTGATGCGCAGGAACCGGGCCAGGCGGGGAGGAAAGGAAATCTGGAGGCGGGGATTATGGTCAAGCCGCGGGCGCCCCTGGTACCAGTAAAGACCTGCCAACATATCATTGACGCCGAGCTCAGACACCTTTTCCCATTTCTTCCCATCCTGGGACAGTTCTATAGTAAATCCGGAGGGGAGGCCGAATTCAAAAGGACCAGGCAGGAGAGAGATTCGTCCCAGCCACCGGGGTTTCCCCAGGTCCAGGGACAACCAGTCTCCGGCACGCTTGAGAATCCTCCAGGAGGTCAACAGGTCGCGATCCTTAGTTAGTTGGGCCTGCCCGACCTCTTGACTGGCGCTGAACCGCCAATTCTGAGGAGAAACCGGTCTGAGGGGCTCAGAAGGTTCTTTAAAGTGATACCAGAAGACATAGGCACCCACCTCTACCCGCTCCGCCTGACCTCCCAGAAGATGGAGAGAAGCAGCCATGGTTTCCGGATAGGGGTTGCCCAGTCTCCGGTGGGTCACAATGGCTACCTGATCTACCGGGGCCTGATCAACGGCCCGGAGGTAATACAAATTACGCTGCCCGAAGTAATCGGCAGCGATGATCTCTTCCCGGCTTTCAAAAGTCAGCACTTGGGAGATCCGGCTATCGGCATAAACATAGCGGATTCCGCGATCCTTGAGGGCCTTAATCAATGGATCCACAGGGCGGTAGGGGAGGCTCTTGAATTCTTCCAGAAAGAGATGATGAATAAAGAGGTTGAAACTTAGGAGGCCGACCAGGACAAAGGAGCCGACCATCCGGTGAAATCGAAAGATCCGGCCCAACCAGATGGCTACTAAGACCGTAAAGGGTACATAAAGGGATAGGGAATAGCGCAAAGAGCCGTTGGCCCCCCGATCACTGGCTGAAAAACTCAGAACCAGGGCCCAGAAGGTCAGGACCACCAGATCAAGGGGCCCTTGCAAAGGGTTTTGTCGATTGACCAGCCGCCAGAGCCATCGAATCACCACCCCCAGGGCCAGTAAAAAAACCGGCAGGTAGATCACCACGAAAATGAACCAGGCCAGGAATGGAGAAACCGAAGGCAGGACGCTATGGCCATCCCACCAATCGCCGAGACAGGATTGAAAGAGGGAGAAACGGAGAACAATATATATTTTTGACAGGAAATCCGTCAGCCCTTTCAGGCCGCCTCCTTCAAAGAAGCGAAAGGTGAAAAAATCATAACGGAACTGCCAGAGCCAGAAAGGCAAAGAGCCCAAAAGGAACCCGGCCAGCAGAAGCCAAGGGACCCGGCTCAGGAGCAGCCGAGGCCGTGCCAGAGCCAAACCGACTCCCCCGGCCAGCAGGAAGGGAGCGGATAACAGGCTCGACCACCATCCCAGACCGGCGGTAATGCCGATCAGGGCGGACAAAGCACCCAACCCTTTCGAAGCCTTAAAAGTCAACCAGCAGATGCCAAAAAGGACAAAGGCCCCAAAGGCACAGGCCTCTTCATGCCCTCCGGTGGCCAACAAGCCGACCATGCTTAAGTATAAAGGGGAAAAAGCCCAGTAGGCAGCCCCCAAGAGACCGACCAGTCCGCCACCGGTCAGGGTGCCGATTCTATTTATTAAAAAAAGGATGAAGGCACAAATTAAAATATCGGTTGAGCGAAGGACAAAGGTCGTCGGGCCGAAGAGATGAAAAAGAAATCCAGACAGGTAGGCTTCCAAAGCACCCATGTAGGGTTGTCCCCAAAAGAAAAGCTGGGGGTCTCCTTTAAGTAGGCGCAGGGCCATTTCACCGGTGACGGCCTCATCGTAGAAGGTCTCGGCCAGAAAAGGGGAGGTAGCCATGATCCAGCGGAGAAGGAAATGGACGGCGAGCAGGCTTATCAGCCCTAAAAGAACCAGGGAACGGGGCGGGTTAACCCTGGTCATTAGAACCCCCCCGGCTCCCGGAGGCCTTTCGCCTCAAGGCCCAACAGGTTATAACGATAATGGCGGCCAGACTGATAAGCGTGATGGCCAGGCCCAGGTAAAAAGGATAGAACCGGAAAGATAGCTCGATTTGGTGCTCCCCTTTAGGGACATAAAGCCCTCTCAGTCCGTAATTCACTTTCAAAATAGGAGAAGGGCTTTGATCGATCCAGGCCTGCCAGGAGGATTGATAGGTATCGCTCAGGACCAAGAATTTGTCTTGATTGGTTTTGGTTGCGATCTTTATCCGGTGCGGGGAATATTGCATGATCTTTGCCTCGGTCCTTGAAAAGGAGGGCTCCGGGGGTTCCTTATAACCATCGGGGTACTGACTTATCAAAATAGTCTTTTGGGGGTCGAGCTGTTCCAGTTGTTCGAGTAATTCTTTTTCAGCAGGAAACACTTTTGCCTTGGCAATCATAAAGGCCCGGGGGAAAAAAGCACTATTATAATAGACATTGGGGGCCAGGGGTTGGAAATGCTTTTTTAAGAGTCCTTGAATATCCTGCTGGTTCACCAGTATTTTTTTTATTAAGAGTCTTCCTTGCGGGGCAAGATAGTGCAGGCCGATTTTTGAAATTTCTCCCGGGTCGGAGAGACGGGCTGAAAAAACATAGGCATGTCCCTGGTAGCCTTCCCCCGGGATATCCCAGGAATCGACCACCCGGGCTTTTTGGTGTGAACAATGTAACCCCGGCCGGTCGACGGCCCACTCGGATGTTTCAATTCCGGCCCGTATCAGGACCTCTTGAGCTGAACCGTCCTTTCCGATAAAAGTAATCCGGGCCACCGGCTGCCCCTGAGGGATGGCTTGAGAATGGCTTAAGAAAGTGGTTACCGTCAGCTCCGAAATGATGGCCGGGGCGTTTAATTCAAGCTCTTTATCATCGAAGGGTCCTCCTATTTTCCACAGCTCCGGTCCATTGGGGTAGCGCGGGTTTGTTCCGATGAAATACTTGACATTTAACAGGTCCAGGAGTTTAGGATTCTGGTCCACCCGGAACAGGAGCTCTAAATAATCCTTGGGAACAACCGTGTTCACATAGCCCAAAAGGTTTTCCAGATCATAGGCGGAAAGGCCTTCCTGATAACACCAGAAAGGGGATAACCAGCGGTCGATATTGCTTATTCTATAAAGGGAAGGGTCCTTTTTAATCTCCCGAATAACCTCGTGAGCCTGGGGAGAAAGGCCGGTTGGATTGTTTCTTGAATAGTTTCCGTCAAGGCGGCCCAAAAAAAGTAAATCGAGGCTGATCAGAAAGACCAGGGAGACCTTGGACCACCTCTGCGAGAAGTTCCTATTCCTCAATGAGATCAGGATATAGGATGCCCCCCAGATTAAGAAAAATCCGATGAAGGCTCCCTTCAGTTTTATCCAGGGTCCCAGGAGTCCGGTGCCCTGCTCAAGAGGGGGCAAGGAGAATCCAACCCAAATCAGGATCAACAATCCCACTCCCAGGGAGCCGGCCAGCAACCTTTTAATGGATTTTAGACGCTTTTGGATCTCCTCCCGGTTCCCCTCTCCAAAAAATCGTTGAAATCCGAATCCAGCCAGAAGGGCCAGAGGGAAAATGATCAGGGTATTAAAGCGGGCCGGGATACGGAATTGATCCAGTCCGGGCAGGTGGTCATAAAGGAGCTTGTACAGGGGAGTCAGGTCTCCCAAGGAAGCGATAAAAGAAAAAAGGACGACCAAACCCAAGAACCGGACCCTGATATCTTTCCCTTGTAAAATGGCCCAGCCGGCCAACAGTAAAGGAAGAAATCCGATGTAAGCGTATTGTTCTCCAATGTCCGTGGCGGTCCATTGGGTAACCCCGGGGATCACTAAATGGGCCAGGTTAAAAAGGGGAAAAGGATAAACGGCCTTCCATTCAAAAGGCAGGGCTCCATGGTGGGTGTTGAGACTGGTAGACAATAAGGGCAGTAACTGGATGGCTGAAACCCCGAGACAAATCAAACCAAAAACCAGGAAGCAGGAGGTATCCCAGGCCATCATTTTCCAGGCTTTATCCCCGATCCTTTGGACCAGTCTAAAAAGGAAATAGAAGGCAACAAATAAAAGAATAAAATAAAAAAAATTGGGATGACCGGCCAGAAAGGAGACGGCCAGGAACAACCCGGCCAAGACAGCCCAGACTATCCGGCGTTGAAGGAGGGCCTTGTCTAAAAAGGTGAGGATCAGGGGGAGCCAGATATAGGTTTCGACCACATTTCTTTGTCCGGCATGGCCCATTAAAAACCCCCCCAGCATCAAACAGATGGAACTCAGTAAAGCGGGGATGCGGGAAAAGTCCAGTTGCCGGGTATAGAGATACATAAACACCCCTGCGAGCCAAAAATGCAGGGCGTGGATAACGGAGAGTCGATAGGGATCAAAATAGTTGGGATATAACATCCCCATAAGCAGATCTATCGGATAGAAAACCCCATAGTCTTCGGCTAAATAGGGCATACCGGCCCCGATCTGGGTATCCCAAAGGATGAGGAATCCCTTCCGGAGACTTTGATAAAAGGCATTCCTCGGGGAGGTGATCTCAATAAAATCCCCCCCCCCAAAACAGCTTATCCCCGGGAACGAGGAAATCCCAGAATTTTATCAGGACCAGGCCGGCCAAAAATAACAAAATAAAACTATCTTTCAGCCAGTCCCGAGCTCGTTTTTCACTCACAGGAGTTTTCCCCCCTTAATGGTGCCTCTCGGACGGATGAGGTTTAAACAGGAACCGGATCCCCGATGATAAAGGGCCGTCCTTAAGCCATCCCTTCCCCAAAGAGAGCCCTCTTTCCCGCTAATTGTCTATCATAGAATTTGGAAAATAGCATCCCTTTTTATTTTTTTTATTCATTATTTTAATGGGTTAGGATATAAAGGGCCATAGTCCGATAATCCGGGCCGGTAATCTCTTGAAAATATTGTTTCTCTCAGGTAAATTAACTAATTTACAAAGATGCTTAAAAGCAGTCTGGACAAATCCTGAAATTGTAAGGGGCCTTGGGGACTATCCTTCCCGAATCGGGCCGGCCCCTGAACTCTGAGGTCTTGCAGCAATGATTCCCATCATGGAACCTCTCATTGATAATCAAGAAATCGACCTGGTCTTGGATTGCCTGAAAACCGGCTGGATTTCATCCCAGGGGTCCTATATCCCTGAATTTGAAAACACCTTTGCCGGGTATTGCGGAAGCGGGTATGGAATTGCCACCTCCAACGGAACCGCGGCCCTACACCTGGCTTTAGCGACCCTGGGGTTAAGTCCGGGCGATGAAGTCTTGGTACCGGCTTTGAGTTTCATTGCTACGGCCAATGCCGTAAGTTATTGCGGGGCCAAGCCTGTTTTTGTCGAGGTGGATGCCCGGACCTGGACCATGGATCCCGGGGCCTTAAAGGACCTGATTACGCAGCGGACCAAGGGGATATTACCGGTTCACCTCTACGGTCATCCGGCCGATATGGACCCTATTTTGGAAATAGCCTCTGCCTACGGGCTCTGGGTCATTGAGGATGCTGCGGAGGCCCATGGTGCCGAATATAAAGGAAAGAAGGCCGGTTCGATAGGCCATATGGGTTGTTTCAGCTTTTATGGCAACAAGATCATCACCACCGGAGAAGGGGGGATGGTCGTCACCAACAATCCGGAGTGGACCGAGCGGGCCCGAATCCTTCGCGATCACGGGATGTCCAAAGAAAGGAAATACTGGCATCCCATCCTCGGCTATAATTATCGCATGACTAACATTCAAGCCGCCATCGGCCTGGGACAGATGAAAAAACTGGATCACCTGATTGCTCAGAAGAGAAGGGTGGCTCAGGCCTATGCCCAAGGATTTGAAAAGGTGACCGGGATCGTCCTGCCTCCCGAGGAAACCTGGGCCAAAAATGTTTTCTGGCTTTACTCGATCCTGGTTCGCCCTGAAACCGGCAAAAAGCGCGATGATCTGATTGACTACCTCCATCGATCCCAGGTGGAAAGCCGTCCTTTGTTTTATCCCATACCCGATATGCCTTTTTATCAGGGAGGGGGCTTCTTCCCGGTAAGCAAAGCGATTTCCGAACAGGGTATCAGCCTTCCCTCAGCCGCCACGTTAACTTCGGAACAAATAAGCACCGTAATCGAACATATTAAGCAATTTATTGACGGGTAAGGGCTTGGCCGGCGGTTCACCGATAGATCGCGGGCGATTGCCTTCCGGCTCGAAGGCGCCCATTGAGCTATCTGTCTGACTAAAAAAGAAAACTTGACTTTTCATCCGCTTTATATTAGGCATCGCTCATGCTGCTGAATCCTAATTTAGGGACTATTCTACTATGAGAAAAATACCGGTATCCGAACCTTGGATTGACGAAGCGGAAGTGCAGGCGGTAGCCGCAGTGGTCCGATCAGGCTGGCTGGCCCGTGGTCCGGAGGTGGAGGAATTTGAAAGACGAGTGGCCGATTATCTGGGGGCCGGACAGGGCGTTGCCGTGTCTTCCGGGACAGCGGCCGTGGAGGTCGCCCTGCGGGCCCTGGATCTGGAGGGAAAAGAAATTGTCACTTCCGTGGCTTCCTGTGTGCCTACCCTGAATGCCATTTTACACGCCGGCTGCAAACCAATTTTTGTCGAGGTGGAAGAGGCCACCTATAATATAGATGCGGGACAGATCGAGTCCCATATTACCGAGCAGACAGGCGCTTTGTTGCCGGTTCATCTCTATGGCCATCCTTGTGATATGGATCCTATCCGGGGCTTAGCCGAGAAATATCGACTGCCTATCATTGAGGATTGTGCCGTGGCCATGGGGGCAAAATACCGGGGCCGTTATGTCAGCACCCTGGGATCCGCCGGCTGTTTCTCTTTTTATGCCAACAAGATGATTACTACCGGCGAGGGGGGCATGCTGGTGACTCAGGACGCCCAACTGGCTCAACTGGCCCGGATCATTCGCCATCATGGCCAGGATCCGGACCGGCCTTTTTACCACATACTCTACGGGCACAATTTCAAATTAAGCAATGTCCAGGCGGCCATCGGCCTGGCTCAGATGGATAAGCTTCCTAAAAGCATTGAAAAAAGGCGGGAGAATGCCGCTGTTTTGAACGGGAAACTGGCTGACCTGGAGGAGCTTCAGTTGCCCAGGGAGATGGGCTATGCCGAGCCTATCTATTTCAGTTATCCCATCCTCTTGAAGAAGCCCAACCGACGTGATGCCCTCTGTCGTTTTCTGAACGAGAAGGGGATTGAAACCCGACCCATGTTCGGACCCATGTCCCGCCAGCCCTTTTTCGAAAAACGCTTCGGCCCTTATCCGGAGCTGTTTCCCGTCGCCGAGCAGATAGGTCTTAACGGCTTCTATGTCAGTTGTTCCCCCCGTCTCCAACCGGAGGATCTGGACTATCTGGCCGAAATGATCCGTGAGGGGCTTTATGGACGATAGGCTGGACGTCTCCGTCGTAACGGTAACTTACAATGAACGCGAAAATGTTGCCGACCTGATCCAGACTGTCGAAGCCGTTTTTCAGGCCGAGGGACTGCGGGGAGAAATCATTGTGGTCGATGACAACAGCAAGGACGGAACCGGGGAGGCGGTGCGGGGTCTGGCTGCCCGGTTCGGAAATATCCGCCTGATCGCCCGCTTTGGAAAATTCGGGATTGCCAGCGCTTACGAACGGGGTATAAATAACGCCCGGGGAACGATCATCGTTACTATGGATGCCGACTTATCCCATCCGCCGGACCATCTCCCGATGATGTTGGCTGCCGTAAGAGAAGGCTATGTGGCCGCCGGAAGCCGATTTGTCAAGGGTTCCAGTATTACAACCAGTTGGATCCGCCATCTCGCCACCCGGATTGTTAACTTTACCACCAAACACCTGGTCCAGACTGGGATTAATGATCATACCAACGGCTACATCGCCATATCCCGGGAACATCTGATTGCCGTGCGGGAGTTGGGGGGCCAATATGACCTCAACCCGTTTTCCCGGGTCCTTTACGGAATCCCTGTTTTTGTCCTGGTAACCAAGCTGGGTTTGCCCGCTAAGGAGGTTATAACGCCCTATCGCTGGCGGCAAAAGGGTAAAACCAAATTACCCTTTTTTAAAGGATCCTTTACCATTCTCTCCGAATTATTATTTCTGTTCCGAATCGCTTATCTCCTGCGGAAGTATAACCGCTTTCAGAAAGTGGAAAGCGGGGGGCCAAAGGAGTAAACACCTGTGAAGAAAATTTGTCTTATTAATCCACCCATTGATCTCAAGGATTTTTATTGGGAGGTCAAACTGGGCAGTAAACTTCCCCCTCTCGGGTTGTGCAGCCTGGCCGCTTATCTCCGGGCCAAAGGGCACCCGGTCTTTCTAATCGATGCCTTGAACCGGGGTATTTCCCCCGAGGCGGTGGTCGATCTGGTCGGCCGAATCGGCCCTGATTTTGTGGGGATTACGGCCACGACCTCCTTCATCGAAAGTGCCCATCAGTGTGCTCAAAAAATAAAGGCCCGCTTAGAACAGGTGACCACCATCATCGGCGGCTCCCATATGTCGGCCATGCCGATCCAGACCATGGAAGAATTTCCTGCCTTTGACCTGGGGGTCGTCGGCGAGGGCGAGGACACGCTGCTGGAATTGATGGAAGATCCCGGCCGGGATTACCATGAGGTCGATGGGCTTGTCTTCCGGGATCAGGGGCAACCGGTCCTGACCAAGAAGCGCGCTCAGATCCGGGATTTGGATCAACTGCCCTACCCGGCCCTGGACCTCCTGGAGGGTTTCCCGGACTTGTACCAACCGACACCGAACAATTACCTCAAAAAGCCGGTGGTTTCTCTGGTCACCTCCAGGGGCTGTCCTTTTTCTTGCACCTTCTGCGATCAGAGCGTTTTCGGCCATCGGGTTCGGGCCTTCTCTCCCCAGTACGTGGTGGACATGATTCGGTTCTATCAGGAACGGTATGGGGTCCGGGAAGTCAGCTTCTATGATGATTTGTTTACCTATAACAAGCAGCGGCTGATGGCCTTCGTTCAGGAGCTGGACCGGGCCAAGGTCCGGGTGTCCTGGTCCTGTGAAAGCCGTATTGATACCGTAACCGATGACTCCCTGCGGATGATGAAGGCCTCCGGTTGTTGGCAGATTTCCTATGGCATTGAAACCGGCTCTCAGAGGATCCTGGACTATTTTAATAAGAAAATCAGCGTACCCGATATTGAAAAGGCCGTTCGCCTGACCCACAAATGGGGGATACGAATCCGGGCCTATCTCATCGTCGGCTCTCCTCCGGAAGACCAAGCCTCGATTGCCGAAACCAAGGCGCTCATTAAACGGATCCCTCTCGACGACCTTCACATCAGTTTCTTTGCCCCCATTCCAGGTTCCAAGGCCTTTCAGGACCTTATCGGCGATCGGGTCGTCCGCTGGAAAGATATGGACCTTTACCGGGTTGGGTATACCCCACCGGGCATCTCGGCTGAAGAGCTGCAGGCAGCCGTAAAAGGGATCTACCGCCAGTTTTATCTCCAACCCAAGATCCTTTTCCGCTATATGACTATGGTCTTCAATCCCAATAAATCCTGGGAGCTTATCCGTAAGGGTTTTATCTTTCTACTCTTATTATTTAAACAGGAAAAGTACCGTTAAAAGCTGCCTCTAAAATTAGAGTTTGTCCCTAAAATTATCCCTGACAGCGCATCCCAATCAAAGGTGATGATCCCCTGAAAATGAGGGGCCGCTTGGCATCCTGGCAGGGTTATCTGATGAAGGCTAAAGGATTGCCCGGACAGGCCGGGTTTGAGGAGCGTTTCACTAGGGGCCCCAAGGTATGGTCAAGGTATCCGTCGTCCTCCCAACCTACAATGAAGCCGATAATATCATCCCTCTGATTGAGGAGATCCTATCTTATGTTCCCCGGGAGACCGAGATCCTTGTGGTCGATGATGATTCTCCTGACCGGACCTGGGAGGCGGTGGAGGCCTTTGGACGGCAGGACGCGAGGGTCCGGCTGCTGAGGCGGATCGGGCGGAAGGGTTTGACTTCCGCCTTGCAGGAAGGTATACACTTATCGCAAGGCGAGACCATCTTCTGGATGGATTGCGATTTCTCCATGCCCCCGGATAAGATCCCTGAACTGTTGCGGGCCTTGGACGACCATGATATCGCCATGGCCTCTCGTTATATCACCGGGGGTGAAGAGCGGGGGCATTCCCCTTTGGGTTCATTTTTGAGCCGGGTTATCTGCGCCCTATCCTCCTGGGTTCTAAGCCCCGCTATCAAAGATTATACCAGCGGCTATATCGGCGCTCGCCGCGAAGTACTCGAGGCCCTTCCCTTACGGGGAGATTACGGCGAGTATTTTATTGACCTTATTTACCGGGCTTATAAACGGGGATATCGGATCAAGGAAATTCCTTACCGGTGCCTGCCACGACGCTCCGGCGAATCCAAAACAGCCACCCATCTCTGGGGATATCTTTCCCGGGGAAGAAAATACCTGGCTACCATCGTCAGGTTGCGGCTTGGGTTTTGAGCCCCGCTTACATGCCGGCACTGCCGGCCTGGCCGATGGGTGCCCTCAACCGGGACGGGAATTAAGAAAACGGTCGGCCCAAGACCAAGACCGTCCGGGGGGAGCTCGGAATAAAGAAAGGAAAGCTTCATGAATAAACCCATCAAAAAACGCGTTTTAATTACAGGGGTAACCGGACAAGACGGAGCCTACCTGGCCAGGTTTCTCTTGGAGAGAGACTATCAGGTTTTTGGGACCTTCCGGAGACTGTCCACTCCGAATTTCTGGCGGATGCAGTCCTTGAATATTTTTGACAAGATCAGTCTGATTCCTGTGGAATTAATTGATACGGCCTCCATAACCGAAGCGATCATCAGTTCCCAGCCCGATGAAGTGTACAACTTGGCGGCCCAGAGTTTTGTGGGCGCTTCCTTTGAAGAACCGATGAGCACGGCCAATGTTTCCGGCCTGGCCGTGCCCCGCATTCTGGAAGTGATTCGCCAGGTCAATCCCAAGATCAAATTTTACCAGGCTTCCACCAGCGAATTATACGGCAACCACGGGAAAAAACTCCTGAATGAATCCTCGCCCTTTCAGCCGGCCAGCCCTTATGCGGCGGCCAAAATCTACGGCTACTGGATTACCAAGATCTATCGCGAAGGTTATGGTATTTTTGCCGTCAACGGTATACTTTTCAATCACGAATCCCCTCTGCGAGGTCTGGAGTTTGTGACTCGAAAGATTACCAATACGGTGGCCAAGATTGCCATCGGCTTGGAAAAGGAATTGTGTCTGGGCAACCTCTCGACCAAAAGGGATTGGGGTTTTGCCGGAGATTACGTAAAATCCATGTGGCTGATGCTGCAGCATTCGAAACCTGATGATTATGTGGTGGCCACTAATGAATCCCATTCGGTGGAAGAGTTTGTGCAACAGGCCTTTGAGGTGGTCGGCCTGAACTGGAAAAAATATGTCAAAAAGGACAAACGCTTTTTACGGCCCATTGATGTGAATTTCCTCCAAGGGGATTATTCGAAGGCCCGTAAAAAATTGGGCTGGAAACCCGAGGTGCGCTTTAAGGAATTGGTCCGGATTATGGTCGAGGAAGACCTGCAGCGCTGGCAGCGCTGGCAAAAGGGGGAAATATTCCCCTGGGATGCCCTTAACTATCCCAATGATATGAATATACTGACCCGGGCCATGCGGATGTAACCCCGGTTCGCTTTTGAGCCCGGGTTATCCTGCCCAGCGGCCGGGGCATCGAGGTCGTTTGGGCCGCAAGGAACAGAAGGCCGACCAGGTCCGATTTGACCGGCTGCTCATGAAGACCCTGATAGCCATTGGGTCGGACCGCCAAAGACAGAAAGGTCTTTTTAATCGGCGTATTAATGGAGAGAAGGATGGAAACAGTTGAGCGTATTCAGGGCGACGATAAACCCATTGCTATTATCGTCAGAAAAGCATTCGCCGAAACGGGCGTCCATTTTTTCAGCCCCTTTGAGTTTTCTCAACAGCTCGGGATCATCGTCCATCCGCCGGGCCATTCGGTTTCTCCCCATATCCACAAAGTGATTGCCCGGGATGTGCGGGTTACCCAGGAGGTGCTGCACATCATTGAGGGAAGCCTTGAGATCACCCTCTACGATGAAAACAAGCACTATCTCACCTCCCGCATCCTGAACCAGGGAGATACCATCCTCCTGGCTTACGGCGGCCACGGCATCAAAATCCTGACCCCCAGTAAAATTCTGGAGGTTAAACAGGGTCCCTATGCCGGGGTGGAAGATAAGGAGTTTTTCGGACCGACATGATCCGGGTCAACGAACCCTTACTGGGCCGAGAGGAAGGGCGCAAGGTCGCTTCCTGCCTAAAAACAAACTGGATATCTTCCCAGGGCAAGTACCTGAGGATCTTTGAAGAGCAATTCGCCCGCTACTGCGGGGTGCGCTTTGGCATCAGCACCACCAGCGGTACCACGGCCCTGCACCTGGCCCTGGCGGCCGCGGGGGTGGGGCCAGGGGATGAGGTTTTGCTGCCCACCTTTACCATGGCCGCCACGGCCTTTGCGGTCTGCTACTGCGGGGCCGCCCCGGTCTTTATCGATTCGGAGCCGGAAACCTTTAATATCAATCCGGACCGGGCGGCCGCCTATCTCCAACGGCAGGGGAAAAGGGGCAAGCTTAAAGTCAAGGCGATTATCCCGGTTCATATGTACGGCCATCCGGTCGATATGGATCCTCTGCTGGACCTGGCGAAAAAATATAACCTGCTCCTGATCGAGGATGCGGCCGAAGCCCATGGGGCCGAATACAAAGGGAAAAAATGCGGCAGCCTGGGCCACCTGGGCTGTTTCAGCTTCTATGCCAACAAGATCATCACCACCGGAGAGGGCGGTATGGTGGTGACCGATGACCCGGCCCTGGCCGAAAGGGCCCGCTCTCTGAAAGACCTTTCCCATATCCCCGGCCGACGCTTTCTGCATTCCGAGCTGGGTTTCAATTACCGCTTGACCAATCTGCAGGCGGCTATCGGAGTGGCCCAGCTAAAAAAGATCACCAGTCATATCCGGAAGAAACGCCGGATGGCCCGGCATTACCGGTCAGGGTTAAAGGGGATTCCTGGCTTAACCTTGCCCATCGAGAAACCCTGGGCCAAGAATGTCTACTGGATGTATGGGATCCTGATTGATCCGGCCTTTGGGTTGTCCCGAGATCAGCTCATGGTCCGGTTGTTGGAAAGAGGCGTTGAAACCCGTTCTTTTTTTATACCCATGCATCGCCAGCCTCTTTTCCAGGGGGGGGCTCTGAAGGCCCGATGCTTTGGACCCTTCCCGGTTGCGGAGAGACTTGCCGAGCAAGGGCTTTATCTGCCTTCCGGCTTGACCCTATCCCAGGATCAGATTGAAACGGTTTGCGGCCGGGTGAGGCGCCTGTCCCTGGGTCATTAACCGGATGCGGAAAAATTCTTTTTCTTCCCGCCCCAGGTTTCCCCTCCCCGGTCTTAAACACCGGACTTTTAAGTCCGAAGCATCCTGGCTGTCGGATACCCCGATGAAAAAACAGAGCTATTGGATTGGACTGGCCGTGAGTCTGATTTTCCTGATACTTTTTTTCAGGAAGACCGACCTCGGCGCCATGTGGGCCATCTTCGAAAGCGTTGATTACCGTTATACCCTGCTTTTGATGGCCATTAATATCCTGACCCTCTGGATAAGAGCCATCCGCTGGGGGGTTCTGTTGCGGCCCATCAAGAAAGTGCCTCTCAACGAACTTTATAAAGCCACGGCCATCGGCTTTATGGCCAACAACCTCCTCCCGGCCCGGATCGGCGAAATCGTCAGGGCCTATCTCCTGGGCAGCCGGGCCCGGATCAGCCGGACCGCCTCTTTGGCCACCATCGTGGTGGAGCGTTTGTTTGACGGCTTCACCATCTTGTTCTTATTTTTTATGGTCCTTCTCTTCATGCCCTTCCCGCCCCAGGACCGGAGCCGGATGATTACCCCGGAGACCCTTAAGATGATCGGGTTTCTCAGCTTCCTTTTCTATGCCCTGATCCTGACGATCCTGCTCCTGTTGCGGTTTCAGAATGACCAGGCCAGGCGGCTGATCGGATTTTTCCTGGAACGATTGCCCCAGCGTATTTCCCGGCCCGTCTGGGAAAAGATCCATTCCTTTGTCAGCGGTCTTGAGGTCTTGAAAAAAGATAAGGACATCCTTATCATCATCCTCTATTCCTTTCTACTCTGGGGCGTTCTTTCTTTCTCCATCTACCTGCTCTATCTGGGCTTTCATCTGAAGCTTTCTTTATTATCGGCTTTTTTTGTAGAGACTATTTTGGTTTTCGGGGTCAGCATTCCTTCCGCCCCGGGTTTTATCGGCACCTATCACTGGGCCTGTGCCGCCGGCCTGCTCTTCCTGGGGGTGGAACCCAACCTGGCCAAAAGCTTTGCCATGGTCCTCTGGTTGACCAACTTTATCCCCATGACCGGGATGGGCCTCCTGGTGCTTTGGAAGGAAGGGCTGTCGTTGGCTGGGTTGCCGAGGACCCAGGAATAATTTATGTCCCCTGAAGTCGGCGACATCGCGGCAGCTTTAGCCTATCAGGTCAAAAAGGAAATAGCCGAAAACTATTTCGGAGGCCGAAAGGACCTGGAAGAAGAACGGGAGGACCTGATTCGAAGGGGGGAAAAACTGCAACGGTCCTGGGAACAGGAGGTCCGGCCCCTGCTGCTCAGGATCTACCGCTTATTGACCGGGGGCGAGGCCGGCCGGGCTTTTTTAAGTCTGATTAACCGGGAAGATCTGATTGGACCCCTGGAGGAAGCGGACCGCCAGGGCCCGACCCATCAGGCGGCCGGGACCGGCAGGCCTCCCCTGGCCTTGACGCGCCGGGGACGCTATAAGAAGCTGATTATGACCTTGTATGATGCGGCGGTTATCAAGGCAGGTTCGATCCATGAGGAATTTAAAACGCTTCAGAAGGGGGTGGGTTTATTCAACGAGGATCTGGGAAAATTTAATGGCTGTTACAACCTGGCCGAGATTTTATCTCTTACTAAAGCCATTGAAAATAGCGACGATCTCAAAGGGGTCCTGGGTCAGAATACGGATCCCAGGGCCGTGCCGGAATTGGAAAAAAAATTACTCCTCCGGCCTCTTGACCTTTCCCAGGCGGGGATCCCTTCCTTAGACCCGCTGCCTCCTCTTCGGGAAATCCGGGCCTCCTTAAAAGAACAGATTGATGACCTCTATCAGCGGCAGGGACCGGAAATCAAAAGGATCCTGGAACAAGGGGTTTAGGGGCATGGAACACCTTTTTATCAACTATGGCCATAAACGGCATCACTTTCAGCTTCCTTCGGATTGGAAGCTTCTAACCTTCGCCGGTTTTACCGGAAAGGCGGAAGAAAGGGCTGTCGGCGAACTTGTCCGGCGGGCCTTGAGAAAGCCTATCAATGCCTTGCCCCTAAAGGAAAGCCTTCCCCCTGAGGAAAAGGTTGCGATTCTGGTCGAGGACCTGACCCGCCCGTCCCCGAAGGCCTTGATCCTGAAGGTCCTCTTAGAGGAGCTGGCTGAGGCCGGTCTTCCTGAGGACCGGATCTCCATTGTTCTGGCCCTGGGCACCCACCGCGGTTTGACTTCCGAGGAAATGGAAGCCACCTTTGGTCGGGATTTACTCAGGCGTTATAAAATAAGCAATCACGATTGCCGGGCTCCGGATCTGGTGCCGGCCGCCCGGTTAAAGACCGGCCGGGAAGTGAAGATCAACCGGCTGGTGCGGCAGGCCGGCTTCCGAATCGGTCTGGGGTCCATCTTCCCTCATCCCATGAACGGCTTCGGCGGCGGGGGAAAAATCCTCTTTCCCGGGGTCGCCGATTTCGAGGCCATCCTGGATCATCATCTGACCTATACCTTTCATGAAGGAACAGGTCTGGGAAAAATCGAAAGGAATCGGTTCTATGAAGAGGTCTGTTTCATAGCCCGGTCAGCCGGGCTTGATTTTATCGTCAATAGTGTTTTAGACCAGAACGACCAGGTTTATGATGTAGTAGCCGGGGACCCTGTTCAGGCCCATCTGGCCGGGATCAAAACCTGCCAAAAGATCACCAGCCAACGATTTTTGAAAAAAGGGGATCTGACCCTGATCACTTCTTTTCCTTATAAGGAAGGTCCCCAGATCGTAAAACCCTTGGCCCCGGCCTCCCTCATAACGCGTGAAGGAGGATGCATTATCCTGGCCGCTGATTGCAGCGGGAATCTTCCCGAGGCCTTTATTGCCGCTTTCGAACGGTTTCACGCCCGCTATAAGAATCAGCTTCTGAAAGGGGTCCTGGAGCATTTTAATCGAAAACGCCTGATCATGCCCGAGGGGGCCATTGATTTTAATATGGCCCTGGCCATGACCCTGGCCGTCCAGGATAAATTCAAGACCATCCTCCTTTCCGAGGACATTCCGAGGGAAACAGCCCAGAGGATGGGCTTTCATTTTGCGGAAAATCTGAAAGAGGCCTTTGCCATCAGCGCCCGGTTCTGTCCTCAGCCCGAGGTCCAGGTGGTTCCCTCGGGCGGCGTTATTTTGCCTGAGCTGCCCGGGGGCTTCTAAGAGTGCTTTCATTGTTGAAGAAGCCCTTCTTCCTATGCTATAAGGTGGGATCCGATTGGGGATTTTCCGGCCTTCCCTGCGGCTGATGGGGGAGGAGAAAGAGATTCGGCAAGACCAGCCGGTGAGGAAATCGCCGGAAAAATCAGGGTGTAAACTTTAATCAAGGAGGAGCGTATGGAAGCGATCAAGGAAGAAACCAAAGGAATGAACCGCAGGACTTTTATCAAAACGTCAGCCGCCCTGGGTGCAGCGGCCACCATCACCGGTTTTCCGGCCATCCTGAAGGCCCAACCCAAGGAGATCATCATCGGCTCCATCCAACCGGTCACCGGACCCCTGCCGGACATCGGCATTTCCATGCAGCGGGGGAATAAGCTGGCGGTGGATGAAATCAATGCCAAGGGTGGCATCAAGTCCATGGGCGGGGCCAAGTTAAAGCTTCTATTGGGAGACAACGAAGCCAAAGAAGAGGTCGGCCGGACCGTGGCCGAAAGGCAACTCAAGGAGGGGGCGGTCTGCCTGGTCGGTCCTTTTCTGAGCGGAGTAGCCATGGCCATCGCCACCCTGGCCGAACAGCGAAACATTCCCTTCGTAATCGATGTTGCGGCCTTGGACGCAATTACAGCAAAGGGTTATAAGAATGTCTTCCGCTGCTTCGCCAAAACCGAGTATTTCATGACCAGCATGGCCAAGTACTTGGATCTGATCATCAAGGAAAAAAAGGTCAGCATAAAACGGATAGCCGTGACCAATGCCGGGGATGCCTTTGGTCGCGGCCAGGGGGCGGCCTTCATTAAATACGTGAAGGATAATAAACTTCCTTATGAGATCGTTGAACACATCGAATATCCCCTGGGGGTTAAGGACTTATCGGCCGAAGTGGCCAAGATCAAGGCGGCCAAACCGGATCTGTTATGTCCTGTTGCCCGGCCCGGGGACGCCAAGCTGCTGATCAGGGAGCTCTACAAACAGCGGGTTGAGTTGCTGGGCATCATCAGCCCCGGCAGCCCGGGCTGGTATGAACCGGAATTCGTCCGCGATATGGACAAGCTGGCCTACTATGTTTTGGATAACGTGCCCTGGGTCAATCCCAAAAGCCCTAAATTTAAAGAGGCCGATGCCCAGTTCCAGAAAGCCTATCCCGGAAAATATCTCGATACCAATTCAGGCTATGCCTATTTAGGCGTATTGGTCATTGCCGACGCCCTGGAACGGGCCAAATCAACCTCACCGGACGCTTTGAGGGAGGCCCTGAGGAAGACCAACTTTAAAGACAACCCCATGGTCGGCGGACCGGTAGTCTTTGATGAAAAGGGCGATAATATCCATGCCGCCACGGCCATGGTCCAGGTCCTGCCGGACCCCAAAATGGACGACCGGGTTAAGGTCGTTCTGCCGAAAGAAGCCGCCGAAGCCCCTTATGTCTTTCCCTGGAAGCAACTCTGGGATCGCGGGTAAAAATGGATGAATCCTGAGTTAGTCCTCCAACTGGCTATCCAGGGCTTTCTAATGGGAGGGGTCTACGGCCTGATCGCCTTAGGCCTCTCCCTTATTTTCGGGGTCATGCGGGTCATCAATTTCGCCCATGGCGAGATGATGGTCTTTGCCATGTTCATTTCCATCACCTTGCTGCTCTGGTTAGGGATGGATCCCTATCTTTCCCTGGTGATCGTGGCGGCGATCATGTTCGGCATCGGCTATCTGGTCCAGCGGATTTTTGTCAACCGCATTCTGGAACTGCCGGAGGCCATGCAGGTCCTGGTCCTGGTGGGCCTGGGCATTATTTTTGAAAACGGGACCCTGATGATCTGGGGAGGCAGCGATATCAGCCCCAAGACCAGCCTGGCCCTGTCCTCGCTCCAGTTGGGCGGCATCACCATAGATCTCCCCCGGCTGATCGCTTTTTGTCTGGCCATTCTGATCACCCTGATGGTCATGGTTTTCTTAAAAAAAACCAGCATCGGCAAAGCGATCCGGGCCGCGGCCGACAACCGCTTCGGGGCCTTGATCATCGGCACCCATATCAACCGAATTTACGGGATTTGCTTCGGCATCGGGGCGGCCTGTGTCGGTGCGGCCGGCGCCCTGCTGGTGCCGCTTATGCCGGCCAAGGCCACCATGGGCGCCCCCTACACCATGGTCTCCTTCGTCATTGTCATCCTGGGGGGTATGGGCAGCCTGGTCGGAGCCCTGGTCGGGGGCTTGATCATCGGGGTGGCCGAATCTCTGGGAACGGTCTTCCTGCCCAGTTCCATGAAACAGGTGGTCAGTTTCACTATTATGGTCGTTATCCTGCTTTTCAGACCTCAGGGCCTCTTCGGAGGCAAGGGATGAAACGCCTTTATTTTTTTCTGGGAGGCCTCCTGGTCATCCTCCTATTCCTTCCCCAGTTTCTCAGTAATTACTGGCTGGAGATTTTTATCCTGATCTTCTTCTACGCCTATCTGGGGCAGTGCTGGAATATCCTGACCGGCTATACGGGGAGCATTTCCCTGGGTCATGCCCTTTATGTCGGTATCGGGGCCTATACCTCCACCCGCCTGGCTATCGTTTTCGGGCTGACTCCCTGGGTGGGGATGGTCATCGGGGCCTTTTTCGCCATGGCTATCGGTCTATTTATCGGCTTTCTGGGGTTTCGTTTCGGTCTCCGGGGTGTTTATTTTGTCCTGATTACCATTTCCTTCGCCGAGATCGGCCGCCTGATCGCCCTGCATATGGATAGTCTCGGTTCTTTCATGGGCCTGTTTCTCGATTATAAACCGGGTTTCTGGAATATGCAGTTTAAAGGAAACATCCCCTACTACTATATTGCCCTGGGCTTGCTCTTATTTTCAGTCCTGGTCGTTCGAACCATGGAAGTTTCAAAATTCGGCCGCTGTCTGGTGGCTATCCGTGATGATGAGGAGGCCGCCGAAAGCCTGGGGGTCAATACCTTCAAATACAAAATGTGGGCCATTGCCCTGAGCGGGTTTATGACCGCCCTGGGAGGCACCTTTGATGCCAACCGCATTTTCCATCTGAGCCCGGACCGGGTCATGAGCATGGGACTCTCCATTGAAATAATCCTGCGTCCGATCATTGGGGGAATGGGCACCGTGCTGGGCCCTATCGTGGGTTCCTTTTTAATCACCTTGCCGGCCGAATGGACCCGGGCTTATCTGGCCGAAGTGGGCCGCCCCGGACTGCACATGGTCATCTATGGCTTTGTCCTGATCTTCGCGGTTTTCTTTTTTCCCAGGGGGATCATGCCGCTCCTGAACAGGGTCTTGAGGCCGTTTTTTATTAAAGGGGACAAACCGTGAGCCTGTTGGCTGTTGAAAAGGTGGGCAAGAATTTCGGCGGCCTCCGGGCTTTGAATGATGTTTCCCTGCAGCTCGACCCAGGGGAGATGGTGGCGGTCATCGGCCCCAATGGCGCCGGAAAAACCACCCTTTTTAACATCATGACCGGTTATATCGGGCCGGACAGCGGCCGGATTTATTTTCAGGGCCGGTCGGTCCTGGGGCTCAAACCCCATCAGATCTGCCGGCTGGGAATGGCCCGGACCTTCCAGATTGTCAAACCTTTTCTGGAATTAACGGTCATGGACAATGTCATCGTGGCCGCCTTTAACCGTCTTACATCGCTAAGGGAAGCCCATAAAAAGGCGGCCGAGGTGATTGAACTGGTCGGACTGGCAGACAAGAAATCGGCCCTGGCCAACGAATTGACCCTTCCCCACCGCAAGCGCCTGGAGCTGGCCCGCACCCTGGCCACCGACCCTACCCTGTTGATGCTCGACGAGGTCATGGCCGGGATCAATCCCACGGAAACCGATACCCTGATCCGGTTGATCAAGGAGATCAATCAACGGGGTATCACGGTGCTCCTGATCGAGCATGTCATGCGCGGGGTGATGGCCCTCTCCCAACGCATTCTGGTCTTGAATTTCGGGGAAAAGATCGCCGAGGGCCTGCCTGATGAGGTGGTCAAGAATCCCTTGGTTGTTGAAGCCTATCTGGGAGAGGATTATAAGCCTTGTTAAAGGTTGAAAAGGTAGACGTCTTTTACGGCGACTTGCAGGCCCTGCGCGCTGTCTCCCTGGAGGTATCGGAAGGCGAGATCGTCACGATCATAGGCTCCAATGGGTCCGGCAAATCCACCCTGATCAAGACTATTTCCGGGATGCTGCGGGCCCGGAAAGGCGCCATCACCTGGTACAACCAGCCCATTTCCAATCGATCCACCTCGGATATTGTGGAAATGGGCCTCATCCAGATTCCGGAAGGCCGGCAACTTTTTCCTTCCATGACGGTCCTGGAAAATCTGGAATTGGGGGCCTTGAACCCCCAGGCCCGCAAGGACAAAAACGCGAATCTGAAAGGGATTTATAAGCTTTTCCCCCGTCTGGAGGAACGGAAGGGTCAGACCGCCGGCACACTCTCCGGCGGAGAGCAGCAGATGCTGGCTATCGGGCGGGGCCTCATGTCCAAACCTAAAATTTTGATGCTGGATGAACCTTCTCTGGGCCTGTCTCCCATTTTAGTCAACACTATCTTCGAGATCATCCACCGGATAAATCAGGATGGAATGACCATTCTTCTGGTGGAGCAAAATATCCACCACGCCCTGCGCCTGGCCCGCAGGGCCTATGTTCTCGAAAACGGTGAAATGGTCATGCACGGCCCGGCTCAGGAACTGCTGCAGGACGACCATGTCTGCCGCGCTTATCTGGGGTTATAACTGAAAGCCTTGGGCCGTGCAGATCCATTTTCCCCTGGCCATAGGATCTCTGATGGAAGAGAGGTACGGAATCCAGTTAGTCTCTCGAGATCCGGACCTGATAGCACCTGAATTAAAGAAGCTGTTTGGCCGCTGGGACCTTGCTTTTGAATTCAAAATTCATCCTGTCAAAGACGGCTGGAATCTGGAAGTGGAAGAAGCCGACCTGATCGCCTTCTATTTTTTTATCGGCAAACTCAAAGAAGAAAATATTATTTATTAAGGGTCTCATAGTAGTCTTGACATGAAATTGAGGAGCTTGCATTAAATGGGACCGGGGGGTCTTCTTTTCTGGGTTGTCCACCTTCAAGCCCAAAGCTTCTTTGCCGGCCAAATCGGGATCAATTAGAGACAGGCCTACACTAATGCCCGAAACGGATTCGGGTGAATGCCCTGCACCTAATCCACTTAGCCGTCCGGGCCGGGATAGGGCGATGAGTTACCCTTTGGACAACCCCAGAGAAGAAGACCCCCCGGTCCCTCTTGGTCACTATTATTTTGAGACCCTTAATAACTCCCCACCCAATCAACCGCGTCCGGGCAGTTCCTGAAAAGATGGTTGTCTTCCTAAAGTCGGGACTTATTTTTTTTATCGTAACGGCTGTTACGCTTACGGCCCTGGTTTTGTCTGCCTGGGCGGTTCAGCCCTTCAATAAACTCCAAACCCAAGGCCTGGTCTTTGAGGAGGAACTGGCAGTCCTGGTGAACCAAAAAAGGAGGACGCTGGGAGTCCCGATCCTGAAAAAATCCCCTTTGCTCAGCCGAGTCGCCAGAAACCATAGCCGGGATATGTCGGGCAGGGATTTTTTCCAGCATACCAATCCCGATGGCCAGGGGCCAAAAGCCCGCTTGGAGGAGAGCGGCTATGCCTGGCGGGCCTTCGGAGAAAACATCGGCTGCGGACAGGAATCTCCGCGGCTTATTTTTGAGGCCTGGTTTAAAAATAAGACCCACCGGGAAAATATGCTGAATCCTTTTTACAGGGAAATTGGAATCGGTTTTGCCGCCGGGGGTTCCTGCGGGTCCTATTGGACCGGAATATTTGCCAGCCCGGCGGTCCGGTAGGATGGGGCGCCGGATTTATTTTTCTTTCTTGACCCGTTTGGGGGTTGCCCCTATACTCCTTTCGTTTGAGGCCCAATCCCATCTAAGAGGAGGAAATAACCGTGGACGGTATCGTAGGCATTTACGGACCTGGCGACCCTGAGTTGGTCAACAAAACCTTTTTGGCCACCGGGGCCTGCCAGCACCGGGGCAAGGCCAGTACCGGAATAGCCATCGGAACCAAAAAGGGGATTTACATTCATAAGGGCTTGGGCCGGATCGCTGAAGTCATCGATTATAATGTCATCCGAAATTTCCAAGACCTCGATCCCATGGCGGCCTTGGGAAATTTGGGCTACACCAAGAGAAAAATTGCCGAAAAGATTAATGCCGAGCCGGTGGAAATCTACCCTCGGGGCGGGTCCCGGTTGAAGGTTGCTTTGACCATGGATGGGTATCTGATTACCGAAGGGGACCTGAAGGCCGAGTTGGAGGGTGACTATGCCCTTCAGACCGACAACAAGACCGAAATCATCGGCGCTCTCCTGCACAAATATCTAACCCAGGAAGGCCTGACCTTTGAGGCCGGTCAAAAACTATTGGAGAAGCTGGCCGGTCGGGCCACCTTCGCTTTGGCGGCCCTGGTCTATGACGGCCGAGAAACGCACCTGATTGCCTTAAATGACGCCAAGGCCTTTGAACCTTTCTGTTACGCCCTGATTGATGGAACCTTCGTCGCCAGCTCCGAATCCTGCTCCCACCGCCGGCTGGAAGGGATCACCGAGAAAGAATATGAGGGTGCCGAGATGACTATCTGTTCTTCCGGAGGATGCCAAACCCGCCGGTTACGAGAAGAACCCCTCATGCCCGATATCTTTCAGGGGGTTTATTTCGGAAATGTGGGTTCCCTCTTCCGGGGCAAAGAGATATTCCAATTGCGCCGGGAACTGGGCTTGGAACTGGTGGACCACTATAAAAATTCCCGGGCTGAGGTGGTCATCCCCAACCCTGAATCGGGCTGGGGGGTTACCGTAGGCATTGCCGAGGGGCTGAAAAAGAACCTTTTCCCGGCCCTGATAAAACTTCCCCAGGCGGTGCGGACCTTTCAGGAAGGGGAAAGCCAGACCAGAACCAAGGAGGTAGGCCTTAAGTTCGGCGGGGTGGAATCCCTGCTGAAGGACAAGAACGTGGCCATGGGGGATGACAGTATCGTCAGGGGCAGCGTCAGCCAGGGCGGATCGGTCTGGGTGACCTACAATGCCGGGGCCAAGTATATTGAATTCTGGGTTTCCTATGGCCCGATGTTTTTCCCTTCCTTCAAGGAATGGCATCGCGGCCCGGAATGTCTGCAGGAACTGGCTGTTCAAAGGGCATTTAAAGGTGATAATCCCTACGACAAGGATTTGGATGAAATCAATAAAGCCGTAGCTCGGTTGGTCGGTGTAGATGAGGTGCGCTATAATCAACAGGGCAGGATCCAAAAGGTGGCCGGCCGGGGTTCCTTCCAGGCCCTGGATGCCAGCTATCCCATTGATGAGCTTTTTTGGCCTGATTGGTTAAAAGTTGAGCTGGAGAAATTTCACCAGGATCGCAGCGGCGGCCAACTCCGGCTGGAATTTTAGGGATAGTCCCAAAGTTACGTGATTCTCAAACCGAAAGGTAGGCTTCTTAAAATATTAAATCACCCCAAAGGGCTTCAGGGGTCTTGTTTTCAAGGTTGTCCGAAAGGTAAGTTGTAGCCCCAACCCGGCCCGAATTTCGAAGTTGGTTGGGAGCCGGGCATTCATCCAAGACGATAAATCGCTTTGGTGTTGGCCTGTTTCTAAACCCACCTATAAACTTCCTGCCCGGGTTCAGGCTGCCGGCGTTTTGGCGGACAATCCTTGAAAACAAGACCCCTGAAGCCCTCTATGGATGGAGTGCTTAAAAATCACGTAACTTTGGGACAAACTCGAATTTTAAGAGGCGGCCTAATCCCTATCCCGGTCTACCCGGCTTGTTCTTTAAGGCAGGCGGAAATAAAGGGCGGGTCGTCGTCCTGCAGGGTCCGAACATCCAGCAGGAATCTGTCTTTTTCAATCCGCCCGATAATGGGGGTCGAAAAGCTGCGAAATTTCTGCTCTAATTCTGCGACCGAGATCCGGCCGGGTGTAAAACTCAAGGCATAGGAGTCAAGAAAGGACAAGGGCAGGGCACCGCCCCCCACTTGAGAGGTGGTAGGGATGATCTCGAGGCTTATTTCGGGAAGCGGATCCTTGGTTAATAGGCGATAAAGGCGCCTGGCCCGTCGGTGCAGTTGCGGCAAGGGAATGGCCATTTGGGCCAGCGTGGGAATATCCCGCAGGGCTTGTTCCTCGTTCCGGTATAGCTTTAAGGTGGCTTCCAGGGCAGCCAGGGTCAATTTGTCAATGCGCAGGGCCCGGTTCAAAGGATTGCTTCGCAAGGCCTGGACCAATTTTTCCCGGCCCACAATAATTCCCGCCTGGGGCCCCCCCAACAACTTGTCCCCGCTGAAGGTAACCAGATCGCAGCCGGATTGAACCACTTCAACCACGGTAGGTTCTTTCTCCAATCCCCAGCGTGAGACGTCCAGCAGGGTCCCGCTTCCCAGGTCTTCCATGACCGGAAGGCGATGCCGCTGCCCCAGGTCCACCAGCTCCTCCAGAGACACCTCGGCCGTAAAGCCGACAATCCGGTAATTACTGGTATGGACCTTCAGCAACAGGGCCGTTTCCTCGGAGATGGCCGCCTCATAGTCCCTGAGGTGGGTTTTATTGGTGGTCCCCACTTCTTTTAACACAGCACCGCTCCGGGTCATTACTTCCGGGATCCGAAAGGAACCGCCGATTTCCACCAATTGCCCCCGGGAGACAATAACTTCCTTGCCCTTGGCCAGGGTATTGAGAGCTAAAAGAACCGCCGCCGCATTATTATTCACCACTAAAGCCGCTTCAGCCCCGGTGAGTTCCATGAGGATATCCTCTACATGGGTATAACGGCTGCCACGCCGGCCCTGTTCCAGGTCAAACTCCAGATTGGAATAATAGCGGGCCACCCATTGCATCTGCTCCAGGGCCTGGGCGGCCAACAAGGATCGTCCTAAGTTGGTATGAACAATGACCCCCGTTCCATTGACCACCCGCCGCAGGTGGTAGGCGGCCTTGGAGTCGAGGCGTTCCCCGATTTCCTCCCATAAATGATGCTTTTCAAGGGCTGGGCTTTGCCCGGAAAGAATCTGGTTTCTTTTCTGATCCAGGATCTCCCGGATCACGGCCAGGAGATGTTTCCGTGAAGTTCGGGCCAGAAACGCCTGACATTCAGGTTCTTCAAGGAGCAGGGTAACGGCCGGAATTTTTTTAAGCAGTTCTGTTTGTTCGGGATTCATGGACGCTTGGATTAGTCCTATTGGCAAGTAGTTATTAACAGTCTCAAAATAGTCTAAACATTAACCGAAACGGTGGGGCTGTTTTTTCTGAGGTCATTGGCGGAAGGGCGCCGTCTTTTTCGGATTTATCAATGGGGGAAACCGCAGCTCGACCGCTGAGTTATAGCGGGCGGGAATGCGGAGGGGGTAAAGTATCCCCCGTTGATAAGTCCGAGGAAAAGACCAGCCCGAGAGCCACAGACTAAAGAAAAGGCAGCCCCACCATGGAAATACAATTATAAGACAGTTAATATTAAGAAAAACCCTTCATACCCGGAATTATACTTAAACCGGCGGGAATTGACAACGGAAAAACAGAATCCCCTTGATCGGAGCCCGGTCCTGGGTTAAGTTGCCTGCATGAAATGGAACCTCTTAACTCCTGACCCTGACCAGGCGGAAGACCTGAGCAGGCAACTCAACCTTCCTCTTCAAGTGACCCGGCTTCTGCTCAATCGGGGCATAAAGGATTTGGATCAAGCCCGGGAATTTCTTTCTCCCTCCCTCTCCAACCTGCCTCCTCCCGGGCTGATAAAGGATATGGAAAAAGCGGTTGCCCGCATCAGCCGGGCTATTCAGGGAAAGGAACGCATGGCCGTTTTCGGCGATTATGATGCCGATGGGATCACGGCTACGGCCCTGCTGCTTCACTTCCTGAAGCCCCTTTCTCCGGATACTACCTTCTACCTGCCCCATCGAACCAGGGAAGGTTACGGCCTTTCCCTAAGCGGGATTTCAGAGCTCAAAGAGCAGGGAGTTTCTCTGATCATAACGGTGGATTGCGGGATCTCCAATCACCACGAGATCGCCTTTGCCCGGCAACTGGGCCTGGAAGTAATCGTTACCGATCATCATCAAATTCCCCGCCAAGGCCCCCCACCGGCCCTGGCTGTTATTAACCCCAGGCAGGAGGGCTGTTCCTTCCCTTTCAAGGAGTTGGCCGGAGTTGGGGTGGCCCTTTATCTGGTTATTGCCCTTCGCCAGGCCCTGGACCAACAGGGTCTTTTCGCCCAAGGGAAACCCAATTTAAGACCGTATCTGGATCTGGCGGCCCTGGGGACCTTGGCCGACATGGTTCCCTTGATCGGAGCCAATAGAATCCTGGTCCGGGAGGGGCTTGCGGAAATGACCAAAGGTCTGCGAACCGGCCTGGCGGCCCTGAAGGAGGTCAGCGGCTTACAATCCGGGGAACCGGTTTCTTCCTATGATGTTTCCTTCCGTCTCGCGCCCCGGATCAACGCCTTGGGACGGCTGCAGTCGGCTGCGGCAGGGGTCGAATTGTTTTTCAGCAACGACCGGGAGGAAGCCCGCCGAATAGCCCAATTGATGCACCAGGAAAACACCCGGCGCCAGGAAATGGAAAAGGCCATTCTCAAGGAAATCGAAAACCATTTCCAGCTCCAACCGGCGACCGCTTCCAAAAGGAGTCTGGTTTTCGGGTCGGAAAACTGGCACCGGGGCGTTTTGGGTATTGTAGCTTCCAGGTTGGTGGAGGGTTGGTCCCGGCCGGCCTTCGTTTTTGCCATCGAGGGAGAACTGGCCCACGGCTCGGGACGGAGTATCGAAGGCTTCCATTTGGTCAAAGGATTAGAGGCCCTGGAAAACCTTCTCCTCAAATTCGGAGGCCATGCTGCTGCCGCCGGAGTTACCCTCAAGGCCAAAGATCTGCCTTTGTTTGAAAAGGCCTTTGAAGAATTGGCGGCCGGGTCGCTACCCGAAACAACCCTCAGGCCGGCTCTGTCTATCGAGGGAGAAATGGACTTCCCGGATTTGAGGAGGGAGGTGGTTCCTTACCTGCCCAACCTGGCCCCCTTCGGGGCTGGGAATCCGGAGCCGGTCTTGGCCACCCGGGGAGTCCGTATCAGGGATCGGCGGCTGGTTGGGAACGGCCATCTCCGCCTGCGCCTGGAACAAAAGGGGGTAATCCTAAACGGAATCGGATTTGGAATGGGGGAGATGGAAATGGAACCCGGAGATCTGATCGATCTGGCCTATATTCCCACCGTCTCGCACCGGGGAGGCGATTCTCTCCTGCAACTTCGTATTAAAGCTATCGAATCGGCCTAACGCACTCATTTGAATCTATACCTAATTCCAGTACCTTGTCAGCGAGACCGAGGGGTTGACCGAGAATTTTTTATAGATTGACAGATAAAATAATTGCATTAAAATTAAAAAAGGTGCGGAAGTTAGGCTTTAGGTTGGGTTTGCCCTAACTTTAAGAGATTACTTTTCTGAATAGCCGCTAAACGGTGATCCATTAATGATGTTGAGTATGAAAATCAGGAGCGCATCTAAAGTCAGGCGAATCCTGTTGATTGGTGCGGTCTCCTTTCTGTTCCTGGGCCTTTCCATCTACCTTGATTACTACAATTTGATGGAAGCTGACTTTCTGGCCACAAATCTATCTTTTGAAAATCCCAATCAGGAAGATCTCCAGGGAAGCCATAAAAACTCCCTACACCTGGTCGGGTCCGCCATCCTTTTCGTTATGCCTTTGGTTAACCTTTTTGAAAACCTTCCACATCTATTTTTTCTCCCCTCTCCTCTCGAGCGACAAAATTCTCCTCTTCTCTGTTAGGACGTCCGATACCTTTTTTTACCCTGCCTGAATAAAAGGAGGTGAAAGCCATGTTTGGTATCGGTACCCAAGAACTCATAATTATTCTGGTGATTGCTTTTTTGGTCTTCGGGGCCAAGGCCCTCCCGGATTTGGGGAAGAGTCTGGGGCAATCCATACACTCTTTTAAAAAGGCCATGGAAGAAAAGCCCGACGGCGAGGAAAACCAGGGAACTAACGCCGTCGAGACCAAGCCAAAAAGTAATTAAAGCCGTTAGGTCGTTTCCTTATCATAATGTCGCAAAAGAAAGGAGGTGATTGAGATGAAAAAACTGGCAGCCTTGATGATAGCCCTTCTTTTTGGTTTGTCTACCTCGCCGGCAGTATTCGGCGGAAATATCACCCAAGAGGGGAAGATAAGCGCTTACACTCAAGTAGCCAAGAAAGACAAGGACAAAAAAAAGAAGAAAAAGAAAAAGAAATCAGATAACGGGCCAATTTTTGCTTCTGTCCAGAAAGCCGGGACGCTCTTTGTCTAATCAACCTTCTGATTGGGTCATTGGAAGGCAGGCCCCGTAAAAAAAAGGGCCTGCCTTCTATTCTCGTTAAAAAAGTAAGAGCCGATTTCCAAAGAAAGGTTTCATCATTTGCGACGTCTTATAGTGATCTTACCTGCCCTAGTTTCCCTGCTGGCCTGGTGTCCAGTCCTGGAGGCGGCGGTTACCCTTTCCTACGACCTCGTCGAGGAGCCGCCCGCTGCCCTTGTGATCCCCCGGGATGTTCCCCTCCAGGTTTCCGCCGGAGAATTGAAGGCCGGAGGGATTCGAATCCTCATCTTTGGAGATAGCGGAACAGGCGATGAGGACCAGATGAAAGTTGCTCTGGGTATGCGGAATTTCTGCGCTAAACATGAATGCCATCTGGCACTTATGCTTGGAGACAATATTCATCCGGCCGGGGTACAGTCTGCCGATGATCCTCAGTTTATTGAGAAATTTGAAAAACCCTATGCCGGGCTGGGCATTCCCATTTTTGCCATCCTGGGGGAACACGATTGGGGACGTAGAGGAGCCCTGTATAATTGGAAGGCCCAGATTGAGTACACCAAAAAATCGAAGATCTGGCGGATGCCTTCGGATGTCTATTCCGTAACGTTCGGGGAACTAAAAATTTTAGCCCTCAACACCAATTCTATCCCCACCTCCACGACCCAGGCAAGCTGGCTCCGGGATGAACTGGATAAATCAAAAGCCCGCTGGAACGTGGTCATGGGACACAAACCCATCCATTCTTACGGCTACCACGGCGACACCGATTTTATGATAGCCGATATTCTGCCCATTCTCTGCGGGCGGGCTGACCTCTATCTTTCCGCCCATGAGCATAATCAACAGGTTCTTAAAGCCGACTGTGGACTTCCCTTGGTCATTTCCGGGTCGGCCGGCAAGCTCCGTCCCGAATTAGAAAGAGGGCCTCGCACCCTCTATGTTGCGGACCAACTGGGGTTTGCCTATCTCCTGGTTAAAGAGAATGAACTTACGGTTCAAATGGTCTCGGCCACAGGTGAGGTCAACTATCAATTGGTTATTCCCAAGACTGATACCGGGGAAAAGGCCCTGAATCCCACTTCCTTGAAACCTTAAAAAAATAGAAAGAAGAGATACAATGATGAAGCGCCTTAACGGTAACGTAATAAGAAAGATTTTTACGGGTAGAGATAATGGTGCTTATCGCTTTCTCTTTTCTGCTCCTTGAATGGACCGCTGCCCATGCCGAAACCCAGACCAAAGATGTCAGCCAGCTAATTCAGCATCTAAAAGATACTAATTGGATTGTCCGAAGCGATGCCGCCAGCGCTTTAGGCAAAATCAAGGATCCACGGGCCGTGGAACCCCTTATCGCTGCCCTGAAGGATGAAAAAGGATATGTCCGCCGCCGGGCGGCCAGCGCTTTGGGAGACATTAAGGATCCCAAAGCTGTCGAACCTTTAATTGCTGCCCTCAAGGATAATGAAAGCTATGTCCGCCGAAAGGCCGCGAGTGCCCTGGGGAGGATTAAGGATTCCCGGGCTGTAGGACCTCTGATTGAATCCTTAAAAGATAAGGAAGCCGAGGTTCGTAGCGAAGCCGCCAGTGCGCTGGGTAAGCTCATGGACCCCCGGGCCGTGGAACCCCTAATTCTTACCCTTAAGGATCAAAAGGAAGAAGTCCGGCGGACTGCCGCGATTGCCTTAGGCAAGCTCAGGGACAACCGGGCTGTCGATCCCCTGATGGCCGCGCTCAAGGATGATAAAGGATTGGTCCGGCGTCGGGCAGCCGCCGCCTTGGGAGAGATCAACGATAAGCAGGCTGCCGAGGTCCTGATCGAAGCCTTAAAAAAGGAAAATTTGGAGATTGTCGCCGGGGCTCATGCCTTTTTTCTTCGCCGGGGGGAACCGGGGACGGAGGCCGTTCTAATGAAAGCCTTGGATCGAAACGGCTATATCCGGATGGCTGAAAACTTTTATGGGTGCGGGAATGCCGAGCTGGCCGCTGCCGGCCGTGAATGGGCCAAAAAGCAAGGAATTAATCTCAAACTTGAAACTATCCCTAAGATTATTCGCTGGGGAAGTGATCGGTAAAGGAGGCTACCCCGCCCCTTATCTCCCTTTAAAAACCGGCTTTCTTTTTTCCAGAAAGGCCCTGGCGGCTTCGAGGTGATCCTCGGTCTCGGTTAAAAGAGAAAGCTGAGAGGAAATATAATCGAGATGGCCCCTCAAGGAGCCGGTTTGGGCCTGATAGACCGCCCGCTTCATCATCCGGACGGCCTGAATCGGGTTGCGAATGATTTTTTCCATCAAAACCCTGGTTTCCTCCATAAGCCGTTCATGAGGAACCACCTTGGTTGCGATGCCCAATTGAAAGGCCTGCTCGGCCGTAATCAGGTCGCCGGTCAGCAGGAGCTCCAGGGCCTTGCCGATGCCCACCAAGCGGGGCAGAAAATAGGCATCGCCATCCCCGGCCACTAATCCTAATTTGATAAAGGATTCGGCAAAACGAGCCCGCTCGGAGCAGACGCGTAGGTCGCACATGAGGCTAAATCCCATGCCGGCCCCCGTGGCGTCCCCATTCACGGCCGCTATCAGCGGTTTGTCTATTTCCTCGACCATTAAGATAACCCGGTGGACCTCTTCCCAGAGAAATTTTTTCATATCCCAGGAGCGGAGCTTCCCTTCGGCCATAGCCCGCACATCCCCGCCGGCACAGAAAGCATCCCCCTTTCCAGTCAAGATAATGCCTCTAACGGCTTCGTCTTGTTGGGCCTCCATCAGGAACCGGCGTAAAAGCCGAACCATATCCAGGCTGATGGCATTCTTATTCGCCGGCCGATTTAGAAAAAGGGTGGCTACGGCCCCATCTACCGTATAAAGCACATCAGATTCTTTCACCAAGCTGCCTCCTTTATTTAGCATTCAAATGGGCGTATTTCGGCAGATGCCGGACCGGAAATTTTAGGGCATCGCGGCGAAAGGGTTCGGCCAGGACCTCGGCCGCACCGTCAATAACCGCGTCAATCACCACCGGCTTTTTAGATTTCAGGGCGGCCTTGACCACGGCCTTGACCTCCTGGGGTTTTTCCACCCGAAAGCCGACTGCCCCCATATCCCGGGCAATCCGGGCGAAGTCCGGGTTGCGCAAATTGGTCCCTACAAACCGGTTATCATAATAATCGATCTGGTTTTTCTTTTCAGCGCCCCATTGGTTGTTGTTGAAAACCACCGCAATAACCGGGAGTTCTTCCCGCACCGCGGTCATCACCTCGCTCAGCCCGCTGATGCCGTAGGCGCCGTCTCCCTGAAGGGCGAATACCGGGCGATCCGGGGCCCCTGTTTTTGCCCCTAAGGCTACCCCGTAGGCGATACCGCAATTACCCCAGGAAAGGGGGGCCAGATACTGCCGGGGCCCGCTGAACCCAAAATAGCTGTTGCACATGGAGCAGGTATTCCCCACATCGGTAGTGATAATTGAACCTTTAGGGATGGCGGCGGAGAGTTCTTCCAGGAAACGGCGGGGATGCATTTTTTTGGGTGTCGTTCCGGACCAGCCCTTCAACTCCCGGCGCCAGGCCTCCCGTTCCTTTTGCACCTCAGCCAATCTTTGGAGAACCGGTTGACGGACCTTTTTCTCCCTGCGCAGGATCCCGAGAAGCTGCCGGGCAAATTCCCCGGCATCCGCCGCCACAGGCAGATGAACCGGCCGGCTCAAACCCAAAACCCGATGATCCTGATCCACCTGGATGACCTTGGCCCCTTTAGGCCAATAGTCCAAGCCGTATTGCGGCAGGGTGCCGAAAGGGCCTAAACGACAGCCCAGGGCCAGAACCACATCGGCCCGGGCCAGGGTCCTCATGGCCGCCTTGGAGCCACAGTAGCCGATAGGACCGAGACACAATTCATGGTCGGCGGGAAAACTGTCATTATGAAGATAACTGTTGACTACCGGTGCGGTCAGCGTTTCGGCAAGGGCCTTGGTTTCTTCCACAGCATCCCCTTGGGAAACACCCCCGCCGGCCAGGATAACCGGGAAGGAGGCCTTGGCCAGCATCTGAGCAGCCTTTTTAAGGCCGTCAACCGACCCGGCACCGCGGGAGACCTCTGCGGTCTTAAAAATCTCTGCTTCAATAGTTCCATAAAAATAATCCCGGGGGATATTAAGCTGGGTAGGACCCGATTCCGCCTTGGCGATATAGAAGCAGCGCCGGGCCAGTTCGGCCATCCGTTCCGGACGGTTTACCCGCACCTGGTATTTGGTGCAGGCGGCAAACCAGGGCATTTGATCCAGCTCCTGGAAACCTCCGGTCCCGAGGCCCAGGCTCCCGGTTTCCGGGGTAATGGCCACTACCGGAGAATGGGCCCAATAGGCCGCCGTAATGGCTGAGACAAAGTTGGCCGCCCCGGGACCGTTTTGAGCGATGCAGACTTGGGGCTTGCCGGTCACCCGGGCCAAACCGTCGGCGGCATGAGCCGCCGCCTGTTCATGGGCCACGGAAACGAAACGAATCCCGGCCGCCGGAAACAAATCCAGGGCATCCATGAAAGCACTGCCAACAATTCCAAAAACCACCTTGACTTCTTCGGCCGCCAGTGTCTCCACCAGGGCTTCGGAAGGCGTCATCTTTGCCATTCCCTTGACCTCCTTTGGATTTTTGTAACACTTTAGATGTTTAAAAAAACAAATTTCGATCCTTCTGAGCCCCCTTCGTATCTCCTGCTAACGCCGCAGTTCCTCTTTTAATTGGTTGGCCATGATCGTCTCAAAAAGACCCGGAGCCAGCCGGCTGAGCCAATAAGTCATTTTCCCCACCGGCGTGAGCAGCAGCAGGCGCTTTTTCTTGATAAGGCCCTGAAAAACTCTTTCGGCCACCTGCTCCGGCGTATCCTCGCGGCCCACCTTCGATTGCGGATGGCGGGTCACCCCGCCGTTTCCGTCAAGTGCCCGGTCCTGGAGATTGGTTTTAGTGAACCCGGGGCAGACCATCATAATATGGACGCCCTGATCCCGAATTTCGGTCCTCAAGCTCTCAAACAGACCGTGCAGGGCGTGTTTGCTGGCGCTGTAGGCCGTCCGACCCAGAAGCGGAGCATATCCGGCGTGACTGGACGTTATCACGATGGCACCCTTCCGCTCCATCAGACTGTGTATGGCCGCCTGGGTGCAGTACAGGGCGCCGAAAAAATTTATGGCCATAACCTGGTGATAGACCGCGGTTTCCGTATGGATAAAGGCGCTCCGCTGGGTGATCCCGGCATTGTTGACCAGGATGTCGATTCCCCCGTAGAGGTCCATGACGGACTGGATGGCGCGGCGGCACTCCTCTTCGCTGCTTACATCACAGGGAAAGGCGGCGGCCTCCATCCCCACCTCACGCAGGGCCTTCTCCTGGCGGCGGAGGCCCTCTTCGTCCAGATCAATCAGGGCCATCCGGGCACCTGCGCGGCCGAAGCGCCTGCAAATGGCCAACCCGATCCCGCTGGCAGCGCCGGTTACGGCAATCACCTTTCCTGCAAACATGGTCTTCCCTTAGATTCTTACATCTTTTGGTCTGAGAATTTATCTCTAACTTTCCAAAATCAGGTGGGGGGGGCCCCCTACCACCATTTCTTCAGACCTTAAAAAAATTTTGAATACCTTTGGTTAGCCTTCCTCCAGGCAGACGGCGATTTTTTCCACTTTAGCCAAGTCTTTTTCGTAAAAGCGGGATCCAATGTAGAAGAAGATACCGGCCAGTATGGGAAAAAAGGAAACCACGGTCAGGGCTGTTCTAATATCAAATCGGTCCGAGAGAAATCCTGTAAAGACCGGCCCTAAAGAACTACCCAACAGGTTCTGGGCGACAACGCAAATACTGTAAGAAATGGCCCTGACGCCCGGATGAACCACATCCTGGGTGACGGCGATGGCCGAAGAAGCAAAGGCAATAGCCGACACCCCTCCGATTAAGAAAAGAACGTATTGCGTGCCTCCGGAAAACAACCCAAAGGCCAAAACAAAGATAACGGCGGTCAAAGTAGAGGAAAGGGCACTGAACAGCAGGCGGGCATTGGCCCTTTTTCTGAGCCATTTATCGGCCAGAAAACCGCCGAGCGGGGAACCGACGATGGCCAGCAGCATGACCAGGCCCCCTTTCAGTGAAGCCTGTTGCATAGGGAGGTTTTCAAAGCGATGAAGGAAAGTAGGCAGCCAGCTTAAGAGAGAGGTGGTTAAAAAGGTGTTGCCGGCAAAACCGATATAGGTCAAGAGCAGGGATGGGGTTCGAGCCAATTCACGGACCACATCCCTGGGGCTTAGTTTGGTCGGGACAGGACAGGCCTTATCTGTTTCTTTGGTTTTTACCAGTTCAATGGTTTTATAATCCCGGATAAAAAAGAAAAGCACCGCAACGATAAAGCCCGGAAGGGCCACCAGTCCGAAGGCCTGGCGCCAGCCGTAATGCACAGCGATATATCCGCCCAGGGCGATGCCAATGGCGCTGCCCAGGGGTATAGAGATGTTCCAGATGCCCACCAGCATGGCCCGCTTTTTTTCAGGAAAAAGGGCTGAGATCATGGCCGTGCCCCCCGGCGCATACCCGGCCTCGCCGAGGCCGATGGCGGTTCGGGCCGCAAAAAGTTGGCTGAAATTTCTGGTGAAGGCGCAGGCGGCCGTGGCCAAACTCCACAGGATGGCCATGAGGCCGATGCTTTTTTTCCTGCTCCAGCGGTCGATCAACAGCGAAATTGGGAAGGAAAAAAGAACGATCGCCCAATAGACCGCCGAAACCAGCATGCCGCACTGGGTATCCGATAGCCCCCAGTCCTTCTGCAGGAAGGGGAAAAGCGAGACCACCACCATCCGGTCGACGTAGTCAAAAAAGTAGAGCAGAAAAAGGAGGATAAAGACATAATAGGAATGGCCTTTGGACAGCAAATAGCCTTCGGAATCACTAATGACCTTGTTCATAATGCCTCCCCCCTATAAAAAGTTCATGGCATTCTTTCAGACTCACCCCAACCTGTTGGAGGATTGAGGTTGGAGGTTTGAGGCCGTTGCCTCCACCCTCGAGTCCGCCGGAGGCGGACGGTCCTCCAACCTCTAACACGGTTAAGCCTTATACGCCCCTAGATTTGCCAGGGCTACGCTGCCCGGGCTGATCGTGGTCGGATCGGTCATCACATTGATGCAGGCTGTTTTCCCGGAGGTAAAGGCCTCTTCCAGGGCCGGACGGATATCTTCCGGCCGTTCCACATAAAGCCCTTTGCCACCCAGGGCCTCAACCATTTTGTGGTAGTCCACTTTGCCGATATAGGTTCCATCCGGGATGGCGTGGCCCAGGCGCAGTTCTTGGCTGTGGCGGATCATGCCCCAGCCCAGGTCATTGCTGATCACCACCACAATGGGCAATTGCTTTCGCAGGGCCGTTTCAAATTCCATAAAATTAAAGCCCACCGAGCCGTCGCCGGTGATCAGGCAGACCCGCTGGTCGGGGTAAAGGAGCCGGGCGGCATTGGCGTAGGGCAGGCCCACGCCCAGGCAGCCGTATAAACCTGAATCCAGGTAATGGCCGGGCCTGCGGATCGTGCGGGTCATGCCCATCCAGACCTGGGTGTCTCCGCCGTCGGCTACAACGACATCCCCCTCCCGGTCCATGAAGCGATTGATTTCGGCGGCCAGCCTAAGGGGATGAATGGGCACGGCGGTGCTTTCCCAGGGGGCTTTATAAAAGGATTTATTTTCCTCATGGGCGGCCCGCAACGAGGAGACCCAGGATTCCAACCGCTCGGGCCGGGCTTGGTAGGCTCCGGGTTCCTCCAGGATCTTATTGCAGTTCCGGAGCAGGGCCTGGAGGTCGCTGACCACGGCCAGATCAATGGTTCGGTTGCGGCCTATTTCCTCGGCTTCGATATCCACCTGAATGATTTTAGCGCTCGGATTAAAGAGGTCCCCAAAGATGTAAAAGAGACTCATGCGGGCACCTAAAAAAAGGACCAGATCGGCATTCATATTGGCGAACATGGCCGCTCCGGGGCGGATGGCCAGAGAGGATTCAAAACAGAGGGGATGGCTGTCGGAAATAGTACCCCGGCCCAGGCTGGAGGTAAAGACCGGAAGGCCGGTTTTTTCGACGAAAGAGACTAATTCCTTTTCGGCATCGGAATACCAGGCGCCGCTTCCGGCGATGACGATCGGCCGCTCGGCCTCCTGGATCATCCCCAGTATTTTTCGGCACTGGTCCGGATCCATCGGGCGGGACTCGACCCGGGTATGGGTCTTTTTGATAGCCGATGAAGGGGCCTGGCTGTTCAAGACATCCACTGGCAGCTCCAGATAAACCGGACCCGGCCGGCCGCTTCGGGCCGTTCGGAAGGCCAGATCCACGAATTCATGGACCCGTTCGGGCTTGTGGCAGATCAAGGCCTTTTTGACCATGGGCTCGATAACCGGGGCCTGGCGCATATCCTGGAGATCCAGCTTTTCGTTGCATTCGAGCCCGACACAGCCGGATAGAAGCACCAGAGGAGAATTGGCCAGACGGGCGTTGGCAACCGCCGTCAGGGCATTGGTGAAGCCCGGCCCGGCGGTAACCATGGCCACTCCCGGGTTGCGGGTCAGGCGGCCCCAGGCCTCGGCCATGAAAACAGCGGCCTGTTCATGGCGGGTGTCGAAGAGTTTAATCGGTGAGTTTTCCAGGTATTGATAAATAGGGGTAATATGCCCGCCGCTTAAGGTAAAAATGTAAGGGATCTCCCTTTCGATCAAGGCTTCGGCGGCTAAGGCAGCTCCGGTTACAGCTTCCATCTTCTCCTCCTTAGGATTCACCGCAAAGGCGCAAAGGACGCAAAGATAAATCTTTTCTTCTTAGGTGATTTCTTTGCGTCCTTTGCGCCTTTGCGGTAATAACGGTAATAATCTGAATTTATTTCATAGTTCCATCAATTGGCCGCCGGTCACATTAATGGCTTGGCCGGTCATATACGAGGAGGCCTCGGAGGCCAAAAAGGCCGCCAGATTAGCCACCTCCTCGGTGGAGCCGATGCGTCCCAAGGGAATGGTTTTGCACATCTCTTGCTCCCGCTCCTCCACCGTGCTTCCGAAGAAACGGGCCTCCAGCTCAAAGCGCCATTTTTCCAGATCGGTCTGGATCTGTCCCGGACAGATGGCATTGACCCGGATCCCGGCCCCGGCCAGTTCCTTGGCCATAACCTTGGTCAACATGATGACCCCGGCCTTGGCCACGGCATAGGCCCCGTTAAAAATCGGAGGCACCTTTCCGGCCCGGGAGGCCGTGTTGATAATGCTTCCGGGTCGGCCCATCATCAGGGGCAGGACGGCCCGGGAAACCCGGAAAACCCCGTGCAGGTTGACCTCGATGGTCTTCATCCAGGCCGCCTCATCGTAGGTCACCACGCTGTTGGGGACTCCGAAAGAAGCCCCGGCATTATTGCAGAGGATATCGATAGCCCCATAGTGATCCTTTAGGGCTTTTACCATGTGATCGATCGAATCGCTGCGGGAGACATCCAGCGGTACCCCCAGGCTCCGGACGCCGAAATCCTGCTTCAATTCCCCGGCGATGCTCTCCATCTCCTCCAGGCTTCCGAAGGCCACTTCGCCGCTTTCCTGGGCCAGGTTCCCCAAATCAGCCACAACCACATGGGTCCCCAGGGAGGCCAACTTCTTGGCAATGGCATAGCCGATTCCGGTCCTCTTGCCGGCCCCGGTCACCAGGGCCACCTTTTCTTTCAAATCCTCCAGCATGACTTAACCCTTCTTTTAATTAAACTTGATTATTCCCCGCAACTCGCTACTGGGAACCTCTTAGTCTCCTCCCCCTCTATCCCCTCCCGCTCACAGCGGGACTACGGGGAGGTTTATTAAGAACTGCAATTATCGAACAATGTTTGATAATTGAATAATATTGGATCTTAAAAGGGAAGTCAAATTTTAAGACCCTACCCTGCTTTCAGGTATAGGTGACTACAAAGGAAGGATCGTCGGACTTCTCCTCAAAAAGGATTTCTATTTCATAGACCCCATGATCCAGGGCGGCCCGCAGGTTATATCCCAATTGTTTCAGCAGATGGAGCATTTTCGGGTTGTCGTAATCCACATTGGCCATGATGCCCTTAAACCCTTTTTCATGGGCAATCGCAAAGATCTTTTCCAGCATAGCCTTGCCGATGCCCTTCTGGCGATACTCTTCGGCCACTGCAATATCTATTTCAACCATGTCCTTTTCGGCAACCGAGATGTAGCGGCAGATGGAAATGACTTTTTCAAACCCTACCTCGCCGGTGAGGCACAACAGGGTCATTTTATTGTGGTAATCAATGTCGGCCATGGCCGCCATCTCTTCCCGGGGGAAGGCCCGCCTGGACCTCAAAAAGCGAAAATAAATATCGTGGTCATTGAGACCGTAAAAAAATTCCTGGATGATCCTGACATCGGTCGGTTTGGCCGGACGAATGATCATAACTTCACCTTCTGCGGATATCTTCCTTTCCAGTTCCTGAGGATAAGGCATCGCAGTTTGAAAGGTGATGGGTTCTCCATGAGCCAGGAGTCCTTCGTCCTTGGCTCGATTCAGAAATTCTTGGCGGAATTTGGGATGCGTTATTTCAATCATGGCCAGGGCCCGGTCCCGAAGGGATTTGGCGTGCAGATTTACCGAGCCGAATTCGGTTACGACATAGCTTACGGCGGCCCGGCTGGCGATGATGCCTGACCCGGGCGCAAGTGAGGGGACGATGCGGGAATCCCGGCCGTCCGAGGAAATGGAATGGAGGGCCATAATAAATTTTCCTTTTTTGGATTGCCAGGTACCCCGCATAAAATCCACCAAGCCCCCAATGCCGGAGAAAATTTTATTTTGCTGAACCGAGGCGCAGACCATCCCGGTAAAATCCACTTCCATGGCCTCATGAATGGAAATCATCTGCTCGTGCTGGCCGATCACCTGGGGATTATTGGTATAGGCGATGGGGTAAAATTCCACAAAGGGATTAAGATGTACAAAATCAAACAGCTCCTTGTTTCCCAGACAATAGGAGGCCACTACCTTCTTCCGGTTGATTTCCTTTTTCCGGTTGGTGATCACCCCTGACCGGATCAGATCCAAATAGGCCGGGGTAAGCATGTCGGTGTGGACCCCAAGCTCCTTTTTGTCTTTTAGGCAGTGTAGGGCCGCTGCCGGAAGGTGGCCCAAATCAGCATGAATCGTTGATCCATCCTCTATGAGACGGGCCACATTACGGCCGATGAGCATATCCCTTTCAGACAGATGGGGAGAAACCACTTCCAAAAGGGGCTCCTCCTGTTCCACGATATAATCCACTTCGCTGATATGGATAAAACTGTCGCCAAAGGTGACGGGCATAGCCGGATTGACTTGGACGACAACCTTTTCGGCCGCCTCGATGGCTTCCTTGGCCACATCTACGGCAATCCCCAAGCTCATAAAGCCATTTTTGTCCGGCGGGGAAACTTGGATAAAGGCTGTATCAATCTCGAGTCGCCGGTCATTCAATAGACGGGGGATATCGGAGATAAAAATGGGGATGTATTCCGCTCGGCCTTCCCAGACCGCTTCTCGGGCCCCCCGGCCGGCAACAAAGAAGCTCTGGACCCTGAAATGCCCTCCCAGCCGGGCGGCGGTATAGCCCGGATCACGTATGGAGAGCACATGCAGAATTTCCACATCGTACATTTTATCGGCTTGGGCCACCAGATTTTCCACCAGGAATTGCGGCTCGCCGCAGCCGCAGCCGATAAAAATCCGGCTCCCCTTTTTAATGGTCTTTAAGGCCTCGCCTACGGTAATCAGCTTCTTTTGGTACATCAGCGTCCTTTCTGCATGGTGGTTCATTTTCTTTTCTAATTTTTCCGAGGGGAAAAGTCAAGTTGAAGCCGCTTGGGTATTTTTTTCTGCTTCACCATTCGGAAAATGGTTTTGGCGCCCTCCGCTTCTTCGGCCTTGGTTTTCTTGAAATGAGCCGCATTGTATGCTATCAGGAATAATTACGAACCAAAGAGAATTGAAATTTTCCTCTTTGACCCGGCTCATGGCCGTCCCCCTCAGAGGGGGGAGTCCGCCGCAGAGGATTTGGTGGCTTACCTAACGCGTTAGACCGGTACTGATTGTAAAATAGCCGACGGAGGTCTTCATTGAACCGTTTATGGTTGACAACTTTTCTGGGCTTCTTCGGTGGAATCGGCATCCTGCTCTACGGCATCCAGGTCATGGGCGATGGATTGCAGAAGATCTTAGGACGCCAGCTCCGCGCCCTCCTGGAATCGGTGACCAAAAAGCCCTTGCTGGGGGTCCTGGCCGGTGCCGTCATTACTGTCCTTTTTCAGAGCAGTACCGCCACTACCGTGATCCTGGTCGGCTTGACTAATGCGGCCGTAATAACCCTCAGGCAGTCCATGCCGGTCATCCTCGGAGCCGATATTGGAACTACCGTCACGGCCCAGTTGATCGCCCTTAAGTTTACCGAATTATCTTTCCTGTTCGTCGGCCTGGGAGCCCCGGTCGTTTTCTTCGCCAAGAGAGACCGCTACAAACGCATCGGCCAAGCCGTAATCGGGTTTGGTTTTTTATTCCTGGGGCTTAAAATAATCGGGGACTGCCTTAAGCCCCTGCAAGAACTTCCCGAATTCAGCCAAGTCCTGCTTTTGGTCAGCCGCTGGTCTCTGCTGGCGGTCCTGGTTTCGGCGCTGGTTACTTTTTTGGTCCACAGCAGTGCGGCCGTCCTGGGCATTGTCATGGTGCTGGCCGGTTATCATTTATTGGATTTAAACGCCGCTATTTATATCCTGCTGGGCAGCAATGTGGGGACCTCTTTCACGGCCCTCCTGGCCAGCCTGGGATCGCGCCGTGAGGCCCAGCGGGTTGCCTTAGCCCATTTTTTCTCCAAACTGGGAGGGACGGTCCTGCTTTTTCCGTTTGTCCCCTGGTTCAGCCTCTTTTTGGCTTCCTTAACTTCTTCGACGGCCTTCCAGGTGGCCAATGCCCATACTTTCTTCAACGTCGGCCTGACCGCCCTTTTTCTGCCTTTCAGCAATCTGGGATCACGTCTCATCGAAAAAATCCTGCCCGATAAAAGAATCCCGGAACTGGAGCCCAAGTATCTGCGGGAAGAAGTCATCACCATGCCTTCGGTAGCGATCGGTTTGGCTCACAAGGAAACGATCCGGCTCTCCGCCGGCACCCTGCGCATGGTCTGGTATATCAAACGGTCCCTGGAGAGCAGCAATGTGGAATTTTTGGAGCGCATTGTCTACCGGGAGAAAGTTATGGATGTCTTGTTTAAGGCCGCCATGGAATACCTGACCCGGGTTCTTCGCCAGCCCCTAAACCGGGAAGAGCATGCCTACGCCATGGGCTTGATCCATATCCTGGATAGTCTGGAAAAAATAAATGATGTGGTCGAACGGGATGTCAAATACCGAATCGAATCCAAGTTGAGCCAGGGCATTCACTTTTCTTCTTTCGGGAAAGAAGAGTTGCTGGTCCTGGTCGGCAGGCTGACCCGGGTCATGCGCATGACCCATAAGGCCCTGGTTCAAAACAACTCCTGTCTGGCCGAAGAGACCCTTGGCGAGCACCCTCGAATCATTGCTTTGATCCGGGAGTACCGCCAAAACCACATCCACCGCTTGTCCGAAGGCGTTAGAGAAACCGAAGAGACCAGCAATCTTCATTTGGAGTTGTTGAACAGCCTCCAACAACTCAGTGAAATGGTCCGGGAGATTGACCTGACGATTTTTGAGGAATTATCGAAGGGCATTCGCTGCCTGGACTTAGCCAAAATCCGCGATCAAAAAGAACCTGATTCGGAAGTAAATCACTCCACCTATACGCCCCTATAAAAGAAATCGCTGCCGACACCATAGGGAAAAACTATCATATATTGCCACTTTCCCTATCATTTCCTATTTGACTTTTCTTCTGGGGTTTTACTAAGTTAAAACCAATCCCGAATAGATCGGATTACTATCACCTAATCTTAGTTAAGGAGCCTGATCCCTATGGAAACGGTAGACTGTCTGGGGCTGAGCTGTCCTCAACCCGTCCTGGAAACCAAGACCTTTTTAGAGACCTATCCCAAAACCCAGACTTTATCGGTCCTGGTGGACAACCCGGCAGCCGCTCAAAACGTGGAACGATTTCTCGGAACACGGGGATTTGCAGCTTCCATTGAAGGTTCCGGTGCGGGCTATAAGGTCACCGGGAAAAAAGAGGAGTCTGCCGGATGCTCTCTTTCAACATCAGAAGAATTGGCAGCCCCCGAGAAGCTCATGGTTCTGATCGTCCAGGACAAGATCGGCCGTGGGGATGACCAATTGGGCGCCTTGCTCATGCAGAACTTCCTTAAGACCTTGAAGGAAATGGGGCCTTCCCTGTGGCGACTGGTCTTTTTGAATTCAGGGGTCAAGCTGACAGTGGAAGGGGCCGAGGCGTTGGAACCTTTGAAAGAACTGGAATCCGAAGGGGTATCCATCCTGGTCTGCGGGACCTGCCTTAATCATTTCGGCCTCCTGGAAAAGAAACAGGTCGGGGAAACCACCAATATGCTCGATATTGTGACCAGCCTGCAGGTAGCTGAAAAGGTCATAAGCTTTTAGGGGTCAAGGACTCAAGAGCGAGCAGGGTTTTCCTTACTCGAACCCCGGAAGCCGTGGATCCTGGGATCCTTTTTCATTGCAGTATGGGTTTTTCCATCATTTCCCGCGAGCGCTGGATCAGCCAGTCTCCGATGGATCGGGCCACCTGGGGACTCAGGAGAACTCCGAAGAGGATTTCGCGGATAAACACCTCCTGCCCCTCCTCCGTCACGGGTTTTTCAATCGCTGCACCGCTCGAATCAATTTCGATTTCCACCTGGTCGGGAACAGCCCGCGTTTCAAGAAAAAAATTACACATCAATCCCCCGGCCGGGGTAGGCCCCCCGAAGACCCCCGAGGCCGCTCCTTTCCGGTAATCATGAGACTCCTTGTACTTAACCAGGATTTTTCGTTGACTCATATTGTTCTTCTCCTTCCTTTTGACGATGACCAACCCGGGAGAGAGAGCTCTCATAAAAATAGCCTATCTTCCTGAAAGGGGTCAATTCCCCTCAGAGGTCCGGTCAGGCGAGAAAAAGGCATTTCTTGACAACCTACCCAACTCCCCCTAAAATAAAATCAGGTTTACGGGGACGAGGAGCTATGCGTTCAGGAATAGGCAACCGTACGTCTCTAAAAGGTCATTTTCTAATCGCCATGCCCAGTCTGGTGGATCCGAATTTTTATCAAACAGTCACTTGCATTTGTGAACACACCCCGGACGGGGCCTTAGGTCTGGTAATCAACCGGGTCTATGACGATTTGAACAGCAATGCAGTTTTCCAGGAATTGGGATTACCATCCAACCCGGCCACCCAATCCCTTCCCATACACCTGGGAGGGCCGGTGCATAAAGGCCAAGTTTTTATTCTTCATGGCCCGCCGTTCGGATGGGAAGGATTTCACCCGGTCACGCCCTCCCTGGCCTTGAGCAACTCCAAAGATATTCTGGAGGCCCTGGCCAAGGGGAAAGGTCCCGAATCCTTTCTCATCGCCCTGGGTTGTGCCGGTTGGGGACCGGGTCAATTGGAGTCCGAAATCATGGCCAATGCCTGGTTAACCTGTCCTGTAGACGAGGCCATTCTTTTTAACACCCCTATTGAAAAACGTTGGGGAAACGCCGCCAAACTATTGGGAATCGACCTAAGCCTCTTAACCGATACAGTCGGGCATGCCTGATAGGCTGATGGAAAACGCCGTGAGTTTTTAACCTCGACCCCCAAACGATAAAGACTAATAAACCGTCCTCGGACCAGCCTACCAAAGTTTCATTTGCCCTGTTGGGCCTTTGCTTTTTTTCCTCGCCTTGGGGGGCTTTGGAACCCCGGTTTCCGCTTTTTTAATTCGGGGAGGATCAAAGGCTTCAACCGGTATAGGCCTTTCTTTTAAAACATGGGATTGGATTTCCTGAAGGCGATCCCGAATTTTCTTTAATCCGGATCGGGAAGCCAGCCTCAAGGTGGATTGAAGAAGCGCCGGGAGCCCTTGGACATTAAAAAGCCCTTCCCGGATTAAAGGCAACAAGACAGGCCAAAGCCGGTTATGGGCCAGAGGATAATAATAGCGCGGAAGACCATTAATCTCCGAAAGGGATTCCACCCGGAGTATCCCGCCCTCCCGGTAGGTCTTTAGAGGACCGGCCGGGAGCCCGTTCTTTTTTTCCGGCCAGATAGGGATTACCAGGGGCTGAAAAAGATAGCCTTCCAAAATCAGGCAGCCCAACCTTTTCCGATCTTCAACGGGTAATTGCTGCCAGCCTTCTTTAAAACGCTCCGGCCCGGCCCTCAATAAAAATTCAAGCCATAAGGCCCGGCGACTGCCAAGTGGATAGTCCGAGTTAAGGAGATAGTTTTCCCAGGGGATGGCTGTTCCCGTGCCGGGATCATTAAAGGCGGCTAATAATTCCCTGGGGATGGACTGGGCCATGGGTTGCCTTTGTAATGAAAAATAAAGAAGATTAACTATTCATTAGCGACTTCTGTTAATTCTGTCAAGTGGTTAGGGGGCCGGGAGCGGGCAGGTTCCGGAATCCATGTTTATGGCTCCGATGGATGATGATCCGGTCGGAATTGACAAAAGGGCGGGTTCTGTTGTAGTCTCGGGAAAAAATTCAAAGGAGGTTCTATCCAATGGAAATAAAGAAGCTTGGGGTTGTCGGCGCCGGCACCATGGGCAATGGGATTGCCCAGATAGCGGCTCAGATTGGTTGTGAGGTGGTCATGCGGGATGTTGAGGAGCGTTTTGTGGAAAACGGTCTAAAAAATATCAATCGTTTTTTGAGCAAAAGCGTTGAAAAAGGCAAAATGACCGAAGAACAGAAGAACGTCGTTTTGGGCCGGATCAAAGGCACGATCAACATGACCGATCTGAAGGATGTGGATTTTGTCGTCGAGGCCGTAATCGAGGACCTGAATTTAAAAAAATCCGTCTTTAAGGAATTGGACGGCATCTGCCGGCCGGAAGTCATTTTAGGCACCAATACCTCTTCCATGTCCATTACCGAGATCGCCGTGGCTACCCGGCGACCCGAAAAGGTGGTCGGGATGCATTTCTTTAATCCCGTCCCCTTGATGCGTCTGGTGGAGGTCATCCGCGGCTTTCATACTAACGACGAAACCGTTCAGGTTACGACCGATTTGGCCAAAAAGATGGGCAAGGAAACCGTGGAAGTCAAGATAGATTCCCCGGGGTTTATCGTCAACCGAATCATGATCCCTCATATGCTCGAGGCCATCAATATCGTTCAGGAAGGGATTGCCACGCCCGAGGACGTGGATAAGGCCGTTAAGCTTGGGCTCAACTATCCCATGGGGCCTTTTGAATTGATGGACCTGACGGGTGTCGATATCGCTAAATACGTTTCCGATTATTTCTATAACGAACTGAACAAGGAAAGCAAGTGGGTCGCCCCTACCCTGCTGAAAAACATGATCCGCGCCGGCCGTCTGGGACGCAAAACCGGCGCGGGGTGGTATGAGTATAAGAAGAAATAGGTGGGGTTAATCGACAACATAAGGTTTTTTAATCTGCTCGGAGGATTTTACCCAAGGTGAAGGTCACCGCTTTAATAAATCCCCCGCTGCCCCCCTTTGACAAAGGGGGGCAGCGGGGGATTTTGTAGGTGAGTCGGTTAATCGATAATTTTTTTGCAACGTTTAGGTTATTTCAGTATAAGCGGCAGGTAAAAAAAATTAAATTCAGCCAGTACGACATTATCGATAAAAAAATTCGTGTTATTAGACGAATCGGTTGTGCCGTAAAATTCAATCCAGACGTTTTTTCCAATAAAGGCCGGTGGAATCCTTAAAAGAGGACTGGGGCGCCAGCCATTCGTAGCATCCAGGTTGCTTAATGAAAGCAGCATTTCCCAGTCATTATAGGGATCACTGGCGTTCGAAATATACACTTTAAGAAAATCATAGGGGGTCCCCGGTAATTCGTTCGTTCCTATGGCATACATAAATCTTAATCCCATTGCTTTTCCTGGTGGCGGTGGCACGGGATATAAACCTACCTGATAGATATCATCCTGAGCGTTATGATATCCTCCCAACCAGGCCAGCCAGTTCCCGTCATAAGCGCAAAAGGTGGCTGCCGAGATCGCAGGGAAAATCCCAAATGATCCTAGAGTCCAGAATCTACCCAATGCAACATAGTCACCATCTTCAAAGCCGTAATTCCTCAGAAGATTGGACTTCCCGTTCCGCCGGTACCCTCCTGGGTGACGGTATAGGTCTGGCCGGCAATGATAATGGTTCCGCTCCGTTGAGGGCCGGAATTGGCGGCCACGGTATAGGAAACGCTTCCATTGCCCGTCCCGCTTGAATTGTTGAGGGTAACCCAACCTAAGGATTCACTGGCGGTCCAGGTGCAACTGCCAAGACTGGCGGTCACATTGACCGTTCGGGTTCCGCCGCTGGCAGAGACATACTCGCTCTGCGGGGAGATGGAATAGGTGCATTGGGTTGGGGTCCCCTGGAATTGCACATTCAGCGTCTGCCAGTAGAAGGCGTCGTCGGGTCCGCTACTAAAATTATACTGGCAATCATAATTCATGTTCATTCTGATCCGGAAAAGGCCGTTAGGACGGTTGCCGTTGGCCGTTCCCCAACTGTTTAAAAATTCCCAGTAAGGTTCAGCGACGCTGTCGTTATAACCTACGAGGACGACGGCGTGGCCCCCTCCGTTTTGGTCATAGGTCTGGCCGCAATAGCCGCTCATATTGAAGACGGCGCTTTCATTCTGATTGTTCCAGAAATTAAAAAAATTATCCCAGGACGTCTGGTTGGGCAGAAAAAAGCCAAACCAGATGGCCCTGTTTGGGATTCCGTCAATGACACTCTTTATGTTGGCGATGGTCTGCACCTGGTTGCCGGCAACAACCGGAACTGTTTCCATGGTGATAGCGTTGATGGGATAGTTGGGCGTTGTACTAATACTTCCACAGGAGCGAGCACTGGATGCATTCCGGCAATCGGCATTGGCATCAGCATAGGAAGCGTTGGTATTGGACCAGGGAATCGCCTTCTTTTGTGCTGACTGGGCGTACCAGTTGGCATAGGTGGACAACCAGCCCCCGCAACAGGCAAATTGATCGGTTTTACAGGAATTGAGATATTGCGTTGAAAGACGATTTTTGGCAACACCTTGCACATCCAGGGCCACTTCCATAACCCCGGTCCCGGCCCAGTTCCAGCAATTCCCGCAGTTTCCTTGTTGGCGTTCCGCCGGGATATAACTGATATGGCTTAACAAGCTATTGGAAGCCCCAATCCCTTCCGCCATGAATTGTATGACCTTCTGCTTAATATCCTCATCTATGACGGTCTTGGGGGCCTCTTTGGACTTTTGAATCCAGTCCATCAAGGTCAGCTCGGATCCGGCCGCATGATGGAGGCATTCAGGGTTTCATAATCATTGGCCAGCACCGGTTGACTAAACGTAATCCCAAACAGGGTACAGAAAAAGAAAAGCGCCAGTAAAGGTCTGATGATTTTTTTCATATTAACTCTCCTTTTTCAAACAGTTAAGTTAGACAAGTTCGTAAAAAGTCGTCATTCCCGCGCAGGCGGGAATCCAAGCCATGTGTAACTAATTAAAAATACTGGATTCCCGTTTTCACGGGGATGACAAAAATGAGCTTTCAGCGACTTTTTACGAATCCATCAAGTCAGGTTTCTTTTTATTTTTCATAATCCGACAGATTGATACCGGGGAAATCAAACAACATTGGCGTACAGGTCCCCTTCCTGATCACTTTCAAGATACAGTCAAAGACCCTGCCCGGCTTGATCTGATAACGATCCAGGAAAGGGCCTTCCGGGTAGGTGGAATTGGCCAGGAGCAGCAAGAAATTCCCGGCCTTCCACCCGGGCAAAGGATTCCTTGATCTCTTCCTCCGGCAGAAAAATAAACTTTACCTCGAATTTCTCCCGGCCCTGATTTGGTTCCGGCAACCCCTTGATGGATGCAATCCGGGCCTTCCCCCGGTACTGATTGTATTCACAGGGGCCTCCCATTCGGCCCTTAAACCCCTCGGAGCCGGCCCAGAGAAGAGGGAGCCACAAAAGAATCAGGAGATGAACCACTACAAACAAACTCATGGCGGAAGGAAAACGACCCATAATTTAGAATTGTCTTCTCTATAATGTGCCGGATGGATAATAGCACATATTAATTTTTTTTAAAAGAAACTTATTTAAGTGAGGATTTTTTTAAACAGGGAAAGGAGGAAAGGCCTTTTCAGGGTTCATTTAGAATAAAAGGAATGTAAATGATGGTCTGGGGGGCAAGCGAATAGAAACCACTGTCACAAACATCCGGGCCGTCACCGATTACATTATAGGCTTTAACGCAATAGTCGTAGGTCTTTCCCACATCAGCTGTCCGGTCATTAAACAGCACGGCCCCGGTAGTCCCGATCAAGGCATAGTCTGCGGTCCCTTCCCTGCGGAATATCTTATATCCATCAGCATCCGAAGAGGCCGACCATCCCAGGTGAACGGCAAAAGGATAGTCTCCTTTTGAAACCATTAAATTGTTGGCAGCTTGAGGAACATCGGTCACTACGATCAGGGTTAAGGCCAGAGGATCTCCGAAGCGCTGCACCAGATCTTGGGCCATCTGCCAGGTAATGGTATTAAGCCCCGGAGATAGGGGAGCAGTAAAAGTGAGGTTCCATCTTCTTATTTCCCCGGGCTTAATCAGCTCACCGGGCAACAGGCCGATCCAAGCGTGAGAAGGAGCGCTGCCGCCGGAGACCCATCCCAGGGCATAGCCAAGGTCTCCTGACCAGACCGAAGACCCGGTGTTCTTAACATCGAACCAGGCCGTGAACATCTGGCCGGGGGTGGCGGTTTTGTTTCCGGAATTCCCGGCCGACGAGGCTTGATTGCCGGTCACCAGGGAAGAGTGGGTTAATTTAATATAATCGAATCCGACGGCGTCATAGCCGCTTCCTGGAATCCCGGTATCGGAGGGATCGATCCGGATTCGGGTAATGGTCCCCGCCCAATTCGGGTTGATCAACATGGGCACCACATATTCGTAAAAGCGGGCCGTTCCCCCCGGTTCATTGACCACCGAAAAAGGAACTTTTTTGTCCTCCGAAAAATTTGAACTTCCCTGGACCGTAAAGTACACCGCGCCCTGTCCGTCCGGGGCATTGCTGGCCATGCGGATCTGGACAATATTTGAATTGGCCGGATTTTCAACAATGGGGGGGCTAATGACCTGGGGATCTGAAGCCCCGGGGTTCGATTATTAAGAGGCCGTTCTCAGCAAAAAATTGTTCGGCATTGACCGCGGTCCAGCCTTCCTTGGGGTTGTTTGGAGCATCGAAATCCCAACTATGGGTGTTGGTGATCATTTGTCTTCGTATGGGCCGGTAATCGATCAATTGGCTGTAAGCCCAGGTACTCCTCCGGGGAGCAGAGGGAAGCTGCTCCATGGCCTCTATAGTGCCGCTGTCGAGATAGCGGTTGAAAAGGAAAGTGTGATGGCCGGGGTAATTCAGGGCATCCCCGGGCAAGAGGTTTACGTTGAAGGCCTGGCCAAACCCGGCCAGGGATACCACGTAATCGTCGGTCAACCACCTGTAATTGGAGCAATCGTGGCGGGCATTAACGGCGTCACATTCCAAATCCCCGGAATTATATCTTTTCGGCAACCCCCAGCTTACGGAAACAAAACCGGAACAATCGACCCCATAGGCCGTGTTTCCCCCGGCCGTGTTCGTCACAGCATAATAAAATTCATCCCAATTTTCTTGAGGATCCCGCCGGGTATAGGCAATGCCGGTGTAAATCACGTCCCTTCGAAAATAGGTTGCAAATTCAATGTAATAGCCATTTTCGTCATAATAGCCCCAGCCTTGCCAGTTGGTGATATTCCGGTTGGGGCTCCATTGCAAATCGACCATTTCAATGGCCGCGGCAATAACCTGATCCCTGGTAATCGGTCCCCAGGGATCTCCCGTCCAGGCCGCTCCATTGGAAGGCAGCAGCACAAAGCCGCCCCCTAGCCCCAGTAGAATGATATTCAAGAGGTGTCTGAATTTCGGGAAGGGCATCTATTGATAACCTATTCGGAGCCGAAGCTCGTTAGCTTGCCCTTGTCCCGGGTGGGCAAAAATTGATGAACCGTTCCTTTTTCGTCTACCGCAAGAAGCTTCACGGACCAGAGCTGGTAGTTATTTTCGGGAATCCGGATAGAAGTCAGATAGTCCCCTCGGGCATTAAATTTTTGAACCTCCAGAATGAGAGCTTCATTTTCTAAGGACTCGGTCTGAAGATAAAAATTCTCCTTCTGATCCTCTCCTAAAAATTGGATGGTCAGCAACTTGGGCTGGGCCAACTCCAAAGACTGAACCAAGACACCGCTCGGCTGGACTATTTCAACGGTCGCCCCCTTCCCTTTGATCAGACGCAGGAAATACCGCCTGCCGCTGGCCCCATGGATACCTCGGCCGGGTATGGCGGAAGGGACTGCGGCAGCCAATTCCTTCAGCATCCCGGTTTCAATTTTTCCGATCAGGATGTCCTCCTGATCGCCGCCGGCCATATAAATCAGATCTCCCACAATATGAATCGGACCCCGGCTCCAGCGGCGGGTATGATCTACCGCTACGGTTTTTAAAATACTGCCCGACTTATCGAGCTGGTAAAGTTTTCCATTATGGTCGTCAAAAATATAAAGCCGTCCCCGGCTGTCGAGAACAATATCATTGGGGCTTATATCGGTCGGTAGGAGAATTTCAGTGAAGAATCTTCGGAGGGGTGACCAGATGCTTATCTTTCGATTAACGGTATCGCAAAGGTAAAGATTGCCCTCGGCATCGGAGCTGAAGGACTCCGGCCCTCGAGGCGGCTGGTCGAGCCGGTCCTGGAGTCCCAGGGCGCCTGGGCCTTGGCCATAGGGCAGATCAAGGTCAAAGACCTTGCGGTAAACCGCGTCCCTTTTTTCCTGGGAAAGGGCTTCCGACCCTACCTGGAAAAAAGGAAAGACCAAAAAAAACAAAATTGAAGCAGCGAAACCGGTCCTGATGCCGCTCCCTGTCATAACTTTCCCCTCGCTTCCCCTCCCAAGCCAGCCGGCCATCAGATCTATCTGCGGCACTTGCCGGTGAACTCAGGCCGAGCCGCTTAGGCGGATCCGTTCTGCCTCGTCGGGAGAGGGAATCCTATCAATTTTTATGAAGGGCCTGCCCGATTTTGCAACCCAATTGAAAAGCCGCTTCCAGGCCATCCGAATCGGGTACGAATTGAATCTTCAGGCCAGGATCAATCAGGTCGAATTTCATCTCTTCCAGTTCTTTGTTGATCAGCTTGACGGCCTCCCCGCTCCAGCCAAATGAACCAAAGGCCGCGGCTATTTTCTTTTTCGGCTTCAGGCCTTTCATATAAGTCAGGAAGTCACTGACGGTGGGGAAAAGACCGTTGTTTAAGGTGGGAGAACCGACCACGACGGCCCCGGCATCCAGGATTTCGGTTATAATGTCGCTGCGATGGTTGGTCCGGAGGTGCATGGGCCTGGCCTCGATCCCTTCTTTGGCCAGGCCGTCCACTATGGACTCGGCCATTTTTTGGGTGCTGTGCCACATGGTATCATAGACCACCACGGCCTTCTTTTTGGGTTTTTGAGTGCTCCAGTCCACGTAGGCCTGAATAATTTTCCCCGGATCTTTTCTCCAGATGATCCCGTGGTCGGGACAAATGGTCTTGATGGCCAGTTTCATCTGGGCCACCTTTTCCACCAACTGAAGAACCAAAGGAGCGTAAAGCAACAGGATATTGGCAAAATATTTCAGGGCCTGAGGCATGATGGCCTCGCCGACCTGGTCGTCAAAGCGTTCCAGACCGGCATAATGCTGGCCGAAAGCATCGCTGGAAAAAAGAAGCTGGTCTTCCTTGACATAGGTAAACATGCTGTCCGGCCAGTGGAGCATCCGGGTTTCCAGAAAGGTTAAGGTCTTTTTCCCCAGGCTTAATTCTCCGCCGCTTTCCACCGGTCGGTAATTCCATTTTTCCCTGAAATGGAGGGACAGATTTTTCTGCCCTACTTTGGAACAATAAAGGGGTTTATCCTCCCCGATCTTATGCATAACCCGAGGCAACCCACCGGAATGATCCATCTCGGTGTGATTGCTGATGACAGTGTCGATTTTTTTCGGATCAATAATCGCACTGATCTGTTCGAGTAACTGATCGGCAAATTCCTTCTTGACCGTATCAATCAAGGTGACTTTGTCATCCAGGATCAGATAGGCATTATAGGTCGAGCCCATCGGGGTGGCATAGCCATGAAAATCGCGAATATTCCAGTCAACGACTCCCACCCAATAAATATCTTTACTGACTTCTACCGGTTTCATTGGTTACACCTCATCCCTTACTATTTTTTTCTCGTCCCGGGCCGGGAGGCTTTCTTAAGCCTTTTTTGCCTTTTGGTAAAGAGGCAGGGTGATTTTGACGACGGTCCCTTTGCCCTCCACGCTGTCCAGGCGCAGGGTGCTGCCCGGGTGGTCTTCGATAATCCTCTTGGAGACGCAAAGTCCCAGGCCGGTTCCTTTGCTTTTGGTCGTAAAGAACGGGGTGAATAGCTTTTCCTGGTCCTTTTGAGAAATACCCGGACCGGTATCCTCGATGAAGATCTCCACCTTGTCTTTAACCACCTTGGGTTTGATAATCAGACTGCCGCCTTTTTCCATGGCTTCCATGGCGTTGCGGATTAAATTCAAAAAGACCTGTTTCAACTTCTCCGGGTCTCCTTCAATTCGAATAGGCCGCTTCATTTTCAACAGCCGGATCTGGATATTCCCTTTTTCACAATCCTCTCTGGAAAGGAAATAGACCTCTTCCAACAACTGCATAAGGTTCAAAGGTTCAAAAGCAAGGCTCTTGGGCCGGTAAACCTCCCGGAGTTCCAGGATCAATTTTTCCAGGCGCTGGACCTCCTCGGCGATGACCTTCAGCTTGGATTGGCTTTTTTCATCCGGGATGCTTCGAATCAACTGCCGGGCAAATCCTCCGATCATCACTAAAGGGTTTTTGATCTCATGGGTGATTTCGGCCACCAGTTGACCCACAGCAGCCAGTCGCTCCGATCGGGCCACCTGTTCCTGAAGGGCCTTGGTCTCGGTCAAGTCTTGGATCAGACCAGTGAAATATAATTTACCGGACACTTCCGAGACCGAAAAGGAAATGGATAAGGGGAAAACCTCCCCATTGGGCCGGGCCGTCTGGAACTCGCTTTGATGGCCGATCAGTTTAGGTTTTCGGTTGGCCAAATAACGGGAAACCGCTTCCTTATGTCCCTGATTGCACTCCGAGGTTAAAATGAGGCCCAAATCCCTGCCGAGCACTTCCTCGCGGCTGACTCCGAAGATCTTCTCGGCGGCTTTATTAAAAATGATCACCTTATGGTCTTCGCCGATGGTGACGAAGCCTTCATTGGTATTTTCAATAGCCCCCTTGAGGATCACCCATTCGCGATCGGACTCAGGGGAATGGCCTTTTTTTTTCATGATGCGTTTAGCCTCGGCCTGGTCCCCTTTATTCCTTTTCAAACTTATCTTTGGTAGCCCCGCAGATTGGGCAGGTCCAATCCTCAGGCAGGTCCTCGAATCGGGTCCCGGCCTTTATCCCGCTGTCGGGATCCCCGTTGGCCGGATCGTAAATATAGCCGCAAACCGAACAAATATATCGATCCATTTTTCTCTCCTTTCGTTGTCTTTCAGGACGCTACCTCATAGCCTGCTTTCTTAATCCGTTCCTTGATTAATAGCGGATCAACCGGCTTCGCTTCGGTAAAGGTTGCCTCCCCTTTGGCCAGATCCACGTTGACCTCCTCAAGGCCCTCGATTTCTTTTAAAGCTTTGGACACGGCCATAACGCAGTGGTTACAGCTCATGCCTTTGATTTTAACCCGGGTCATATGACGTTCTCCTTTTCTTCCCTATGTTATCCTAAACGTTGCAGAAAAAATCATCGAAAGCCCATTTACGTCATTCCCGTGAAAACGGGAATCCAGTAAATTCACGTAGTTCTGGACCCCGGCTTTCGCCGGGGTGACGGCTTTGGTGACTTTTTACGAATCCATCAATCTTATTTGGTCCCTTTTTTGTAAAGCGGGGACATTTCCCGCAAGGTCTGGACCACCGTTTTTAAGACGTCCAGAAAACGATCGATATCGGCCTCGGAGGTCTCCTGGCCGAAGGTAATGACCAGGGTTCCCTGGGCGTCGGCAAACTCTCTTCCGATAGCCAGCAATACATGTGAGGCCTGCAGGGCCCCGGCCGCACAGGCCGAACGGGTGGAAACCAGGATTTTTTCCTCGTCCAGCATTAGGACAATCCCTTCCCCTTCGATATATTTTATGGAAACGGATACCAGATTGGGCAACGAAAGGTCCGGGTGCCCATTGATAAAGATATCTTCAACTTTTTCGGTTAAGCCCTGAATCAATTTCTTCTTCAGCTTAAGGGTCTGCCGGGTGCGGATCTCCAGGTCACGGACCGCCAAATCGGCGGCCACCCCCAGGCCGATGATCCCGATCAGATTTTCGGTCCCGGCCCGTTTATTATTTTCCTGGACCCCCCCATCCAGCAGAGGCCAGAGAACCGTGCCTTGCCTTATATAAAGGGCCCCGACCCCGGAAGGACCATAGAACTGGTTGGCTGAAAAACTGAGCAGATCCACCCCCAGCTTTTGAACATCCATGGGAACCACCCCCACGGAAGTCACGCCGTCACAATGCAGGGGAATTTTTTTCTCGCGGGTGATTTGGGCGATTTCCTCGATGGGCTGGATGGTGCCGATTTCATTATTACTGTGCATAATGGTCACCAGAATGGTCTGGTCGGTAATAGCCTTGGCCACATCAGCCGGATTTACCCGCCCGTTTTGATCCACTTCCACCGAGGAAACTTTATAGTCCATCATTCGCAGGCGGCGCAGCGTACGCAGCACGGCATTGTGTTCGATGTTGGAGGTGACGATATGCTTTCCCTTTTTGGCGTTGGCCAAGGCGACTCCCTTGACGGCCTGATTGATCGCTTCCGTACCCCCCGAGGTAAAAACGATCTCCTTGGATTCTGGGCAGTTTAGTAAACAGGCTACGGAAGCACGGGCCTTTTCAAGGGCTTCGGCCGCCAAGTCCCCTACCTGGTGAGGGCTGGAGGGATTTCCGTAATTGTTCCGGATGGCCTCGATCATGGCTTCCTGGACTTCGGGCAGGAGGGGATTGGCTGAAATATAATCTAAGTTGATCATCTTCATTATTCCGTTTCCTCGGCCGATCAGGTTAGGCCGGCTTTAAGGTGGCGCCGCATCCGACACATACGGCCGATTGTTCCGTGACCTCTATATTACAGTAGGGACAATAACACTTCTCACCCTCTTTGTGAACATGGATATGCTCAAGCTTATCTTCCCTTTTGGGTTTAGGCCTGACAATGCCGGCTTTTTTGTCTTCATAATCCTGAATCGCCATATGTAAGGCGTCGGCCCCCAAGTTGGAGCAATGGAGCTTGTTTTTGGGCAATCCCTCCAGGGCTTCGGCCACCGATTTGTTGGTAATCTTCTTGGCGTCATCCAGGGTTTTTCCCTTGGCCATTTCAGTCAACATGCTGGAAACGGCAATGGCGGCTCCGCAGCCGAAGGTTTTGAATTTTATATCCTTGATTTTTTCCTCTTCGATCTTGAGGTAAATGGTCATCATATCCCCGCAGAGAGGATTTCCCACTTCCCCGATCCCATCGGCCTTCTCAATTTCCCCCACATTGCGAGGGTTCTTAAAATGATCCATTACGGTGCTGGAATACATGGTCGCCTCCTCCGAATAAAATTGATGATCCCCTGAAATCCTCTTGACCTCGATGTTGCAAAAGTTTCGGAAGTTGCAGATCCGAGGCGTCCAGGGCGAAGCTGTATATGCATACCGCGAGCCCTGGACAACAAAGGAGATGCGGCTTCCCAGACTTTCCCGAAGGGTAAAAATTGATCGATACTTTTTAGGACGCCAAACCTCACCTGGAGTGAATTTCGATCTCAACTCTGAAATCGTTAGGACACACCGTTTTAATTTAGAAAAAACCCTTTATCGATCAATTTTTATGCAACTTCGAGGTTGACCGGGACAGCGGGCAGGATCGCTTTTTCTTTTCAACGAATCCTTACCGGTTCCTGATCTAATAAAAAAGCTAACCTCCCTTTCTAATTAGCATTTTTATACTAAGCATTCGGGCTATCTTTGTAAAGGTATGTTGAAAAAATTCTCGGTTGCCGCCGGTTGGACCTTTGATAGAGGACCTCCTCAATAGGGCAGTTTGGATAAAGGCCGCCGCTCCGGGACATAGACATGGGCTGTCCGGCCCTGATTCCAATCCTGAGATACATAAAGATTACAGTAACAACTCCCATATTCCTTTACATCTTCCTCCCGGTAGCGGCAGGGGCAGATGATGTCTTCATCCAGTTTTCTGTCTCCGGAGGCCAGACGGCAGGGACAGCACATATATCCGTAGCGCCTTTTATTTTCCAGGAGAGCGGCCAGGAGATCAATAACCCTTTCTCTATCCTGGTTGAAAAAATAGCCCTTGGGTTCCTGGACTTTCTTCAGCATGGCCTGGAGTTGTTCCACCTCGTTCATAGACCCAGGGCCTCCTTGATTTCGTCTTCCCGGTGGCCGACGATGACTTTATCTCCGATCAGCAGAGTGGGAAAAGAACAATTGGGATTATATTTTTTGACCTCTTCGATCATGGCGGCCCGTTCCTCTCCCTGGAGGAGGTCCACATCCACAAAATCATAGGCCACCCCGCAGTCATTCAAAAATTTTTTTGTATTTCTACAGTGGCTGCAGGTACTTAAAGTATACATTTTGACGGGCGGCATGGCGTGTCCTTTCTGAATCAAAAAGTTTGAGGCTGTCCCAAGGTCACGTGATTTTTAAGCAACCATTCGCTGAGGGCTTCAGGGGTCTTGATTGCAAGGTTGTCCGAACGGTAATCCGTAGCCCCAAACTGGGATCCACTCCGCAGGAGTGGGACTGAGCATTGTTTTGGATGCGAAGAACCCGGCCCGTCCGCCGCGGCGGACTAAGTTGGTTGGGAGCCAAGCATTCATCCCGCCAAAGGCGGGACTTTGGTGTCGGCCTGTTTCTAAACCCCATTATAAACTTCCTGCCCGGGTTCAGACTGCCGGCGTTTTGGCGGACAATCCTTGCAATCAAGACCCCTGAAGCCCTTTGGGGTAACTTAATATTTTAAGAGGCTACTCCTTCGGTTTGAGAATCACGTAACTTTGGGACTATCCCAAAAGTTTTATTATTATAATTCATCGGGAAGAAAATGCAATCTCCATTCAAAAAAGGCTTATTACGGGCATTACGGTTCAACCTGGGATCGATAGGCAGATCGTTGTTTTCTAAAGAAATGGCCGGTCTATTTTCGGTGATACCAGCGGGCCAAACGGCCGGTGGAAACTCCCCCAAAATAACCGATCAGGATCACCTGATTTTTCCAGGTCCTTTTCCAGATCCCCTCAGCCTGCCAGCGGCGGGACGATGAAACAACGGGAATCGGGGCTATGGCAATACGGCCGCATCGGCGCAGCCGTTGAATCAGGTCCAGGTCCTCCATGATAGGCAATTCGGCGTATCCTCCAAGACTGTGAAATAGAGCTGCCTCCAGGAACAGGGCTTGGTCCCCATACGGCAACTGGAGGACCTTGGAGCGCCAGTTGGCCAAGCGCTCAATGGTTTTCAAACCCGGAAGAGAGGGGGTAATGGATAATTGAAAGGCCCCGGCCGCCACCCCCGGACCGGACAGCACCCGGCCGACATGATCCCGGAATCCCTGAGGCAGCCGGGTATCGGCATGAAGGAAAAGCAGGACCCTGCCCCGGGCCGCCCTGGCCCCTGTGTTCATCTGTCTGGCCCGTCCCGGCAGGCTTGAAATGAGACCGGCTCCGGCTGCCGAGGCCAGTTCCCTGGTCCTATCCCGGCTGCCGCCGTCAACGACGATCACTTCCAGGTCCGGGTCCTTGGGAATGCCGGCCAGGGTGTCGTCGAGAAAAACCTCTTCATTCAAGGCCGGGATGATAATTGACATCTCCGCCTGCGGGGCTGTCCGGGAGAAAAAGGTCTTTGGGCAGCAAGAAAGATCCTCAGGGCGATCCACATCCGAAAGGCTTTCCAATAAGAGGATCTTCAGGCCCTGTCTTTCAGCCGCCTGCCGGGTTTCTGTCAGCACCTGATCGGTCCCCCAGGGCCTATTCTGAAATAAGCCCGGCGCCCGGTGTCGCAGGCCGACAAGATAATAGCCTCCATCTTGGGCCGGACCCAGGACGAGATCCTTCTGGTTGAGCCCGGCCAGGGCTTCATCCAATTGCCTTCCGGTCAGGGCCGGACAATCACTGCCGATCAGGACCACCCGTTCATCGCCTTTGTTAAAAGCCTCATCAAAAGCCCGCTCCATGCGCAGACCCAAATCACCCTCTCCCTGGGGGACATACGAAAGACCGACTCCCAGCCATTGTTCCATCAGGGAACAGGTCCCCCCTTCGAAACGAATTTCCAGGGAAATCTGGCTTGAATCCGTATAAGGCTTAAGCATCCGGAGCAGGTGATGAACCAGGTGACGGTGCAGATCACAAGAACCCTCCGGCCCCAGGGCAGGGATAAGACGGGTCTTGGTCTTTCCCGGAATCGGGTAGCGGGTAAACAGGATCACCCGCTTCTTGGATTTTATTTTAAGTTCTGTATCCTTCACCATCGCAGTGGGTTGGGTAGGTTAGCAATCGGTCTGAACTCGAGTGAACAGGTGTTCTGGGGGGTGGGAGATATGAATCATTTATTTATTCGGTTAAGACTTCATCCGGCAACTCATCTATATCCCCTTCTATTAGGGGAAAATGTTCGGCCAGCCGTTCCCCCATCTCCTCTATGGCCTGACACAAGGTCTCACAGGCCCGCCCCAGTCTGATTCCCTGCGATACGTTATCGGCGAATCGGTCCAGGGTCTCCTGCTGAATTTTCTCGTAAATGCCCTTATCCGCCAGGACCCAGACCTTTTTCTCCAATAAGGAAATGAAAAACAAGACCCCTGTATTGAGCCGGGTCCGGTACAGGCCTTTTTCATAAAAAGCCAGCAGGGCTCTTTTTCGAACAGACTCCTCTTTTTTTAAGGGAAGGATAAAAATCCTTTTGAGACCGGGGGTTCCGGCTATAATCCAGCGAAAGGGAAAGAATAACACCAGACTCAAGGGGATATAGGTCCAGAGGGAGGAATGAAAAAATAATAGGGTCACCGCTATACTCAGGAGACTTCCCAGAAGAACACCGCCGCCTATTTCAGCCTCCAGGTAAGGATCGCTGCGATCGACTACCATGACCGCGATCTCTCCCATGGTTCGGGTCTCAACCTTTCGGGTTGTTTTTTTTATAACCTATCCTTTTCTTCCCGACTAAAAAAATTTTCAGCGTTCATAACTTTAGAGTTTGTCCCAACGTTACCTAATTTTTAAGCTATCCATTCTCAGCGCGGCAAAGCCGCAATCAAATCCGAAGCACGAAATTCGAAATACGAAACAAATTCAAATGACCAAAATTCGAATGATCCAAACAGGTTGAAGACCTATCACAAAAAAGTTTAATAAAAGTTAGAGAAAATACACATTAGTAGTATAGAGGGTTTACGGGGTCTTGATTTCGAGGATTATCCGCCAAAACGCCGGCAGCCTGATTTTCCCTCGACCCCTCGAATCCTTGGACCCTTGAACCCTTTAGTTGATTACCAGTCCCCGGAAGCGCCTCCGCCTCCGAAGTCCCCTCCTCCACCGCTGAACCCCCCGCCCCAATCCCCGCTGCTCCCTCCGCCGCCGGATCCGAAAAAACCTCCACCGGACCATAAGCCGCCCCGGCCCTGGAGGCCGCCCAATGAAAAAAGGGCCGGCAACATAATCCCAATGGCCAGACCCAGCAGGCCGAACAGGACGAGGGTTAGAAGCTTCAAAGAGAGGATACCCTGCATAATCAGAGGCAGCCCCAAGGCCCCGACCGCCCCTCCCAAAACACGGGAAAGGCTTCCCAGGACCAACAGGGCGACCCCCAGTACAATGAACAGGGTAAAGAAGGAAGGCAGGCCTTTTTCATTTTTGGCGCCGGGATGATCCCCGGCTTTAAATTCTCCCCGAGCGGCGTCAATCAGAGAGGAAACACCGGCCGTGAATCCGCCCTCAAAGTCCCCCCTTTTGAATCTGGGCTTTATGGAGAGATCAATGATCCTCCCGGCCAGCAAATCCGTCAGGCGCCCTTCCAATCCTTTTCCCACCTCGATCCGGATCTTGCGCTCTTCTTTAGCCACAATCAGGATCAGGCCGTTGTCTTTATTTTTTTGCCCGATCTTCCAGGCTTCGGCTACCTTGATCCCGAAGCTTTCGATATTTTCCCCTTCCAACGAGGGGACGGTCAGAATTACGATCTGGGTGGAATCGCTCTCTTCAAAGGCCTTTAATTCCTCCGCCAGGCGGCTTTCGGTCGCCGGGGAAATCATCCCGGCATAATCATTGATATGGCCCTGGAGTTTGGGAACTTCCAAGGCAAAGGAAAAGAGAGGTTGGCAAAGAATAAGAAAGATCAGCAGGGCCGCTCTTGTTTTCATTATCCCTTTCCCCTCTCTCTTCCCTCTCCCGCCTGCTTCGGCAGTCCAGGCAGACAGGCCGGGGGAAAGGCCTGGATGGCCTCCGACGAGCTCAGCCGAGTCGGAGGGGAAGAAGATCCGCCGAGGCGGAATTGAGGGGAGGGTTGGATCAAAATTTCACCTGCGGCGCCTTTTCGGCCCCGGCTTCGGCCTTAAAAGGTTCCTTGAGTTTCAAACCCAATAAAAACTTATTGGTCAGGCTGTTGGGGAAAATTCGGATGGAGGAATTGAACACCTCAACGGCTTTGTTATAGCGGCCCCGGGCCACATTGATCCGGTTTTCCGTTCCTTCCAGTTGATGCTGAAGGTCGAGAAAATTCTGATTGGCCTTGAGATCCGGATAGTTTTCCGCCACCACCAGCAAACGGGAAAGGGCGCTGCTCATGCCGGACTGGGCCTCCTGAAACTGCTTGAAGGCCTGGGGGTCGTTCAGGAGCTCCTTACCCGCCTGAATAGTTCCGACCTTGGCCCTGGCTTCCGTAACAGCCGTCAGCGTCTCTTTCTCGTGTTTGGCATAGGTCTTAACGACTTCCACCAGATTGGGTATCAAATCATTCCTCCTTTGATAGGTCGCCTCCACATCCCCCCAGGCGGCCTTGACCCCCTCCTCGTTGGTTTGAATGGTATTATAGCCGCAGCCTGAAAACATCAAAAGCAACAAAAAACAAAGCAATCCAAGTTTAAACCGTTTAGCCATCACATCCTCCTCTTAACCATTTTCTTGAATGGGCCGCAGCCTAACGAAACAACCCTTTCTTTTTATAGTATATCAAACTTTCTATCCTATGGTAAGACGGTAATAATTCCCGGCAGGTGCTCCCTAAGAGCGCCGCGCCCCTGTTTCGTCCTATCTTTTTTGCGGCTAGTCCCAAAGTTACGTGATTCCCAAACCGAAGGACTAGCGCCTTAAAATATAAAATCACCTTAAAGGGCTTCAGGGGTCTTGATTTCAAGGATTGTCCGCCAAAACACTGGCAGCCTGAACCCGGGCAGGAAGTTTATAATGGGGTTTAGAAACAGGCCAACACCAAAGCGATTTATCGTCCTGGGTGAATGCCCGGCTCCCTACCAACTTAGAAATTCGGGCCGGGTTGGGGCTACGGATTACCTTTCGGACAACCTTGAAATCAAGACCCCCGAAGCCCTCTATGAATGGATGGCTTAAAAATCACGTAACGTTGGGACAAACTCCATTTTTGTTTTAAAGAAATGGGGGTCGTGCTAAGATAAAAAGGTTGGCTGCAGGCGGCCTTCCCGGCCATCATTCTGAAACCCTAACCAAAGATATTTGCAATTTTTTTTAAAATCCTGAAGAAATAGTCTAGGGGGGTCCCCCCCTACACTTGATTTTGGAAAGTTAGAGATAAACTCTCGGACCAAAAGACGCAAGAATCTAGCCTAACAGGATTCACCCTATGATCAAAGAAGTAAAACTGATGACCTCTGAAGAGATGCATGCCCGGCACCAAAGGCAGGAAGACCCCTTCCGGCTGGTTCTGGACAAATGGTTCCGCATTCAATCCTTCCTGGCCACAGCCTTTTCCCAGGAGGATTTTGTCAGCATCCTGGAAGCCGCCCAGGTCCCGATCCCCTTCTGTCTGGATCTGGAATCCCGCAATGCCTGCAATCTCTGCCCCATCGGTCAGGTTTGTCAACCCGGCCGGGAAGGATTTGAAAGCCTCTGGAGCGGCCTATTCCGTCTCCTTCAGGCCTATGCCTGGGCCGGAGATTTTCTCAATCCTGAACCCTTGAAAAACATGGTGGCCGAACTTATCGCCCACATCCAAGATGCCCAGGGATCTTATCGTAACCAAGACGGAAAGAGATGAATTCGGAATGGACCTTTGGGGGGAAAGCGGCAAAAGGAGCAACGGCCTCTATGAACTGCAAGGCCGCTGCCCCTTAAACGTTGGACTTATTTTTTCTTCTTGGGTTCTTCCTTTTTAGGCTCCGCTTTCTTGGGTTCTTCTTTCTTCGCGGCATCCTTTACTTCGATACTACTGGCCTTCATTTGATATTGGATCAATACCTTGGACCCCACCTTCAGATCACCCGTCACTTTGGTATCTTTGTCCTTGGCCAGTTCCCATTTGTCATCCCCTTTTTGGACGGTAATGACATCATCTTTGATGTCCAGCACCGGCCCGGTTACCTGATAGCCCTTGGGCGCACCGGCGAAAGCCCAGGTTGCAAACAAAACAACCGCTGCCATGACCAATAGAATTCGCTTCATCTCCCCTACCTCCTTTTCTTTTAATAAAAAAATTGTGATGCTTAAAAGTAAATGAGACCCGGAAAAAAGTAAAGCCGATTTTCTTATTTCCGCCGGCCCCCGCCGAATAATGACCCCAGTACGCCCCGAATAATCTGCCGGCCAATCTGGCTGCCGATGGCATGGGCGGCGCTTTTGGCCATAGCTTGTACCAGAGTCCCGGTTTGAGATCGGGGTTCCTTTTGGGTCCGCTTTGCCGTGGCCTCATCTTCGGAAGCAGCTTGAATCTGCTCCGCCCTGACCTTTAGTTTCTCATAGGCCGATTCTCGGTCTACCGTCTTTTCATAGTGGCCGTACCAGGGGGTATTTTGAATAATCCGGCTCCGTTCCTCGACACTTAAAGGATTAAGGCGGCTCCTCGGAGGAACGATCAAGGATCGTTCTACCATCGTGGGGGAACCTTTTTCGTCCAGCACGGAGACCAGGGCTTCGCCCACCCCCAGCTCCATAATAGCCTCAACCACATCCAGGGTAGGATTGGCCCGGAAGGTTTCGGCTGCTGCTTTAACGGTTTTTTGGTCCTTGGGAGTAAAGGCCCGCAGGGCATGTTGCACCCGGTTGCCCAACTGGCCCAAGACCTTTTCGGGAAGGTCCAAAGGATTCTGGGTTACAAAATAGATACCTACGCCCTTGGATCGAATGATGCGCACTACCTGCTCGATTTTTTCTTCCAGGACTTCAGGCAGGTCGCTAAACAGCAGATGGGCTTCATCAAAGAAAAAAATCAGCTTGGGTTTCGGAGGATCTCCTACTTCAGGGAGTTGTTCGAAAAGTTCCGAAAGCATCCAGAGCAAAAGGGTGGCATAGGTGCGTGGAGATTGCATCAATTGGTCAGCCGTCAGGATGTTGATCATACCCCGGCCCTGGGAATCGGTTTGCATGAAGTCCTGCAAAACTAAGGCCGGTTCGCCGAACAACCGGTCTCCCCCCTGCTCCTCGAGGTTCAGGAGATTTCGCTGGATGGCCCCGATGCTGGCCGGGGAAATATTCCCATAAACCGTCCGGAACTGCCCGGCCTGATCGCCCACAAACTGAACCATGGACCGCAGGTCTTTGAGGTCCAGTAATAACAGGCCTTGGTCATCAGCCACCTTAAAGACCAGGCTGAGTACCCCGCTTTGGACATCGTTCAGGTTCAAGATGCGGCTCAAGAGAAGCGGGCCCATCTCCGACACCGTGGTGCGTATGGGATGTCCCTGTTCTCCATAAACATCCCAAAAAACAACCGGGTATCCTTCAAAGGTAAAGTCGCTTAGACCCAATTCCCGGACCCTTTCATTCACCTTGGGGTGATCTCCACCCGGCAGACAGATCCCGGAGAGGTCCCCCTTGACATCGGCCATAAAGACCGGCACCCCCATCCGGCTGAACTGTTCAGCAAGCACCCTCAGGGTTACGGTCTTGCCTGTCCCTGTGGCCCCGGCAATCAGACCATGTCGGTTGGCCATCTTCGGCAGGATGGAAATATCTTTTTTCCCCTTGGCAATCAAAATAGGAACAGGTTTCTCTGCCACGGCTTTCTTCCTTCCGGATTTTTTGAATAGTATATCCGTGAACCCCTTAAACTGTCAACTGTACCACTGGAATTCAAATTGTCTCTTGTTTAATCGCTAATGAAACTTTTAGGAGACTTTCTTAACATCTCCTCCTGAGAAGGTTTTTCTTGAGAAATTATTTCTATTTGATTTAACTGCATTTTTTTGCCCCTTGATTATTTTTAGACAACCTCTTTTGTGGCACGGATATTGATAATTCTTTCACAAAGATATATATTTCTATTAACAATTTCATCACTAAAAAGGCAACCTCAGAAAGGAGGATGGATACTCATGTGGAAATCTATCCATCAAGGTCTGGCCAGTGTGGAACCGGCAGTAAAGCAGTTCTTACCTCCCTGCCAGATGCAGTGTCCCATTAATGAAGACATCCAAAGGACCAATATTCTCATTTCGCTCCTTCCGGATGATCTGGAATTAGCCCGCGATGGCATTATTCAGATCGGGGACTACCTCTTTGAAAAAAATCCCTTGTTCACCGTCTGCGGGTATGTCTGTGGTTTATGCGAACTGGAATGTAATTACCAGGCCAAGGGGGGCGCCATCCGAAGAAGGCTCTTAAAGAGATTCATTTCGGATACCTACACCGTCTATTTAAATCAGAAAGAAGAGTTTAACCTTATAAAACAAAAAGAGAACGTCGCCGTTGTCGGTGGAGGACCCGGAGGGCTGATGTGCGCCTTTGATCTCAGCAAAAGAGGCTATCGGGTGACTCTGTTCGAGGCCTCCGACCGCTTGGGTGGGGCTCTATGGTTGATACCCCGGTATCGTTTGCCCGAGAAAGTATTAACCTCGGCCATCGATAATCTCGTCCGCATTGCGGGTATCGACGTTAAATACAATGCCAACGTGGGTGAAGGAAAATTGACCCTGGAAAAACTAAGAAACGAAGGCTACAAAGCCTTCTTTATTGCCAAAGGCACCCCGGCTCCGAGAACCCTGACCTTCGGCAGAGAAAAGGTGGAGGACCAATCGCTTTCAGGGATTATGTACGGAACTACCTTTCTTTATGAAGTCAGTCACGGCGAGATTAGACCAAATTACTTCGTGGGCAAAAAAGTCCTGGTTATCGGCGGCGGCAACGTGGCCTTTGACGTAGCCAGGTCGGCCCGAAGACTCGGCGGAGAGACTACCATAATCTGTTTGGAATGCGAGGATAAGAAGTCAAAGGACCATATACCGGCCGACTGGGAAGAAATCAGGGGGGCCTGGGAGGAAGGGATCCACATTTTATATTCCCGCGGGGTAAGCAAAATTCTCGGGGAGAGCGGACGGATTCAAAAAATTGAATGTCCCCGCTGTGCCGGTGTCTTTGACGAGACGGGGTTTAATCCGCAGTTTGACCTTTCCGACACCATCACCGTGGAAGGAGATATCTTAATCATTACCGTCGGCCAAGGGGCGGATAGGGCGGCTTTACAGGCCGAGGACCTTTTGGATGAAAAGGGGGCCTTGGTTGTCGACCCGGTGACTTTGCAGAGCCTAAAAAAGGAGTGGATTTTCATTGGCGGTGATCTCAGGAGGATCGGCTTTATGGCCGATGCCCAGAAGGATGGTTTGATTGCGGCCGAATCGATTGAACGGTATTTACGCGGCCTGAGTCTGAAAGAAATCAGCCCAAGGGTGTATGAGGCCCAAGACATTCCCCGGCGAAGCCATTATCTAACCGAACCGGAGGTCCTCTGGATCCCGCCGGAAAAAAGAATGCATTTTCAGATATTTGAAAGAGGATTTACCTTGCCGGAAGCTATTGACGAGGCCAGGAGGTGTTTGAGCTGCGGGCCTTGTATCTCCTGCAAGGCCTGCCTCTCCATTGGCATCCAGGAGTCCTTACCCACCGTTGAAGTCAATAAAGACCGCTGTTGCGGTTGTGGTATTTGTGTCTCGGTCTGCAACTATGATGCGGCCCAACTCAAGGATGTTGAAACCAGAAGGATTTCATTTACCGACACCTTCAAGTGCAAATCCTGCGGGATGTGCGTTGTGGCTTGCCCCTCCGACGCCAGGAAGTTGGTAGGGGATAATATGGAAAACAGAATCAAAGCAGTATATGCCTCGCTATAAATCAGCATAGGAGATGGGACATGGCAGAATATAATCCTAAGTTAGTATGTTTTTCCTGCAAGTTCGGTTGGGACTATCTTTCCGGAGAATCTGGCCGGGCATCCAGGATCGCCAACTGGATACCTGTGGTCTGCAGCGGCAAGATCGATACCAGTCATATCCTTAAGGCCTTCCGTTCAGGAGCCGATGGGGTTCTGATTTTGGGCTGCTCCGAGGGTCATTGTCACTATCAGGATGGGAACATTCAGACCAAGAAAAAAGTGCTTCTCCTTCGCAAGGTCCTAGAAACTTTTGGCATTGAACCGCAAAGGGTTGAAATGAAATTTTCCCTGGACCCCGAGGGGAAAAGTATCCCTCCCCTGATAACTAAGATGGAGAAAACCCTTACCAAACTTGGTCCGATCAAGCGGCTGTAAAAAAGGAGGAATGCAAAATGGCTGATAAGCCCAAAGTAGCCATCTATTGGTTAAGTGCCTGTGCCGGATGCGATGAATCCATAGTGGACTTAAATGAAACCCTTCTGGAGGTAGCCCAGGCCGTAGATATTGTTCTCTGGCCGGTGGCTATGGATTTTAAATATAGTCACATAGAATCCCTGAAGGATGAAGAAATCACCTTGAGTATCCTTTCCGGAGCGGTGAGAAATTCTGATCATGAAGAAATCGCCAAGCTCCTCAGAAAAAAATCTAAACTGGTTTTAGCCTTAGGGGCCTGCGCCTGTTTTGGAGGAACAGCCGGCCTGGCCAACTTTACAAGCAAGGAAGATATCTTTAACTGGGTCTATCGGGATGCCCCTACGGTAGTGAACCCCGAAACCAAGTTCCCCCAAACAGAAACCCGGATCAATGGCAAGGTCTTGACTCTTCCGGAATTTTATGAACATGTCTATTGTCTGGACCTGCTCATCGATGTAGATTTTTATCTGCCCGGATGTCCGCCTCCGCCGGGTTTGATTGCCAGTGCCGTCAATGCCGTCATTGCCGGCGACCTCCCTCCCAAAGGGTCCACCCTGGCACCCCGTACGGCCTTATGCGACACCTGCCCACGCAATAAATTGAAACCCCACCGGATAGAAATTAAGCAATTTAAAAGGATCCATGAAGTGGAGGCGGATCCCAATGCCTGTTTTCTGGCTGAGGGTATCCTTTGTCTGGGCCCGGTAACCCGTACCGGGTGTGGGGAAAGCTGTATCCAGACCAACGTTCCCTGCCGAGGCTGCTTCGGTCCTCCTCCAGGGGTAGTGGGGGCCGGCCCCAAATATCTGTCTGCCTTGGCCTCTTTAATCAAAGCCGAAAAAGATGAGGAGATACGAGAGGTAATCGATTCCCTCGTTGATCCCGCGGGATATTTTTATCGTTTTACCCAACCCTCTTCAATCTTGGGGAGGATGAAGCCCAGGAAAGAGATGGAGGAATAAAAATGCCAGGAAAAATAACGATCAATCCGATAACGCGACTGGAGGGCCATGGGAAAATAGAGATTTTTCTTAACGACCAGGGGCAAGTTGATGACGCCTTCTGGCAGGTGGCTGAGTTGCGGGGTTTTGAACGGTTTTGTCTGGGAAGACCGGCAGAGGAAATGACCCGGATCGTCCCGAACATTTGTGGCGTCTGTCCTTCGGCTCACCACATGGCCGCCACCAAGGCCCTGGATGCCCTGTATGGGGTCGAACCCACCCCGACGGCCAAATTAATCCGACAGCTCGAGTTCAACGCTTTCTATGTCGAAGATCATTATATCCATTTTTTCTTTTTGGCTGCCCCGGATTTTGTACTTGGGCCTGATGCCGATCCTTCAGAAAGGAATATCTTGGGGGTCCTGGGAAAAGTCGGCCTGGAGATCGGCTCTAAAGTCATCGAGGTCCGCAAAAGGAACCGGGAGATCATTAAATTGATCTTCTCCAAGGCCCCGCATCCGGAAGGAGGGCTGCCCGGGGGGGTTCCTCGGGGCATAACCGAGGACGAAAGGAAATGGATCAAGGAAACCACGGATTATTCCGTTGAATTCGCCCAGTTTGCCATGCAGTTATTTAAAGACGTCGTACTTGGGAATAAGGAATACCTGGATATGATCCTCAGTGACGCTTATAACCTGAAGACCTACTATATGTCCCTGGTAGACGAGAACAAAAAGGTATCCTTTTATGACGGTAAGGTTCGCGTTATTGATCCCAAAGGGAACGAATTCGCCCTCTTCGATCCCAAGGACTATGTAGAACACATCGGTGAATGGGTCGAACCCTGGACCTATATTAAGCTGAATCATTTACGAAAACTCGGCTGGAAAGGATTAATCGAAGGGGAAGGGACCTCTCTCTACCGCGTAGCCCCTTTGGCCAGGCTCAATGTGGCCGATGGCATGGCTACCCCCCTGGCTCAAAAGGAATATGAGCAGATGTTCGATACCCTGGGCGGCAAACCCGCCCATCATACCCTGGCCATGCACTGGGCCCGCCTAATTTGCGCCCTTCAGGCCGCCGAGCACAACCAGATCATTGCCAATGATCCTTTATTAACCAGCAAAGATATCCGTAATATGAACTTGAAATTAACCCGAAAAGGGGTGGGGTGCGTAGAAGCCCCGCGGGGTACGCTTTTCCATGACTATGAAACGGATGATAAGGGGATAATAACCAAGGTTAACCTGATTGTAGCCACCCAAAATAATGCCGCGCCTATCTGTTTATCGGTAAAAAAAGCCGCCCAGGAATTTATTCGGGGAACCGAGGTAAAGGAGGGACTGTTAAATCGGGTGGAAATGGCCTTCAGGGCCTATGACCCTTGTTTGTCCTGCGCCACGCACTCCCTGCCGGGACACATACCCCTGACCGTTACCATCCGAGATAAAAAGGGGGTTGTAATCCGAACCATTACCCGACCTTAATGACCATGAAGACCTTGATCTTAGGAATGGGAAACCCCATCCTGTCCGACGACGGGGTGGGGTTATGCATCGCTCGGGCCCTCGAGGGAAAAATTCCGAATGCCCAGGTAGCGACCACCCAGATGGTGGGTCTTAATCTACTGGATCATTTAAAGGGATATGAAAAACTCTTTCTGATCGACGCCTTGGTTTCAGGTAAAAACGATCCTGGTGAATTGAAAAAAGTACCATCGGGAGAGGGAGCCAGGCACCTTTTCTCCTCCCATGGCTTGGATTTTTTTGATTTGCTCGAATTAGGGAAGAGCCTGGGACTCCAGATGCCGGAGGTTGCCGGAATTTACGGGATTGAAATAGAAAATCCGGTTTCCTTCGGGGAAGAATTATCCCCCCCTTTACTGGAAAAACTTCCCGGTCTTATTCATTCCATTGCCGAAGATATTAGATCGTCCCTTAACTCCTAACCCGAAAGATTTGGAAAAGATTTTTGCCAAAGACAACGGCAGGATCCCGCTTGCAGCGGGACAGCGACCTGCCGCTACCCTAACCGTCCGTCCTTCGGGCACTAAAGACTTGGGCTAACGAGCAATATCAACTTAACGAGCATGTCTGTTCGCGTCAGCGATGGCTCTTTAGCCGGGCAAGTCGCCCGGCTAAAAAAATGTCCGCCTTTGTCTGCGTGTGTCTGTGGCAAAAAAAGTTGAACAGCCATTCATTTGTCGCAAATCCTTAGCTGATAAGGAGTTGCAGGTATGCAAGAAACTTTCTTTGCCAAAAAACAAACAAAAAAATTCCAAAGGTACTATTGGCAAAAATATCTAATGATATCTATAAGTAATATATTTTATGAGCCGCACCCGATTCCTGTTGAAAAAAAACTTGACATAACCTTTTCCAGCATTTATTATAACACGCAGTAAATCCGTCATTCACCCTTTCGGGACAGGGTGGCGGTCGGAGTTGGTGATTAAGTCGACAGTTCAAGGCATCGAAGCTTTTCAGGTCGATGCCTTTTATTTTTAGGTCGTATCCCAACTTGAGAAATATTTCAGGAGGAGGAATACGACTATGCCAGAAGGACGCGTAAAGTGGTTCAATGAGAACAAAGGCTTTGGCTTTATCGAGGTCGATGGTCAGGAGAAGGATGTTTTTATCCATCATTCGGCTATCGAAATGCAGGGCTTCCGTACGCTCTATGAGGGCCAGCGGGTAAGCTTTGACATCGAGCAGGGCAACAAAGGACCGGCAGCGGTCAATGTAAAAACCCTGTAAGAGCCACCAACTTACAAGCAACTAAAAAAGGGGGTTGAAACCATTTCAACCCCCTTTTTGCTTTTACTCGCCTGCACCCAAAGGCCCCTCCCCTGATTTGTACGACCGCCCGCCTTCAGTCAATCAACACAAAACCATAGCGATTTTGAAGCCCATCTTTATTCCGGAGGACTTCACAGGGCCAGCCTAAATTTCGGACGGTCTTATAGACATCAATCCCGAAGCTTTGATCGCAGGGTCTAATTTTTTCCGGGGTCGGGCAGGCCAGCCCCTCTTGAACCGCACATGCCCGGCAGAGGTTGCAGGTCCGGACGGCAAAGGCAAAGTAATGCCCGTCCAGAAAAGCCGCCCTTTCTATTTTTAGTGCGGCCTGACTCAAGGCCCTGGCCTCATGGGACTGGATGACCAGGACCTGATGATATTGGTTGATCATGGCCACCCGTTCCTGAAAGGATGTGCCCCGGGTATGGCAGCGGACATCCTCCTTAAAATAATCTTCACAGCCCCAGCGGCATTTTAAAATGGCCCGGATATCAAAAACGATTTCCCGGGGTGAAATGATTCGGGCATCCACCATGGCCAGCTTCTTGGCCAGCTTGACATATTTTTCCATCGTCACCCCTTCCTTTTTTCCCGGCCTCGCCTGGGGTACCTTGAAGCCTCTATCCTCAGCGGCTTTTTTGAAGATGATCCGAAAATAGAAATCGCTCCGGATTAAGGCAGCCGAAGAGCTCTTTCTCCTCCGGGGTCAGCCATTTTGTTCCGGAAAATAAGCCCAGGTATTGATTATAGGAATCCATCCGGAGCAGGTTGATCATAAAATCCGAGCCGAAGAGGATACGCCGGGTCAGTTTTTCCTTAAACCCGGGGCTGAATCGCCTTGCTGAAGCCTCGATTAAGGCCCTTAACGATCGATAGGATTGGTCATCCAGGCCGTTATTGGCGAAGTCCGTGTAAACGTTCTCATATTCCGCCATAAGCTTCAGGATGGTCTTCTGCCAATTCGTTTGCCTGAAGATGCCCAGGCGTTTGCCCTGTTTGCCGAAATGGGCCAGGTTGATTTTTAGCGCAGGATACCGTTTCAATACCGGTTCCCACTTGGAGGGATTGGTAAAGGCTTTCACCTCCCTGTCGGGAATGGTTACAAAACCCTGGTCGCAGCAGTGAACCGTCAGGGGGATCTTTTTTCCGGAACAAAATTCGTAAAGATAGCGGACCTTCTCCAGTTCCTCCCCATTCTTCTCCGGCCAGGGATCGAAGCCCAGGGGAGGATAGAGCTTGATCCCGGCAAAAAAGTTGCTGGTCATCTGCTCCATATTTCCATCGAATTCCCCCATTCGGGTCAGCAAGGCTGCCGGGGAAGCCTGATAATCACCGAAGTATTTTTCAAGCAGGTTGGGGAGGGTGTTTTTTGTCTCTTCCGCTGCCAAATGAGAAGAATCCCTCGGGCCCTCTTTCTTCGCCTCCAGGAAATAATTCCGGGTATTCAACCCCAGGAAGGGAAAAATTTCAAAGATTTTTTCCCGGCTCTTTTCCCGATACCTCCTGATCCCGTTAAAAAGATCGATAACCTGCTCGACCACCGGCTTCTCGGACAACTGGCTGTAGTGGATATCCGGATCCCGGCCTCCTTTGGTCCCGAAATCAATCACCAGAGGGGTCAGGACCACTTTGCCGTAGTCCCGGTCACCAACCCTGAAGAGGGCACCTTGCAGCATGGGATTATCCGGGTCCTTCAGGCAGTTTTCCATGATCAGGAAGAAATCCCCCAGGTCATTTTCCATCACGGACAGGAGGTTTTTAATTTTAATGAAGTTCTTCCCAAAAAAGAAGGTTCCGAAAGGTAACCATTGATGGAGCGTTAGACTTTTGAGGATGGAATAACGGTTCAGAAAAGCCAGCAGATTGGGGTGGCTGAGATTCATGGCATGGCAGTGGATGTCGTAAAATTTGTTCTCTTTCATGCCCAACCCTGTTCCATAGGCGCTATGTGCTTTTTTACCCGATGCCTAATTGGCCGGCCTGAAAGAGGCGGGCCTTTTCAAAGGGCTAAACAAAGATAATTGAAATTTTCCTCTTTGACCCGGCTCATGGCCGTCCCCCTCAGAGGGGGGAGTCCGCCGCGGCGGAGAGGTGGGGGTGAATAACAGAGACTTATCTCTCTCCCCTCCATCCCATAAGCGCTAACTTAGGCGTAGCGTCATTCCGGCGAAAGCCGGAATCCAGTCAGACAATCAAATAATACAAATCCTGCCAATTTCGATTGGCACCCTCAATTAATTCAAGTTTCCACTTGCGCTTCCATTCTTTCAGTTGCTTCTCCCGCTGAATAGCCGATCCCATGCCCTCGTGCAATTCATACCAAACCAACTGATGGACACCATAGCGTTTGGTAAACCCTTCAACCATATTGTTTTTGTGCTCCCATACCCTTTTGACAAGATCTGAAGTCACACCAATATAAAGAGTTCCATTTCTTTTACTTGCCAGAATATATACCACTGGTTGTTTATTCACTGGTGGCTCCCTGGATTCCGGCTTTCGCCGGAATGACGTCAGAGAAACCCTCGGCTCTTAAGTTAGGCCTAATGGGTTACCTAAAAAAGAAAAAAATGGAAGCCCCAAGCCTCAAGATCCACGTATAAGCCCGGATCCTCCATCTCACGGCCCTCCCGCTCGAATACCTCCCCGGTGAAGAAATCGGTCAGCCGCCTGGTGCCGCCGGCCGGATCAGTCCAGGGCAACCGTACCCGCCCCTGGGAAGGCTGATCCGAGAAATTGGCCACGATCAGGACCCGCGCCCCTTCCCGGCGCCGGCACCAGGTCAGGAGGTTCAGAAAACTTTGGTTGTCCGGCCAGCCGGCCCGCTCGCAGAGAGTCCACTCCCCTTCCCGGATGGCCGGCAGTTGGAGGGCCTCCAATAAACGCCGGTAAAATACCAGCACCTCCTGGTCTATGGTTTCCTGGGGTCGGCGCCTCAGGAAGACGGGCGGCCTGATCTTTCGTCCCTCGAACTGTCCTTCATAAAAAAGTCTGGCCCCCGGCAGCGTGGTGCTGATCACCGCCGCGGCCCTGTGCTTCGGCCAAGGGAAGACGGCCGCAGCCCGGGGTTCGTCATGGTTTTCGATAAAACGGACCAGCTTCTGCTGGCAGGCCGGATCCATCCGGAGATGGCGCCCGACGCTCTCGGCCGGACCCTGCTCCAGCCGGTCATAAAGCCGCTTGTCATAGCAGAAGTCGAAGCCCTGCTGCTGCAGTTCCAACTCCAGGTTCCAGTAAACTTCGGCTATAAAAAGGAAGTCCGGAAAATGCTTCCGGACGCCCTGAATCACCTCAGGCCAATAATCCAGGGCCGGTTCCTGACCGGCCCGCCGGCCCCAGGTATGCCCGAAAACAGGATTTATCAGGAGCATGGCCATGTCGCAGCGGACCCCGTCGCACTGGCCGGCGATCTCAATTAAGGTGTCTTGGGCTGCCCGGCGGAGACCGGGATGAAAGGCATTGACCTGGGCCACATCCTGCCAGGGCGGGAAATAAGGATCCCGGCCGCAGGCAATGATCCAGTCTTTGACTGGGAAGAATTCCCCGGGGCTCAAGCTGAGGTCTTCGGTCTGGCCCTGGATGAAATAGTCCGGATGCTCGGAAATCCAGGGGTGATCACGGGCTACGTGATTGGGGACAAAATCCAGGAGCAGCCCGATCCCCCGCCTGGCCAACTGCTCGCGGGCCCGGGCCAATCCCTGGGGCCCGCCCAGGCGGTCATCCACCCGATAACGGCGCACACAGTAAGCCGAGCCCAGCGCGTCTTCCGGTTTAAAATCCGGCAGCGCCCGGCGAAATTCGGAAAGCAGGGCCTTGTTTTCCAGGGCGATAACCAGCCCGGCCGGGCTTCGTTCCCAAACCCCCATGAACCAGACGGCCTCCACCCCCAGCTCGGCCAGGGCCTCCCATTCCGCTTCGGGAACATCACCCAGGGTTATCTCTCGCCCGTAGCGACGGCTTAGATCATGCAGCCAGACCCAGGTGTTGATCTCATACCAAATCTGGGGATGTCCCCGATTTTGCATTTTTGATTCTTACATCCCTTATCTTGGGTTAGTGTTTACCGGCATCGTTCCTGTTCCAAACCAAAGGTCGAAGCCAGCAGCTCGAAATCCTTATCACAGTGCAGGACCGTTGCCTTTTTATAGGCGGAGGCGCCGATCAAAAGGTCCGTAGTCGGGACGGTCTTGAGTTTACGGTCTACCAAGAAGCCCCATTCGGCCGCCCTTTGAATCACCGAATCATTTAAGGGGGTTTGAGGAAGGGCTAAAAGGGCTTCTCTAAGAGACTGATAGATTTTTTTATCTGTGGCACCCCTCAATAATTCAACGATCACAATGCCGCAGGTGGCCGCTTCTTCCTTTTTTAGAATTTCCCGGACCCTTTCTTTTACCTTGGGAGATCCTTTCGGCCTGAAATATTCTATCCAGGCAGAACTATCGATAAGGAACATCTTTTCTCCTTTGTTTTAAAAAATCATCCAGGGTCCGGGCAAATTCCACCTGGCCTTCCAGGTCCATCAATTTTTTTGCCCTTCTCCTCCTGACAAATTCATCTAAAGCGATCTCTACGGTCTCCTTTTTAGTTCTGGCCCCGGAAAGGACCTTGGCCTCCTCCAGGAGCTGGTCTTTGATGGCCAATGTCGTTCTCATTGATGCCTCCTTAACGCGTACTCTAAAGGCATATTAACAGGTGCCTGTCACCCCGTCAATACCACTTTAAAAATGATTTCGGCAAAAAAAACCCTGGAAGGTTGCCCCTCCAGGGTCTGTGGGTTTAGGTTAAGTTGTTTAAGTTAGATTAAAACACGAACCGGAACTGCACACCAGCCAACCACTCCTTGCCGATATCCGGTTTGGCGGCATTGCCCGGTACCTTGCCATAGTCATAGTAGGTGATTTCCGGGGACAGGGCAAAGTTTTCATGCAAAGGGATCAGGACGCTGGCGCCATACATCATCCTGGCGTTATAGTCATCTCCAACCTTCCAGGCGTCACTATTTTTCGGATTATCATAACCGAAATAAAGGTGAGGGATGACCGCGCCGGCGTTGAAACTCAAATCAAAAAAACCAGCCCAACCTGTGGCGTTTTGAATTTTCCCATCGGCACCGCGGATAGGGGACCAATAGCCACTCTGCAAGCTGAGTGGGGGCGAGGTACCACCCGCCAGGTTCTGGCCGTAGCCGAGCTGGAATAACCCAGTGAAGGGGCCGGCCATAACCCGCACCGGTAACTGCACATACCAATACTGAAGGCTATTATCCCAGTTATTAGGCACATTGTCCCATTTAACCGTTCCATAGAACCCGCCGGGGAAGAGGCTGACCGGTCCGAAGTTCAGGTTAAACTTGACGTGAACCGCAGGGATTTGGGCATAGCTGTCGTTCGAGCCCAATCCCAAGCCATACTCATAGACGTTGGGTTGAACCAGGGAGATCTGCCAGCCGAACGCCTTGGAGATATTCTGGACAAAACGGAGCTGGGCGGCCCGGTCATCGTAAATGGCGCCCCAGCCGAAGCCGGCTATATGGTTGTTGGTATTAAACCCGAGGTTCTGCGCGGGGGTCATGGCCAGGATACTGCCGTCCATCTTACCGGCCATGATCTTGCAATTGCCGAACGTGTACCAGCCGTAGAGTTGGGCCGCTTCAATATAATTCAACTGGTTGTTCTTGTCGGCGGCATTGGGGGCATCCCCCTGTTCATGGCTGGAAACGTTGTCACGGCCTAAGCGGACATCAAAAAATCCACCAGCGGCACCGCTCTCAAACGAACCCTGGAGCCGGGAATGACGGGGAAAGTTCAGGAACATGACGCTCCGGTCACTGTCACCGTTGCTTCCGGTGCCGTTCCAGTTATTCATCTCCTTGGACCGATTTTGCCAACCAATATCCGTGTAGATCTGGGCGCCGAAATAAAACTTCTGGTCTTTGGCGCCTTCGATTTTAAAGGCAAAGGCGGGCACCGCGAAAGCGACCGCCAACCCTAAAACCAAAGCAATAATCGCTAATTTTTTCATCGTCTCTTTTCTCCTTGTTAATTGTGTTTTTTTAATCTCTTTTTCTATACAACCTACTGATATAACTAACTTTTATTATCCAGACCGGGCACCACCCCCTTTTTTAGTCATAGCTTTTGGTCTATCCATAGCAAGTTGAGGGGGTTTTGTCAAGTATTTTTTTAGGGAAATTCGAGCTTCAAGGGTTTAGTTTTTCGGCCTTTCTGCCATGCTAATTTCTTGACAAATTTTAAAAAAGAAATAAGATTGACGGGAAAAAGAATTAGGTCCGGCGCGAGTAAGACACTCACTATTTTTTTAGCTCTTGGCCAGGCACTGTTTTTACCTGCCGGGAGCCTGGCGGCAGGTCGCCGCCAGGCTGTCTGTGCGTGTCGGTGGCAAAGACCTTTCCGAATTTTTCGGATTAGCTTTAGGTGAAAGACTATTTTTTTGGCACACGTTAATCATACCTCCATGTTCTCCTTAAAATTAAAAAAACAGCAGCTGTTTCCCGGCCCGGGGATTTGTGCCCTATTCATACTCTTGTTTTTAAGTTTAGGCTGCGGCTCCTCCAATAACGATAAGGAAAGCTACAGCAGCGGAACCCAAACCGGGTCGGGAAGCGCCGGCGGGGCCCCGGCCTCGGTTTCGGTGACGGCCAGTAGCAACAGTATTTCGGCCTTCAGCGGGACCACCACCATTATCGTGGTGGTAACCGACAGCAGCGGCCGGAGGGCCGAAGGGCAGGTCTTCATGAGCTCCAGCCTGGGGGGCACCCTGGAACCTCAAAGCGGGCTGGCGGCCGGGGGCCTTTTCACCACCACCTTTACGGCCACCGGAGGGATTTCCGGGGATACGGTAATCACGGCCACCGTCTTAGGTCCGACGATAATCAAGGGATCCACGATCGTATCATTATTTCTTTAATAACGGAGGGAAAAATGTCCCACATTAAAACCTGGTTTTGGATCGTCGCTCTTTTGGCTCTTTTGGGTTTTGCCGGCTGTTCTTCCAACACCCTCAGTTCCAGCGGATATGGTTCGGGCTCCGGATATACCATGAGCCTGACGGCCACTAACACCACCATTCCCTATGGGGGGCAGTCTACCCTGATCGTCTCCGTGAAGGACGCCTCCGGAAACCCGGTCAATGATTCCTCCACCACAGCCATCACCTATTCCTCCACCCAGGGCGGGACCTTTTCAGTGGCCACCCCATTGGACGGCGGGGTGTCCCACGCGGTTTACACGGCCCCGGCGGCCAGCACCACCACTACTCAAACCAGCGTCGTGGATCAGGTTACCGCCTCCTACCGTGGGGCCATCGCCTATGTGAGCATCTTTGTTTATAAGCAGTAAAAAAATAGGACGTGATGATGACGGAAGCCCTGCCTTACCTGAAAAATGCCGAAGAGATTCTTAAAACCGTCCCTTAGGACTTGAAAAACCTTTCGACAAATCCCCCCTTTCCCCCCTTTCTCAAAGGGGGGGGAATCCTTCCAATAGTCCCCTCCCTTTATCAAAGGGAGGTTGGGAGGGATTTTTAAATGATTTATCAGCTAAAATAATACATTATTCAATACGCCTCCATGGCCAACCTAATTTTTTCTCTGCTCCTTATTCTTTCATTCTTTTTACCTTCACTGGGAAACAGCCAGCCTCTTAAACCCGAACAGGCCTTTCAGATACAGGCCCGGATCGCCCAGCCGGACCGCATAGAAGTAACGGTCCGCATCGCCGAGGGGTACTATCTTTACCGGGACAAATTAAAGTTTGCCCTCCTGCCCGAGGAATTTTCCCTGGAACCGGTAGCACTTCCGAAGGGCCGGGTCAAAAAAGATCCTTATTTCGGATCCACCCAAATTTACCGGGATACGGTTTCGGTCCAACTCCCCTTTAAAGGCCGACCCAAGGAAAAACAGACCCTGGCCCTTTCCATCGCCTATCAGGGCTGTTCCGATGCCGGGCTGTGCTATCCGCCGAAGGTGCAGAAGTTTCAGCTCGATCTTTCTTCCCTCTCCGCGTCCCCCCTCCCCGCGTCTCCGCCATTCAACCTCCCCTCATCCCCTCCCGCCGGGGAGGGGACAGCCCCAAGTAAGCAAGACATCGATGGAGAAAAGGGATCGGCGGTGATATCTCCGGGCTCTTCAGCCGGAAAAATTTCTTCATGGTTATCCTGACCTTTTTCGGACTGGGCCTGCTCTTGTCCCTGACTCCCTGCGTCTTTCCCATGATCCCCATCCTTTCGGGAATTATCGTGGCCCAGGGCCAAGAAGCCACAAAAATCCGGTCTTTTCTCCTTTCCCTGACCTATGTCCTGGGCATGGCCCTGACCTATACGGCCGCCGGGGTGGCGGCCGGTTTATCGGGCCGACTTATCGCCTCCGCTTTGCAGAATCCCTGGGTTTTGGGAAGTTTTGCCCTGATCTTTGTCGCCCTGGCCCTGTCCATGTTCGGATGGTATGATTTACAGCTCCCCGGTTCCTTCCTGGGTAAAATGACCGCCGCCGGCAACAAACGAAAGGCCGGCACTTTTCTGGGGGTCTTTATCATGGGGGTGCTTTCAGGTCTGATTATCGGCCCCTGTGTCACTGCGCCCCTGGCCGGGGCCCTTATTTATATCAGCCGGCACCAGGATGTCTGGCTGGGCGGGACGGCCCTTTTTTCCCTGGCCCTGGGAATGGGGGTGCCGCTCCTGATCCTGGGAACCTCGGCCGGCTTTCTGCTGCCCCGGGCCGGGGAGTGGATGATGGCCATCAAGGCCTTCTTCGGCTGGATCCTGTTGGGTGTAGCCGTCTGGATCGTCTCCCCGGTTATACCCGGTCCGGTCACCCTATTTCTCTGGGGGGCCTTACTGATTATCAGCTCGATCTATTTAAATTCCCTCGATCCCTTGCCTGTCCCGGCCGGTGGATGGGCCAAATTCCGGAAGGGAATCGGCGTCCTTGTTTTATTGGTCGGAATTGTTTTGATCATTGGGGCCCTTTCGGGAGGGAAAGACCTGTTGCAGCCCTTATCCGAGATCAGGTCCAGGACTGAACCGACTGGACCGCAAGAATTTTCCTCCCGCCTCCAACCTCCAACCTCCAACCTCAATGCCTGCCTTTCAATCCCTGACTAGTCTCGGAGAACTGGAGAGATTTTTAAAAGAGGCATCCGGCCGGCCGGTGATGCTCTATGTGAGCGCGGACTGGTGCACGGCCTGCAAGGAATTGGAGCGCTTCACCTTTGCCGATCCAAAAGTACAACAGGCACTTAAGGGGCTGACCTTGATCAAAGCCGATGTCACCCGGAACACGGCCGAAACCGAGGCCCTGCTTAAGCAGTTCGGCCTCTTCGGCCCACCGGCGGTCTTATTTTTTGATGATCAGGGAAAAGAGATTCCGGGAACCCGGGTGATCGGGGTGCAAAAGGCGGGCGAATTTATGGTTTCTTTAACCAAGGTAATTATCCCTGATCCTAATGTAGTGTCTCCGTAATGGCTTTACAGTGCCGTCATTCCGGGCTTGACCCGGAATCCAGTTTTTTTATTTCTGGATTCCCGCTTCCGCGGGAATGACTGCTCTTTAAGACGTTGTAAAGACTTGTCTGAGACACTACACTAACCAAAAATAGCTATTTACTTACTTACGGAAAGTATGTATTATTGAATTTACTGAAAAGTGAGGGGGTACGATTGGGTGGAAACAGTCATGGTAGGTGAAAGAGGGCAGATAACTCTTCCTAAACGATATAGGGACAAAATGGGAATTAAACCTAAATCTCCGGTGCTTCTGGAACTAACCGAACAAGGGATTGTGGTTAAACCGGCCCTCACCATCACCGTGAGGGCCTTTTCCGATGAGTTTATCCAGGAATTGGCAAAAGAGGATCTCCTGAAGGCAGGGGAAAAGAAAAAGGCTCTGGCCAGGTGGGAAAAAATTTAAAAGTTTTTCTGGACAGCAATGTTTTATTCTCAGCCGCCTACTCGGGAAAGGGCGGTTCCAGATCTCACCTGATTTATGAGCTCCGGAGCAGGGGGGGCTTTGATATCTTCATTTCAGAATTAGTCTTGAAAGAGGCAGTTTGGAACATGGAGAGGAAAAAACCGGAACATCTGTCCTTCCTCAAAGGATTAATCAACAAATCTACGGTCCTGGATGATATTCTCATCCGATTTAAAAACAAAGAATTGGAAACCCTCCCTCTTAATGACCGCATTATCCTGACCACAGCCCTCTACCATGGAATGGATTTTTTTATAACGGGCAATGCCAGGGATTTTCGTGACTTCTATCGCAAGAAGATCGGGGAAACCTTGATTCTCAGGCCGGTTGATTTTATTTTTCAGACATTCAACCCGAGTAATAAAGCTGGATAAGTGGAGCGGGGCTTCCGTATAGAAGACCCGCCCCTGTTTTCTTTCAACCTTCGTCAAAAAATCACGCCCAGTAAAATCAGGCCCAGAATCACCAGTCCCGCGGCGGCAATGCGCTTGATCCATAGGGGGCTGACCCGCTTGGCGATCTGCGGGGCGATGTAGCCGCCCAGGATGGCCGCCGGGAACATGATCAGGAAAAACAGGAAATCAAAATTTCCGAAACGGTAATGCTGCAGGGAACCGATGACGGTGTTGAAAAAGATGGCCAAAAGAGAACTTCCCACCACCACATACATGGGCAGTCCCATGCCCAGGGCCATCAGGGGCATCATAAAAGGCCCGCCCCCGAAACCGAACATGGAAGCCACTATGGCAATGATAAATCCCCCGATGCAGCCGATGACCATATTGACCTTGAATTTTTGTCCCCAGAAATCTATTTCCATATCCTCCTCCTAACTTAAACCCGGATTAACCCTTTTTGCCTTTGGCCGCTTCTTCGGCTCGTTTCTTGAATTCTTTCAGGATGGCCTGCTCCTTCTTGTTCTTATTCACATAACTCTTGGTGGTCTGCCAGAAGAGCAGGACCGCCAGGACCAGAAGGATCCAGCCGAAGATAAACTTGTATTGATCCAAAGTAAGAAGTTCGGTCAACTTGGGGCCGATGAATCCGCCGGCCAGCATGGAGCAGCCGACGATGACCCCCACTTTCCAGTTGATGAACTTGATCTTGGAGTAATTATAGATGCCGCTGGCCTGGGAAAAAGCCACGGTGGGCATAACCGTGCCGGCCACCACATTGTGGGGCAGAGGCCAGATCAGGACCAGGAGGGGATTTAGAATAAATCCGCCACCGGCGCCCATGAGGACCCCGAAGATGGCGATGGCCAGGGTAAGCAAAAAGGGCCAGAACAGATTGAGGCTGGTCCCGGCGTTGCTGAGGTAAAGGGTGGGGAAGCTGATCTTGTTTTCAAAGGTCAGGGGTTGGCTTTTAAGGTCTTTACCCGCTGTCGCTACGATGGTGTATCGACCGTCCGGCAAACCGGACCGGATATTGAAGGTGGCCTTATAGGTCCCGTCGGGATTGGTTTCCACGGCAGCCGCCAGGACCTTATCCACATTCCGGAAGCGGGACTTGACTAATTGCATGGACCGCCTTTTGTTTTCCTGGGGATCCATGGCCGGCAACAGTTCCCCGCGGGACCCGATGATGCTGGCCAGAATGGAGGCCTTATATTTATCAATTTTTATGCTGCCCGGAGCGCTGTAGGCCACATCCGCACCCAGGTCTTTGAGGGCCTTGGAAAAAGACCATTTCCGGCCTTCTTTCTTTACGACCTCCAGTTTCCCCTGCTGGTCCTTGGGCACGATGATCTTGTAATAACCGGGCATCTCATCGGTCAAATAGAGAATGTAAGGGATTTGTCCGGTCTTTTCATCTTTCTTGTTGTCGAAAAGATTGGCCCGCACCTTTTTTTCGGCGAAAATCTCCAGATAAACCGGTTTGCCGGCCGGGGCCTGGCCTGTAACGGTCAGGGTTCCGCCGTTGTTCAACGAGGCCTTGTCCGCCTGGATGGTCACTGCACCCGGCCCGCCCGAAGGGGCCGGGGCCTTTTGTTCCCCGGCAGCGCCGGCCGAGGGCAGGGCCTGAGGAGCGTCTTTTTCAAGGAATACCAGAAATAAAGTCGGAACTAAAAAGACCAGGAACAAATAAAAAAATCGTTTGACCATTAGGCACCTCCTTACATTAGGGAACTACATTTATAGTCACTGTTCCAAAAACCCCCTGGGAAGAGGCATCGATATAATCATGCCCCGGTGCGAATGGATTATCTTGAGTATTGCCTCGGTTCGGAACATAAGTCCCCATCAATTGCCCGATATCATTGCCGGTAGGGGCGCATCCGGTAATAACCGGTTCGTCTTTCCCGATCTCATCGACCCAAATCGTACCCCGGGCGACGGAGACGCAGATACGTGTCCCTTTAGGGGCCGGCCCGCCGGCGCCGTCTTTGACCTGGACAATGACCGAGGTAGTCTGATTCAGGGATAAGGAAACGGTGTTGGTGGTGGTCTTGACTGAAATCGTCCAGCCTACCCCTCCTCCCCCACCGGTTGAGGTAGTACTGGTGCTGCTGCCGGTTCCGGAATTGCAGGATAGGGTGCCAAAAAATAAGAATAGACCGAGCAGGATGAGCCCCCCGCGGATGCATTTTCTCCCCTGGTGGCTTCTTTTCAGAGACATAGGATCTACCTCCTGATCACGTTCCGGACATTAATTTTTAAACGGTATTGTACCCTTTTGAAAGGGGTAATTCAACTTCAGATTCTTATACCCTGTATTCTTAAGAATTTATTCCTGACCATCAGGATAGGCAACAAAATATTTTCTCCTCCCCGATGGGGGAGGGGTCGCCGATCCGCCGGGGCGGGCTGGACCCCGCCTTGGCATAAAGGCCTTCGGCCTCAAAGGAGCTGCGAACAAAAGGACCGCAGGCCACGGCTTTAAAGCCCAGTTGGCAGGCCTCTTCCTCCCATCCTGCAAATTCATCGGGAGGAACATATCGCACTACCGGATGATGTTTTGGAGAAGGCTGCAGATACTGGCCGATGGTCAGGATGGCGCAGCCCTGATCCCGGAGATCCTCCAAGACCCTCCTGGTCTCCTCCCGGGTCTCTCCCAATCCTACCATAATCCCTGATTTGGTCAATAGCCCGGGAAAAGTTTCTTTGAGATATCCGATAAGTTGGAGGGAGCGTTTGAAATCCGCTCCTGGCCGCACCGAGGGATAGAGACGCTCCACGGTTTCCAGGTTATGATTGATGACAGCCGGATCGGTCCGGGCTACCAGATCCAGGGACGATTTCGATCCCTGGAAGTCGGGGATGAGACATTCGACCTGTGTTTGAGGCACGATCCGGCCGATAGCCTCGATGGTTTCACAAAAATGGCCGGCCCCGCCGTCAGACAGATCGTCCCGGGTGACCGAGGTCAGGACCGCATAGGAAAGCCCCATCTTCTTTACGGCCCGGGCGATCTCTGCCGGTTCATCCGGGTTTAATGGGTTCGGAAGGCCGGGCGACACGGCACAGAAAGTACAGCAGCGCGTACAGCGGTCTCCCATGAGCAGAAAGGCGGCCGTTCCCCGGCTGAAACATTCCCCCTGATTGGGGCACTGGGCTTCCCGGCAAACGGTATGCAGCCCGCCCTTCCGGATCAGGGCCTTGACCTGGGCGCTGGAACCTGCCGAAGGGATCTTTTTTTTGAGCCAGAGGGGCTTTTTTAGCTGAAGACTGCGTCTTAATTCGTCATCCCGGCCAAGGGAGCCGGGATCCAGTCCCGCCTTCGGCGGGATGGATTCCGGATCTCGTCCGGAATGACGTTTTGGTAATTGCGACACAGTTTCCAGATTTAAAGCCTCAAGGCTTACCGGGACTATTTCAGCCCCGAAGACCTCTCCGAAATTGCGGGTCACCCGTTCCCTTAAATAATGAGGGTCTAAGGGTCTGCCGGTCATGGCTTCTATGGAGGTCATTTCAACACCCGGCAAGCCGCACGGGGTGATGAGGCGGAAGTGGTCCAAATCAGGGGCGTAGTTCAGGGCAAAGCCATGAAAAGCAATGCCCTTTTGGACGGCAATCCCGATAGAAGCGATCTTATGCTGGTTGATCCAGACACCCGGAAATCCTTCCCGGCGACCGGCGACCAGACCAAAATCAAACAGGGTGTTGATCAGGACTTCCTCCAGACGGCTGACATAGGTCCTGACGCCGAGCTGGAATGACTGCAACCTCAAGATGGGGTAGCCCACCAACTGTCCCGGACCATGGTAGGTGATCTCTCCTCCCCGTTCGCAGCGGATCAGAGCCATGTTTTTCTGCTTTAAATAATCGGCCGAGACCTTAAGATTTTCCTTTTTCCCCCACCGGCCCAGGGTCAAGACCGGCGGATGTTCCAGCAGAATCAATCCGTCCGGCAATGTCCCCTCCCGCCGCTGCGCCGCCCATTCTTTCTGCAACTCCCAGGCCTCCCTAAAAGGAACCAACCCCAAATTAAGGCCCACCAATTTAGGGGACGTTGGTGCAGGGATTGCTTCCAGGCTCATAAGTATTCTTCCTGCTTGGGACTATCTCCCCTGGACAGGGACCGATTTATACAGGAACTCGTTACGCCCAGGTAGCGGGCGACTTCCGCCCCGGAGTACCTCAAGACCTTTACTGCAAGCCAAGCCAAAACCCGGCGGGCTTCGACGATCTCCTTTCTGAGGCTGGCGGATAGAAGTTCATCCAGAGAAATCCCCTGCCGAGCGCTAATCCTTGAAGCCAAATTAGGCAGATCCAATTTTTTCTTGTTCAGGCCCAAAACCTCCTTCTGAAAATTGGTGGCTTCGGATAAAACCTTTTCCACAAAATCTCCCTCACCCAAGATTCTCTGATCACTGGCTTCCTTCTCTCCCCGTTTTCTGAGACTTAAGACCTCGGACCATCCCCCCGAACTGCGGATAAGACCCCCTCCGACTAAATCAGGCCTTTTGCCTTGAACCATTCCTTCTTTAATGAATTGCAGGTATTTTTTAGGGCCGATATTTCCTTTTCCAAAATAGCCAAGAACATAATTAATATCCTGCCACGGTCTGTTTCTTCGCCCTAACAGGGCGGAATGCCCCGACCAGGGATAATAGTTCAATTCATGCAGGCGATCAACCAGTCGCGCCCGCAAAGGATTCAGATGAATATACCGGACCAGCTCCAATAAATAGGCTTCTTCCTGGCAGACGATGGATTTATAACGATTCTGGAATAGATGCCCCTGCCTTTTATATCTTTTATTAAAATTGACGGCATAGCCGGTGAGAAGCTTGCGCATACTCCAGGCCAATGGTTTGTGTTTAGTTTTGCAGAGAAGATGAAAATGGTTAGGCAATAAAGCCCAGGCGTAAACGTCCATGGCCTGCGTATCAACCAGAGCGGATAGACGAGAAATAAAGTCCTCCCCATCCTTACCGGAGGGAAAGATGGGTCTCCCCTCAATTCCACGTCCGATTACATGGTGCAACACCCCCGGCGCATCTAATCGTGCTGATCTGGGCATAATGTATATAGTAACGTTAAAGTCCAACTTAGTCAAGCACTTTCTGCACCAACGTCCCCTATTTTTTTTATTGACAATCTTCGGGAGTCGAGTTAAAAATTTGTTGATTACGGTATAGCCTGCCGGTAACGGAACACGGTGCGAATCCGTGGCGGTCCCGCCGCTGTAACCCCGCTTTTCTTCTAACAGGGAGAGAAGTCTTTTAACCAGTCCGGCCACTGTCCCGCCTAAGCGGGATGGGAAGGCCGGTTAAAGACCGGGGAAGCCAGAAGACGACCAGGAGGCTGTGCGCAGACCAGGAACCTGATGGTAAAGGGCTCCTTTCTTCCATGAAGAAGGGGGCCTTTTTATTTTCAGCTTTGATTTCCGTTTATTTAAGGAGGAACCTTTATGAATAAAGTAAATGAAACCGTCCAGTCCATAAAGCCGGTGGACTTCAGCCTGGAACCGTCGCTTCGAGCCCATCTCGACCGGTTGACCAAGCCGCCCAAAAGCTTGGGACGGCTGGAAGACCTGGCCGTCCAGTATGGCCTTATTACCCAGACCACCCGGCCCCGATTGGGCAAAAAAAGGATTGTTACCTTTGGCGGCGACCATGGCGTGGCGGTGGAAGGGGTATCGGCCTATCCCAAGGAGGTCACCCCCCAGATGGTCAGGAATATGTTGTCCGGGGGGGCGGCCATTAACGTCCTGGCCCGGCATATCGGGGCCGAGTTGTGTGTGGTGGATATGGGGGTGGATGATCCCCTGGAGGATGTCACCGGCCTGGTTCGCAGAAAAATCAGATCCGGGACCGACAATATCGCCAGGAAGCCGGCCATGAAATTGGAGGAAGCGGTTCAGGCCGTGGAGGCCGGCATTGAATTAGCCCGGGAAGCGGCCCGCGACGGCGTTAGCCTCATCGGCACCGGGGATATGGGGATCGCCAACACCACCGCTTCTTCGGCCCTTTTCGCAGTCCTGCTTCCCTGTCCGGTCGAGGATATCACCGGGTGCGGCACCGGGATCGACGAAGCCAGGCTGAACCACAAAATAGAGGTTATTAAAAAGGCCATAAAGGTAAATCAAAAAAGGCTGGGGGATCCCCTGAGCACCCTGGCCGCCCTGGGAGGACTGGAGATCGCCGGGATCACCGGTCTCTGTTTGGGAGCGGCCTCGCTCCGCATCCCTGTGGTTGTGGACGGGTTTATCTCCTCGGCCGGGGCCCTGGCGGCCTGTCGAATAGCTCCCGAGGTCCGGGACTACTTATTTTTCAGCCACCGTTCCGAGGAGGCGGGCCACGCCACTTTCTTAAGAATTTTCAAGGTCGAGCCGATACTGGACCTGCGCCTGCGGCTGGGCGAGGGAACCGGAGCGGCCCTGGCCATGGGCATCATTGAGGCGGCGGTCAAGATCTATAACGAGATGGCCACCTTTGAATCGGCGGGGGTGAGTGATAAGAGCTAAGAAGGGAAGAATGCCTGGATAAACTCGGAAGGTGAATAGACCGGGATCTTGGCCTTTTTAAACCCTCCCAGATCCCGGGTAATAATTCCGTAAGCTAAATATCCTGCATCTGACATCCGCCAGCTGGTATCAGACATCCGATATCCGTCATCCGTTCTATTCTTTTAATCCGTGCAGGCCGGTGCCCAGGGCCTTATGGGCCGCCTCCATGACGGCCTCGGCCAGGGTGGGATGGGCGTGGATAGTATGGGCCAGGTCCTCAACCGTGGCCCCCAGTTGCATGGCCAGCGCTCCTTCGGCGATCAGATCCGTGGCCTGGGGTCCGGCGATATGAACCCCTAAAATCTTCCGCGTCCTGTTGTCCGAGACAATTTTGACCTGGCCCACGATCTCTCCCATGGCCTGGGGTTTGCCCAGGGTCCGGAATTGAAAGCTGTCGGAACGCCATTCCAAGCCCCGCTCCCGGGCTTGCAGCTCGGTCAGGCCCACATTAGCCACCTCGGGAAAGGTGAAAATACCCGAGGGCACCACTTGGTAATCCATGACGCGTTGGCCTCCCATGATATTTTCCGAGGCCGCGATGCCCTCAGTGGAGGCCACATGGGCCAGCATGATCCTGGCCGGACCCAAGGCATCTCCGATGGCATAGATGCCGGGGACATTGGTTTCCAGCCGGTCATTGGCCTTGATCCAGCCCCGATCATCCAGGGCCACGCCAACCCGGTCCAGCCCAAGATCATCCGTATTGGATTGCCGGCCGATGGAGACCAGCACCTTGTGGATTTCCAGCTCGATGGGCTTTTTGTCTTTTTCCCTGGCCTCGGTTAAAAAAGGCGAAGGGCCGATGCGGGCCTTGACCCGGCCGTTTTGGATCTCGGTTTTTTCGATGGTCTTATCCAGATAGACCTTGATCTTGCGCTTCTTCATCTCCCGCAGGATAACAGCCGAACAGTCTTCGTCGATGGAAGGCAGGCCGATCACCCGGGACAGGGCCTCCACGACGGTCACCTGGGATCCCAGGAGACTGAAAATAAAAGCGAATTCGCAGCCGATGACCCCGCCGCCGACGACCAGGAGGGACTCGGGGACCTCTTTCAAGAGCAGGGCGTCATTGCTGGACAGGATATGGCGGCCGTCAAAAGGAAAGGCCGGGAAGTCCAGCGGTCTGGATCCGGAGGCCAGGATGATGTTGTCCACCCGCAGTTCTTGTCGGCTTCCATCCTTTCCCGTAACCGATAAGGTGTTCGGATCCCTGACCGTTGCCGTCCCCTCAAGAAAGGCGATCCGATAGCTTTCAAAAATCTTTTTGATGCCCTGAGCCAGGATGGCGATGACCTCGTTTTTCCGGGCCATGATCCGCTCCATATTGGGCCGAAAGCCCCCCTCCAGATCAATCCCCAGCTCCCTGGCCCGGTGAAAGCGCTCCAGGGTCTCGGCGGTAGTTCTGATGGTTTTGGTGGGAATGCAGCCCCAGTTCAAACAGCAGCCGCCGACGGCCTCCTGTTCGACCACCGTCACCTGGGCCCCCAACTGAGCCGCCCGGATAGCGGCGATGTAACCTCCCGGTCCGGCGCCGATGATGCCGATTCGCTTGCTCATACTTTATAGGCCTTAACTTATCCTGAAACCAACTTCAGATAGGCTGCTTCATCCATCAAGCCGTCCAGTTCTTCCGGGCTGCTGAGCCTGACTTTCGTTATCCAACCCTGATCATAAGGGGAATCATTGATTAAGGCCGGCTGGTTTTCAAGGGCCGGGTTGGATTCGAGGACTTCCCCGCTGACCGGGGCGATCAGATCGGAAGCTACCTTGTTGGATTCCAGGGCTCCGAATTCTTCTCCAGCGGTAATCTCCCGGCCTTCCTCAGGCAGATCGACATAGATAATCTGGCCCATCTGCTCCTGGGCATAATGAGACAAACCGACGGTCCCGATATCGCCTTCCGGACGCACCCAGGTATGTTCTTTATAAAATTTTATTTCAGCCATTTTTTATGGTTTCCTTTATGGGTTTAAAGGGTCCTACCGTGATCACCCCCAGCCCAACTCTCTTATCCTAATCCGCCAGGTCAAAGGCCACCGCCTTGGCAAAACGATCCCGTTTCTTTTGTGTCGCCTCATCGGTAACCTGGCCGAAATCCAGGCATTGGGTCAGGCACTTAGTGACACAGGCCGGTTTCAAGCCGGCATCCACCCGATCCTTACAGTAATCGCATTTAATGGCCTTGCCTGTATCCGGATTCCACTGCGGCGCCCCCCAGGGACAGGCAGTGATACAGCTTTTACAGCCAACGCACAAGGTGGAATCTACAAAGACGATCCCGTCTTTGGGACGCTTTTGCATGGCCCCGGTCGGGCAGGCTGAAACACACCAGGGTCTTTCACAATGGAAGCAGGGCATAAAAACCAGCCCTAATTTGGGTAGGCCCTTCACCAACTTGGGTCCTACGGAGACAATTTGGCAGAAACGGGGGCCGACCTGGAGGTTGTTCTTTGTTTTACAGTGGATTTCGCAAGAATAGCAGTTAATACAATTCTTGGGATCATGGGACAGGTAGTAAATACTCATATCTCTTCTCCTGTCTTATAGGGGTATTGGTTGCGCTCAACAGTCACAATTTCCCAAAGGTTCATCTATGCTTATATTAATTTTTTATCATAGCTGCCCTCTAATCGTCCATCAAATTATAATCCCTTTTAATGGCTATTGCAAAATGGCCATTTTTGACCTTGACATCATTTGGAGAGGCCATTTAGAATAAATTTTCATAAAAAACCACGTTCCATTTTTTGGAAGGAGACGGGAATGAAGTCGAGTAAAGCCCCCAATGTTGCCGGGATAGATCAGTCCGCTCGGAGGACGGTCTACAGCATATGCGGTATGTGTGCAGTCCGTTGCCCGATTCAGGTGGAAGTTGAGAATGGACGGGTTGTCTGGATCCAGGGTAATCCTCATGACCAGGCCATGGAAACCAGCTTGTGCGCCAAAGGATCGGCCGGGCTGGCCTTCGAATATGATGACGAACGTCCCCAGCAGCCCATGATCCGGACCGGCCCCCGGGGCAGTGGACAATGGCGGGCGGCCGGCTGGGAGGAGGCCCTGGATTACGTAGCCGCCAAATTAAAAGAAGTCATTAACGAATATGGCGGGCGGGGGATCGTCCTCTCGGACCGGGGTGGACCCTTTACCGATCTGACCAAGAGTTTTTTGAAGGCCCTGGGATCACCCAATTATTTTGACCACGATTGCACCTGCGGGAGAAATGCTCACCATGCGGCCAAGAGCATCTTTGGTCTCGGCCGGACGGGTTTCAGCTATGACATCAAGAACACCAACCACATCGTCCTGTTCGGGCGCAATCTCCTTGAATCTTTGCAGGTGAAGGAAGCCAAGGAATTTATGAAGGCCATCGACCGGGGCGCCAAATGCACCTACATTGATATCAGGGCCACCGTGACCGCCAGCAAAGCGACCCGGTTTTGGCAAATCAGGCCCAATACCGAATATGCCCTGAATCTGGCCTTTATCCAGCAGATCCTGGAAGAAAACCTGTATGATAAGGATTTTGTTGCCCGCTGGTGTCTGGGGCTGGAGACCATCAGGGACCTGGTCCGGGGTAAGACCCCGGAGTGGGCCGAGACCAAGACCGGTGTACCGGCCGGAGAGATCCGGGCCTTCGTTCGAGAGATCGCCGCCGACGCCCCACAGGTTATTTTCCATCCCGGCTGGATGGTCGCCCGCCACGGGCAATCCTTTTATACCAGCCGGTCCAGTTACCTTTTGAATGCCCTTTTGGGGGCTATTGAAACCCCGGGAGGGTTGATTATTGCCAAAGAGGCCAAGGACGCCGGACGCAACGGCCTAAAAAAGCTGGCGGACCGAATCCCCAAGGTAGAAGAAAAACGGGTGGATGGAGCGGGCTGGAGGTATAAACACTTTGATCCGGGCGCAGGGCTTCTGCATCTTCTTTTCCCGGCCCTGGAAAGCGGGGATCCTTACCCGGTGGGGGCTTATATCACTTACCGTCATGACCCTCTTTCAGCGCTCCCCGATCCGGAGGCCCAGATCCGGGCCTATGAAAAGCTGAAGCTCCTGGTTTCGATCGATGTCAACTATAGTGAAACAGGCTGGTTTGCCGATGTCATCCTGCCGGAGGCCACCTATCTGGAACGGGCCAATATCCTGGCGGATAAAAGCGGGCTTAAGCCCAATATAGCCATGCGCGACCAGGCCGTAGCCCCCCGGTTCGATGCCCGTCCGGCCTGGTGGATCTTCAAAGAATTGGCCCGCCGTTTGGGTGCCGGCCAATACTTTGACTTCGAAACCATAGAGGATATCTGGCGCTATCAATTAGAGGATACAGGAATCCCCCTGGAGCGGATTCGTGAAAAGGGCCTGGTCGTTCTGACTGAAAAGCCGGTCCTCTGGGATCGCCGGGAAGGCTTGAAATTCAAGACCCCTTCTGGAAAAATTGAATTGGAGTCCTCTCTTCTTAACGAGGCGGGATTCCCCAGCCTGGCCGCGTTTAAAGACCCCCCTGAACTGGCCCCCGGGGAATTCCGGTTGTTCTTTGGCCGGCCTGCCATGCATAACCATGCCCACACCATGAACAACCCCCTGCTCCATGAGATCATGCCGGAAAACACCCTTTGGATCCATCCCCGGGCCGCTCAACAAATGGGGTTGAGTCATGGGGATCCGGTTCAAGTGGAAAGCAACGGCTATCATATTCAGGGGCGAGCCTCGGTCACTCCCTTTATTGATCCGGAGGCCGTATTCATGTACCACGGTTTTGGGCGGACCGTACCCCTCCAGACCCGGGCCTATAAACGGGGCATGGCCGACCAGCGCCTGCAAAAGGGTTTTCTGACCCGCTATGATCCTGTGGGAGGAGGGAACAATCTAACCGAATGCCTAGTCCGGGTTAGCAAAGCCTCTCTTTGACGGCAAGCTCCCTCCGGCCATATCATCCCTGAACCTCCGGTGATTGAAGTCATCAATAAAATAAACTCCACTTGAAAAAGTCCACAAGCTCTTCCACGGCTGTCTTATTTATCAGGTCCGTCCTAAACTAAGGAGAGGCTGTAATGGAGTCAAAGGAAATTGATCTCATCCTTGAAAACTATCCCGAAACCAAAGGAAATCTGATCTCGATCCTACACGAGGTTCAATCCCTTTTCAATTATCTGCCCGAAGAAGCCCTGCGCTATCTCTCTGAAAAGACAAAAATCCCGCTGACTCAACTCTACGGCATGGCCACCTTTTATCATTTCTTCAGCCTGACCCCGAAAGGAAGGTACCAAGTGAATGTGTGCCTGGGGACAGCCTGCCATGTCAAGGGTTCTCCTCGAATCTTGAGCGAGGTGAAAAAGAAACTGGGCCTGGATGAAGGGGAAACCTCCGAGGACATGAATTTTACGTTGGGAACCGTCCGTTGTGTAGGAGCCTGCAGCCTGGCCCCGGTCATGATCATCAACAAGCACACCCTTGGGAATGTGAACCAAAACCAGGTTCAAGAAATACTGAAAAAATACAAATGACAAGGGGAAGATAGTGGTTATCAAGGGCAGCAAAACCGGTTCAAAAAAAACACTCCGTACGAGGAAGGCAAAGGTAATCACCGAGAGGAAATCTTCCCAGCCTCTCCCTTCTTCAATCCTGATCAAAGTCTGTCTGGGCACCGGAGGGATTGCCGCTGGCGGGGCGGAGGTCCTCGAGGCCTTTAAGAAAGGACTTAAGGGTAAGAAACTACCCGTACAGTTTAAGAAAAGATGCCAGAGCCATAAGGTAGGCTGCCGGGGTTTTTGCGCTAAAGATGTACTGGTGGATATCATTATTGAGGGCAAAGCAACAACTTATCAATTCGTTACCCCTGACATGGTGGAAAGGATAATTGAAGAACACATTCTAAAAGGCCAGCCCATAGCCGAATGGCAAGTAGGTCCGGAATATGCCACTTTTCATGGGAAACAAAAGAAACTGGTGCTGGTTCACTGCGGCCAAATCGACCCGGAGGACATAGAGGCCTACCTATCCGTCGGGGGATATCAGGCGGCAGAAAAAGCCCTGACCGCATTGCAGCCCGAAGAAATAATTGCCGAAATCAAGGCCTCCGGGCTGAGAGGACGTGGAGGAGCAGGTTTTCCGACAGGTTTCAAATGGGAGGCCTGCCGGCGCTCCCCGGGTAATCAAAAATACATCATTTGCAATGCCGACGAGGGAGATCCGGGCGCCTTTATGGACCGATCAACTATTGAAGGGGATCCCCATGCGGTCATTGAAGGAATGATTATCGGGGCTTATGCTATAGGCGCCACAGAAGGTATTGTCTACATCCGGGCGGAATATCCCTTGGCAGTTGACAGGCTTCAATTGGCCATCCGGCAGGCCCGGGAGAAAGGGTTCCTCGGGAAAGACATTCTTGGTTCCGGTTTTGACTTTGAGGTCCAGGTAAAATTAGGCGCCGGGGCCTTTGTCTGCGGGGAGGAAACAGCCCTAATCGCCTCCCTGGAAGATCAGATCGGGGAACCCCGTCCCCGGCCTCCCTTCCCCGCCCAAAGCGGCTTATGGGGCAAGCCTACCAACATCAACAATGTTGAGACCTGGGCCACGGTCCCCAAGATCATCCAGAACGGATCATCCTGGTTCGCTGCCATCGGAACCGAAAAATCTAAAGGAACCAAGATCTTTTCTCTGGTAGGAAAGATCCGCAATACCGGCTTGGTAGAGGTCCCCTTGGGGATACCTCTGCGCGAAATCATTTATGACATAGGAGGCGGTATCCCGAATGAGAAAAAATATAAAGCCGTTCAGACTGGCGGCCCTTCCGGAGGCTGCATCCCTTACAGTCATATTGATGTGCCCGTGGATTATGAGAACCTGACCGCCCTCGGTTCTATCGTCGGGTCTGGGGGTATGGTGGTTATGGATGAAGATACCTGTATGGTGGATGTGGCCAAGTTCTTCGTCTCTTTCTGTATGGATGAATCCTGCGGCAAATGCACCCCCTGCCGGGAGGGAACCCGGGAGACTGGTCAAACTCCTGGACGACATCACCCAGGGTCGAGGTACCGAAGAACACCTGCCTCTCTTAGAAGAACTCTGTCTGGTAGTCAAGGAGGCCGCCCTCTGCGGCCTGGGGAAGACAGCTCCGAACCCGGTGCTCTCTACCCTAAAATATTTCCGGGATGAATATGAGGCCCACATCAAAGAAAAAACCTGTCCGGCCCGGGTCTGTAAGCGCCTCTCCCCGGCCCCATGCCAGTTTGCCTGCCCGGCAGGCATCGACGTGCCCAGCTATGTTTCCCTGATCGGTCATGGCCGGTATGAGGAGGCCCTGAACCTGATCCGGGAAGACAACCCATTGCCTGCCGTGTGCGGCTATGTCTGTCCCGCACCCTGCGAACTGCAGTGCCGCCGAGGGGAAGTGGACCAGTCCATTTCCATCAAATCCTTAAAACGGTTCGTAGCCGACTTTGTCCGGGAGCACCGGGAAGTGCAGCCACGGACCAACCCGGTTCATACCCAAAAGGTGGCCGTTATCGGGTCCGGTCCGGCAGGCCTGACAGCCGCTTACTACCTTACCCGGCAGGGATATCCCGTTACGGTCTTCGAAGCCCTGCCGGTTTTAGGGGGCATGCTCCGGGTCGGCATACCCAGCTACCGCCTCCCCAGGGAGGTCCTGGAATTTGACATCCAGGCCATTGCCCGACTGGGGGCCCGGTTTAAAACCGGGACCTGTATCGGCCGGGACATCTCGCTGGATGACCTGAAGAAGGAGGGATTCCAGGCCTTTTTTCTGGCCGGCGGGGCCCATCAGGAGGTACGCTTAGGAATAAAAGGGGAAGACCTGCCGGGCGTCTATTCGGGGGTGGAATTTTTAAAACGGGTCGCCCTGGGAGAAAAGGTCGCCCTGGGGAAAAGGATCGCCGTGATAGGCGGCGGAAATGTAGCCATGGATGCGGCCCGAACCGCCTTGCGCCAGGGCAGTTCGGTGGCCATCCTCTACCGCCGCACCGAGGCCGAGATGCCTGCCTATGCCGATGAAATTATCCAGGCCAAGGAAGAGGGGATTGAAATCAGCTACCTGACCCAGCCGGTTGAGATCCTGGGGGATGATCAAAACCTGACCGGGATCGTCTGTATCGCCATGGCCCTGGGGGAGCCGGATGCCTCAGGAAGAAGACGTCCTATTCCGGTTGCCGGTTCGGAAACCACCCTGCCCATCGATGGAGTCATCAAAGCCATCGGACAGGTCCCTGAGCCGTTGGCCTTAAACCTGGGCGGAGAAAGTCTGGCCTACTCACGCCGCGGTCTGGTAGAGGCCCATCCCATTCATTTGGCCACCAATATCCCCGGCCTCTTTGCCGGCGGAGACAATGTCACCGGACCGGCCACGGTGGTGGAAGCCGTGGCAGCCGGCAAACAGGCGGCCCGATCGATTCACCGCTTCCTTCAGGGGGAGCCCTTGGAAGAAAAGGTGAAGATACCCACTCCGAGGGAACGAATCGAAGCTCTCCCGGTTAGTGAGGAGGAGATAGAAAGCCTGAAGCGGCCCGGCCTGCCGGAGGAGGAACCGGTTAAGCGTATTAGGGATTTTTGCGTCGTCGAACTTGGATTGAGCGAACTGGATTGTCGAAATGAAGCCAAGCGCTGCCTGCGCTGCGATCTGGGAGAATAAAATGGTAGAGATAATACTTAATAAAAAATCCTTCCAGGTTGAGGACAATAAAACCGTCCTTGAAATAGCCCGGTCAGAAGGCATCGACATCCCTACCCTCTGTTTCCACGAAGCCTTAGGACCCTACGGGGCCTGCCGCCTGTGTGTCGTAGAGGCCGAAGGGCCCATGTTGCGGCGGCAGCTTATTGCCTCCTGTACGTTGGCGGTTTCTCCGGGCCTGGTGGTCGAAACGGATACACCTCTGGTCCGGCAATCCCGTAAGGTTGTCTTTGAATTGCTCCTGGGAAGGGCCCCGGATTCAAAGCCCCTGCTCGAACTGGCCCGGAAATACGGGGTGGAATCCACCCGTTTCCCCACCGACCAGAGCGACAACTGTGTCCGCTGCGGCCTCTGCGTGCGGGTCTGCCGGGATAAAATCGGCGTCTCCGCCCTGTGCTTTGCCGGCCGAGGGCAAAAGAAGCGGGTCACCGCCGAGTTCGGCAAACTTTCCGAGACCTGCATCGGCTGCGCCACCTGCGTCAACCTCTGCCCAGCCGATGCCATCCATGCGGAGGATCAGGAAGACCAGCGCCGGATATTTTTGAAAGACAACACCATCAGCCGGCAGACCCTCGTTTCTTGCCGGAGCTGCGGGACCTATTACCACACCCAGCGGTTCATCGATTATGTAACCAACCGTTCCGATCTCGAGGAGGGGCTAAAAGTGGAGCGGGACCTCTGTCCGGCCTGTGCCCGCCGACACTATGCCCAGGCCATTGTTGGGGAGTTGTCCGGTTACTGACTCGCTTCGGTTAATGCTTCAGGGTTGTCCTCTAAACCCGGTGGCCAAAGACAATTTATGGAGAAAAAAAAGTGCCCTCTACCGCAAATCCTGGTCCCCGTCCCGCCACACTGCGACTAGCCATTGTTGGAGGCGGACAGCGCTGTTTGGCCCTTCTTCAAGAATATGATACCGATACCCTCGGCAGGCTGGGATTGGAAATCGTCGGGGTGGCCGACCCCAATCCGGAGGCCCCGGGTATCCAAAAGGCAAAACGCAGGGATCTCTTCACGACTTCCGATTTTCATGATCTTTATTCTCTCAAAGGCCTCAATTTAATCTTGGAATTGTCTGACAATAACCAGTTAATCCAAGAAGTGGCCGCCGGCAAACCGACATCGGTGGGCCTCATCGATCACAATGCCTTTTCTTTCTTTCATGAGATCCTTTCCCTGGGGCAGCACCTGGATCAAAGGGAAGATGAATTCAGCCTGCTGAGCTCGCTGGCGCGATCCCTGACCGAAGCCACCCGCGAAGCCATCATGGTCTTGAACCTCAACTACCGGATCATTCAGATCAACGAGGGGGCCTGTCGCCAAGCCGGAATAACCGCCGATGAGGCCAAGGACCGTTTCTGTTTTCAGATTACCCATCAATCCTTAACCCCCTGCGACAGCCTCGAAACGCCCTGCCCCATGGTGGAAACGGTCATGACCGGAAAATCGGCCCATGCCATCCATGAGCATGTTGATGCCTCGGGCAAGGCCCATTTTTGCGACGTGACCACCTTCCCGGTTGTCAATCAACGAGGTGAAGTCATTCAGGTCCTGGAGATCTTCAAGGATATCACCCAAGAACTTTCCTTACGCCTTGAAGAGCGTACCAAGGCCATCAAAAATGACTTGGCCCGTCTGGTTCAAGAGGATAAATTGATCGCCTTGGGAAAATTAGTCGCTTCGGTGGCCCATGAGATCAATAATCCCCTGGGCAGTATTTTAAATTTCAACAAGCTTATCCTGAAGACCCTGCAGGATCATCGGCCAAGCTCGGAAGACCTGAAGGATTTCAAAAAATGGCTTGACCTTTCCGTCCGGGAGGCCCAACGATCCGCCAAAATTATCGGCAATCTCCTTTCCTTTGCCCGCCAGCGGAGCATTGAGCCCCGCAAAGTAGCTATACAGGAGATCCTGGATCAAATCATCCTTTTGATCGGACATCGTCTGGACCTTTCCAAAATAACCATAATCAGCCAAGGTTTTCTCAAAAAACCGCTCACCTTCTGGGGAGATCCGACCCAGATCCAGCAGTGCTTGATGAATCTGATTTTTAATGCCCTTGAAGCCATGCCCCAAGGGGGGACCCTGACCATCCGGGGAGGACAACACCATAAAAAAAAGGAAATCTGGATTGAAATAACGGACACCGGCCCGGGGATTTCATCTGAGAATATGCCCCATATCTTCGAACCGTTTTTTTCCACTAAAAAGGAGCTACAAGGTGTAGGATTAGGTTTGTCCATGGTCTACGGCATCATCACCGAACATGGGGGAAGGATCGAGGTTGAGAGCCCTCCAGGTCAGGGAGCGACCTTCCGTATCTTTCTTCCCTCCACATCGCCGGAAAAGGAAATGCAAAAGGGGGCAGATTATGAACCCTAAAAACCGAATCATGGTGGTAGACGATGAAGAAGCCATGCGGGAATCTTTATCCGCCTGGCTGGTCAAAGAAGGTTTTCAGGTCGATTCGGCTGAAAGCGGCCCTCGGGCCTTATCCCTGCTGGCCCAAAGGGATTATGATCTCCTGCTGGTCGATATAAAAATGCCCGGCATGGACGGCCTGGAATTGCTTGGAGAGGTCCGCGAAAAATACCCTCAGTCCCTGGTCATTATCATCACCGCCTATGGTTCGATTGAGAGCGCGGTGACGGCCATGAAAAGGGGGGCCAGTGATTACCTTCTTAAACCTGTGGACCCGGAGCAAATGATCCTGGTTATCGAAAAAACTCTCCGGCACCATCAGGTCCTGGAAGAAAATCGCCTCCTGAAAGAACGACTGGCGGAAAGGGAACAGATCATCTTTGAGGACCTGGTCTCCGGCTCCCCTTCCATGCTGGAGATCTTTAAACTGATCGAGGAAGTGGCCCCGGCCGAGGCACCGGTGCTGGTCAGCGGAGAGACCGGCACCGGCAAAGAATTGATTGCCAGGGCCATCCATTCCCGCAGCAGCCGGGCCTTTGGACCCTTCGTGGCCATCAATTGCGGGGCTCAGAGTGAAAGTCTTTTGGAGAGTGAACTCTTTGGCCATGAAAAAGGGGCTTTTACCGGGGCGATTAAAACCCGCCGGGGTCGGATTGAAATGGCCGACGGCGGAACCCTCTTTCTGGATGAGGTCGGAGACATTCCCTTGAAGATGCAGGTGGATTTGCTCCGGGTCCTGGAAGAAAAAAATTTTTTCAGGGTGGGCGGAAGCCAGGCCATAACCAGCGACTTTCGCCTGGTCTGCGCCTCCCACCAGGATCTGGCCCTCCAGATCCGGGCCGGCCAATTCCGGCAGGATTTTTTCTACCGCATCAACGTCATTTCCCTCCAGATCCCGCCCCTCAGGGAACGGAAGGAAGACATCCCCATCCTGGCCGATTTTTTTCTTCAACAATTTGCCCGGGAAACCGGCAAGCCGTTTACGGGCCTTACCCCGGAAGGTCTTCGAGTCCTCCACGCCTATGACTGGCCTGGCAATGTCCGGGAATTAAAAAATGTGATTGAAAGGGCCGTCGTGATCAGCCGCGGCCCCTGGATCGGGGACCGGGAGCTTACCTTCCTGCAGTTGGGGAAGGAGATGACGGAGGAAATGGTCACCTTGGAAGAAATGGAAGCCCGCCACCTGCGTAGAACCCTCGACCGCTTGAACTGGAACATCACCCAGTCGGCAAAAACATTGGCCATCGATCGGGGAACGCTGCTGCGCAAAGTAAAAAAGTTTGGCCTTACCAAACCCTCTCCCTGATCCAGGGATCACACCTCCTTCCTAACTCCTCAGGGATGAAGAAAGTCCAGCCTGCATCAGATAACGAAGTCTCCCGGCATCCCCTCATTGAGGTGGTTTCTCTTGGGAAGGTAAGTGAACTGGCTTGCAGTGTGGCGGCCGCCAATCTCTTGGCTGTTTGGGAATGGCCGGCCCGGGTGGCCGCTCCCTGGCCGAACCCGGACTACGCCTATATGCCGAACCGAAATCAATTTGACGCCGGCAAGATTCTGACCGGCCTTTCCCAGAGACTGCCGGCCAACCAGGTCCGGGTGGGGATAACCGCCCTGGATATCTGCCTGCCAATTTTATCCTATGTTTTCGGAGAAGCTGTCCTCGGAGAGCGGGTTGCCCTGGTTTCCTTGGCCCGCCTCTCCCTGAATCCGGATGGGAGCCGCGCCGCCCAGGAGCTTTTCCTGGAAAGGTTGGCTAAAATATGCCTGCACGAAACCGCTCATAGCCTTGGCCTTTCCCATTGCCGCGAACCGGGTTGCCTGATGCGTTTTTCCCCGGGGATCTCCAATGTCGATGACCTAAACCTGCATTTTTGTCCCTCCTGTCAGGCAAAGGTGGCCTACCAGAAAAAGGTTTTGCAGGGAGGGATAACAGGATGTATCGCTTAAGGATTTAAAAAATCCCGCACCAGACGCTCCCAATCCAGACCCGGGACCTTCCCATAAATGTCGTCAATGGCCCGGCCACCCGTCGAAGCTAATTTCCGCCCCGTGGTCCCTTCCACCAGGGAATAAAGCCTGTGGGCCTCCTCCTCCATCCAGTTATGGGCCGACTCTCCTGAGAAAAGATGTCCCAGGTTGGGAAGCAGCCGGGTTGGTTTGACCATAAACAGCCAGCCCGGTCCATAGGGATGGCTGTGAGTGGCCTGGGCCGAGGTATTGACCTCGGGATTAACCGCTACCACCACACCGTCCACCGGACTTTGCAGGGCCGCTTGATGCTCTTCCCGGCTCAGATCAAATCCGGCCTCCCCCTCTCGGACGGCCATACCCAGCTTGGGCAGCCTCAGGGCATTCAAGGGCCCTAGAAGGCGAACGGCAAAATCATCCAGTCCGATGCGTACCCAGCCACCGTATTCCACCCTGCCCCAGGTGTGACCTTTATGGAAATAATAATCCTCAGGAACGGCAAATCCGGCCACGAATTCACAGGAAGGATCCTGGCAGGCCATGGCCAGTCCGGTTTCTTCCATCATCTGGTCATATTCGCAATTGGCGCAGTTGAAGCCTCGAACACAGTATTTCAAAGAAACCTGACCGGACAACATATAACGACATTTTCGGTCTTCGAAAGGAGCGGTGCCGTATCTTTTTTTGTCAAGCCTCCGGCTGGCCCTTTCGCCTTTTAAGTCTTTGAACTCCCGCTGAACCTTCTTGTCAAAGGCACAGGTCGTGCAATCAAAGGCATTGTGGCAAACCCGTGGTTGGGATACACCCGCCTTGGACCAGACGCACTGGTTGCTGGTTAGATCAAAGACCACCATCCGACTACCCTTGGTTTGATTTTTTTCAGACATGATGCCCCTCCTATCATTGTAATACGTTCAATAAAAGGAAATGCACAAAGGGGGCCAAAAAAATCTTTCCAGCTCATCTACTTGAAATCAATTGAAAATAGTGGCCTGAAGAAAAACCGGTAGGTCTTAAGGGCAAGGGTAATAATAGGGTGGAATACTTAGGCAGATACCCACTAAAAAGATAACAAACTGAAAATATTAAGTATAATCTATAATTCCTTACCGCTGGACTCTGCACACCCTTGATTCAAAATGCTTCAGCCAACAAATATTAAATGGACAAGAAGTAAAATGCCGCAATGGTTAGCGATCCCCTTTTCAAATCGATGTTTTTTTCTACAAACATCCGATAAAGAAAAGCGATCTTACTTGGGTAGGGATTGTCACCGGACTTAAGGCCAGAGAAAAAATCAGAAAGGTTGCCGGGCAGCTCGGGCCGAGGTTAAGAGAACCTTCTTGCGGGGTCTGTCTTTGAGTGCGGGTCTATGAACGGAATGGTTTTTTTATTTTTTCGATCCACAGGGCAAGAAGATAACGGATTTTTCGGAATAAGGTCCTGACCGGCTGCCTGGGGTTGGTTACAATGGTATCGCTCTCCTGTTGATCCAGGATCTTCTCCATGCTGCTGCGGTGAATTCTCATCTCATTACTCTCCCCTTTCCCCGGGAACAGAGGTTCCTTCCTGAAGACCTCCATTTAAAAAATAAGTGTGACTCGTTAAAGCGGGATCCATCAGAATGCGTCCCTTTCTCTTTCCAGGGCCTTGACTGCCTTCAGGATCGTATCCCGGATTTTCCCGATTCGGAACGGTTTGGCGATGAAATCAAAGGCCCCTTGGTTTAATGATTCATGGGCCATCTCCAAGGTGGCAAAGCCGGTAATCATGATGACCTTCGTGGTGGGCGACTTTTGCAGAACGCGCGCCAAGACCTGCATCCCATCCAGTTCTTCCATACGAATGTCAGTAACTACGATATCAAAGTTTTTTTCTTCCAGGCGGGCAACGGCCTCCTTGGGAGCAGTGAAGGTCTCTACCCGATAGCCCTCTTTCACCAGGGCAGGTTTAAGACGCTGACCCACCATAGGTTCGTCATCTAAAATTAATATTTCTAAAGGCCTGCCCATAGTTTCTCCTTTGCCCATAGCTGATTGCTGCTGTTCATTAGGTTAGGGCCTATTCCCTGATAATCGGATCTGATCCCCTTACGGCCTAAGGGCGAAAGATCCGGTATTTTGTCTATGACTCACTATTACAAAATGAATGCCAAACAATAAAAACTAAATAAATCAACCAGCTTACGAATAAGCGCTCTGAAGGGAGGAGATGCTCTGTTCTAATTTGAAACAATTAAAAGGCATCCATTACCCGAAAGCCGGGCGCAGAATAAACGGCTGCCCGGGGTTACTTAGCGGGCCGTTTTTCCGATCGGGGATGATTGGCCCTTGAAAATTCGAGGAGATTTTTAACAATATCAGCGGCCCGATCGGCCTGATCCAAGGCCTCCTGGTATAGCTGGAGGCGCTCCTCAGGTGGCATGGTTTGATTGTCTTCGACCAGGGTTTCAAGGGTCAAAACGATATTGTTGATGGGATTATTGAGTTTGTGGGCGATCCCCGAGGTCAGGCTGCCGACCGCGGCAATTTTACCTGATTGGACCAGTTGTTCCTTCCGGCTTTCCAATTCAGTCATCATGCGGTTAAGGGCGACAATGAGGCTGTAAATTTCATTATTGGGACCTCCAAAAGGAGAAATCAGCCCCTGGAAATCACCCCGGGCAATGGCCTCGGATTCCCGGGTGATCCGGGCCAGAGGACGGACGATCTTCTCCCCGATAAAAAAGACGACACTCCCCAACAGGATGAGCAAAACAAGCATGGATTCGCTCAGGCGGTGGCCGTTCCAATAGTTGATCCCGATCATCAAAGCCATAAAAAGAAAGCAGGCCGAAAAGGCCAGGATGACCTGTCCTCGAATGGTAGAGGGCAAAACCTTCATGGGCTGGGCTTAACCTCCAGGCTATTCTAATTTGGGGGATAATTCCAGGGCCGGGATGGTCGTGATGGGCAGAACAATCGTAAAGGTCGTCCCAATTCCCACCTTACTGGAAGCCTTGATTTGGCCCCCGTGGCGCGCGACAATGCCATGGGAAACCGACAGGCCCAGCCCGGTTCCCTTCCCCTTGGTTTTGGTGGTGAAGAAGGGATCAAATATATTCGGCAGGATATGTTCGGGTATCCCGGGTCCATTATCGGTGATCTTCACGGATAAAAAATTGGGTTCTTCGTGGGCCACGGAGATCTGAATCCGTCCCCCCTTGGGGAGGACATCCAGGGCATTTAAAAGAATATTCAGGAAAACCTGGGCTAATTGCTGGTGGTCCCCGTGGATGCGGGGGAGATGGGGCAATATGCTGACATCCAAGTGGGCCCCGCAAAGCTTGATCTGATTGCCGGCCAATCGGACCGTTTCCTGGATGATCTGTCCCAGATCGAGGGGTTCTATTTTGGATTCGCCTTCTCGGGCAAAATCGAGCAGGTTTCGAATGATCCCTTGGGATCGATCCGCTTGACTGATCAGGTCCTGGATCATTTCCGTTCGCTCCGCATCCGATAATTCCTTATAATCCTCCAGGAGCAGGTGGGCGGTCAGGGTGATGTTATTGATGGGGTTGTTCAATTCATGGGCCACGCCGGCCGTCAGGTTGCCTACGGCCCGGAGTTTATGGGACTGGACCAGTATTTCCTGCCGGCGGCTGAGTTCTTTGAGCATACGATCCATGGCCAGGATCAGTACTGAAAATTCATCTTTATAGGGCCGGGACGGGATGATCGGAGTAAAGTCCCCCTGGGAAATGCGTTGGGTAAATCCCAGGACCTGCTTTAAAGGCCCCAATATTTGCCGGGTTAAAAGATGGGCCAAATAGCCCATTAATAAAAAGAGAAAAACTAAAAAATAGATGGGCACCCGACGCGCCCAGGCGAGCATTTCTTCAACCGATTGGCGTTCTTTCTGGACTAAATTGAAGGCCAGGGAAATCATCTCTGCACCATGGATGCGAAGGTCCGACTCCAGTCTGCTTTGCTGGACGGAAGCCTCGGTTGTTTTTTTTTGGACTACAATGTGCAAGTTTTCCAAAAGCGTCCGGTAGGTTTCCGCATGGCTGATCAGGGTAGAGTAATTATCCTTTCCTATGACCCCGGCGATTTTAACCTTATTGGTTCCCAATAAGGTTAAGGCCGTATCCATATGGCTTAAGGCCTCCGGCAGGTTCGTCCCGTACAGGAAATAATTCTTCTCAAACCTTCGGGCCTGTTGGATTTCAAAAGAAAAATTATCCGCTACCTCCAAAAAATAAAGTTTTTCTTCCATTCGGAAAATGACAAATAGGGAGGCCAAGGTGATGCCCAGGGCCATAAGAAAACAGATGAAGAATCCCAGGGTGATCCGGATGCGAATGCTTAAGCGAGGCTTTCCCGCCAATACCCGGCCTTCTCCTTCGGTATTCCTGTCGGAAGAAGCCCCGGAATGGATCGAGGTCGTTAGGAGGGTTTCCGGATCGATCGGATTTTCAGGAGACATAACGGCTGCTCGATTGGGGCGAATGGATTGAAGCCCGGACCCAATTCCGTGTAAAAGCCTGGAGACTATGGCCTCCAACTTTGTAAGGACATTAAGGAATTTGGAGTTGTAAACTTTTTCTTAAGATTATATATAAGGGACTTAAGGAAAACAAGGACAATCCCATGGACCGAAAAATACGCTTGGCCGTTATTGACGACGAGCCCATCGTCTGCCAAAGGCTGAAGCAGATTTTTAAGAAGGGCTCTTATGAGGTGGAGACCTTCGGGGAAGGCCGGACGGCCCTTCAAAGAATGGCCGAAAAAAATTTTCAGTTGATCCTCTCCGATATTCGACTGCCGGATATGGATGGACTGGAAATTCTGAAACGAATTAAAAAGGAGTATCCCGGAACCGAGGTCATCCTCATTACCGGCTATGCCACCCTGGATCAGGCGGTGGAAGCTGTTAAAAAAGGGGCCTTTTATTATTTAGCCAAGCCCTTCTCCCCTAACCAGGTCCTGGCCATCGTCGGCAGGGCCGTTGATCATCTCACGCTTTCCCATGAAAACCAACAGCTTCGGAAAGAGCTCGGCCAAAAGGTCCCCTTTGAGGGCTTTATAGGCATCAGTGCCCAAATCAAGGAGTTGCTGCAGGCCATCACCAAAGTATCCCGGATTGACTGCAATGTCCTGATTCAAGGGGAGAGTGGAACCGGAAAGGAACTGGTCGCCCGTTCTATTCATCAAAACAGCCAGCGAATGACCCATCCTTTTATAGACCTTAACTGCGGGGGATTTTCGGAAGATTTAATTGCCAATGAACTTTTCGGCCACGAGAAAGGGGCCTTCACCGGGGCCGATTCGACCAAGATCGGCCTTATGGAGGCCGCCCAGGGTGGGACGCTCCTCTTAGATGAAATTGAGGAGATGCCTTCGTCCATGCAGGTAAAACTCCTGCGGGTGATCCAGGAAAGGAAAATTTTTCGCTTAGGAGGGATTAAGCCCATTGATCTGGATATCCGCATCGTCAGCGCTACCAACCGGGAGTTGGAAAAGGAAGTCAAGGAAGGCCGCTTCCGGGAAGATCTCTTTTATCGGCTGAAAGTGGTCCAGATAAAGGTCCCGGCGCTGAGGGAACGAAAGGAGGATATACCGGTTTTACTGAATTTTTTTCTTGAGAAGTATAATCAAGCCTATAAGAAAAAAGTCCGCAGCTTTTCCAGGGAGGTCCTGGAAACCCTGATGAGGTATTCTTTTCCGGGCAACGTTCGGGAATTGGAAAATATTGTGGCCAGTTCCGTAGCCCTATCGGAAGGGGATTTAATCGGACCTTCCGACCTTCCGGAAGATTTGAGACAATTTGAAGTGGAAAGCATCGGGGCCTCCCCCTGGGTTTCCTGGGAAGAAAAGGAAAAGGAATATATCCAGAAAATCCTGGAGGCCACTCAGCATAATAAGATGAAGGCCACCGGCATCTTAAAGATGTCGCGGACCACACTTTGGAGGAAGATGCTCAAATACGGATTGATTGAAAAATAGAGTTTGTCCCAATGTTGCATGATTTTTAAGCTATCCATTCGTCGAGGGCTACCCCTTCCGGCCCTCTTTTCATATTGAAACAGCCTTTTCCACGGCTCCTCCCTCCCAACTCCTTCTTTTCTTTGTTGTTCTCCCTGTTTTTTTTGATTCCGCTCTTCAGGGCCAGGATTTACTGTTTCATTTTAAAGCATTTGGTTCCCTGGATTCGGCTTTATTTATTTTAATCAATTGAAAATACTTTATTATCAGTAATGGCCTCGTACTTGCTTTACAACGGGGCGAGGCCGGAAATGAATAAACTTTTAGTACCCATAGAAAATTTTTCAGGGCTCTCCCTCACAGCGACCTATTTTGCGATCGAGTTTGCCAAGCGGAATCCGGCCAAGATATTCTTTTTAATATTTTCGCCTTCCTCTCAAGGGGAGGAGCTTTCTTCTCCTTCCTTGGAAAAGGATGATCTCCAACGCATAAAATTTGAAGATCTCATTCAAAAAGCCCGGGCCGAAAAAATCAATCTGGAAATTTTTTATTCCACCGAAGACCTGGTTGAGGTGACCAGGCAGTTTTCCAGGGATCATAATATGACTGAAATTATCATCGCCCTCCCCAGGGAACAAGACCCGGTCTATCCCAAGTTGATGGAGCAGATCGGCCTATTACGAAATGGCCTCGAGAGCCAGCTCATCATCGTCAAACCAAAGGAGGAAAAAATGGCGCCAACGGATTGTAACAAAGCCAAAAGGGGCCATCCCCAGACCCAAAAAATCAAACCCTCACCAGGCAAGAAAGGATCGCGAGTATGGCCCTCATAATTATTTCGAGTACCTCGACGGCCCTGAGAAAGGAGGTTTCCGAGGACCTGGCCCGAAAATTGGGCTTCGCCTGTTTAAGCCGCGAAGAACTGGTCGATCAGGCTACGGCGGCGGGCATACCGGTGGGGAAACTGGAAATGTCCGTCATTAAAAGTCCGGCCCAGACCGAGCGGCAGGCCCGGTTGAAGGAACGCTTTCTGGCCTTTATCACCTCCGGCCTCTGTGAACGGGCCGGGGCGGGAAACCTGGTCTACCATGGCCGGGGAGGGCATCTCCTGCTCCCCAATATCTCCCATCTCTTCCGGGTGCATCTGGTCCCCAACCAGGAATACGAGATCCACACCAAGATGCAGCAGTTGCGGCTGGATCATCCCAAGGCGGAAAAATATATCCTGCAGGTAAATGAAGATATTGAGAAGTGGGTTCACCTGATTCACGGCCAGGACATCCACGATCCCAAGCAGTACGACCTGATACTCAACCTGGAGAACATGGGCCTGGCCAACGCCGGTTCCGCCCTCTGTACCATGGCCGAATTACCTGATTTCCGCCCGACCCCGGCCTCTTTAAAGGCCATGGACAACTACTGCCTGGCGGCCCGGGCCCGGCTGAAACTGGCCCTGGACGATCGGACCGCCGAAGCCGACTTTACCATTTCGGCCAATGACGGGGTGGTCACGGTAACCTATATGCCCCGGCAATCCCAGGGTTCTCAATTCATCACCGAAGTCCTAGCCGATCTCGAGGGGGTCAAAGAAGTCCTGGCCACCATGGCCGACAGCAATGTGCTCTGGATCCAGGAGCGCTTCGATCCACGTTCCCAAAATTTTGCCCAGATCAATCAGGTGGCCCAGCGCTGGGGGGCGGCCATTGAACTACTCCGGTTTATCCCCTCGGACGAGATCGGGATGGAGCCTGCCGGAGAAACGCCGGCCGGCCCTGCGACGCGTATCCAGAAAAAAGAATATACCGGGGGGATTGAAGACGACCTGCCCGAGACGCCCCCCGTCGAAGACGGAGGTCTGGGGGAGGCCCTGGAGGAACTGGTCCGCCAGGGACGTTCCGGGGGCAGCCGTCTCTTGCAGGGAAATTTCCAGAACTTGTCTTCAGCCATCAGCCGGAATGTCAATTACAGCCTGGTGGTGATCGGCGATCTCTTTCTGACTAAATCCAAAGCGGCCCAGACCCGCATGCTTAGAGATTTAAAGGTTTATCTGAGCGAACGGATCCGGGTCCCAGTGATTTCCTCCGATGAATTACAGGAAAAATATTTATTTGGCGGTAAACAGTTGATCCGATTTTTTATCTTCATTGCCCTGGTTGCCGGAATCTTCTGGGGTGTCTTTAGCCACCAGCAACCGATTCTCGATTTCCTTTGGGCATATAAGGGGTCGAAATTATTATCGGCGGCGGCCATAGGCCTCTTTGCACCCCTCTTCGCTTACTTCTATGGGACCATCGCCCATCTGTTTCTAAAGATGATCAAGTTTGATTAGGAAAGGCCCATTTATTTTAAGAGGTAAGGAAATCGAAGAAAATATCCATCAAGAGGAGCAGCGCTATGACCGGAGAATTATCCAATTTATTTATTACCCTGGATCTGCCGACCATTATCCAGGTGGTGGTCCTGGGATTCATCGGGGGGGTCTTGAGCGGTTTCATCGGCAGCGGCGGGGCCTTTTTCATGACCCCGGGTATGATGAACGTGGGCGTCAATGGGGTGGTGGCCGTGGCCAGCAATATTACCCATAAATTCGGCAAAGCCATGATGGGTTCCAAGAAGCACGGCGAAATGGGCAATGTCGATAAACGGTTGGGCCTTTTTCTGCTGATAACCGCCATCGTGGGGATCCGCCTGGCGGTCTGGATCAACAGCCTTCTGTTCCATGGAGGGGGGGACGGGCACGGAGCCGCCAAAGGGGCCGGGGCCAATTTATATATCAGCCTGGTCTTTGTCAGTATTTTAACCATCGTGGCCATTTCCATGCTGAAGGATCTGATGAAAAAAGGGGAGGAAGGGGCCGGCCCCTCAAGAAAAATTGTCGAGTTTTTGGCCAACCTCCATATCCCGCCCTTTATTTTTTTTAAGACGGCCGACGTCCGGGTTTCTTTGTGGGTGTTGCTCCCCGTCGGACTGGCTACCGGTTACCTGGCCGGCACCATCGGGGTGGGGGGCTTTGTCGGCGTCCCGGCCATGATCTACGTCTTTGGCGTGCCCACGGCCGTGGCCGCGGGTACTGAGTTATACCTGGCCATGTTCATGGGAGCTTTCGGGGCCTTGAGTTACGCCTGGGAAGGCTTTGTCGATATCCGTCTGACCATGCTGCTGATGTCCGGTTCTCTGGTCGGGGTATATCTCGGAGTATACGGGGTTAAGGTGGTCGGGGAAAAGTACATCAGGCTGGTCACCTGCCTGATTATCCTGCTCTGTGTCATAAGCCGGGCCATTTCCATCCCCATGTATCTGCGGCAATTGGGATTTTTAAATATGGACCCCGGACTGGACCCCTGGTTCAATAATGCCAGTAAATATGTCCTTTTTATCAGCGGCATTTCGGGGGTTATCATGATCCTGATCAAGGTCTTCCGGGCTTATTCAGCCCGAAAAAAAATCCACCTGACCCTGGCTTATAGTAGAACGGCCTCTTAACGGATTCAATAGCGGCCTTTTGGTAACGTTTAAGGAGAACAGAAGAAAATCGTGATGTCTCCGCTAAGGAGGGAGAACCATGGAAGGAAAAATACAAATTCTCATCCTGGATGATGAACCAATCGTGGGTAAACGGTTAGGACCGGCCTTGGCCAAAATGGGCGGGGAGGTGGAGGTCTTTGAAAACCCCCACCAGGCTTTAATGCGGATTCAGGAAAAAACCTTTGATATTGTGGTGACCGATATCCGGATGGAGGATATCGACGGCATCGAGATCCTGGAAAAGGTCAAGGCCAAATCCGACCATACCAAAGTCATCATGATTACCGGCTATGCCACCGTGGAGGTAGCCAGGGAGGCCTTGGGTAAAGGGGCCTTTGATTTTATTGCCAAACCCTTTAAACCCAACGACCTGCGAGAAGTCATCGTCCGGGCCGCCGCTGCGCTGGGCTTTAAGGGCCTGACCGCGGTCGAATCCGCCAAATAAAAAGGGGCACCGGTGTTTCTTAGGCTGGAGCGGAATAATGACCTGGACGGCCCCCAAAATGAATAATAATCCGAATGGCCCTCTGGAAAAAAAAGGGGCCTTTCTGAAAGGGATGCCCGTTTCCCCGATGCCGGATGAGGCGTGTTTTGCCGAAGCCCAGAAGGACCTTACGGCCCGGCCCACGATGAGCATCCGGGCCAAGATCATTCTGGGGTTTGTCCTGCTGTTTTTTTTGTGTGCCGGGGCCAGCATTACCTTTCTCATCATGGGCTCCCGGATCAATCAAAAATTGAAAGTCATGGAAACCGTCAACTCCTACACCTTCGAGATCCAGCAGGCGCGCCGGTTTGAAAAAAACTTTTTTCTTTACCGGACCAATCTCCCGGACGCGCTGGAAAACATTCAAAACGCCCGGGAGATCCTTAAAAAAGAAAGTCGGAATATTACCGAAGTGATCGGTCCGGAAAAACTGCATTTGATGGCGGCCCATCTTAATCGTTATGAAAACTTATTAACCAGCCTCAGGGTAAATCCGTCCGGGTTAAGCGAAAAACCAGTGGCTTCGACCAGAATCGAAGGGGAACTCAGGCAGCACGGGTCGGAAATGATCTTCCTGGCCGCCAATTTGGTGGAAAAAGAGCGAAAAGAAGTAGAGGGCTTGACCCGATTATCTCGCCAGGTTCCCTTGATTTTCCTGGCTATTCTGCTGGTCGTTATGGTCTACCTAACCCATTTTTTGGCGCAGCAGATCGTCCGTCCGTTAAATCGCTTTGTTGACTATACCCTAAAAATTGGCCAAGGCGATTTTACGCCCATCAAACCAGCCAAAAAGTACAAAGATGAATTTTCCCGCTTGGCCCTGGGCATCAACTGGATGATGGATCAACTCCAAAAAAACCAGGAGCAATATATTCAATCCCGGAAAATGGCTTCCATTGGAACCCTGACCTCCGGGATAGCCCATGAATTGAACAATCCCTTGAATAATATTTGTATTACCACCGAATCCCTGATCGATGATTTAAATACGATCTCCGAGGCGGAAAAAAGAAAGCGCCTTCAGGATATCTATACCCAGGCCGAGCGGGCCAGCGGGACCGTCCGCAACCTCTTGGACTTTACCCGTATGGGTCAACCGGCTTTCGTCCCGGTTGTTGTCCCGGAACTGTTAAGCTCTACTCTTAACCTGGCCCGGAATGAAATGGAGTTGAATAATATCACTTTGGATTATTCACCCGCGTCACCGGAGGCCAAAGTTAAAGGAGACTTCAGCCAACTGCAACAGGTTTTTCTAAACCTGGTGATCAATGCCATTCAGTCCATGCCCCAGGGAGGAAACCTGGGCATCCAAGTAAAAACCGAGGACCCCGACTTTATCCAGATAGCGGTGAAGGATACCGGGGTTGGTATCCCCCAGTCGGTCATAAACCAAATATTCGATCCTTTTTTTACCACCAAAGAAAAGGGGACCGGCCTCGGACTTTCTACCAGTTACACCATCGTCAAAAAACATGGCGGGAAGTTTTTGATTGATAGTCAAATCAACCAGGGATCGTCTTTTTCTGTTTTTATTCCCAAATTCAAGGAGCGATAAGGCATGAATTTGTCCATCTATCTGCCGATAGCCGCCAATAGCATCAATATCCTTCTCCTTTTGGGCCTGGGGGGATTGGTGGGCTTTCTCTCCGGTCTTTTCGGAGTGGGAGGAGGTTTCCTGCTCACCCCGCTGCTGATTATGTTCGGCATCCCCCCCACGGTGGCCGCTGCCAGCGACTCCAACCAGATCGTCGCGGCTTCGGCTTCCGGGACCTATGCCCATTACCGCCTGGGCAATGTGGACTTCAAAATGGGCGTGGTTCTTCTGGTGGGCGGGGTGCTGGGCGGAAGTCTCGGGGTCTACCTGGTCCGCATGCTGCGGGCCATGGGAAACGCCGATTTTGTGATCAAAATTACTTACGTGGCCATGTTGGGGATCATCGGCGGCTACATGTTTGTCGAAAGTCTTCAAAGCCTTAAAAAGACTCCTCCGGTTGAAGAACCTTCCCTCCATCCCCCAAAAAACCTTCCTTATATGCCCGCTTGGTTACCGGACTGCCCTTCAAGGTCCATTTCGCCAAGTCCGGGATTCAGATTTCATTTATCGTTCCTCTCCTTTTGGGCGGTTTAGTAGGAATCCTGGCCGCCATTATGGGCGTTGGCGGTGGTTTTGTCATGGTCCCTATTATGGTCTATTTACTCCGCATGCCCATGCACGTGGTCGTGGGGACCAGCCTCTTTCAGATCTTTTTCACCTGCGTCAATGTGACCATCATGCAGGCCCATGTTAATCATACCGTGGACTTTATCCTGGCCCTCATCCTGCTGATCGGGTCTTCCTGCGGGGCTCAGATCGGGGCGCGAATCAGCAAACGATTGAAAGGCGATCAGATAAAAATCCTTCTGGCGGTCATCATCATCGTGGTCATGGTTCAGATGTTATTAGGGCTTGCCCTGAACCCCCATATCCTATTATCGTATAAGGGAGGCCACTCCTAATGAGATCGATCGACAGCGAAAGACCTTGATCCATGCGCCATGTCCCTGCTGCTTTTCAGCAGTGCCTTTTTCGTTTCCGGGGGATATGGCCGGACTTCACCGCCAAGTATCGATGAGGTGCAGCCCAAAACCATCCGGATCGGGAGCTTTTTTTCCGGAGGTCAGGTGACCGTCCGGGGGGTGGTGCCTTCCGGGGATCAGGTGGCCCTGCGAATCCTGGGTCCCCGGGGCCATTTAGTTCTGATGAAAAAAGGCCGGGTGGGGGGATTATGGATGAATGTGGGCCAGATTACCTTTCAAGACATACCGAACGTCTACCTGCTCTGGACCTCGGGAAAGTTGTCTTCCCTGGGGACGGGGGCGTGTCTCCAGGCTTGGGCAATGGATTATTCTTCCTTGCTGGCCGGGGCACTGACGCAGAAGAACCCGAAGGAAGAAGCCCGGCTGCTCCGGGAATTGGTCAAACTGAAAGAGGAGGACCAGCTCTACCATATCCATGAAGATGCCGTTCAGTTGAAGCCCATAGAGCGTGGGGCCTGGGATCAGGTCGATGCTGTTTTAAACCTGCCGGCCAAGATTGCCCCGGGGACCTACGCGCTGGAAATGATCGCCTTTAAGGACGGGGCCGGCAGGCTGATCCATTCCAGCACCATTGAAGTGAAACTAGCGGGATTCCCCGCGCTGGTATCAAACTTAGCCGCCCGCCGGGGATTATGGTATGGTATCCTGGCCGTGATCATTGCCACCCTGAGCGGACTGGTCATCGGGATCGTTTTTAGTTCTAAGGGGGCCCATTACGAAAAATCCGGACCGCCATGCCCAATCCGCTAACCCATTTATTCCGGTGGAAAAAAAAGGAGGAGGCCTTAAACCTTCCCTCCCTGTTCCAAACCTTCAGGGAACTGTTGGATTACAACAACCAGGCCCTGGATTTAATGGCGGATATGGGGGAAAAACTGGGAGGCGACTATCTCTTCGACAAACAGTATGTCGAAAACACCATCGCCAACCTGGAGGATGTGGTTTATAAAATCGTCTACGACCTAAATTTAATCACCCAAAAAAGATATTGGGACCTTTTTGATGCCTTGGAAAAGGCCAAAAAAGAAATCCAGGAAGAGCTGGAGTCCCGGTTCACGATCCCTAAAGGGGAATGGGTCTATCCCTTGGGGGAGCTGACCAAGGAAATGTCCGATTACGTCGGAGAAAAAATGGCCACCCTGGGGGAACTGCGGAGCCGTCTGGGGCTGGAGATCCCCGAGGGTTTTGTTATTTCCACCTACGCTTTTAAAAGGTTCATTGAGTACAACCAGCTGGAGAAGTGGGTGGTCCCTTTGAGCGAAGCTCAGCTCCTGCCGGGGGAGGTGGAGGAAAAAGCGAAAGAACTGCGGCAACGCATCGGGGCCGCCAAAATCCCTCCGGAGGTGGAAAAGGCCATAGATAAGGTCTTGCCCCGCGAAAAAAACAGACCACCCGGGGGGTGGGCCATCCGCAGCAGTGCCCTGGGGGAAGACGGCCAAATAAGCTACGCCGGGCAGTATGTCACCGTGTTGAACGTCCCGTCCTCCCAAATAGCCTGGGGATATAAGCAGGTAGTGGCCAGTCTGTTTTCTCCTCAGGTCATTGCCTATCGCCAGGAAAAAAGGATCGAACAAAAAGAGATGGCCATGGCCGTAGGCTGTACGTCCATGATCTCACCACTGGTCAGCGGGGTTACCTATACCGTGGATCCGACCTGCCCGGAGGGAGAGGAGATGATCCTGTCGGCCTGTTGGGGTCTGGGCAAATTAGTGGTGGACGGGGAAGGGGAGACGGATCAGTACCGGGTGGCCAAGACCCCTCCCTATCCCATCTCGGGGCGTCATGTCGGAAAAAAAACGAACCAATACGTAGCGACTGCCGGGTCGGGGGTTTCCTTAGTGCCCGTTCCCGAAGAACAGCAGGAACGGGCTTGCCTGGATGAACCCTTGCTCCGCAGGCTGATAGACGGGGCCCTTCGCCTGGAGCAGTATATGAAGTCCTTTCAGGATATTGAATGGTCTATTGACCGGGACGGCCGGATCATCTACCTCCAGGCCCGACCGCTTCAAATCCCGGTGCAGGTCCGGCCCGACAAAAGCCGGCTGGTGTCGGCGGCCCAGCAGTATCCGATCCTCTTAAAGGATGCCGGAGTGATCGCCAGTCGTGGTATCGGGGCCGGGATCGTTTTCCAAGTCCAATCCGAGGAAGAGAGTCAGGGTTTTCCCCGTGGGGGCGTGCTGGTTTTAAAACACACCTCACCCCGGATGGCCAAGATTGTCCCCTTGGCCAGTGCGGTGGTAACGGACATCGGGGCCGTTACCGGCCATATGGCCACCATCTGTAGAGAATTCCGGATCCCTACCATAGTCGATACCCAAAAGGCCACCCGGACCTTGTGGCCCGGTATGGAAGTGACTGTGGATGCAGAAGAAAATGTCGTTTATCGGGGGATTGTTAAAGAACTTTTGACCGCCCAACTGTTCGAAAATAGGCCTTATGAAGAGACCTTTGAATTTAAATTGCTACGAAGGCTATTAAAAAAGCTGTCTGCTCTCCATCTAACCGATCCGCAGTCTAATGAATTCGATCCGGCGCATTGTAAAACCTTCCACGACATCATTCGCTTCGCCCATGAAATGGCGGTCAGAAAAATTGCCCAGGGAATTCAGCCCGCCCAGATGAATGTTCTTCATTCCCTGGCCAAGCTTAAGCTTCCTATCCCCTTGAATTTAACCGTGGTCGATATTGGTGGCGGAATTAAAAAAGGGGTTTCCGCCTCCGAGATAGACCTGGAAGCGGTTTCCTGTGAGCCCCTGCTGATCCTGTTGAAAGCCTTGACCGCGCCTGGTGTCTGGCAATCCCAGCCGGTTGATCTGGACCTGAAGGGCTTCATGTCCAGCTTTACCAGCAATCTTTCCACCCAGGCCCTGGCCACGGATCGATCGAATGTGAATTTAGCCATCGTCTCCAAGGAATATATCAACCTGAATTTAGGTCTGGGGTATCACTTCAACCTGGTGGACGGCAACCTTTCCGATGATCGAAACAGCAACTACCTCTATTTCCGATTCTTCGGGGGCGTCACCGAATTCACCCGGCGCAGCCGCCGAGTGAAAGTGTTGGCCCAGATTTTGGAAAAAAACGATTTTGCCGTGGAGAGCAAAGGCGATTTGATCATTGGACGGATTAAAAAGATCGACCGCCCGAACATGGAAAACAAGTTTCGTTTGATCGGACAGTTAATAGGCTATACCCGGCAATTGGATGTCCTTTTGCGGACGGACCGGGACATCAATTTTTTTACCAACCAGTTTTTTGAGGAGGAGCAGGCAGCCCATCCCCTTTCCTCTTAAATCAGAAAAGGTTAGATGAGGGATAATCCCGAAGCGGAAACCGGAAGGAGGTTCCAATGAAAAAAGATGTTGCGGTAATGGTCCTGGATGATGAACCCATTGTGGGGGAGCGGCTACAGCCGGTCCTGGAAAAAGAAGGCTTCCAGGTGGAAGTTTTTACCGACAGCCGGCTGGCCTTAAACCGGCTGGAGGAAAAAAATTTCCAGGTCCTGGTTACCGACCTGAAAATGAGCGGACCCAGCGGCATAGATGTCCTGCGGTACCTGAAGGATCGGAAACGGGATACCGAAGCCATTGTCATCACCGGCTATGCGACGATTGAAAGCGCCCGGGAGGCCGAGTACTTGAATGCCCAATTTGTTACCAAACCCTTTAAGCTGGAGCATATCGTTAAACTGGTGAACAAGGCCGCCAAAAAATTCAAGTAACCCGAACCGGCATTCCCCCGGAACCGGAGGCCCTATGGATAAAATCCCCAGCGTTATGATTTTGGATGACGAACCCATCGTTTGTGAACGCTTGCGTTCGACTCTGGAGAAGGTACACTTGGATCTCGAAACCTTTACCGATCCCCTGGAAGCCATCAAACGGGTTTCCGAAAAAAAATTCCAGGTTTTAATCACCGACCTCAAGATGAAGGAACTGGACGGCATCGAGATCTTGAAACGAGTCAAGCAGGTTTCCCCGGAAACCCAGGTAATTATCATTACCGGTTTTGCTACAGTGGAAAAGGCCAAAGAGGCCTTGAAAATAGGGGCCTATGATTTTATCGCCAAACCTTTCAAACTTTCCCAACTGCGGGATTTAGTGGTAAAAGCCATAGGACTTTCCAGTTGAACACCCTTTTCGAAAAAAAGTTCGAAGAACTGCCAGCCAGGAAGAATGACTAAGGAGATAAAATGGCCATCATAACGATTTCCAGAGGGACGATGAGCGGAGGGGAAGCTCTGGCTAAGTGCCTTTCAGAAAAATTAGGGGTCCCAGCGGTCAGCCAGGAGATCCTTCAGGACGCGGCCGGACGTTTTGGAATATCCCAAGCGCTCCTTCTCCAGCAACTGGAGAAATCCAAAGGCTTGATCCCCGGTCCTTCTCCAGAGCGCGGCCTTTTTCTGGCGGCTATTCAACTGGCCTTGGCTGAGAAAGCGGATCAAGGACCCTTTGTTTATTACGGCCATGCCGGGCATCTATTATTGAAAGGAGTCCCTCAAGTTTTAAAAGTCCGGGTGATCGCTCCCTTAGCACGTCGGGCACAGAAACTGGCTGAAAACCAAAAGATGTCCTTTGAGGAAGCTACAAAAAGAATTGAAAAAATGGATGAAAGCAGGATCAAATGGACACGATTTTTGTACAATGTCGATTGGCGGGATCCTTCGCTGTACGATCTGGTAATCAATCTGGATGCCATCCCTATTGAAACTGCCTGCGAAATCATTGTTTGTGTTTTAAATCAGGCTGCCTTTAAGGAATCCCCTGCCTCTCAAGCCAGGGTCGCGGATTTTCTCCTGGCCAGCCAGGTGAAGGCGGCTTTGGCCACCAATGATCTAACCAAAGGGTTGGAATTGGAGGTTTCGGCTGAAGGAGGAAGCCTAACAATAAACGGACGTTTTGAGACCGGGGGGATTTTCCCCGGGGGAAGACATAGAATCAAAAACACCTTGTTCGAGGTCGCCCAGAAGGTCCCGGGAGTCACTGAAGTCGTGATTGGCGTAGAGGGCATTCCTGTGGTACTGGAATAACGGAAGCCCACCGGACCGGGATTCCGTACCGTTGATGGGCAGGATGCCAGGGAAGAGATGGTTTTATTTTTTTTAAATAGAAATTAACGACCAGTTTCGCCGGGCCCTGGACCTGATGGAAAAAACGAAACAGCACGTTTTCATCACCGGCAAGGCCGGCACAGGCAAATCCACCCTTCTGGACCTCTTTCGCAAGACCACGGCCATGCAGGTGGCGGTCCTGGCCCCGACCGGTGTAGCGGCCCTTAATGTCCAGGGCCAGACCATCCACTCCTTCTGCCGGTTCAGGCTGAACATCTCTCCGGATAAAGTCAAGAAGATCTCCGCTAAAGACGGCGCCCGCGCCGCTGCATTCCCCTGTTCGTTACCCCTGGGTTTTTTTAGAGGGCGGACCGCCTAATCGGAGGCCGGCAAGCTTAACGGCGCTTCGATGATAGCCATCAGGAAATAAGCGCTCCATCTCATCCAAGTCCATTTGATTGGCTTCACAGGTCTCATAAATCGTCGGGATTTCCTTGGTTTGCTTATATCTTTCCCGAAGGAATCGGATGACTTGCCAATGCCTTTCGCTCAGTTTCCCGCCGTGGAGTTTCATTTCATAGGCTCTATAGATGGCATAGTATTCATCCCAATCGTCAGGGTTAACCAGAAATCCCCGCAGATCCACCTCATAGGTTTTATTGTAGGCCTCCATAAAAGGCACTGTCTCCGGCAGGCTAATCGGATGAAATGCCGGACCCAGATGAACGACCCCGGATCCCATGCCTGCTAATTTACAGGCCCCTCTCCAATACCCGGTAGGGAACAATTTTTTCATCTCTTGAACATTTAATCTGCATATCCTGCAGGTTTCATAAATAAGAGGACAGACCCCTTTTTCCTGAAATTCTTTGCGAATACAACGGATAACTTCCCAGTGCTCCTTTGTCAATCCTTGAGGAATTCTTGCCTTTGCAGCCAGGCCTTCAGCAAAATTCTCATCCCAATCATTAAAGTTCGCTAAGAAATGGAGTGAATCCACCTCATAGGTTTTTCCTTTATGCGTAAAAGTCAAATCGCTCATCTTTTCCTCCTGTTCTGGCTTCTTGACCAATTATTCTCTATGAAATGATACTCTTATAGCAAATTCGCTTTAGGTTCACAAGGGAAAATACTTCCACGTCATTGGCTCCACAGATATGAAGAATCACTCCTTCCAGCGAAACCAACCTTATAATCGATAGGCACATGGAATTGGGACGACCGGGGGCCCGGGTGGCGAAAATGCCCCGATACTGATTATCCAGGAAAGGCATCACCCATAAGGTGTAGCCCCTGTTCCCTTGCTCGCCTGCCTAATCCTTGAGCAGGTGCTCCTGAATTCTTCCCCAGATTGTTTTAATTTCCGCCCCCAGGCCATTCCGGCTCCATTCCATAATGGTTTTTCCATGGACTACGGCCTCGATTACCGCCGGGTCGTAGGGCAGATTTCCGGCCAGCCCCAGGCCTTTCTCCCGGCAGTAGGCTTCAATCCGACCGGCCATCTCCCGGTTCAGGTCAAATTTGTTTATCAAAACCGATCCCGGGATCTTAAAATAATTGGCCAAACCTACCACCCGATCCAAGTCGTGGAGTCCGGATAGGGTTGGTTCGGTGACGATCAGAACCCTATCGGCCCCGGTCAGGGAGGAAATCACCGGGCAACCGATCCCCGGAGGCCCATCCACCAGAATCAGGGGCAGGCCCTTCTCCTCGGCCAGATCCCGGGCCTTTTGCCGGATCAGGGCCACCAGCAACCCTGAATTTTCCTGTCCCGGATCCAATTGGGCATGAACCATAGGCCCAAAACGAGTTTGCGAAACAAACCACTCCCCGCAAACCGTGGGCGAAAATTCAATGGCATCGAAGGGGCAAAAATGATGACAAACCCCGCAGCCCTCGCAGGCCGTGGAATCCACCCGGTAATTTTCGTCTATGGCCTCAAAGCGGCAGACCTCGCGGCATCGGCCGCAGGCCGTACATAGCTCAGGAATCACCACCGCCTTCTTTCCCCCTATAAATGATTCTCTTTGTTGAATCTCAGGATTCAACAAGAGATGCAGGTCCGGGGCGTCGACATCACAGTCCACCAGGATCTTATCGGAAATCAGGGCGGCCAGGGCGCCCACCAGGCTGGTCTTGCCGGTGCCTCCCTTGCCACTCAAGACCGTTATTTCTTTGACGTTACTGGACATAGGGCCCTCACCTCTCCCTTTCCACCTGAACGCTGATCTCCCGGAAGAGCTCCTGGAAACTGTTTTTCATTTCCGGTTTCACCTCAATCAGTGACCGTCCCTGGGCGTAGCCTTCGGCTATCCGGCGGTCAAAAGGGATTTCCATCAGCAGGGGGATGCCTTCGGATTTCAGATAGGCCTGGACCTTTTTATCCCCCACATCGGAGCGGTTGATGATCACCCCGCAGGGAATACCCAGGGTTCCCAGGGCCCCGACGGCCAGCTTTAAATCATAAAGCCCGAAGGGGGTGGGCTCGGTGACCAGGATAGTAAAGTCGGACCCTTTCACGGTCTGGACCACAGGGCAGGAGGTTCCCGGAGGGGCATCCAGGATAGCCACCCTATCCCCGTTAATGCGCTTTTTGACTTCACGAATCAACGGGGGAGACATGGGCTCCCCAACCCGCAACCGGCCCTGGACAAAATAAATGGGCCCCGACCAGCCTTCTTCCACCTCCCCCAGTTCCTTCCCTCCCGGACTTAAAGCCTTGGCTTCGCAGACCAGAAAACAGCCTCCACAGGCATGGCACATTTCGGGGAAAGTCAGGATGGTTTCTCCAAGTACCAGGATAGCCTTGAACTGGCACAACTGAGAACAGGCCCGGCAGTAAGTGCATTTCTCTTCATCGACCAGTGGGACCTGGGCATAGATGGTCTCTTTCTTCTCCCACCGGGGCTTCATAAAAATATGGGCATTGGGTGCTTCCACGTCACAATCCAGCAACTGAACCGGTCCCTTCAGAGAGGCCGCCAGGGCCACGGCCACACTGGTTTTCCCCGTCCCCCCTTTCCCGCTGGCAATACTAATGATCACAGACATTCGCTCCCGTGGTCAGGGTTCGGCTGACAAAATGACCTACCAGTTCCTCGGGCGGGAGTTGCGGGGCTCCGGTCATTACCTTGATCCCCCGTTCAGCAAAAAGGGTAATAGCCCTCTGGCCCATACCGCCGGCAATAATCAGGTTGACCCCTTTGTCACCCAGCCAGCGCGGCAATAATCCGGGTTCATGGGGAGGCGGGGTGACCAGCTCCTTCTGGGTGATCTCCTGGCCCTTTAAGTCGATCAGGGCAAACTGTTCGCAGTGGCCGAAATGGTTGCAAAGAACCCCCTCGGCCAGAGGAATGGCAATTTTCAAATCCTTTAGGGGTAGCTCTTCCTTGATCATGGTGGGTAATTCCTCCTTTTGGACCGGCTTAACCGGTTCCTCTTTTTTTAGGGTGACGCCGGTTAGGATATTCGCCATTACCGATTCCAAAGCCTGGCGGACTTCCGGGTTCAGTTCCTGGAGCAGATAGGCCTGCCCCTGATCACTCATTTCCATGAGTTGCCGATCGACAGGGATACTGCCCAGAAAGGGAACCCCCATGGTAAAAGCGGTTTGTTTCCCGCCACCCTTTTTGAAAAGGTCCAGTTCCTGGCCGCAATGCGGGCAGGTGTAGCCGCTCATATTTTCGATCAGGCCTAAGATTTTCATGCCCACCTGGCGGCAGAAATTGATGGACTTCCGGACATCGGCCAGGGAAATCTCCTGGGGGGTCGTTACAATGATGGCCTCGGCATCGGGTATGGTCTGGGCCACGGTCAGGGGTTCATCGCCGGTTCCGGGAGGGGAGTCGATGACCAGAAAATCCAGATCCCCCCAGACCACATCGGCGATAAATTGGCGGATAATCCCGATTTTTAAAGGACCCCTCCAGATCACCGGCGAATCCTTATCCGGCATCAGGGACTCAATAGAGATAACCTTTAATTTATCCTGGAAGGGCAAAGGGTAGATGGCCTCCTTTTCCGGTTTAATAGACGCCAGACTATTGAGACCAAGCATGCGCGGGATGCTGGGACCGTGCAAATCCACATCCATAAGACCCACTTCAAATCCCTTCAGCGCCAATCCGACCGCCAGATTAACGGCCAAACTGCTCTTCCCGACCCCTCCCTTGCCGCTCATCACCAGCAGTTTATGCTTGATTTTTTTTAACGATTTTTCGATAAGCAGATCCTCGTTTTTTAAGTCGGGCTTTTCGGACTGAGATCCGCCATGAGAACAACCTGTCATAATCGTGCTCCTTTCTCTTTTCCTTAGTTTTCCAAAATAGAGTTGATCGGGATCATCCCCCTAAGCCCGGGTCATCAAGGCCCCGCACTTGGGGCATTTTTGGGTATTACAGGGAATCCCTTGACCATGGGGGATCTTGTGACCGCATTTGGTGCAGAGGCAGTTCCCGCCGGCACCCATCCCTTGGCCCTTACCTGCTCCGCGGCCGAAACCGGCCCCAAATCCCATGCCCGGTTTAGCCGGGCCTGTTCCGTTTTTTCTCGGCATATTTCCTCCTTGTTTTCTACAGGGCATCAAAGATTTTTCTTTATTGCCCTATCAATGAAAAGTTAATTGCCCATTCCGAAATCCGCAATCACCAATTTTCTCAGCCCCAATGCCCTTCGACATTGGCTGCCTCGGCAAAAGGTATTTCACCTTTTTTAAAACGTTCCACCCCTTCCCGGACCGTACCGGAAAGCCCCACCGCCACCTTAACCCGGGCGGCCTGCAGGACCTTAAAGGCCTTGGGCCCGCAATTTCCGGTCAACAGGACCTGGGCTCCCTTTTCCACAACGGTCTGAGAGGCCTGGATACCCGCCCCCTGGGGCAGGTGCAGGTTTTGCTTGTTTTCAATCGCCTCAAAAACCAGGGTATCCGAATCCACGATCAAAAAATATCCGGACCGCCCAAAGCGGGGATCGATTTCACTGTCCAAAGTCTTTCCTTTAGCACTGATAGCCAGTTTCATTTTTGTTTTTACTCCCTTCCTTTTCTCTTTCTATTTCGACAGCAGCAGCCCTTTAACCTGCCCTGCAAATAGTCTCCGATGATGCTGTCCACCTCTCCATAAATGGAAGAGGCCACCTGAATACCAAAACGGTTTAAGCCGGCCCGGTCCTGTTGGCGAATGCCCCCGCAAATAATCTGATTTATCCCGAGGTGATTCAGCCGGGTGATCTTTTCTTCCGGTTGCCAGTGACTGATATCCAGTTCGGCCTTCTCCACTAAACGCTCCCGGTCAATTTTCAGAACCAGCAGCCTCCGGGCGCAGTCCAGCCTGGGGGAAACGCGGTCTATGAAAACAGGGATAGCCACCTTGAGCATAGTCGGTTCTTTAAACCATCCTTTGATTGGTTTGACATGGCTTTTTACAATACAAGCACGCTTATAAGTAACAAGAAATGTGCCATCCGGGCTTGTGGTTAATTTATCGTGTTATTTAAATTTGTTGGATTGAAAGGGGCGGATTCCGGAGACGAGAGAAATAGTGCGGTTTGCAATAATAACTATTGCAATGAGTGCAAGTTGCAATATTAACCGGAGCGATTAAAAACGCTTCAGCTTGCGCCAGAGGGTGGAAGGATGAAGCCCCAATTCTTTGGCCGTTCGGGAGCGGTTGCCCTGAAATTTCTCCAGGGTCTTTCGAATCAGTTCCTGCTCCTGATCCTTTAATTTCTTCCCCGACAGGACCGGGCCCAAACTCGGTTCGGCGGAACTTCTTTGGTGTTCGGGAGGCAGGTGCGAAGGCTGGATCACGGAACCATGACAGAGGACAAAGGCATGTTCGATGATATTCTCCAACTCCCGGATATTTCCGGGGTAGTCATAATTCATTAAAATCTCCAGGACTTTCGGGGAAACCTGGGTGATCTTCTTCCCCTGCTGGAGATTGAACTTCCGGATAAAATGATCTATCAATAACGGGATATCTTCCCGGCGTTCTTTCAAGGTAGGCAAATTGATCTGGATTACTTTTAATCGATAATACAGATCGTCCCGAAAAGTCCTCCGGGCAACCCCTTCTTTAAGGTCTTTGTTGGAGGCCGAGATCAGACGCGCTTTAACCGGCTTGGGGACATTGGAGCCCAGCGGTTCATAGCTCTTCTCCTGGAGCACCCGCAACAATTTGGCCTGTAAAGGCAGCGGCAGATCTCCGATCTCGTCCAGGAAGAGGGTGCCGGAATCAGCCAGAGCGAATTTCCCGGGCTTATCCTTTTTGGCGTCGGTGAACGCACCGCGGACGTAGCCGAAGAGCTCCGATTCCAGCAGGGTTTCGGGGAAAGCGCTGCAATTGATGGCCACAAAGGGTTTGTTTTCCCGGCCGCTCAACTGGTGAATGGCCTTGGCCAGAAGTTCTTTGCCGGAGCCGCTGGGCCCCTGGATCAGAATCGTGCTGTCGCTTCGGGCAATATCCGGGAGCAGGTTAAAAATCCGTTGCAGGGCCTCGCTCTTGCCGATGATGTCGCCGACCGTATATTTTTGGCTGATTTCCTTGCGCAGGGCTTCCAGCATGGATAAATCCCGGAAGGTCTCCACGCCGCCGATCCAATTTCCCCGGCCGTCCTTCAGCACCGCCGTAGTAATACTGATCGGGACCGTCTTCCCTTCAGCGGTCAGGATATTTACCGGCAGATCAACAATCGGTTTTCCGCTGCCGAGGGTGCGGTCCAGGGCACAGTTCCCCTGGCAGATATCGGCCTGAAAAATCTCAAAACATTTTTTACCAACGGCCTTTTCCCGGGGGAATCCGGTGATCCTTTCGGCGGCCCGATTAAAGGAAGTAATCACCTGGGTCCGGTTGATGGTAAAAACGCCCTCGGTAATGCTGTCCAGGATGATTTCCAGAAATAGGGGGGTCTGCTTTTGCCTCCGGTCCTCTTTTTGTTTCTTTAAATCCATTTCTTTCTTCTAAAATAATATAACATAAAGACCGTAACGCCCAGCATCAGGATTAGGACCAGAGGGTAGCCCCAGGGCCAATCCAGTTCGGGCATATATTTGAAATTCATTCCGTATAATCCGACGACGAAGGTCAGGGGAATAAAGATGGTGGCGATGATGGTCAGGACCTTCATGATCTCGTTCATACGGTTGCTGATACTGGAGAGATAAATGTCGAGCATCCCGGAAAGCATGTCGCGATAAGTCTCTACGGTATCGATGACCTGGATGGTGTGGTCATAGACATCCCTTAAATAAACCAGGGTGTTTTTTTTAACCAGCGGCGACTCCCCCCGTTCCAGAGCGGCGATCACCTCTCTTAAGGGCCAGACGGATTTGCGTAAAAAAATCATCTCCCGCTTCAGGTGATGCAGGACCTGCAGGGTGGCCGGCGTCGGACGGGTGACCAGTTCCTCTTCCAGGTCTTCAATCCATTCTCCCAGAGATTCCATGACCACGAAGTAATGATCCACCACAGCATCCAACAGGGCATGGACCAGGTAATCGGGCCCCATCTTGCGCAGTCGGCCCTTGCCGTTGCGGAGGCGGTCCCGAATAGGCTCAAAGAAATCTTCTTCCTTCTCCTGGAAGGTCAGGACAAAGGTTGATCCAAGAATGATACTGACCTGTTCGCTGACAATTTCATTTTTCTTTTCTTTATCCAAATAAAGCATTCGCAGGACGATATAGACATAGTCGCCGAAGTCCTCCATCTTGGGTCGCTGGTCGGTATTTAAAATATCCTCCAGAACCAGGGGATGCAGCCCGAAACATCCGTTCAATTGCTCCAGGGTCTCCACCTGATGCAATCCGCTCACATTAATCCAGGTCGTCGTCGGCCTCCCCTTAAACAGCAGGCACTCATCGACGCTGTCAATTTCTTTTTCCTGGACCTGCTGCTCATCATAATCAAAAAGGGTTACCCGGGTTCTTTCGCTTTTCTTCTCCCCGATATGAATGGGGGTCCCCGGCGGCAGGCCGGCCTTTTTGGATCGTTTTTTAATGGCTACTCGCATAAGGATCCCTCAAATTTTTTGGCCATTTTATCTTATTGTGCCGTCCGGGCAAGGAAACCCCGGACCCCCGGGCCCCGGTCTGGCAATAATGCATTCGTGCCACAACTTTTCAAAAATTAGGCCCCGCTGATCTTCTCCACCCGGCAGGGAAAGGCCCGCAGGTTGGGGGTGGCCATTTCGCGGCCCAACACATCATTGCTGGTCAGGACATTGACGTTGGCTCGATCCCAGTCAAATAAGGATTCCGGGCCGGCTTCAGGGAACCACCAGCCATAATCCACAAAGACCACCCGGGAATCCGATCGATCGCTTATCTCCACCCTTTGTCTGATTTCTCCTTTGGAGGTTACGATCCGGACCCACTCGCCATCCTCCACCCCTACTATCCGGGCCGCTTCAGGATGCATTTCCACCCGGGGGTCGGGATATCGAGCCCGCAGGGATTTCAATTGCCTGTAGGCGGAATGAAAAAAGAAGGGGTTTTTCCGGCAGGTGGCCAGCAGGGGATATTCCAGGGAAACCTCCGGGGTCTCGGAAAAGGAGGGCAGGGGATCAAATCCCCATTTCCGAAGTTGTTCCGAAAAGAGTTCCACTTTTTTGGAAGTGGTTTTAAAGCCTTTGGCCTCATATTTTTTGAAGGCCCTTTCCCCTCTCAACAATCCTATCTCTTTAAATTGCTCATAGGTCAAGCCGGAAGGGGCCAGGGCTTCGTCTAAGGCCTGGTGATAATCCTCCCAGAAATGTTCCTCGTGCCCCAGGGTCCGGCCGATTTCGGATAAAATTTTAACATCCGGCCAGGCCTCGCCCGGGGGGTCCACGATTTTCGGCCGGGCGGCAATCCAGCCATGGGCCAGTCCATAATGGCCGATGTCGTCAAACTCGAAGCCGGTGGCCGCAGGCAGAACGATATCAGCCAGGGCCGCTGTGGGGGTCATAAAGATATCCGAGACGGCCAGAAAGTCCAGTTTATTCAAGGCATCAAAGGTCTGCCGGCCGTCGCTGTAGGTCAGCAGGGGGTTGGTGACCTGGGTAATCATGGCCTTAACCGGATAGGGCTGCCCGGTCAGGATGGCCCGGATAACCAGCGGAGGAGGTACGATCATGAAATTGGGCGCTATCCGCGAGACCCGGCTGATCATTTTCTGGACCTTATCCGGAAGGAGTTGGGCCTTGACAAAGTCGGCCAGACGGGCCACCGGGGGCATGGTGGGCATGATGTTTCCCCCGGGGCTATCCAGATTGCCGGTTATGGCCATCAGGGCCAATAAGGCCCGGCAGGTCTGGAAACTGTTGGCGGTATGCTCAATGGCATTGCCCCACTGGATCAGGGCCGGCCGGGAGGTGGCATAGATCCAGGCGGTATGCATGATCTCATCCGGAGAAAGCCAGGTGAGATCGGACACCCGTTCCGGGGTATAGTCCTTAACCCATTCCTTTAAGGCCTCAAAACCCGTGGTCCATTGCTCCACAAAGGCCCGGTCATATAACCCTTCCCGGATGATGACCTGAAGCAGGCCTAAGGCCAGGGCCCCGTCACTCCCGGGCTTTAATTGGAGATGGCTCTGGGCAATTTCAGCCAAATGGGTTTTCCGGGGATCGATGACGATCAGATCGGCACCCTTTTTAAGGGTTTTCATCAGTTGGAGGGAAATGATTCCTTCTTCATTGCTTCTAAGCAGATTGCTGCCCCAATTCAGGATCAACGCGGTGTCGGAATCATAGTCGGGGACCGGGAAAAAACCCACGGTCATCATCCCGGCCAATTCCCGCGGCATATGGCAGACATTCTGCGGGCCCGTTACATTCGGGGAACCAAAGACAATTGGCCAGGCGAATCATTACAAAATGCTCCAGCCCTTTAGGCGCCCCCTGGGCGAAGGCCACGGCCTGCGGGCCGTATTCTTTCCGGATGCGATTTAAGGCCTCGGCCATCCGGCCCAGGGCCTCGGACCAGGATATCGGTTTCCAGCGGCCTTCCCCCCGGGCCCCCTGTCTCAATAACGGGGTCCTTAAGCGATCCGGGTGACCGGTCCGATCCGACGAAGCCAGACCCTTGGGACAAATATACCCGTGACTGATGGGGGAACTGGGATCGCCTTTTATGTGTTGGATCCGCCCTTCGGACACCTCGACCAACAGACCGCAGCCGCCGTGGTCCATGCGGGAACAGGAGGTTTTTATGACCTGGATTGGGCCAGTCGAATCCGGCATCAGCAAACCACCCTCTCCAAGCCTTCGTCTTTCTCCTGAAGGGGAAGGCGGATGGTAAAGGTGGTCCCTTTCCCGGGTGTGCTCGTCACTTGGATATCGCCGTTGTGGTTTTTAATGATCCCATAGCTCACGGCCAGCCCCAGCCCCATGCCCAGGCCTTCCGTGGACTCCTTGGTGGAAAAGAAAGGATCGAAGATCCTGTCCAGGATGGCTTCAGGAATGCCAGGCCCGGTATCGGAAAAATCAATCTCCACACAATGGTCGCTCTTGCGGGTCTTGATCACCAAGGTGCCTGATCCTTTCATGGCCTCCAGGGCATTAAAGATGATATTCAGGAAGACCTGCTCGATGCGGTTTTCGTCCACGACGATCAGGGGAACATTGGGGCTGTACTGTTTCGCCAGCTTAATCCCGAAAAATTTTTCCTGATGAATGATGATTTCCAGGGTATCATCCAGGATCTCCTCGATGCGCCGCGCCCGCTTCTGCATGGCCCTCTCCTGGCTGAAATCCAGAATCCCCTGGACGATGTTTTTGATGCGGGTCGTCTCCCGGACGATGACCTCCAGGTCCCGGCGGGTCTTTTCATCCTCTTTAAATTTTTTCAAAAGAAGATGGGCAAAGGTCAGGACACCGGTCAAAGGCTGGTTGATTTCGTGGGCAATGCCGGCTGATAGTTTGCCCAGGGAGGAAAGTTTTTCCGTTCGCAGCAACTGCTTCTCCAGTCTTTTCTTTTCCCGGAGGTCGGTAAAGATGCCCACCGATCCTATTTCCTGGCCGTTATGGTATAGGATGGCTGCTGAAATATACACCGGGATGGTTTTCCCCTCCTGGTCCAGTAATTCCATTTCCCGCTTGAGCAGTGTCCCGGGCCCCCCGAAGTCTTCGGAGCGCAGGTCTTTCATGATCTTCTTGGCCATCTCATAGGGATAAAGAGAGACGATGTTCATTTTCCCCATGACCTCCATCTTTTGGTATCCCAGGAGCTTCTCGGCCGCCGAATTGAAGATGATGATATCGCCGCCTTTTCTAATGGCCACGATGGCATCCGGAGAGCTTTCAATGATATTTTCCCAAAAAGCCGGGCTTTTGATGATCTCCATTTACGTCCAGCCGTCGTCAAAGTAATCCCAGATGCTTTCACGAAGGGACTCATATTCGAGCTGGGCCTCTTCGTAGGATCGGGCCCGTTGGACCGCCAAGGCCCCCTGCTCGGCAAAGCCGAAGAGAAACAGGTGCTCCTCCTGTGAAAAAGCACGCGGTTCAGCCGTATACAAGCGCAGGGCACCCATGACCCGGCCTTTCACTTTCATGGGAATACTCAGGATGGAAACGATCCCCTCCTTACGGGCCTCTTCCGGATATTGCACCCGGGAATCCCTTGAGGCATCTTCGATCAGGACATGTTCCCCCTTCAGGATCGTTTCACCGATGCTCTTGACCAGATCGATGGGCCCTTTTTCTAAATATCGGGGGCTCAATCCCTCGGAAGCCATGAGTCGCAGCTCGGCTTGAAATTTCCCGACCAGGCTTAAGGTGCTGCCTTTGACTCCCATGATGCGCACCACGCCCTTGGCTAGGAGGGTGAGCACCTCTTGAAGGCTTAGGGTGGAGGCGATTTCCTTTTTAAGGGCTTCAAAGGAACGCTCTCTCTCGGCTTTTTCGGCCAAAACCCTTCGCCCCTCCATGATCTGGTTTACCAGATTAAGGACTTGGTTCGGAGAAATCGGTTTGGCAAGGTAATCCGCCGCTCCCAGTTTCATGGTTTTTACAGCCGAGTCCACATCAGACTGATAGGTGGTCATTATCATGGAAATTGCGGCATCTTGCTGCCGGGCTGCCTCCATAATCTGCAGCCCCTCCAGGTCCGGCAGTTTCCAATCCACGATCAGGACATCAAAGGATTCGCTTTTTTGAAGCTCCAAGGCCTGGGCGCCGGTTCCGCAACCAAACACCCGGTAGCCTTCCTTCCTCAGGGCCGGGATGAGGCCGTCCTGGAAGGCCTGTTCGGCATCCGCGATTAGAATCCTGCCTTTCACCTCTCCGCTCATGGTATTCCTTCCTTTATAAATCCGATAAAAATAGGGGTTATCCCTACCTTGGGTGATTAATAAACCATTCCATCCTTGATGGCTTTTGAGGTCTTGTGTATATGGGCAGTCGGGATGATATCCGACTTGTCAATCTTTGGCATTGGGGATGTATTTTTTTAATTCTTCCATATCATGCCGGATCCGCTGAAAGGACTTGGCATTCTGGATGGCCCGGGCCGCCAGGTCGGCCAGTCTTTTCAAGAGGGTGATTTCTTCCGCATTAAAAGACCGGGCATCGGCCCGGTACAGGCGCAGGACGCCCAAGGGTTTTTCGTCTATTCCGAGGGGCAAGGATAAAATCGCCGAGAGGCCTTCTTTTCGGGCCTCCTCCGGATATTGGAGATGTTGATCAAAGAGGGCAGCCTCGATGCAAACCGGTTCGTTGGAGGCCAATACTTCCGGGATGCTCCTGGCCGCATCGAGTTGTCCTTTTTTCAAATAGCCGTCACTCAGTCCGCAGGTGGAGTTCAGGTCCAGGGAATTGGTTCTCTTGTTGTACAAAAAAACCGAACTTCCCTTGGCCCGGAAGATGCGGACGATATTGGTGTTGATAATCTGAAGGACTTCCTTAAGATCGAGACTCGATTGGATAGCCTTTTCGGCCTCGACAAAAAGCTGCTCCAATTCCCGGTCTCTCCTGGCTTTTTGGACCTTCTCCAGAGACCGGACCACGACCGCAATCAGCTCGTCCGGGGTAAAGGGTTTGGGCAGATAATCCAGGGAGCCTAATTTGATCGATTCCACGGCGGAATCGACATTGGGATAGCCGGTAAACATAACGACGCCGATGCCCGGATGTTCCCGGCCGATGGCCTTCACGGCTTCGAGCCCGTTCTGTTCCGGCATCATCAAGTCGGTCAATACCAGGTCATAAGGGGTTTTTTTCAACCTTTCCATGGCATCTTTGACCCGCAGGTCGCCGTCTACCAGATAGCCTTCTTCGGAAAGGATGCGTTGGATACTTTCATGGACGATCGGTTCATCATCAATGACCAGGATGGCCGCCTGGGGTTGGTCCTGAAGGCCCATACCCACCTCCTTGATGGTTTTTATGAGTAACTGGTGTGAGAAAGGGGCGAGGAAAAGCGCAGATAGCCGCCTTGAAAAAAACTATAGTAAAGGCAACCGCCCCTTGTCAAACAGAAAAGCTCCCGGTCCCCGCCCTTCCCGAAGAACCGCTAAACCGGCCTTCAATAGCCCAGCTTCCGGATCTCCTGCTCCGAAAATCCGAAATAATGGGCTATTTCATGGACCACGGTTTTTCCGATCTGATCCATGATTTCCTTTTTAGTACGGCAGGCCTTTAGAAGGGGGAGGCGAAAGAGGGTAATCCGATCCGGCAGGAGGGTGACTTGAAAGAAGCTTTTATCGGGCCTCGGGACCCCTTGGTATAGTCCAAAAAGGAGTTCCCCCTGATTCAATCCCAGGCTTTCCAAAACCTCCGAAGAAGGTTCTTCCTCGACTATTATTTCCAGGTTCTCCAATTTTTCCAGAAAAACCGGGGGGATCTCTACGAGAGCCCGGGAAACCAGCTTTTCAAATTCTTCGAGGTCAAGTTTCATTTTTTGTCGGAAGAAAATCTGCCTGAACCATCACTGTTGGACACGAGAGCAGAGATAGTCCCAAAGTTACGTCATTCTCAAACCGAAAGGGCTTCGGGGGTCTTGATTTCAAGGTTGTCCGAAAGGTAATCCGCAGCCCCAACCCGGCCCGAATTTCTAAGTTGGTTGGGAGCCGGGCATTCACCCAAGACGACAAATCACTTTGGTGTTGGCCTGTTTCTAAACCCCATTATAAACTTCCTGCCCGGGTTCAAACTGCCGGCGTTTTGGCGGACAATCCTTGAAATCAAGACCCCCGAAGCCCTCTATGATATGGAGTGTTTAAAAATCACGTAAAGTTGGGACAAACTCCAAGAGTGAGAGATGGACCGTTTTCCACCAGTATATCAAAGACGGGCAATTTCTGTCATGGATAAATAACTATCCCGGCAGGGTCCCTTTCCCTTACCCGGAGAATCGAACCGTATCGCCGGCCCTGAAAAATTTTCCCGCTGGGGCTTAATCCTTTATCCTGTCCTTCAAAGAGGTCTTCTGGTATATTTGGGGACTGTTTTTCCGTCCGACTTTTGAATTCCGTCCGTCCAGGCGGATTGATTGGACAGCCCTGAAATCAAGACCCCCGAAGCCCTCTATGAATGGAGTGCTCAAAAATCAGGTAACTATGACAAACTCTATATTTTGAATGTTGGCCTTTATTTTTGAGGAGGTTTTTCACATGGCTCAAACCATAGTCATTATCGGGGCCGTAGCCTTGGGCCCCAAAGCCGCCTGTCGTTTCAAAAGGCTGGAGCCCGACTCCCGCGTCATCATGCTGGATCAATCCGACCGTATTTCTTACGGAGGCTGCGGAATCCCCTTCTATATCTCCGGGGATGTCAGCGACCCGGATCAGCTCCAGACCACCAGCTTTCACATGCTGCGGGATAAAAATTTTTTCAGGGAAGCCAAAGGGATTGAGGTCTTAACCCAAACCCGGGCCTTGGAGATAGATCGAAAACAGAAAAATATCCTGATCGAGCGGCTGGAAACCGGTGAGCACATTCGGCTCGATTATGACCGCTTGGTCATCGCCACCGGCAGCAGCCCGCGAAAATTACCGATAGAAGGAGCCGGATTGAAAGGCATCTATTCCATCACCGGCCTGGTGGAGCCGATCCGGATCAAGGAGGAAATCTCCCAGGGCCGAGTAGAGCGGGCGGTTATTATCGGGGCCGGTCCGATCGGCCTGGAAATGGCCGAGGCCCTGGCCGATCTCTGGGGCATCGAGACTACCGTGGTGGAGATGCAGGACCAGATTCTGCCGGACCTGATCAGCCCGACCCTGGCCGGGATGGCCCAGCACCATCTGGAGGAAAAAGGGGTGGTCCTTGATCTTAGTGACGAAGTCCTGCGATTCGAAGGACGGGAAAGGGTCGAACGGGTCGTCACCCGGAAACAAAGCCTGGAGGCCGACCTGGTGATTGTCTCCATCGGGGTCAACCCCAACAGCGACCTGGCCCGGCAAGCCGGTCTGGAGCTGGCCCCTTCCGGTGCCATCCGGGTCAATGAATTTCTTCAGACCTCGGACCCGGACATTTATGCCGGAGGGGATTGTGTGACCGTTCCGAACCTGGTTACTGGGAAACCGGGATTTTTTCCCTTCGGCTCCCTGGCCAACCGGCAGGGGCGGGTCATCGGCACCAACCTGGCCGGAGGGAAAGCGGTTTTCAAAGGGGCCGTGGGCAGCTTTATCCTGAAGCTGTTTGAGCTCTCCGTGGGCGGCTGCGGGTTGTCTCTCCGGAAAGCCGAACAGGAAGGCTTCGAGGCTATCAGCGCCTTTGTGGTCCAGCTCGACCGGGCCCATTTCTTTCCGGATAAGGATCTCATGTACCTGGAAATCGTGGTCGAAAAGGCCGGCGGCCGGGTCCTGGGTGTCCAGGGTCTGGGCAACCGGGGCGACGGGCTCTTCGCCCGCCTCTGCGCCGTGGCCGGACTGCTGCATCAAACGCCCCATGTTTCCGAGATCAGCAACCTGGAGCTCCCCTATTCACCGCCCTTTTCAGCGGCCATGGACATCCTGAACGCCCTCGGCAACACCGCGGAAAATATCCTGGCCGGCAAAAATCGAACCATCAATCCGGAACAGGTGCTGGAACTGTGGAAACAAAAAGACCCTGACCGGTTCCTCTTTCTGGATTGCCGGGGCTGGGGGAACGCCGAACCGTTTGTCCAAAAATATCCCGAGATCTGGAAAAGCATCCCTCAGGATCAGCTCCAACAACGGCTGACCGAAGTACCCAGGGACAAACAGTTGATCCTGGTCTGCAACACCGGAGTGCGTTCCTACGAGGCCCAGATCACCCTCGATCGGTCCGGTCTAGGAGACTGCCTGAATCTTCAGGGCGGCGTGGCCGCCCTCAAAAAACTGGGCTTGGAGTTTTAACCAAATTATCTATAACTCACATCGGCTATCTTGACGAACTTGTTGCCCTGCACCTGGGTCAGGATGGCACCGAAGGCCCCCTGGTGGTTGGTGGTCGTAAACTGGATATCAACCCCGCCGAAATTCTCATCCTTATACACCCCGTAATGTTCGGCGGCATCGATCCATTTTTCCCGGGTCAGGTCCTTGCCCACCTTGGCAGCGACCTTGGCGAAAAAGTCTATTCCCGCGTAGCCGGCTGTGGTGGGCATGTCGGGATCTTTTCCAAACCATTCCCTGTGTTTTTTATAAAAGGCCCGAACCGAAGCAAGGGGGCTTTCCGGATAGATATAGGGGGAATGGTTCGTGGCATAATAGCCGTCCGGAGAGAAACCGGCCTTGAGGCACAGGTCAATGACCATATGAAGAAAGGAAGGAGACATACCGGCCATATCCACATTCCAGTTGATTTTCTTGGCCTCCTTGAGGGCCCCGACGGTTTCACGAATGACTGTGGCCAGGACCACGAGCTGGACCTCGGCCTTTTTGAGCTTGGCGATCTGGGAGCTGAAATCCGTATCCCCCCGTTTATAGGATTCCGCAGCGGTCATTTTCAGTTTATGAACCGCCAGTTGGTCCTCCACCCCCTTTTTCATGATGGCCCCCATTTCGTCATCCTGGTACAAGAGGCCGATTTTGGTGGTGCCTTTCTTTTCCACGAAATACTTGACGATGCACCTGGCCTGATCATAATAAGGGACAAAACCGCCAAAGCTGTAACGGTCATAAGGATCAAAAAATAATGAGGCCGCCGTAAGAGGTAACATCTGGGGGATTTTTTTAGCGGAAATGATCGGTTTGGTGGCCCCGGCCGTGGGGGATCCCATGTTGCCGACAAAGGCAAAGACCTTGTCCCGGGTGATCATCTTGTTGGTCACCATGATGGCCTTTTTGGGATCATAGGCGCTATCCTCGATCACCAGGTGGATTTTTCTGCCGTGAATTCCCCCGGCCTCGTTAATCTCCCGGGCTCGCATCTCCAACCCCAATTTGGTCTGGGTCCCCCAACCGGCGATAGGTCCGCTCAGATCCTGATGGGATCCGATGACAATCTCGGTATCCGTCACCCCTTCTTCGGCCATCACCAGTCCGGAAAACCCCAAGCCCATCACTAAAACCAACAGTCCTGTCCAAAATACCTTTTTCATGATACACCTCCTGTTAGATTCTTACGTATTTTCTGAGAATTTTTCTCTAACCATTCAACGAGAAAATCTATAAATTCGAAACTCGAAGCACGAAATCCGAAATCCGAAACAAGCACAAAGGTCCAAAATCTAAATGACTAAAACAAAAATTTCTCGAATTTTGAAATTTGGTCATTTGAATTTGTTTCGTGCTTTTTGTCTTAGCGGTCCTGAAAAATGCTTTACCGAAAAAACAACAAATTTATTTCAACGGTACTAATACATGGACTCAATAACCTCCCGGAACTTTTCATTGATAAACTTCCGCTTCAGTTTCATCGTAGGCGTGATCTCTTCATCGTCGGTGGTCAACTGGATGTCCATCAGGCGAAATTTTTTGATGGTCTCCACCCGGGCAAATTTTTTATTGACTTCATCCACCTCCTTCTGGATCAGCTCGATGATTTCTTTGGCCCTGGTTAAACTGGCATAGGTGGTAAAGGGAACCCGGTTGTCCTGGGCATATTTCATCACATTTTCATCATCGACCATGATCAGGGCCGTCAGATACTTCCGCCCGTCCCCGATAACCACCGCATCATTGATGTAGGGACTGAATTTAAGCTGGTTTTCGATTTCCGAGGGGGTGATGTTCTTTCCCCCGGCGGTGATGATAATATCTTTCTTCCGGTCCGTTATGACCAGGTGACCGGCCTCGTCGATCCGGCCCACATCTCCGGTATGCAACCAGCCGTCAACGATGGTTTCCCGGGTCTTTTCAGGATCCTGGTAGTAGCCCATGAAGACATGGGGGCCTTTCAGGAGAATTTCACCGTCCTCGGCAATCCGGATCTGGGCCCCGGGCAGCGGCTTGCCGACCGTGCCGAAGCGAACATCGTTATCATAATGAATCGAGGTGGGACCGCAGTTTTCCGTTTGTCCGTAGACCTCCCTCACATCGATGCCCAGGCCGTGATAAAATTTCAACAAGTCGGGCGCTATGGGGGCGGCCCCGGAAAGGCAGTAGCGTGCCCGGTTGAGCCCCAGTATCTTTTTGAGGTTCTTCAACACCGTCCAGTCCGCCAGCTTAAAAAGCGCCTTCAGATAAAGGGGCGGTTCGGATCGGTTCAGCCGATAGTCCGAGATTTTCCGGCCGATGCCTGTGGCCCACCGGAAAGCCAGCTTTTCCAGGGAGGTCGAATCCTTCATGGTCAGCACCAGAGAGGAATAGAATTTCTCCCAGATGCGCGGCACGGCGAAAAAAACAGTGGGTGAAACTTCTCGCATATTTTCCGGAATGGTATCCAGTTCTTCGACAAAGTTGATCCTATACCCGGCCAACAAAGGATTATATACGGAGACCATGCGCTGGGCGATGTGGCAGAGCGGCAGGAAAGAGAGGACTTCGTCGTTTTCAAGCCCCGGATTGACCGCCTCCTGCATCTCCATGGTGCTGATAATGTTCCGATGGGAAATCATGGCGCCTTTCGGCGGACCGGTGGTGCCGGAGGTGTAAATGAGAATGGCCAGGTCTTCGGGTTGCGGCTCCTGAAGCCGCCTTGGGAAAAGTCCGGGATCCTTCCGGTCCAGTTGTTTCCCCCGCTCCATTAATTCAGCGAAAGGTAAGGCCATGGGATCGGAAAAATGGCGCAGTCCTTCCATGTCCATGATGACGATTTTTTGAAGCTGGGGGATATTTCCGCGGATCTCCAGGATTTTGTCTAATTGCTCTTCATCTTCGGCAATGTAAAATTTGGCCCCGCTGTGGTTGAGGACATATTCAACCTGGTTCGGGGAATCGGTGGGGTAGATGCCCACCGTCACGCCGCCGACGGCCAGAATGCCCATGTCACTGTACAGCCATTCCGGGTTGTTCTCGCTGATGATGGCTACCCGGTCGCCCGGCTCCAGACCCAGCGCCACAAGTCCAAGCCCGGCCTGCCTGGCCTTCAGACCGTATTCGCGCCAGGTGATCTCCCGCCAGATGCCGTAGACCTTCTCCCGTAACGCCGTGCGGTCCGACCACTGGGCAACCCGCTTCCAGAACAGCCGGGGAATGGTATCGGCTTCGGATAACCGAGCGGTTAGCGCCATTTTTTCTTCCGCTTCCACCGTCGTGCCCCCCGGATGCTTTCCTCTTTGATGCCCAGATAAAATTCCTTCACATCTTCATTGGCCAAAAGGGCGGCACAGGTATCGTCCATGACGATCCGGCCCAGTTCCAACACAAATCCATGGCTGGCCACGGAAAGAGCCATGGGGGCATTCTGCTCGACCAGCAGGATGGTCGTTTTTTGCTCGGTATTGATGCGTTTAATGATGCCGTAAATTTCTTTTACCAGCAAAGGCGAAAGACCCAGGGAAGGTTCATCCAGGAGCATGAGTCGGGGCCGGGCCATCAGGGCCCGGGCAATGACGATCATTTGCTGCTGCCCGCCGCTCATGTCTCCGGCCAACTGGGCGGCGCGCTCCCTCAGGATTGGAAAATACTCAGCGACCGTTTCGAGATCTTTTTTGATGCCTTCCCGGTCCTTTCTCAGATAGGCGCCCATGAGGAGATTCTCTTTTACCGTCAAGTCATGGAAAACTTCCCGGCCTTCGGGCACCTGAGAAATTCCCAGGCGAACGATCTTATCCGGCGCCAGGGAATCGATGCGCTGTCCTAAAAATTCGATGCTGCCTTTTTCCGGATCCATGACGCCGGAAATGGTCTTCAGAATGGTGGTCTTGCCGGCGCCGTTGGCGCCTAAAATGGTGACGATGGCCCCTTCGGCCACATCGAAAGAAACGCCTTTGATGGCCATGATCGGACCGTAGTAGGTCTCTATGTTCCTAACTTGGAGCAGGGACATTTTCTTCTCCCAGGTAGGCCTTCATCACCTCCGGGTGGTTCAGAACTTCTTTGGGGTGTCCCTGGGTGATCACCTGGCCGAAATCCAAGGCCAGCGCCCGGTCCGACACCTGCTGCACAAAGCGCATGTTATGCTCCACCAAAATGATGGTAATCCCCAAAGCCTCTTTGATATCGCTCAGCCAGAAAGACAGATCTTCCGTCTCTTCCACATTCAGGCCGGAGGAAGGCTCATCGAGGAGCAGGAGTATGGGGTCCATGGCCAGGGCCCGGCCCAGTTCAACGGTTTTCTGGACGCCATAGGGAAGGTTGATGACCCGTTGCTGGCGATAGGCCTCCAGGTCCAAAAAATCAATAATTTCTTCCGCCTTTTGACGGCTTTCAATTTCCTGTTCCTGAACGGACCGGCTGAAAAAGGTTTCGCTAAAAAGATTGGAGCGGCGGCGGCGATGCCGGCCCAGGATCAGGTTGTCGAGAACGGTCATGTTTTTAAAAAGTTCGATGTTTTGAAAGGTCCGGGCGATCCCCATATCGGCTACGGTATGGGGTTTGATTTTTGAAATAGTGCGGTCCTTTAAAGAAAACGAGCCCTCGTTCAAATCATAAAAACGGTTGATGCAATTAAAAATGGTCGTTTTCCCGGCGCCATTGGGTCCGATGATGGAGAAAATTTCTCCCTGGCGGACTTCAAAACTGACCCGGCTCAAGGCCTGAAGCCCGCCGAAACTAATGGATAGGTTTTCAGCCTTAAAAAAAGCCACCTAACGCCTTTCCGCCTTCTGGTATTTCTTTTCTCTTTTAAAGGAATCTTTTTTGTAGAGGGGAAACATTTCAAAATAAAACCGGGTTTTCAGCCATCTCCCGTAAAGGCCCATGGGCTCCAAGAGCATGACCAAAATGATCAGCAATCCGAACAGCGCCCCTTCCAGACCGGTTTGGTTTTGAAGATAGACCGGCATATAGTCCTTGGTCATAATGATGGACTGGGGAAGGAAAATAAAAAAGGCCGCCCCGAATACCGCCCCATGGAGACTGCCCAACCCGCCGATGATGACCATGGCCAGCAGCTCAATGGAGAGGATGATGGTATAACTTTCGGGATTGATAAACAGTATTTTATGGGCATAGAGACTGCCGGCCAGGCCGGTAAAAAAGGCGCTGACGGCAAAGGCCATGGTTTTAAACTTAGCCAGGTTGATACCCAGGCTTTCGGCCGCCACCTCGCTGTCGCGGATGGCGATCATGGCCCTTCCGCTGGGGGCGCGTAGAATGTTTCGGGCCGCCAGGAGGGAAAGAATCAGGACCACGATCGCTAAGTAGTAAAAACGGGTTTCGCTATCGAATACCAGGGGTCCGATGGAAGGGGGAGCCACTGAAAAACCCATGTTGCCTTTGGTCAGGCTCTCCCAGCGGACCAAAATCTCACCCACGATAAAAGCAAAACCCATGGTGGCAATGGCCAGGTAAAGCCCGGTCAGATGAAGAATGGGACGTCCGACGATAATCCCGACCGCCCCGGCAAAAACGCCGGCGGCCGGCAAGGACAGCAAAAAGGGGATCCCTTTGGAAGTAAGAATGGCGGAGACGTAGGAACCGATGGCAAAAAAGGCGGCGTGACCCATGGAGACCTGCCCGGTGTAACCGGTTAGAAGCATCAGGCCTACGGCCGCCACGGCGTAGACGCAGATAAAAGTCAACTGGGAAATCAAATAGTCATCCAACAGCCCGGGCAGAATAAAGCAGCCGATAACCAGGGCCAGGTACCAGAAAAAGGTGCTCCGGTATTTAAAAAGCCGGATATCCTGAACATAATGGGTTTTCATGACAAAGCGCATGAGGGTTAGACCTTTTTCTTCTCCTGAATCCCGAACAGACCCTGGGGACGAACAATCAAAACGCCGATCAGGATGATCCAGGCGGCAACGTCTTTCCAACCTTCCGGCAAATAATAGCCGGACAGGCTTTCGCTGATACCGATAATGAGTCCGCCGACAATGGCCCCGGGAAGACTGCCGAAGCCGCCCAGGACGGCGGCCGGAAAGGCTTTAAGTCCGATAAATCCCATGTTCATGTGAACAAAGGTAATCGGCGACAACAGGATTCCCCCGATTCCGCCCAGGGCCGCGGCGATCGTCCAGGTGAGGGAAAACACCTTGGTCACGCTGATACCCATGTAAACGGCCGCCAGTTGGTTTTGCGATGTGGCCCGCATGGCCGTGCCGATCCGGGTAAAGCGAAAAAAGGAAAAGAGAATCAAGATCAGGGCGGTAGTCATCAAGATGATGGACAGATACTCCCAGGAGATGACCAATGGGCCGGTCCGCACAAACTGCTCCGTAAAAGGGGTTTGAAACCCGTGAGTGTCCGTTCCCCAGCCGGGGATCATGCTGACAACGCTTCTTAAGAAAAACGAGATGCCGATGGTGACGATGACGATGGCATAGACCGGCTCACCGACCAAAGAGCGCAAAACCGTCCTTTCGAGCGCCAGGCCGAAAAGGCCCATGAGGAAGATCGTCGCCAGCAAGGCCGCCCAATAAGGGAAATGAAGGAAAGTGATCAGGCTGTAGCTGATGAAAGCCCCGAGCATGAGGAGTTCGCCCTGGGCAAAATTGATGACCTCTGTAGCCTTGAAGATTAAGACAAATCCCAGGGCCACCAGTCCATAAACGCAACCAATGGATACACCGGATAAAATGGTCTGCAACACTTCGTTGATCAGATCCAAGGTTACCTCGAGGCTGTCGAGCAGGAAAGGGTTTCTGATTTTAATTAAAGCTTGGAATGGCTTGACTGTGCTGCCGGCACTTTATGCAGCGGATGTATCTATCGTTGAAGCAACGAAAAATCAGGGTTTCAATCACCCCTGAAGTCTGGCTATTTCGGTGGTGATAATGGAATTGATTGCGTTTTTTCTAATAACAATTTGATTTAATGGGAAATCCTTATGAAAGGACCTCATGCTAAAATGGATTGAGGATCCGAGTCAAGGGAAAAATGAGGAATAATAAATCTGACTAATTTTTCAGGATCAGGGGTAAATAGATCGTCTTCACCGCACAGATCCCAGCGCTGCCGGCATTGTAAATGGCGGAGAGTTCATTGGCGGTCAAAGCCCGGTTATAAATAGCCGCCTCATCGACAAGACCATTAAAAGGAACAAAAAAAGAAGTCTGATCAAATCGAACCTCTGCTCCCATCCAAACATAGGTGTTGGCGTCGGTGTTTATAAATGTTCCCGGACTTAAACCACCTTCTGTCCCATTGTCGAGGACTCCATTTACATAGATGTCCAAGGCCCCGTTGTTAAAAACCCCGGTAACCGAATGCCATCGATTAATCGAATAGTCATTGGCGGAATACCGTGTTTTGTATGAGGGTTCAGAATCGTTTGTTCCGCAATCCATGTAAAATTTTGCCATTCCAACAGGAGAATCGTCCGTCGTGAAGTAGAGGAGACGGCATTGTTGGGTTGTCCATACCGGTTGGGTCGAATCTCCCACCCCTAAAAGGCCGAAATAGTTTCCAGCAGCAGGGGTCGCTTTTGGGTATACCCAAGCCATGTACGTAGCCTGCGCCCCCCCGTCGATGTTCAGGGTGTTGGGAACAAAAATAGTATCATTATCCCCGTCAAAACTGAAAGCTTGGCCTACCTTCCCGGCAGCGAAAGCGACCCCGTTTTGGAGGGTGCCGTGGTTGCCGTCCCAGAAGTCCCTGGCATCCCCTTCAGCCCGCCACCAGGAAACCATCCCGGAGGGAGCCGGGCTGCAGGCCGTCCACCCATCAAACGGCAGCAAACAGAAAGAGAAAAGAACCACCAGCAAGATCGAGTAAACGCTAACCTTTCTATTCATATGTGTATCTCCTTGAATTATCACTTTTTAAATTTGTTCGGCAAAGAGACCCCTTTACTATAATTAAAGCTTCAAGGTCTTCTTAGACGTCGGATACCCTTAAACCAGAATGGCAGACTTTGCAACAGGATTAATTTTCGAGTCAACCCCTCAACAGGTAGGGATTTTTAAATTGGATGGAATCGGTCTGATGGACCGATAAAAGGTTAAAGGAGTTAGGTAGGCGTTTTTAATTGGGATTTCTTCGGCGGCCTTTGCTCACTCCCGGTTATCCCCCGTAAGCGCAAGGCCAGGGTTGGTTTAATGTTTGAATAAATGTTTGGCTTCAAACCTATTTAGATGGTTAAGCTCTACCTGGGTCTTGGCCCACTTTGGGATGGTCTTGAAATCGGGATGTGTTGTCCGGCCTTCTTACTTCCCGGCTGTAACTTCCAGGGCCTGTAAAATTTCCTTCAGATGGTCCAAATGAAAGTCCAGATGGTAATCTCCAAGGGCAGCGATCCAATCCTTCAAGGTGGGATATTCACCTATGGGGGTTTCCTTGAGCATGGGGATGCGGGCCTTTCGCTTGAGCTGCTCCGCAGACAAACCAGCCACCAGATCGGCAATCCGACCGTATTCTTTTTCGAACTCCGCAAAAAGTTCTCCAAAGGGCATCCGTTTCCGTGCTTCGGTAAAGAAAGGGTTCTCGGCCTCCATATCCAACCGAGGCGTATCCTGATCCAGGAAGGCCTTGATACTGGGAAACATGCCTATCCCCTCAGGGCCCAGAAGGTGGGAAATAATCTGCTTCGGCGACCAGCGATCCCCCGGGGCACTGGAGGCTGTTTCTTCGTTCAGCCCCTGGCAGACCTTTTTGAATTCGTTTACCTTCTGTCGAAATCCTTCCGCATATTGAATACTTTCCGCATTAGCCATACCTTGAGTCTCCTTCCTTTTTACGGTTCAGACCTTAACCCTGTCTTTATTTGATAAAGTTAAATCATTAGTTCCAGGTTGTCCAGGGCCGGGGGTAGTCATAAAAAAAGGCCCCTTCCCAGCTCATTCGCAATAGGGCCAAAAAAATCCCGGCAGCATCCTATGTAAAGTTTCTTTGGCCACATTCAACAGCCCCGGATCCCTTTTCAATCGTTCGGCAATCGCCTGATGGAGGACCCTACTTCGGTTTTCAAGTTGAAAATGATCCAAACCCATAACCTGTCTATTCCGGACCACTGAAATTACTGGTCAGTTTCCCGCCGGAATCGGTGGTCACTTTGGTCCGGAATAGACATATTGACATAGTTATTATCATAGTATATGCTATAGCATAGCATTACATAAGAAAGTTTATTCAAAATTCAAATAAAAAATCTAAGCGGAGGTCTGGGGGATGAAAACCATCTCGGCCCTTGATTTGAGGAAGAAACTGGGAACCGTTTTAAACGAGGTTTCGCAACAGAAAGAACCGGTAGTAATCTCCCGGGCGAATAAACCCATGGCGGTTATCATTTCTGTTGAAGATTTCGAGGAAAAAGTATTAAGAAAAAACAGAGAAGGGCGTCTTAAAAAGATATCCGTACGGATGGATGAGTGGAAAAAGCACCATCAATTGGAAACCAGACCCATTGATACTGTTCAGGCGGTCAGGGATATCCGGAACGGTCATGATCGTTCTTGACGCTTCAATAGCCCTAAAGTGGATTTTCACGGACGAAGAAGGAGAGGATCGGGCCGTCCGATATCGGGACAGGCATATATCGGGTGAGGAAGTTATTGCCGTTCCCGAATTGTTTTTTTATGAAATAGGCAATGTTCTGGCCACGAAAACATCCCTCGGTAACGAAACCGCTTCCGAGGCTTTTTCCTTGTTATGGAACTTTGATTTGGAGGTCTTCAGCCTGGGCTGGGATGAATTCTTAAGCGGCCTGAACTTATCCAGAAGATTTCAGATAACTCTGTATGATGCCTCTTATATTGAATTGGCGAAAAAATTAGGATGTGATTTTGTCACCTTCGACAAGAAGTTATTTGAAAAAGTGAGGGGGCTCAAAATGGTAAAGTTCCTGTAATGATTCGACACTTTGCCATCCGGAAAATATCCTCAGGTTGAAACAACCTTTTAAATTCACGGCTCAAAGACTCTCTTAACCCTCTCTCGAAAGGGATACAAAAAAGCCCGTTTTCAATCGAAACTGAAAACGGGCTTAAAAAAATTCCCGGCAGCGTCCTACTCTCCCACCCAGCTGCCCAGGTAGTACCATCGGCGCTGAAGGGCTTAACTGACCTTTTCGGGATGGGAACGGGTGTGGCCCCTTCGCTATCGCCACCAGTAAAATGAAAATAAAGAGAACCGTCCCCATTAATTTTCCGTTGGATTCGGAATCACGAATTGATGCTGTTCCAGAGATACAACGCTGCCGCTGTGCGATAGGGCCGCCATAACTCGCCCAGGGCGGCCACTTGTTTCGGCGTGGGAACTTCCTTCATGCCGAATACTCCCGATATACTCTTTCTAAGGGCGTAATCATCCACTGGGAGGACATCCTGACGCCCCAGGTTGAAGATCAGCATCATCTCTACGGTCCAGAGACCTACCCCATATATGGAAGTGAGCCTTTTGATGATCTCTTCATTGCCGAGCTTAACGATCTCTTTTGCTGAAGGTACGGTCCCCTCCACTGTCTTTAGGGCAATATCTTTTACCGCTTTGATTTTCGCCTGGGACAAGCCCTCCTTCCTTAAGAGTTCATCTTTGGTCTTCAGCAACTCAGCGGGATTGGGAATTTTCTGATCCGGATAAAGATTCATCACCCGGCCCAGGATCGTCGCTGCGGCTTTGGGCGACAATTGCTGGTGCACCACGGCTTCGATCAAGGTGGCATAGGGAGAATGGCCCGGTCGCAAATGGAATTCAATCGGCTTATCCAGACAATCGATCAGGCGCGGATCCTGTTTTTTCAATAACGAGGCCGCCCGGAGCAGGTCTTTTTTCGATTTAATCGTAATCGGGCCACCGAGCGTAACCCCTTCGATGGACAGCAGCCTGCCTTTGGTGGTTACTCCGCCCGGTGCGGAAAATCCCCCCGCTTTATTACCTGAAGCCAGAATCCGATGGCAGGGGATGATTAAGGGGATGGGATTCCTGCCCAAAGCCTGCCCTACGGCTCGGGAAGCCATGGGTCGATTGATCTCCTTCGCCAGAGCGCCGTAGGTTACGGTTCGCCCTGCCGGAATTTTTCGGGCCCCTTCGTATACCTGCTTGGAAAAAGGTGCTGCGCTGTTCAGATCTACGGCGATGTCCTGAAAATCCTGGAGATGCCCCTGCAGATGCTTCTGGATTCTTTCAATGATCCCGGCAATGCCGGTCGGTATTAAGCGCGTCCTGCGCCCCCCGGACCTTTCGGCGATACGTTTTTCGGTCAGGGCCCTGGTCGCTTCGGGAAGCTGGATAAAGGTCACCACCGGCGCCCGGGGCGCTGTGGCCGGTTCTTTCCAGGCGATCCCCCAAGGACCGAGCGGTGTCTCGAAAAGACAGAATGAAGCCTGGTCCATATCAACAGTTCCTTCCTGCGTCAGGTCCGACTGGTATCCTCATCCCGTCGATGAAGAAAAAACTCAGCGGTCAGGTTCCACGTTATTCGTTCGTCTTTGGATTCGCGGCTGATCCAATGAAACGAATCCGGGTGAATATCCGTGAAACACCATTGGCAGATATTCCCGGTTTCATCACGATATTCCTGTATTATCTCATTCCCCACCGGGCGACCAAGCATTCTGTTGAAGTTTCGCCGGACCGGATCGATCCAGGTGATCTCCCACTGATCCTGCTTCGGATCGTAGACTCTCAAGGTGGTGCCATACATCCCGTCTTCCGCTCCGGGGACCCTCGTCTGGCGGGAAGGCGCGATCCAAACGTCTTGGATGGCACGGCCCCCGAGTATCCAACCAAAATGGACTTCGCAGGAGTTCTCGAAACGTTGACCGTCCGGGCGGTGGACAATAACTGTTCCCTCCCAAGATCCGATGAACTGTCCGTACAGCATCATCTTCTCGGCACGATCCAAAGCCGGTGCCGCAGCAAGCAGCGCCTGACTGAAACCAGGGGCTTCAAAAGCGATCGTCTTTCGAAATGCCATATAATTTCCCCCTTCGTGGCCGGGTATCATCAGGACAGACCTTTCCTAATTTCATCCAAAACCACTTTACCCTGGGGGATCATTTGAAACAATCCATTTAATTTGGAGCAGATATAGTCAGCGCAGTAGGCGCAGTTCTGCAACTGTTTTTCCCGGCCGCATTTTCTTATTTCACAAACATGACAATGGCTGAAAAGCCGCTCTTTACCGGAGGTGCAGCCTTCGCAATTGATGTCTTCCGGTTTGATTTCTGCCTTAAAATCCTTGGACCACATTTCCGCGACCTCCTTCCTCTTGAGGTCATCGTTTTCTCGGGTGGCCAAAAAGGTCGGGCATTGGTGGCACTCAATTCCGCAGACCGCAATCATCTTTTCCATGGGAAGCTCCTTTCAATTTTTTATAGTAATTCATATTTATTCGAATGGACCAAATCTCGGATATTTTCGATCAAAGTAGCCGGGGCCTGCAAATCGGGGTACTGCTTATACAGGGCGGCAATCCGGCTCAGTTCATCCATCTCCTGGATACGCTGGACGATCCCTCTTTCTGGTTTGAGCCGGCAGGGGTGTCTGGCAAAAACCAGATCTTTTTCCGCCACTTGTTCGGGGTAATGCTGAGAAAGCGCATAGCGTTCGCAGGTGCAGGGATTGTCCGGATTGATCAGCGCACAATTTCTCCTCAGAAAATCCTGCAGCCGTTCCCGGGCCCTGGAAAGACGTTTGCGGAAAGCCGCGGGGGTAATCTCCAGGATGGCCGCCCCCTGTTCGCTGCTGACATCGAAAACCTCCACCAGGAGGAAGGCCATCCGGTGGTCCCTATCCAGGCAGAGCAGCAGTCCTTGCAGGCAACTGATCATGATCTCTTCCACATAGATATGCTGCAAGGCGCTGGAGCGGGACTCCTGCCAGTCTACAGGCGCATCCAATTCCAGGCTTTTTTCATAGTCTTCAAAAGAAACCGCCTCCAGTTCGGGTTGACGTCGGCGCAAGGTCAATAAATGGTTGACGGCTACCCGATACATCCAAGTGGTAAAGGCGCTTTCTCCTCGGAAGGTGCTCAGGCGGGTAATAATTTTTAATAGAATTTCCTGAGCCGCATCTTCGGCATCGGCAGGATTATAGAGCATCCGTAAGGCCAACCCATAAACTTTATTTTGAATCTTCGAGATAAGATCTTCCAGGGCCCCCTTATCTCCTTCTTTAGCCGCCTCTACCAGCCATTCCAGATCGGATCCCATAGTTTTTTCTTTCTTTTCGCCTTTCTTATTGGTTTAGACGCTTAGAAGCCCTCTGGTGTGACCGAAAAAATATCCTGGGCTTTTGGTCAGGACCGGAATTGGAAATTGGGCTGCCAGGTAGAAGATCTATCCAGCGGACAAGGAATGTCAATAAAAATGAAAAAAGCCCGTTTTCAATCGAAACTGAAAACGGGCTTAAAAAAATTCCCGGCAGCGTCCTACTCTCCATCCCGCCCAAGCGGGACTGCCCAGGTAGTACCATCGGCGCTGGAGGGCTTAACTTACCTGTTCGAGATGGGAACGGGTGTGTTCCCTTCGCCATATGCCACCGGAAAAGGGTAACCTCCTTAATCCGGCAGAAAAAGACCTCTTTCATTTGAGAAAAATTCTATTCCCCATTAGTTCCCAAATTTGATCCCTTCGATATTGGAAATTTCTAAAATTTTTTTCTTGACTTATTATATAGTAAAGATACTATCTTTATTATACTAAATATTGAAAGGCTAATTCTATGACTCAAACCTATGGGCATTTTTGTCCGGTGGCACGGACCCTGGAAAAAATCGGTGACAAATGGTCTTTGCTCATCATTCGAGATCTCTTACCAGGCCCGCAACGATTCACCGATCTCCTTGGCTATTTAAATCATATCACCCCAAAATGGCTCACCCAGCGTCTTCGAGAAATGGAATCGTCTGGGATCCTAGAACGGGACAACAAGCCCGGACGCCGCCAGGTTTGGTACAAGCTGACCCCCGCTGGACGCGATCTGAGTCCTATAGTGGATGCTCTTGCCACCTGGGGATTTCGTTATGCCATGCGGCCTCCGATCCCGGGTGAGGTCGTCCACCCGGATCTGTTGATGAGAGCGCTGACTTCATCACTCAACAAAAAGGGCAAACGTTTACCACGGCCGGCCAAGTGGTTGATGCAGTTTCCTCAAACCCACTATTCCCTATCTTTTAATAATGACTGGTCAAGTTGCCGGGAAGAGGATCCCAATTCCGACCTTAAAATAATTACGACTCCTGAAATTTGGGCCACCGTTTTTACAGCACCGCGGTCGGATCGTAGTCGCTTGGCCAAGGACATTCAGATTGAAGGGGCCCCGGATCGGATCGAGGAATTTCTGCAGACATTCGGTCTTCAAAGCCAAGAAGAAAGACCAATTCTTGATTCTATCGAAACAGGCAATAAACGAAAAAAACCAAGGCCTACTAAAGGTGGAAAAAATGAATTAAAAACAAGGCATTGGAGGAAAACATGAAGGTATCAAACAACAATAATCCGTCTAAACCCTATCCCTCTGCGGCCATCAAAGAAATCTGCATCAAAGCCGGGGCCGACGATGCCGGCCTGGTGGATATAGACCGGGAAACGCTGAAAGGGGAGCGGGAAGGGATTTTACATGTGTATTCTCTGGCCCGCAGCGTCCTTTCCGTCATTGTGACCAATAATCGGGAGAACCTGCAAAGCCCGGCCCGATACGTGGCGAATGAAGAGTACCACCATACCGGCGATAAAATTTCCGAACTTTCGAGGGAGATTCTGCGCCGGTTGAACCGGATCGGTATCCGGGGGGTGGTGGTCAACAAGGGATGGCCTATGGACCTGGACCGCTACCCAGGTAAGATCTGGGATGTGAGCCATAAAATCATGGCTGTGGAGGCCGGTCTCGGCCATATGGGAATGAACCGTCTGGTCCTTCATCCCAGATTCGGCAGCGCCATCCAGTTGGATAGCATACTAATCAACGGGGTAGTGGATCACTATGACCGGCCTTTAGTCGAGAATCCCTGCATTCATTGTAATCTTTGTGCTGTAGTCTGCCCTACGGGGGCCATCACCAAAGGCCGACCGTTTGACTTCATAGCCTGCATTACCCACACCTACAGGGATAATATGACCGGATTTCAGAACTGGGTGGAGGCCATGGTTACCTCGCAAAATATGTCCGAATACAATAGCCATTTCAATAATCGGGAGACGGCTTTTATGTGGCAGTCCCTGATGTTTCGGATGAGTTATCGCTGCAGTTATTGTATGGCCGTCTGTCCGGCCGGGGAAGAGATCAAAACGGATTACCTTAAAAACAAGAAGGATCATGTTGAAAGAATATTGAAGCCCCTCAGAGACCGGCCTGAACCGGTTTACGTTATGGCCGGATCCAAAGCGGAAGCGAGGGCAAAACGCAATCCCAATAAAGAAGTCAGAATTGTGGCTGGGATAATAAGGACGCCACCGAAGTAAAGCAAACTGGATATGAGAAAATGAAAAACCTTTTACCGGATTTACAGCTATGAAAAGGAATCTTTTAAAAGGGGTTCTCCTTAGAATGTTGTAAGGAGAATTTTAGGAAAGGAGCGTATCATGGAAGAATGGAAGAAGACTACCTGCGTAATGTGCGCTGTCTGCTGCGGCCTTGAAGTTAAAGTTGAAAACAACCGTATTGTTAAAGTCCGCCCTGACAAGGACAGCCCTATCAGCGAAGGATACGTCTGCCGAAAGGGCATGAACATCGCTTATCATGAGCACAATGCGGACCGGTTGCTTTACCCGATGAAGAAGGCGGGCGGCAAGTTTGAACGCATAAGCTGGGATCAGGCAATCGGCGAGATCGCAGAAAAACTCAAGAAGATACTTCAAGAGCATGGACCGCGGTCCCTGGCGTCGGTAGCCGGCGGGGGCGAATTCAACTTCTACCCGACCCGGTTCCTGGTCGGCTTCGTTCAGGCTCTTGGGTCGCGTTACCAGTACTCATCCGCCAACCAGGAGTTTGCCGGCCGGTATTGGGCGCACGGGCTGACATTCGGAAGCCAGATGCTCGAACTAGTACCTGATTATGAGAATACCGAGATGCTGATGGCCGTCGGTTGGAATGGGATGATGAGCCACCATATACCCCAGGCCAGGAGAGTATTGACCAGAATCTCCAAAGACCCGGACAAGCTGCTTGTAGTGATCGACCCGCGGCGTTCGGAAACTGCGAAAATAGCGGATATTCACCTGGCCCTTCGGCCGGGTACGGATGCCTTGCTGTTAAAATCGATGATTGCCATCATCCTCAAAGAGGGTATGCATAACCAGGAATACATCGACAAGCACGTTAACGGGTTCAAGGAGATACTGCCCTGGTTCGCCGGATTCGACGTGAACGCGGCGCTAAAGGTCTGCGAACTGGAGTACGACCAGGTGTTCCATGTCTGCCAGGAATTCGCCAAACGCCAGTCCTGCCTGCGTGACGATCTTGGCATCCTGATGAACCGGCACAGCGCCCTTGTATCATATCTGCTCGTTGTGCTGCTGGCGATCTGCGGACGCATCGGTGTGCCGGGAGGAGACTACCTTGTGGGCGGAAAGATGTACTCAGATCCGAATGACCCCAAGACGTGGAGGACAGCGGTGACCAACATCCCGGCCATCGCCGGGATGTTCCCTCCCAATGTGATGCCGGAAGAGATCGCCAACGACCGTCCCGACCGGCTGAGGGCCGCCTTCGTCCTGGGAGCCAATCCATTGCGGTCTTATGCCGATACGACCGCGTATGAAGAGGCATTCGGGCGGCTCGATCTGCTGGTGGTAACCGAGATTGCAATGAGTGAGACTGCCGCACTTGCACACTATGTCCTGCCCTGCAGGTCGACCTACGAATCATGGGTCCCGGCGGACGCTATTATCCCCTCCAAAACCAACGAAGGTTTCCTGGACGTAGTCAGCCGGATGCGCCGGCCTGTTGTTGAGGTAGAAGGAGAGCAGAAAGAAGCGGGTGAGATATTCACTCTCCTGGCCGACGCCATGGGGCTGATTCCCGCACTACCCGACTCGCTTTACCAGGCTGCCGGAAGCGGCAGCCTGAGGACATACCGTGATGCGCTGATAGGTTATGTAATGGAGCATCCTGAGAACATGATGAGGGTACCCTTCATAGCAGCCAAGACGCTGGGCAATGCCATCGGTTCCGCCCACCTGGCCAGCTATTTCACCGGGTTTTTACAGAGGTCCCCGGCAAAGCAGGAGGAGGCGGCAAGGGTGGGATTCGACGCCGGACCGGACCAGGGGCTGGCCCTCTACCAGGCCATCATCGACCATCCGGAAGGCGTGCTGGTCGGAGTACAGGATATCGGGAAAAACCTTGGTAGATTGGCCACAAAGGACGGCAGGATACGGCTTCATACCGCAGAGGCGGAAGACTGGATAAAGGAAATCAGTCCCAGTGAGGAAGAGAAACGGCTGAAAGTTGATGCTGAATTTCCATTGATCCTGATGGCAGGACGCCATATGGACATGAATTCCAATACGGGCTATGCGGGACCCTGCGTGGAACGAAGGCAGGCGGCCCTGCACCCTGGCAATAAATCCCTCTGATGCAGAAACGCTGGGCCTAGTTGATAAACAGATGGTAAGGGTCATCACGGAAGCTGGGGAGGAAAAAATAGAGGTCGAAGTAACCACAAGATGCCAGAAAGGGCCAGGTCATCATTCCGCAAGGCTTTGGTCTGGTCTATGATGGCGTTAAATATGGCGCTAACGTCAACAGATTAACAAAAAACACAAACCGAGACTTTGTCGGAACCCCTATGCACCGCTATGTTCCCTGCCGGGTGGAGGCGGCTTGATGAACATTCGGAATTATACTTTTGAAGAATTTGTGGAACGGGTGAAAGAGTTTCACGGATATGAGGCACCGGGTGTAATCATTGGAGGTTTTATGATCGACCTGGCCTATCGCCACCTACCGGAAGGAGGGCTTTTAGATGCCCTCAGCGAGACTCCGAAATGCTTACCTGATGCGATTCAGTTGTTAACGCCATGTACGGTGGGCAATGGATGGCTCACTGTGGTGAATGTCGGACGGTTTGCCCTGACTCTTTATATCAAGGAAAATGGGGAAGGGGTACGGGTGTTTGTGGATACAGAAAAGCTGGAGGCCTGGCCGGAATTAAAAACGTGGTTTTTTAAGCTGAAACCCAAGAAGGAGCAGGATGGGGACCTGCTTTCAACGCAGATTAAAGAAGCGGGTAGTAGAATTTGCGGTGTGCAGAAGGTGGAGGTGGCTGAACGATTTATCAAGCCTCGTCCCCGTGGTAGCCTCGCCGTTTGTCCAAAATGCAGGGAAGGATATCCGCTGGATGACGGACCTCTGTGTTTAGCTTGTTCCGGAAAGGAACTTCTTTATTTTCCAAATAAATGCAAAAAAAAGCCCGTTTTCAATCGAAACTGAAAACGGGCTTAAAAAAATTCCCGGCAGCGTCCTACTCTCCCACCCAGCTGCCCAGGTAGTACCATCGGCGCTGAAGGGCTTAACTTCCGTGTTCGGGATGGGAACGGGTGTGGCCCCTTCGCCATTGCCACCGGGAAACCGTATAAACCGCAGGCGATAGGCCATAGGCACCAGGCAATAGGGCTCTTTCTTACCTATAGCCTATAGCCAATAGCCTCTTGCCTAAAAAAATATAAAAACAAATATGGAGCAGAAGAAAAAGGAAAAGATTATAAGGCCAAGCCGCACGGCCGATTAGTATCGGTTAGCTTAGGACATTACTGCCCTTACACACCCGACCTATCAACCTCGTAGTCTTCGAGGGGCCTTTAGTCTGCCTTGCGGCAGAGGGATATCTTATCTTGAGGTGGGCTTCCCACTTAGATGCTTTCAGTGGTTATCCCTTCCGAACGTAGCTACCCAGCGATGCTCCTGGCGGAACAACTGGAACACCAGAGGTTCGTCCATCCCGGTCCTCTCGTACTAGGGACAGCTCCTCTCAAATATCCTGCGCCCACGACAGATAGGGACCAAACTGTCTCACGACGTTTTAAACCCAGCTCACGTACCGCTTTAATTGGCGAACAGCCAAACCCTTGGGACCTGCTTCAGCCCCAGGATGCGATGAGCCGACATCGAGGTGCCAAACCTCCTCGTCGATGTGAACTCTTGGAGGAGATCAGCCTGTTATCCCCGGCGTACCTTTTATCCGTTGAGCGACGGCCCTTCCATGCGGAACCGCCGGATCACTAAGACCTACTTTCGTACCTGCTCGACTTGTTGGTCTCGCAGTCAAGCTCCCTTATGCCTTTACACTCTACGGCTGGTTTCCAATCAGCCTGAGGGAACCTTCGCGCGCCTCCGTTACTCTTTGGGAGGCGACCGCCCCAGTCAAACTACCCACCAGACACTGTCTCCCGCCAGGCTAACTGGATCGGGATTAGAACTCTAAGATAACAAGGGTGGTATTTCAAGGTTGGCTCCACCGAGACTAGCGTCCCAGTTTCATAGCCTCCCACCTATCCTACACATATTAGCTCAAAATCCAATGTCAAGCTGTAGTAAAGGTGCACGGGGTCTTTCCGTCTTGTCGCGGGTAACCGGCATCTTCACCGGTATTACAATTTCACTGAGTCCCTGGTTGAGACAGCGTGGCAGTCGTTACGCCATTCGTGCAGGTCGGAACTTACCCGACAAGGAATTTCGCTACCTTAGGACCGTTATAGTTACGGCCGCCGTTTACTGGGGCTTCGGTTCAAAGCTTCGCCCACCGAAGTGAACTAACAAATCCCCTTAACCTTCCAGCACCGGGCAGGCGTCAGACCCTATACGTCGTCTTTCGACTTAGCAGAGTCCTGTGTTTTTAGTAAACAGTCGCCACCACCATTTCTCTGCAACCCCCTTCAGCTCCAAAAGCGAATTTCTTCACCTACGCAGGGGCACACCTTCTCCCGAAGTTACGGTGTCATTTTGCCGAGTTCCTTAACCAGAGTTCTCTCAAGCGCCTTAGGATACTCTCCTCGCCTACCTGTGTCGGTTTACGGTACGATCACCCTATGAACTCGCTAGAGGCTTTTCTTGGTAGCATGGGATCAACCAGTTTATGAGTTAAAAACTCTCCTCATCACCTCTCGGCGTTAACGGTTCACCGGATTTGCCTAGTGAACCCGCCTACCAGCTTGAACCGGGACATCCAACACCCGGATGGTCTACCCTTCTACGTCCCCCCTTCACTCAAACGTCCATAAGGTGGTACAGGACTATTAACCTGTTTTCCATCACCTACGCCAATTGGCCTCGGCTTAGGGATCGACTAACCCTGAGAAGATTAACTTTACTCAGGAAACCTTAGGCTTACGGCGTGCCGGTTTCTCACCGGCATTATCGTTACTCATGTCAGCATACGCTCTTGTAGTTCCTCCAGCACTCCTCACGGTATGCCTTCACAGGTTGCTACAATGCTCCCCTACCGATCCATCCGCTTCACCCAACTTACGACCTTTTTCCATCTCATCATTCAATAGCATGATATGGAGGTGCTTTCCTGAAAGAATTTTGTTCGCTCCGCCTCCGGCGGATCTCGCAAATTCTTTTTTCAGCTTTTGTCGTAAGCTTGGTGAAGCGGATGTATCCCGCAGCTTCGGTAATGTGCTTTAGCCCCGTTAAATTTTCGGCGCAGAGTCACTTGACCAGTGAGCTATTACGCTTTCTTTAAAGGATGGCTGCTTCTAAGCCAACCTCCTGGTTGTCTGGGCATTTCCACATCCTTCCACACTTAGCACATATTTAGGGACCTTAGCTGGCGATCTGGGTTGTTTCCCTTTCGACCACGGATCTTATCACCCGTAGACTGACTCCTGCAGTAAGCGTCAACGGTATTCGGAGTTTGGT